>CAYWJB010000001.1:0-400238 GCA_964458495.1 uncultured Arcobacter sp.
GGGCGGGGTTTCGGGGGGTTGGGGAGTGAGGCCCTGAGCTGGCGCTCAGGGGAATTGGGTGGGGCGGGGTTTCGGGGGGTTGGGGAGTGAGGCCCTGCGCTGGCGCGCAGGGGAATCTGGCCCTGAGCTGGCGCGCAGGGGAATCAGGGGAGTTTGTGGAGTCCTTCCCAGCGGACGGTCCACTTGCCGTCCTGGGGGAAGCCCGGGGCGTGGCGCGCGGGGGCGCCGTCCCAACCGGCGGCCATCATGGCGGCGGCCGCGAGGAGGCCGCCGTTGCCCGGGAGGTAGATGGTGAGTCCGGGGCGCTGGTAGTTGTGGCCATTGGGGTGGTAGCGGTTCTTCGGCGTGTCCATGAGGAGCAGGTCGAGGGCGAGTGCGGGCTCGCCCACACGGGCGGCGGTCATGGCGGCGAGGGGATAGTCCCAGCCCCAGGTCTGATCCCATTGCCAGGACTCGCGGACGCGGAGCAGCGTGCGGCGCATGGTTTCGCGGTCCGCCATCTTGCCGGGGAGAAGCCCGAGAGCCCCAAGGAGACTGGGGTGGTCGCGGCGCCTGGAGGGATCGCGAAAGGTGTCGGGATCGGATTCGGCGTTGACGTAGAGGCCGCCGGCGACGGGCAGAGGAGAGAGGCGCTGAATCACGCGGTCCCACTCGGGACTGCGGGGCATGCCGAGGCGCTGCCGCCAGGACTGTGCAGTTTCGAGGCCCCAGCGCCAGTATTCCAGTTCGAACATGGGATTGCGGGTGGTCCGCGGGGGGTGAAGTTCCTGGGCGGGAATCAGGGGAGGACCGAGGACGTAGCGGTTGCGGGACGGATCGAGGGCGGCGAAGGACGCCATGAAGTCTGCGGTTTCGGAGACGAGATCGATCCAGTCGCGAAGGATGCGATCGTCCTTGCGGACGCGGTAGAGGAGTCCGAGCAGGTGGATGAGATGCGGCTGCTGCCAGATCAGGAGGGGGCCGATGGGGGATGGGCTTTCGCGCCCGTCCGGGCCCACCATTTTGGGCCAGCGGAGGCCGCGGTAGCCCTGGCGGGCGGCGGTCTGGCGGGCGAGCGGGGCGATGCGGCGGTACCAGGGGAGGCTTTTTTCGAGCCATTCCGGGCGTCCCCAGAGTGCGAAATGGGCGGCGTGCCACCAGTGCATTTCGAGGTGGAATTTCCCGTGCCAGCTGTTGAATGTGAGGCCGGTTTCCTGCGGCGGCACGGAGCCGGAGCACTGAATGGCCGTCAGGTACTGGGAGAGCACGATCCGGCGCTCGAGCTCGCGGGCGCGCGGATCGCTGCTGTGCGAGAGGTCGATGGCGCCGCCGGAGGACCAGAATGCGGCCCAGTGCCGCTGCGCCGCCGATTCGGTTTCGGACACCGAGGGGAGCGGTTCGTTGCGGGAGTCGGGAGAAAATTCCGCAGACAATTCGGCGCGATTTCCGGAAAATTCCAGGATCCAGACGTAATCGTGGATCCGGCGGAGGCGGGCGCCGGAGAAGCGGAGGCGGACGAAGTAGCGGTCCGAATCGAGCGTGCGTTCGAATTGCGCGCCGGTGCGGGACTGACGCACCAGGCGCGTGGTGTGCTGATCGGGGCTGTCCCAGTCGCCGGGGTCGCCGGTGTGGACGGGGCTGCCGTAGGGGAACCCGATGCGGAGGGCCAGAGGCGCGGAGCCGTCACCGGAACGAAGGACGCGGACGGCGAGCAGGTCGCGCGAAGGGTGGACGCAGGTGAGGACGGAATAGCCGGCGCCGCCAAGCTGAAAACGGCTGTGGAGGGTTCCGGACCACAGGTCGAGGCGCTGATCGATGGAAGTCAGATCCGAAATGGACGGCTCGCGGGCAGGAAAGTGGAAGCCGATGCGGGCGAGCGCGAGGCGGTGGGGATTCTGGCGAAGCCACTGGCCGGCCTCGGAGCGTGTGTTGGTGGGATAGGGCACGGGGCGGCCGCCGGTGTCGTAGGGCTCGAATGTGTGCTCGAGGAGATGGTTGGAGGGATTCGGGAAGGAGTGCCAGGCCCATTGGGAGAGAGTCGAGAGCGGGATCGTTTCGCGGTAGAAGGCGGGGAAGGTCTGGAGTCCGGTGACGTCGGCGGTGAAGGCGAACTCGCCGTTGCCGACGGAGAGAGGCGCCCAGGGGTCGGGGGTGTGAAGGCGCACATCGTGGCGGCGGACCAACGCCTGCCGGTCGATGGCTTGGGCAATGGCGGAGTGTGCGGCCGGGAGCGATGCAAGGACGAGAGCCGCGAAGAGCGGGAATTTCATGCCATAGACATGATTTCACGGCGAGGGGGACAAAAGGCTCAGGCGCCGGCCAAGGGGCCGGGAGGGCGGAGCGAAGCGACGGGGGCAGAGCTATGCGAGGACTTCGGCTTTGACGATGCCGTCGAGCAGGGGAAAGCTGGCGTCGAGGTAGCGGTTGCCGTGGAGGCGGATCTGCCCCTGGTGGGGCTGCTCGCCGTAACCGGGGTAGATCTGGTCGACGACTTCCATGCCTTCGGTGACCTCCGCGAAGGGGGCGAAGCCCTGGGTGTCGAGGAAGGCATTGTCGCCGAGGTTGATGAACAGCTGCGTGGTGCGAGTATTGGGGCCGGCGGTGGCGAAGGTGAGACGCCCGCGGCGGTTGGATTCTTTCACGGGGTCGTCGGGGATCGGCTTCGAGCCGAGCCTGGCGGTGACCTCCGGATCGGCGGCGAGGCCGAACTGGACGACAAATCCGGGCACGACGCGGAAGAACCGGGCGCCGTCGTAGAAGCCCGCCTCGACGAGGGAGCGGAACTGGGCGGCGCCGAGCGGCGCCCATTCGGGATTCACCTGGACGACAAAATCGCCCTTGGTTGTTTGAAACTTCACGCGGAAGCTTTGTGACATGAGTTTCTTTATTGTCGCACGGCGCGGGGCGGCCTCCGGCCGCCGGCGCGGAGCCGGGGCGGGCCGCGCCGATCGGGCGGCCAGTGAGGCGGCATTGCAGAATATTCGATTAATAGAATATACTCTCTCTCAGATATGGATTCCACCCAAGCCGCCTGCACGGCTTACCTGCTGGCTCTCGGCCTGTTCGCGGCGGGCTGGTTGCTCAGCCTGCCCTTGCATATGTGGCGCGGAGCGAGCGTGAGGGTGGCGGCATTGCTGAACGGTTTTGCCCTGGCCGGGTCGATTGCCGCGGCGGCGGCCGGGGCCTTTGCGCTGGCAGCGCCGGAGCCCTGGCGCTGGGCGGCGCCGGAGACGCTGGCGGGCTTCCGTTTTTCCATCCGGCTGGACGCGCTGTCAGCCTTCTTCCTCGTGTCGCTGGCGGCGCTGGCGGCACCTGTGTCGGTGTATGCCTTCGGCTATATCCGGCACGGCGCGTACGGGCGGAGCCCGGTGATGCGCAGCGGCCTGTTGAACGCGTTGCTGGGCGCGCTGGCGCTCATCTTCACGGCCGGCCACGTGGTGCTGTTCCTGGCCGCCTGGGAGGCGGGGGTGGTGGCGAGCTACTTTCTGATGACGGCATCGCACGAGGAGGAGGAGACCCGGCACGGCGGATGGCTGTTCATTCTGATGTCGAGAGCCGGCGCAGGCATGATGTACGCCGGGCTGCTGCTGCTGGCGGCGTTCGCCGGATCGCTCGATTTCGAAGAGTTTTCCGGCGCGGGCAACGCGATGCCGGGCGCGGCGGCGGCAGGGGCGTTTCTGCTGCTGTTTTTCGGCTTCGGGATCAAGGCGGGCATCATCCCGCTGCACGCCTGGCTGCCGGCGGCGCACCCGGTGGCGCCGAGCCATGTCTCCGCGCTGTTGTCCGGCATCGTGATCAAGACCGGCATTTACGGCATCGCGCGGGTTTGTTTCGACTTCTACAGGGAGATGCCGCCGTGGGCGGGCCTGGTGGTGCTGGCGGCGGGCGTCGTATCCGGACTGCTGGGCGTGCTGTATGCGTTGATGGAGCATGACCTCAAGAGGCTGCTCGCTTTCCACAGCATCGAGAACATCGGCATCATCCTGATGGGGTTCGGCGGCAGCCTGCTGCTGCGGTCCTATGGCTATCCGAAGCTGGGGGCGCTGGCCCTGGTGGCGGGGCTGTTTCACACGCTGAACCACGCGCTGTTCAAGGGCCTGTTGTTTCTTGGCGCCGGCGCGGTGGTGCACGCCTCCCACACCCGCAACATGGAAGAGATGGGCGGCCTGATCCGAGGCATGCCGCGGACGGCGCTGTATTTCCTGGTGGGCGCAGCGGCCATCTCCGGATTGCCGCCGCTGAACGGCTTCGTGAGCGAATGGCTCACCTACCAGGCGCTGCTGGCGGGCTTCGGCACCACGACGGAGATCACGCGCGTTGCCTTTCCGGTAGCCGGCGCCCTGCTGGCGCTGACGGCGGCGCTGGCGGCGGCGTGCTTTGTGAAGGCGTTCGGGATCACGTTCCTGGCGATGCCACGCTCGGAGCACGCGCGGCAGGCCACTGAATGCGGTCCTGCGATGCGGGCCGGGATGGCGTGGCTGGCGCTGGCGTGCGTGGTTCTGGGGCTCGGCGCGCCGTGGGTGATCCCCGCGTTCGACGGCGTCACACTCCAGCTGCTGAAGACGCGCATTTCGCTGTCGGGGGTGTCATGGAGCACAGCGGCGTTGCAGGCGCCGCCGCCGCGCACGGGTTCGGCCTCTCCGCTGGCGCTGGGGCTTCTGCTGGCCTCCTTCAGCCTTGCGCCCTGGATTCTGTGGCGGCTGCGAAGGCGGCGCGTGAGCCATCGCGCGGGGCCGGTGTGGGACTGCGGGCTGCCCGCGCTGTCGGCCTCTAACGAATACACAGCCACCGGGTTCTCCAAGTCGATCCGGATGATCTTCAGCGCAGTTTTCCGGCCGCGCAGGGAAATCCAGCCGCAGTTCGAGGCCTCGCCCTACTTCCCCAGGCAGATCCGCTTCGAGTCCGAGATCCGCCCCGCGCCGGGCGCGTCGCTGCTAGCGGGGGCGCAGGAGTTGCTGCTGTGGGTGGCGAAGCGGGCGCGGCAGATCCAGGCGGGGAGCCTGCACGCCTATCTGGCCTACATCTTCGTCACTCTGATTCTGCTGCTGCTGTTCGGGGTGCGACCATGATCTTCTCTGCAATCGCCGCCATGGTGCAGGCGCTGCTGTTGTTGGTGGCAAGCCCGCTGATCACCGGGCTGATCCGGACGGCCAAGGCGCGCCTGCAAAACAGGCGCGGCCCTTCGCCTTTGCAGCCGTACCGCGATCTGCACAAGCTGCTGCGGAAGGGCGTGGTGGAGCCGGAGACGGCATCGGCGGTCTTCACAGCCGCGCCGTTCGTGGTGTTCGCGGCCACGCTGCTGGCGGGGCTGCTGATCCCGACCGTGGCCGCCAGCGCGCCTCTGAGCCAGTTCGGCGGCGTGCTGACGCTGGTGTACCTGCTGGCCCTGGGCCGGTTCTTCCTGGCGCTGGCCGCTCTGGACACGGGGAGTTCGTTTGGAGGGATGGGATCGAGCCGCGAGATGACGATCGCCGCGCTGGCCGAGCCCGCGCTGATGATGGCCGTGTTCACGGCCGCGCTCGGCGCGGGATCGACCGATCCGGGGCGGATGGCGCAGGTGGCGATATTCGAGGGCTGGCGGTTTCTGGCGCCGTCGCAGATGCTGGCCTTCGCGACGCTGTTCATCGTGCTGCTGGCGGAGACGGGCCGGATTCCGGTGGACAATCCGGCCACGCACCTGGAACTGACGATGATTCATGAGGCGATGATTCTGGAGTATTCGGGACCGTGGCTGGCGCTGATCGAGTGGAGCGCGTGGATCAAGCAGATGGTGCTGCTGACGCTGCTGGCGAATCTTTTCTTTCCGTTCACGCTGGCATCGGGGCCGGGCGTGATGGAGCTGCTGGCGGCGGGGGGGCTGTATTTGCTGAAGATCCTGGTGCTGGCGGGCGCCGTCGTTCTGGTGGAGACGACGAACGCGAAGATGCGCCTGTTCCGCGTTCCCGAGCTGCTGGCGGTCGCCTTTGTCCTGGGAGCTCTGGCGCTGATTTCGACGTTCTTGTTCGGGGTCCGGTAGGAGGAGCCTGATGCCGTTGTGGAGCGATCCCCTGTTCGGGCAGACGATGATCACGCTGATGGCGGCCGCGGTGCTGGTGCTGCAGATCACGCTGGTGGCGCAGAAATCCCTGGTGGCGAGCATCCGGGTGTTCGGCGTGCAATCGTTTCTGCTGGCCTGCATCGCCGGGACGATCGCGTGGTTCACGGGCGCGGCCCACATTTACGTGGCAGCGGCGCTGACGCTGCTGCTGAAGGCGCTTCTGCTGCCGACGATCCTGCTGCGGCTGGTGGAGAAGATCCAGATCGAGCACGAGATGAGGCCGTTGCTGAACGTTCCGATTTCCGTCCTGATCTCCGGGCTATTGACGTTGCTGGCATATGCAGTGGCCGAGCCGCTGCAGCACGGCATGAGTTACGGGGGCCCGGCGGCGCTGGGGCACAACACGCTGCCGGTGGCGGTGGCGTTGTTCCTGACGGGATTCTTTCTGATGGCGAACCGGCGCAAGGCGCTGTCGCAGGTCCTGGCGCTGCTTTCGCTGGAAAACGGCCTTTTTCTGGGGGCGATTTCGCTCACCTACGGCATGCCGATGATCGTCGAAATCGGCGTCTTTTTCGACGTGATTGTGGCTGTGCTGGTTCTGGCGATTCTGGTGGGCCGGATCCGGGAGGCGTTCGATTCGATGGATGTCACCCGGCTGAGCCGGCTGCGAGGGTAGGAGGAGACTGCCGGTGCCGCTTGCTTTTCTGATCGCGATTCCGCTGGCCGGCGCAGCCGCGACCTTCCTGGGCCGGCGGCGCGCTTTGTTCGAGTTTGTCTACTGCGCCGGCGCAGGCGCGGCGCTGCTGGCTTCCGTTCTGCTGGCGGGACGTGTGCTCGCCGGCGGGCCGGTCAGTTTCCTGAACGGGTTTCTGTTTGCGGATGCGCTTTCGGCGCTGGTGACCCTGCTGACGAGTTTCGTGTGGGCGGTGACGGCGCCCTACACGGCGGGCCACCTGCGGGGCCGGCAGCCCCTGGAGGAGGGCCAAGAGGAGCTGGGGATCCGGGATGTGCGCCTGTACTACACGCTCTCGCACCTGTTTGTGTTCACGCTGCTGGCGGTTCCCCTGACGGGGAACCTGGGCCTGATGTGGGTGGCGCTGGAAGGGGCCACGCTGGCTTCGGTTTTTCTGGTTGCCTTTTACGGGAAGCCTACTTCGCTGGAGGCGGCGTGGAAGTACGCCATTCTGGGCGGCGTGGGCCTGTCGATGGCGTTGTTCGGAACCATTTTGACCTACTACGCGGCCTATGAGGCAACGGGCGTGGAGACGTGGGAAGCGCTGAACTGGCCGTTTCTGATCGCGGCGTCACCGCAATTCAATCCCCTGGTGATGCGGCTGGCGTTCATTCTGGTTCTTCTGGGGTACGGGACGAAGGCCGGCCTGGCGCCGATGCACACCTGGAAGCCGGACGCCTACAGCGAGGCGCCGGTGCCGGCGGCGGCGATGATGGCCACGGCGATGCTGAATTGCGCGCTGTACGGGCTGGGGCGCTTCTACCTGCTGTCGGCGCGGGCCACGGGGCCGGCGATGCCGTCGAAGCTACTGATCCTGTTCGGCCTGCTCTCGATCGGAGTGGCCACGCCCTTCATTCTGGTGCAGAAGTCGTACCGGCGCCTGCTGGCGTACTCCTCGATCGACCATTGCGGCATCATCGCCCTCAGCCTCGGCTTCGGCGGGCCGCTGGGATCGCTGGGTTCGGTGTTGCACATGACCTACCATTCCCTTGCCAAGCCGGTGCTGTTTTTCTGCGCCGGCAACGCGCAACAGCACACCGGGGAGGATTCGCTGAGAAAGACGGCGGGCGGGTTGATTCATGTTCTGCCGGCGAGCGGGGCGGCGTTTTTCGCGGCGGTGCTGGCGGTGACCGGCACGCCGCCGTTTCCTCTTTTCCTGAGCGAGTTCACGGTTCTGCGGGCGGGCTTCGCGCAGGGACACGGCTGGGCTTCCGGCACGGCGATCGCCCTGCTGGTGCTGATTTTCGCCGGAATGTTTGCGCACGTTTCGCGGCTGATGCTGGGGCCGGCGCCGGACCTGCCGGCGGGCGACCGCAACGGCTGGACGGTGTATCCTCTGGCGCCGGTGCTGCTGCTCCTGCTGGCGCTGACGTTCTGGATGCCCGCGCCGCTGTCCTCCCTGCTGGCGCAAGCCGCCGCCCAGCTGGAGGTGAAGCCATGACGCGGGCTGACAGGGTTGCTTTCGACTCTCTGCTTGGGGAAGTGGGCCCTCTGGCTTCGGCAGCCGCCAGGCAAGCGCCGGGCGAGGTTCGCCTTGTGCTCGAGGACGCCTCGCGCCGGGAGGAGATTGCGGCGGCGTTGCTGGAGCGCGGGTGCCGCTTCGCGTGTGTGTTTGCGGAAGACCGCCGGGAGGCGGAGGGAGCGTTCCACTTGTACGACGTCGTCGAGCATCCGGAAGACAGCCGTTATCTGGTGCTGCGGTACCGCATCGTTCCGGAACGGCCGCGGTTTCCGTCGATCTCGGTGCTGACGCCGGCCGTCAACTGGATGGAGCGCGAGGTGCAGGACTGGTACGGTCTGGAAGCGGCGGGCCACCCAAACCCGCGCCGCGTAGCACTGCACGACCACTGGCCGGATGTCAACCCTTTGCGGAAGGACTTCGCGATCGACACGGTGCTGCCGCCGTTTGAAGGCGAGCCGCACGTGTTCCGAGAAACCGTGGGCGAAGGGGTCTTCTACGTGCCGGTGGGCCCGGTGCACGCCGGCATCATCGAACCGGGCCATTTTCACTTTGCGGTGGCGGGCGAGCCGGTCATTTACCTCCAGCTCCGCCTGTTTTATACGCACAAAGGAACTGAAAAACGGTTCGAGCATCTGCCTTTCCAGCACGGTGTTTTTCTGGCGGAAAGCGTGTCCGGCGACACGAGTTTCGGCCACGGGCTGGCCTATTGCCTGGCGCTCGAGCGGGCGGCGGGCGCCGAAGCGAGCAGCCACGCGCAGACGGGGCGGCTGGTGCTGCTGGAGCTGGAGCGGATCTACAACCACGTAGCCGATATCGGCGCGATCGCCACCGACGTGGGCTTCGGAGTCGCCAACGCCCACGCCACGCGGCTGCGCGAGTTCCTGTTGCGGCTGAACGAGGAGCTGACGGGGAGCCGCCTGCTGCGGGGGCTGGTCTGCCCGGGAGGGTTGCGCCGGGCGATTGGCGCCGCGTCGGTGCCGCCGTTCCTGGAGAAGCTTGACAACTTCGCGCGGGAATTCGAGGACCTGGTCCGGCTGATCGAGGACTCGGACTCCACGGTGGACCGCCTGGAAGCGACGGGCACGCTGCCGCCGGGGAAGGCGGGGGATCTTGGCATTGTGGGCGTAGCCGGGCGCGCATCGGGGCAGGACCGCGACGTGCGCAGGGACCATCCCTGGGGCGCATACTTGCGGCACGAACCGCGGGTCCCGGTGTTCCCGCACGGCGACGTGCTGCACCGCATGCGCGTGCGGATCGAAGAGGTCCGCGAATCGGTTTCCCTGATCCGCGCGGCGGCTTTGGATCTGCCGGAAGGGCCGCCGGCTGTGGCGCTGCCGCCCGCCGCGGCGGGCTCGACCGCCCTCGCGGCCGTCGAAGGCTGGCGCGGCGAGATTCTGCACTGGGTCCGGACGGGCGAGGGCGGCCGCCTGGACCGCTGCCGGATCAAGGATCCGTCTCTCAACAACTGGCCCGCTCTTGTCGAGGCGATTCCGGGGAATATTATCCCGGATTTTCCTGTCATCAACAAGAGCTTCAATCTATCTTATTCGGGAAACGACCGGTGATTTATGCTGGGCATTCTGCGCAAATCCATCCGCACCGGGCTCGTCACCATCGGCGACCCCATCGGATCCTTCAACCCGCCCCCGGCCTGGCGGGGCACGCCGCGGTTTGATTTCGCCGCGTGGCAGGACGCGCGCCCGGCGGCGGCGGCCTGTCCCACCGGCGCGATCCGCGTTGAGGACGGAGGGGCGGTGCGGCGGGTGACGGCCGATTACGGTCTTTGCATTTTTTGCGGCCTGTGCGCGGAGGCCTGTCCGGAGGGCGCCGTGAGGATGGCGCGTGAACTGGAGCCGCCGGTGCTCGCCCGCCAGGAGCTGGTGGTGGGAGCGGCCTATGAAATTGACGCCGCGGGCCTGCAGACACGGCTGGTGGAAGGGCCCTGGCGCGGGGCGCCGGGCGCGCGGTCCGTCGATCGCACGGGCGCTGCGGTGCGCCAAGCGGTTCGGAAGCTTCTGGGCCGGAGCCTGGCCATCCGGGAAGTGGACGCGGGCTCGTGCAACGGGTGTGAAATCGAGATCCACGCGCTGAACAATCCGCTCTATGATCTGGAGCGCTACGGCATTCACTTTGTCGCCTCCCCGCGCCACGCCGACATGCTGCTGGTGACGGGGCCAGTGACACGGAACATGGAACTGGCGCTGCTGAAGACGTGGCGGGCCACGCCGGACCCGAAAGCCGTTGTGGCGGCGGGCGCCTGCGGCATCAGCGGCGGCATTTTCGGGCGGAACTATGCCACTCGCGGCCCTGTCGACGAGGTGGTACCGGTGGACGTCTATGTTCCGGGATGCCCGCCGAGGCCGGAGAGCCTGCTGTACGGCATCCTTCTGGCGGTGGGGCGGCTGGCGCCGGCGCGGCCCGGGGCGCAGCAGCAGGAGCGATGAAGGAGGCGGCTGTGGCGGATTCGTTGCGTAAACTCAAGGCCGAGATTCTTCAGGCCCTCGGACATCCGACACGGATCGCCATCGTCGAGGAGTTGCGCCACGGCGAACTCTCGGCCGGGCAGATCATCGAGCGGCTGAATCTGGAGCAGGCCAACGCGAGCCAGCATCTGGCGGTGCTGCGCAGCCGCCATGTGGTGGTGCGGCGGAAGGAGGGCAACCAGGTTTTCTACTCCCTGCGGCATCCGGTTCTTGCGGACGTGCTCGTGCTGCTGCGGCAAGCCTGCCTCAGCGTACTGAGCGACTCCCAGCAACTGCTGCGTGAAATCCGGCGGGAAGAGGTGGCGCAGACCGCCGCCCGCAAGGCCCGCTCCTGAGCGGGTGTCAGGCCCCCGGCATCGAGGCCGGCGGCGCGGAAGGGCGGAGCAAGGGAGCTGGGCAGCAAAGCTGGCGGCAGGGCTCGGCCCACGCCGCATCCTGGCGGCGTTCTTCGACGAGTTCCACAATCATGCGGATGAACCGGGGGTGGGTGCCGGCCGTGCCGGCCCGGAACATTTTCAGCCCGATCTGTTCTGCGTGCCGCGCCGCCTCGAAGTCGAGATCGTAGAGCACTTCCATGTGATCGCTGATGAAGCCGATGGGGGCGACGACGGCGGCGGCGGCTCCGGAGGCGCGGGTTTCCTCGAGCGCCTCGAGGATGTCGGGCCCGAGCCACGGCTGGTGCGGGGGCCCGCTGCGGCTCTGGTAGACGAGGCGGTATTGGGAGACGCCGGCAGCCTCCGCGACGAGGCGCGCGGTTTCCTCGAGTTGTTCGACGTAGCGAGAGGTGCGCGCCATTTCCAGCGGGATCGAGTGCGCGGTGAAGAGCACGGGCGCAGGACCGCTGCGCGCGAGCTGTTCGCGGAGGCGCTCCGCGTTCACTTCAATGAAGCCAGGATGGTTGTGGAAGTGGCGGATCTTGTCGCAGTGGGGCGCAAGCGGGCCGGCGGTGGCGCGGGCGCGTTCGATGTCCTCCAGATATTGCCGGCAGGCCGAGTAGGAGCTGTAGGCGGAGGTGACAAACACGAGCGCCCGCCCGATGCCGTCTTCGGTCATGCGGCGCATCGTGTCCTCGATGAAGGGGTGCCAGTTGCGGTTGCCCCAATAGATGGGGAGATCGAGGTGCGGGCGGAGGGATTCGATCAGGGCGCGGCACTGATCGTTGATCGGGCTCCGCCCGCCAAAGTGGTAGTAATGCCCGGCCACTTCCTCCAGCCGCGCGCGCGGGATGTTGCGGCCCCGAGTCACGCGCTCGAGAAACGGCATGACGTCCTCAGGTGTTTCCGGGCCGCCGAAGCTGAGCAGCAAAAAGGCGTCGTAGTGAGGCATGCGCTATTGACTAGGATGCACACTCGCGGCAGTGCGGCGCAGACCTATGGGAGAATTCGGGGATAGCGATGAGAAGAAGGGATCTTGTTGGAGCGGCGCCGGGGGTTCTGCTGGCGCGCCGGGTTCAGGCGGCTGGAGTGGCGGCGTACGAAGAAACGGCGCGGCGGATCATCGGCGCGGCGCTGGCAGACGATGGCGGCTGGTCGAAGCTGGAGTGGCTGTGCGACCGGATCGGGGCGCGCCTGTCAGGCTCGAAGGCGCTGGAGGAGGCCGTGCGGTGGGCGGCGGACGAGATGCGGCGCGGGGGGCTGGAGAACGTGGTCACACCAGCGGTGCAAGTACCGGTGTGGGTGCGGGGGGAGGAGAGCGCGTGGATGGTGGCGCCGCGGGAGGCGCGGCTCGCCATGCTCGGGCTGGGTGGCAGCGTGGGGACGCCGGAGGAAGGGATCACGGCCGAAGTGGCGTGCGTGGAGAGCTTCGAGGAACTGGAAAGGCTGGGCGCGGCTGCGGTGAGCGGGAAGATCGTGGTGTACAACCAGCCGTGGCGCAGCTACCGCGAGACGGTGGCCTACCGCAGCCAGGGCGCGTCGCGCGCAGCGCGGCTGGGGGCGCGGGCGGCGCTGGTGCGCAGTGTTACGCCGGCAGGGCTGCGGACGCCGCACACGGGCGCGCTGAACTATGCCGCCGATGCGCCGAAGATCCCGGCGGCGGCGATCAGCGCGGAGGACGCGATGATGATCGCGCGTCTATGCCGCAGCGGGGCGCGGGTGGCGGTGCGGCTGCGGATGGGCGCGCGGACGCTGGAAGATGCCGCATCGGCGAACGTGATCGGCGAGATCGCCGGCCGCGAGCAGCCGGAGGAGATCGTGGTGATGGGCGGGCACCTGGATTCGTGGGACGTCGGGCAGGGGGCGCACGACGACGGCGCAGGCTGCGTGACGGCGTGGCAGGCGGTGGAGCTGGTGAAGAGACTGGGGCTGCGTCCGAGACGGACGCTGCGGGTGTGCCTGTGGACGAACGAGGAAAACGGGCTCCGCGGCGGGCGCGCATACCGGGAATGGGTGGGAGAGGCGGCGCGGCGCCATGTGGCTGCCATCGAGATGGACGGCGGGGCGGAGAAACTCCGTGGATTCGGGCTGTCCATTCAGGGCGCGGGCGAGGCGGCGATGAGCCACGCGCTCGCGCGCATGCAGGAGATCGCCGCGCTGATGCGCCCGCTCGGAGATGTGGAGATCGTGCGCGGCGGCGGTGGTGCGGACATCAGCCCGCTGATGCGCGAAGGCGTGCCGGGGATCGGGCATCTCACAACGGGCAGGCGGTATTTTGAGTGGCACCACACGGAGGCGGACACGCTGGACAAGGTGGACCGCCGGGAGTTGCAAGAGCATGTGGCCGCGCTGGCTGTGCTCGGCTACGTTCTGGCCGACATGGAAGAGCGGCTGGCGGAAGAGACGCATCCCACGGGAGGAAAGGCATGAAACGGATTCTTGCGGTTTTGTTTTTGTGCGCCGCGGCCCTGCCGGCTGCCGACGAGGCGAAGGCGGTCGAGGAGGCCGAGCGCGGCTGGGCGCGCGGGGTGACAACCAATGACTTTGCGCTTCTCGAGAAGGTCCTGGCGCCGGATCTGGTCTATACGCATTCCAACGGGCTGGTGGACACGCGGGACAGCTACATCGAGAGCCTGCGCAGCGGCAAGAGCCGTTATCTGAAGGTGGAATACGGCGAGCTGAAAGTCCGGCAGTTGACCCCGGACATCGCGGTGACCCATTGCAGGACGCTGATCGTGACGCTGCAGCAAGGGAAGGAGACGCCGATGAACCTGGCGCTGCTGCACGTATTCAAGAAGAATCGCGGGCAGTGGCAGATGGTGGCGCACCAGAGCGCGCGGTTGCCGCAGCAGTAGCTTGCCGCTCCCGCAACGCATGCACGGCGATGGTGCAAGACCGGCATGCGTGATGCATGGTTCAGAGCCGCGAACGGCGGCCGGCGTTCGCCAGAACGACGGCCAGAGTGAGCGGTCCGGGCGGCGCTGTGCCCGACAGGCAGGCTGCGGCGGACGTGCCGCACCGGCCGCGGTGGAACCGCTCGCTCTCGCGGGCCTTCGGCCGGCTGCGGTGGGACCGCTCGCTCTCGCGGGCCTTCGGCCCGCTTCGCTCGCGGCTCTGTCAAACGCGCTGGTCCGCTCGCGATGCAGGAAACCGCTCGTTCTCGCCGCCCTTCGGGCGGCTTCACTCGCGGCTCTGACAATGCTTTGTGGGTGCCCAGTGCTTTAGCGCTGCCGCAGGTCGCGCAGGATGATGTTGCGGAACCGGATGTAGAGTTCGTCTCGCGTATGCAGTTGCAGCGCGATGTGGCCGTGGAGTCCAACGCGGCGGGCCCGGTGGTGTTCGTCGTCCAGGATGCCGGCAAAGTCGCGGTCCGTTATGACGTGGCCATTGACGGTCGAGCGGATGCGCGTGCCCTGGCAGAGGATGTGCATCTGGTTCCATCCCGGGCCCTCGTCCGCGTGACGCCACTCCCACTTGGCGGGCGCGTGCTCTGGGCCGATGTTCCAGTCCGGAAGCATGGGGTGGATCCAGCGCTTCCAGCCGCGGGTTTCGTCATAGATCAGCCCGGAGCGCCAGGGAGCGGGCGGGTGAATGTCGATCTGCGGCCCGTCGAGCCATTGCGCCTGGCTGTTCCAGCGGCTGCGGACCTGGACGCCTGAGTTGCCGGGACTCGAGCGGAAGCTCTGGATCTCGAGGCGAAGTTCGAAGTCGCCGAATTCGCGGTCCGTCATCAGCCAGACGTAGTCGTGATCCGCACGCCCACGCGAGTCGCAAAGGATTGCTCCGTCTTCAGCCTTCCAAAAGTTCTTCGCCGCGTCTTCCGGCCGCGCCTCCACGTGCCAGCCTTTCAGCGTTTGCCCATCGAACAGGGGCTTCCAGTCCTGCGCGCGGGCCGGACAACTGCAACAGAGAAGTGCGAGCAGAGCGAGTCTCATTTCACGCCCATGCTATCGAACGCATGGGTGGGATGGGGGCGGGGTCTGGGCCGGGCGGCGAAGGGGACAGACGGCACTGTCCACGGGCGGGCTGATGGTCGAGGGTTGGGGTGTTTCGGGGCGGGACAGATGCGTCAGTCCCCTTCGCCTGGGGGCGTGACTTGGGGGTGGGGAGGGAGGCCCTGAGCTTGCGCTCAGGGGAGTTTGGTTGGGGCGGGGTTATGGGGGGGTGGGGAGGGAGGCCCTGAGCTTGCGCTCAGGGGAGTTTGGTTGGGGCGGGGTTATGGGGGGGTGGGGAGGGAGGCCCTGAGCTTGCGCTCAGGGGAATCTGGCCCTGCGCTGGCGCGCAGGGGAATTTGGTTGGCGGACGATTGAGAGTTGGCAGGAGAGAGAAAAGGCCGGGCACCCGATGGGGCAGCCCGGCCTGTGCGATTGCAACGAACGGTTCCAGCTAGAAGCTGTAGCGGAGGCTCAACTGGATATTGCGTTCGCTGGACTTGCTGGTGACCATGCCGAAGGTGGCGGAAGTCGGGTTGGTGTCGACGCCGCCCCAGTTCGGGTGGTTCGGGAAGTTGAAAGCTTCGGCGCGGAACTGGAGGTTGTGGCGCTCGGCAAGACGGAAGTTCTTGAAGAGCGTGAGGTTCCAGTTCTGGAAGCCGACGTTGTTGAACGGGATCGAGTTCCGGTTCTGGTTCGGCAGCGTGCCGTTGGCCGGCTTGGTGGCCCAAGGCTGGCCATTGACAGTGGGCTCGAACCAGTAGTCGGTGATGCCGGAGTAGTTGCCGCTGGCGTTGACGTTGGCGAACTTCTGCGGGCGGTTGGGCGTGCCGTTCAGGTTCCACGGCTTGTTGTTGGTGGAGCCGATGCCGAGGTAGTCATCCGAACGGGCCACGGTGATCGGAGCGCCGGTCTGGAACTGGATGGTTCCGGAGACCTGCCAGCCGCCGATGGCGGTCCGGACGAGGCGCGAGCCGGTGTTGTTGAAAAACGGCATATCCCAGACGAAGCTGGAGATGGCGACGTGGCGGGTGTCGTTTGACGACTTGCCCCAGTTGAGCTGCTGGTTGTATACGTCGATGAACCCGTCGCGTGGCCCGGAGTTGTTGTCCATCAACTTCGAGAACGTGTAGGCGAAGTTGTACAGCAGCCCCCGGGAGAACCGCCGGTTCACCTCGAGCTGCAAGCCGTTATACTCGCTGCGGCCCGAGTGCTCGAGCATGGGGATGTTGGCGAAGCCTTTGTAAGGGCGCAGCCAGTTCACGTTGGCGCCTGCCGCCCAAGGCTGGAATGTTGTGCCGGTGGGCAACTGGTTCAGGTCGCGCTCGCGAGACAGGTTGAGGCCGGTGGAGCCGATGTAGCTGACTTCCACCGTCGTGTCCCCGGTGATCTGCCGCTGGTAGCTTGCGTTCCAGTTGTAGCTGCGAGGGATGCGGTAGACGGGGTCGATGGTCATGAAGAACTGCGGGAAGGCCACCTTGGGGCCGGCGCCGGGATTGTCGGCGACGCCGTTGGTAACCGAGACCATCGGCTGCCAGGGTGGGTTGCCGCCGAGGAACACGCTGTCATAGACGCCGGGCCGGGAGACGAATCCGCCCAAACCGGCGCGGAAGACATTCCTCGAGGTCGCCTGGTAGGCAAGGCCGATGCGGGGAACCACATAAAGGTGGCTCTTGGCCGGATACGGGCTGCCGCCGTCCAGCAAGCGGTCGAACTCGCCGCTGTCGATGGCCGGCACGCGGCCGCGCCCCGCATCGGGGAACTTCTTGCCGGGGATGACGACGCCGTTATAGCGGTCGCCGGAGAGGACGTTGCCCGTGGCGCGGTCGAGCACGGCCGCCTTCGCCGGGTCGTACTTGTCGGGACGGAAGACGGCGATGTTGCCCCAGAGGGACTTGTAGTAGCCGTTCATCCAGGTGCCGCGGGCGCCGAGCTCGAGCTTCAGCTTCGAGTTCACGCGCCAGGAATCCTGGCCGAAGAACTCGAACATGTGGCTGCGGTACGGCGTGAAGCTGCGCGGTCCGATCTCGGCGTACGTCGAGAACAGACCGAGGGCCGCGTTGCCGAGGCCCGTGCCGGTTCCCGGCGCGCCGCCCGGACGCGTGTCGTCGAACACGAAGCGGCCGTTCTGGTTGTTGGTGCCGCCCGGCACGCCGCTGACGTTGATCTGGTCAAAGTCGTTCTGGCCGGACCGCTCGAAGCTGACGCCGAACTTCCAGGTGTGGTTGCCCTTGATCATCGTGAAGTTGTTGGCGAGCTGATAAATCGGGCCGGTCGAGCTGGAAGGATAGGGACCGCCGTCCACCGTGCCGACGTTCGGAATCACGATGGTCGGGACCTTGTCGAAGATCTCCTTGCGCTCAGGGAAAATGTACGGATAGTTGATCCCGCTGCGGCTGCGCAGGTAGCGCTCGCCAGTGCGGTCCACGCCGATGTAGACGCGGTCCACCGACGCCGTCACCAGCGCTTCGTTGATCATGGTCGGACTCACCGTCCAGGTGTGGCCGAGGCTGGCCGTCTTGTTGGGGCGGGACCAGTCCGTAATGGCGTAGTCGAAGCCCGAACGGAAGCTGTCCAGCGCCGTATAGGCATAGTTGTTGTGGCGGAACTTGAGGAAGTGGTTGGTGGCGGGGTTGTAATCGATCGAGAGGGTGTCCTTGCGCTGGTTCTGCCAAGCGGGACGCACCTTGAACCAGTTCGTGTTGCCCTGGTAGGCGCCGGTCGGCAGCGGGTAAGTCCGCAGGAACGCCATCCCGTTCGGGCTCTGCTGCGCCTTGGGGATAATGTTGCCCGGAAACGGATTGCCCGTAGCCGGATCGCGCAGGATGCGCGCGCTGCCGTAGAAGATGCTCGGCTGGAGCAGCTCGCTGAAGTCGCCCTCGCGCATGAGCGCGGTGGGGACGCGCTGGAAGCTGGTGTCTTCGACGCGCCGCTTCACCCACTCCTGGCTCCAGAGGAAGAACAGCTTCTCGCGGCTCTCGTTGAAGACCTTGGGGATCATCACCGGGCCGTTGAAGTTGTAGCCAAACTGGTTGAATTTCAGCGGCGGCGTGAAATTGGTGGCCGCATTGCGGTTGCGAGCCCAGCTGTTGGCGTCGAGCTGGTTGTTCCGGAAGTACTCGTAGAAGGTCCCATGGAAGTCTTTGCCGCCGGACTTGGTGACCATGCGGACCTGTCCGCCGCCGGAGCGGCCATACTCGGCGGAGTAGGTGGCAGTGAGGACCTGCACTTCCTGGATCGCATCGAGATCGACACTGCCGATCGAGGTTCCGTTGGCGCGCGTGCGGATGGCGACGGCGCCGTCGAAGGTGATGACGTTGTCCTGCGAGCGGCTGCCGTTGATCGTGAAGCCGCCGGAGTCCATGGCGAAGCTGAGTCCGTTCATCGGCGAGCCACGGCGTACGCCGGGTTTCAGCATGGCCAGGAACAGCGGGTTGCGCCCGTTCAGGGCGAGGTTCTGGATCTGGGTCTGTTCGACGGTCTTGCCGACCGTCGCGGATTCCGTGTTCAGCGTGGCGACGGTGGCCTCTACCGTGACTGACTCGGTGAGTTGGCCGACAGCCAGGTCTGCATTCACCTGGATCGGCAGCGCGGCGTCCAGTTTGTTGCGCGTCTTGACGAACGTCTTAAAGCCGGGCGCTTCGACCCTGACTTCGTAGTAGCCCGGAGGCAGGTTGGGCACGTTGTAGAGACCGGATTCGTTAGTGGTCGCCTGGCGCTCGAATCCGGTGGCTTCATTCTTGACCGTCACTTTGGCGTTGGCAACGACCGCTCCGGATGGGTCGCGCACGATGCCGGAGATAGCTGCGTTGTCGGACTGCGCCATGGCGCACAGTCCGGCAACGGCGAGCACTGCAAACAGAGCAGTGACTCTTCGAAGAGCCTGAATCATTCAGTTGTCTCCTTCGTTCAAGTTTCCTGAAGTCAAACTAACAATTTGAACGCGCCGACCGATTTTTGAAACGGCGACGCACCCCTAGCATGGCCACAGTCTACCAGAATTCCCGTTACGAAGTTGCAACAATCTGATGAACCTTCCATCATCCCGCCGGCTGGGCGGAGACCCGCAGAGGGGGCAACGTTGCGGCGAAGGCCAGCAGCCAGAGGGAAGCGGCGATGGCGAGGTGAACCAGCTGCATCCAGACGGGGGCGAGAAGGAGCACGTTGACGGCGCCAGCGGCGAGCTGCAGAACGACGAAGGCGACGATGGCCCGCTGCCAGAAGCCGCGGGCGGAGTGGAAAGCGGCGATCAGGACGATGACGGCGGCGGCCACGCTCGCCGCCGGATGGACGAGGCGCAGGCGGAGAAGAGCCGGACTGTCGGGGGAGAACTCCTGGCGGATGCCTTCAAGCATGGAGACGGCGGGGTAGACGGTATCGCCGAGGGCAGCGACGGCGCCGGTGATGCTGGCAAGAAGAATGGCCACGAGGGCAGCCTTCATCCAAGGGGCGACAGCGGCGAGGCGCCAGCGCTGGTCCGTCATCGAATGCCATGCGGTAGCGGCCAGAGCGGCAAGCAGGAGAAACGTGTTGGTGAGGTGGGCGCAAAGGTAGAGGGCGCGGCCCGCGGAGGCATTGCGGTCGACGTACTCGAGCAGCACGAGTCCGGCGCCCAGCAGGGCTTCGACGAGAATGAATGCCAGCGCCACCCAGGCCCAGCGGCGGACGGCATGGCCCGCGGGCCAGAGCCTGCGGGCAAACCAGGCAAGAGCGAGGACGGCCAACAGCGCCACGCCGCTGGTGAGCCGGTGCGTGAACTCGATCATGGTCTGCGCCGTCGGCGAAGGCGGGATCACCTCGCCGTTGCAAAGCGGCCAGTGGCTGCCGCAGCCGGCACCAGAGCCGGTGGCGCGGACGAAGGCGCCCCAGAGGACGACGAGGAAATTCCAGACGAGGGTGGCCCACGCGAAGCGGGTGTAGCGCTGCTGCGCTTCCATACTTGTCAGGATGCCACCGCGGGGGGCCCGGATGGCAGGGGCGGGGACACGGGCAGCGCGCGGATCCACCGGGTGCACGCGACAGCGAGAACGAGAAAAACGGCCTCCGTGAGAGCGTGTCCGGGACTCCAGTGGCCGGGCGGCAGCGCGGTCTTGACCAGGGAGACGGCCACGGCCGCCCACATGAGGTACAAAGACATGGTCCTCGGGGCGCGGGTAGCGGAGACCCACAGGGCCGATGCAATGCCCGCAGCGGCGGTGAGAGCCCAGCCAGCGGCGCCGGAGATCAATGGCTTGTTCCCGGCGAGATCCAGCACAAAGGCAGCCACGGTGACCGTCACGGCGAGATGGCGGGCGAGCAGTTCCGACCGAAGCGCGGCGGCGAGCGCGAGGGCAGCGGCAACGCTGTAATTGAAACGGACCGGCAGGCGGTATTCCATGCCGATGACGAGCGCGGCGGCGGCTGCCGCGAAGAAAAGGGAGCGCGCAACCGGGGCGGCGCCGGCACGGGGCGGTTCCGGATCCGATTGGAGATCGTTGCGGGAGAGCCATGCGGCGAGACCGAAGCCGAGGCCGAGCCCCGCGCCGAAAGTAAACTCCATGCCCTTCCACCAATCGAGCCATTGCAGGCTCCCGAGTCCCCTTCCCCAGGATTGCAGGGCGGCGCCAAGGGCGAAGCCTGCTGCGCCGGCGAGACCGGCCCATGCGGCGAAGCGCCAGGGAATGCGGCGATGCGGACCGCGCGCGGCGAGGAGCAGGAAGGCGACAGAACCTGCAAGCAGGCCGGCCCAGAGCTCTTCGCGCGGCTTGTTGATTGGATCGGAGAAATAGACGAGCTTCGGAACATTGATGAACCGCCAGCCAGCCCAGGTGGCAGCGAGCATGGCGGCAAGAGCGGAGGCGAAGCCGCGCGCGCTCCAGCCTGGACGGTCGCGCAGCAGCCCGGCGCCGAATATGGCGCCCCCCGCAAGGCCCCAGGCGCCGCCCTTGAGTGCGAAGCCGAGCATGGCCCACCAGAACGTCTCCGGCCGGAGCGAGAGGCCGACGGTCTGGCCATAGGTCATCTGGCCGCCGATGCCGATACCAAGGGCGCCGCAGGCAGCAAGCCAGGCGGCGTGGCGGAACTGCCGGAGCAAGGCGGCGAGGACGAGGGCCGTCATGGCGCCGGGGATCATGGCGCCCAGAGGGCCGCCGCCGATGTAGCCGCGCAGGCCCCAGCCGAGGGACATGGCGACGGCGGGAAGCGCAAGCCAGAGGCGCATTGCATCGCGAGGGGGCACGAGGATCGATTCTCTCATGGCGGCGCGGCGAGCGCGGGGTCGGGGCGGCAGAGGCCACGGCAAGCCGCCGGGGACTGTGGAGGCGCGTCAGGCTGCGGGCAAGCCGCGCGTGTCAGAACGGGACGTCGTCGTCGGTGATCGGACCTGAGAGGTCTGGTTCAGCCGCGGGCTCGGGGCGGGGCCGTGGCGCTCCGGCGCTGCGCGGGGCGCTCTCGGACGTTTCGGCGCCGGATTCGCCGCGCGAACCGAGCAGGAAGACCTCGTCGGCGACGACCTCGGTGAAGTAGCGCTTCTGGCCCGATTCGCGGTCGTCGTAGCTGCGGGTCTGGAGGCGGCCTTCGACATAGACCTGCTTGCCCTTGGTGAGAAACTGGGCCAAGTTTTCCTGGCGCCAGACGGTGACGTTGTGCCAGTCGGTCTCATCGCGCCATTCACCTGTGGCAGCATCCTTGACGCGGCGGTTGGTTGCAAGGGTGAAACGGGTGACGGGCACGCCGGAGGTGGTGTACTTGGTCTCGGCATCACGGCCGAGGTGACCAATCAGGATGACCTTGTTGACGCTGCGGTTGGCCATACTTCAGCCAAGCGTAGCACAACGGCGGACAGGCATCGCGGCCAGCGGCGCCTCAGTTCGAGGTGGTTACCTGGAAGTAGAAAATCCGGCCGTCGACTTCCACTTCAAACACGTTGGGGCCGGCGAACAGGCCGGTGCGGATTTCAGCCATCCAGGAGTTCGGGTACACGCTGTCAGCGGAGGCCACATTGCGGACGACGCCGCCCCCGGAGACGGGGGCCACGCGGGGCGCGATCTTGTCCATGGGCAAACCGGCGCGGTCGTGGACGCGGAAGTAGATACGGACTGTGGACAGTGGCCGGGGCTCGCGCGGGCTGGTGCGGAGGACGACGAGGGACTCCGGACCGCTGCCACGCACACCGAGCCAATAGGGAACCCGGATCTCCGGCAGCGGTGCGGGAGGCTGCTTCGGCTCCTGACCGGGATCCGGCTCCTGCTCGCCATCGCCATCACCCTCACCTTCGCCTTCCCCTTCGCCTTCTGCCCGCAGCCCGGCTGTGCGGCCCCCGGACCTGGAGGCTGCGCCGTTGGCGTCCTCGCCGGATTCCGGCGCCTTCTCGATCTCGCGGACTTTCAGGAAGCCCTGAAAGGCGCCGGGCTCAAGGCCCGCTGCACGGAAGCGTACCGTGACCGCAGCGGATTCGCCCGGCGCGACGGAAACTTCCGCCGGCTCGATTTCCGGGCGCGCTTCCCGGGAAGATTCCACTTCGATGGCGAGAGTCAAGGGCCGGTCCGACAGATTGCGCAGGCGCAGTTCGCGCTCCTGTTCGACGTCGGCGCCGCTGGCGCCGAAGCTCAAGGAGACCGGGTCGGCGGCGATTGCCGACTTCATGCTGCGGGCAAGGTCGAGCATGCCGGCGCCGGCGGAGTTGACCGGGGCGATTTCCCCCGTGGAGAGGCGGAAGGGCTGGGCGGCATTGATGAGCAGGGAGCGCCAGGCATCGCCGTCGAGATCCGGGCGGGCGGCTTTCAGCACGGCGGCAGCGCCCGCTATGAGAGGAGCCGAGAAACTGGTACCGGAAAGGCTGGCGTAGCCGGAGGGATTGCAGATATCGCAGGCCCAGGGATCGTCGATGACGGCGGCGGTGTAAACGGGCGAGCCGGTAGCGAGCAGGTCGGGCTTGATGCGCAGGTCGACGGACGGACCGCGGCTGGAGAAGGAAGAGATGCGGTCGGGGAGCGCGTCCGGCGCAGGGAAGCGGAGGGTGACCTGGAGATCCTCGAAGAAGGCAAGGTAGTCCTTCAGGCGCGTGCCGTCGCTGTTGCGGATGAAGAGGCCCGGGATAGTGGGATTGTCGTCCACGTTCATGGTGACGAGATCCTCGGGCGAGCCGCTGGCCGGGTTGGCGGAGTTGAACACGACGGCGGCAGGGGCGCCGGCGGCGGCGGCGTAGGCGAGCTTCTCATAGAAGAAACACTGGCCGCGCTCGATGAGGGGGATCCTGTTCCTCAGGGCCTCTTCCGGATAGGGGCGGCAGCCATAGCGGTCGCCGAACCACGCGGCGTCGGCCAGCGGCCCCATGATTGGCTCCTGCGACTGAACGTTGCTGGAGGCCTGGGCCGGGGCGGGCAACCCGACCGAAGGGACGACCTGGGTGACGTCTTCCGGAGCAGCGTCGTTGGATCCGGCGGCGATGACTTTGCCGGAAGCCGCAGTGTCGTCGACTGTCATAGGGCCGGAGGTATTGCCGGCGGCGTTGACGACGATGATGCCCGCATCGATGGCGTTGCGAACGGCCTCGGCGAGGGGATCGTCGTCGGAGGAAAGCGCGCCGACGGAGCCGAAGCTCATATTGACAACGTCCATGCCGTCCTTCACGGCCCAGTCCAGCGCCTGGAGCACGACGTCGCTGTAGATGAGACCGTCGTCCGGGTTGCTGACGCGGTAGACTCCGAGCATGGCGGCGGGGGCCATGCCGGAGATGATCCCGCGCGGGCTTTCGTGGCGGAGACCGGCGGCCACCATGGCGACGGCGGTGCCGTGGCCGTCGCGGTCGCGGGCGGACTGGCCGTCAAAGCTGCGGGCGACGACGATCTTGGCGTTCGTGAGCGAAAGGTTTTCCTCGGCGGGCTCGCTGACTTTGGGGTAGCCTTCGGGAAACTGCCAGTCCCCGGGGGGCTGGAAGCCGGGGTGGCGGGGATCGATGCCGGTGTCGAGGATGGCGATCTTCGCCCCCTTGCCCGCGATCTCCACGCCGCCGGCCAGATCCCAGGCCTCGGCCGCTTTATGATTGGCGAGGGCGCGGTTCAGGAAGAGTTCGTAGACGCGGACTGGGGTGACGCGCCGCACACCAGGCATGCGGCGGAGATCACCGGCATCGGGCGCATCGACGACGGCGGCGTTGAGCACGGTGTCAAGCGTGGCGCGGATGCGGGCGCGGCGGGCGCGCAGGAGAACTTCGGCGCGCTGGCGTTCGGCGCGGATCTCAGTCCGGCGGCGCTCGGGCTGGGGGTGGCGGATGGCCGGGGCGCCGATGAATTCAACAATATAGCGCCCGGGCACGGGCTCCTGCGCGGCCAAGGGCGCCAGCAGCCCCGGCAGCAGGAAAAGGAGAGCCTTGCGAAGTATCATCCGTCCGCTCCTGCGGTTATCGGCCCGGCCCCGGCCGGCGGGCACACTCTACCGAGATGCATCGGCAGCGAGCTCTGTTCCCAGAATAGTCCCGCTTCCCGTGCCGGGTAAACCGGCAAATTTCCCTGAGTCCCGATTCGGAAAACACGCAGGGGGCGGCAGGCCGCCGCCCCCTCATGCAGGCCGGGCCCCGGACGCCTCACTTGTTGAGGACGCCGGACAGGTAGACGCCAACCCACTGGCGCTGGCCGCGGGCGTTGGGCGCGGGGCGCATGACCTTGAAGGCGACCGCATCGCCGCGCTTGAGGGAGGACTGGATGCGCTTGACGTCCTCGAAGCTGGACACGGGCTTGCGGTTGATGTTGACGATGATGTCGCCGGTGCGCAGGCCGATCTCCTCGGCGAAGGAATCCTCTTCGACGACGGTCACCTCGACGCCGCCCTCCTGCGTGAAGCCGAGCTGCTTGCGGCGGTCTTCGGTGAGCGGGCGGATGCCGATGCCGAAGCGGGCCGAGCTTTGTTCGCCCTTGCCGTCTTCCGGCTCTTCCATCTCGCGCCGCCCGCCGAGAACGGCGAGGTCGTCCTTGAAGACCTTGTCGCGTTCCTCGATGACGACCCGGGTCTGGATCTTTTTGCCGTCGCGGTCGATTTCGAGGACGGCCTCCGAGCCGATGGGCATCTCCGAGACGCGGCTGACGAGGTCGTTGCCGTCCTTGACGGGCTTGCCGTTGAGGGCGAGGATGACGTCATCGCCCTTCACGCCCGCCTTGTCGGCGGGCCCGCCCGGAACGACGCGCTCGACGATGATGCCGTGATCGAAGCCGTAGGCCTGGAGGGTCTTGCGGATCTGCTCCTCGTCGCGAGGGAAGCTGATGCCGATGGAGCCGCGCACGACGCGGCCGGCGCGGATGATGCTGTTGTAGGACTTCACCGCGGTATTGATGGGCAAGGCGAAGCCGATGCCTTCGTAGCCGCCGGAGCTGGTGGCGATCATGGTGTTGACGCCGATGACCTCGCCGCGGATGTTGACCAGCGGGCCGCCGGAGTTGCCGGGGTTGATGGCGGCGTCGGTCTGGATGAAGCGCTGGAACTGTTGCGGGGTGTTCAGGTCGCGGCCGAGGGCGGAGACGATGCCGACGGTGACGGTCTTGTCGAGCTCGAAGGGGGCGCCGATGGCGATGGCCCATTCGCCGACCTGAACGCCGTCGGAGTTGGCCACCTTGACAGCGGGCAGCGGGCGGCCGGCGTCGATTTTGATGACGGCGATGTCGAGTTCCGGATCGGAGCCGATGAGGCGCGCCTTGTAATCGGCGGGATCGCCAGAGAGCCGCACCTTGATCGACGTGGCTTTGTCGACCACGTGGAGGTTGGTCATGATGTAGCCGTTGCGGTCGACGATGAAACCGGAGCCGGTGCCTTCGCGGCGCCGGGGCATCGGCGGCTGGCCGAAGGGCGATTCGAAGAAGCGGCGGAAAGGACCGGGGATGATGCTGTCGTCCTGCTCCTCGCCGCCTTCCGGCTCCTGCGGGGCGCGGCGGCGCTGGGTGGGCTGGACGCGGTATTCGGATGTGATGTAGACGACGGAGGGTTCGAGCATCCGGGCGATGCGGGTGAATTCGTTATCGTTCTTGACCACCGGGGGGATCGTGATGGGCGCAGCGTCCGGCGCGACAGCCTGGGAGCGCGCGGAGGTGACGCTCGTGGTGAAGGCCGCGCCGAGCACGATGAGCAGCGCGGCGGCGAACATCACGATTGAGACAGCAGCCCAGCGCTCGCGCGCGAGCCGCCCGAACCAGTAACGAACAGCTTCCTTTTTCATGGAAAGATGCAAGGCTCCTTTTTCTGCTGTCAGGCCCCAATTTCTGGATGTCCGGCAGCGGCCGCGGGTTTCAGCTCCACCAAGACGATGGCGGCGAGGATGAGGGCCGCGCCGGCAAGCGTTGCGGCCGTCCATCGCTCTCCCGCCGCCGCCCAGGCGACCACGCCTGCGAAGACGGGCTCGAGAGCGAAGATCAGCGCCGCCCGCGCGGCTGAGGTCTGGCCCTGCGCCCAAGTATAAAGCACGAAGGACAGGGCGGTGGCGAGCACGCTGGTGGCAGCCAGCGCCCAGACGAGGCGAGGCGTCCAGACGATCCGGGCGGGTTCGATCCACGCCGCGGCCGCCCAGGAGAGGACGGCAACCGAGACGATCTGCATCAGGCTGAGGCGCTCGAAGTCCATCCGTCGCGAGTAGCGCTCCACCGCCAGAATGTGCGCGGCGAAGGCCACGGCGCAGCCTGCGGTGAGCAGGTCGCCGCGGTTCCAGTCCGCCGGCAGGCCGCCGCTGAGCAGGGCCGTGCCGGCGGCCGCGAGGGCTGCGCCGGCGAGTTCAACCATGCGGGGCCTGATGCGATAGACGAGCGAGGCGAGCAAAGGTACCAGAACGACGTAAAGACCGGTGATGAAGGCGGAGTTGGAGGCGGTGGTCCAACGAAGGCCGGTGGTCTGGAGGGCGTAGCCCAGAAAGAGGAGGACGCCGCAGAGCGCGCCGCCGCGCCAGGCGACGGGGCTGCGCCGGAAGAGCCGGGCACGGAGCCAGAAGGCGAGCAGAAGGGAGGCGAGGGAGAACCGGATGGCGAGGAAGAGGAAGGTGGATATGTCGTCGAGCGCACCCTTGACGACGACGAACGTCGCGCCCCAGAGGAAGGCGACCGAAGCGAGGGCGAATTCGGCGCGAAGGCGCGGGGACGCGGGCCTCATGAGGCGGGGAGGCTCTCCAGGAGCAGCGCGGCGAGCAGGGCGATGCGGCGCAGGCCGAGTTCGCGGCCTTCCGGCGAGTACCACTCGTTGGGGGTGTGAGCGCCGCCGCCCGAGCCGCCGGCGCCGATGGAGACGGCGGGCAGTCCCATCGAGAGAGGGATGTTGGCGTCGGTGGAGGCGCAGTCGGGTTCGGCACGGATGCCGAGGGCGGCGTCGACGCTGCGGATGGCCGCCAGCAGGGGGCTGTCCTGGGGCAGTTCGCCGCCGGGACGTGCGCCGGTTTCGCGGACACGGGAGCTGATGCGGCCCAAGCGCGCCTGATCGTTTTCGAAGCCGACAGCGCGCTCGACGACGGAGACGAGTTCGGCGGCGAGTTCGTCCAGCGTGGCAGCGCTCTGGCTTCGCAGATCGACCTTGACGCGGGCAGAAGAAGGAATGGCGTTGACTGTGGCGCCCCCTTCCACGACACCGAAGTTCCAGCTGCTGGCGGCCTTCGGGGGCGAGGCGGCGCGCTCCTCGCAGAACCATGCGATGGCGCGGGCCAGGGCATGGACGGGGTTGGCCATGCCCCGGTCGGACCAGGAATGGCCGCCGGGGCCCAGGATCGTGATCTCGAAGCGGCGGCAGGCGAGCGCCTGGGAGGTGATGTGATGGATGTCAGGACCGTCGAGAACGATGAGGGAGTGGAGCCGGGAGGCGAACGGGGACTGCTGGCAAAGGTAGCGCATGCCGCTGAGGTTGCCCTCGCCTTCCTCGCAGACGTTGGCGACAAGCAGGAGCTGGCGGGCGGCCATGGCGGCGGGGACTTCGGCCAGCGCGCGAGCCAGCGCGGCAATGGCAGCCAGGCCGGCGCCGTTGTCGGAGACGCCGGGGCCCAGGAACATGCCGCTGTCCTGGAGGCGGATCTCCTCCGGACGGCGGGGCGCGAGCACGGTGTCGAGGTGGGCGGTGATGGCGATCACGGGGCCCGGACGGGCCGAGGGCAGGTGGGCGACGACGTTGCCCGCGCGGTCCATCTTCGCCGTCCAGCCGAGCGAGGCCAGCAGAGCGGCCATGGCCTCGGCGCGCGGCCCTTCCTGGAAGGTCGGTGCTGGGATGCGGCACAGCATCAGATGCTGCTCGTCGATCCACTGGCGGCGGCGGGCGAACCAGCCGAGCAGTTCTGCCATGGGTGGGCGCTCGGCCAGCCCGGCGGCGCGCGCCGGATGGGCGGGCGTGTCGGGGGAAGCGGCCGTGTTGCGTCTGGCGGCCAGATCGAAGGGCCCGGGCATGAACTATCTCCAGTGTAGCGCCTCGCCCCGGCCACTCCCGCGATTCCCTTAAAACGGCTTCAGGCCTCGCCGATACGCAAAGAGGGGCCCGCGCGAGCGGGCGCAGCGCGGCATGTACATCCTGATCGGAATTGTCGTAGTTTTCGGGTCGATCATCGGCGGCTATCTGCTTGAGCACGGAAACCTGCTCGTGCTGTTCCAGCCCGCCGAGCTGGTGATCATTGGAGGCGCGGCGCTGGGCACGGTGTTCATTGCCAATCCGCTGCATACGATCATCGCCATTCTCAAGGGGCTGGTCAGCGCACTGAAGGGCCCGCCCTACAATGCGGCGTTTTATCTGGAGCAGCTGAAGATGCTGAACGACGTGTTTGTGTATGCGCGCAAGCACGGGATGGCGAAGCTCGAGGGGGACCTGGACGAGCCGGCCAAGAGCCAGGTCTTCAGCAAGTACCCGAAGTTTCTGGCCGACCACCATGCGTTGCACTTCTTCTGCGACACGGTGCGGATGGCGATTTCCGGCGGCGTCGGGCACTTGGAACTGGATCAGCTGATGGAGCTGGACATCGAGACGCACCATCACGAGGGGGGCGAACCGGTGGCGGCGCTGACGACGGTGGCCGACTCGCTGCCGGGGCTGGGCATTGTGGCGGCGGTGCTTGGGGTGGTGATCACGATGGGCTCGATCGGCGGGCCGCCCGAAGAGGTGGGGCACAAGGTGGCGGCGGCGCTGGTAGGCACGTTTCTGGGAATACTGATGTGTTACGGGCTGTTCGGGCCGCTGGCGTCGAACATGGGCAAGATCAACGAGGCGCACGGGCAGTATCTGAACATGCTGCGGATGGGGGTGCTGGCGTTCATCAAAGGGATGCCGCCTTCGCTGGCGGTGGAGTTTGCGCGGCGCTCCATTCCGCCGCATCTGCGCCCATCGTTCAAGGACACCGAGGCGACGTTGAAGGGCGCGGCCAAGGCGGCTGCGTGACGGAGGGAGGCGAAGATGGCCACGCAGCCCAGCCCCGCGCCCGTCATCGTCATCCGCAAGAAGAAAGGCGGCCACGGAGGCCACCACGGCGGCGCCTGGAAGGTGGCCTACGCCGACTTTGTGACAGCGATGATGGCGCTGTTCATCGTGCTGTGGCTGCTGTCGAGCGACGAGAAGGTGCGCAAGGCGGTGGGCGGGTATTTTCAGGACCCGACGGGCAAGGGCAACCTGATGGGGTCGACCATGGCGGGCGCGGGCGAGGGGCTGCTTTTGTCACAGGACGACATGAGCAAGTTGAAAGAGAAGCTGGAGCAGGCGATGCGGGAGCTGCCGCAGTTCGAACAGATGAAGCAGAACATCGAGGTGACGGTGACCAGCGAGGGGCTGCGCATCGAGCTGCTGGAGAAGGAGGGCGGGATGTTTTTCGAAAGCGGCAATGCGAAGCCGACGGGGAAGGGCTCCGAGCTGATCCGGATGCTGGGCGAGCAGCTGAAGGGGATTCCGAACAAGCTGCTGGTGGAAGGCCACACCGACGCGAAGCCCTATTCGGCGGATCACGGGTATACGAACTGGGAGTTGTCGGCGGACCGGGCCAACAGCGCGCGGCGGTTGCTGGAGGAGAGCGGCGTGCCGGCATCGCAGATCGCACAGATCCGCGGCTTCGCCGACCAGAAGCTGCGCAACCCGAAGGACCCCTTCGATCCGGCCAACCGGCGCATCTCCGTGCTGGTGCAATACCGCGAGCCAGTGGAGGCGCCCGCTTCAGGCAAGCCATCTGCAGAACACGAGAAACCAAAGGCTCAAGCGCACGGGGGTCACTGAGTCGAGGGTGACAAGGGCTTCCCTTGCTGCCTCAGAAGCTCAGGAGCTCCCTGTTCGCTGCCGCCTTGCGCCGTTGCAAGGCGGCCGGGAGCCGCGGCATACTGAAATCAACACCCCCTAAATCCAGGCAAGGAAAGCAGGTTGCTATGGCTCAGGATCAGGATGTGACCCTGTCGCCCGAGCGGCAGGCTCTTCGCGCCCGGGCGCAGGTCCGGTTGGTAGGCCCCGAGGAAGAAGGCTTCGGCGTCCGGCGGCTGCCCGAGGGCGTTTACGGTTTCTCGCAATCGGCATCGGGCGAAGACATACCCGTCTTTGCGAAGCCCGCCTTTGGCGCCTTTGAGGTGCACAAGCTGGCGGGTGGAGAGGTGGCGTGGGTCGGCTATGTCTGCGAGAGCGACTTCCGCCGCTACGAGGAGGGCGAGGAGCCGTTCTCGATGGAATTGTACCCGGCGCCCTATGGGGAAGCGACGCGGCTGGTGAGCGTGCCGGCTTCGCGCGTGGACCGGCGCAAGCCACAGGCTCGCGAGAACGGGATGCCCATGCGGGTGGAGATGGCGCCGCGGATCGAGAAGATGGACCTGGCGGCGCAGGGGTAACCGTTCCACGCCTCGGTGTGCCGAGTCCGGCGTGATGCAGGGCCGCTGCCGACTCAGGCGAGCCCGAGACGCGCCATTTCCATGCGCAGCCGGCGAGTGGAGACCGCCCCGAGCAGCTCGCCGTCTTCCATCACGGCAGGCGCCAGCCCGCAGTGTCCGAGGCATCGGGCGGCGGCGACGCGGATGTCGGCGTCAGAGTCTGCGCGCGCCTGCTCCAAAGCGTGCAGCAGCTGTTCCGAACCCTGACGGCGGCACTCCTCCCCCGTGCAGACGACGAATACGTGGCGGCCGCAGCAAGGTCGCGGCGCCTTCTGCCTTTCGGCGGTGGCTGGCATGGATCATTCCCCTCAGAATGAGCACGTGTTCCTGAAACCTCAATGCGAGTGGGCCGCCCGCGGCTCGTAGACGCAAAACGGCTCCTCGTCGTGATAGTCGCCGGTGAAGCCGAAAGCTCTCGCGCGGCAACCCATGCAAACGCGTTTGAATTCGCAAATGCCGCACTTGCCCTGGAGGTTGTCGATGTTCCTCATATCCTCGAACAAGGGCGAGCGGCTCCAGATCTCTTCAAAAGACTGTTTGCGGAGATCCCCTGCTTCCAGGGGCAGATACCCGCAAGGCTGGATTTTCCCCAGATGCGAAATGAAGCAGACGGCGGAGGCTGCGAGGCAGCCGCGGGTCATCTGGTGAAGCGCGGCGGGTTGGCCGGAGTGGTTCGGATGCGGCATCCGGTCCGGCACTTCCTGTCCGGCGCGGCGGGCTTCGGCGCGGCGCTGGCGGGCGATGCGGTAGTACTGGGGAGCGCAGGTGGCCTTGAGCTCCATGCCGGAGTCGAGGCTGCGGTCGTAGAACCAGTTCAGGATCCGCTCGGCTTCGGCGCCGTCGACGGACTGGTCTTCGGCGATAGTGAGGCCGCAGCCGACAGGAACGAGCAAAAAGAGATGGAAGGCGTCGACGCGGAGCTTCTTCGCCAGCTCGAGCATTTCGGGCAACTGGCCGGCGTTGTGGCGGGAGACGGTTGTGTTGATCTGCGTGGAAACACCCACCTGCTGAAGGCAGCGGATGCCGCGCAGAGCGGACTGGAAGGCGCCCGGATGGCCACGGAAGGAGTCGTGGGTGGCGGCGTCGGCGCCGTCCAGGCTGATGGAAACGCGGACGATGCCGGCTTCGAGGATCCGCTCGGCCATAGCTTCGTCGACCAGCGTGCCGTTGGTGGCCAGCGCCACGCGGATGCCATGACTGACGGCGCGGCGGGCAATGTCGAAGACGTCGCGGCGCCAGAGCGGCTCGCCCCCGCTTAGAACGAGGATAAATGGGGCAAATGGCGCAAGCTGATCGACGATGCGGAGGCACTCCGAGGTGTTCAGATCCTCGGGACTCATCAGCTCGGAGGCGCTGGCGCGGCAGTGGATGCACCTGAGATTGCAGCCGGTTGTGAGTTCCCAGAAGACCAGCCGCGGGCGGTATTCCTGGATGGGGGCCGCCGTGTTCATACAAATGAGTAAGCAATTCGGAAGCCAATCACCCAAGCCAGGGCGGCATGGGCACGGACTGAGCTTATCTAATTGATTCTGCGGAGGAAGTCCAACTCCAGCCGAGCAGGAGTCAGAAGCTGAAGGTGATGCCGAAGGTGGTATTCACCCACTGCTCGCGGGTGAAGATGGCGGGGTTGGCGCCGATGGGGGGGCCGGAGGTTTCGGCGCGGTAGACGCGGGTGATGGCGGTGAGGCGAACCGCTTGCGATTGGGTCAGAGCGATGCCGGTACCGAGCATGGCGTAGTAGCCCCAGCCGTCGCGGGCGACGCAATCCGGGCATTCGAAGCGCACCCAATCGCTGGGCTGGCGGAGCGATTCGGCGGTGCGGACGTAGGAGCCGCCGCCTCCCCCATAGAATTCGACCCGCCCGCCCGCGAGGGGCGCGACAACGCGCGCGCCCAGGGGGAGATAAGTCTGGAAATCGCGGATGCGGAGGTAGCCGGCGGAGGGGTTGAAGATGTAGTCGCGCACGCGCGCGGCATTGTAGGCGCCCTGATAGCCGAGATCGATCTGGAAGTATTTCAGCGGGCGGTAGCCGTAAGCGAAGGTCCAGGCGAAGGCGCTCTGGTAGAAGGTGGTGAGATCTTTGCCGGGAACGGCGAAGCCGAGCCCGGTTTCAAAGTGGTGGCGCGGGTACCAGCCCTTGCCCCACTGGGCGTGCATGGGGGCGGCGGCGAGAAAGGCGGCAAGAGCCAATGCAGCGCGCTTCATACGAACCTCTGGACGGCTGTGCGAATGGAGGCGTTTCGGCGGTGTCAGTCCTCCACGGTGAATGTGGGCGCTTTGCGGACCAGGTTCTCCGCCGATTCGATGACGCGGCGCGCGAGATCGTAAAACGGCGCGGCGTGGGGATCGGATTCGCCGAGCAGCGCCACGGGGCGCCCGGTGTCGCCGCCGACGCGGACCTGGGGGTTGAGCGGGAGCTCGCCGAGGAACGGGACGTTCATGACTTCGGCCGTGCGGCGTCCGCCGCCTTGGCCGAAGATGTCGACCTTCTGCCCGGTTTCAGGAACGATGAGGTAGCTCATGTTCTCCACGATGCCGAGCAGTTCGACCTTCACCTGCTGGAACATGAGCACGGCCTTGCGGCCGTCTTCGAGCGCCACTTCGGAGGGAGTGGAGACGACGATGGCGCCGGTGATGGGGGCGGTCTGGATGAGGCTGAGGGCGACGTCGCCGGTGCCGGGGGGAAGGTCGACGAGGAGGTAGTCGAGTTCGCCCCAATCGACCTGGCGGATGAAAGACTGCATGACGCTGTGCAGCATGGGGCCACGCCAGATCAGGGGCTTGTCGCCCGGGTTGAGGAAACCCATCGACATGAGCCGGATGCCGTGCTGTTCGAGCGGCTGGATGCGGTTGCCGATGGCGTAGGGCGCTTCGCAGATGCCCATCATCAGCGGCACGTTGGGGCCGTAGACGTCGGCGTCGAGCAATCCCACCTTATGTCCGAGCCGCGACATGGCGATGGCGAGGTTCACGGCGACGGTGGTCTTGCCGACTCCGCCCTTGCCCGAGCCGATGGTAATAAGGTTCCTGACGCCTTCGATTGGCTGCTTCGGCATTTCTGCCTGAGGGGGTGCGGCCATATGATTTCAGTCTAACGTTTTGTCACGAAGTCCCAGAGTTCGCCGGCATGGTTGAGAACCCGGCCGCGGTCGGCTTCCAGCAGGAACCGTTGTTTCACCAGATCCGCGGCGGCTTCGCCGATGCGGCGCAAGTACTCCTCTTTGTTGGGATAGCGCCGTGCGATTTCGGATGCATCAAAAGCGAAGAACGAACCGGCGGCGCCGCCGATCTGCTGCAGCGCGCCGGTTCGCGGGTGGCGCGGATTCCAGCCCGTGAACGCACCGAGAGGGACGGCGACGACGGGCATGCGGATGCCGCCGAGATCGATGCCATCGGAGTCGACTTGCGGCAGCAGGACGGGGAAGCGGGCGCGGATGCGGGGCGGCTCGACCGTGATGATACCGGCGGTGGCAAAGTTTTCTCCGAAATCGAGATCGAAAGCCTGCTTCGGGTATTTCGGCAAGGAGGCGGAAGCGGACCTGGGCCAGCGGATTTTATCGCGGTCCACGAGCTGCTCGTCCGAGATGGAGGGAAAGCGCGACTCGGGCGGGCGGCGCCCGTGCTTCACCCAATCGTGCAAAGCGGCGAGGAGAGCACGGTAGTACGGGCGGGTGTCATTCGGGTTCGCCGGGTATTGCAGCTCCGGGTTTTGCGAGGGCAGGCGACCCGGCCCGTGCTGGGAACCGGAGAGCACGTAGAGGCGGGTGTTGATGTGGAGGGGCGCATCGACAGTGCCGGAGACGTCGGTGTGGACGAGCGCGGCGCAGCGGTTCCAGTATTCCCAGCTCCCGTTGGTGAGGAAGATTTTCGGGATCGCCTGAGGGCGCAGGCGGAGGAGCAGCCCGTCGGCGCCCTGCGCGTTCCACGCGGGCTGGGGCGTGTCGGTGAAGGGGAACCGGTCGGTGGGATAGAGCGTGTTCCAGAAGGCCCAGCCATCGCGCGAGGGCTGGGCGAAGCGGTGGTTGAGGAAGACGCGTCCGGCGCCGGCGACATCGGCCCAGAGGCCGTCGAAGACGATGCGTGCCGGCTCGTCCTCGTTCATGCCGGTGTAGAGGAACGAGCGGAGAAAGCGGCCGCTTTGCGAGATGCCGAAGGCGAGGGCGCGCTCAATGCGCGGAGCGGGAGCGGGGAAAGCGCCGCCGGCGGGCGGGTGTTTGAGGAAGGCGACGGTGTCGCGGACGGCGGCCAGCCCGGCGCTGGAAAGGCGCGGACCTGAAGCGCGATAGACGAGTTCGTAGAGGCGGCCGGGTTCGAAGCCGGAGGGCATCTCGATGGCGGTGCGGCTCGGGTCGAAGCGCCACTGCGAGGCGGGAATCGTGCGGCGGCGGCCGAGGACGGAGTCGCGCACGGCAAGTGTGGCCGGCTTTTCGAGCGCCGGGTAGGCGATGTGGTTGCGGTCTGCGAGCGGCATGCGAGTGGTTTTCGCGGAGGGAAGGAACTCGGCGCGGACGACGCCTTCGATGCCGGCGATTGTGGGCGTGTGCAGGCGGAGCAGGAGCGGTTCGCCCTCAGGCACATCCCACTGCCAGCCGATCCATGCGAGGATGAAGCCGGAGTCCAGCAGCCACGAGTCGCCGAACTCTTCAGGCGTTCGCGGGTCCAGCGAGCCGCGCGCGTAGCAGAAGCGGTTCAGCAGCCCTTTGCCTCCCCGGTTGGGGATTTCGACAAGCAGCGTGCCGTTGGAGCGGCGGGGATCGGAGGGCTGGAGCAGATAGAGATCGGCGGAGAACTCGACCATGCCGGCGGAGGAGCGCGGGGCGAGGGGGAGATCGGCGAGGCCGCGGTTGGCGGCGTGTTTGGGATCGAGTTCGAAGTGGACGCGGGCGAGGACGCGCTCGTAGGGTCCGGCGGCGAAGGCGCGGCCGTTGAGCACGGGGGATCGCTCGAGGACTTCGATGCGCACGGCGCGTGCGCCAAGCAAAGAGGCAAACAGCGCCGGCAGCAGCGCGGCGCGGAGAAGTCGCTTCATGGGCTCGATTGTACAGGCGCGAAGGCGGCGGTGCCGCGGGGCGGGTCAGGCGAGAGCGAGGTTCGCCTGCGCCTTCAGGGACAGATCGTCGAACTCGCCGTGCTCGAGGCGCGGCCAAGCGGCGGCGGCGATCATGGCGGCGTTGTCGGTGGAGAGGTGAGGCGTGGGGAAGAAGGCGGGGCAGGAGAGACGGCCGCCTCGCGCCGCGGCGCGGAGTCCGGCATTGCAAGCGACGCCGCCGGAGATGATCACCGAGCGCGCCCCGGTCTGTTCCGCGGCTCGCTCCACACGCTTCAGCAACTCCTCTATGACGACGCGCTGAAAGGCGGCGATCACATTGAGCGTGGCGGGCGGGGTGACGCGGAGCCACTCTTCCGGCGAGGGGCGCGGATTGCGGCGGAGCAGCTCGCGCCGTGCGGCGATTTCGCTTTCCATTTCGCGCGACTGCACCCAGCGCAGCACGGCGGTCTTCAGGCCGCTGAAGCTGAAGTCGAGCGGGTTGCCCTTCATCCGGGCCAGCGGCAACGGGATGGCGTCAGGGTCGCCGTGAGGTGCGAGGCTGTCGAGCACGGGGCCGCCAGGATAGCCAAAGCCGAGCAGCTTGGCCACCTTGTCATAGGCTTCGCCCGCGGCGTCGTCGCGCGTCTTGCCGAGGAGCTGGTAGCGTTCGCCTCCCGGCCAAAGGAAGAGGTGGGTATGGCCGCCGCTGGCAACGAGGGCGAGGGCGGGAAATTCTATCACCGCTCCGGACTTGCGCGCGTCCAACACAACAGCATGGATGTGGCCCTCGAGGTGATTGACGCCGATGAGAGGCAGGCGGCGCACGGCGCAGATAGCCTTGGCGTATGTAAGGCCGACCAGCAGAGAGCCGACCAGCCCCGGCCCGGAGGTGGCTGCCACGGCAGCCAGGTCCGCCCAGGAGGCGTGCGCCTGGCGCATGGCTTCGCGAACCACGGGAGTTATGGCGCGGAGGTGTTCGCGGGAGGCCAGTTCGGGGACGACGCCGCCGTACTTGCCGTGAGTGGCCGCCTGGCTGGCAACGATGCTCGAGAGAACCTCCCCGTCACGCGCCACAATGGCGGCGGCGGTTTCGTCACAGGAGGTTTCGATGCCAAGGATGTACGGCATATGTCCCCAAATGGGTATAGTAGACATTGCGGGACGCAGGAAGCGCCCGTGTAGTACCCAAGAATGAACCTAGCTGACTTTGATTATCGCCTTCCGGATGAACTGATTGCACAGGAGCCTCTGCCGGACCGGGCAGCCAGCAGGATGCTGGTGGTGGACCGTGCGGGCGGCCGGTGGGAGGATCGGAAATTCCGGGAACTGCCGCAATTTCTTCGCTACGGGGATTGCCTCGTTATCAACGATACGCGCGTTGTGCCTTCGCGTCTTTACGGGCGGAAAGAGGGCTATGCACGGGAAGTGGAAGTCTTTTTGCTTGAGCCGCAGAATCCCGGGCGGACGCTCTGGACAGCGCTGGTGCGCCCGGGGCGTCACCTGCACGAAGGCGCGCGCGTGGAGGTCTCCGAACGGCTGCGGGTGGAGATCCTCGAGACGCGAGTCCGGGGCGAGCGCCTGGTGCGGGTGGAGTGCGAGGGGGATCTGGACGAGGAGATCGAACGGATCGGGCACGTGCCGCTGCCGCCCTACATTCACCGCCCGGATGCTGCGGGCGACCGGGAACGCTACCAGACGGTGTATGCGCAGAAGCGGGGGTCCTCGGCTGCGCCTACCGCAGGGCTGCATTTCACGCCGGAGGTGCTGGAGGCGTGCCGCGCCGCAGGGGTGGAGATCGCCCCGGTGACGCTCCATGTGGGGCTGGGCACGTTTCAGCCGTTGACAAGCGAGACGGTGGAGGAAAACCGGCTGCACACGGAGAGGTTCGAGATTTCCCCCGAAACGACGGCAAAGCTGGGGGCTGCGCACCGAAGGATCGCGGTGGGAACGACGGTGGCGAGGACGCTGGAATCGGCCGCTCTAAACGGGGGATTTTCCCCGCAGACGGGTGAGACGGACCTGTTCATTTATCCGGGGTACCGGTTCCGGGCGGTGGACGCCCTGCTGACCAATTTTCACTTGCCGAAGTCCAGCCTGTTGTTGCTGGTCTGCGCCTTCGGGGGCAAGGACCTGATGCTCGCCGCCTACCGGCACGCAGTGGAGCAGCGGTACCGGTTTTTCAGCTACGGCGACTGCATGCTGATTCTTTGACGGGCCGAAATATCCTGCCCGCAGGCGGGGACACGAAGGAGAAATCCGCCCGCCTGACAGGGAAAAATCCGCAAAACCGGGGCGAGATATTCGGCGGAATTACCGCAGCAAGGGGGCGCTGGCCGTGGCGTAATCGAGGACGAGCGAGGGCGCCACGCCCAGCAGGAATGTTCCGGCCACGGATGCGGCAAGAGCGAGGCGGATGCCCGCAGCGGGCGCGGGCAGCGGCTGCGCGCCCGTGGACGGCTCGTGCATGTACATCATGACGATGATGCGGAGGTAGTAGTACGCGGCCACGGCGCTGTTCAGCAGGCCGAGCACGGCAAGCCAGACCAGGTCCGAATCCAGCGCCGCCTTGAAGATGTAGAACTTGCCGAAGAATCCCGCCGTGAGGGGCACTCCGGTGAGCGAGAGAAGGAAGATGGAGAGCACAGCGGCCATGACGGGGGAGCGCCGGCTGAGGCCGGCGAAGTCCATGAGCTCGACGTGGCGCTCCTCGCGCCCTGCCACCCAGGTGACCACGGCGAAGGCGCCGATGTTCATGAAGGTGTAGGCGGCGAGGTAGAACATGGAGGCCGCGGCGCCGGTGTCCGACATGGCCGTGAGCGCCACCAGGATGTAGCCGGCATGGGCGATGGAACTGTAGGCGAGCAGGCGCTTGATGTTGGACTGGTGGAGGGCGGCGAAGTTGCCGATGACCATCGTGGCCAGAGCCACGGCCCAGAGCACGGGCTCCCACCGTTCGCGGATGGGCAGAAACGTGGTCATCAGGATGCGGAGAAACATGGCGAAGGCGGCCGCCTTGGGGCCCACGCTCAGGAATGCGGCGACAGGCGCGGGCGCGCCCTGGTAGACGTCGGGGGCCCACATCTGGAAGGGCGCGGCGGAGACCTTGAAGGTGAGGCCAACGAGGAGCAGCGCGGTGGCGGCGGCGGTCATGGTTCCGCCCACGCCGGAGGAGGGGTCGAGCAGCAGGCGGCGCAACTCGCTGAGATTCGTCGTGCCGGAAGCACCCCACAGCCACGCGACGCCGTACAGGAAGAAGGCCGAGGCGAACGACCCGAGCAGGAAATACTTCAGTGCGGCTTCGTTGTTGCGCTTGTCGTCGCGCAAGTAGCCGGCGAGGACATAGCTGGCGATGGAGGAGCACTCCAGGCCGATGAAGAGCATGATCAGTTCGTTCGAGGCGGCCATCAGGCACTGGCCGGCGACGGAGAACAGGATGAGCGCGTAGTATTCGCCGGAGTCGTGGCCGTGTTCGCGGAGGTAATTCGAGGAGATGAGAACCACCAGCATGCCGGCGGCGCAGACGAGGATGCGGAAGAAGGTGGAGAAGCCGTCGACGGCGAGCAGGCTGGAAAACGCGGGGCCGGGATCGCCGGCGACAGCGACGGAGAGCACGGCGGCGGCGAGCAGGGTGAAGAAAGCGGTGGCGGCGAGGCGCGCGCGGCTGCCATCCTTCATCCCGGACTCGGCAATCATGATGGCCGTGCCGCCGAGCGAGAGTGCGATCTCCGGCGAGAACCGGAAGAGTTCCTGCGCCGAGGGAACGAAACTAACGGGCATGGGCTACTTCCTGGGCGGATTTCTGTTGAGCGGGGCTGCCTGATACAAGCTCCAGCACCTGGCGGTTCTGCTCGCTGATGGCGGGCAGGAAGGACTGCGGGCCGACGCCCATCCAGACCATCATGACGATGAGCGGCAGAACCAGCGCCCACTCGCGCGGGTTCATGTCGGTCACGTGATGGCGCACGGGCTCCGGCGTGGGGCCGTAGAAGGCGCGCTGCACCAGCCACAGCATGTAGACGGCGGAGAGAATGACGCCTGTTCCGGCGAGCGCGGCGTAAAGGAACCGCGCCTGGGCGGCGCCCTGGAGCACAAGGAACTCGCCGACGAAATTGTTGAGGAGCGGCAAGCCGACACTGGCGAGAGACGTGATGACGAACGCCGAACTGAGCCACGGCGCCACGGTGCCGACGCCGCCATAGTCGGCGATTTCGAGCGAGTGGCGGCGCTCATAGAGGAGTCCGACAAGGATGAAGAGCGCGCCGGTGGAGATGCCGTGGTTCAGCATCTGGTAGACGGCGCCGTCGAGCCCCACTTGTGTGAAGGTGAAGATGCCGAGCACGACGAAGCCGAGATGGCTGACCGAGCTGTAGGCGACCAGGCGCTTCATGTTGGGCTGCACCATGGCGACCAGCGCCCCGTAAATGATGCCGGCGATGGCGAGGGCGATGATCCAGGGGGCGTTTTCGCGCGCCGGTCCGGGGAACAGCGGCAGGGAGATGCGGACAAGCCCGTAGGTGCCAAGCTTCAGGAGAACGCTGGCCAGCATCACCGAGCCGGCGGTGGGCGCCTCGCCGTGGGCGTCGGGCAGCCACGTGTGCAGGGGGAACAGCGGCACCTTGATGGCGAAGGCGATGAAGAAGGCGAGGAAGAGCCAGAAGCCTTCCGAAGCGGTGAAAGAAAGCTGTCCGGTGCGGAGCATATCGAGCAGCAGGGGCAGGTCGAACGTACCGGCGCGGTTGTAGATCCAGATCATGGCCGTCAGCATGAGCGCGGAGCCGGCCATTGTGTAAAGGAAGAATTTGACGGCGGCGTAGATGCGGCGGTCGTGGCCCCAGATGCCGATGAGGAAGTACATCGGCACGAGCGAGACCTCCCAGAAGACGAAGAACAGGAACAGGTCGAGGGCGACGAAGACGCCGACGACGCCGAAGAGAAGGAACAGCAGGAAGACGTGGAATTCCTTGACCCGGTCCTCGATGTGTTTCCAGCTGACCAGCACGCAGATGGGCGTGAGAAATGTGGAGAGGATGATGAGCCAGAGGCTGAGGCCGTCGACGCCGACATGGTAGCGGATGGCGGGATATTCAATCCATACGGTGTTGGTCTCGAAGCTGTAGCGGCCGGCGTTGGCCCCCGTGGGACCGATCAGGCCGAGGGAAAGCAGGAACGCGAGGGTCGAGACAAACAGGGTGAATTTGCGGATCAGGCCCGGATTGTCCTTGGGCAAGACCAGGGCGATGAGCGCCCCGGCGGCGGGAATCAGCAGGAGAATGTCGAGAAGGCTCACCGGTTCCCTCCCCAGAAAGCGACGGCGGCGACGAGCGCGGCGGAGCCCAGCACGACCCAGGCGGCGTACCGGCGGATGTATCCGGACTGCCAGAGGCGCAGGGCGGCGCCCGCCGAGCGGGCCACCGCGCCGGCGCCGTTGACGGCGCCATCGACCAGGCGCGCGTCGACGACGCTCCACAGCAGGGCGCGCGAGCCGTCGCAGATCGGATGAACGATCAGCGCGTCGTAGGCTTCATCGACGAAGTACTTGTTGTAGATCAGCCGGTACAGCGGGCCGAACAGGCTGGAGATCCGGTCCGGCAGGCTGGGAGCGGCGACATAGAAGAGCCAGGCCAGGAAGATGCCGCCGAGACCCGCGGCGACCGAAGCCGCCACCAGCGCCTCGTCGTGGGGCGCGTGCCCGCCGCCGAACAGCGGCGCGAGGTAGTGAGGCACGTCGAAGTAGCCGCCGGCGAGGCTGAGCAGCGCGAGGACTCCCAGCGGGAGCGTCATGACGAGCGGGGACTCATGCGGATGGGCGTCGCCGCGGTAGGCGCCGAAAAAGCAGAGGAAGATGGCCCGGAACACATAAAAGGCGGTCATGGCCGCGGTGACGACGCCGACCCAGAACATCCACGGGGCATGGGCGTGAGCCGCCAACAGGATGGCGTCCTTGGAGTGGAAGCCCGAGAACGGCGGCACGCCGGCGATGGCCACGGCGGCGGCCAGAAGCACAGTGAAGGTCACCGGGATCTTCGACCGCAGGCCGCCCATCATGCGCAGGTCCTGCTCGCCGGAGAGAGCGTGGATGACGCTGCCGGCGCCGAGGAACAGCAGCGCCTTGAAAAAGGCGTGGGTCATGATGTGGTAGACGCCGGCGGAGTATGCGCCCACGCCGAGGCCCAGGAACATGTAGCCGAGCTGGCTGACGGTGGAGTAAGCGAAAACCTTCTTGATGTCGTACTGGGTGAGGCCGATAGTGGCAGCAAGCACAGCAGTGAAGAGCCCGACAATGGCCACGATCTCCATGGCCGTGGGAGAGAGGTTATAGAGCGGCGCCGAGCGGGCCACCATGTAGACGCCGGCGGTGACCATGGTGGCGGCGTGGATGAGGGCGCTGACCGGCGTGGGGCCCTCCATGGCGTCCGGCAGCCAGACGTAGAGCGGCACTTGCGCGCTCTTGCCGGTCGCGCCGATCAGCAGCAATACGCAGATGAGCGTGATGGTCTGCGGATTCATCGCAGCGCCTTCCGCCTGGGCGCGCCCGAAGACGGTGGCGAAGTCCAGCGAGCCGAACGTCAGCATGGTGAGGAACATGCCGAGCGAGAAGCCGAGGTCGCCGATGCGGTTCACCACGAACGCCTTCTTGCCGGCATCGGTGGCGCTCTTTTTCAGGTAGTAGAAGCCGATCAGCAGGTAGGAGCACAGCCCGACGCCCTCCCACCCGATGAAGAGCACGAGGTAGTTGGCCGCCAGAACCAGAACCAGCATGAAGAACATGAACAGGTTCAGGTAGGAGAAGAAGCGCGGGTAGCCGTCCTCGTGCGCCATGTAGCCGATGGAATAAATGTGGATGAGCAGGCCGATGCCTGTCACCACCAGCAGCATGACGGCGGTGAGGCGGTCCACCATGAAGTCGAAGCCGACGTTGACATAGCCGCTCTGGATCCAGGTGAAGTAGCGCTCCGAGTAGGCCGCCTCAAGCGGCTGGAGTCCGGAGAGGACCTTCAGCACCCAGAGGAAAGAGAGCAGCACGCTGCCAATGGCGAAGACATTGACAAGGGACTTCGGCATCCTGCGGCCGGCGATTCCGTTGACGAGGAAGCCGGCGAGGGGGAATGCGGGGATGAGCCAGAGGTGTTGCATCGGGTCAGAGTTTCAGCGAGGAGACTTCGTCGATTTCGAGGGTCTGGCGGTTCTTGAAGACCGTGAGGATGATGGCGAGCCCGACGGCGGCCTCGGCGGCGGCTACCACCATCACAAAGAAGCTGTAGATGTGGCCGTCCACCATCTTCAGCTTGTGGCTGAAGGCGATGAAGGAGAGGTTGACGGCGTTGAGCATCAGCTCGATGCACATGAACACGGTGATGATGTTGCGGCGGATGAGAAAGCCGGCGGCGCCGATGACAAACAGGATGACGCTGAGGATGAGGTACCAGGAGAGCGGCACCTGGGCGGCGAGCAGTTGCGAGAGGTCAGGCACGGATCAGATCTCCTTCCTTGCCAGGACGACGGCGCCGAGGATGGCGATGAGGATCAGGATGGAGGTCACCTCGAACGGCAGCAGCCATGTGGTGAACAGGGCCTTGCCCACCTCGTAGGGGCCGGCCACGTAGGCGCCGAAGCGGACGGTCTCCGTGCGGGGCACCTGAGAAGCCATGACATAGGCGGCGACGCCAGCCAGCGTGAACAACAGCGGCAGCGCGACGGCGGTGCGCAGCACTTTCTTCGAGGGACGCCGCTCGCCGCCTGCGTTCAGCAGCATGATGACGAAAACGAACAGCACCATGATGGCGCCGGCGTAAACGATCAACTGCACCGCGGCGAGGAACTCTCCACCCAGAAGCAGGTAGAGCACGGCAAGCGAACCCATGACGCCGATCAGCGACAGCGCGCTGGAGATGGGGTGCGTCTGCAGCACAAGGTTGAGCGCGCAGCCCACCGCGATGGCAGCGAACATCAGGAAGAGCACGAGATCCATAGAGGCAATACCTCGTCAGCCCGCCAGCGCGACCACCAGGCTGGTGACCAGGAGATTGGCCACTGCCAGCGGGAACAGGAACGTCCAGGCGAACCGCATGAGCTGGTCGTAGCGGTAGCGCGGCAGCGTTCCGCGAATCCAGATGAAGACGAAGACCAGGAAGCCCGCCTTGGCGACGAACCAGAAGAAGGGGATGAGCACGGGCTTCAGCACCGGCACGAGGAAGACAGGCGAGGCGCCGAGCAGCAGGACTCCGAAGACGGGGAAGGTGAAGCGGTCCCACTTGCGGCGGCGCGCCGCCTGAGCGGCATGGAAGAGCAGAACCAGCCCGGCTGCGGCGAGCAGGACGACGGGAACCAGGTCGCTGCCGTATTCGGAGGGCCAGAGCGGATGCCAGCCGCCGAGGAAGAGCACCGTGGCCACGCAGCAGATGGTGATGATGTTGGCGTATTCCGCCATGAAGAAGGAGGCGAACATCATCGAGGAGTATTCGGTGTGGAAGCCGGCCACCAGTTCGCTTTCGGCCTCTGGCAGGTCGAAGGGCACGCGGTTGGTTTCAGCGAAGGCGGCGATGAGGAAGATGAGGAAGGCCAGCACTTGCGGAACGGGCGCGGCGAAGAGGTTCCATTTCGGCAGGAAGCCGAAGTAGAAGCCGCCCTGCAGTTCGACGATTTCGCGGAGGTTCAGCGTGTTCGCCATCAGCAGCGGGCTGACGATGGCCATGGCGAGGGGCAGCTCGTAGCTGACCATCTGCGCCGAGGACCTCAGGCTGCCCATGAGCGAGTACTTGTTGTTGGACGCCCAGCCGCCGATGGCGATGCCGTAGACGCCGAGCGAGCTGAGGGCCAGCAGGAAGAGGATGCCGATGTTGAGATCGGTGAGCCCGATGGCCGTGCGCACGCCGAACAGCTCGAATTCGGGAGTGAAGGGAATGACGGCAATAGCGGAGAGGGCGAGCGCCACGGCCAGAAACGGCGCCAGCAGATAAAAGAACGGATTGGCGTAAGGCGGGAGGATGCCTTCCTTGGTGAGCAGCTTGATCAGGTCCGCGAGCGGCTGCAGGAGCCCGTGCGGCCCCACGCGGTACGGTCCGGGGCGAAGCTGGATGTGCGCGAGCACCTTGCGCTCCACCCAGACGGCATAGGCGCAGCAGGTGAGCAGCACGAGGGCCGTGAGGGCCATCTTGACGAGCGTCAGCAGGTAGAAGTTCATGGCACTACGGTTGGAACAGCCGGCCCGGCGCTTCCATCAGTTGCGCGAGCTTCTTTGAATATTTGCCGAGCGTACCCGAGGTAAACAGCGTATCACCCGAAGAGCGGACCAGCCCGGGCTGCGCGTCGGCGGCGACGGGCCCGTTGAGCGGCTGCGCCTGGGCGGCGCCGCCCGTGGCAAGCACCGGCAGCGGGACGCTGTAGCCGGGCACGGAGCGGCGGATCTCCTCGAAGACCTTGTCGGGCGACGGGACGCCGAGATCAAAGCCGAGTTGCGCGGCGATGAGGCCGAGGGTGTCGAGATCGGATTTCGTACCCATGACCTTGGGCCCGGCCTTGGTGCGCTGCACCTGCCCGCAGACGTTGGTCACCGTGCCGTTCTTCTCATACAGGCTCATGGCAGGCAGCACGACGTCCGCCTGCGCCGCGGTTTCGGTGAGGAACAGCTCATGAACGATGAGGAAGGCGTTGCGCGAGGCGAGCTGCGCGCCGCCCTCGAGCGGGTTGGCGCCGACGACCCAGACGAGATCGAGATCCGTGGCGGCGAGGATCGCGTCGAGGTTCATGCCCGGGATCTCGACCGGGCGGAAGCCGGGGGCGAGGTTCGGCAAGAGCCCCATGTCGAGCGCGCCGCGCGAGTTGACGTAATCGACGAGGCAGACGTACTTGACGGGGATGCCGAGCGAGTCGCCGAAGGCGACGAGGCTGCGCACGGCGTCGCCCTTCACCGAGTCGCCGTAGAGCACGACGAGGTTCTTGCGCGACTTCAGCTCCTCGCGCAGCTCTTCGAGCTTTTGCACCTCCGTGCCGGGTTCGGCGCGGAGGCTGCGGGCGGCGTACTGCTCTTCGCGCACCGGCCCGGGAGTGACTGCATAGACGGCAGCCTGGTGGTGGCGCCAGTTGGCGCGCAGCTGCATGGCCAGAAGCGGGTGCTGCTGGGCAAGGTCGGCGCCGAGGATCAGCGCGGCGTCACAGGTGTAGAAATCCTCGACCGTGGCGAGGGCGTCCTTGCGGCCGGCAAGAGCGTCGATCAGCGTGATCAGGTCGCCCGTGCGGTGGTGGTCGATGTTGTTGGTGCGCAGCCCGAGGCGGGCGAACTTCTGGAGGTAGTAGTTCTCCTCGTTGGTGGTGCGGGTGGAGCCGATGACGGCGCACTTGCCGTTGCGTTCGAGGATCTCCCGCACGCGCGCGGCGATGAATTTCAGGGCTTCGCTCCAGCTGGCGGGCTCGAGCTTGCCGTCCCTGCGGATGAGCGGGGATTGCAGGCGCTCTTCGCTGTGAACGAAGTCGAAGCCGAAGCGCCCCTTCACGCAGAGGAATTCGCCGTTGATGCCGGAGCGGTCGCGGTTGTTGGCGCGGATGATCTCGCCATTGCGGACGCTGAGGGTAGTCTTGCAGCCGTTGGAGCAGTGGGTGCAGATGGCGGGGACGTGGTTCATCTCCCACGGCCGGGACTTGTATCGGTAGACGCCGGAGGTGAGCGCGCCGACGGGGCAGACATCGATGCACCAGCCGCACTCGTCGCACTCGAGGTGATCGCCCTTGTTGGGGATGATCTCGGCCGAGACGCCGCGGAAGCTGAGGCCGAGCGCAGCGACGCCGAGCCCCTCGTCACAGACGCGGATGCAGCGGTAACAGAGGATGCAGCGGGCCGGATCGTAGAAGACGAGCGGGCTCCACTGTTTCTCGTCGGCGTGGTGCTTGATTTCGAGGAACCGGCTCTCGCCGAGGCCGTAGCGGAAGGTCATGTCCTGCAGCTCGCACTCGCCGCCCTTGTCGCAGACGGGGCAATCCAGCGGGTGGTTGGTGAGCAGGAACTCGATGGTGGACTTGCGCGCCTCGACGACCTTGGGCGTCTCGGTGTGCACGACCATGCCCTCGGCGGCGGGCAGCGCGCAGGAGGGCTGGAGCTTCGGCATCTTCTCGACTTCCACCAGGCACATGCGGCAGGCTGCCTGGACGCTGAAGCCTTCGTAGTAGCAGAAGGCGGGGATGTCGATGCCCGCCTGTTTGGCGGCGTCGATGACCAGCGTGCCGGCGGGCACGGTCACCTGCTTGCCGTCGATCGTGAGGGTCACCAGGTTCGCCATGTCCAATCCCTCTGCATCAGAGCACGGCCAGAGGCTGCGTGCCGGGGGCGGGAACGAGAGCGCCCGCGCTCTTCAGCTTGTCCATGATTTCGTCGCCGAACTTGCGCACGATGGCCATGGCGGGCATGGCGGCGGCGTCGCCGAGGGGGCAGAAGGTGCGGCCGAGCATGTTTTGGGAGATCTGGTCGATGGTGGCGAGATCGCGCTCGCTGCCGATGCCTTCTTCCAGGCGCATGGAGATCTTCTTGAGCCACGTGGTGCCCTCGCGGCAGGGGATGCACCAGCCACAGCTTTCATGGGCGTAGAACTTCATCAGGCGGGCGAGCACCTTCGCCATGTCGGTGGTCTCGTCGAGCACGACGGTGGCGCCGGAGCCGAGCATGGAGCCGGCCTTGGCGAGGGAGTCGTAGTCGGCGGGTATGTCGCATTCTTCGGCTTTGAGCACCGGCGAGGAGCTGCCCCCGGGGATCACCGCCTTGAGCTTGCGCCCTTTCCAGACGCCGCCGCCGATCTCGTTGAGGATCGTGAGCAGGTTCATGCCGAGCGGAACCTCGTAGACGCCGGGCCGCTCGATGTGGCCGGAGAGGCAGACCAGGCGGGTGCCGCCGTTCTTGGGCGTCCCGAGGGAGTGGTACCAGTCGCCGCCGTTGAGGATGATGTCGGGCACGGCGCAGAAGGTCTCGACGTTGTTCAGGATGGTGGGGCACTGGAAGGCGCCGCTGGTGGCCGGGAAGGGCGGCTTGAGGCGCGGGTTGCCGCGCTTGCCTTCGAGGGATTCGAGCAGCGCCGTCTCCTCGCCGCACTCGTAGGAGCCGGCGCCAGTGTGGGTGGAGAGGTGGAACTCCCGGCCCGAGCCCAGCACGTTCGAGCCGAGGATGCCGCGCTGGCAGGCTTCTTCGATGGCGCGGTCCATGATGTCGATGTATTCGCGGTATTCGCCGCGGATGTAGATCCATCCACGGCAGGCGCCAATGGCGAGTCCGCCGATGAGCACGCCCTCGATCAGGCGGTGCGGGTCGTAGCCCATCAGGATGCGGTCCTTGCAGGTCCCGGGCTCGCCTTCGTCGGCGTTGACGACAACGTACTTGGGCTTGGGCGACCGGCGGTCGACGAAGCTCCACTTCATGCCGGTGGGGAAGCCTGCGCCGCCGCGTCCGCGAAGGGCGGATTTCTTCACCTCTTCGACGATCTGTTCCGGCTCCATGGAGAGCGCCTTGCGGAGGGCTTCGTAGCCTCCGGTGCGCAGGTATTCGTCGATCCAGACCGGCTCTGTGCGCGGCGAGTCGAAGCGGCGCAGCAGCACCCGCTTTTCCAGGGGGTGCGGGGGTGCAAGCAAGGTCATCATGGGTCTCCTGTCAGGTCCTGCCCTACTGCACTACTGCAACTTCCTCAAGCTGTCGATCAGCTGGTCGAACTTTTCCGGCGTCATTTGATAGTGGAAGTCGTAGTTGACCTGCATAGCGGGCGCCCAGGAACAGGCGCCGAGGCATTCCACCTCTTCCAGCGAGAACTGCGCGTCGGGCGTCTTCTGGCGGTTGCCGATGCCGAGCTTGCGGCAGGCGTGGTGGAAGAGCTCCTCGCCACCGGTGAGCATGCAGCTGATGTTGGTGCAAATCTGGATGTGGTACCTGCCGCGCGGCTCGCGCGCCAGCATCGTGTAATAGCCGAGGACCTCCTCGATCTCGACGCGCGAGAGCTTCAGCCGGCGGGCGACCTCTTCGATCACCTCTTCGGTGACGGCGCCGACCTCGTCCTGCGCGTAGAGCAGCATCGGGATCAAGGCGCCTTTCTGCCGCCCCGGCGGGTAGTTGCCGATCATCTTCGCGAATCTGGCCTCGAGTTCCGGTGAAAACGTCATTGTGTCTGCTCCGGGCGTTTCAGCGGTCCACGTCCCCAAGCACGAAGTCCATGCTGCCGAGCGCGGCGATGGTGTCGGCGATCAGGCGCCCCTCGAAGAGTTCCGGCAGCGCCTGGAGGTTGCCGAAGCTGGGCGTGCGCATGAAAACGCGCCACGGTTGCGAGCTGCCGTCGCTCACCACATAGAAGCCGATCTCCCCGCGCGGGCTCTCCACCGGGACATAGGCCTCGCCGGCGGGCACGCGCATGCCCTCGGTGACGATCTTGAAGTGGTAGATGAGGGCCTCCATCTGGGTCTTCATCTTCTCGCGGTCCGGCAGCAGGGCGTGGGGGGCATCGGCTTTCCATGGGCCCTCCGGCATGCCTTCCAGCGCCTGTTCCACGATGCGCGCGCTCTGGCGGATCTCCTCCATGCGGACGAGGAAACGGGCGTAGACGTCGCTTTCCGGACGGACAGGGACCTGGAAGTCGAACTGGTCGTAGCTTGAATAGGGTTCGGCCTTGCGGATGTCCCAGGCGAGGCCGGCGGCGCGGATCATGGGGCCGGTGACGCCAAGGTCGAGGAGGCGCTCCAGCGGCAGTTCGGCGACGCCCTGAGTCCGCTTCAGGAAGATGGGATTCTCCTTCAGCAGGGCCTCGTATTCATCGACCTTGGCCGGCAGGCCGCCGATGAAGTTGCGCACGGCGCGGTCCCAGCCGCGGGGCGGCTCCAGGGCGAGGCCGCCGATGCGGATGTAGCTGGTCATCATCCGCTGGCCGCTGAACATTTCGAAGATCCGCAGCAGTTCTTCGCGCTCGCGGAAGCAGTAGAAAAATACGGTCATGGCGCCGAGGTCGAGCGCGTGCGTGCCGAGCCAGACCACGTGGCTGTTGATGCGGCACAGTTCCGCCAGAAGCACGCGCATCCACTGCGCCTTGGGCGGGATCTCGATGCCGAGGAGCTTTTCGACCGACAGCGCGTAGGCGAGGTTGTTGGACAGGTTGGCCAGGTAGTCCATGCGATCGGTGAGAGTGACCACCTGCTGCCAGCCGAGCGCCTCGGCCTGCTTTTCGATCCCCGTGTGGAGATAGCCGATTTCGGGCCGGGCTTTGGTGACGATTTCGCCGTCGAGTTCGAGCACGACGCGCAGCACGCCGTGGGTGGAGGGGTGCTGCGGTCCCATGTTAAGGACCATGCGGCGGGGCGCGCCGGGCGCCTCCGGCGTCTCCTGCGCCAGTCTGGGATCGAGGGCTGTGTCGGTCGGTTGCATCGCGGTTTGCCTCGGCGTCCGGGGGTGTGGTGCCCTACTCGTCCTTGTAGCTGTACTTGTGCCCGTGCACGGGGAAATCCTTGCGCAGGGGATGCCCTTCCCAGTAGTCGGGCATCAGGATCCGCCTCGGATCGGGGTGGCCTTCGAAGCGGACGCCGAACATGTCTAACACCTCCCGTTCATACCAATTGGCGCCAGTCCAGACGCCGCAGATACTAGGCAGGGAAGCGTCCTGCGAAGGCACGGCCACCTTGAGGCGGAGCCGCTCGTTGTTGGGGATGGAATGCAGAAGGTAGACGACTTCGAACCGTGGTTCGAGCGGGAAGCGGTCGATGCAGGTGACCGCGGAGAGCCGCGTGAACTGGCGCTGATCCTTGAGAAAACGGCACAGCGAGGGGAGCTTCTCACGAGTGGTCCAGAGCACCAGCTCGCCGCGGTCCAGGCTGCCCCCGTCAACGGCGGCGCCGTCCCACGCCGCAATGGCGGCTGGAGTGGGCAGAGAGAGGATTTCAGCAGGCAGCATGGCGGGGTCAGCTCCGGCGTGTCTCCTGGCGCTCTTCCCCGTAAGCCCAGTCGAGCACGCCCTTGCGCCAGATGAAGTAAAAACCGGTCAGGACGACCTCGATGAAGATCAGCATCAGCACGAACCCGTACAGCTTCAGCTCGTTGTAGACGACCGCCCACGGGTAGAGGAAGATGGCCTCGATATCAAAGAGGATGAAGAGCATCGCTACCAGGTAGAATTTCACGCTGAAGCGCTCGCGGGCGCCGCCGACGGGTTGGATGCCGCATTCATAGGGCGTGTCCTTGGCGCGATTGCGCACGCGCTTGCCAAGAAGGACGCCAAGGGCGATGAGAGCAGCCGCAAGCCCTGCCGCCAGCAGGATCTGGGCAAGGACCGGGAAATAAGCCTCGTAGATGGAAGTGGGCATGATGGCGGAAGAGCGCGCCGCGGGGGCGGCGGTCAACCTTCAACTATAATGATGCCTGAAAGAGCGTGTCAAACCAGAAAGATGCCGCCAAAATCTCCGTTCGAATCAACGGGGAAGAGAGAATCATTCCAGCAGGCCTGAATATCCGGAACCTTGTGGCCCACCTGGGGCTGGATCCGGAGCGCGTGGCCGTGGAGCTGGACCGCCGGCTGGTGCGGAAGCCGGAATGGGATGCGACGCCGGTGGAGGAGGGCGCCTCGCTGGAGATTGTGACGTTCGTGGGGGGAGGCTGAGAGCCGCAGCGGCGCGGCGCGCGGCGGGGAGTGAACGGCGCAGGAAACGCCGGGAGAAAAGCCCGGGAGGCGGCGGCTGGAGTTTGGCAGCGGGCCACAACATCTGGTGGCGCCAATCCAGGCCCCCCAACAATTCGAGAGTTGACTTCCACTGTCCCTTGAATAGACTTGGACTTGGATTTCCAAACAGAAAGGCCCGTTCATGTTCAAAACAAAATCACGCAGCTCTGCAATTTTGGCGGGGGAGAAGATCTACTCGAGCGCCGAGGTGGCGAGGCTGGCCGGTGTGTCGCTGCGGCAGCTCCAGTGGTGGGATGAACAGAAGGTGGTGTCGCCGCGCCATGAGGGGCACCGGCGCGTTTACGGCACGGTGGAGGTGGCGGCGGCGAGCGTGATTGCGGAGCTGCGGCACAAGGGGTTCAGCCTGCAGAAGATCCGGCGCGTGCTGCGGCCGCTGCAAAGGGAGCTGGGCAAGCGGATCTCGGAGGTTGCCGCCGGCACGGACCTCTACCTGCTGACGGACGGCAAGGCTGTCCATGTGGAAAGCGACAAGGACCGCATCATCGATCTGTTCCGCAACGCCCGGCAGCCCATGTATCTGCTCTCGATCTCCGAGCAGTACCGCAAACTGACAGGGACGCCGCGCAAGCCGGTGCGGAGCGAGGCGGCGGCAGCGGTGAAGAAGAGCAAGGCGCAATAGAGTGTGCGAAAAAACCGCCCGGCGGCCGGCGCCGCCAGGGGCGGCGAAGATCCCGCCCGGGGCCACGCGGAGCGCGCGGCCCCGGATTTTTCGAAGCGTCCGCGGCCGGATTCCGTCCAAAGAAGTGCAGGCACCCCTGCGATATACTTGAGGCAGGTCTGGGGGACCATACATCAGATGCGCCGAATTCGAGGGCTGTTTTTCTCCCTGCTGGTGATCGCTGTCTGCTCGCTCGTCGCGGGCCGGTACGGGCCGGGCGTGGCCGCCGGGCGCGCGCCGTCGGCTGAGCCGTCCGAACAGGACCTGGCGAACGCGCTGCGGCAGTTCACTTCTATTTACAGGGTGGTTGAAGAGAACGCCGCGGAGCGGGCCAACCCGGACACAAGCATATACAAGGGCGCCATTCCGGGCATGCTGCGCACACTCGATCCCCACTCGAGCTTCTTTGACCCGCGCGACTTTCAGGAGATGCGCGAGGAGCAGCGCGGCAAGTATTACGGCGTGGGGATGACCATCCAGCCCAAGGACAGCCGGATCGTGGTTGTGGCGCCGTTCACCGGGTCTCCTGCCTACAAGGCGGGCATCCGCCCGGGCGACGTGATCCTGGAGGTGGACGGCAAGCGGACCGAGGGCATGTCGAGCAAGGAAGTGGCCGACCTGCTGAAAGGGCCGAAGGGCACTCCGGTGACGGTTGTGATCGGCCGCGAAGGCGCCGACAAGCCGCTGACGTTTCAGTTGATCCGCGGAGAGATTCCGCGCTACAGCGTCCAGACGGCCTTCTGGCTGAAACCGGGCATCGCCTATATCGACATCGAGATGTTCAACGAGAACACGTCCGAGGAGCTGGAGGCCGCCTTCCGCCGGCTGGGCGAATCGAACGTGAAGGGACTGGTCCTCGACCTGCGCAGCAACCCCGGCGGGCTGTTGAGCGAAGGCGTGGCCGTGGCCGGGCGGTTCCTGAAGAAGGGCCAGGTGGTGGTGAGCCACCGCGGGCGCACCTCGCCGGAGCGGCCCTACATTGCCACCAACGGGGGAACCGCGGGCAACTACCCGATCGTGGTTCTGGTGGACCGCTACTCGGCCTCGGCGGCGGAGATCGTCGCCGGCGCGTTGCAGGACCACGACCGCGGCTGGGTGTTCGGCGACAACACGTTCGGCAAGGGGCTGGTGCAGACGGTGTTCCCGCTGTCGGAGAACACGGGGCTGGCTCTGACGACGGCGAAGTATTACACGCCCAGCGGCCGGCTGATCCAGCGCGATTATGGCAGCGGGTCTTTCTACGAGTACTATTACAACCGCAAGGAAGGCCCGAAGGACACGCTCGACGTGAAGATGACCGACTCGGGACGCCCGGTATACGGCGGCAACGGCATTCAGCCCGACGAGAAGTTCACGATGAAGTACAACCGGTTCCAGTTCGAACTGCTGCGCAAGGCGGCGTTCCGCGAGTACATTCCGAAGTATTTCGCCGGACGCGACGTCCGCCTCGGCCGAGACTGGACACCCGACCAGGCCATGCTCGACGACTTCCACTCTTTCCTTCTGAAGAACAACTATCAGTTCACCGAAGCCGAGTTTGCCGAAAACAACGACTGGATCAAGCAGCAACTGAAAAGAGAGGCGCTGGTGACCTCGGCCGGGCTGGACGAGAGCCTGAAGTACGCCGTCGAGATCGATCCGGCGGTGCAGAAGGCCGTGGAAGCGCTGCCGAAGGCGCAGGCGCTGCTGGATCTTCAGAAGAAGCAGATGGTACAGGCAAACAAGAGGTTCCGCCGCGATTGAGCCAGCCTTCTGAAACGCCGCAAACAGCCCAGGTGGCCGTCCTCGATACAGGCGGCCAGTACTGCCACCTGATTGCCCGCAAGATCCGCGAGCTGGGCGTGTACAGCGAGATCCGTCCGAGCGAGACCCGGGCGGAGGAACTGCGCGGCGTGCGCGGCATTGTGATCTCGGGCGGACCGGCGAGCGTGTATGAGCCGGGCGCGCCGCAGGTGGACCCGGACATTTTCGCGCTGGGCTGCCCGGTGCTGGGGCTCTGCTACGGGCATCAGACGATCGCCTGGCATCTGGGCGGCGAGGTGCAGCGCGGCGAGAAGGGCGAGTACGGGTTGGCGTGGCTCGAGACGGCGGGACGGTCCGCGCTGTTTGAGGGCGCCGGGGGACGGCAACAGATCTGGATGAGCCACCGGGACTCGGTGACGCGCGTACCGCCGGGGTTCGCCGTGCTGGGATCGACCGACACCTGCTCCGTGGCTGCAATGGGCGACGAGGCGCGGCGCATCTACGGGCTGCAGTTCCATCCGGAGGTGGTTCACACGGCGAACGGGAAGCAGATCCTGGCGAACTTTCTGTTCCGTGTGTGCGGCTGCGAGGTGGACTGGGACCCGAGGCGGCAGTCGGAGCGGATCCGGGAGGAGATCCGGCGCACAGCCGCCGGGCGCAATGTGTTCTTCTTCGTCTCGGGCGGGGTGGATTCCACCGTGGCGTTCACGCTGTGCCTGCGGGCGCTGGGAGAAGAACGGGTGCGGGCGCTGTATGTGGACACGGGCCTGATGCGGGCGGGCGAAACAGAATTTGTGCGAAATGTTTTTGACTCGCTGGGCAGCGGCGTCTTCGCGGTGGAGGACGCGCGGGAGCGCTTCCTGGCGGCGCTGGAAGGCGTGCGCGATCCGGAACAGAAGCGGCGCATCATCGGAGAGATGTTCGTCGAGGTGCAGGAGCAGATCCTGGCCTCGGGCCATTACCTGGAAGGCGAGTGGATCCTGGGGCAAGGAACGATCTATCCGGACACGATCGAAAGCGGCGGCACGGCCAAGGCGGACGTCATCAAGACGCATCACAACCGGGTGTCCGGCATCCAGAGGCTGATCGAGGAGAACCGGATCGTCGAGCCGCTGCACACGCTCTACAAGGACGAAGTGCGCGAGCTGGGGCGCGAACTGGGTCTGCCGGAGGAACTGCTGGAGCGGCATCCGTTCCCCGGACCGGGGCTGGCGATCCGCTGCCTGTGCGAGGACGCCGCGCGCCCGGTGGAAAGGCTGGAAGAAGGATGGCTGGCGCCGCTGCATTCGGTGGGCGTGCAGGGCGACTCGCGCAGCTACCGCCCGGTGCTGATCCTCGATGGCGACCCGCAGGAGACAGGGCTGCATGAGCGGGCGGCGGAGGCGATCAACCGCGAGAGCCGGATCAACCGCGCGGTGGCGGTGGTGGCGTCGCACGCGCCGGTAGAGAGAACGGCGACGAGCCCGGCGGCGCTGTGCCGCACGCGCCTCGAGCGGCTGCGCCGGGCGGACTGGATTGTGCGCGAGGAGGCGCACCGCGCGGGGTTCGACCGCGAGGTATGGCAGTTCCCGGTGATCCTGGTTCCCCTGGGAACGCCCGAGCGCCCGGATTCCGTGGTGCTGCGTCCGGTGGACAGCGTCGACGGGATGACGGCGCGGGCGGTGGCTCTGCCCGCGGAGCTCAAGGAAGATCTGGGCGCGAAGCTGCTGGCCGAAGAGGGCATCTGCGCCGTGTTTCTCGATCTGACGCACAAGCCGCCGGGCACCATCGAGTGGGAGTGAGCACGCATCGCCCGGCGCCGAACGGCCGCGGGGGCATGTCTCTTCCGGCGTCCGATTGCATCCAAAATCGTGGAAGGACGGCGGCCCCGGGAAGCGCCGCCTGCGCACATGACCAGGAACCTGAAACTGACCATTGACGGCATGCACTGCGGCGGGTGCGTCACCCGGCTTTCGAATGCCTTGCGGAAGATCGATGGCGTCGAGTTGCGCCATGCCGAAGTGGGCGCAGCCGAGGTCGCCTATGACGATGAACGCGTGAGCCGGAAGCAGATCGCCTCCGCAGTGGAGCGGATCGGCTTCCAGGTGACCGGCACGGCAGAGTGAGCGACTCACCCACAGCGCGGATCACGATCCCCGTGCGGGGCATGACGTGCGCCGCCTGCCAGGCGCATGTGCAGAAGTCGCTGGCCTCGGTGCCCGGCGTCGAATCGGCAAGCGTCAATCTGCTGCTGCACAACGCCACGGTGGTCTATGACCCGCGGACCGTTTCCCCTGCCGAACTGGTCGAGGCGGTGAACGATTCGGGCTACGAGTCCGAGCTGCCGCCCCCGGCGCGTTCGGTGGCGGAAGAGCAGCGCCGCCACGACGAGGAGGAACAGGCCGAGTATCGCCGCCTGCGCCTGCGCGCTATCGCCGCGCTGGCCTTTGGCGGGGTGGCGATGGCCACTATGCCGTGGCATCACGAGCCGGCAGCGCGCGCCCTGCTCATCGGCCTCTGCCTGCTGGCGATGGGTTGGGCCGGGCGGCGCTTCTACACGAAGGCGTGGGCCGCCCTGCGCCACGGCACGGCGGATATGAACACGCTGGTGGCCCTGGGTACGGGCTCGGCGTTCCTGTATTCGCTGGCTGCGCCCCACGAGCCTTACTTCGAGTCGGTGCTGTTCATCATCGCCTTCGTTCTGACGGGCAACGCGCTGGAGGCGCGGGCGCGGGGGAAGACGTCGGAAGCCCTGTCGGCTTTGGCCCGCCTGGAGCCGGAGACGGCGCGCGTGCTGCGCAACGGGCGCGAGGCGGAGATCCCGGTGGCGGAGCTGCACCCCGGCGACCTGATCGTGGCACGGCCGGGCGAGCGGATGGCCGCAGACGGACTTGTGGTGGAGGGCGCGTCCAGTGTGGACGAATCCATGCTCACCGGCGAGCCGCTTCCAGTGGAGAAGCAGCCGGGAGCGCGCGTCACCGGCGGCACGCTGAACGTGGAAGGCAGGCTGGTGTACCGGGCCGTGGCCGTGGGCGGCGAGACGGAGCTGGAGCGCATCCTGCGCCTGCTACGAGACGCCCAGGCGTCGAAGGCCCCGATCCAGCGGCTGGCGGACCGCGTTTCGGCCATCTTTGTCCCCGCCGTGGTGGCGGTTGCGGCATTCACGTGGCTTCTGTCGGGGTCGTTTCCGGCGGCCGTGGCCGTGCTGATCGTCGCCTGCCCGTGCGCGATGGGGCTGGCCGTGCCGGCGGCCGTTCTGGCCGCTACCGGCCGCGCCGCGCAGGCGGGCATCCTGTTCCGCCACGGCGAGGCGCTGGAGCGGCTGGCGCGGATCGACACGGTCGTCTTCGACAAGACCGGCACTCTGACCGAAGGGCGCCCCGAAGTGCGCGAGTTTCTGCCCGCTCCGGGCGCCGATGCCGGCGAGGCGCTGCGGCTGGCAGCCGCAGTGGAGCAGGCCAGCGAGCATCCGCTGGCGCGCGCCGTGGTCCGTCATGCGCCGCAGCCCTTGCCGCCGGTGGATGGCTTCCGGGCCATTGCCGGCCAAGGGGCCGAGGGCACAGCGGAAGGCCGGCACGTGCTGATCGGGAGGCGGGACCTGCTGGCCGGCAGAGGCATCGAGCTGCCTGCGCCCGAAGAGCGTGCCGCCGGGCAGACGGAGCTGTGGCTGGCCATCGACGGGGCGTTTGCAGGCGTGTTCCTGCTGGCGGACCGGCTGCGCGAGGGCGCGCGGGAGGCGGTGGCGGAGCTGCGCGCCGCGGGAATGCGCGTGGCCATGCTGACCGGCGACGGCGAAGCGGCGGCGCGGGCCATTGCACGAGAGGCGGGAATCGAAGAGGCAGAAGCCGGAGTGCTGCCCGAGGGCAAGCTCGCCTATATCGAGAGGCTGAAGAGCGCGGGGGCGCGCGTGGCGATGGCCGGCGACGGGATCAACGACGCTCCGGCGCTGGCCGCGGCCACGGCCGGCATCGCCCTGGCCACGGGCGCGGACGTGGCAGCCGCGGCGAGCGACGCCACACTGGTGCGAGCCGAGCTTCGCCTGGTGCCGCTGGCCCTGCGCCTGGCGCGGCAGGCGGTGCGTGTGATGCGGCAGAACCTGTTCTGGGCGTTTTTCTACAACGTGATCATGATCCCCGCCGCTGCGACCGGCCATTTGAGCCCCGTCCTCGCCGCCGCGGCGATGAGCCTGAGCTCGGTCTCGGTGGTGGCCAACAGCCTGCGGCTGGCACGGATGAGGCTGCGCTGAGATGCGACAGCAGGCGAAAAAAGGAGGCCCGGCGAGGGAGGCGCGCCGGGCCTGTCAGCACAGGAGGTTGAAGGATTTCGGATACGGGTTTCAGAACTTGCCTTCGGGCGCTGTCACCCGCCGCGCCTTCGGGGCGGCAGGAGCGCGTCCACCCGCAGGCTCGTCGAGGGTCACCTGCACGGTGGACTCCTTCTTGTCCCGAACAATCACCACGGGAAATGTTTTCTTCGACGCATCGCGGGCCGAGCGCAGCGCGGCCGTGATATCGCGCGGCTCGTCCACGGCGCGGTCGTCGACTTTCACGATGACGTCGCCCGCTTTCAGGCCGGCCTTCTCCGCCGGACTGTCCTTCATGACGCTGCGGACGAGGACGCCCTCCTTGACCCCGAAGTAATCGCCGAGCTGCGATCCGCGCAGCGCCTCGCCCTCGATGCCCAGCACGCCCGCGCGCCAGCTCATCGTCACGCGCGGGACGTCGCGCAGCCCCTCCAGCTCCTTCCGGATCCGGACTTCGATGTCCTCGCCCAGTTTCGGCGACGGGATGTTGAACGCGCGCCCCTTGCGTTCAGCCACCGTGGCAGTGAGGGTCTGCGCGGATCCGCTGCGAAACACCATGAGCCGGACGGTGCGGCCCGGGGGCGTTTCGCGCACGAACCGCACGAACTGCTGGGTGCCTTCCACGCGCTGGCCGTTGTACTCGAGCACGACGTCGCCGGGTTTCAGCCCCGCCTTCTCGGCCGGGCTTTCCGGCTCCACGGTGGTGATCTCCACGCCGTGCTCCTCTTTGAGCTTCAGCGCCCTGGCGCGCTCGGCATTGATCTCCTTGACGCCGACGCCCAGGTAGGTGCCGCCCGCCTGAAAGAAGAACATCGTCTCCGGAGGCTCGGGCGGAACCGGCGGCGCAGGCGGCTGCATCGCCAACTCCTGCGGCTGTTCGTTCCAGACAAAGGCCGGCTGCGCCTCTGCCGGCGCGGCCGCCAACGCCAGCGCGGCGAGCAAGGCCGCGCCGGTGAACCATACTTGCTGACCGAGGATTTTCATGGCAACTGTACCTCTTCTCCGGGCGCCGGGGTTGCAGGACGCTGCTGTGACCTCCGGCCGGACTGGCTCGTCCCGTCCATCTCCGGGCTTCCCGGCATCCGAGGATTCAGACGCGCCGGGCGGGGGAAGGTCTCGCGCCCCCGGGAAATTCCTTGCTGCGCCGGCAGCCTGACCGTGGCGGCGCACTATGATGGAGCGCATGGAACCGCCGTCGCCGCCCGCGCGCAACGTATCGCTCGACGCCTTCCGGGGCCTGGTGATGATCCTGATGATGGCCGAGGTGCTGCGCCTGGCCGAAGTGGCGCGCGCCCTGCCGGACAGCGCTTTCTGGGGCTTCCTGGCTTTTCACCAGACCCATGTGCCATGGGCGGGCTGCTCGCTGCATGATCTCATTCAGCCGGGCTTCTCGTTCCTGGCGGGCGCGGCGCTGCCGTATTCGATCGCCAGCCGGATGGCCCGCGGGGCGCAATTTCCGGCGATGTTTGGACATGCGCTCTGGAGGTCGTTCGTGCTGGTTGCGCTGGGCATATTCTTGCGCTCGACGCACAGCCCGCAGACCAACTTCACGTTCGAGGACACGCTGACGCAGATCGGGCTGGGCTATCCGTTCCTGTTCCTGCTGGGCTTTGCGAGGCCGCGCACGCAGTGGGCCGCCTTCAGCGCCATCCTGTCCGGCTACTGGCTGGCGTGGGCGCTGTATCCGGCGCCGGGGCCAACCTTTGACTATGCTCGCGTGGGCGTGCCGCCGGACTGGCCGCACCATTTCACGGGCTTTCTGGCGCACTGGAACAAGAACAGCAACCTGGGCGCGGCCTTCGACCAGTGGTTCCTGAACCTGTTTCCGCGTGCGGAGCCGTTTGTGGCCAACCGCGGCGGGTACCTGACGCTGAGCTTCATTCCGACTCTCGGGACGATGATTCTCGGCCTGGCGGCGGGCCGCTGGTTCCGGGAGAGCGCGCCGCGTGTGCCGGTGGCGAAGTTCCTGGCGGCGGCCGCGGCGGGCGTGGCCTCGGGCCTGCTGCTGCACGCGGCGGGCGTCTGCCCCGTGGTGAAGCGGATCTGGACGCCGACGTGGACGCTGTTCAGCGGCGGAATGTGTTTTGCCATTCTCGCCGCGCTGGCCTGGGTGCTGGACGTGCGCGGCTGGAGGCGATGGGCGTTCCCGCTGGTGGTGGTGGGCATGAACTCGATTGCGGCATACCTGATGGCGCATCTGTTTGAGGACTTCTTCCGCTCGAGCTTCCGCATCCACCTGGGCGCGGGGTTCTTCCGCGTGCTGGGCCCGGCCTACGAGCCCTTGCTGGAGGGGGCGGCCATCCTGGCCTGTTACTGGCTGCTGCTTTTCTGGATGTGGCGGCGCAGGCTGTTCCTCAAGATCTGAAAGCGGCGGCGGGGCGGGAATTGGATTCAAGGATGGCCGCGCGCATCCGATAAGGCGAAAGAGCCCAGGGAGCGGGGCGCGGCATGATCCGGCTGACGCGCATCAACGAGACGCCGTTTTATGTGAACGGGGAGCTGATCGCGTTCATCGACGCGACGCCGGACACGGTGGTGACGCTGACGACAGGGGAAAAGGTGCGCGTGCGGGAGCGCGCCGAGGAGGTGGCGGAGAGGGTGGTGGACTACAAGCGCCGCGTGGCCGGGGGCGAGGCAGGAGCGGCGGGGCGGGAAGGCAAGGAGTAGGCCTGAGGAGCAGGCATGGCAGCCACGCGGAAGGGCAGGCGGCTGGATCTGGGGACCGTGGGAGGGCTGGCGGCGGCGGTGGCCGGGATCCTCGGCGGCTATCTGCTGGAGGGGGGCAAGGCGGGCGATGTGCTGGGCGAATCGGCGGCGCTGATCGTCTTCGGCGGGTGCCTCGGGGCGACGCTGGCAGCCAACCCGCTGCCGCTGGTGCGGGCCGCGTTCTCGGGGGTGCGGGATCTGCTGTTCGAGGCGCCCGACGACAAGGCCGAGCTGATCGACCGTCTGGTGGGCTTCTCGCAAATGGCGCGCAAGCAGGGCATTGTCGCGCTGGAGCAGGACGTGATGGCCGTGGAGGATCCGTTCCTGCACAAGAGCATGCTGCTGGCGGTGGACGGCATGGACTTGCAGGAGATCCGGGGCATCATGGGGCTGGCCATGGAAGCCGCCGAGCACCGCGCGGAGAGCGAGGCAAAGGTGTTCGAGTCGGCGGGCGGCTTCGCGCCGACCATCGGCATCATTGGCGCGGTGCTGGGGCTGATCATCGTGATGGGGGACCTGAAGGACATGGACAAGGTGGGCAAGGGAATCGCCGCCGCCTTTGTGGCCACCATCTATGGCGTCGGCTCGGCCAACCTGTTGTTCCTGCCCGCCGCGCACAAGATCAAGGCGCGCGCCGCGCAACGGCGGCTGCGCGAGGAGCTGATCCTGGAGGGCGTGTGCGGGATCGTCGAGGGCATGAACCCGAAGATGATCCGCGCCAAGCTGGAAGCGTACGTGGAAAAGGCGGCCCGGGAGCAGCCGGCGGCGAAGGGCGGCGCGAGAGCCGCCGCGTAGGGAGCCCGAGGATGCCGCGCCGCGCCAAACACGAACACGCGAACCACGAGCGGTGGCTGGTCTCCTACGCCGATTTCATCACGCTGCTGTTCGCCTTCTTCGTCATGCTGTATTCGCACTCGCAGATGGACCGCGCCCAGGCGGCGCGCATCTCGCAGGCGTTTCGCGAGGCGATGGAAGAGGGACGGCTCACGCACGTGCTGGCCAGGTTGCTGAAGAACCCGCCCCCGCCGAAGCCGCGGGCGCAGATGCCGGAGTTGATGCCTCCGGCGCCGCCAGACCCCGACGGAACCATCGAGCTGCTGCCGTCTCTCAAGGAGCTTCAGCAGAAGCTGAAGGATGAGATTCACAAGGGCAAGGTCGAGGTGCGCATGGAGCGTCGCGGGCTGGTCATCAGCCTGAAGGAAGCGAGCTTCTTCCCTCCGGGCGGCGATGCCATCGAGCCGCAGGCCGTACCCGTGATCGAAAGCATCGCCGCAGAGCTCAGCCGCATTCCGAACCCCGTGCGGCTGGAGGGCCATACCGATTCCACACCGATCCACAACTCCCGCTTCCGCAGCAACTGGGAGCTGTCTGCGGCGCGCGGCATTGCCATGCTGGAGCTGTTCGCCTCGCGCTTCGGCATCCCGCGCGAACGGCTGGCGATCGCCGGCTACGCGGACACGGCGCCCGTCGCCGACAACGACACCGAAGCCGGCCGCGCCCGCAACCGCCGCGTCGACATCGTGGTGCTCAACGAAACCGGCACGCTCGGCGAACCGCAGGCGCAGGCGGGCGCGGGCGAATGAGCCGGCTCAGCGCGCCAGAGCGGCGCTCAGTTCCTCGTAGCTCATCTTGCCGGGATGGTACATCCGCACCACGCCCTGCTCATCGATGAGCGCCAGCGTGGGCGTCGTGGAAGCGCCCCAGGTGACGAAGTCCCGCTCGCTCACCGGAAACCTCATGCGCGGCACCTGCGCGTAGTGTTTCTGCCGGACCTGTTCGATGTAGCGGATCTCTTCGGCGCGCGGCGCCTCCTCGCCGCCGGCGACATAGCCGTAAGGCTGCGTGGGCGCAATCAGCTCCAGGGCGGGATGCTCGCGCGCAATGCGCTCCAGCGCGGGGATCATCGACTTGCAGTCGCCGCACCAGTGGGCCCAGAAGAAAAGCAGCACGCGCTTGCCGCGCAGGCTGCCGAGCGGCGGCGCGGGAGCGCCGAGCGACTCGCTCACGATCAGTTCCGGGGCAGGCTTGCCGACCAGCGAGATCAGGTTCAGGTTCTTGCGCAGCCGGGTGACGATGCTTGTGTCCTGCCAGCGGCGTAGCTCTTCTTCGAGAAACGCGACGGCTTCCGATCTCTGCCCGCGGGCTTCCAGCACCTGCGCATGCACCTCAATGGATGCGCCGAGCGCGATGGGCAGCGCGCGCTCGTCGTCGAGCTTGCGCGACCGGAGCAGTTCGAGCGCCATGGAACGCGTGGCGGCGGCTTCGCGCTCGGCCTCGTCATAGCGTTTCGCATTCAGATAACCGCGCGCGAGCCAGCTATAGGCTTCCAGCCATTGCGGCGACACGGCACCAGCCCCGCGCGCCCCGTTCAGGGCGCGCCGAGCGGCGTCGAAATCCTCCCGCGCCACCGCGCCGCGCACCTCGCGAACCAGCGACTGCCCCGCGGCGGAAGAAACCAGCCCGATCCCCAGAAGCGACAAGCCCAGCCAGATCCGTTTCACGACTCGTTAGACGCCGCCGAGGCCCAGGAAGCTTCGCGTCCAGCGCATGGACGCTTCGAAATCCTCCTGTTCGGCTTCCGCGGCGCGCTCTTTCGCTGCGGGCGGGCGCGGGGGCGGTGGCGTGCCACGGGCGGCGATGTCGAGGAAGCGGGCGAAATCCGCAGCCCGCACGTTCTCGTAGCCCTGCCAGAAATCCGGCTTGCGCCAGGGGTAGGGGCGCGGCCCCATGACGATCACTTCGAGCGACATCGCCTTGCCGGGGCACAGTTCGAGGAAGCGCTTCAGCAGACGCCCGATGTCGACGTTGCCCTCGCCCATGCGCGTCCAGTTCACCTGCGTGCCTTCCGTGTCGTTCCAGAGGCAGGAGTCGCGGATGTGGGAAGTGAGGATGTAGGGGGCCAGCGTTTCCAGCGCGGCGTGCGGGTCTTCCAGCACCCAGCACGGGTTGCCCGAGTCATAGCAGGCGCCGACGAAATCGGGGCCAGCGGCTTCAATCAGAGACTTCAGCTCGCGCGACTGCATGTCGCCGGCGTGGTTTTCCACCGCGATGCGCACCCCCATGTCGAGCGCCTTTGAACGGACGTTGCGGAGCACCTGCACGGTGTCGCGGATGCGCGCCTCGATGCCGCCCGGCGTGCGGCGGTCGTTGAAGGTGCCGAGAAACGCCCGCACCAACTTCGATCCCGCAATCTTTGCCGCCCGCATCACCCGCAGCAGCTGCTCCTCGGGCGTTCCGGCGTTCTTGTCGAAGGCCGTGGAAGAGGGGCAGATCGACCGCATGCCGATCTCGAGCGCGATGCCGAGCCGGCGGGCGTGCTCGCCCACCTCGCGCATATGTCCGTCGTCGAGCGAGCCGAGGAAGCGGATCTCGGAAAAGTGCACGGTGTGCGCGCCGAACTTCGCGCAGTAGTCCAGGTGCTCGAAGGCAGTGCGCTTCTGCGAACGAAGGCTGAACAGGTCGACGCCGAGATTGGGTTCGGGCGCAGAAGCCGCCGCCGCGGTTGCTGCAGGAAGCGCAGCCAGGAATTCACGCCGCCGCATGGCTCTTATGATCCGGCAAGGCGGCGGTAGGTGTAAAGCTCGACGTTGTGCTTTTCCAGCGCCCGCCGTGCTTCGTCGCTCGTCCAGAAGAGGAAGTCGCCCCAGCGCTGCTCCCAGTTGCCGGTGACGGCGCGGATTTCGGGGTCGTCCTTCGCCAGGTGGATGATCAGCTTCGTGACCCCGGGCTGGAGGTTGGCGATGAGCTTCAGGTAGCTGTCACGCCGCTCGGCGGGCGAGCGTCCGGACACTCCGGTGACCAGGCGGTCCAGCATTCTGTAACCCTGGCGCTCCTTCTCGCGGAGCATTTCGGGAGTGACGGGGTAGCCCTTCAGGCCGGCGGCGTTGGCCTCGTTGGCCCGGGGCAGCATGCAGGGCACGCCGTACTCGCCGGCCAGCTTCGTGTAGATCTCGAAGTAGTCCGGGCGCGCGAACAGCGTGCCCATGTGCGAATCAAGGTGCGTGAAGCGGACGCCATACTGCCGGGCGCGCTCGATCTGCGCGCGCAGCTCGGTTTCGATCTCCGCCGGCGTGGCGTTCATGGCCACCGAACGGACGTCGCGCCAAATGTAGCCTTCCTTGTCGATGAGCCCGCGAACCTTGTCCCAAGGGGCCACCGGGCGCCAGCGGTAGTGGCGCCACTCGCTGGTGAGCGTCAGGTGCAGCCCGATGTCCATTTCCGGGTGGACGCGCGCCCACTCGGTGAACTCCTGCACCCACGGGCAGGGCATCATCACGGAGGCGGAGCTGACCATGCCCTTCTCCATCGCCTCGATGGTGGCGATGTTGGCCGAATGGCACATGCCGGCATCGTCGGCGTGAACGATGAGCCGTTTTTGCTCCGCCGCGGAGGATGCAGCAGATGCGGCGGCAAGCGCGGAAAGAAACTGGCGTCGTTGCAAGTCGGGCCTCCCTGGGAAGAATGTCAGCGCCACACGTCCGGGTTGACAAGGTTCGGCGGACGGCGCCCGGAGAGCGCGGCGCTGGCGTTTTCCGCCGCCATCACCGACATCCGGCGGCGCGTGGCGAAGCTGGAGCTGGCGATGTGCGGCGCCAGCACGACGTTGGGCAGCTCGAGCAGTTTCGGATGCACCCGGGGCTCCTGCTCAAAGACGTCGAGTCCGGCTGCCCAGATGGTGCGCTTCTCGAGCGCCTCCACGAGCGCGTTTTCGTCCACCACAGGGCCGCGCGCCGTGTTGACGAGGATTGCCGTGGGCTTCATCAGAGCGAGCTCGGCGGCGCCGATCAGGTGGCGCGTGGCGGGCGTGAGGGGCACGTGCAGGCTGACGAAGTCGGACTCGCGCAGCAACTCCTCCTTCGAGACACGGCGCGCTTCCAGCTCGCGCTCCAGTTCGGCCGGCGCGGGCTGATCGTCGCAGTAGAGGATCCGCATTCCGAAGCCGCGGCCGCGGCGGGCCAAGGCGGCGCCGATGCGGCCGAGGCCGAAGATGCCGAGCGTGGCGCCGTGGACGTCCTGCCCGGCCAGCAGATCGATGATCCACGTCCGCCACTGGCCGGAGTGAACGAATGCATGAGCCTCCGGGATGCGGCGGGCGGCGGCCATCAACAGGGCGAAGGCGAAATCCGCCGTGGTCTCCGTCAGCACGCCGGGCGTGTTGGTGACGGCAATGCCGCGCGCGGTGGCGGCTGCCACGTCGATGTTGTCGTAGCCGACGGCGACATTGGCGATGACGCGCACGCCGTCAAGTTGCGCGATCACGTCCGCGCCGAGCCGGTCGGTGAGCTGGCTGACGACCGCCGCCGCGCCGCGGGCGCGCTGCAACAACTCTTCCGCCGGCAGGACGCGATCCGTGTCGTTGTAGTCGACATCGAAATCGCGGCGGAGCAGCTCCACGGCTTCGGGGAAGACGCGCTTGGTGACGAGGATGCGGAGAGGGGCGGACATGGCCTTGAAGCCGCGATTGTCGCACAGCGGCCCAAGAGCATACAATCAAGGGTTCCGCGCGCCGCTGGCGGCGGTTTCTCCGGAGGTTTCGAATGGCACGCTTGGGATTCCTGGGACTCGGCATCATGGGCTACCCGATGGCGCGGCACCTGCTGGCCGCCGGACACGAGGTGGCGCTGTGGTCGCACACGGCTGCCAAGGCCGAGCAATTGGCTGGCGAGGGGAGCGGCACGGCATGCGCCTCTCCGAGGGAGGTCGCCGAGCGCTCCGAGGCTGTCTTTCTGTGCGTCGGCGACACGGCCATGAGCGAGCAGGTCACGCTGGGCGCCGGCGGGCTGATCGAAGGCATTCAGCCGGGCGCTGCCGTGGCGGATTGCAGCACCGTGGCGCCCTCTTACGCCCGCCGGGCCTACCAGGCGTTTCGGGCCAAGGGGGCACATTTCCTGGACGCTCCCGTAACGGGGTCGAAGCCGGGGGCGGAAAACGCGACCCTGACGTTCATGGTGGGCGGGGATCAAGAGGTCTATGAAAAATTGAAGCCCTACATGGAGATCATGGGGAAGCGGTTCTACTACTGCGGCGGGCCGGGCATGGGACTGCACGCCAAGCTCTCACAGAACCTGATTCTTTCGAATATGTTACAAGCCTTCAACGAGGGCATGGTGCTGGCTGCCAAGGCGGGCGTGGACCCGGCGCTGATGCTGGACATCCTGGACAACTCGGCGGCGAAGAGCGGCATCGCCTCCTTCAAGGCGCCCTTTGTCTTTTGTCGCGACTTTTCCACCAATTTTTCAGTGCGTTGGATGCACAAGGATATCGGACTCATGCTGGAGACCGGAGCCGAGATGCAGGTACCGCTGCCCTTGACGGCACTCACGCAGCAGATGTTTCGGGCGGCGATGGCCGAAGGCTACGCAGACGAGGATATCTGCAGCACTATCAAAGTGTTGGAGAGAATTGCCGGGGTCGAGGTGGTCCCGGCCTCCAAAAAATAGAAAAAAGTGCTTGCAATTTGGAATTCGGTATTCTAAGATTGGAAGTAAGCCGGGGAGGCAACTCCCACCAAAGCGAGACTAACCTCAAAAAAGACCCCTGAAGCATTCTCCTCCCCGGCGCCCTCTGGGTCACACACCTCAAAAAGAAAAGGCGAAGACAGAACGCATATGCTGGCTGCCCGCTCCCCCGGCAGCGGCGTCCACGGAGGGGTCGATTGTGTTTTCCTCCCGGTGACATTTGTGAAATCATCAGAACAGAGAGTGACACCGGGTGTTATGATGGCGGACGCGCGGCTATGCAGCGAGTGACGCTTCTGGGTTCGACCGGCAGCATTGGCCGGAGCACGCTGGACGTGATCCGCCGCAATGATGGGCGGTTCGGCGTTTTCGCTCTGGTGGCCGGACGCAACGTGGAAGCGCTGGCGGAGCAGATCCTCGAGTTCCATCCGGAAGTAGCGGTGGTGGCCGATGAGGAAGCGCTGGAGAAACTCCGAAGTGAACTGGGGGCGCGGGGCGGAACCGGCACGGAACTGCTGGCGGGCCCGGCCGCGTACGTGCGGGCGGCCACGGCGCCGGAGGCGCATACAGTCGTTTCCGCCATCGTGGGCATCGCGGGGCTGGAAGCGACCTATGAGGCGGTGCGCGCGGGCAAGCGCGTGGGGCTGGCCAACAAGGAGACCCTGGTGGCGGGCGGCAGGCTGGTGATGGACGCCGTACGGCTGCACGGGGCGGAGTTGATCCCGATCGACAGCGAACACAACGGCGCGCACCAATGCTTTCGGGCTGGCGCGCGGGGCGATGTACGGAAGCTGATCCTGACAGCGTCCGGCGGCCCGTTCCGCTCTACGCCGAAAGAAGCGCTGGCGCAAGTGACGCCGGAGCAGGCCCTGAATCATCCAACATGGAAGATGGGCCCGCGGATCACGATTGATTCGGCCACGCTGATGAACAAGGGCTTCGAGGTGATCGAGGCTTGCTGGCTGTTCGGACTGGACCCGGACCAGGTGGAAGTGGTGGTGCATCCGCAATCGACGGTGCATGCCATGGTGGAGTTCAACGACGGCAGCGTGATCGCGCAGGTGTGCGCCACCGACATGAGGATGCCGATCCAGTATGCGCTCACCTGGCCGGAGCGGTGGGAGGCTCCGGTGCCGCGGCTGGACTGGCGCGAGGCGCGCACCTGGGAGTTCCACCCGCCGGATTTGGGCCGGTTTCCGCTGTTGCGGATGGCCTATGAGGCGCAGCGGGCGGGCAATTCGGCCGGATGCACGCTGAATGCGGCCGATGAGGTGGCTGTGGAGGCGTTTCTGCGGAACGAGATCTCCTTCCCCGCCATCGCCGAGGTCGTGGAGGAGACGCTGGCGCGGGTTCCCTCAAGGCAGGCTGCCAGTGTGGAGGAGTTGCTCGACATCGACCGGCAGTCCCGCGAGGCGGCCGGCAAGATCGCGCGGGAGAGGGCGGGCGCCCGCGTGATGGCCTGAAGCCCGGGACAGGAACGGCAAGCATGGTTCTTCTTCACAACATCTGGTGGCTGCTGGTGCTGATCGGGGTGATGATCGTCATCCACGAACTGGGCCACTTCTGGGCAGCCCGCTTCTTCGGCATTCGCGTTTCGACCTTCAGCATCGGCTTCGGGCCGAAGCTCATCGCCTTCCGCCGCGGGGAGACCGAATACCGCATTGCATGGATCCCGTTCGGCGGCTACGTCCGGATGGCGGGCGAACAGCCCAATGACGAGCCCGACCCGGCGGGGTTCACGTCGAAGCCACGCTGGCAGCGTTTGATTGTGGTGCTGGCAGGGCCCGCCATGAACATCGTGCTGGCGGTAGCCTTGCTCAGCGGACTTTATATGGTGCGCTACCCCAAGGTGGCAAGCGCCGGAGGACCGGCGGTGATCGGTTACGTGAAGCCGGGCACGCCTGCGGCCAAGTCCGGTCTGCGCGACGGCGACGTGATCGTGCAGTTGGAGAACCGCACCAGCCCCACCTGGGAAGAAGTGGTGATGCGCGAAGTGGTGAGCGCCGGCAGGCCGCTGCCTGTCGTGATCCAGAGAGGCGGGGAGAAGATCTCGCTGGCGGTGATGCCGGAACTGGATCCGGCCACAGGCGTGGGCTACGCAGGCTGGTCCGAGCGGACGCAGATCGAAGTGGGCGGGCTGGTGCCGGGACTGGACGCGGAGCGCAAGGGCCTGCGCCGCGGCGATCTGCTGTTGAAGATCAACGGGCAGCCGATTCACACGGTTTACAAGATTCATGACGTCCTGCGGGAGTGCGAGGGCAAGCCCGTCGAGCTGACCTATTCGCGGAACGGACGCGAGCACACGGTGCTTTTGCAGCCAACGCTGTCGGACCAGGGCGGCGGCGGGCCGAGGTGGATGATCGGCGTGGAATTGGCGCCGCGCGTCACGTTTGTCAGGCTTGGCCCGGTGGATGCGGTGCGCGAGTCGCTGAGGCAGAACGCGCGGGGCGCGACGTTGATCTTCCAGTTCCTGCAATCCATCATGGAGCGCCGCTCTTCGGCGCGCTCGCTGGAAGGCCCCATCCGCATCGCCCAGCTTTCCGGCGAAGCGGCGCGGGAGGGCGCGCCGGCCTTCATCAACCTGATGGCCACAGTGAGCCTGAACCTCGCCATCTTCAACCTGCTGCCGATCCCGATCCTCGACGGCGGCGTGATCCTGCTGTTGCTGATCGAGATGCTGATCCGCCGGGACCTGAGCCTGAGCTTCAAGGAAGCCATCTTCAAGCTCGGCTTCGTGTTCCTGATGATGGTGGTCGTTTTCGTCCTCTACAACGACATCAGCAAGTTGCTGCCAGGCTGAGACGGGCGCGCTCAGCGCAGCGGCGAGAAGGAGGCGGCGCGGTACAGGGCGATCTGAATGACGCTGCTGATCTGCCCGTGCCGGCCGATGGACTCCGCGCGCACCTTCACCCACTCCGGATCCGCGCCGAAGGCGGCCCACGCTTTCTCGCGCGCCGCCAGCGAGTCGAACGGCGTGAGGTAAACGAGATTCGGCTTGTGCGGGCCGGCGAGCGTCGAGCCGTACAGCAGCGGGTGGATGCCCGAGCGGTGGAAGATGGGGATCTCCGGACCCGCAAAGCGCTCATGCAGCGCTTTCAGTTGCCGCTCGGTGGGCGAGTGGTAGAGGCGCAGCTCGAACACGCGCGGCTGCGGCAGCGCGGGCAGCGCGGCGGGCAGCGGAGGGCTGTAGGGCGCCGCCTCGACGAGCGTCTCGGAATACTCCTCGTAGGGCGCCTCCTCGCCCGCCTCCATGGCGGCAAGAGCGCCGCGGAATTCATCGTCGCCGGCAAGCCGCGCGCGCGCCTGCATCCACTGGTCGAGAGAGTCGTAAGGGGTGACGCACGCCACCTGCGGCATATGCGCCGCCACCAGGGCCTCCAGCACGGCGGCGGGCGCGGGCAAGCCGAGCCTGCGGCGCGCCGCCAGGGCGCCTTTTTCAAGGAACGCGAGAACGCGGCCGGGCTGGCTGCCGTTCCTCAGGTAGTACTGCTCGAGGACGAAGAAGCGTGGGGCGCGGGGCGCGCCGGCGTTTTGGGCGAAGCCGTCCATGAGTGCCGCTCCGGGAAGCGAGAGAAATTGCCGTCGTTGCATTCGGGGAACCCGCTTTGAAAGAGTAACAGAAGTGAGCTGCAATTGGCGGGCTCCGTGGCCCATTTTCTTGTGCGCCGCCCTGACGGCGGCCGACTTCCGTCCGCCTGCCGGGACGCGAACCGCAGCGCGCAGGCCGGGCGCAGAGACGATCCTGCCCGGCGGGCGCATGGTGACACCGCTGGGCCGGCAGTTCAACACCGGGCCGGGCGCGTTCGGCCTGGCCGTCAGCCCGGATGGCAAGCTGGCCGTGACGGCCAACGGCGGTCCGAACCGCTATTCGCTCACCGTGCTCGACATGTCGGACGAGCCGTGGCGCGCGCGGGAGCTGCGCACCAAGCCGAAGGAAGAGGAGGCATCGAGCCCCGAGGACGACTGGCGCAGCGTGTTCATGGGCCTCGCGTTCTCCGGTAACCGCAGGCTGTTCGCCAGCGAGGGCAACTCCGGGCGGGTGCGCGAGATCGGCCTGCCGGGCGGCCAGGTTTACCGCGTGCTGGAGCTGAACCAGGGACCGTGGCGCGACAGCTACTCCGGCGATCTCGCCTATGACGCGCAGCGGCGCATCTTGTACGTGGTGGACCAGGCCAACTTTCGCGTGGCCGTCTTCGATGCGCGCTCCGGCCGGATGCTGGCCAGCGTGCGCACCGGGCGGCTGCCGTTCAAGGCGGCCCTCTCGCCGGACGCGAAGCGACTCTATGTAACCAACATCGGGATGTTCGAGTACAAGCCCGTGCCTGGCGCGGACAAAGAGAACGCGCGCGAGACAGGACTTCCCTTCCCCGCCTTCGGTTTCCCCTCGCGCGAGGCCGAGAGAGGCGCGCGGCGAGAGACGGCGCGCGGTCCGGTGGACGTGCCCGGGCTGGGCGACCCGAACGTGGAGGAGTCGAACTCGCTTTGTGTGATCGATGTCGCCGATCCCCGCGCGCCCCGCGTGCTGCGCTTCATCCGCACGGGGAAGCCGTTCGGGCCGGAGAGCCTCGGCGGGGCCAGCCCTTCGGGCGTCGCCGCCACCGCAGGCGCCATCTACGTCAGCAACGGCAATCAGGACACGGTGACGGTGATCGACGCCCTCACGCTGATGGTGCGGGCGACGATCGAGCTCCGCATCCCGAGGCTTGAGGCGTGGCGCGGGATTCTGCCCGTAGGGCTGGCGCTGGACCTGACCCACGGGCGGCTTCTGGTGGCTGAGGCGGGGATCAACGCCGTTGGCGTGATCGACCTTGCCACCCACCGGCTGGCGGGCCACCTCCCGGCGGGGTGGTTCCCCACGGCGGTGGCGGCGGACCGCGGCAGGGTCTTCGTGGCCAGTGCCAAGGGCCTCGGCACGGGCCCCAACGCCACGCGCACGGCGCCGCTGGAGCGGAGCTTCCAGGGCGAGCTGCGGCAGGGGCTGCTGAGCGTGTACGAGCCGCCGCTGAACCGTATGTTGGCCTTCCACACGCAAGCGGTGATGGCCAACAACGGGTTCCTGCCCGTGGCCGAGGAGCCGCGCCCGCTGCCGTTCGAGTTGAGGCACGTGGTGCTGATCGTCAAGGAGAACCGCACCTTCGATGAAGTGCTGGGCGACGTGACGCAGGACGTGGCGGGGCCTCTGCGCGCCGCGCCCGAGCTGGCGCGCTTCGGCCGCCGCGGCTGGGTGCAGCTCGACAAGTACTCGCTCCGTACGCGCCTCGAGAAGCAGTTCTACAACATCACGCCTAACCATCACGCTCTCGTGCAGCGCTACGCCTTCAGCGACAATTTCTACGCTGACAGCGAGGTGAGCGTCGACGGACACCACTGGCTGGTCGGATCGTACCCGAACGCCTGGACCGAATCCTCGCTGATGGCTGCCTATGGCGGGCAAAAGGATTTCCGGTTCCCCACGCCCGCACCGGGACGCCTGCAATTCGCGCAGAGCAACTCCAGCCTGCACCCGGAGGAACAACTGGAAGCCGGAGCGCTATGGCACCACCTGGAGCGCCACGGGATTTCTTTCCGCAATTTCGGCGAGGGCTTCGAGCTGGCGGGCGTGGTGGAAGAGCCCGGCCAGATGCCCACCGGCGCGCGGTTCCTGACCAATGTGCCGATGCCGCGCCCGCTGTGGGAGAACACGTCGCGGAATTACCCGCAGTACAACACCAACATCCCGGACCAGTACCGCGCCGACGCCTTCATCCGCGAGATCGAAGAACTGTACGTCAAGCCGGGCAAGGAGCTGCCACGCTTCGTCTACATCCACCTTCCCAACGATCACCTGGCGCGGCCGCGCCCCGGCGACGGCCACCCCTTCCAGGCATCCTACATGGCCGACAACGACTTCGCGCTGGGGCGCATTCTGGAGTACCTGTCAAAGACGAAGTGGTGGCGGAGCATGGCCGTGTTCATCACCGAAGATGACGCGCAAGGGGGAGTCGATCATGTCGACAGCCACCGGACGCTGCTGCTCATCGCCGGCCCGTTCGCGCGGAAGAACTACGCCTCGCGCACCAATGCCAGCTTCCCTGCCCTGCTGAAGACGGTGTTCCGGATTCTCGGGCTGCCGCCATTGAACCTGTTCGACGCCACCGCGGCGGACCTCTCCGACTGCTTCACCAGCATCCCCGACTTCGCGCCGTTCGAAGCCATTCTGCCCGAGCCGGAGATCTTCGACCCGGCCAAGGCCAAGGATCCCGCCGATCCGGAGCCGCCCCCTCGAATGGACGATCCCGCCGTACTGCGCGAGCAGCACCGGAAGCGCTGACGGCTACCGCCGGGTGCGCGGCTCGGGCTGAAGGAACTCGTGTTCCACCCATCCGGTGCGGCCTTCGAGCGGCCCCTCGAGGATCTGGACCTGCCGGCGGCTGACCGACTCGGCCAGCACTTTCACGCGCGTGCCTGCCAGGACCGGGAACGCCGTCTGATTGTCGGCGCACGCTTTCAGGTAATCCTGGTTGCGCTCGGCCATGGCGGCCTGGACCGGATAACAATCATCCTTCCGTTGGGCAAGCCAGACCTCTCCGCCGGAGGGCGCGGCCAGCACGGCGAGGTCGCCCTTGTGAAGAATGCGAACAGTCTGCGTCTCGGGCTTGAGACGCCACGCCTGGCCGACGGCGAAGAGGATGACGAAACTGCCGGCGATCACGGCGGCATAGGCGAGCTTTCTCATGGAACGCCTCCCTGTAGCCGGGTATTTTCCCGCCCCTATTCTCAGGCTCGCGGGCCGGAAGTGCAAGGGGCAGTGGTGTATACTGGGGATATCGAACCCTGCTGGTGGGCGAAAGCCCACTTTTTTGTTGGAGCAGGGCTTCAGCGTCGCGGCGGCCTCCGGGCGCGCCCGCGGAAGTCGAAAGTGCCGATGTCATCCGCCACACGAGACAGCGTGATCCAGAGGGTCGCGGAGATCGCCGGGCGCGCCGCGAGGCGTGAAGGGCTATCCGTGTGGGACGTGGAGATGGCGGGCGGCGGGCGGCGGCGGGTGCTGCGCATCTACATCGACAAGCCGGGCGGCGCGACGCTGGAAGACTGCGAGCGGATCTCGCAGCAAGTCGGCGCCGTGCTGGACGCCGAGGACGTGGTGCCGGGCGAGAGCTATCAACTGGAGGTCAGCACGCCCGGCGTCGAGAGGCGACTGCTGCGGCCGTCGCATTTCCGGCAGTGCCTCGGCCAGCAGGCGCGTCTGCAATTGAAAGAACCCGTGGAAGGGCAGCGCCGCTGGGAGGGCTTGCTCGGGGGTGTGGAGGAAGACTGCGTGGTCCTTCACGCCGCAAACGGCAAGACCATCCGTGTCCGGATGGAAATCATCGAAAAGGCGAATTTGAAGTTCGAGTGGTGAACCGCGAGGTTCGCCCGAGAATGCGGAGCGAGAGGAGCAAAACGCTTGGCATCCATCAAAGAGTCGATCGAGATCCTGAGCAAGGAGAAAGGCATTGACCCGCAGGTCGTGCTGGACGCGGTGAAGGACGCCATGCTGGTGGCCGCCCGGAAGCAGTTCAAGGGCGGCGAGGAGCTGGCCGCCGACATCGACGAGCGCACGGGCAACATCCTGCTGTACGCCCTGAAGACGGTGGTCGAGAAGGTGTCGGACCCGGCGCTGGAGATCTCGCTGGCGGAGGCGCGGAAGCTGGATGCGCAGGCCGAGGTGGGCGCCCAGGTGCGCGTGCCCAAGCCGACCGAGGCGCTCGGCCGCATCTCGGCGCAGACGGCCAAGCAGGTGATCCTGCAGAAGGTGCGGGAGGCGGAACGGGACAACATTTGCGCGGAGTTCTCCGGCCGCGTGGGCGAGCTGGTCAACTGCACGGTGAAGCGGATCGAAGGGCCGGACATCGTGGTGGAGATCGGCAAGGCCGAGGCGCGGCTGCCGAAGAAAGAACAGAGCCGGCTGGAGAGCTTCAGCATCGGCGAGCGCGTGCGGTGCGTGATCAAGAGCGTCGAAAAGACGGGCAAGAACGCGGGCGTCATCGTCTCGCGCGCCGCGCCCGAACTGGTGATGCGGCTGTTCGAGCAGGAGGTGCCGGAGATCTACGACGGCACGGTGGTGATCCGCGCCTGCGCGCGCGAAGCCGGCGAACGGACCAAGATCGCCGTGCTCAGCCGGGACCGGGACGTCGACTGCGTGGGCGCCTGCGTGGGCATGAAGGGCATGCGCGTGCAGTCCATTATCCGCGAGCTGCGCGGCGAAAAGATCGACATCATCGAATACAGCGACGATCCGGTGCAATTCGCCACCCACGCGCTCAGCCCGGCCCGGATTTCCAGGATTTCAGTTCTGGATTCGGCCGAAAAATACATGGAAGTCATTGTCGACGACACCCAGCTTTCCCTTGCCATCGGGAAAAAGGGGCAAAACGTGCGGCTGGCGGCGAAGCTGCTCGGCTGGCGCATCGACATCAAGACCGAAGAGGAAAAGCGGCGGGAGGTGGAGGCCGGCATGGCGGCGATGGCGATCGGCACGCCGCTCAGCGTGCTGATCGACTTCGGCCTGTCCGAAGAGGCGGTGCAAAACCTTCTGGCGGCCGGGATCGGATCGGTGGAAAAACTCGGCGCCATGACGCCGGAAGAGCTGCTGGAAATCGAGGGAATTTCCGAAGAATATCTCCGGCAAATCGGCATTGCGGTCAACTCCTGGTACCAGAATCAGGAGAGCCAGCCGCAGCCGGCGGGCGGCACGGAGCCGCCGGCCGGGGCCGCAGCGCCGGGCGCCGGGGCTGCACAGACGGGAGCCGCCGGACCGGAGGCCGCCTCCGAAGCGCCCGCCGCGGAAGAAGCCGCTGCCGCAACTCCGCCTTCCATCCCCGGAGCGGCGGAAGAGGACGAAACAGCGGCTGCGGCGCCATCTGCCGGGGAAATACCGGCTGATGAATCTGATACGATGAAATCCACGGGTCTAGCGGAAGAAGAACCAGCCGGACAGTGACGGAGCGAGTGCAGGGAAGGAGTGGAAGTGGCCGTCCTCTGTGACGAGGCGGCTTGCCAGGTATGAGCAAGATTCGCATCAACGAGCTCGCCCGCGAGCTGGAGGTAAAGCCCGGCGTCATTCTGGAAATGCTTCCCGAGCTCGGCGTCACGGAAAAGAAGACGCATTCGAGTTCGATCGAAGACGCGGTGGCCGACCAGATCCGGGCGAAGGTTCGCGGCGAGTCGACGCCGGCAGGAGCTCCCTCCCCGGCCCCTGAGGCGCCCTCTGCGGCAGCCGTAGAGGCAGCCGGGACGCCTTTATCACCTGCTCCAGCACCTCCCGCCGGGGCGACCGCACCGGCCATGCCCGAAGAAGCGAAGGCCGTGGAGGCGCCCGCCACCGCTCCTGCAACCCCTGCGGCCCTTACGGCGCCCGAGGCGGCGCCCGACGTGCCGCGTCACGCCGCTCCGGCTGTGGCAGCGCCTCCCGCTCCGCCGCGGCCCGGCGCTCCGGCCGCACCCAGAATTCCGATTCCTCCTGTTCACGGGGCGGGGCCCTCGCGGCCCGCGCCGCCGCCTACGCCCCACGTGCCACCTATCCCGATCCCCCCCAGAACCGCAGCGCCGCTGACCCAGCCGGCGGAGAAGAGATCGGCCGCGCCTCCGATCCCCAAGCCTCCGGCCATTCCGGTACCCCCGGTCTCCCCGGTTTTGAGGCAGCGGCCCGGCGCGCCGGCTGCGCCGGCCGCTCCTTCCACGCCCGCGCCTGCTCCTCCGGCCGCACCTGCGCCTGCTCCGCCTGCTCCCAAGGCGCCGCCGGCTGCTGCGGCGCCGGCCGCACCTCCTGCGGCGAAGACTATGCCCGCAGCGCCGAAGCCTGCTCCTGCGGCCCCGCGAGTGGCTCCACCGCCCGCAGCCCCCCGGCCTTCCGGACCGCGTCCCGGCCAGATCCTTTCCGGGCCGCGTCAGCCCCTGCCCGGCGGCGAGGTTCCCCGCTCTCCTGTTGTCGCCCCGGGCATTCCCAAGCCCCCGGTGCTGAAGCAGCCTTCGCGCCAGCCCGGAGCGGAAAGCCAGGCGGCTTCTCCCGGCGCGGCGCAGCCGGCAGCCGGGCGGCCTCTGGCTGGACAGCCGGTGGCCCGCCCCGTGGTTCCGCCAAGCCCCGAGATTCTGGAGAGACTGAGGCAGACACAGGCCCGCGCGGTGCCCGGACAGCCGGCGCCTCCGAGGCCGGGAATGCCGACGCCCGGGCAGCCGATTTACCCGGGCGCGCGGCGGACCGGCGGGCCGGGCAGACCAGGGCAGGCGGCGCCCGGCGGACGCCCGATGCGCGGACGCGGACCGCATCCCACGACGCCTGTGCTCGAGCCCCCGCCGCCATCCACGGAAGCGCGGCGCGATGCAGGCAAGAAGCGCCCCACCCAGCGGGAGCGAGAACTCGAGCGCGAAGGCATTCTCAAACCCGTGGGCCGCAGGCAGGAGCCCATGGCGTTGCCCGTGGTCGACAAGGACATCCCCATCTCGGAAGGCATCACCGCCAAAGAGCTGAGCGAGAAGCTCGGCGTCAAGGCCAACCTCGTCATCAAAAGGCTGGTGGAGCGCGGCGTGTTCGCCACCATCAACCAGCCGCTCGATATGCGTCTGGCGGAAGACCTGTGCCGCGATTTCGGCGCCCGCCCCACGCGGATGAGCTACGAGGAAGAGGCCGTGCAGGAGGTCGAACTGACCGAAGTGGCGGCCGATCTCGAGCCGCGCCCGCCCGTGGTCACCGTGATGGGCCATGTCGACCACGGCAAGACATCGCTGCTCGACGCCATCCGGGAAACCAACGTGGCCGACCGCGAGGCAGGCGGCATCACGCAGCATATCGGCGCCTATTCGGTGGAGGTGAACAACCGCAAGATCGTCTTCATCGATACTCCGGGTCACGAGGCCTTCACCCGCATGCGCGCCCGCGGCGCCGAGGTGACTGACATCGTGGTGCTGGTGGTGGCCGCCGACGACGGCGTGATGCCGCAGACGCGCGAGGCCATCGATCACGCCCGCGCCGCGGGCGTCCCCATCATCGTCGCGGTGAACAAGATCGACAAGCCCGACGCGCAGCCCGAACGCGTCAAGCAGCAACTCACCGAGCTGGGCCTGATGCCCGAAGAGTGGGGCGGCGACACGCCCTTCGTCCCGGTCAGCGCCAAGCAGCGGCAGAACATCGACCTGCTGCTCGAAATGATCCTGCTGGTGGCCGACATGCAGGAACTGAAGGCCAACCCGAACCGGCCCGCCGTGGCGACCGTGCTCGAAGCCAAGCTCGACAAGGGGCGCGGGCCCGTGGCCACGGTCATCGTGGGCAACGGCACCCTTCGCACAGGGGACTATTGCCTGTGCGGCGCCGTATTCGGGAAGATCCGCGCGCTGTACAACGACACCGGCCAGCAGGTGAAGGAGGCAGGGCCGTCGATGCCGGTCGAAATCGTCGGCCTCGAATCGCTGCCCGAGGTCGGCGACTCGCTCCAGGTGGTCACCGATGTCGCCAAGGCGCGGCAGATCGCCGAATTTCGCGAAACCAAGGCGCGCGAAGCCGCGCAGGCCAGAACGCGCGTCTCGCTCGAACAGCTCCACACGCAGTTGCGCGAGGGCGAGGTCAAGGAGCTCAACATCATCCTGAAGGCGGACGTGGGCGGCACTGCCGAGGTGCTGTCGGAAACGCTGCGGAAACTCTCCACCGAAAAGGTCCAGATCCGCGTCATCTCCGCCGGCGTCGGCGCCATCACGGAAAGCGACGTCGACCTCGCCGACGCCTCCAATGCGATCATCATCGGCTTCAACGTCCGCCCGGACCGCAAGGCGCAGGAGCGCGCCGAGCAGGAGAAGGTGGATATCCGCCTCCACACCATCATCTACGAGCTGACCGACGAGATCCGCAAGGCCATGCTGGGCATGCTGGAGCCCGTCTACCGCGAGGTCTACCGCGGCCGCGCCGAGGTCAAGGAGATCTTCCGAATCGCGAAAGTGGGCACGGTGGCCGGCTGCGTCGTGATCGACGGCACCATCCCGCGCGATGCCGAGGTCCGGCTGTTGCGCGACAACGTCGTCGTCTATACCGGCCGCATCGAGTCCCTCAAGCGGTTCAAGAACGACGCAAGCGAGGTGCGGCAGGGACAGGACTGCGGCATGGCGCTGGCCAACTTCCAGGACATCAAGCCCGGCGACATCATCGAGGCGTTCGCGAAGGAGAAAATGGCGCCGGACCTGGGCGTCTGATGGGCGGAGGCGCGGCATGGCAGCCGTCGGCGTGCTCACGCTCGAGCTCGAGCTGGCCGAGGCCCGCTCCCTGAAAGACAAACGGCACTGGGTGCGCGGTCTCAAGGACCGGCTCCGCAACGGCTTCAACGTGGCCGTGGCGGAGATCGACGACCAGAACCTGCTGAACCGCTCCGTCATCGCCGCCGTCACCGTGTCCGCCTCGCGCGAAAACGCCGCCAAGGTGCTGGAGGCCGCCGAGCAGGCCGCCGCCGGATTTCTTGGCCCCGCTCTGGTTTCGGCCACTGTGGACTGGCTGGAGTGACCCATGGATGAACTGCGAAGCCGCCGAGTCGCGGAAGCGATGCGGGAAGAACTTTCCGAACTGGTGCGGTTCGAGGTGGACGACCCCCGCGTGCAGGGCGTTGAGGTGGCCGACGTGATCGTCAGCCCCGATCTGCGCCGCGCCGACGTGCTGGTGGTCCTCACCGGCGCCGCCGCCGAGCAGGAGGCGGCCCTGAATGGGCTGGACGCAGCCCGGCACTACTTGCGTCGTAACCTTATGCAGCGCATGGACTTGTTCCGAATGCCGGAGTTGCGCTTCCGGCCCGCAGCGGAGCTCGCCCCGGGCGAGCCGCTCGGGCGGCTGCGGCGCCGGCTGCGCCGCGGGCGGGCACGCGGGTAGGCGGGCGGCGCGGAAAGAAAATGCGAACTTTCATTGATCCGGCGAGGGCGCGGGTTGTAGGCTAAAATCAGGCGCGCCCGCCCAAGGCTCGCCGGAACAGCCCCTGTGGATCTCTCGACATCACAAAGAGTTGCCCGTGTTTTCGCGGCGCTGTCCGCGCCCTGCGCGCTCGCGTTGTGCCTGTCGGCGGCGGCGCTTGGCTCCCCGCCGGGAGACCTGGTGCGGTTGGAGCGTTCTTTCGATGCGATGGGCACCACCTACACCGTCGTGGCATACGGGGAGGACCGTTTCGCCGTGGACTCCGCCATTGAGGAGAGCTACGAGGAGGTGCGGCGGCTGGACCGGATGTTGTCGAACTACCGGCAGGACTCGGAGTGGAGCCTGGTGAACCGCGAGGCGCCCCGGCGTCCGGTGCAGGTCTCGCAGGAGCTGTTCGACCTGCTTGCCCGGTGCCTGGAATACAGCCGGCAGAGCGAGGGCGCGTTCGATATTACTGTTGGCCCGCTGATGAAACTCTGGGGGTTTTACCGGGGCGAGGGGCGCGTGCCGCACCGTGCGGAGATCCGCACGGCGCTCGGGCGGATCGGCTGGCGAAAGATCGAGCTGGATGCGCGGGCGCGAACGGTGCGCTTCACCGCGCCGGTGGAGATCGACCCGGGCGGCATCGGCAAGGGCTACGCCGTGGACCGCATGGCGGAGATCCTGCGCGAGCGGGGCATCCGCAGCGCGCTGATCTCGGCCGGCCGGTCGAGCATTTATGGACTGGGGGCGCCGCCCTCGGAGCCGCGCGGCTGGCGCGTCACCATCCCGGATCCGCGCCGCAGAGCAGGCAACGCCGCGGAGTTTTATCTGAAGAACATGTCCATGTCCACCTCCGGTTCCAGCGAACGGTTCTTCACCGCCGGAGGCAGGACTTACAGCCACATCATGGATCCTCGCAGCGGCTACCCTGTGCAGGGCATGCTGCTTGCGTCCGTGCTCGCGCCCAAAACTCTGGACAGCGAAGCCTGGACCAAGCCCTGTTTTGTTCTCGGGCGGGAGTGGGCCGCCCGCCACAAGCCGAAAGAATTCCAGGTCTTCCTCTGCGAAGACAGATCGGAGAACCCATGCGCGTACCTCCCATAAGCAGCCGATTCCTGGATGCCTGCCGCCGCCGGCCGACCGATTGCCGGCCGGTCTGGTTCATGCGGCAGGCGGGCCGTTACATGAAGGAGTACCGGGCCATCCGCGCCCGCCATTCGATTCTGGAGATGTGCAAGCGGCCTGACCTGGCGGCCCAGGTGACGCTGCAGCCGGTGGAGATCCTCGACGTCGACGCCGCCATCATCTTTGCCGACCTGCTGCTGCCCGTCGAGCCGATGGGGCTGCACCTGAAGTTCGTCGCCGGCGAGGGGCCGGTGATCGACAACCCGGTGCGCACCTCGCATGATGTGGATACGCTGTCCACCACCAACACGGACGAGCTGGGCTACGTCGGCGAGGCCATCAAAATGGTGAACGCGGCGCTGGGCGGGAAGGTGCCGGTGATCGGCTTCGTCGGCGCGCCCTTCACGCTGGCCAGCTACATGATCGAGGGCGGCTCCTCGCGCCATTTCCTGACCACCAAGACGCTGATGTACCGCGACGAGACCTTGTGGCGGCGGCTGATGGGGAAACTGGTGGACGTGCTGGCGCCGTTCGCCATCCTGCAGGTGGCGGCGGGGGCGCGGGCCATCCAGGTGTTCGATTCCTGGGTCGGCGCGCTGGCTTCGGACGACTATGTACGTTACGTGCAGCCGTATTCGCGGGCGCTGATCGAGCGCATCCGCGCCACCGGCGTGCCGGTGATCCACTTCGGCACAGGCTGCGCGGGCTACTTCAAGGAGCTGCATGCGGCAGGCGGCGACGTGATGGGAGTGGACTGGCGCCTGAACATTGATCAGGCGTGGATGGACATCAACTACCGCGCCGCCATTCAGGGCAACCTCGACCCGGCGGCGCTGTTCGCCCCGCTGCCGGAACTGAAGGCCAAGGTGATCGAGATCCTGAAGCGCGCCGGCACCCGGCCCGGCCATATTTTCAATCTTGGCCACGGCATCCTGCCGGAGACGCCGGTGGAGAATGTGAAGGCGGTGGTGCAAATCGTGCGGGAGTACCGCCCCTAAAGTGCGGACGGCGATCATTGGCGGCGGCATCACGGGGCTGTCCGCCGCATACGAGCTGGCGCAGGCGGGCCGCGAGGCTGTGCTGATCGAGGAGCAGCCGTCGCTGGGCGGCGTGATTCAGACTGAAGTGGTGGAAGGCTGCGTTCTCGAGGGCGGGCCGGACAGCTTCCTCTCGGCCAAGCCGGCAGGCGAAGAACTGGCGCGGGAACTCGGTCTCGGCGGCGATCTGATCAGCTCGCTGGATGAGCAGCGCGTCACCTGGGTGGTGCGCGGCGGGCGGCTGGTGCCGCTGCCCGACGGGCTGATGATGATGGTGCCCACGAAGGTCCTTCCTCTGGCCTTGAGCCCTCTGCTGGGCTGGGGCACCAAGATCCGCATGGGCCTGGAGATCCTCCGGCGTCCGGGCCGCCTGGCGGGGGACCGCAGCGTGGCGGAGTTCATCGAGGATCACTACGGCCGCGAGGCGGTGGATTATCTGGCCGAGCCCTTGCTGGCAGGCGTCTATGGCGGCAGCGCGGACCGGCTCAGCGTGGAGAGCGTGCTGGCGCGGTTCGTCGAACTGGAGCGGCGTTATGGCAGTCTGACGCGGGGCGTGCTCGCGGCGCGCCGCGCCGCCCACGCACGGCAGGGGCCGTCCGAACCGCTGTTTCGCACGTTGAAGAACGGCCTGGCGCAACTGACGGGCGAACTGGAGAAGCGGATCCGCCCCCGCTGCCGCGTTGTGCAGGCCCGCGCCGGGCGCGTGCTGCGCGAAGGGGACCGGTATCGAATCCATCTGGGCGAGGACCTGCTGGAAGTCGACCAGGTGATCCTCGCCTGCCCCGCGTGGCAGGCAGGCGCGCTGCTGCGCGAACTGGACCAGCGCCTCGCGGAGCGGCTGGAGGGGATCGCCTATACGTCTTCCATCACGCTCGCCCTCGGCTACCGTCGCGAGGACTGCGGCCGCATCCCGCCGGGCTTCGGCTTCCTGGTGCCGGCGCGCGAACGCGGGGCGCTGGTGGCCTGCACGTTCGTGGGCGCGAAGTTTCCCTACCGTGTACCTGAAACACATGTGGTGTTGCGCTGCTTCCTTGGAGGCGCGGGCGGAGAGGCGGCGCTGGAGCAGAGCGACGAGGAATTGATCCGCGCGGTGCGCGCCGAGTTGAAGCGGCTGCTTGGATGGGACGCCGAGCCGCGATTCTCGCGCCTCCGCCGCTGGCGCCGCGCCATGGCGCAGTACGAGGTAGGGCACGCGGCGCGGGTGGCGGAGATCCGCGCGATGGCGGCCCGCCATGCGGGCCTGCACCTGGCAGGCAACGCGTACGAGGGCATCGGCGTACCGGACTGCATCCGCACGGGCCGCGCGGCCGGCCGCGCCGCGGCAGCGCAGGGAAGTTGACCTCGCCCTGCACATGCCGCCGGGACAGTGCGGCAGATTTCCATCCCCTGCGGGGGGAATGCGCCCTGCCGCGGGGCGTTATCATTGAGGGGACTGGAGCGAGCATGAAGAAACTGATCCCACTGCTGGCGTGTCTGAGTCTGGTCGCCTGGGCGGGCAAGGCGGAAAACGAGAGGCTGAAGGCTGCGGCCACGGTTCTGCAGGAAATCATGTCCATTGAGGACAAGGCCATCCCGCAGGACCTGTTTGCCAAGGCGCAGTGCGCCATCATCATCCCGGGCGCGAAGAAGGCGGGCTTCATCTTCGGCGGCAAGTACGGGCGCGGCTTCGCCAGCTGCCGCAAGCCGGACGGGCAGGGATGGACCGCGCCGGTGGGCGTACGCATCGAGGGCGGCACCTTCGGCCTGCAAATTGGCGGCGCCGAGGTGGACATCGTGATGCTGGTGATGAACCAGTCCGGCATGGAGAGGCTGCTTTCGAGCAAGTTCACCATTGGCGCCGACGCCACCGGCGCGGCCGGCCCGGTAGGCCGTTCCACCAGCGCCCAGACCGACGCCACCATGCGCGCGGAGATCCTTTCGTGGTCCCGCTCGCGCGGCATCTTCGGAGGATTGACGCTCCAGGGCACGACCATGCGCGACGACAGGAGCGTGGATGAGGCCCTTTACGGCGCGGGCGTCGACCGCAAGGGCGTGTTGCGCGGCGAGCGCAATGTCCCTGCCGCGGCGCAGGAGGTGATCAGCCTGCTCAACAAGTATTCTGCATACCGCAACAAGTAGCGGTCACTCCCACTCGGCGGGCTCGCCCGGGGTGAATTCGATCCATCCATGCGGCGGCGCGGCCTCCAGCGGCAGCCCCTCGCGCCAAAGTGACGCCTGGATTTCCACCGGCGCCGCCGGCGAAGCGTCGATGCCCGCCAGGTCCACCGAGCACTCGAAGATCCGCTGACAGGCACAGGAAACGTGCGGCAGCGCATGGCGCGTGCCGCGGCCCGACATCGAGGCCAAGTGAGCGCCTCCGCGCTCGAGCGCAAACCGAAACTCGGTTTCCGCATCCGCTGCGCGCACGGTGAGCCGCAACTCCAGCCCCGCCATGGCGCCGGGGTTCGACGGGTCCATATCGGCGCGCACGAACAGGCGGCTGCCGTCGCTGCCGAAGCGCAACTCCTGAAGCAGCGCGGGCCGGCCGTGCATGGCGCCCTGCCGGTGGTCCGGGCGGTACACGCCGGCGCCCAGCCATTCGAAGTAGGAGGAGACTTCGCCGTCCACCACCGGCTCGATGAAACCGCACGGCAGCTGGAGCCAGGCGGCCGCCGCCACACGCGCAATCGGGCGCGACAGCGCGGCCGGCGGCGTCTTGCCCAGCGCGCGGTAAACCTGCGCCAGGTGGCTGCGAAACAGCTGGTCGAACTCCGCACGGTTCTCGGTGTGATGGTGCGGGCCATACCACCAGCACCAGTCGCTGCCCTCGGCGATGAGCAGCTCCTGGTATGCCAGCTTCTTCTGCTCTTCGGCCAACTGCGCGCCTTCGGCGCTCTGAGTCACGCGATCATAAGTTTCGCGCGCCTCGAGCAGGTACTCCCAGGCAAGGTTGTCCTCCTCGTATCCGATCCATACCTCGAAGTTGGCATGGATCCAGGAGCCGGGGTGGATGCGCGGGATCTCGGCCGCCGGGATCCGCTCCAGCGCTTCGCTCACTGTCACCGCGGACATGCCCGGCTCGCGCGAGATCAGTTCATACAAGGTCTTCAGGAACGGACGGCCGTTGCGTTCGTAATACTCCCACGCGTTCTCGCCGTCGAGGATCACCGGGATCAGCGCATCGCGCCCCTCGCGGTGCACGAGGCGCGCGTTGTCGCGGATCCGCTCCAGGAAGTGGTGCGCCGCCGCCGCGGGTTCCATGCGCGAATAGACGAAGCCGATCAGGTCGCTCAGGTAGTGGTCGCGGAAGACCATCCGCATCTCGCGCCCGTCCTGCCGCCACAAGTACGGGCGGCAGGTTTCGGAGACGCCTGCCAGGCGGCCCAGCGTGGCGCCCAGCACGCCGTTATCGGTGGCCATCCAGTTCACGCCGAGTCCGGCAGCCAGCGCCAGCACTTCGTCGGAGACGCCGCCTTCGCTGGGCCACATGCCCTTCGGGTCCACGCCGAGCTTTTCGCGCGCGTAGCCAAGCGCCGTCTCCATCTGCACGCGCGCATCCTGCGGATAGCGGAAGCGCCGCGGCAAGGGCGCTCCAGGCTGCGAGACGCTGGCGATGTTGGAGTCGCACAAGAGCGGCAGAATGGGGTGGTAGAAGGGCGTCACCGAAAGCTCGATCCTGCCCTCCGCGGCCAGGCGCCGGTAGACGGGAATCACGCGCGCGCAGATCTCCTGCTCCTTGCGCCCGATCAGGCGCTGGTCCTCCAGCGTGTAGTTGCGCCCTTTCGCGGCCAGGGCGCGCACTTCCGCGTCGGTCAGGAGAAAGACTTCGTCGAACCAAGCCAATTGCGACAGCACCTGAAGATCGCGCAGACCGCCCGGCCCCATGCGCCGGGCCAGTTCTGCCGGATTGCCGTGCCCGGCGCGCCACATCTCGTGCAACTCGTGGTAGCGGGGGTAGCGCCGGATCACTCGCCCTTCATTGGCCTGGAAGAAATACTTCAGGATGAACTCCGCCTCGGGCCCGGTGAGTTCTTCGGCGGGCTTGAGCGCCAACCGCAGGAAAGGATCGGCGGCGCGCCCTTCGGCGTATTCCTCGATCTGCACCAGCATCGAGGGCACCAGGTTGAACGTCTGGCGGATCTTCGGAAACTCGTCGAGCATTGCCGCCATGCCGTAGTAGTCCTTGAGCGCATGCATGCGCGTCCACGGCAACTGGTATTCGCCCGTGGCCAGATCCTTGTAAAAAGGCTGGTGCATGTGCCAGACGAAGACCACCCAGGTATGAGCCATCAGCGCCCCCAGTAGCTGCGCACGGGCGGCGGCGGTTCTGTGCCGCGCAGCGCCCGCCAGAGGATGTCGTTCATTTCGTCGTCGTCGATCCGGTCGGCTTCGCTCAGGTCGAGCTGCGCCGAGCGCGCTGCCAGCGGCGACGTCTTCGGGTTGCGCTCGTCCAGCGGCACGCGGGGCTTATCGGCCTGGTACGGGCGCGCGTCGGGCCTGGCGAGGAACGCCGCCCACATCGGGCGCGCCGCGGCATCGTGGATCGTCATCGGACGCAGCCCGAGGATGTGCTCCATGGTGCGCAGCATGCTCACGGTGTTGTACATGGTCGAATCGATGCCGCGCCCGCGGGTGTAGGGCGAGAGGACGAAGGCAGGCGCGCGGTGCGAGTCGACGTGGTCGCTGCCGTTCTGCGCGTCGTCTTCGAGCACGAAGATGGCTGTGGCGGGCCAGAAACGCGACTTCGACACCGCCTCCACCAGCATGCCCAGCGCCAGGTCGTTGTCCGCCACCGCCGACTTGGGCGCGATCCGTCCCGGCGAGACGCCGGAGGTGTGATCGTTGCCGAGCCGGATTGTCATGAACCGCGGCATATCGCCGCGGCGCTCGAATTCGGCCAGATCGGCCAGAAAGACTTTGACGCGCCCCACGTCGGGGTAATCCATGTCGAAGCCGCGGAAGTCCATGTTGGTGCGCTGCGCGAGCGAGGGATCGCGCACAGAGGCGATCTGCCGGCCTTCCGCCGGCGCCGGGGTGATGTTGTTCACCCACCAGCCGTAGTTGCGGAAGCTGAGCCCCGCCTGGATCGCATTGCTCCAGATGTAGCCCGCCGGCGGCAGCGCGGCGCGCTCGCCGCCCTCATAATCGTAGTGGCGGCGGCGGGAGGCGTAGGAGTTCGGCCACATGCGCTGCACGTAGGCCGGGGCGATGGCGGCGCTCGACCAGTTGTGCCCGTCGGCGCTGACGTCGGCGTTGACGTAGAAGTTGTCGAGCAGAACGAACTCGCGCGCCAGCTTGTGGTGGTTCGGCGTCACATCTTCTCCGAACAGCGTCAGGGAAGGATCGCCGTTTCCGATGCCCAGATCGCCGAGAACCTGGTCGTAGGTGCGGTTCTCCTTGACCACATAGATGACATGGCGGATGGGACTTTCATCTCCCCCGCGGGCGAGCGGATGTCCTTCGGGCGGCTGCTGCATGGCCCGCGTGCGGGGCCAGGGCGAGTTGTCCAACACCTGCGCGGTGAACGGCTCCATCTGCTGAGGCGCGGGCTCGTCGAGCAGCGTGGCGCTGCCGCGCTGGATGGCGGCGACATACTCCACGGCGACGTTGCCCTCGTGCAGCACGGCGCGGCGCACCAGCGGGTTCGGCCCCTGCCGGTTCGGGAACGAGCCTGGCCCGCGTCCGTTCAACACCACGAGCTTCCCCCCGGGCAGCACGCGCGCCGCCAGCGGATACCAGCCGACGGGGATGAAGCCCTCCACCACGCTGCGCCGCTCGCTCAGGTTGACGCGCGCCACGGCATTGGAGTCCGCGCATACCACGTAAAGCCGCTGCTCGTCGGGCGAGAGCGCCAGCGCGCTTGGCGTCATGCCCGCCACTTCGGGGAAGTCGCGGTACAGCGCCACGCTGATGGATTCGACACGGCGCAACAGACCTCCCGCGGCGAGCCCGAACACCTGCACCAGATTCGTGCCGGAAACGGCGACGAACAGGCGCGCCGTGTAAGGCAGCGGCCCTTCGTCCTCCTCCGCGGCCGCGGGCTTCAGGCGCCACACCATGTCCATCGGCTGCGGACCGGTGTTGTAGCGAGCCACTTCCTCGCCCGACCCGGCGAAATGCTGGCGCAACGTTCCGTCGCCCCAGCCGGTGACAAAGAAGCTCTTGCCGTCGGGGTGGAACAGAATGCGGTACGGGCGGTGCGCCGTCTTCCACCGTTCGATCACCATGCCGGTTTGCGGGTTGACGACAGCGATCTCGTCGCGGTGCAGCATGGCGACGTAGATCAGGCGTCCGTCAGGCGACAGGGCAATGTCGCCCACGAAATCGGTGTGCTTCCTGTCCTTCTCTTCGATCAGCGGAAACTCGCGCCGCCGCTCGAGCGTTCCGTCCTCGCGCAGCGCGAGCTCATAAATGGTCGACCGCGAGCCGCCGCTCACATACAGCAGCCCGCCTTGCGGCGCGAAGACCAGCCCCAGCCAGGCGTCGGGCAGCGCGGCCTCCGAGATCTTCCGCAGCGTGGCCGGGTCGTGGATGCTGACCGACGGAGGCAGATAGCCGCCCTGGAGGATGGCCAGAAACTTCCCTCCGGGGGAGAGCACCGCGGCCATGGGCATGGTGCTCAACGGGATCTGCTGGCCCGCGGGGCGCAGCAGCCAGCCGGAGTTCAGCAGGAATCCACCGCCGGGCAGCGGCCCCACACGCTCTGGCGCGGTCTGCTGCGACACGAGCAACCCGGCAGCCAGCAGCGCCGCCGCCGGCACAGCCAAACGGAGTGCGAGTCTCATTCGTAGAACCTTTGCGCGATCGGATAGCGGCGCCCCATACCGAACGCCTTGGTGGTGACCTTCAGCCCCGGCGCCGCCTGCTGCCGTTTATACTCGTTGCGGTCGACGCGGTTGATGATGGAACGGACGAGGTCGAGCGGCTGGCCAAGTCCGGCGGCAATCTGCTCCGGGCTCTTCAGCTCCTCGATATAGGCCCTCAGGATGGGATCGAGCACTTCGTATTCGGGCAGCGAATCCGAGTCCTTCTGGTTCGGGCGCAACTCGGCCGAAGGCGGCTTGAGGAGGACGTTTTCCGGGATGGCGCCGGGCCGCCGGGCGTTCACCAGGCGGCAGAGCGAGTACACCATCGTTTTGGGCACGTCGCTGATCACCGCCAGCCCGCCCGCCATGTCGCCGTAGAGCGTGCAGTAGCCGACGGCCACTTCGCTTTTGTTGCCCGTAGTGAGCACCAGCGCGCCCCACTTGTTCGAGAGCGCCATCAGCACCAGGCCGCGCAGGCGCGACTGGATGTTTTCTTCGGTCACGTCCATCGCCGCGCCGGCGAAGACGGGCCGCAGCGTCTCCAGCACCGTCTCGTAAGCGGGGGTGATCGGGATCACTTCGTAGCGGATGCCGAGGTTCGAGGCCAGCGCGCGGGCATCGGAAAGGCTGTGATCGGAAGAATACGGGCCCGGCATCGACACGCCGGTGACGTTGGCCGCACCCACGGCGTCGGCGGCGATGCAGGCCACCAGCGTCGAGTCGACGCCGCCGCTCAATCCTACCAGCACGCTGCGGAAGCCACACTTGCCGATGTAGTCGCGGGTGCCAAGCACGAGCGCATCATAGGCGGCTTCGAGTTCGTCCGGGTGCGACTCGCGGAGCTCGCCCTCTCCTGTTCGCGCGTCAAACATCACGATGTCTTCGCGGAAGGAAGGCGCGGCGGCGGCGATGCGCCCGCCGGCATCCACGGCGAAGCTTGATCCGTCGAACACCAGCTGGTCGTTGCCACCCACCATGTTGACGTAGACGTGCGGCAGCCGGTGACGCAGGGCCATGGCGGTGAACATCTGCCGCCGCAGGGCGCGCTTGGTCATGTCGTAGGGCGAGCCGTTGATCGACAGGATCGCCTCGGCGCCCTGGCGTGCCAGCGACTCTACCGGATCGCTGTCATACAGCGGCCTCTCCCAGAACTGCTTGTCGTTCCAGGCGTCCTCGCAGATGGTGATGCCCAGCCGCATGCCGCGGAACCCGCACACGCGCTGCGACGTGGCGGGCTGAAAGTAGCGGCCCTCGTCGAAGACGTCGTAGGTGGGCAGCAGCATCTTGGATTGCGTGGCCAGCAGGCGGCCTTTTTCGACGAGCGCCGCCGAGTTGGTGGCGCTGCGCCGCGCGCCCTCGGGCGCCGCGCCGACGTAGCCCGCCACGATGCCGCAGCCGATGCCTTTGCTCGCCTCCACCAGGCTGTCGAGCGCTTCGAGCGACCGGCGGCGGAACGACTCTTTCTCCAGCAAATCGCGCGGCGGGTAGCCCGTGAGAGCCAGTTCCGGGAAGACTGCCAGATCCGCGCCCCGCGCCTCCGCCTGGCGGGCAGCGGCGAGGACGCGTTCGAGGTTGCCTGCCAGGTCGCCCACGGTGGGGTTGATCTGGCAAAGAGCGATGCGCATAGTAATGGGGAGACTTTCATTGTACCCGCGCCGGCGCCGCCAGCCCGGCGCGCGGCGCGAAAGGAGCTGACCGTATGAAGTACGCAGTTTGCCTGCTGGCGGCGCTGGCGGCAACGCTGCCATTGTTTGCCCAGATGCCCGGTGACCCTGCGCCCATTCGCGCCTGGCCGGGGCTGGTGCAGTATCTGGAGTTGACGCCCAACCAGATCCTCGCTCTCGGACGGATCGAACTGGAGTGGCAGCGGTATCTGGCGGGCAAGGCCCGGCGAGTTTCGCAGGTCGAGGAGGAGATCCGCGGCGCAACCCTTGCCGAAGTGGTCGACCCCATGGCGCTGGGGCTTCGCTACATGGAACTGGAGGCGATCTGCCGCGAGAGCCGGGATACGGACCGGCGCACGCGGGAGGCGGCCAGAAAGGTTCTGAACGATGCGCAACTGGCGCGGCTGGCGGTGCTCGAACAGGCCTACCGCCTGCTGCCGCTGGTGGCGCAGGCCGACGCGGCTCATCTGGCCGATGCGCCGCTGCCCGGGTTGAACCTCGACGCGCTGGGGGCGGCGGCCCGGCGCTTTCCGGGTTGCCGTTTTGCGGGCCGCACGCCGGTACCCACGCCGCAGCCGGGCCAGCCGGCAAACTGACGGGAACAGCGGCCAGGTCTGCGGCATCCAACAAATTGGCCGATAATTGGATCAGAACTGGAATCCGGCACCAATAGGAAAGAGACCTGGCATGAGAATCCTTGGGGCGGCGCTCTGTGCGTGGGCCGCCGCCGGCGCCGCGGCAGCGCAGGGCACGAACAATGAAGCCGCAATGGCGCGCCACAGCGCGTACGGCGAAGCGCCCGTCTGGCACGGCGACACGCCTGCGCGTCCGTCGGCGGGGCCGGTGGGGATCCTGAGAACCAGCGAGATCCGCCCGGGCATGAAGGGCGTGGCGTGGACGGTCTTTCAGGGCGCGCAGCCGGAACCTGTGCCGGTGGAGATCATCGGGCTGTGGAAGAACGCCTGGGGCCCGCGGCAGGACGTGATCCTCGCCAAGCTGGGCGGCAAGGCGGCGCAGACCAACGTCGCCGGAGGCATGAGCGGCAGCCCTGTTTACGTCGATGGAAAGCTGGCCGGCGCGATCGCGCTGCGGATCAGCGTTTTTTCTCCGGACGCGATCTGCGGCATCACGCCCATCGAACAGATGCTTGAAATCAATGCCATCGACGCATCGCGCCCCGTGAATCCGAAGACGCCGCAGACGGCGGTGGCACGCGCCGAACTGACCCCGCCGCCATCGCTGCTCGGCGGAGGTGTGCGCCTGACGCCCATCGAGACGCCGCTGGCGCTGGCCGGCTTCCATGAATCGACGTTGCGCGACTTCCAGCCGTTCTTCGAGCAGATGGGCGTTTCGGCGGTCCACGGCGGCGCCGCCGGCGCCGTCTACGACACGCGCCCCGCGCCTGGCTGGCAAAACGCGTTGCAGCCGGGCGAGGCGGTGGCGGGAGTGCTGGTGAGCGGCGACATGACGGTCACCGGCCTCGGCACGGTCACATACAACGACGGCAAGCGCGTGCTGGGCTTCGGCCACAGCTTCTTCAACCTCGGCCCCGTCGACATGCCGATGGCCAAGGGCGAGGTGTTGATGGTGCTGAGCTCGCAGTTCCAGCCCAACAAGTTCGCCAACATGACCGAAATCGTGGGCGCGCTGCGGCAGGACCGCCATTCGGGCATCATGGGCGAGCTGGGCGCCGAGGCGCGAACGATTCCCGTCACCCTGAAAGTGCGCACGCAGCCGTTGCCGGGCGGCCCTGTGGAGGAGAAAGATTACCGCTTCAACGTCTTCGTCCATCCGCGTTGGACGCCGTTCCTGATGATGCTCACCACCTACAACACGCTCCAGGACCTGAACAGCAGCGCCGCCGACGAAGCCACCTACCGGCTGGAGGGCGTCATCGAGAGCGAGGGCGTGGCGCCGCTGCGGCTGTCGAACATGATCGCCTCCGGCTCAGGCCCCGCGCCTGCGCCCATGCAGCTGGCTGCGTGGTGGGCGGACCGCTTCAACCGGCTGTTCCAGAACCCGGAAGAGGAACCGCGCGTGAAACGGGTGGACGCCGTGCTCGAGATGCGGCCGCAGAAACTGGAGACGGTCATCGAAAGTGCATGGCTGGAAAAGTCCGAAGCTTCGCCGGGAGAGGAACTGGTGGTGCGGGTGGCGCTCCGGCCCTGGCGCGGCGAGCGCGCCACGCGGGAATTCCGGTTCCGCGTGCCCGCCAGCCTGCCTCCGGGGGAGCACCGCATCGTCATCAGCAACGCTGAATTGCTGAACCGCCCGCAAGCGATGGCGGGGATGATGAACCGCCAGCTGGGGCTGGCGCAGACGGCCGCCTTGCTGGCTCAGGAGCGGGCGAACGACAGGATCTATTTCTCGCTGCTCACCAGCAAACCCACGCTCTACATTGAAGATCAAGCCATGCGCGACGTGCCGCCCTCCGTGCTCGCGGCCATGCAGAACCCTCGCGCGCCATTGCGCGGCATGGCCACGCCGGAAACCGTGCTCCCGCTGGGCGAAATCCCTGTGGACAGCCTTGTGTCCGGCAGCGCGGTGCTCCGCCTGAAAGTTCAATAGGAATTCCCAACGACATGAGACCGAGACTGGCCTGGATTCTTGCGGGCATCGCCGCCTGCGCCGCCTATGCCGTGGAGACGCGGCTCTGGAAACAGAGCGAGGCCGCGGATTTCGAGAAGGGCAAGCTGGAACGGCTGGCGCTTTCCAGCGACGGGGAGCTCTCGCTGGCGCCCGAGTGGCGGCGCGTGGCGGACGTGGAGACGCCGCTGGTGTGGTCGCTGCTGGCCGCGCCGGGCGGGACCGTTTACGCCGGAGCGGGAGACGGCAAGGTGTACCGGATCGATGCGCAAGGGCGCAAGAGCGTGTTCGCCGATCTCGGGAGCGGATCCGTCCATGCGCTGGCGGCCGCGCCCGGAGGCGCCATCTACGCGGCGCTCTCGCCGGAGGGCAAGATCTTCCGCATCGGAGCGGATGGGAAGGCGGCTCTGCACGCGCAGGTTGAGCCACGCTACATCTGGGTGCTGCTCGCCGAGCCGGACGGCACGCTGCTTGCGGCGACGGGCGATCCGGGCCAGGTGCTGCGCATCGCTCCCAACGGTTCGGCCAGCGTTTTCTTCGATGCCGCCGAATCCCATGTGCGCTCGCTCGCGCGGGGGCCGCAGGGGGCGCTGATCGCCGGCACGGAGCCGGGCGGCGTGGTGCTGCGCATCGATGCCAAAGGACAGGGCTTCGTGCTGCACCAGACGGCCAAACGCGAGGTCACGGCGCTGGCGGTGGCCGCCGACGGAACCGTGTATGCGGCGGCCGTGGGCGCAAGACGGCCGGCCGCGCCGCCGCCCGCTCCTTCCGCTGTCCCGGTGCAGACGGTCCAGCCGCAGCCGCAGACCGCGCCGGGGCAGGCGCAGCCGCAAGCACAGCCATCGCAACAGCAGCGAGCGGCCACAGCGCCGCCGCCCGCCATCGGTGTGAGCGCGCAAGCGGCGGGCAGCGAGATCTATCGCATCGCGCCCGACGGCGAGCCTCGCCTGCTGTGGTCGAACAACACAGCCACGGTGTATTCGCTGGCGCTGGACGCGCAGGGGGCTCTCATCGCCGGCGCCGGCAGCGAGGGAGTCCTGTACCGCATCGACTCGCCGCATTCCTTCACGACGCTGGTGAGCGCGGAGCCGCAGCAGATCACGGCGCTGGCCGCGGCGCCCGGCGGCGGCCTGCTGGCGGCCACGGCCAATCCCGGCATGGTGTACCGGCTCGGGCCGGGCATCGAGAAAGCGGGAAGCATCGAGAGCGAAGTGCTCGATGCCGGCGCGTTCAGCTACTGGGGGCGCTTGCGGCATGAGGCGGACCTCAACGGCGGGCGCGTCCGAATCGAAACGCGTAGCGGCAATCTCGAAGACCCCAACCGGAACTGGAGCCCGTGGCAGGAGGTCCCGGCGGGCGGCGAGCGCGTCGCCTCGCCTCCGGCGCGGTTCCTGCAGTATCGCGCCACGCTGGAAGTCTCGCCTGCGGGCGCCTCGCCGCGCCTGCGGCTGGTCGAGGCAGCCTATCAGGCGAAGAATCTGGCGCCAGTGATCGAAAAGATCGAGATCACGCCTGCCAATTACCGCTTCCCCGCCGCCGGGGCTTCGCTGACTGCCTCCAGGAATCTCACTTTGCCCGCGCTCGGGCAGGCGCAGCGCCGCTCGCAAAGCGCTTCGCAGCCCACGGCCACGGAGAGCTCTTCGGTCACCATGAATTACGAGAAGGGCTGGCTCGGCGTGCGGTGGCGCGCGCTCGACCCCAACAACGACGGGCTCGAGGCGCGGATCGAAATCCGCGGCGAAGGCGAACGCGAATGGAAACTGCTCAAGGACGAACTGCGCGAGAGCCGCTACAGCTGGGATTCGACGGCGTTCGCCGACGGGCGCTACCGCCTGCGGGTGACGCTCAGCGACAAGCCTGACAACTACCCGGGACGGGAGCTGGCGGCGCAGGCGGAAAGCAGCGAATTCCTCGTCGACAACACGCCGCCCGAGATCCTCGACCTGAACGCGCGCGCAGAGGGTGGAAAGATCCTTGTGCGGTTCCGCATCCGGGACGCACTCTCCGCTCTCCAGTACGCCGAGGTGTCGGTCAACGGAGGCGCGTGGGTGGACGCCGAGCCTGCGACGCGGATCACGGACTCGCTGCAGCATGATTATGAAGTGACTCTGCCCAAACAGGCGGGCAACGAATTCGTCATCGCCGTCCGGGCTGCCGACGAGCGTGATAACGTGGCAGTCCGGAAGGTGATGCTCCGGTGATCCTGGAAAGAAGAGCGTTTCTCCGCGCCGCCGCCGGCGCTTTCAGTGCCGGAAGGATCCAGGCGGCGCCCAAGCGGCCCAACTTTGTCATCATCTACGCCGATGATCTCGGCTACGGCGACCTCGGCTGTTACGGCCACCCCACGATCCGCACGCCGAATCTGGACCGCATGGCGGCGGAGGGCATGCGTTTCACCCAGTGGTATTCGGCCGCGCCCGTCTGCACGCCAAGCCGCGCCGCGTTGCTCACAGGGCGCTACCCCATCCGCAGCGGGTTGACGCGCGTGCTGTTCCCGGATTCCACGGGCGGTCTGCCGGACAGCGAAACCACTCTGGCCGAAATCCTGAAGAGCGCGGGCTATCAGACCGCCGCGATCGGGAAGTGGCACCTCGGTCACCTGCCGCAGTACCTGCCGACGCGGCACGGCTTCGATTCGTATTTCGGCATCCCGTATTCGAACGACATGCACCCGCAGGAGGGGCCCGGCTCGCCCGGCAATTCGAAGCACCCGCCGCTCCCGCTGATGCGCGACGAGAAGGTGATCGAGACCGAACCGGACCAGGCGCAGCTGACACCGCGCTACACCGAAGAGGCTGTGCGGCGGATCCGCGCCTTCCGCGGAAGACCTTTTTTCCTCTACTACGCCCACACGTTCCCGCATGTGCCGCTCTATGCGAGCCCGCGCTTCCGCGGCACGAGCCCGCGCGGGCTCTATGGCGACGTCGTCCAGGAGATCGACTGGAGCGTGGGCGAAATCCTCCGCGCTCTGGCGGAAGCCGGACAGGACCGCAACACGCTGGTCCTTTTCACGTCTGACAACGGCCCGTGGCTCCAGCGCCGGGTGCACGCCGGTTCAGCGGGGCTGCTGCGCGAGGGCAAGGCGACCACCTGGGAGGGCGGGGTGCGCGTGCCCTGCATCGTGCGGCAACCGCGCGCAGTGCCGCCCGCGCGCGTGAGCACGCAGGTCGGTTCGATGCTCGATCTGCTGCCGGCCTTCGCATCCATGGCGGGCGCGCCTCTTCCCGCGGGCGTCAATCTCGACGGCGAAGACCTCTCAGCGACATTCCGCAGCCAGGCGCCCGTGCGGGACAGGACTCTCTTCTATTGGGATGCGGAGACCCTGTGCGCCGTGCGGCGCGGACCGTGGAAGCTGCACCGGGTGACCCGCAACGTGGAGTGGAAGGCCGAAACGACACGCCACGAGCGGCCGCTGCTCTACCATCTCGAGCACGATCCCTCGGAGAAATACGACGTGTCCGCGGAACACCCGGAAGTCGTTCGCGAACTCGCCGCGCTTCTCGACGAGCACGAAGCCCGGGTCGAGCGAGGCGCCCCGCAAAGGTGAGGGCGGCTACAGCCCCGGCTCGAACCACGGCGTGTCCTTCACCTGGACTTTGCGCGCCGCCTCCTCGTTCATCTCCACGCCGATGCCCGGCCGGTCCGGCAACGTGACGAAGCCTTTCTCGATGATGTCGCCCTCGCGCACGAAGTTCTTCCACAGCTCGAGCCGCGAGATCCAGTGCCATTCGAGCACCAGGAAGTTGGGCACAGCCGCGCAGACGTGGCAGGAGGCCATGGCGCCAATCGGGGACACCACGCAGTGCGGGGCGAACGGCGTGTAGTAGACGTGCGCCATGTCGGCGATCTTGCGCCCTTCGAGCAGGCCGCCACATTTCTGAAGATCGGGCATGATAATGTCCACGGCGCGTTTCTCCAGCAGTTCGCGGAAACCGTGGCGCAGGAAGAGATTCTCGCCGGCGCAAATCGGCGTCTTGGTCGATTCGCGCACGTCGCGCATCACGTCGACGTTTTCCGGCGGCACGGGCTCTTCGAGGAACAGCAGATGGAAGCGCTCGAGTTCCGCCGCCACGCGCTTCGCCGTCGGGGCGTCGTAGCGGCCGTGCATATCCACGCACAGGTCCACGCGCGGGCTCAGCGTTTCCCGCACGAAGGCCACTTCTTTCACCATGCGGTCGATCTCGGCGTTGGACGCCGTCCAGTTCACCATGTCCCAGCGGCCGGGATCCCGCGCCTCGTCGATGTCGATCTTCACCGCCGTGAAGCCCATGGCCTCGATCTCTTTGAGCTTGGGCTTTGCCTGCGGGTCGTCGGGGTGATGGTTGGCCGAGTCGCAGTAGAGCCGCACGCGGTCCCGAACCTTGCCGCCGAGCAGCTGGTAGACGGGAACGCCAAGCGCCTTGCCCGCCAGATCCCACAGGGCGATTTCGACCGCGCTGAGCGCGGCCACGTATTGCCCGCCCTGCGCTCCGGCGAAGATGCCCGCCGTGCGGATGCGCTCCCACAGCGCTTCCACGTTGAGAGGATCCTGCCCCATGAGAAAGCGGCGGAACATGCGCACCAGCGGCGCGCCGCCCTGCACGGCGTCGGTGGCCTCGCCATGGCCGTAAATGCCCTGATCGGTGTAAATGCGGACGTGGAGTTGCAGCCCGTGGCCCATCACCTGCGCCGTGCGCACGTCGGTGATCCTGAGTTTCGGGCGGCGGTAAGGAGAAGCGGTTTCCTGAATGGCGCGCGCCAGCGAGGGCAGCGCGAACGAGGAGGCGAGGAAGTTGCGCCGGGTCCCAGTCATCGGCCATTGATCTTATCGCAACTGCCCGGCGAAACGGAGAACGGCGAGGCCTTGCGCCTCGCCGTTCGCCACGTGGATCAGGGTTGACCCTGTGTCTGCGACTTGTTGGTCCCCTTATGCGCGGGGCTACGCCACCATCATACAATGGCGGCCACCCCGCGGCGCGGGCCGTTCAGAGAATCTTCTCTCCGATGGCCTTGCCTTGCACGAACCAGAACAGGTAGTCCGGTCCGCCGGCTTTCGAATCGGTGCCCGACATGTTGAAGCCGCCGAACGGATGGGCTCCCACCATGGCGCCGGTGCATTTGCGGTTGATGTACAGGTTGCCCACGTGAAAGCGGTCCCTGGCCTTTTCGATCTTCTCCCGGTTCCGCGTGTAGACCGCGCCCGTCAGCCCGTACTCGCTGTCATTGGCCAGTTCCAGCGCGTGATCGAAATCGCGCGCAGGCGTGACTGCGAGCACGGGGCCGAAGATCTCCTCCTGGAAGATCCGTGCCTTGCGGTCTACGCCTTCGATCACCGTGGGCGCAAGGAACCAGCCCTCGCCGGGAAGCCTCTCGCCGCCGGCGGCGAGCCGCCCTTCCTTCTTTCCAACCTCGATGTAGGCGAGAATCGAGTTCATCGAACGTTCGTTGATGACCGGCCCCATGAAGTTGGCAGGATCATCGGCCGGACCGACGCGGATCGCGCGCACGCGTTCCAGCAGGCGGTTGAGAAAGCCGTCATAGAGCTTCTCGCTGACGATGGCTCGCGAGCAGGCCGAGCACTTCTGGCCCTGATAGCCGTAAGCGCTCACCAACACGCCCTGCACGGCGGCATCGAGATCCGCCTCCTCGTCGACGATGATGGCGTCCTTGCCGCCCATCTCGGCGATCACGCGCTTGATCCAGATCTGGCCGGGAGCGGGCCGCGCCGCCAGTTCGTTGATGCGCAACCCCACCTCGCGCGACCCGGTAAAAGAGATGAAGCGCGTGCGCGGGTGCTGGACCAGCACGTCGCCCACCTCGGCGCCGCTGCCCACCAGAAGCGTGAAGGCGCGCAGGGGCACGCCCGCTTCTTCCAGAACCTCGGCGAACTTCGCGGCGATCGTGGGCGTGTCCGAACTCGGCTTGACGACTACCGTGTTGCCGCTCACCAGGGCCGCCGTGGTCATGCCGGTCAGGATGGCCAAGGGGAAGTTCCAGGGCGGGATAATGACGCCAACACCCAGCGGGATGTAGCGCAGCTCGTCCCGTTCGCCGGGCAGTTGCACCAGCGGCTCGGGGTTGGCCATGCGCTCGGCGAGCAGGGCGTAATAATCGCAGAAGTCGATCGCCTCGCTGACGTCGGCCTCTGCCTCCGGCCAGGTCTTGCCAGCCTCGTAGACCAGCCAGGCGTCGAACTCCATCTTGCGGCGGCGCAGGATGGCAGCCGCGCGGCGGAGCATGGCGGCGCGGCCGGTCACGGGCGTGGCCGCCCATTGCGGGAAGAACTCGCCAGCGGACTCGATGGCCAGCCGCGCGAGTTCGGGCGTGGCCTTGTGATGAAGACCGACGGTCTCGGAAGGTCTGGAAGGGTTCAGCGACGAGAGAAGAGCGCCGGTGCGATGACGGGCCTCGCCGATCCGGATGTCATACTCCTTTCCGAATTCGGCCCGGACAGCAGACAGGGCTGCCCGCATCTTTTCGGCGTTCTCGGACAGGGAGAAGTCGGTGTAGGGCTCGTTGCGAAAATCGCACAGGCGCATCGGTGTCAGCCCTCCACGAGTTTCTTGCCGCGGTCAAAAAGCTCGGCGGCCTCGTCGGCCAGATGCTTGCCCTTCTCGTAGATCTCGCGGCCTTTTTCCATCAGGTCCTCGCCGGCGCGCTCAGCCACGATTATCCCCTTGCGGCCAGCATGGCGGATCTTGCGGCGCGTCACGCGCCCCGGCGCCGGAGCGAACAGAAGCGCGAGGGTGGCGCCCACGGCTGCGCCGGCCAGAAACCACATCGCGTTGCTCGTATATTCTTCAGCATCGAATGCCATTTTGAAGAGCCTCCTGCCTTTTATTCTACCGCCCCGGGGATGAATTCCCGCTCTTTGCCCGTAAAATAAAGGCGGAGGCGCAATGAGCAGCCCATCTCAACCGGAAGACGAACGCCGTTTCGTGCCACTCTCGCTCGAAGGGCTGGAGCTCGAGCTTTCGGAGATCGAGCTGGCCACCGTGCAGCCGCTGCTGGAGGCCAACGGGATCGAAGTGATCGTGCAAGGCGCCACTCCGCTGCCCAATCTGCCCTACGAACTGCTGGTGCCAGAGGATCAGCGCGAGAGGGCTGAGGCGATTCTTCGCGAGGCCTTGCAGGCAGGGCCGGAGGCCGCAGCCGAAGCCGAGGCGGGTACCGACGAAGCCGCCCCATAGCGCTTGTCACTCCCAGTCCTGGATGGCCGGCCACCGGCCGGCCGCTCCCTTCCAGGTCTCCAGGTAGCGGCCGTCGGTGCGCACGGCCACCATGCCTTCGAGGTCCGTGCGCAGCACCAGCGCCTGCCTTTCGTGCAGTCGCCCGAGCGTTTCGCGGTGCGGCAGCCCGTAGGTGTTGTTCTCGCCCGCGCTGATGACGGCCACGGCGGGACGCACCGCGTCCAGCAGCCAAGGTGTGGCGCCCAGTTTGCCGCCATGGTGTGGAACCTTCAGGATCTGCGCCGGCGACAGCAGTCCCGCCGCTGCCAGCTCCGCCTCCCGCCTCGCCTCGATATCCCCCGTGAGCAACAGGGCGTGAGAGCCGTGCCGCACTTCAATCACCAGCGAGTCGTTGTTTTGGGCGCGCCCGCTCCATCGCTGGTCCGGCGGCGGCGCGAGCACCCGGCAGGCGGCGCCCGGCAACTGACACCGGTCGCCCTGCCGCAACACGCGGACGCGGCTCCCCGCCTGCCGCGCAGCCCTTTCGACCTCTTTCCACAGTGGGGTCTCCGGCTGGAAGGAGACCCAGATTTCCCGGGGGCGGAAGTTGCGGATCACCGACGGCGCCCCCCCGGCGTGATCCTCGTGCAGGTGCGTCAGCACAAGCACGTCCAGCCTGCGGATACCTCTGCTCCAAAGCACAGGCGAGACCACTTCCTCGCCCACGTCGAAAGGATCGGTCTGCACCCTTCCACGCTGAGGCAGCCCGCCCGTGTCCACCAGCGCGAAGCCCCCGCCGGGCAGCGCCAGCAGGAGGCTCTCGCCCTGTCCAACATCGATCGCCGCCAGCTCCAGCACGCCGCGCCGGCCTCGCGGCGCGAACGGGTGGACCACCACAAGAGCCAGCAGAGAAAAGTAGAGGCATCCCGTCATCCAGCGCAGGGCCCGCCGGCGCGTGGCAGCCCAGGCAAGCAGCGACACGGCCACCAGGATGGCCAGCCACGACGGCGGATCGGCGATGCGCCAGTCCGGTTCGAACTGCGCATGCCATGCCGCCAGCCTCCGCGAAACATCCAGGGACGCGCCTGCCAGCCAGGCCAGCCACGGCCAGCCCGTGAGAGCGGCCAGGAAGCCGGCGGGAATCGCCAGCGACACAAAGGGCACGGCGACCACGTTGGCGCTGAGCCCCGTAATCGAAAGCCGGTGAAACAGGAACGCCATCGGCAGGGCGAGGCTCAACTGCACGGCGGCGGAGGCTACAAACAGGGTCCGCGCCCACCGCCACGCCCCTGCCAGGCCCTCCACCGCGCGCCGGGCCAGAGGGACGGGCACACGCAGCAACTCATGGATCGTCTCCGCCATCAGCCGCCGCTCCAGCTGTGCGGCCATGCGGGGCGCGTCCAGCCCGCGGCAGAACGGACGTCCGGGAAAGAAGGCCCCGAGGGCGGCCACCGCAAGGAACGACAGCTGGAAGCTGGCCTCGAACAGTTGATCCGGATCCAGCGCCAGAAAAAGAATGGCCACCGCCCCCACCGTGTTCAGCAGCGCCAGCCTCCGATAGAACGCCGCCCCGGCAGCGAACATCGTGAAGCCCGCGGCGGCGCGCAGCACCGGCGGATCGGCGCCCGCCATCAGCGCGTACAGCCACGCCACTGCGGCAGCCGCCATCGGCACGGTGCGCCACCCCAGGCCCGAAAGCCGCCTCCACAGCAAGAACAGCCCGCAAACCAGCGTCACATGGCTGCCGGAGATGACGAGCGCGTGATAGGTGCCCGTACGGCGGAAGTCTTCGATCCACGCCTTGCGGATGCCGCTCTTGTCGCCCAGCAGCAGCCCGCGCATCAGCGACGCGCGGGTCTCGTCCCCGGAGTGGACGGCGTCGATCCGCCGGAGAGCCGCCGCGCGCAGCCGTTCCACCGGCCGCCGCCACGGCGCGCCGCACGCGCCTGGCAGGCGTTCGAGGGGCGTGCCGCGCACCGGCGCCGCTGTCCAGAAGATACCGCGGCGGGCCATGTAGGCCGCAGCGTCGAATCCCCCGGGGTTGCGAAACCCGCGTACGCGTTGCAGGCGAAGCTCGGCCGACACGCGCTCCCCATACATCGGCGGCGCCGGGAAGCGGCCGTCCTTGGAAGGGGGCCAAGCGAGGCGGGCGCGCGCGCCCGGCTGAAGCTCCACGGTGAACTGCATGCGTCCGCCGCGGATCGCGCCCGTCTCAACGACGCAGCCTTCCAGACGGCGCGGCGTCAGATCCATATATGGGGCGGAAGGCGGCGGCTGCAACGCCGCAGCCAGCGCTCCTGCCGAAGCCCACGCGGTCCACCCCGCCATACGCCCCGCTGCGCCGCGCCGCGATGCCAACCAACCCGCTGCCGCCACGGCCAGGCACACCATCGCCTCCGCCGCCGAAAGGCCGGCCAGCCTCGACACGGCCACTCCGGCGGCAAACAGGAGCGCGGGCGCCGCCAACGGACTGCGCAATCATGAAGTAAGTCTGCGCGCGCGGGGCGTCCTCTCACGCAGGGTCGAGCCCCGGGTCCTCTGCGCCACCGCTATCCCGCCTCGTCCTCGGCCGCCTTCTTCTTGTGCTTCGCCTTGCGGCGCGTGGCGGGCGGGATCACCTGCGAGGGGGGCACAGGGCCGATCAGGATGCGGGCCTGCCGCCGCGCTTTTCGGGATGGATCGGGCTGCCGGCCCTTGTCCGGCTTTCGTTGCTTCATCGCCTTGCCTCCGGCGCCTTGCTTGACGCCCGTTTCCCGCCCTCCCTACAATGAAGATGACAAAGGAGGCCGTGTGCGGCAAATTGGCTTACCTGAACTGCTGATCATTCTGGGCGTCGCCGTCCTGCTCTTCGGCGGGAAGAAGATCCCGGAACTGGCAAAAGGCCTCGGAGAAGGAATCAAGAACTTCAAGAACGCTTTGAAGGAAGAGCAGACGCCCGCCAAGACGGAAGAGAAGAAGCAGGCCTGAGCCGCCTGCCTGCGTCTGCCTGAAGCGCCGCCGGCAAGAGAGGCGGCGATTCCAGGATCTCCAGAAATTACGCCCCGCCCGGGTCGAAGAGACCTCGGGCGGGGCTTCGTGCTTCTGCCGGCGCCGCGAAGAACAATGCCCCGGATTCCCTTCAGGAACCCGGGGCCGGAACAGGCCTTGCTGTCCGCCTTACTTCTTCACCTTGGGCGGGACGATGGCGTCCTTGATCGACTTCGAAAGCGTCAGCTTCACCGTCTTGCGGGCGGGGATCTTGATGGGTTCGCCGGTCGCCGGGTTGCGGCCCATGCGCGCCTTGCGCTCCACCTTCTTCAGGCGCCCGATGCCCGGGATGACAAACACGCCGACCTTCTTCGTCTGCGCGATGGCGATCTCGACCAGCTTCTCGACGGCGGCTTTCGCCTGCTTCTTGGTGATTCCGGTGGCAGTGGCGATCTCGTTCACCAGCTGCGTTTGTGTCATCTTCTTCGCTTCGGCCATGTCTTCTGCGTCTCTCCCTTCGCCGGAGCGGCCTCGGGAGCCGCGCCGGGATACTTAAAACAAAACCAGCCGGAAATGTTGGATGGTTCCGTTCGCAGATCAATCATAAGGGATGCGGCGGGCCAGTGTAAAGGGGGTGGCGCGCAAAAAGCGCGGTTTTTCGGGTATTTTTCGCACCTTGCGCGTCCGGAGGCCCGTCCCGAGCGGGTTTCCGGGCCCCGGCCGCCCGCCTGCGCCCCGCGGCGCGGCTCGGGCATCATGAAGACAGGCGTCCCATGAAAGCCCCGCTGGCAGTCCTGATCGCGCTCGCCGCTCCCGCCGCGGCGCAGTGGCAGGTGGATCCGCAGGAGGCTGCCGGCCGGCAGATGGCGGAGGCGTTCGAGCGCCAGTGGAAGCAGGAACCCGAGCGCCGCATGCGCTGCCGCATCCAGCCGTTCCAGCCCTTCCTGGACTACGGCCTGCGCGTGTGGGCGGGCTATAACGTCTCCGTCCCGGCCGCTTCGCTTCTGGAGGGAGAGGCGCCCCGCGAGGTCATCTCTATCGCCCGCGTCACCCCGCTCGAGCCTTCCGGCGAGCCGGCTCACCTCTACCAGCGGCTGGCGGTTCCCGATCCGCCGCAGGGCGTGGAGCTTCGCAAGATCGAGATGAGCCTGGGTGGAGGGTGGTTTCTCGGGCGGGGCAATTACAGGGTCGAACTGCTGGTTCTGACCACCGGCGGCAGCGAGTGCCGTCGGCAGTGGACCCTGAAGGTTCGCGAGGACAACGCCACGTTGCCGCCCGCCAGCGTGCGCGCACTCGACACCGGGCTCTGGCATGGCTTCGGCAGCGACGGCAAGGGCCACGCCGCCATCTTCCTGCACGCCTCCCCGGTGAGGCCGCGCCGGTATGTGACGCGCCTCTCGCCCTGGGACCGCCAGGTGCTGCTGAGCACGCTGAGCGCGGTCCTGCGCGATGGCGGATTCCAGTCCGCCTCTCTGACCGTGTTCGATCTCATGAAGCGCGACGTGCTCTTCCAGACGCCGCGCCTGCAACCGCAAGACGTCGGGCGGCTGGCGCGGCAGCTGGCCCGGGTCGATTTCGGCACCATCCCTCTGCGCACGCTCCAGGAAGGTCCGCTTCCGGGAGATTTCCTGCAGGACCTGGTGCGCCAGGGTCTTCGCAATGAGCCCCGCCCCGATGCGCTGGTCTTCATCGGCGCCCGCTGGCGTGGCGGCCAGAAATTGCGCACGCTCGATCCGGCTCTGAAAGAAGCGGCGCCCCTGGCCTTCCATCTGGCCTACTCGCTGCCCAACGTCCCGGAAGACGCGGATGCGCTCACAAGCCTGGTGAAGGGTCTAGGGGGGCGCGTGTTCCCGATATATCTGCCGAAAAACCTGGCTCCCGCGCTGAGGCAGATGCGCGAGGCGCGGCACTGAGGCGGACGGACAGCGGACAGCAAGGTCCGAAACGGCGAACGCGAAATTTCCAGGGTTGACCAGAATCCGGAAGTGGAGTTTAATGGCGTGGAGGAGGTTGTCTCGTCGCATATGCGAAGACACATCACGATCACACTATTCGCCCTCGCAACCCTGCTTGTTGTGACGGCGGCGCCTGCCCTGTCGCAGGTGCTCTACGGCTCCATTCTCGGCGTTGTGGAAGACCCCACGGGCGCGGTCGTCCCCAAGGCCAAAGTGACCATCACCAACCCCGCCACCGGCATCAGCCGCGAAGTCGAGGCTGACGAGGCGGGCCGCTACACCGTGCCCAACCTGCCCGCGGGCACCTATGAACTGAAGTTCGCTGCCGCCGGCTTCCGCACGCTGACGCGCACGGGAGTCGAAGTCAGCATCAACACGGTCACCCGTGTGGACGCGCGGCTGGAAGTCGGCCAGATGACCGAGCAGGTCACCGTCTCAGCCTCCGCAGCGGTGCTGCAGACGGACAAGAGCGACGTGCGGGCCGAGATCGCATCGTCCACTGTCACCAGCATGCCGCTGCCCGGCTACCGCAACTACCAGTCGCTCATCAATCTGGTGCCCGGCGCCACGCCGGCCAACTTCCAGAACGCCGTGGTCGACACCCCCGGGCGGGCGCTGACGACGAATATCAACGGCACGGCGCGCAACAACAACAACACGCTCACCGACGGCGCGGTGAACATCAACATCTGGCTGCCGCACCACGTGGCCTATGTCCAGCCGGTGGAATCGATCGAGACGGTCAACATCAGCACCAACTCGTTCGACGCCGAGCAGGGAATGGCCGGCGGCGCTGCCATCACCGTGACCACGAAGTCCGGCACCAACGAGCTGCACGGCGTGGCGTTCTGGTTCCACAACAACAACCGCCTGAACACGGCGCCCTATTTCCGTTCCGCCACGTTCAAAATGCCGAAGACGACCCAGAACATCGCTGGCGGCACTTTGGGCGGACCGATCAAGAAGGACAAGCTGTTCTACTTCTTCTCGTTCGAGAGAACGCAGGAGGGCACCGGCTATTCGGGCAACTATTCGGTCGCCCCGGCGGACTTCCGCAACGGCGATTTCAGCAAGTGGGCCAGCTATTCGATCGTGTACGATCCCGCTTCGGCGCCCGCCAACCAGGCAGCCAACCGAATTCCGTTCCCGAACAATATCGTTCCCAAGGACCGCTGGAACTCCATCTTCCCGAACATCTACTCGAAGATGCCAGCGCCGAACCAGATCTCTCCCACGGATCCCAACAATCTCCAGGGCAACTATTTCGCCGCCGGCATCCTCACGCTGAAGCGCAGCCAGTACGACTTCAAGTCCAACTGGGCGGCGACTTCGAAGCTGATGATCTGGGGCAAGTACAGCCGCATGGATGCTCCGGTCTCCGGGGCTTACCCGTTCGGCGACCTGGGCGGCGCGGCGCTCGGCACGGAGGGCTTTGGGGACACCACGACGCAGCTTGTCACGGCTGGCCACAACTACACGTTCTCTCCCACCTTCTATATGGACGGCGTGTTCGGCTACACGAGGATGGACCAGGAAGTGGGCATCCCTGGACAGGGCCGCAACGTCGGCTTGGACGACTGGAAGATCCCCGGCACCAACGGCGGGCGCCAGTTCGCCAACGACCCGCGCTACGGCGGACTGCCGCAGGTCACCGGTTTCGGCTTCAGCTACATCGGTGTCGGCGCCACCTGGGCGCCCCTGTTCCGCAAGGAGCGCAGCTACACCTACCAGACCAACTTCAGCAAGATCAGCGGCGCGCACGAGCTTCGCTGGGGCTTTGAACCGCGCAGGCTCGAGCTGAACCACTGGCAGCCGGAAACGGCCAACCCCCGCGGCGCCATCTCGTTCTCCGGCGGCACGACCATCGTCACCGGACAGCCTTCCCGCGAACCTAACGCCTTCGCGGCGGCTCTGCTGGGACTCGTAAGCTCCTACAGCAAGTCGATCCAGTTCCTGGAGATGAAGACCCGCGAGTGGCAGCTCGCATGGTACATCCGCGACCGCTGGCAGGTGAACCGCCGCCTGACGCTGAACCTCGGGCTGCGCTACGAGTACTACCCGCTGATCAACCGCGGCGACCGCGGCATCGAGCGGTGGGATCCCTACACCAACATCGTCTACCTCGGCGGGCTCGGCAACGTTCCGCGCAACGCCGGCATCGAGGTCAGCAAGAAGCTCTTCGCTCCCCGCGTGGGCTTCGCTTACCGCATCGGCGACAAGAACGTGATCCGCGCCGGCTATGGCATCACCTACGACCCGATCCCGTTCGGTAGGCCGCTCCGCGGCTTGTACCCGGCCACGCTGTCGGCTTCGTGGGTGCCGTCGGTGTCCACCTTCGGCTGGTACAACACCATCGACCAGGGCATTCCGGACGTTCCGACGCCTGACATCAGCAAGGGCACCCTCACGCTGCCGCTGAGCTTCGATATGGGCCCGCGCAGCGCCTGGGGCGGCTTGCTCCATCGCGGCTACATCCAGAGCTGGAACTTCACGCTTGAGCGCCAGCTGCCCTGGAACATCGTCGCCAGCGCCGGCTATGTGGCCACGCGCACCATCAAGCAACTGATGGACCGCAACATCAACACTGTGGGGCCCGGGCTCGGCACCACGACCGCGAACCTGCCATTGGCCAAGCTTTACGGCAAGACCATCGGCGCGAACATGTGGGACGGCTGGGGCTACGGCGCCTACGACTCGCTTCAGGTCAACGTGAAGAAGTCCTACAGCGACGGGCTCTTCATGACCGTCTCCTATACGTTCGGCAAGGCCCTGAACATGGCCGACGACACCGGCTGGACCGGCCCGAAGGCCTTCAATTGGGAAGGCATGCTCAGCCGGAACTACTCCCCGGCCAGCTATGACCGCCGGCACATGTTCACCTGGGGCTGGGTCTACGAGATGCCCTTCGGCAAGGGCCGCAAGTACAGCATCGAGAACAAGGTGGCGGACTTCATCGCCGGCGGCTGGCGCCTGACGGGCATCTTCAGCGCCTATAGCGGCACGCCGTTCACGGTCACCGGCAGCGGCCAGTCGCTCCAGTGCATCGGCTGCACGCAGACGGCGCACCAGATCGGGCCGGTGAAGAAACTCGACGGCAAGGGGCCGCAGCAGCCTTACTTCGACCCGTCGTCTTTCCGCGACCCGCTGTTCTACTTCAACCCGTCGAATCCGCAATACATCCCGGGTTCGATGGGCATCAACCGGCTTTACGGCCCGGGCTTCTGGCGGCTCGATCCCGGCCTGTTCAAGAACTTCAAGATCACCGAGAGGCTGAACATGGAGTTCCGGGCCGAGTCCTACAACGTGGCGCACAATACGCGGTGGGGCAACCCGTCGGGCAACTCCGCGGCCATGCTGCTGCGGCCGGACGGGTCGCTGGACACCTCCCGCGCCAACCCGCTGCAGAACTTCATGTGCATCACCAGCGCGGACTCCTCGCGGCAGTTCCGCTTCGGTTTGCGCCTGTCGTTCTGACGCGCAGGCTCACAACCTGAATTCGAAAGGGCGCGCCCCAGCCGGGCGCGCCCTTCGTGCATTTTGGGGCTGCGACGCCGGCGGGCGCCAGCGGCTCGCGCCGCTTCTCAAACACGCCAGCTGATCAGCTTGATCTCAGTCATCTCCTCGATGGCGTAACGCGGCCCCTCTCGCCCCGTGCCGCTGAGTTTCACGCCACCGTAGGGCATCTGGTCCACACGGAGCTGCGGCACGTCATTGATCAGGAACCCGCCGACGTGGACGCGGCGGGCGGCGCGAAACGCTTTCTCGATGTCGCGCGTGAATATCGACGCCTGAAGGCCGTAGGGCGAGTCATTGACCGCGGCGATGGCCTCGTCCAGATCCCGGAAGCGGTTGATACCCGCCACCGGGCCGAATGCCTCCTGAGCAAAGACCCGCGCGTGAGGAGGCACGTCGGCCAGCACTGCAGGCTGCACCGTCGCCCGCTGGCGCCCGCCTCCGGCGACCAGCTTCGCTCCGGCTTCGATGGCTTCACCGATCCACGCTGTGACGCGCTGAGCCTCGGCTTCCGTGATCAGGGAAGTGACGGCTGCGCTTTCCTCCAGCGGATGGCCGATGGCGAGCTCCGCCGCCCTGGCAGCGAAGCGGCTGACGAAGCCGGAGTGGATGGCCTCGTCGGCAAAGATCCGCTGGACGGAGATGCAGACCTGCCCCGAATTGGCGTAGGCGCCGGGCACGCAGCGCGAGACGGCGTCGTCCAGATCGGCGTCGGCGCACACGATCACGGCCGAATTGTTTCCCAGCTCCAGCGTCACGCGCTTCATGCCGGAGCGGGAGCGGATGCGGAGGCCGACTTCGGCGCTGCCGGTAAACGTCACCATCCGGATGTCCGGATGCTCTACAAGAAAATCGCCCACGGCGCCGCCGGGCCCGGTGACGACGTTCAGCGCGCCAGGCGGGAGCCCTGCGTCAAGGAACAGGCGCGCCAGCTGCAGCGCTGTGACAGGCGTGGCTGAGGCGGGCTTGTGAATGACGGCGTTGCCCGCGGCCAGCGCGGGGCCGATCTTGTGCATGGACAGGTTCAGCGGGAAATTGAACGGCGTGATGGCGGCGATCACTCCCAGCGGCTCGCGGATGAACATCGCCATGCGCCCTGCGCCCGCCGGGGCGGCGTCCATGGGCACCTCTTCGCCTGCCAGGCGGTGCGCCTCTTCGGCGGAAAAGAACAGCGTGGAGAGGGCGCGCTCGACTTCCGTGCGCGCCTCGCGCAGCGGCTTGCCACTTTCGCTGGCAATCGTTCGGGCGAAGAGCTCCCGTCGCTCGCCGAGCAGCGCATGGGCCCGAAGCAGGATGGCGGCGCGCTCGGCGCGGGTCATCTCCCGCATCACCGCGGCCGCGCGGCCGGCGGCTTCGACAGCACGGCGGAGGTGTTCCTCCGAAGCCGCAAAGACCGTGGCGAACGGTTCGCCGTCGTAGGGAATGCGCACGGTGAGCGGAGACTCCGAACGGTGTTCGGCGCCGCCGATGATCATGGGATATTCAGGCACGGGCATGGCCGCCTCCCGGCTTGAGTCCATCAGCGCTTTCTCGCTTCCATCCTGCCAAAGGAGAACTCTTCGCGCTGCACGCGCCCGGTCGCGTCCACCAGGAAGGAGGCGACAAACGAATTTCCCTCCGGCGGACCGAAGCGCAGATCGGCGATGCGCACCAGCGTCGCGCCCTCCGGGTCGGGCGCGGGCGTGACAGACCAGCACTGCACTTGCGAGAACTCGAGGAAGACGCGACCCGTCTCCGTCGACTCCAGGACGGGCCGGAGGAGGTCGGCGTCCGGCTTGTAGAAAACGTTTCCTGCCTCCGGGTCCAGCGGCCGCCGGAGGTCGACGGGCACAAGCCGCCAGGCCGAGCGCGTCTCCACGACGCCGGTCCATTTCCACGGATCCGCCGGCGTGGGCGTGGCCAGCACGCGGCGTGGCGGCTCGCCGCCGTAGACGCGCGCGTTCAGTTGCGCCACCGCCTGCTCATGCTGGAGCGCCCGGAACCCGATGATGGCGGCGAATCCGGCCAGCCCGAGCCACGCCATGCCGCGGCCGGGCGTGCCGCGGGCGCCAATCTCCGAATACACGAGCCGGGCCAGCATGGGGCCGAGCGTGCAAACCAGCAGCACGGCCCACACCCACACGTCGACGATGAAAAGCAGGTCGAGATGCAGCCAGCGTTCGCTCATCGGGGTCCACAGGCGAATGCCGTAAACGTTGAGCAGATCGAGCAGCGGGTGTGTGAGCCCGGCGACGAGCGAGATCAGGTAAGCGCGCAGCCACGAGGCGCGCGTGAGCGGCCCGCGGCGCCGCGCCAGCAGCCACCACAGCGGCAGAGGCGCCGCGGCCACCAGCGGCAGCCAGAGCAGAGAGTGCGTGAAGCCGCGATGGTAGTGCAGGTAGCAGATCCAGCTCTTCGCGCCGGTGAGAATGTCGATATCGGCGAAGTTGGCCGCGCCGACAGCCAGCGCGGTTCCAAAAGGCACGCCGCGCGCCAGCCCCGTGCGGGCCAGCAGCACGCCGGTGAGGGAGTGGGTGAGGTTATCCATGAAGCTCCAGGGCGTAGACTTGCGGGCGCCCGCTTCGGTCGCTCGTGTAAATCACATATCTCTCGGCAGGTGAGAAAGACGGGTGCGGGTGCGTGTATTGCGGCCCGTAAACCGTATCCGCAGCGTTCTCCATCCAGCTGAGACTCTGGCCCAGGGAGGCGCGGGCGGCGGCGAAATCCTCGGGCAGTGCGTAACGGGACCTGGCCCATTGAGAGCCGCGGTTCGAGCTCCCGGACAGCCCCACGAGGCGCTGCTCGCCAGAGGCGGCGTCGATCAGAAAAAGGCCGCGGTCCGGATGGTTGGTGTCGCACAGGATCCGCGTCCCCGCGCGGTTGGGGGCGATGTGCCAGGCGTTGAACTCGCAGATCCTGCGGCGTTCGCGCGTGGTCCAGTCCATGCGCCAGACGGCGAAGGGCCATTCCACGTAGATGAGATCGCCAGTCGCGCCGAGGAACGTTTCATGCACTACGAACTCGTCGTTCGAGTGCTCGTAGAGGCATTCGAGCCCCGTGCCATCGCGGCGGATGCGATGCATGCGCGGCGCGGGATCGGCGGCGAACTCGATCCATTCGGGCTCCAGCGGATGGAACTGCGGGTGGATCACCATGCGCGGGAAGCGGTGAAACGCCCAGCCGGTCCCATCCGCGCGTCCGGCCACCAGCCCGTGCTCCGGTCCGATCTTTGCGGCTGCCGTGATCCACTCGCCATCCAGAGAAAGCGAGACTTCGCCAAACTGGGCGTTGCCATAGTTCACGATGCAGCGCTCCGCCAGCGTATCGCGGCGAATCTCCCAGATCGAGCCCCCGCGCACGAAAAGCACCGACTCGCCGTGCGGGTGGATTGCTGGAGAAAAGGGGTGAATGGGACCGGCAGCCGTCCACTGGCGAATTTCGCCAGAAGGGAACGGCTCAACCGAATACAGCTGCCAGGCGCCGCTGCGGTTGCTGGAGAAAAGCAGAACCTCCTCATCGGGCGTCAGTGCGGTGTTGAGGAAATAAGGGTGGTGGCTGATCGCGTCCGCGCTGGTGAGGCAGTGGACGGGCGCGCCGGTGGCAGCGTCGCGCCCGGCAGAGTGCTCCGAGGGGAAGCGCGCGTTCTTCATTTGCGAAATATCAGGATATGCTGCCAGGGCAGATCGTTCAAAACGCGGTCGAAGACGAAGCCTTCGGGTTCGACCTCGGCGCGCGCCTCGGCGATGCTCATTTTGTGTTCCTCGCGGATCGGGACAGAGGGATCTTCCTTGCGGAACTCGATCAGCACAAGGCGCCCGCCGGGCTTGAGCGATTCGCGCAGGCGGCGCAGCATCTGCTGCGGGTAGGCCAACTCGTGGTAGACATCAACGAGAAGCGCGAGGTCAAGCGACTCCGGGGGGAGGCGCGGATCGGTCTCCGAGGCGAGCACCGCCTGCACGTGGGCGAGGCGCTTGCGCTGGATGCGCTGCTCGAGCAGACGGATCATCTCAGGCTGGATGTCGGTGGCATAAACGCGTCCGAAAGGACCGACGGCGCGGGCGAGCAGTTCCGTGTAATAGCCGGAGCCTGCGCCGATGTCCGCCACGGTCTGCCCTGGCTTCAGGCGCAGCAGGCGAACGGCGAGACTGGGGCGTTCCTCGGATTCGCGCTCGGAACGCTCCAGCCATGCCGCGCCGGCAGCGCCCATGACAGGCGCGATCACGCGCCCCGTCGCCGGATGACGCAGGGGCTGGGCGGAGCAGGAGACGGCGGCCAGCCACAAAAACGCCGCCGTCCATTGCATAAGGCTGCGGGATTCGGTATGTTGCACACTGATACTGATTCGGAGGCGAGAGAAATGTACGCAGCTTTTCGTGCGGTTTTTCCGGCGGCGGCTCTGGCGGTGGCGTTGACTGGCCTGGCGGCCTGCGGGGGCAGGAAGGCGGATGCCGTGCATGCCATGGGCTCTCCTGTAGTGGCCGGGGATCTGAGCTACACGGTCTACGACACCGAATGGAGGGACGAACTCCAGGGCGATTCCGGCCCGCGAAAGCCGCAGCACAGGTTTCTGCTCGTCACCGTGAGCATCACCAACAACGGACCGGAAGATGCCGCGGCGCCTCTGTTGACGGTGATCGACAAGAACGGCAAGGAGACTCTGGAGCTGGACAAGGGCGAAGGTGTTCCGCAGTGGATGGGGCTTCTGCGCCGCATTCGGAGCACGCAGACAGAGACGGGGACGCTGCTGTTCGACGTGCCGCCGGGCGACTATACGCTGCGTGTTTCCAGCGGCGGCGACGTGGAGAAGGAACAGACGGCTCTGGTGCGCCTGCCCTACCGGGAGGAGGCGCCCGCGGGCAAACCGGCGGCGGAGCCGCAGATGCCTCCGGCGCAATAGAGGCGCAGAATAGAAATTGTGGGCTGCCACTGGCTGATGCTGCTGCCGCTGGCGGCGATGGCCGCCGATCCGCCGCCAGCATCGAAGCTGGCCATCACTGGCGCCACGTTGCACTTCCGCCAGGAAGACGGCCCCGCCATCAGCGCCAATTACGAATATCATGCGGGCGAGTTGCTCTATCTCAGCTTTCGCATAGCCGGCTTCCGGGCCGTGAAGGACCGCGTGGATCTGCGGTGGACCCTCTATGCTACCGACCCGGAAGGGCGGCTGCTCGAACCGCCCGCCAGCGGCGCCATTCGGGAAGAGCTGGCCTTTGAAGACAAGAACTGGCTGCCGCGCGTGCAGTACACGCTGGCGCTGCCCGGGCAGCTTCCTCCAGGGGAGTATCGCATCAAGATCCGCGCCGCCGATGAACTGGCGCAGTCGAGCGCCGAGCTGGACGTCCCCTTCCGCGTGGGCGGCAAGGCGCTTCCACAGGTGAAGGAGCTGAGCATCCTGAATCTCGGCTTCTACCGGGACGAGGCCGAACGCGAGCCGATGGCGGATCCGCTCTACCACCCCGGCCAGATGCTGGTGGCGCGCTTCCAGGTGGCCGGGTTCACCCTGGGCGAGAAGAACCGTTTCGCCGTTGGCTACGGCCTGAAGGTGCTGAACGCGCAAGGCGATGTACTGTTCACGCAGGAAGAGGCGGCCAGCGACGAGGGCGAGCCGTTCTATCCGCGCCGGCTGCTGAACGGTGCGCTGACGCTCAGCATCACCGAGGGCGTGACGCCCGGCGACTACTTGCTGGAAGTAACCGTCACGGACAAAGGTGGCGGCAAGACGGCCACCGCGCAGGGGCGCTTCCGGGTGGAGAAGTAGGCGGGCCGGTCAGGCGCACGCACCAGATGGCTGGAGGAGTGAGCCAAGAACGGCGTCCAGTTGCGCGGCGAAGCCGGATGCCCCAGCGGTGAACATGCCGTTGTGATCTCCCTCGGCATCCAGAGCGCAGAAGCGGCCACGCGTGAAGGCGCGCCAGGCGAGGCGGGGATCTTCGAGGACTTCAGTGCTTGCCGGTTCGCCGCAGGCAACGAAGACGGCGACTGGCCAGGAGATGGGGCGGGGCTTCCAGAGCCGGGCATATGCAGCAGTCAGAAGGGATGTCGCCGGCGCGGCTCCGGGGTGTTCGAGCAGCGAGAGCGCGTAGCGCTGGCCGCGGCGAAGTTGCTGGAGGTAGCGGAAGTGATGGATGGACTGGTCGAGCACCCGCCGCACCTGCCCGCGAAGCGCGACAGCGGCGAGGGAGACGGCCTTGTTCAGGTAGGAGCGCCAGCTTTGGAGCGGGCGGGGATAGCCGGGCACAGCGGCATCGAACAGGACAAGCGCACCGGTCTCGCCTCCGGCCTCCAGATGGCTGGCGATCTCCCAGGCGACGACTCCGCCGTAACAGTGACCTCCGAGCAGATATGGGCCCCTGGGTTGAAGTCCACGAATGACGGTGATGGTCCTCGCGGCGATCTCTTCGACCGGCGCGGCGCGGCCCGGCTCGCAGTCGGGAAAACGGAGGAGGAAAACAGGCCGGTCCGGATCTGTGCTGTCGGCGAGCGGCTGTAGGTAGCGCGGGCTGCCATGGATTCCTGGCAGGCAGAAGAAGGGGGGCTTGTGGCCGCCGGGGTGAAAGCGCACGACGGGCGCCGCCATGCGGGGCGCTTCCAGACAGCGCGCAAGGTTTTCGACGGTTGGCTCGGCGAGGAAGCCGGATTCTTCAACAGTTCCGGAAGGCAGCCCGTAGCAGGCGTCGAGTTCCGTCAGGAGGCGCGCAAGGCCAACGGAATCGCCGCCGAGCGCATACCAGTCCGTCTGGACGCATGGCATTTCTCCGCCCAAGTGGTTGCGCCACCGCGCGGCGAGTTCAGCCTCGAGCGCATTGGAGGGGGTGACCGCGGGTAGCTGGACGGAGGCGAAGGCGGGCGTGAGTTCATGACGGCGGACCTTGCCGGTGGCGGCTCGCGGCAGGGAGCCTGCGAAAAAGATCCGGTGGGGAACCTTGTGGGGGGCGAGCCGCCTGGCCGCATACGCACGGAGGTCAGAGGCAGTGACACTGGCCGCCGGCTGCAGAACGACGGCCGCAGCGACATCTTCGCCGAGGGTGGGATGCGGTAGCCCGAAGGCAGCGGCCTCGCGTACAAGCGGATGGGAGGAGAGGACGTCGTCGATCTCTGGCGGCGAGATCTTCTCGCCGCCGCGGTTGATCATCTCCTTCGTCCGGCCGGTGACATAGAGGTAGCCGTCCTCGTCGAAGCAACCGAGATCTCCGGTGCGGAACCAGCCCTCCAGAAAGGCCTCGCGGTTCGCGGGCTCGTCCTTGCGGTAGCCGCGCATTACTGAGGGACCGCGGATCAGGATCTCACCATCGGGCTGGAGCCGGATTTCCACTCCGTAAGGAAGACCGGCAGAACCTGGTTTGCGCACTCCTGGCGGCAGCGGGTTCTGGGCGACCGATCCCGATTCGGTGAGACCATAGGCTTCCACCACAGGCGCCTCCAACAGATCTTCCAACGAGTGGAGGATGGCGGGAGCGAGTTTCGCGCCGGAGGACCTGGCAAAGCGCAGGCATTTCGGGGGGCGGGGCAGGGACGGGTGGAGGATGGCGTTGTGAATGGCGGGTCCGGCGGTGTACCACGTGGGACGGTACTGATCGAGACAGGAGGCGAACTGTTCGGCCTCGAACCGCGGCGTGAGAGTCACGCCGCCGCCCGCGCGGAGCGTTACGAGAAGGCTGAGGATTCCCTGCAGGTGAAAGAGGGGCATGAAGCTCAGGAGCCGGTCCTCGGCCGAGATGCGGAGTCCCGAGGCGGTCTTGTCCATCATCGCCTGCAAGTTAACGAAGGTGAGCGGAACCTGCTTGGGCTTGCCAGTAGTGGCTGAGGTGAAAAGGATCAAGGGCACATCGGCAAGCGAATCGTCTTCCGGGACGTCGCTGAACGTCTGGATGCCGGATGGCGTGATCAGGGCGGACGCGCCGAGGTCGCGGAGCGACGCCTGAATCTCCGCTGCCGTGAGAGAGGGGTTCAGGGGAGCGAGGGTGGCAACAGCAGGCACTCCGAGCAGGCAAGCCACCATTTCCGGACCGCCAGGCAAGAGCGTCGCTACTACGTGGCCGTGGCGAATGCCGGCGGCGCGCAACCGCCTTGAAATTTCCGCCCCTTTCCTTAGGAGCGCCGCACGCGTGAGAGCGGCCTGGCCCGGGACCGTCAGCACTGGATCTTCACCCTTCTCCGGCCAGGGGAACCACGCCTCTTCAGGAAAGTCTTGCATCAAGATCGAGCACCAGACATGCCAGTCCGGAATTGTGTCACAGCCGGACGGACAAGGCAAGACATGGCACAAAGAAATCTGAAAGGGCGTTCGCCCGCCGCGCCGAACAGGATTCGGGAATCCACTGCGCCCCACAACCCTCTTCGGCGCATGGTGCGAGGCGCACTCCGGCATGGACGCCCAACCGGTGGACTTCCAGCCGGAGCACCCTGGCGGCGTATCAGAGAGACATTCCGGCGTGACAGTCAGGCCGGGCAAGGCGGCGAAAGCTTTGAACATCCCGACTCCCGGCTGTTGCCGCAGCAAGACCGGGAGCAAGATGACCTGCGATGACCCGGACGGCGCCGGGCAGTCGTTGGTGGCGCGCTTCCAGGCGGCCGGATTCACGCTTGGGGAGAAGAACCGCTTCGCCACAGACTGTGGTCTCAAGATCCTGGACGCTCAGGGTGGCGAGCCGTTCACGCAGGAGGAAGCGGCGAGCGACGAGGTGGAGCCGTTCTATCCGCGCCGGCTGCTAAACGGGGCGCGGACGCTCAGCATCACCGAGGGCGTGACGCCGGGCGACTACTTGCTGGAAGTAACCGTCACGGACGATGGTGGCGGCAAGACGGCCGCCGCGCAGGGGCGCTTCAGGGTGGAGAAGTAACTCCCGAATCGCAGAAACCAGGCATAATCAAACATGGTTATCTTTTATCTCGCTCGCGCTATCCCCCCTCTGCATAGTCGTATTGACGGCGCCATGGATGGATGATTTCGAGTAATATCCGGAAAATGGTGATTCGGTTCCTGGCTTTGCTCGGGCTCCGTTTGCACCGGGCGGCCCGTCTGAAGGCTTGCCGCGGCGGGCGCCCGACCGAAGCCCGCCGGACCAGCATGGGAGCACCATCTGACGGCCAGCGGCCACTTTTGACTCTTATGCGCCGCTTGCTCGAATTTCATTTCCCCTCCACACAGGATAATGAAACCTCCAGTTCTTTTTCACAATCAGGCGTTGACATGGATCCCGGGGGGGGTAGAGTTTGGGCCATGATTAGACGGATCCTCAACAGACACGGAGTTGTTTTTCCGGCAGTGGCGGTGCTCTGCCTGCTCGTTTCGATGGGGGCGCCGCAGCCGGCGGGTGCGCGTCGTTGCGTGGAGCAGGGTGAGGGTTGTGACTTTTGTCCTTTCAACTGCCGCCTCTGTGCTTCTCTTTCGGGCTCTGCGGTTCGAATCAATATGTACTGCGGGCCTGGCTGCCAGTACCATCTGGTGCGCTGGTTCTGCAACACGTGGCCCCTCGGGGAGATCTGGTGTCTGGACTGCGTTCGTCCTGCATAGGAAGATTGGTCAACAGACTGGAGACAGACGGTGAAGACTGCATCCGCGCCCGCATCGATGTGGCGCACCAGCCGTGGCTTCGCCGGCTTGGCGCTGGCTCTTGGCATCCTTTCCGGGTGGCCTTCCCGCGCAGCGGAACCCTACGTGGCGAGGGGGCTGATTCAGGTGTTTCACGTCGATTCCTCCGGCAGTGAGCAGCTGGTCAATTCCATTCAGCTTTTGGAAGCGCGCGACCGGCTGGGCAGCCGTTACACTCTTCAGGAGGACAGCAACTGCCGCCGGGCGGCGCTGTGGGACAGCTCGACGGGCCTGATGTACCAGCTGGATCCACGATCCAGGCAGGCGGTCGTTGTAGACAAGATGCTTCAGTACATGGAAGGCCAGCGAGCGGCCCCACAAGCGAGCGATCCGGGCTCCCGGTCGAGCCACCTGAAGGTTCCTTGCGTCCGCTACCCTGTGCGGCAGGGCCTGCCGGGCAAGCTGGCCAACATCGGGAAAAGCTGCGTTTCGCCCGACCTCGGATTGACCCCCGGGTCGGAGGACAGGATGCAGGTGGATGACAAAACGGTAGTGATCCGGCAGACCGCCACAGACACACGCATCGGCGAAGAGCCGGATGCCGCCTGGTTCTGCATCCCGCAGGATTATACGGTGATCGGACAACCCCCTCGCGAGCACTGATACGGCGCCTTCCCTCACAGTCTGAGAAGATTCCCGCGGCGCGGGCACCATTCCAGAGGAGGCTGCCGCGCCCGATGCCGCTGTTCCGCACGTTGAGCGCCGCACTGGTGGGCATTGAAGCCCAGCCGGTGGACGTGGAGGTGGACGTCTACCCGGGCGGCATGGACCGTGACTTCGCAGTCGTGGGCATGCCGGACACGGCGGTGAAAGAGAGCCGCCAGCGGATCCGCTCGGCGCTCGCCAACAGCGGCTTCTACCAGCCCAGCCAGTGCGTGACCATCAACCTGGCCCCGGCGAGTCTGCGGAAGGAAGGGGCCGGTTTCGATCTGCCCATCGCGGTGGCGATTCTCGGAGCTATGGGAAAAGTTCCCGCGCGGCACGATCAGCTGCTGGTGGGCGAGCTGTCACTGGATGGCAGTGTGCGTCCGGTGCGCGGCGCACTGCCGGTGGCCGCTTGCGCGCGGGAGCAGGGGGCGCGGGCGGTGGTGGTTCCCAAGGAAAATGCGGCCGAGGCAGCGGTAGTGGAAGGACTGCAAGTCTACGGAGTGACGCACCTGAACGAGGTGGTGGGGCTGCTGACCGAACCCGCCCGCTTCCAGCCGGATCTGCCCGCGCCCGCCGAGTCTTGCGCCGGAGCGGAGGCGGATCTGGATTTCGCCGACGTGCGCGGGCAGACCACGGCCAAGCGGGCGCTGGAGGTGGCTGCGGCGGGCGGGCACAACGTGCTGTTGATCGGACCGCCCGGCTCGGGCAAGACGATGCTGGCGCGGCGGCTCGCCGGGATCCTGCCGCCGCTGACGCTGGAAGAAGCGCTGGAGGCGACGCGCATCCACAGCGTGGCGGGCGTGTTGCCCGGCGGGCAGGGGCTGTTGCGGACGCGGCCGTTCCGCGCGCCGCACCACACCATTTCCGACGCCGCGCTGGTGGGCGGCGGCATGGGGCTGCCGCGGCCGGGCGAAGTGAGCCTGGCGCATCACGGCGTGCTGTTCCTGGACGAGCTGCCGGAGTTCCCGCGCAACGTGCTGGAGCTGCTGCGGCAGCCGCTGGAGGAGCGGGCGGTGGTGATCGCCCGGTCGCAGATGACGCTGCGCTTCCCCGCCTCGTTTACGCTGGTGGCGGCGATGAATCCGTGCCGGTGCGGCTATTTCGGCGACCCGACGCGCGAGTGCCGCTGCACGGGCGCGCAGATCCAGCAGTATCTGGGCAAGATCAGCGGGCCGCTGCTGGACCGGATCGACCTGCACATCGAGGTGCCTGCGGTGCCGTTTCAGGAGCTGCGGGCGCGCAACGGCGGCGCGGGGTCGGCCGAGATGCGGCAGCGCGTGCTGGCGGCGAGGGCGCGGCAGCGGGCGCGCGGTTTCGTCAACGCCGAGATCCCGCCGGGCCGGCTGCGCGGACTGTGCCCGCTCGACGCGGCGGGCGAACGGACCCTGGAACAGGCGGTCAAGCGGCTGGCGCTTTCGGCGCGCGCGCACGACCGCATTCTGAAAGTGGCGCGCACCATCGCGGATCTGGCGGGGACGGAGGAGATCCAGGCCAAGCACGTGGCCGAGGCGGTGCAGTACCGGAGCCTCGACCGGAGCTACTGGAGCTGAGGAATCGCCGGCTCAGGCCAGCGGCGGTTCCTGCTCGCCGCCCTCCGCGGGAGACTGCTGCAAGTCTTCGGGGACGTCGCCGCGGGCCTGGCCGGTTTCGGCCGCCTTCAACAGGTGATACAGGACCCGGTTCTTGGGCAGGTGCTCCTCCACCCAGTCGACGCCGGCAGCCGTGATCACGAAGTCGCTGCTGCCGTCCTGGCGCACCAGCTCGCGCTCTTTCAGGTACCAAAGCGTGAAGAGCAGGTGCTCGCGGGGGAAGGTCATCGTCTGCTCCAGCTCCAGCACGGAGACGCCCGGCTTGTCGGGGTCGGTCCGGCGCCTGTTGTAGAGCAGGCAGAGGATGCCCATGCGGCGGTTGGCTTCGCCGTCGATGCCGACGGCGAAGTCCTTCAGGCCGAAGACGCCGATGGGCTGCATCCGCATGACGGCCAGTTCGCTGTTGTAGTCGGCCCGGCGCTGCGGATCGCTCAGCACCTGGTAGGCCTTGTTGAGAAGCTGGAACTTCTCGGCGTCGCCCGTGTGCGGGTTGTCGGGGTGGAACCGCGCCGCCAGAATGCGGTAGACGCGCACGATGGTGTCGTGCTCGGCGTTGGGGCTGATCTGCATCAGCTCATAGAAATCGACGAACTTGCTGGCTTCCATGCGTGTCCTCCGGTGCGGGCGCTCCGCGCACCCTTATGATGGATGAGGAGCCGACAGCCGATGATCGAACTGATTCCGCCGCCACTGCCCCTTCTCCTCCAGTTCCTCCTGATTGTACTCGTTTTGCCTGCGGCGGTTTTCGACTTCCGCTCGCGCCGCATCCCGAACTGGCTGTGCGTGGCGGGCTTCGTGGCAGGCGTGGGCGCAAACACGGCACTTGGCGGCTGGGCCGGGCTGAAGGCTTCGCTGCTCGGGTTCGCCGTGGCGTTCGGCGTGTACTTCGTCTTGTACCTGTTGCACGCGATGGGGGCGGGGGACGTGAAGCTGATGGGCGCGGCGGGCGCGATTACCGGGCTGCACACGTGGCTTGTCCTCTTCGCCGCCACGTCGATCTTCGGCATGATCGCCGCACTTGCGCTGGCGCTGGCCAAGGGACGGTTCGGCGCCACGCTATGGAACGTGGCGTATCTGGTCCGCGAGCTGCTCAGCTTTCGCGCGCCCTACATGCGGCACGAGCAGCTGGATGTCAAGAACCCCAAAACGCTGCGCCTGCCGCACGGAGTATCCATCGCCGCCGGCGCCGCCGCCGTGCTCATCCTGGCATGGTGGAAGGCGGCGGGCCGGCAGGGGAATTGACCGCTCAGCGGTGCTGCTTGAACTCCCGCAGCTTGCGCGCGCGTCTGCGGCGCAGGTACAGCACGAGACAAATCAGTGCGCCGATTCCACTGACAATCGGGAGCCACTGCTGATCCATATTCCGTCTACTCCTTCAGGAAGAAATCAACCGCCGGACTGACCGCTGATCGCGGGCATCAGCCCCCGGAACAGCATCAACATCGCCGGGGCGCCCACAATAATCAGGATCGCTGGCAGGATAGTGAAAAAAATCACGACTGTCAACTTCGGGGGCAGCTTGTTGGCCTTTTCCTCGGCCAGCTGCCGGCGCCGCACGCGCATGAATTCGGCGTGCGTGCGGAGCGCGTCGGCCACGCTGGTGCCGAAGCGGTCCGTCTGCACCAGCACGGCCACCAGCTTGCGGATTTCCGTCTCCATGGTCCGGTCGGCCATGTTGCGCAGGGCGTCGGCGCGTTTGACGCCGGCGCGAGTTTCCATGGAAACCAGGTTCAGTTCGCGGCACAGCTCCGGGTGCGCGTAGGCCAGCTCCTCGCTGACTTTCATGATGGCTTGATCCAGCCCGAGCCCTGCCTCTACTGCCACCACCATCAGGTCCAGCGCATCGGGCAGAGCCAGCCGCAGCTTCTCCTGATAACTCTCGCCCAGGACGTCGAGCCCGAAGTTGGCGAGCATAAACCCGAGCACCGCCGCCAGCGCCACGATGCCCCACTCCACCAGCATGGGCAGGTCGAACATCGGCATCATCAGCCAGGCGAGCACACCCGCGCCCACGGTCACCAGCGTGCGGATGGCCAGAAAAACAGGCAGCGCGGCATCGGAACGGTAGCCCGCGACCATCAACTGCCTCTTCAGCAGCGAGGCGCTCATCGGGTCCTGCGGCAGCTTCTCCCCGAACCACTGCAACGCCTCCCGGACGCGGAAGCCGTAGCCCGCCGCTTTCCGGTAGCCCACATCCACGACGCCGCCCACGGGGCCGGCCAGTTTCTCGAAAACCTCCCCGGGCCGCACATAATACCGGTAGCCGTACCAGATGATGGACCCTGCCAGGAGCAGGAAGAAAACGGCGATGATGACGGGAATCAGCATGTCAGAACTTGAAGTTGATGAGCCGGTTCATCAGATAATAGCCCACAATTTGGCCTCCCACTGCGCCCGCCAGCAGCCACGGACCCAACGGGTCCTTTCTGAGAATCTCGATATACTCGGGCGAGTTCAATTGGAGGCTGATGAAGACGAACAGCGGAATGGCGGTCAGGATCATGGCCGTGACCCGCGCCGCGCCGGTGGCAGCCAGAACATGGCCCTTCAGGCGGAAGCGTTCACGGACGGTGTGCGCCAGCTTTTCCAGAATCTCGCTCAGGTTGCCGCCCGCCTCCCGCTGCAACAGGACGGCGGAGACGAAGAACTTGACGTCCACCAGCGGCACCCGCTGCGCCAGCCCTTCCAGCACCGTCTCCATCGGCGAGCCGAGGTTCTGCTGCTGGAACACGCGGCGGAACTCCGAGCTGAGCGGCTCCGGCGCCTCGTTGGCCAGCATTTCGAGGCTCGCCGAGAAGGCGTGCCCGGCACGCAGCGAGCGGGCGATGAAATCCAGCGCCTCCGGGAATTGTTCCTCAAACTCGCGCATCCGCCTTCTGGCCTGGTAGCCGACATAGAAGAACGGGAACCAGCCGAATGCGAGCGCCAGCGCCGCCGCCGTCAGCCAGCGGAACACCAGCACGGGGAACATCCACCCGATCAGCGCGCCCGCGGCGGCGGCGGCGATGGAGCCCAGCAGCAGCCCGCCGCCCGACCATTCCAGCCCCGCCATGGCGATCTTTCGTTCGAGCGTGTTGGTCAGATCGCTCAACGGGTGGCGCTGCGCCCGGCGTTCCAGCTCATCACGGGAGATGAAGACGCCTCGCGGCTCGTATTCCTCCACCTCCTCCACCGTCCGTTCCCCTGTCAACTGCCCCATGAGCTCCTTCTTCCGCCCGGAGGTGAGCACCTCCCAGGCGAACCACGCGCCGCCGGCGATGGTCACCAGCAGCACCAAGAAGATGATCGCGAAGAGGCTTGGGGACATGCTGACCTCAATAGAGCTCCACCACGGACTGGAACAGCTCCTGCGGGAAGTGGAAGCCGGCGGTCTTCAGCTTCTCGTAACACTTGGGGCGGATGCCGGTGGCGCGGAAGCGCCCCAACACGCGCCCGTCCGGCGCCACGCCCGTCTTCTCGAACAGGAAGATGTCCTGCGTCGTGACGATGTCCCGCTCCATGCCCACGCACTCGGTGACGTGCGAGACGTGGCGCGTGCCGTCGCTGTAACGCGAGATGTGGACGAAGAGGTCGATGGCGGAGGCGATCTGCTGGCGGATGGACTGGATGCTCATGTTGGCGTTGGCCATGCCCATCATCACTTCGAGGCGCGAAATGGCGTCGCGCGGGCTGTTGCAGTGGATGGTGGTGAGCGAGCCGTCGTGGCCGGTGTTCATCGCCTGCATCATGTCCAGCGCCTCCTCGCCGCGGACCTCGCCGACGATGATGCGGTCCGGGCGCATGCGGAGGGCGTTGATCACCAGCTGCCGGATCTTGATGGCGCCCTTGCCCTCGATGTTCGGCGGGCGCGCCTCCATGCGCGCCACGTGCGTCTGCTGAAGCTGCAGCTCGGCGGCGTCCTCGATGGTGACGATCCGTTCCGCCTCCGGGATGAACGCCGACAGCGCATTGAGCAGCGTCGTCTTGCCGGCGCCCGTGCCGCCGCTGACGATCACATTGAGCCGCGCCGCCACGCACGCTTCCAGAAATTTCGCCATCTCCGGCGTCAGCGTCAGGTTCTCGATCAGGTCCGCCATTTGCAGCGGGTTCCGTCCGAACCGGCGGATGGAAAGGCACGGCCCGTCCACCGCCACCGGCGGAATCACCGCGTTCACGCGCGAGCCGTCCGGCAGGCGCGCGTCCACCATCGGCGAGGACTCGTCAATGCGCCGGCCCACGCCGGAGACGATCTTCTCGATGATCCGCAGCAGGTGCGCGTTGTCTTTGAACTCCACCGGCGTGCGGTAGAGCTTGCCCTTCCGCTCCACATACACCAGGCGCGGCGTGGTCACCAGGATGTCGGAGATCGTGTGGTCCTCCAGCAGCGGCTCCAGCGGCCCCAGCCCGAAGACCTCGTCCAGCACCTCCGAACACACCCGCTCGCGGTCCTGCATGGTGAGCGGCACGTCCTGCTCGTCCACCAGCTTCTCCACCGCCTGCCGGATTTCGGCGCGCACCTGCGGCTCGGGCAGCGTGGACAGCGCCTCCAGGTTGATTCTCCCGATCAGCTCCTTGTGCAGCTTGAACTTCAGCTCCTGCAAGTGCGGCGAAAACGACTGCCGGCTGAAAAGACGGCTCACCCAGCCCGGATCCCGCTTGGCTGGCAAATTCGGATCAAAACGCAACGGCGACGCCATATCCCCTCCTCTTCCTCCTCAGAAATTGAACAGCGAGAATTTCCTCTTGCCCTCCGGCGGCTCCAGCCCGGCCATGGCCTGCACCATCTTCCCGATGGACGTGCGTAGGTGGTTGTTCTCGGCCAGCAGCCTGCCTTCGGTGAACGCCCGCTCCAGCGCGCCGTATTCGTTCGGCAGCGTGGCGAAGATCTCGATGTCCAGCGCCTTCTCGATGTCGGCGGGCGTCAGCTCCACGCGGCGGGAGACCCGGTTCAGCACCAGGCGCACGCCGCTGCGGCGGAAGCCCGCCGCCCCCAGCCGCTGCAATTGCAGCTTGGCCATTTGCAGGGCGGGCATCTCGGGCGTGGCCACCAGCGCCAGCTCGTCGATCTCCTCCAGGGCGCGCAGCGCGCCCGCGTCCAGCCCCGCGCCCAGGTCGGCCACCACGTACGGGTAGCGCATCCGGGCGAACTCGATCACCTGCCGCACATCTTCCGGGTTGGGGTAGTCGCGGTACAGATCGGTCGCGACGCCCGCCAGCACCTCCACGCCCGGATAGCCGTTCGAGACCAGCGCCCGCCAGTAACGATCGTCGAGATCCGCCGTGTTGCGGGCCGCATCGAGCACCGAGTAGCGGCTGTCGGCCCGCATCATCACACGCACGGTGCCCGCCGCCAGGTCGAAGTCGCCGAGCAGCGTGGTCTTGCCCGTCAGCCGGGCCAGCTCCAGGGCGGCGTGGCAGGCCACCGTCGTACCGCCGCAGCCGGCTTTCGCCGAGAGGAACCCGAACGCCTTGCCCGCGGGCCCCGCAGGGGCGGTCTCCCGGGCGGCGGCCTTGGCCGCCAGCCGCTCGATCGCCTCCTTCATGCTGCTCTCCAGCGGCGGCAGCACAAACTCGTCGGCGCCGGCGCGCACGGCGCGGATGATCTCCTCCGCCGTGGCGCTCTCGCGAACCACCACCACCAGCGGCGAAACCGGCAGCTCCTTGATCAGGGGGATCAGCTCGTTCAGCCCCAGCGGCAGCGCCGAAGGATCGATGAGCACGACGTCCGGCTTGAAGCGGTCGATGCGGGCAAACAGCGCGTCCTCCGTCGCCGCCTGCGCCATCTCGAAGACCACCCGGACCGGCAAAAGGCGCAGCAAACCCTGCGCCTCCTCCCAGAGCCGCGCATTGCCGATGACGACGCCAATGCCCAGCGGTCCGCGTGCGGTCATGAATCGCTCCTGCCTTGCCATTCCGACATCTATTGTCCCCGAGTCGTGAACCCCATGCTCGAACCCGCCGTCGTCCGGCGCTTCTCCTCGCGCTCCTTCTCCAGCCGCTGCTCTTCCCTCAACACCTCCACCGGCACCATCTTCTTCTGCGGCTCCGGCTTGCCCGTCGCCTCCACGCCCGGGGTGCGCGGCGGCTCCGCCGCGCCGTCCTTCAGGAACCGTCCGGTGAAACTCACGTCCGGCGCCTTCTGACCCTGCGGGAGCGGCTGCACGATCTCCGGCGTCACCAGCACCAGCAGCTCCGTTTTCGACTTGTTCATGGAGCGCGAGCGGAACAGCGCGCCAAGGATCGGAATGTCGCCCAGACCGGGGATCTTGGTCACCGTCTCCGTCAGGCGGTTGTCCAGCAGCCCGGCGATGGCGAACGCCTGCCGGTCCTCAAGCTCGATCTCCGTGCTCACGCGGCGCACGGTCAGGGCGGGAATATTGAAGCCCTGGAACAGCAGCCCGTTGGCAAAGTCCAGCGCGCTCACCTCCGGCTCCACCCGCAGCTTGATGCTGCCTCGCGAAGTCAGGTAAGGAGTGAAGCCCAGCCGGATGCCGAATTCTCGAAACTGGATGGTCACGAAGACGTTGCCCCCGACGCCGCCGCCCTGCACTACCGGATACGGAAATTCGCCGCCGGCGAGAAAGCTGGCGTCCTTGCCGTTCGCCGCCAGCACGTTCGGCTCGGCGAGAATTTCAATCATTTTCTTTTGCTGAAGCGCGCGGATGGTCGCCGCCAAATCGATATCGGGACGGAACAGGAAGACGTTCAGAGCATCGGAGAGCGTAAAATTGCCGGATTCCACATTGCCCGTAAACCGGGGCGGAGTGAACTGCCCGGTGGTCACGCTGCCGAAGGTGTTTCCGGCGCCCGTCGAGATGAAATTGGCGCCCAGGTCCTGCGCCGCACTGCGGTCCACTTCGGCGAACCGGACCTTCAGCAGCACCTGCGGGTCGGTCTCCGGCACCGCGACTTGCAGAAGATTGACCACCCTGGCGTCCTTGCCCAGCAGGCTGCCGGCAATGGCGGCGGCGCGTTCGGCGTCCGCGAGGCTCGCCGCGGCGCCGTGCAGGTAAACGGTGTCGCCCTCCAGCGCAAACTCGATCTGCTGTCCCGCCAGGACCTTCTCCAATTCCCGGCGCAGGATCTCCGCGCGCTTGTCCTCGCCCTGCGGGCGCGGGCGCACGGTGACGTCGAAGAACAGCCGGTTGCCGGACTTCTGCCACAGAATCACGCTCGTCTGCCCGGGGTTCCTCCCGTTCAGAAGGACCTCCGTCGGCGAGACGCCCACCGCCTCCACCACTGCGGGATCCGCCACGGAGGCTCTCACGATTTCCGCCGGGCTGTCGAGCACCAGGGACTTGCCGCTGATCAGGTTCAGCTCCCGCGGGGCGGCGGGCTGGGCCATTGCCAAGGTCGCAGCCAGCGCCACAAGGACGAGCGATGCCAGGACGGGGCGCGTCATTTCTTTGCCTCCGAAACGGGACGTTCTTCCATCACTTCGCCCACCTTCACCTCTTCCTTCTTCGCCCCGGCGATGATCTCCATCTTCACCGGCACCACCACCGTCTGCATCTTGGGCGGCGGGGGCTTGTAGCCGGGCGGCGGCTTGGGCGCGATCTTCTTGCCCGCCGGCTGCCCGGTAAAGAGATAGGCGGTGGCGGTGCCCTTCACTTCGACCTTCTCGTGATCGAGCGGGTTGCGCAGCACCAGCTGAATGCGCGTCTCGTTGCCCGCCAGGCTCAGGATCTCCGCCTCCTCCGGCGTCACCAGCAGGTTCACCACCTGCACGGGAACGGGCTTGCCCTCCCGGTCCGGTTGGAGGTTCTGCCCGGCGGAGAGAACTTCAATATTCTGGAGGATGGTCCGCGCCTGCGTGCCCAAAGCTTCTTTGGATTTGTCCGGCGCGTCGCCGCAGGCGATGACGTCCACGCGCATGCCCGGCAAAATAAACCCGGCGAGCCCCACTACCTGGTCCACCTTCACCGCCACGGCGCGCTTGCCGGGGGGGATGGTCACGGCGAGACCCGCGCCCGCCCCCTTGGGGGCGAAGTTGGGGTCGAGAACGGGGGAGCCACGGAAGGTGGGCGCCACGGCGGCGCGGCCGACGATGTCCTCAGGCTTCTGCAAAGCGCCGGAAGGAGGCGGACCGCCCCAGCGCGTGAGTTCGACGTCCTGGGCGTCGACGACCTTGCCGACGGGGATGTCGCGGACGGCGACCAGCACTTGGGCGGCAGGTCCGGATGGCCCGGCGCCCAGCCGGCGTACCAGCACCTGATAGAGCGCGAAGCTCGCGCCGAAGGCCACTAGCACTGCGAAAACGATTACCCCGACCAGTCTATTTTGCATTTTCGCTCCCCTTCAAGCCATCCACGAGCTGGCTCCCATAATGGCGTAGATTACTCTTTGCCGCCGCCGAATCTTTATCCATCATCCGAGGCACGAACAACGCTGGTGGTTCAGGACCGATAATGCCCCGAACCACCAGCGATTCCTGGGCGTTAGGACGCTGCCGTACCAACAGCGCTCTCCGCATTGCCCCACAAGGTGTTCAGGTTGCCCTGAATCGCCGTGAGGGCACCGACCACCGCCAAGGTGATGAACCCCAGCAGCAGCGCGTACTCGATCAGGTCCTGGCCTTCTTCCTCTTTCCAAAAGTTCTTGAGCAGTTCCATTTGCTTTTCCTTCCTTTGGCTTCGATTTCAGCGGCCGTTGCTGGAACGGCCGGACGGGGACCCTTGCGGGTCCGGGACATCCTCCTCCACGATCGCCGGATCGCGGCCGCTCCCCTCGCGGGGAGCATTCACCGAATCCCGCAGGGCTTCGAGGCCCAAGCGGGAAAACTGCACCTGATGAAACCGCACGACCAGCCAGCAATGGCCGTCGACGGCCCGGGAAACATTGGTCACCGTCCCTTCACAACGCAGCGCCCGGCCGCTGCGTCCCCGCACGCCCGGCAGCGCCACGTCGATTTGCACGGGCGCGTCCGGCAACACCGGAGCGGCGGAAACCAGATGAGGGAAACGAAGCACCGCGCCCCAGCGGTCCAGAGACCGGATCACGCCCGGCGCTCCTTCCACGCCGGAGGCCGGCAGGCTCAGCAGGCACTGGATCGAGTTCAGGTGGCTTTCCCGGGCCGGCTGAGGTTTCGCTCCCATTTCGGTTCCGAGTTTCACCTTAAGGCCAGGCGTCAGGCGGCTTCAAGCATCCTTTTGGTTAGCATAACGATGGTTAGCATCCATTTGAGGACCAGAAGTCCTTGATGGTCATGGAGCTACCGTTCTGGTACCAAAGGAAGCTAACTTTTTCTTGCCCCTGTCATGAAAAGGATGTAGGATGGGGCAAAACCATGGGATCGGAGCCGGAGGAGATTTCCCGAACAGCGGAAGCGGAATTCGAGGCAGGTTGTACTAGCCGTCCCATGGACGCTGCCAACGAAGAAAAAGACCGAAACCGGAGGAACCTCGGAGATGGCCAAATTGCTTTTCGCGACCGAGCAGCCCCTGCTGGGGGCGGGGCTGGAAGCCGTGTTGAGCCGCTGCCCTGATTGTGAGGCGAGGAGGGTGGCGCTGACGCCGGAGGCGTGGAGGAAGGCGGTGGGCGAGTGGCGCCCGCAGCTCGCAATCGTCGAATGGACAGGCGCGGCAGGCTGGAACCCGCTGGAGGAGCTGCGCCGGACGGCGCCGGAGTGCCGGGCGCTGGTCCTGCTCCGGAGCCTGACGCCGGAAACCCTGTTCCAGGCGCGCGAGGCCGGGGCAGCCGGGGCATTGAGCGTGAATGTGACGCCGGAAGATCTGAAGGACGCCTTGCATCGCATCGAGGCGGGTGAGTTCGTCTTCGACCACGGCGTGGAATGGCCGCGGGGCACCCGGAGCGTCCGGCTGACGCGGCGCGAAAGCGACCTGGTGGCCATGCTGGTCCAGGGGATGAAGAACAAGGAGATTGCCGCCACCCTGGGCCTGACCGAGGGCACGGTGAAGGTCTACCTCTGCAAGCTGTTCCAGAAGGTGGGGGCGAAGGACCGCTTCGAACTGGCTCTGTTCGGGCTGAGGAACCTCCACCAGCTGGGCGCGAACGGCGCGGGACAGAAGGGGCAGGACGGCAAGCCGGCGCGGCTGCGGTCGCTGGTGGTGAGCCCGCAGGAAGAGGACCGTGCCCGGCTCTCGGCCTGAGCGGGGGCTGGCAGATCCCCGGGGAGGAAGGGAGCCGGAATGGACGCCGGCCTGATCGCGATCCTGGGCGCCGGGATGGCGCTGGCGGTAAGCCTCTCCTTCCTGCGGCAGTCGATTCGCGCGAGGCAGTTGAGGCTGCGCCTGGACTACCCCCGGGAATCCGAGCCGCCGGGCGCCGCGGGGGCGGGCGTGCTGGGGCTGGGCCAGTGGCCCCCTTTGCCAAAGCCGGAGCCGCCGGAGAGGCGCCGCGGCCGCTCTGTCGCGGAAGGCATCGAGCCGCCGAAATTTCTTCTTTGCGAGCGGCGCAGCTGGAAGATGGCCCCGGCGCTGGCGGTCTCCGTGGGTTTCCATGCGGCTTTCGCCGTGGCCGGACCGGAGGCGTTCCTCTGGGTTTCCCGGGCGCTCGATGAGGAGCAGCGGCTGGTGGTTCGCTTCGAGAATGCCATCCGCGTGCCTCTGACGCTGCAGCTGCCGGAGGCGCGGCGCGTGGTGTTTGCCCGGCAGCAACCCTCCGCCCCGGGGCGGAAATCCCCATCCGCCGCGCGAGCCGCGGCGCGGCCGCGCGGCTTGACGGAGCCGGCGATCCCCGAGCCGGCGCGGAAGGTCGAGTCGCTTCCCGCGCCGGAGCTGCCTTCCGCGGCGGAGGCGATGAACGCGCCGCGGCCGCAGCGGTCCTACCGCACGGTGACGGCCACCACGCTGCTCCAGCCGCGCCGCCCGGAGGCGCGGAAGGAGGTTGTCGAGCTGCCCGCCTTCGCGGCGTGGACCGGCAAGACGGCGGATCTGCCGCTGCCGCAGACTGTGCCCGGTTCGCCCACCCCGGGAATGCTGGCAGCCGCCCCGCCGCCGCGCCGTCCCGTGCTTCCCTTCCCTTCAGGGCTGCCGGTGCGGACCGCGCCGCCGGGGATCGAAGAGCCGAAGCTGAGCCTCCCGCCGCCGGGCGTGCCGGTGGCGAATCCGCCCGCCGGAGGCATGCCTTTGGGCAGCGGCGTGTTGATCCCCGGCGAGCCGGTTTCCATCATCTCCATCTCGCCTACACCGTTGGAACCAGGACAGGCGGTGCAGATCCCGCCGGTGACGCAAGCAGGCGGGGGGCTGGAAAGCGGGAGCGTGGGTGGCAGCGGCACGGGCGGCGCCGGAAGCTCCGGCGAGCGGGCCGCCACCGGCCGGCCGGGTGGATCGAACTCCACCGGCACCGCTGCGGGAGGCACGGCTTTGGCGCGAGGGGCGGTTTCCGGGGGCGCGGCCGGAGGGAACGGGGTTTCGGGGGGGGCGGACCGCGCCGGAACCAGTGGACGCGCCGGGGGAACCGGCAACACGGCGGCTGGCGGGACGGGCGGCGCGCCGGGCGCGGCCGCCGGCGCGGGCGCTGGCGGCGCCGGAGCGGCGCGGGGCGAGGGCGGCGCAGGGAACGGCCCCGCCGGGCCTCCCTCCGGCGGCGCCCGCAGCGGGAGCCCTTACGTCCGGCAGCTCCGGCTGGGCGGCCAGCTGGTGACGATGGAGCAGTGGCCGGACGGGACGCTGGTGCTCGTCTTCCCGCCGGACGGGAGCTTCGATGTGGTGGTGGTGGAAAGCGCGTTTCCGGAGGCGCTTTCCGACCTGGCGAAGCGGCTTTCCGGCCGGCCCGTGTACACGGCTTACCTGGACGTGGGCGCGGGGCGGGAATGGACGCTGCACTACTGCGCGGTGGAGAACCGCGCCGAGGCGGCGCAGAACAGCATGGTGGTGACGCTGGAAGACCCGCCGCCTTTGCATGCCCCGTACATCCAAAGGGCGGAGCTGCCTCCGGCGGAAGAGTGGAGATCGTCCCGGTACCAGGTGTTCCACGGGTATATCACGGACCGGGGGAAGCTGGAGCGGGTGACGGCGGTGCGCACCGGCGGCCGCGCGGAGAACCTGCTCAAGTCGTTTGGCCGGTGGGAGTTCCGCCCGGCGACGCGGAGCAAGGCGCCGGTGGAGATCGAGGTCCTGCTGGTGATTCCACCGCTGCCGGTACCATAGGAGACCTTTTCGGGTTATGAACCTTGATTTTTTGAGGGGAACCCCCGATGATCGGTATAAGCCGGACCTTCCTTGGAAGGAGGATGTGATGAGTTTCAGAACGAGGGGCAAGAAGCGGCGGGGCGTGGTGCTGATTTTGTTCGCGATCAGCGCCGTGGTGTTGTTCGGGTTTGTCGGGCTGGCATTCGACATCGGGCGGATGTACATCGTCCGCAATGAGGCGCAAGGTTACTGCGACGCCGCGGCGCTGGCGGCGGCGTCGTTGTTGAACGGGACGATGGACGGGATCAACGCCGCGCGCGCGGCGGCGCAGACCGGGCAGTATTTCAATACGGCGGGAGGCTGGAAGAGCTACCATTTCCAGAACGCTACGTTTCAGGGTGTGACGGTAGAATTCGCCACCCAATATGCGGCCGCCAATCCTGCCAGCGGTGACTGGACAGCCACCCCTGCCAGCGGCGCAGGGTACCGTTTCGTGCGCGTGACGGCTTCGGGTCAGGTGCCGGTTTACTTCATGTCTATCGTGACCGGGCAGAGCACGGGCACGGCGGCGGCATCGGCGGTGGCGGCGCAGGTGAAGATGTCGACGATGGACCAGGGGCTGGTGCCGTTCGCGCCCTTCGCTCACTGTACAACGGGCACAGCGATTCCTGGCGGGCTGCCTGCCTGCGACCTGAATTCGGATCCATTTATGGGTTTCGTCACGGGTGAAGAGTACACGCTTCGCTGGGGTGCCAACACGTTCCAGCAAACGTTCAAACAGAACCAGATGCAGACCTCAGAGCTCGCTAACTGGTGCCAGGGGGATGTGAACGCCAATGGCGGGCAGTATCCCTACCAGTTGCTGGAAGTCTGGAAGTACAATTCCAAGTTGTTGGCGGACAAGACAGGCTTCTGGTCCAGCGATGAGGTGGCGGGCAATGCCAACAACTATGCAGAAATGGTGGGTGGCTGGCAGGGGGAGCCGGTGGACGTCAGCGAGAATCTGCCCGGATTCGACACAGGTCCTCCGCAAATCTCTTCGATCGCGAAGGCGTTGGAGGACCGGGGAGCCATGACTTACCCGGGCAACATTGTCTATGCGCCGATCGTGGATCCCATTACCGGCCAAGTCCTTGGATTTTTCTGCTTCCGCGTTCTCACATCTTACTCGAACAACGGAAACTCGAACTGGTGCGCCGTCTTCGAGGGCGGGTGCCTGCACGGCAGCGGCGGCGAGTCGGTCAACCAGGATGGCGTATATGAAATCCGGCTGGTGAGGTGAGCGCCATGGTTCGGAGAAGGAACAGAAGGAGCGGCGCGGTTCTGGTGGAGCTGGCGCTGCTGGCGCCGCTCATGGTGTCGCTGGTCCTGGGCGCCATCCACTTCGGCTACCTCTTCTACCTTTACAATTCTCTGGAAAAGTGCGTGCGCGACGGCGCGCGCTACGCCGCGAGCCGCACATTTGTGGACGCAAATTCGTACGCGACGGCGATCAAGACTGTGACCGCGTATGGTTCCACGGGCTCGAATACGGCGCTGGTGACGGGGCTCGACCCGAGTAAGGTGACCGTTACCGTCGTCGCCTTGGATGCCAATGGACGCCCGAACCGGATCCGCGTCGCCGTCACCGGCTGGCAGTACAACGGCGTGCTGTCGCCGTTTCTGGGCACGGTAACCCTGAATGGCAAGCCGGCGCTGGAGGTGCCGTTCATTGGGCTTTACATGCCGTAGTGCGAGGTGCGGTTGAAGCGGAGATCGAATATGAACGGAAGCAAACCGGTCCGGCGGAAACAGCGGGGCGCATCTCTGATCGAGTTCGCACTGTGCGCGCTGGTCTTTTTCATGCTCTATTTCGGCATCATGGACTGGGCATGGACGTTTTTCCAGCACCAGACCATCACCTGGCGCGTCTCCGACGCCGCCCGCTGGGCGGCCGCCAACCGCGCCGACGATCAGACGGCGATTCAGAACATCGTCATGTGTGGCAACCCGGCTGGCTGCGCCGGAGCGACGACGCCCTTCTACACTGTCGGCAACATCGCCATCCAGCACTTCTCTCGTTCAGACCAGATCGATCCCACAGGCACTTTCCCGGCGGTGGACCGCTATTACATCCGCGTCACCGTGCAGAATTACCAGGTGCGGCACTTCATCCCCGGATTCAGCGGGACCTACTCGGGCGCGCCCATCTCCTCCATTCAGCCCATGGAGTGCCAGCAGGCCAGCGGGAACTGCTGGGACTGGAACTGACGCCCGCTGATGACGGACCAAGCGCGCACGCGTTTGCTTTCGCGCCAGAACAGGGATGGCGGATGGGGGTACGGAGAGGGGAGACGGTCCTGGCTGGAGCCGACTGTTTACGCCGCGCTGGCTCTCCACGGAACTGAAGCGGCGGAGCGGGCGATGGATCTGCTCTCGCGCTGGCAGACGCCGGCGGGCGCATGGATCGAGAGCCCTCGCGCCCCGCGGGAGAGCTGGGCGACGGCGCTTGCCGTGGTTCTCAAGTGCGCACGCGGCGAATACGATGATTCCTGGCGCCGCGCCGTGGCGTGGCTGGCGCAGCGGAGAGCCTGGACGGGACAGGCGCCGGGGTGGATCGACCGCCTGTTGCGGCGTAACTTGGTGGTGGATCAAGATCAGACGCTTGCGGGCTGGCCCTGGACCGCGGGCACGGCGGGCTGGATCGAACCCACTGCCCACGCGGTGCGGGCTCTGGACCTCAGCCGGCCGCGCGCCGGCCTCGCCGGATTGAGGCAAAGGGCAGAAGAGGGCGTGCGCATGATCCTGGACCGGCAGTGCCGCGACGGCGGGTGGAACTACGGCAACAAACGCGTGCTGGGCGAGGACCTGGAATCGTTCCCGGAATCGACGGCCCTCGGGCTGATCGGGCTGTGCGGCCGTGGCGGGCCTCAGGTCGAACGGGGCATCCGGTGCGCGCTCGGCCACTGGAAGCGCGGGCCGCGCGGGCTGGCGCAGGCGCTGCTCCGGATTGCGTTCCGGATGCACGGAGTCGAATTCGACGACCGGCCTGTCGAGGTGAGCGAAAGGACGGAGACCACGGTGCTGGCGCTGGCGCTGATCGGCGAACCGGAGGGCACATGGCGGCAGTGGAGAGGAGGCGCCGCATGAACCGCCGTGAGTGGATGGCTTGCGGGCTGGCGGCGGCGGGAGCCTCCTGTTCCCGGCGCGAGCCCGCGTCCTGGCGCCGCAAGGAGCCGGTCTTCGTGCTCAAGGCCGAGAGCTACGGCAAAGAGCTGGCAAGCGAAATCCGGCGGGCTGTGGAAGCAACAGGCATCGCCGCGCGCGGCAAGAGGGTGCTGCTCAAGCCCAACCTGGTGGAGTTTTCGCGCGCGACGGCGATCAACACGCATCCCGTGTTTGTGGCCGCCGTGATGGAAGCGCTGCTTTCGCTGGGCGCGGCCGATGTACGGATTGGCGAAGGGCCGGGACACCGCCGCGACACCTGGACGCTGGCCGAAGAGGCAGGCTACTTCGAAGCGATCCCGCGGTTTGAAGACCGCTTCATCGACCTGAACCGCGACGAGGTCGAGCGCGTGGGCGAGTTGGGCGAGTGGGGCCCGCTGTGGGCGCCGCGCGCGGTGCTCGCCGCTGACCTGGTTGTGTCTCTGCCGAAGATGAAAACGCACCACTGGGCGGGTGCGACGCTCTCAATGAAGAACTTTTTCGGCGTGGTCCCCGGGGCGCTGTACGGCTGGCCGAAGAACGTGTTGCACCACTACGGGATTGACCGCTCCATAGTGAAGCTGGCGGAAGCCTTCGCGGCGAAGAGCGTGGCCATCGTGGACGGCATTGTGGGGATGGAGGGGAATGGTCCGATCCAGGGCAAGCCGCGCACCGCGGGGGTGATTGTCGCCGGCGCCAACCTGCCTGCCGTGGATGCAACGTGCTGCCGGCTGATGGGAATCAACCCGGAGCGCGTCCGCTTTCTGGAAATGGCGCAGCATTTGGGGCCTGTGAGCGAGGGCTGGATCGAGCAGCGCGGAGAGAGGCCCGAACCCCTGCGCCAGGACTTCGAACTCATGCCCATGTGGTCGTTTCTGCGTGCGCCGAAAAGCTGAGCGGGCCTGCGGCCCGTTTCAGGCGAGATTGAACAGCAGCAGCTCGGCCTCGCTGTGCGCCGTGATGCGCAGCGCGGGCTCCGCCGTGACCGCCGCCCCGTCGCCGGCGCGAAGGGGCGTGCCGTTCAGCTCCACTTCGCCCGAAGCGACCTGCAGCCACGCGTGGAGGCCCTCGGGCAGCGTGTGTTCCACCGCGGCGCCTTCGTCGAGCAGAGCCGTCCACAGCTCCGCCGCCTGATGCACGGGCAGCGAGCCGTCGCGCCCGCCGGGCGAGGCGAGCAGGCACAGGCGGTTCCGCCGCTCCACCAGCGGGAAATGCTTGTCCACATAGTGCGGCTGGAGCCCTTGCTGCGAGGGGTAAATCCAGATTTGCAGCAGGTGCAGCGGCTCGGTGGAGCTGGCGTTCGCCTCGCTGTGAAAGATCCCTGTGCCGGCGCTCATCTTTTGCAGGTCGCCGGGGCGCAGCACGCCGCGCGCGCCGGTGGAGTCTTCATGTTCCAGCGCTCCGGAGAGGATCCATGTCAGGATCTCCATGTCGCGGTGCGGGTGCCATTCAAACTTGCCGCCGGGCGCGACGCGGTCTTCGTTGATCACCCGCAGGGACCGGAAGCTGGTCCAGGCGGGATCGATGTAGCGGTTGAAGGAGAAGGTGTGACGGCTATCGAGCCAGCCGGTCTGCGTGGCGCCGCGCTCGGCGGATGGGCGAAGGCGGATCATCGGGGCCTCCCGGTTGCCTGTTGCAACAACTATCTGGTGGGATGCGGCGGCCGCGGATCAGGATTCAAGCAGGCGCCGCGCGAGGCGGGCGAGCGTGGCGGCGCGCCGGGCGCCGAGCGCGGCGAACTGGCGGCGGTGCAGCTCGAGCATGGGGGCGTCGAGCCGGGCGAGCAGATCGAGTCCGGAGGGCGTGATGGAGACGCGCACGACGCGGCGGTCGGCGTCCTTCCGCGCGCGGCGGACCAGGCCCGCCGCTTCCAGCCGGTCGAGCAGGCGCGTGAGGTCCGGCTCGCGCGTCATCATGCGCCCGGCCACCTCGCGGCAGCTGAGCTCTTCGGGCTGCGCGCCGCGCAGGATGCGCAGGACGTTGTACTGGGCGGGGCGCAAGCCATAGGGTTTGAGCAGATCCGCCACGCCGTCCATCAACCGGGCGGCGGCGCGCTGGAGTGCGACGAAGGCATCCTGCTCCGGGGGCGCCTCCTTCACGGCGCCGGCTCCTGCACGGCGGCGTTGGCCATGGTGATGAAGGCGTCGCGCACGGGCTGCGGGCGTGCGGTGGTCTGGATCAGGAAGACGCCGGCGAGCTTCTTCTGCGGATCCACCCATCCATAGGTGCCGAAGGCGCCGCCGTGGCCGAACGTGCCGATGCTCTGTCCGGTGAGCGTGCCCGCGGGATCTTTGGTCACTTCCCAGGCGAGGCCGAAGCCCGTGCCGGGGTTGTGGCCGGCGGCGAGATCGCCGGTGTGCAACTGCGTCATCGCCCGCACGCTGGCAGGCGAGAGAAGCCGCTTGCCATTGTGCGTGCCGCCGTTGAGCATCATCTGGTAGAACTGCGCCAGGTCCCAGGCGGTGGAATACATCGAGTGCTCGGGGCCTGAATATTTGGCGCCTTCGCGGAACTTCAGGGGATCGCCGGCGAGGATGTCAGCGCCGGCCTTGACGAGCTTTCCGTCCTTGATCGAGTAAACCGGCGCGAGGCGGGGGCGCTTCTCCACAGGGAGAAACACGTGCGAATCCGCCATGCCCAGGGGCTGGAAGATGCGCGTTTCGAGGAATTTCTCGAAGCTCATGCCGGAGCGGACCTCGACGATGCGACCCAGCACGGCGATGCCGGTGTTTGAATACATCCAGCGCGTGCCGGGCTCGAAGAGCAGCGGCTGCTGCGAGTAGATGAGGCAGGCGTCGGCGAGCGTGCGGTCCATGCTCACCATGATGTCGCCGATGCCGGGCGCCGCCGGGCCGAGGCCCGAAGTGTGCGTCATCAGGTCGCGGATGGTGATGGGGCGGGAGGGTTTGCGCAGGGTGCGCACGCCGTTCTCTTCACTGACGACCAGCATCTGTCCGCGGAACTCCGGCAGGTGGTCCTCGACGCGGTCGTGCAGGCGCAGCTTGCCCTCTTCGGCGAGCATCATGATGGCGGCGCCGGTGAAGGGCTTGGTCATGGACATGATCTGGAAGATCGTGTCCTTCTGCATCGGCTTCTTCGCGTCGGCGTCCTGCCAGCCTGTGGCCTCGAAGTGCGCCAGCGCGCCGTTGCGCATGACAAGCGTGACGGCGCCGCTGATCTGGCCGCGCTGGGAGAACTCTTTCATCACCGGGGCGATGCGCGCCAGTTGCGCGGCGTCCATGCCGGCGCGCGCCGCGTCGGGCGCCGGAGGCGGCGCCGCCAGCACGATACAGGCGAAAAGGAGGGGGAGAATTCTGCGTGTCATGGGCGGAGGCTCAACAGGGCATTATAGTCGTGCGCGCACCGGCGCAGCCGGCGCAATCCCCGCTCACGCCCGTACGGTACCGGCCGGCCGTGTTCGCGCGTCACCCGGAATCTGTGCGCGCGGCTTCGAGCCGCGCCACGCGGAACATGCCGCGCAGCATGGCGGGCTCCTCATGAACGATTTGCAGCCCGGCCTGGCGCGCCAGCCGGGGCAACGGCACATTGAGGTCCGTCGCCAGCAGCCGCATCAGCGGGTTCAGGGCGCGGCGGATGAGGCGCGGCCTGTGCGCGCCGTCGTGGTACTTGTCGAACAGCGCAATGCGCCCGCCGGGCTTCAGCACGCGCGCCGCCTCCCGCAGGCAGGCGAGCGGGTCCGGGACGATGGCGAGGATCAAGTGCAGCACCACGCAGTCGAAGCAGGAATCGGGAAACGCCAGCCGCTGCGCGTCCATACGCAGGAACCGCACAGGGGAGGCGCAGCGGCGCTCCAGCGCTTTCCGGATCATGCCGCGGCTGGCGTCCACGGCGATCACCTCGAGCCCTTCGGGCAGGAGAGGGAGATCCTGCCCGGTGCCGCAGCCGCAGATCAGCACGCGCTCGCCGGCGCGAAGCCCGGCCATCGCGAGCGACCGCTTCCGGTGGGGATCGAATGCGATGAAACGGTCGTAGTGGGGCGCGTAGAGGTCCCAGCGGCGGATATGCCAGCTCATGCGGAACGGAGAATGCGGCTCAGCGCGAGCAACTTTGCGTGCGGCGATTCGTCGGGCACGGAGCAGCCCGGCGCGCAGATCCACTTTGGCGCTGCAGCGGCGGCATCGCGGAGCATGGCACGGACCTGCGCCTCTGGCGCGCCGACCACGGTGCGGTGATCCAGTCCGCCCATCAGTACAGCGGCGGTCTTCTTGCGGGCGGCGCTCAGCGCCACGCCCGTTTCGTGGGCCGAATAATGGATCACCTGCACGGGCCACCCTTGCCAGAAATGATCGAGGTATACCTTTGGGCCGTGCAGGTGCAGGATGTTCAGCTGGGCGTCCTTCGCCGCCTCCAGAACCATGCGGTCGAACGGCTCGCTGAAACGGCGGTATTCCTCCAGGCTCAGCACGCCCTGCTGGGCGTTGTCGACAGCCAGGAAGATGCCGGATGCGCCCGCCTCGAGCGCGCGCCGGACGTGGTTCGCTTCCGAGCGCGCGATGGCCTCCAGCGCGTCGAGCAAAGCCTGCGGGCGGGACCGCATCAGCTCCATCACGGCTTCCTTTGAGGAGATCTTCGTGGCCTGGTTCCAGGGATTGAACACGGTCTCGACGAAGTGTTTCTGCCCCGCCAGCCCGTCGCGGATCAGCTCGAGCGCTTTCACCTGCTCCGGAAACGGATTCTCTATGGGCTTCAGTTCGGGCCATGCGGCGCCGGAAGGCTTCGGATACGGGTAGTCGCTCATCACCTTGACGATGTCGAGCCGGTAGCGGCGGGCGAAATCGAGCGTTGTGGCCGCATGCTTCCTGCCGGGCTGGTCCTCGTCATGGAAGTGATGCCAAAACGAGTAGGGCGGCCGGTCCGGCGAGCGGCCGGCGAGGACGCGGTTCACCCGTTCCTTGGGCGAAAGCTCTTTTCCGGCAGGCGCGGCAAATCCCGCCATTGCAAGAGAAAATTCGCGTCTGTTGAACATGGGTTCCTCCGGTTTTTCCGTCCTATGCAGGCAGAGCACTGCCCGGGATCACGGGCGGCTGGCGGAGCTCCGGGCAGGCAGGGCCTTCGGGCAGGAGTTTGCCCGGATTGAACAGGCGGGCCGGGTCAAATGCCAGCCGGATGCGCCGCATCAGTTCCAGAGACTCGGCCGAAAACTGGCGGTTCATCAGGTGGATTTTTTCCATGCCGATGCCATGTTCTCCGGTGATAGAGCCGCCGGATTCCACGCAATATTCAAGAATGTCGAATCCGGCTTTCTGGGCCTTTTCGATGTCTCCCGGCCGGCGGGCGTCGAACAGGATGATGGGGTGCATGTTGCCGTCGCCGGCGTGGAAGATATTGCCGATGGCAAGCCCGCTGCGGCGGGAGACGTCCTCGATGTAGCGCAGCGTGGGGGCGATTTTCGTCCGCGGCACGACGCCGTCGTGCACGTAATAAAAGGGGCTCACGCGGCCGATGGCGCCGAAGGCGTTCTTGCGCCCCTTCCAAAGGAGCTGCCGCTCGCCTTCATCGCGGGCGCGCCGCAGCGCGGTGGCGCGGCACACGGCGCAGGCCTGCCGGACCTGTTCCGCCTGTTCCGCCACGGCCTCGCGCACGCCTTCCAGTTCGATCAGCAGCACGCCCGCCGCGTCCAGCGGATAGCCGGCGTGCACGGCCTCTTCCACCATCTGGAGCATGGAACCGTCCAGCATCTCCACGGCAGCGGGGGTGATGGCGCGGGCGGTGATCTCGCTCACCGTGCCCGCGCAATCGTCCACCGTGTCGTAAATTGCCAGGAACGTCTCCACGGCCTCGGGTTTCCGCATCAGCCGCACGATGACCTTCGTCACCATGCACAGCGTGCCCTCGCTGCCCGTGATCAGGCCGGTCAGATCATAGCCGGGGGAATCGGGCCAGAAGGCGCCGGTGCGAGCGATCTCGCCGTCCGGCAGCACGACTTCGAGGCCCAGGACATGATTCGCGGTGACGCCATAGGCGAGCGTGTGCGGCCCGCCCGCATTCTCCGCCACGTTGCCGCCGATGGTGCAGGCCCGCTGGCTGGAGGGGTCGGGCGCGAAGAAGTATCCGTAGGGCGCGGCCGCAGCGCTGATGTCCAGGTTCACCACGCCGGGTTCCACCACCGCGCGCTCGTTCAGGGGATCGATCTCGAGGATCCGGTTCATGCGCGCGAAGGAGACCAGGATCCCGCCTCCACGGGCGATGGCGCCGCCGCTCAGGCCCGTACCAGCGCCGCGGCCCACCAGCGGCACGCCGTGCCGGCGCGCGAGCTTCACGATGGCGCTGACCTGCTCCGCGGTGCGCGGGAACACGACGATGTCCGGGCGCCCCTTGTCCACGCCGCCGTCATACTCATACAGCCGCAGATCCTCGGGCCGGTCCAGAAAGCCCCGCTCGCCGGCGATGCGGATCAGCTCCTGCTTCCAGTCGGGCATGGCGCGCCCCTCCCTGCCAACAGCCTACAGCTTCCAGCCTACAGCAGGGATTCGATGCTTTGGATCAGCTCCGGCTCCAGCCAGTTGCGCGGCCCGATGTGCTTCTGGCGCACGCGGCCGCGGCTGTCGATAACGTAGGTCTCGGGGTACTTGAAGGTGCCGTAGGCGGCGCTGATCCGGGCTTCCGGATCGCGTGCAGTGAGGAACCCGATCTTGGCCTGCTTGCGGAAACGCTCGTAGGCCGCCATGTTGCGGTCCACGCTCACGCCGAGAACCACCACGCCCTTCGGCGCCAGTTGCTTCGCCATCGCATCCAGCGACGGCAGTTCGTCGATGCAGGGCGGACACCATGTGGCCCAGAAGTTCAGCACCAGCACCTTGCCGCCGAACTCCGAGGTCGAGATCTGCCGCCCGTCGTCGGTCAGGATGGAGAATGAGGGCGCGCGGTCGCCGACCGCCACCACCTTCTCCCGCAGCGAGTCCGCCACGATGAAGCACAGCGCCACCAGGATGGCGGCGGCGGCGGTCTGAATGGACACCATCAGCTTCCGGTTGGTCATGGGGTGGAAACTATAATTGTATCGAGGGTCGAGACCTCCGCATCTACCCCTACTGGAACCGTTATGTGGATCACCCGGCGCGTGGAATTCTCGGCATCCCACGCCTGCCGCCGCCCGGACTGGGCGGAGGCGGAGAACCGCGCCGTTTACGGGGAGGAAGCCAACCCGCGCGGGCACGGGCACAATTTCGTCCTGGAAGTGACGCTGGAGGGCGAGCCCGACCCGGTGACCGGCATGGTGGTGGATCTCAAACAGGTGAAGTCGGTCCTGGAAGAGGAGGTGATCGCGCCAATGGATCACCGCCATCTGAACCATGAGGTGCCGCCCTTCGACCGCGTCGTCCCTACCACGGAAAATCTCGCGATCGAGATCTGGCGGAGGCTCGAACCCCGCTTCCGCGGCGGCGCCGCGCGGATCCGCACCGTCCGGCTGTACGAGACCGAGGATCTCTACGTCGAATATGAAGGCCGCTGAGCATTGCTTGCCCCGTGTGCGCGTGGGGCGGCGGTACCGCTTCTCGGCCGCCCACCGGCTCCACACGGACCTGCTGCCGGCCGAGCGCAACCGCGAAGTGTTCGGCAAGTGCAACAACCCTTTCGGCCACGGGCACGACTATGTGATGGAGTTGATCCTGGAAGGCGAGACGGACCCGGCGACCGGCCGGCTGGTGCCGCTCGAGATGCTGGATCACTTCGTGAGGCGCGTGTGGCTGGATCAGGTGGACCGCCGCAACCTGAACCTCGATCTGGCGGAGTTCGCCGCCCTGGTTCCCACCACCGAGAACCTCGCCGCAGTGGCCGCCCGCCGCCTGGCGCAGGCGTGGCCGCGCTGGTTCGCGGGCCACCGCGCGAGGATCGTGAAGCTCAGAATCTGGGAGACCCCGAGGAACATCTTTGAAGTGTCCGTCCCGGCACAGGACGGGCAGGAAGCAGAGCCCCATGAAGCCATCCTCGAAAGCCGTCATCAAGGTTCTTGAACACAAGCGCGAAGAGGGCGCCATCGCCGCGCATATGCGCGAAATCCTGCGCGCCCTGGGGGAAGATCCCTCCCGGGAGGGGCTGCTCTCCACGCCCATGCGCTCAGAGAAGGCGCTGCGCTTCCTCACCAGCGGCTACACGGCCGACATTCACAAGATTGTCAACGGCGCCATTTTCAACGAGCGCTGCGACGAGATGGTGGTGGTGAAGGACATCGAGTTCTTCTCCCTCTGCGAGCACCACCTGCTGCCGTTCTATGGCAAGGCGCACGTCGCCTACATCCCGAAGAACAAGATCATCGGGTTGAGCAAGATCCCGCGGCTGGTGGACGTCTTCGCGCGAAGGCTGCAGGTGCAGGAGCGGATGACGCAGCAGATCGCCGCCTGCATCCAGGAGGTGCTCGACCCGCTTGGCGTGGCCGTCATCACCGAGGCGCGGCACTTCTGCATGATGATGCGTGGCGTCGAGAAGCAGCACTCCTCCACCACGTCGTCGGCCATGCTGGGCGAGTTCCGCCGCCGCAAGGAAACGCGGGACGAGTTTCTCTCGCATGTGAGGCACCAGGGTCTGGCCGGCTGGTAGCGCCGCTCCGCCACGGGGCCGCGCGCCTGCTTCGCTACTATGGTAGGTAGCATGAGCCAGGATCTGAGGCACTTTGAAGTCGCCGACCCCTTCGGCCGGACCTGGAACGTCGAGTTCCGCTGGCAGCAGAACGCCATCTCGATCCGCCACGCCGACGCCATCGACTGCAAGTACTACATCTCCTGCGGCGATGAGAAGCGGGAACTGGTGGTGGCCCTTCGCCATCCGGACCTGCTGGAAGTGGCCGCGCGGCGCGGCCGCCCGCTCTCCGACCCCTGGGTGATCCACCTCGCCAACTGCCACGTCCGCCACATGATCTCCACCTGGGAGGACATGGACAAAGTCCTGGTCACGGTGCCACCGGCCGACCTGGAGCGGCACAGCCTGGCCATCGCCGAGGAGGAGCGGCAGGAAAGGGAGCGCCGGATGGCCTCCCGGTAGCATTTTCCCGTTGCATTCCTTCCCCGTCTTTGGCGACAATTCACACTGAACGCATCCAACACCCCGGATTGGGATGAGGTGAACCGGTCATGATCGAATGTCCCGAATGCGGCGCTGACATCGACGTGGAAGAAGACGAACTCGACGAGGGCGAGACCATCCTCTGCGACGAGTGCGGGCGGAGTTTCACGGTCGCTGGCCTGGATCCGCTGGAGCTGGAACCGGAAGAGGACGAATTCGACCTCGACGAGGACTTCGACGAAGACGAAGAGGACTTCGACGAGGAGGAAGAAGAGGATGAGGAGGACGAGGAGGAAGAGGACTGGCGGTAGCCTCCTCGCTCTCTTTCTCTGCCTGTGCGTCCCGCGCCCCGGGCTGGGGGAACAGAAGCCGGAGCCGGCAGTGATCGCCGGCACCGTGTTCCGGGATCCCGGTTTCGCGTTTCCGGGCGCGGAGGTGGAGGTCCAGCCGGTCTCGCCGCCCGGCGCAAAGAAGGCGAAGCGGTCAACCGTGAAAACCGACGCACGCGGCGAGTTCGCTTTTCAGGTTCCCCCGGAACCGGGGGAGTACAGAGTGACCGCCCGCGCCCGAGGTTACCGGCCCGAGGAGCGCGTGGTGAAACTTTCGGGCGGACCGGAGCGTCATGACATCTATCTGACGCTCAAGCCCGCCGGGAGCGAAGAGAAGTGAATTATCCACGTTTCTGCCTGCCCTTGCTGTTGCTGGCCGCCCTGCTCGCCCCCGGCATGCAGTGGACCAACCAGAAGAAGGAAAAGGGCAGGGACCCCAACATCCGCAACGTCTCCGGCGTCGTCACGCTTCCTGACGGCTCTCCCGCGGCGGGAGCCGTGGTGCAGCTGAAGAACCTCAAGACGCTTCAGATCCGTTCCTTCATCACGCGCGAGGACGGCAAGTACCAGTTTCAGAACCTCTCCACCAGCATTGATTACGAGCTCATAGCGAACTCTCACGATATGCAGAGTCCGAAGCGCACTCTTACCATCTTCGACACGCGGCTCGATGCCGTCGTGAACCTGAAACTGGAACGGAAACGGGAACAACCCAAGTCAGAGGAAAAGGAGAGCAAGCCATGACGATGTTCGCCGCCATCGCCGCCCTGGCCATGCTGGGAGCGCCAGGGAAGGTAGAGTCCATCAAGGCCACCGATCTGGACGGCAAGCCGGTTGAGATGCAGACCGCCGGCAAGATCACCACGGTGATCTTCATCTCGACCCAATGCCCCATTTCGAACGACTACAACGAGCGCATGAAGGCTCTCTACAACGAGTTCAGCGCCAAGGGCGTGCAGTTTGCGTTCCTGAACTCCAACTCCACCGAGTCCTCCGCCGATGCCGCCGAGCACGCGCGCAAGCACGGCTTCCCGTTCCGCGTGCTGAAGGACGTGAACAACGTCGAGGCGGACCGGTTCTCGGCGGAGTTCACTCCGCACGTATTTGTGATCGGCAAGAATTCCGAGATCATCTACCGCGGCGCCATTGATGACTCGCGCCCGGCGGACAAGGTCAGCAAGACGTACCTGAAGGACGTTTTGAACGCCGCCCTGGAAGGCAAGCCGCTGCCGGTGACCGAGACCAAGGCATTCGGCTGCACCATCAAGCGGGTGAAGAAGAGCACGTGAAACGCCTGCTGCCCGTCCTTCTGATTCTCACAGCCGGACTTGTCCCCGCGGCGGACCTTAGGCCGATGGACGAGTCCGGCTACGCACGGCTGGTCGCCTCAGCCAAGGGCAAGGTGCTGCTGGTGAACTTCTGGGCCACCTGGTGCGCGCCTTGCCGCAAGGAGATGCCGGAACTGGTTGCGCTGGTGGCGAAGTACAGAAGCAAAGGCCTTGAACTCGCCACCGTCGCTATCGACGAGGAAAGCGACCGGCGCTTGGTGGCCGAGTTCCTCGACAAGGCCAAGGTTCCGCCTCCCACGTTCATCAAGAACTTCAACAGCGACGAGAAGTTCATCTCGCTTGTGGACCCGCGCTGGTCCGGAGGGCTGCCCTTCACCGTCGTCTATGACCGCTCAGGCAAGAAGGCGCGTGTGTTTCCCGGCGAGCTGAACATGAGGGAGCTCGAAGAGTTCCTTCGCAAGATCCTCTGAACGGCGGCCTCAGGCTTCTTCCCCGCGGACGAGGTCCTCGAGACTCTCCCGCCGCCGCACGATTCGCCAGGCGTCTCCGTCCACCAGCACTTCGCAGGGCCGTGGCCGCGCGTTGTAGTTGGAGGACATAACGAACCCGTAGGCGCCTGCGGTCATCACGGCCAGGTAGTCGCCCGGCAGAAGGTTGTCGATCTCGCGCTCCTCGGCCAGAAAGTCGCTGCTCTCGCAGACAGGGCCGACAATGTCCGCCGTGAGGCGGCCCCGCGCCGCCTGACGCAGCGGCAGCATCTCGTGGTGCGCCTCATACAGGGCGGGGCGGATCAGCTCGGTCATGGAGGCGTCCACGATCATGAACTCCTTGCCCCCGCCCGCCTTCCGGTACAGCACGCGGGTCAGCAGCGCGCCGGCAGGCGCGGCGATAAAGCGGCCAGGCTCGAGCAGCAACTCGACGCCGAGCCTTCCGGCCAGCTCCCGCACCGCCCCCAGATAGGCGCCCACCTCGGGCCACGGATCACCCTTCCTGTAAGGGACGCCGAGACCTCCGCCGAGGTCGAGGAAGCGCAGGGCAATTCCCTTCCCCCGCAGCCGTTCGACCAGCGCTCCCATGCGCCCGGCCGCCTCGATGAGCGGCCCGACGTCCAGAAGCTGGGAGCCGATATGGCAGCTCGCCCCTTCCAGCGCCAAGCCCGGCAGGGCGGCGGCGCGCAAGTACAGTTCCTCCGCCTCCGCGATGTCGATGCCGAACTTGTGGCGCTTCAGGCCCGTGGAAATGTAAGGATGCGTGGCCGCGTCCACATCCGGGTTGACGCGGATCGCCGCCCGCGCGGTCTTGCCCGTCCGCTGCGCCAGCGAGCTCAGCAGGAGCAGTTCCGCCTCGCTTTCGCAATTGAACGAGTGGATGCCCGCTTCCAGCGCAGCCTCGATCTCCTCGCGCGTCTTGCCGACGCCGGAGAAGACGGTCCTGGCAGGGTCCGCGCCCGCGCGCAACACGCGGAACAGTTCACCGCCGCTGACGATGTCAAACCCCGCGCCGGCTTCCGCCAGAAGGCGCAGCACAGCAAGATTTCCGTTCGCTTTTACGGCAAAGCAGACCAGATGCGGCGTCCCCTGCAGGCCCTCCTCCAGCGTCCGGTAAGCCTGCCGCAGCGCGCCCGCCGAATAGACGTAGCAGGGCGTGCCCGCGCGCTCCGCCACCTCGTCCATAGCTACCCCCTCGCAATACAGCGCGCCGCGGCGATACTCGAAAGCTTCGCTCATCGCTCCAGTCTCACTCCACCTTGAGCACGATCACCGTTTGATCGTCATGCACGGCGCGCCCCTCGCGAAACAGCTCCAGATCGTCGATCATCCCGTCCGCGATCTCCTGCGCCCGCGCTTCGCAACTTGCCTCCAGGAACCGCCGTAGCCGCCTCCGCCCGTACTCCTCGCCCGACGGGTTCATCTGGTCCTGCACGCCGTCGCTGACGAGCACCACTACATCTCCAGGCTGCGCCTCAAAGTGCGTTTCGTCGTAATCGACTCCCTCCAGCAGACCTACCGGCACACCTGCCGCGTGCGGCTGCAGGATCTGCCCAGCACGGCACACCAGCGGCGTCGTCGACCCGGCGTTGGCCATTACGAACTCCCGCTGCCGCGCCCGCCACAACAACAGCAGCAGCGACACATAGCGCGCCGGCACCTGCCTCTCCATCAGCGTGTCATTCAGCGCGCGCAACAGTTGCGCCGGGCTGCGCCTCCTCGGCGCCGCGCCCCGCAGCATGCCGGTGAACAACGCTCCGTAGAGCGCCGCCGCAGCGCCCTTGCCGCTCGAGTCGCCGAAGGCGATCATCATGCTCTCGTCGTCGTAGTCGAAAAAGTCGTAGACGTCCCCGCTCACCAGCCGCGCCGGGCGCATCCGCATGCCCACCTCCAGCCCCTGCACCGGGGGCGGCGCCTGCGGCAGCAGCACGGACTGGAGGTTGTGGGCCGCTTGAAGATCCTGTTGAATCTCGCGCTCGCGATTGGCCAGCTCGTCATAGAGCCGTGCATTCTCGATCGCGATCGCCACCGATGGGGCGATCAGGGACAGCAGCCGCACGTGATCCTCGTTGAAGTAGCCCAGCCTGCGGCTTTCCAGATCCAGCACGCCAATCACCCGGTCCTTGGCGATCAGCGGTACTGCCACCTCGCTGCGGATGCCCGGGTGCCACTCCACATACCGCGGGTCGGCTGCCGTGTCCTGCGCCAGCACGGGTCGGCCTGAAGCCGCCGCTGCACCCGTGATCCCCTGCCCCAGCGGAAGCGATTTTCGCGCCTCCGTCTGGTCGAACCGCTGGCTGTGGAGGTTGCGCAGAACGCCCGCCGCCTCGTCCACCACCATCACCATGAAGGCGTCGTAGTTGATCAGGCGGCGGATGTTCAGGGCGATCTTCTCCAGCAGCCGGTCCAGGTCGAGGATCGACGAAAACTCCTGCGCCATCGCCGCCAGCGTGCGTTGCGTGCGGCTCTGGCGCTCGATCCTGCGGTACAGCCGCGCGTTCTCTACCGCCGCCGCCACGCGCGAGGCGATCAGTTGCAACAGCGCCCGGTCCTGCTGCGTGAACGCTTCGGGCGCGGTCGATTGCAGGTCGATCACGCCCACCAGCTTCTGCTGCAGCACCATGGGCACAGCCAGCTCGCTTCGCACCGCGTCCATGGCGTTCAGGTAGCGGCTGTCCTCCAGCACGTTGCCGACAAGCACGGGCTTGCGCGTGGCTGCGGCAGTGCCGGTGATCCCTTCGCCCGGCTTCACCACCAGGTTCTGGACCACCTCGCGGCGGTGCCCCAAGGCGTAGCGGATCCGCAGCCCCTGCCGGCGCTCGCTGGAAAGGAGGATCGCGAACAGCTCATGCGGGATCACCTGCCGGACGATGGCGGCGACGCTGGCCATCAGCTCGTTCAGGTCCAGCGTCTCACTGGCAATGGAGGAGACCTCCAGAAGGAAGTCAAGCAGTTCGGCGCGGTCGCGGAAACGGACGCGGCTCCTGCGGGACTCTTCCATGGCGCCTACCGTGCCGCGGCTTCCACGATCTTGACGCTGGCGCTGGCGCCGATACGCGTCGCCCCTGCCGCCGTCATCGCCTTCAGGTCCTCCAGCGTGCGGATGCCACCCGATGCCTTGACGCCCATCGCCTCGCCCACCACGCGCCGCATCAGCGCGACATCTGCCGCCGTGGCGCCGTGTTTGGAGAACCCGGTGGACGTCTTCACGAAGTCCGCGCCGGCAAGCTTGGCCAAGGCGCAGGCAATCGCCTTCTCGGCGTCATCGAGCAACGCCGTCTCGAGGATCACCTTCAGCAGCGCGCCGCGCTTGTGGCACGTCTCCGCCACCAACCGGATGTCGGACTCCACGGCGGCGTAGTCGCCTCCCTTCAGCGCCCCGACATTCATCACCATGTCGATCTCCTGCGCTCCGTCGCGCAGCGCCAGTTCCGCCTCGCACACCTTCGCCGCCGTCGATGTGGCGCCTAACGGGAAGCCCACCACGGTGCATACCTTCACATCCGAGCCTTGCAGTTCCTTCGCCGCCAGCGGCACCCAGCAGGGGTTCACGCACACGCTGGCGAACCCGTAACCGCGCGCCTCGCGGCACACCTTGCGGACGTCCTCCGCCGTCGCTTCCGGCTTCAGGATCGTGTGGTCGATCAGCCGTGCCAGCGCCGGATCCACTTTTGTCAGCCGCTCGCTGGCCGATACCCGGTCTGCGCCCGCCTCGACGATGGCCTTCGTCTTCAGCGAGCACATCTGCGCGCACCGCTGTACGCAGCCCGGGCACACCTCGGGAGAATGGTTCAGCCCCTCACGCCCGCGCGTTTCGCCGGATCCCGCAATCAGTTGCTCGGCAATTTCCGCCGCTATTCTTCCGATTTCCGCGGGTTCCACGATGAATACCGCCGTTCGATTTCCGTAATTTTCGCGGCGCGGGCGGCGTGCCGGCCGCCTCCGCACGGCGTGGCAAGCCACGTGCGCACAATCTCCTCCGCCTGGCTCCAGGTGAGCATCCGGCCGCCCAGAGTGAGCACGTTGGCGTGGTTGTGCTCGCGGCTGTTCCGCGCGGAAGCCCTATCATAGCACAGCGCTGCGCGAATCCCCGGAACCTTGTTCGCCGCCATGGCGCTGCCGATTCCCGCCCCGTCCACAAGGATTCCCAGCGCCGCCCGCCTCTCCGCCACCCGCAGCGCCGCCTCGTGCGCAATGTCGGGATAGTCAGCCGCCTTTTCCTCAAAAACTCCCACGTCTTCCACCCGCCAGCCCAGTTCCTCCAGCAGCGGCTTCAGGCGCTCCTTCATTGCAAAGCCGCCGTGATCCGCGCCCACGGCGATGGTCCGCTCAGGCTCGGCGAGCGCCGCCATCTCCTCCGGCGCCATCTCGATCACTTCAATGCCCCGCTCCCGCGCCAGGTCGCGCGCAGAGGGAGTCCACAGCGCGCCCCTCTCCACGCGGAACGCCCCCTGCAGGGGAACGTCCCGCTCCGTGATCACCTGGCGCATCGCCTCGATCATCGCACACCCGTTCCGATTTGCGGAACACTCAAGCCAAGGATCCCGTATACTGGGGCGAACGGAGGTTCCCATGGCCCTGGGCGACCAGATTCGCTCGTTCATCAAGAAGCAGTTCATCGACGTCATTCAGTGGACGGATCAGGAGGAGGGCGTCCTCACCTACCGGTATCCCATGCAGGACATGGAGATCCAGAACGGCGCCAAACTCACCGTCCGCGAATCCCAGGCGGCGATGTTCGTCAACGAAGGCCGTTGCGCCGATATCTTCGGCCCCGGGCTTTACACGCTCAACACCCAGACACTGCCCGTTCTGACCAACCTCATGAACTGGGACAAGCTCTTCCAGTCCCCGTTCAAGAGCGACGTCTACTTCTTCAGCACCCGGCAGCAGATCGGCCAGCGGTGGGGTACCGCCCAGCCGGTCACGATCCGCGACAAGGACTTCGGGGCCATCCGCCTCCGCGGCTATGGCGTCTACTCCTGGCACGTCGAGAACCCCAAGCTGTTCCTCACCAAAGTGAGCGGCTTCGGCGAGCGATACACGCTGGCGGAAGTCGAGCCTCAGTTGCGCCAGATCATTGTCTCCCACATCTCCGACGCCTTCGCCGAAAGCGGCTTGCCCTTCCTCGACATGGCCGCCAACTACCTCGAGGTGGGCGAGCGCATCAAGGCCACTGTGACGCCCGTGTTCGCCGAACTCGGTGTGGCTCTCGATCAGTTCGCTGTCGAGAACCTGTCGCTGCCGGAAGAGCTCCAGAAGTTCCTCGACACGCGCGTGGGCATGAACATGATCGGCAACATGCAGCAGTACACGCAGTTCCAGGCCGCCCAGTCGCTGCCCATCGCCGCCGCCAATGAGGGAGGCGGCGGGCTTGCCGGGCTCGGCGTCGGACTCGGCGCGGGCGTCGGACTTGGGCAGGTCTTCGCGCAGTCGCTGAATCCGCAGGCGCAGCAGCCTCCGCAGGCGCCGCCGCCTGCCGCGCCTCAACCGCCGCCCGGGGCTCCGCCGGCTGCGCCGCCCGCCGCCCCCGTGGCTGCAGGCGCGGCTGCCGGCGCTGCCGCCGCTGCTGGAGCGCTGAAATTCTGCATGGAGTGCGGGCAGCAGATCCCGCGCGCCGCCAAGTTCTGCCCGGAGTGTGGCAAACCCCAGGCCTGATCCCGAAGGGACTTGAGAGCGCCATGACGCCCGGCTGTGAGTGGGTGGTCGATGCCGGCGGATGCCGTGCGGAAGCGTTGTCTTCACAGGACGCGCTCGAGTCCCTCTTCGCATCCCTGGTCGAGGGACTCGATCTGCACCCCGTCGCGCCGGCCGTCTGGCGGCGCTTCCCCGGAGGCGGTGGCGTGACCGGAGTAATCCTCCTTTCCGAGTCCCACCTCACGATCCACACCTGGCCCGAGCACGGCTTCCTCGCGTTGAACCTGTATTGCTGCCGCCCCCGCCCCGCATGGGACTTCGAGGGCGAACTCCGCAGCCGCTTCGGCGCGCAGACGGTGCAGGTCCGGCTGCTGGAAAGGAGCCTGCCGTGAGACGCGCGGCGAACTGCCCTTCCTGCGGCGCGCCTGTGCAGTTCGCCTGGTCAAGCGCCGTGCAGACCGCCTGCCCGTATTGCCACTCGATCCTCGTCCGCCATGACGTGGATCTGGAGAAGGTGGGCATCGTCGCCGACCTGCCGCCGGACGCGAGCCCCATCCAGCTGTTCACCGAGGGCATTTACGACAACCGCCGCTTCACCGTGATCGGACGCATCCGCTACGAGTGGGAGCAGGGCGGCTGGAACGAGTGGCACATCCTGTTCAGCGATCAGTCCAGCGGCTGGCTGTCCGATGCGCAAGCCGAATACGCGGTCAGCTTCCTGGCAGCCCCGCCCGGGCCGTTGCCACACCCGGAGCAGATCCGCCCGGGTCAGATGCTCCGGATCTCCGGCGTGCCCTTCCACATCACCCACCTCACGCCGGTCCGCTACATCGGGTTCGAAGGGGAACTGCCCTTCACGACCACGGACCGCTCCGAGTTCCTCACCGCCGACCTGCGCACATCCGACGCGCGTTTCGCCACCATCGACTATTCCGGGACGCCCCCGCTGCTTTTTGCCGGGCGCTTTGTCAGTTTTGACGAACTGCGCCTGTCCAACCTCAGGGAGTTTGAAGGATGGTGACGCAGAACCGCGTTCCCGCGCCCGCGCCCATCCCCTGCCCGAATTGCGGCGGAAGGATCGAACTGCACGGCTTCGCCCACACGCGCAGCGCCGTCTGCGTCCAGTGCCTGACGGTAATCGACACCTCCACGCCGTCGCTGCGGATCCTCCAGCATTTCGATCACGTCCAGCGCGAGCGCCCGGTGCTGCCGCTGGGCTCGCGCGGGAAGCTCCAGGGCAAGACGTGGGAGGCCATCGGCTTCCAGGTCCGCACCATCTACGTCGACGGGCTTCCCTACAGCTGGCACGAATATCTTCTCTTCAATCCCTACGCCGGCTTCCGCTACCTCACCTTCTACGACGGCCACTGGAACTTCGTCCAGACGCTGCGCGCGCTGCCTCAGCCCGCCGTCTGGAAAGGACGCAAGGCCGTCTCCTTCGAGGGGCGCGTGTACTCGCACTTTCAGACGGCTGAGGCGGAGACCACGTTCGTGATGGGCGAGTTTCCGTGGGCTGTACGCGTCGGTGAAAGAGTGGAAGCCAGCGACTATGTCTCGCCGCCTTACGTGCTGTCCAGCGAGCGCGACGCGAAGGAGATCAATTGGTCGCAAGGCGTGTACTTCAAGGGCGAAGAGGTCTGGAAGGCGTTCGGCCTGAAGGGCGCGCCGCCGGCGGCGCACAGCGTCTATCTGAACCAGCCAAACCCGCACGTGGAGAAGACCCGGAGATCGTGGCGGACTTTCGTCGTTCTGTTGATCCTTTGGAGTCTGCTGCTCGCCGCCACTGTCGCCACGGCAGGCAACCGGGAGGTCTTCCGCCGCAACTTCCGGTTCGTGTCCGGCTCGCCGGGCGAGACATCTTTCGTCACGGAGACGTTCGAGATCCCTCGCACGGGGAATGTCGAGGTCGAGATCCGCACCGATCTGGACAACAACTGGGCGTATTTCAACCTGGCCCTCTTGCGCGAGGACGGCGCGCAAGGCTTCGACTTCGGACGCGAGATCAGTTATTACCACGGGCGCGACTCCGACGGCTCCTGGAGCGAAGGCAGCCGGAAGGACTCCGCTCTGCTGGCGCGCGTGCCCGCCGGGACGTACTATCTGCGCATCGAACCGGAGATGGATTCCCAGGCCTCTGCCCGCTCTTCAGCCGGCATGAGCATGAATTACGAGATCATCGTGAAGAACGACGTGCCCCGCCTCTGGGTCCTGCTGCTGGTCTTGCCGCTGCTGTTGATCGCGCCCATCCGGCATTCCGTCCGCGCCATCGGGTTCGAAACCTCACGCTGGTCCGAAAGCGACTATGGCGTCGCTCTCGGCTCGTCTTCGGAGGACGATGACGAATGAAGCTCTCTCTGCCTTACCTTCTTTATGGCCTGCTCGTGCTCGGCTCCGGCTTCGGCGCCGGGCGCATGGGCTGGTTCTCCACCTCTGCCACCGAGATCAAGAACGTGCCCAAGTCGATCCGGGAAAACCCGGGCGTGTACCGCTCGCACTATTCCTGGCTGCCCCGCTGGTTTGGAGGGAAATGACCCATGAACACTTCCATCGTCCACTTCGAGGCTCTGCTCAACGCCCTGGTCTTCGCCATACTGGGCGTCGTAATCCTCGTCGTCTCCTTCATGCTTTGGGACAAGATCACGCCCTACGATCTGTGGAAGGAGATCATCGAGAAACACAACACCGCGCTGGCGATCTTCGCCGGATTCATGGCGCTCGGCATCGCCATCATCGTCGCCGCCGCGGTCCACTAGCGCCGCCCGCACGCCGATGGCGTTCGTCCTGTTCCTGTCCGTCTTCCTGATCGCCGCCTGCGGCCTCGTCTACGAGCTCATCGCCGGCGCCGCCGCCAGCTATCTGCTCGGCGACAGCATCCTTCAGTTCTCCACCGTCATCGGCGCTTACCTGTTCGCCATGGGCGTGGGCTCATGGTTGTCGCGGTACCTGACGCGGTCGCTGGTGGCCCGGTTCATTTCCATCGAGCTGATGGTCGGGCTGCTCGGCGGGTTCTCCTCGACGCTGCTGTTCTTCGCCTTCGCCTGGTCGCAGGGCTTCCGTTTCCTGCTGTACGCAGTTGTGCTCGCCATCGGCGTTCTGGTGGGGCTGGAGATCCCGCTGCTCATGCGCATCCTGCGCGAGCGCTACCAGCTGCGCGAACTGGTGGCCAACGTGCTCACCTTCGACTACCTCGGCGCGCTCGGCGCGTCGCTCCTGTTCCCCTTGTTCCTCGTGCCGAGGCTGGGGCTGGTCCGCGGCGCCATGCTCTTCGGCCTGATCAACGCCCTGGTGGCGCTGTGGTCTACCTGGATCTTCCGGCATCACCTGCCGCAGCCGCTCGTACAGCGCGCAGCCGCCGCTGCGGTGGTCGTCCTGCTCGGCGCGGGGCTTGCCCTTGGCGACCGCATCACCGACACAGCCGACGCCGCCCTGTACGCCGATGAAGTAATCCTCGCGCGCTCTACCCCCTACCAGCGGATCGCCGTCACCCGCTGGAAGGACGACATCCGCCTCTACCTCAGCGGACACCTCCAGTTCTCCTCGCGCGACGAGTACAGGTACCACGAGGCCCTCGTCCATCCCGGTCTCGCCTCCATCGCTGCTCCCCGCCGCGCCCTCGTTCTTGGCGGCGGCGATGGGCTCGCCGTGCGCGAGATTCTTCGCTACCCTTCCATCGAGTCCATCACGCTGGTCGATCTCGATCCCGAGATGACGCGCCTGTTCTCCACGCATCCGCTGTTGGCTGGACTGAACGGCAACGCGCTGAAGGATCCGCGCGTGCGCATCGTCAACGCCGACGCGTTCCCGTGGCTTGAATCTTCGCGCGAGTCCTTCGACTTCATCGCCGCCGACTTCCCCGATCCCAACAACTACTCGCTCGGCAAGCTCTACACCACCGCCTTCTACCGCCTGCTGAAGCGATCCTTGGCCGCCGGGGGCGCCGCCGTCGTGCAGTCCACCTCGCCCATGTTCGCCCGCCAGTCCTTCTGGTGCATCCACGAAACGCTCAAGGCAGCCGGCTTCCGCACCTATCCGTATCACGCCTATGTGCCTTCCTTCGGGGAGTGGGGCTACGTACTCGCCACCCACAGCGAGTGGCGCCCGCCGGAGCGCCTCCCCTCGGGCTTGCGTTTTCTGACTCCCTCCAACATCCGCGCCCTGTTCGAGTTCCCGCCTGATCTCGCCCCTGTGCCCGCCGAGCCCAACCGCCTCTTCGACCAGGTTCTCGTCCGCACCTACGACCGCGAATGGCGCGAAATCCTGCGATGATCCGCCGCCGAGACCTCGCCGCCGCTGTAGTGGGGCTTCTCCCGAAGTCCGAGCCGCGCATCGAGGGCGGCTTCGTCTTCGAGTCTGAAACCGAAGGACCTGATCTCGGCCACCGCCTTCGCGACCACGCCCGCTTCGCCGTTCCGCGCCGCACAGAGCGGATCGAAACGCTCATCATCGGCGCCGGCGCCGCAGGGCTCTGCGCCGCATGGCGCCTGCAAAGGCGCGGATACCGCGACTTCCTGCTCCTCGAAATGGAGCGCCAGCCGGGAGGCAACGCGCGCTGGAGCCGCAACGGCGTCTCCGCCTTTCCATGGGCCGCACACTATCTGCCGGTGCCGGACCCGCGCCAAGCCCTGACCCGCGAGCTCTGCCGCGAGTTCGGGCTGCTGGATGGGGAAACCTGGAACGAGCGCCACCTCTGCCACGAGCCCCGTGAGCGGCTCTTCCTTCACGGCCGCTGGCAGGAGGGGATCGAGCCCGCCGTTGGCCTCACGCCTGAAGATGCCCGGCAGTACAGCCGGTTTCATGAGATCATCGGCGAGCTCCGCCAAACCGGCGCCTTCCGCATCCCTATGGAAGAGGGGCTGGCGCGATCGTCGCCGGCCGTTCGCGCACTGGATCAGCCGAGCTTCAGCCATTGGCTCGATCAGCGCGGCTTCACATCCCCCTACCTGCGCTGGTATCTCGACTACTCGACGCGCGACGATTACGGCACGGCCCTCGACGGCATTTCCGCGTGGGCGGGACTGCACTACTTCGCCGCGCGCGAGCCGCACGAGCTCGGCCCGTTGACGTGGCCCGAGGGAAACGGCTGGCTGGTGCAGCGGCTCATGGAGCGCGCCGGCCCGCGCATCCGAACGGGCGCCATGGTGCGATCCGTCACGCGCGCGGGCCCGCGCTGGCAGGTGATCGCCGGCGACACCCGGTACGAAGCCGCTTTCGTCATCTTCGCCGCGCCGGCTTGGCTCGCCTCCTGGATTCTCGACCCGCCCCCGCCGCGCTGGCCCTTCGCCTATGCGCCATGGGTGGTAGCCAACCTCACGCTGCACCGCTGGCCGGAAAACCGGGGCATGGACTACGCCTGGGACAACGTCGTCTACGGCTCACCCTCGCTCGGATACGTCATCGCCACGCACCAGAGCGTCAGAACATTTCAGCCGGAAACCGTCTGGACCTGGTACATGGCCCTGGCCTCCGGGCGCGCCGCCGACCAGCGGCGCCTGCTGCTCGGCGGCGACTACGCGTACTGGAAGGAGATCGTGCTCTCGGACCTCGAGAGCGCCCATCCCGACATCCGCCGCTGCGTCCGGCGCCTGGATATCTTCCGCATCGGCCACGCCATGCCCCGCCCCGCGCCGGGCACGATCTTCCATCCCGAGCGCGCCCGGCGCGCGCGCCATGCGGGCTCGCTCGTCTTCGCCAACAGCGACCTGAGCGGCCTGTCTCTGTTCGAGGAAGCGCTCTACCGCGGCGTCTCGGCAGCGGACCACATTCTGCGGCTGGCCTCCCGCTCCGGCGCATGACGAAGCCGTCAGCGCGGATACGGGTGCCCGCGCAACATCGTCAACGCCCGGTAGATCTGCTCTGCCAGCACCGCCCGCGCCAGTTCGTGCGGCATCGTCAGCCGCGATAGCGAAAGCAAAAGGTCCGCCCTCTTCTTCCACTCTTCCGGGTGTCCGTCATGCCCGCCGACCACGAACACGAGGTCGCGCGCGTCCCTCTCCGCCGCTCCCACCAGAGCCGCCACTTCGCGCGAATCCATCTCGCGGCCCGCCGGATCCAGCAACACCTTGCGAGCCGCGGCGTGCCGGACAAACGGGTCGTAGCGGCGCGGATCGATCTCGCTCATCTCGCACTGCATGTACCGCGAGCTGCGCTTCATGTACTCCCGCGCCAGAGCATTCGCGTGAGCGTCCCGCGCCTTGCCCACGTACAGCAGCCACAGCTTCACGCCCACAGTATCGCCCGCCGCCGCCCTTGAGTCCATCGCCGCAATCCTGTTACGGTGAGAGGTGGCCGCAAGGGCCTGACATGGACTGGTTCAAGGCGAAGAAAATCGAGAAGGCCTCCGGGGAGGGGCGGCATGTCCGCACCGAAGGCCTGTGGGTCAAGTGCGACTCCTGCCGCCAGATCGTCTGGCGCAAGGAGATCGAGGACAACCTGCATTGCTGTCCCAAGTGCGGCTACCACTTCCGCATCGACGCCCGCACGCGCCTCCAGTACCTGCTCGACGCGGAGCCGCCGTGGGAAGAGCACGACGCGAATTTGGTCTCCACCGATCCGCTCGAGTTCGTCGACTCCAGGCCTTACAAGGAGCGCCTCGCCTCCATGCAGCGCGAATTGGGCTTGCGCGACGCCATCGTCTCCGTCACGGGCAGGCTCGGGGGACGCACCGTGCACGCCTGCTCGCTCGAACTGAAGTTCATCGGCGGCTCCATGGGCGCCGTGGTGGGCGAGGTGATCACCCGCGCCATCGAGCGCGCCATCCGGACGCGCGATCCGCTCATCATCGTCTCCGCCTCGGGCGGCGCGCGCATGCAGGAAGGCGCCGTGAGCCTCATGCAGCTCGGCAAGATCAGCGCCATGCTGATGCGGCTCGACGAAGCTCGCGTTCCCTTTATCAGCGTGCTCACTGATCCGACCACCGGCGGGGTCACCGCCAGCTTCGCCATGCTCGGCGACCTGAACATCGCCGAGCCGGGCGCACTGATCGGCTTCGCCGGTCCGCGCGTCATCGAGCAGACCATCCGCCAGAAGCTGCCGGAAGGCTTCCAGCGGGCGGAATTCGTCCTCCAGCACGGCTTCCTCGACGCCGTGGTCAAGCGCGCCGAGATGCGCGCCTTCATCGCCCGCGCGCTCGACTTCTTCTGCGGTACGCTCCAGAAATGAGGCTCGCGCTCCTCTTTGCGCTCGCCGCGTTTCCCGCCCTCGCCCAGTACGACATCCTGATCCGCAACGCCCGCGTCATCGACGGCACGGGCAACCCGTGGTTTCACTCGAGCGTGGCCATCCAGAACGGCCGCATCGCCGCCATCGGACGGCTGGAGGGCGCTTCCGCCAGGCGCGTCATCGACGCTGCAGGCCGCGTCCTCGCCCCCGGCTTTATCGACGTCCACACCCACGTCGAAGGCGCCATCGAAAAGGTCCCGCGCGCGGACAACTACCTGCTCGACGGCGTCACCACCATCGTCACCGGCAACTGCGGGGGCTCCACCGCTGATGTAGCGCGCTGGTTCGCGCGCCTCGAAGAGCTCGGCACCGGCGTCAACGTCGCCACCCTCATCGGCCACAACACTGTGCGCCGGCAGGTGATGGGTACGGAGAACCGCCACGCCACGCCGGAAGAGCTCGCCCGAATGAAGGAGCTCGTTCACACCGCCATGGCGCAGGGCGCGGCAGGCTTTTCCACCGGCCTCATCTACATCCCCGGCGCGTACGCGCCCACGGAGGAGGTGGTGGAGCTGGCCAAGTCCGCGGCGGCCTACGAAGGCGTGTACGCGTCCCATATGCGCGACGAGGGCGCGCAGATTCTGGAAGCCATCCACGAAGCCGCGCGCGTCGGCGAGCAAGCCGGCATGCCCGTCCAGATCTCGCACTTCAAGATCGACACGCCCCGCATCTGGGGCTTCAGCGAGAAGTCCATCGCCCTGGTGGAGGACTACCGCCGCCGCGGCGTCGACGTCGTCGTCGATCAGTATCCTTACGATCACTCCTCCACCAATCTCGGCATTACGCTGCCCGCGTGGGCGCTCGCCGGCGGCACGGACGCCCTGCGCGAGCGTTTGTCGAATCCCGAAACCCGCTCCCGCATCGCCGCCGAAATGCGCCAGCGGCTCGAGAGCCTCGGCCACCCCGACTACTCCTACGCCATCGTCGCCTGGTTCGAGAAAGATCACTCCTGGGAAGGGAAAAACCTGGTAGATGTCACCCGCCTGCGCGGTCTCGAGCCTTCGCTCGATAACCAGATCGAGACCATCTTCCACATCCTGCTGAACGGCGGCGCGCAGATGATCTACCACTCGATGAGCGACATCGACATCGAGCGCATCCTCCGCTACCCGAACACGGCCATCGCCAGCGACGGCGGCGTGCGCGTCTTCGGCGAAGGCATGCCTCATCCGCGCTCCTATGGAACCAACGCGCGCGTTCTGGCCGAGTATGTCCGCAAGCGGGGCGTGCTCACGCTGGAGGATGCCATCCGCCGCATGACGTCGCTCCCCGCGCGCACTTTCGGCTTCCGCGACCGGGGTCTCGTGCGGGAGGGCTTCGCCGCGGATCTCGTCGTTTTCGATCCGGCGCGCGTCGAGGACAAGGCCACCTACACGCAGCCGCATCAATACAGCGAGGGCTTCGATTTCGTGCTCGTCAACGGCGTCGTCATGGTCGACGGCGGAGCGCTCACTGAGGCGCGCGGAGGGCGCATTCTCCGCCACCGCCCCGGACATGTCCAGCCATGATCAGCCTCGTCCGCGCCGGCAAGCGCTTCGGTCCGAAAGTCCTGTTCGAGGATGTCCAATGGCTCATCACGCCGCAGGACCGCGTGGGGCTCGTCGGCGCCAACGGCTCCGGCAAGACCACCCTGATGCGGATCCTCGCCGGACTGGACACCTTGGACTCCGGCGAATTTATCGTCCAGAAAGGGATCACCGCCGGCTACCTCCCGCAGGACGGACTCCAGCTTTCCGGGCGCACCGTCTTCGAGGAGTGCCTCTCCGTCTTCGACCGTCTCCGCGAGATGGAGCGGGAGATGGAACGCACGCTCGAGCGGCTCTCCGCGCTTCCGCCGGACGACCCCGAATATCAGGCAGCCTCCAGCCGCTACTCCTGGCTCGAGGCGCACTTCCGCAACATGGATGGCTACGCGCTCGAGGCGAAGGTGGGCATGGTTCTCACCGGCCTCGGCTTCCCGAAAGAGGACTGGACTCGCCGCACCGAGCACTTCTCTGGCGGCTGGCAGATGCGCATCGCGCTGGCAAAGCTCTTGCTCGAGCAACCCAACCTGCTCCTGCTTGACGAGCCCACCAACCACCTCGATCTCGAGGCGCGCAACTGGCTCGAAGACTACCTGGGCACCTACCCCTATGCCTTCGTCCTCATCTCGCACGACCGGTATTTCCTGGACGTTACGGTGCGCCGGATCGCCGAACTCTGGAACAGGTCGCTGCACTTCTACACGGGCGGCTATGAAGCCTACCTGAAGCAGAAGGAAGAGCGGCGCCAGCAGTTGCTGGCTGCCTGGCGGAACCAGCAGGAGCGCATCCAGCATCTGGAGGCGTTCATCAACCGGTTCCGCTACAAGGCGACCAAGGCGAAGCAGGTGCAGTCGCGGATCAAGGAACTCGAGAAGATCGAGCGCATCGAGATCCCGCCCGAGGAACAGACCATCCACTTCTCCTTCCCACAGCCCAAGCCCTCCGGGCGCATCGTCGCCGAGTTTGTCAGCGTGACCAAGGCTTACGGGTCGCGAGTGGTGCTGCGCGATGTGAACTTCGTCATCGAGCGCGGCGAGCGCATCGCTCTGGTGGGCGTCAACGGCGCGGGCAAGTCGACGCTGATCCGCATGCTTGCTGGCGCGGAGCCGCTCACATCGGGCGACTACCGCCTCGGTCACAACGTGCAGCCGGAGTACTTCGCCCAGGATCAGTACAAGGCGCTCGATCCGGACGCCCGCCTGCTGGACGACCTGATGAGCGTCGCCAACGGCAAGACGGTCACCGGGCTGCGCACGCTGCTTGGCTGCTTTCTGTTCACCGAGGACGACGTCTTCAAGAGCGTGCGCGTGCTGAGCGGCGGCGAGCGCAACCGTTACGCGCTGGCGCGCATGCTGCTGAACCCGGCCAACTTCATGCTGCTCGACGAACCCACCAACCACCTCGACCTGCGCGCCAAGGACGTGCTGCTGGAGGCGCTGCGGGCGTATTCCGGCACGCTGGTCTTCGTCTCCCACGACCGTTATTTCATCGACCAGCTCGCCACGCGGGTCTTTGAAATCGAGGGCGGGCGCGTGAACGTCTATCCGGGCAATTACGAAGACTACCTGTATCGCAAACAGGGAGGCGCCTCACCTGCGCATGCATCGCCGATGGCGACGCCGGTCTCCGCGCGCGAGACTCCGAACGCAGCTCCGGAAACCGCTGCCGTCGCGCCCGAACCTCCCGCGCGCCCGCGCCGGCTGAATCCGATGAAGGTCCGGCAGCTCGAACAGCATGCCGCCGAACTGGAAGAGCAGGCGGCGAAGCTCGAGGGGGAGATTGCCGCCATTGAGCAATCGCTGCTGAGTTTCGTGAACGCCGAGGAGCACCGCCGCCGTATGGAGCTTCTGGAAGCACGGCGGCGCGAGCTCGATCAGACTCTGGCCGAATGGGAGCAGGTCTCGCTCGAACTCGAGCAGACGACCTGACCCGCCACCACCATCCGGCTGCCTGTTAGAATCAGGGGGATTTCAAAGTGACAGAGGGGCCATGTCCGACCAGAACCTGAGAGACCACGAAAAGAGCCTGTTTCCCGATCCCGAACCCAGCCCGCGGCGCGGTTTCATTGTCACCAGCCTCACGGCGGGCTTCGCGCTTGCTGTGCAGCCGGTCTCGGCGCAGACGATCACGACCGGCACGGAAGGGCTGGAGGCAGACGAGGTGAAGATCCCCGCCGAGGGCGGGCTGATGCCCGCCTACCGCGCCATGCCCGCCCGCGGTTCGAACTTTCCGGTGGCGCTGGTCGTGCATGAGATCTTCGGCGTGCATGAGTACATCAAGGACGTATGCCGGCGCTTTGCCAAGGCCGGCTATCTGGCGGTGGCGCCCGACCTTTACGCGCGGCAGGGCCGCGTGGACAACCTTCAGAGCTTCGAGGACATCCGGAAAGTCGTGGGACAGGTGCCGGATGCGCAGGTGCTGGCGGACCTGGACGCCGCCGCCCGCTGGGCGTCCCGGAACGGCGGCAGCGCGGAGAAGCTGGCCATCACCGGGTTCTGCTGGGGAGGGCGCATAGTATGGCTGTACGCAGCGCACCAGCCCATGGTGAAGGCCGGCGTGGCCTGGTACGGGCAGCTGGTTCCGCGGCAACCCTCCGAACTCCAGCCCAAGGCGCCCATCGACGTCGTGGCGGATCTGAAGGCGCCGGTGCTCGGCCTTTACGGCGAAGCCGACCAGGGAATTCCCGTCGAGCACGTCGAGCGCATGCGCGCCGCGCTGAAACAGGCCGGCAAACCCGGTGAAATCGTCGTCTACCCCGCAGCCCCTCACGGCTTCCACGCTGACTACCGGCCCAGCTACCGAAAGGACGCCGCCGAGGACGGCTGGAAACGGATGCTTGCATGGTTCAGACAACACGGCGCCGGCTGATTCCGGCTCTTGCGCTCCTGTGGGCGCTGCCGCTCGGCGCGCAGCGCCTGGTAATCGTCTCCTTCGATGGCCTGGGTGCGGAAACATTCTTTGACGATCCTGTTGCGGAGGAACTGACGGTCCTCAAGGACACCGCCCGCCGCGGCGCCGCCTCCCGCGGAGTCCAGCCCGCCTTCCCCTCCACCACGGCCAACTCCCACGCGGCGTTGTGGACAGGCTGCTACGGGGACGTGAACCACATCACGGCCAACTCGCCGCCGGTTCTGCCGCGGGCTGAACACACGGCTCTGGAGCGCGGCAACGGCTTCCGCGCCGAACAACTCGCCGCCGAAACCTTCTGGGTGGCGGCTGCCCGCGCCGGCATCCCGTCAGTGGCGCACCAGCCCACCCAGGGCTACCCGCTCACGCGCTTCAACTCCGCTCCCGGCGCGGTGGTCGTCAACGGCTACCAGACGCGCCTGCTGGCGCCGCACGCGCTGTGGACGCCGCAATCGGGCAAGCGGCTGCCCGACGGATCTTTCCTCTTCGAGCACGGCCCGGCTTCATTCCGCGTCGTCGCCGGAAAGAAGTCCGTCCGCGTCTCGCTCACATCCGGCAGACAGGCGGTCACGGTGCCCTACGCGCCTGCCGAGAGCGAACCGCCGCGCCGCCGCCCGCTGGCGCGCCGGTTCAGCCAGGCGCTGATGCTCGACGGACCCGTGCCCGCCGCTCTCTATCTCCGCCTGTTCGAGCTTGGCGAGAGCGGCTTCCGGCTGTATGTGACGCCGTGGCACGAACTCGGCTCGTCTGTGCCGCTGGAGAAGATCTACCGCGAGGCGGGCGGCTTCCTGGGCAACGGCCCCACGGCGCTGCTCGACAAGGGGCTGATCTCGCCGGTCGAATACCTGGAGGCGATGGAGCTGGTGATTCGCCAGATGACGCGGCATGCCGCGTGGCTCGAGCGTAAGTTCCGCCCCCGCCTGATGCAGAGCTACCTGCCGTTCCCGGACGAGATCGACCATATGTGGCTGCCCGCGGCTCGCGCCGGCGACGATCAGGCGCGGCGCTGGCGCCGCTGGGCGTATATCGCCATTGACCGCGGCGCCGCGGAATTCGCGCGCCTGGCCGGCGACAGGAACAAGGACCACCTGCTGTGGGTGTCCGATCACGGCATGGCGCCCGTTTCCCGCCTCGTCGCCGTGCCCGCCGTGCTCGGGCAGGCGGAACTCGATACCGAGGCCGTGTACCTCTATAATTCGATCCTGGTCAACACGACAGACTGGAAGCAGGGACAGGTGTCGCCCGGCGAGCGCGGCGCCGTGATCGAACAGGCGCGCCGGGCGCTGGCCTCGGCGCCCGGCATCGTCTCGTTCTTCACGCCGGAAAAGGAGGGCGAGCGGCTCGGCATCGGCGGACCCGCGGGCGGCGATCTGTATTTCGACTTCGCGCCCGGCTACGGCGCCTCATCCCGCCCTTCCGAAGCGCTGGTTTCAGACGTGCGCCCGCGCGGCATGCACGGCTTCCTCCCCACGCGCCGCGACATGCAGGCCATCTGCATCGCCGCTGGACCGCGCATCCCCCGTGGCGTCTTGTGGCCCGGATTCCGCATCATCGACATTGCCCCGATGATCGCCGAGCTGGTCGGATTCCCCGCCCCGCCCACGTTCCGCGGCCGTTCTCCGCTTGCGATAGCATCGAAGCCATGAACCGCCGTTCCTTCCTTGCCGCCTCCGTGGCTGCACCCGCCACGTTTGCTTCCGCCCAGCCCCCGGACTCGCTTCCGAAGCGGGCGCGCCTCAAGCCCGCGCTTTGCGCCTATTCCTTCCGCCAGGAATTGCAGAAGAAGACGATGACCTACGAGGACCTGGTGCGTTCCTGCGTGGAATGGGACATCGACGGGCTGGACATGACCGTCTATTGGGTCCCCTCCACGGAGCGCCAGTGGCTGCACTCTTTGCGGCGGCTGGCCTACCGTTGCGGCATTCAGATTTACTCGATCGCCGTCCGCACGGAACTGACCCGCGCCGAACCGAAGGACCGCGATGCGGAGGTGGACAACATTCGCCGCTGGGTGGACGTCGCCTCGGCGCTCGGTGCCGGGCACATTCGCGTGTTCGGAGGCTACCTGCGCGGCGGCATCGCCGAGGAGCAGGCTGTCCCCTGGGTGGTGGAGTGCCTTCAGCGGGGAGCCGAATACGCTGGCTCGCAGGGCGTGATCCTCGGTCTCGAAAACCACGGCGGCATCACCACGCGCGCGGATCGCATTCTTGAAATCGTCCGCAAGACGGGCTCCCCGTGGGTCGGCATCAATCTCGACACCGGGAATTTCACCGAGGCCCCCTACCGTCAGATGGAGATGTGCCTCCCTCACGCCGTCAACGTGCAGGTGAAGTCCGAGATGGTGCATGAAGACGGCAAGCGCGGACCGCAGGACTGGGACCGCGTGGTCCAACTCGTCGCCAGCGGCGGATACAAGGGATACCTGTCGCTCGAATACGAGGCCAAGGAGCCGGCTCCCACGGCTGTTCCGCGCCTGCTGGCGCAACTGCGCTCCCTCTGCCGGAAACACTCGGCGCCTTCCGCCTGAACCGCGCCTGGCCCTTGGCCCCGCCGCTCCGTCGCGTCCTGCCGCGCCGCAACGCTTCGCGCACCCCGTCACGACGCCGGAGGGCCGGGGCTTGCGTGGGCCCTTCGCTTCCTTCCTTGCGCTGCGCGTGCGGCTCACAGCGGCGCTTTCCGCGTTGAATCGCCGGAGAACAGACGGAGAATTCCGGAGCCGGGAAATCGCCCGAGCCAGAAAAACCAAAGTTCCATTTCCGAATAGGCAATTAATTTGTTTGCTTATTATAGCGCTTTTCGCGTATAACACCAACAGGCAAGGATTTCGGCCCGCGTGGTATTTCGTGCAGGCCGCGTAGCAACAGGGATGGCCGCGAGGGGCAAGGCTGGATCCCGCATCGGAGGCCCGGATTCCGCCCTGAGCAGTTCGCCGCGCCCATGCTCCGCATTCGCCTCTTGAAGCGGCCGGCGGGCGCTACGGCGGATCCGTGTCTCACTTCAGGAGGAAAAACATGGCAACCTTGGTGAATCCGAAACTGAATATCAGCGTCGACCAGGCGAAGAAAACCGCCCGGTGCGTCGTCACGTGCGAGGTAATTTTCACCGCCTATGAGATGAACGAGCTGAAGGAGGGGCTGCGGTTCGTGCTGCACTGCTCGCTGTGGGGCGAGGACCTGGGGATGTGGCTGAACCCGGATGATTTCCTCTATAGCTACGGGAGCAAGATTTTCCCGGATGCCACGCCGACGGCCGGGGAAAAAGCGACCTTCGATGTGACGGTCGGCGTCAGCCTGCTGGACGAAGACTGGGGCACCGATGAAGTGTACGGGCTGCTCACGTTGCGCAACCTGTATACCGGCGCCACGGTGAAACGCAAGACCAACGTCGTGGTCCGCGGCTTCTGAAACGTGTCTCTGAAACCGGCTGGATGAAGGCAATGGCGGGCGTCGCTTGCGAGAGGCGCCCGCCGCAGCTTCGGGCGGCGCCTGCCCCGGCGGAGGGAGGCGCACTCCCGCAAATGGCCGGGGCTGATTCAGTGGACCGTTTGATCCGCCCGCGGCATTCGAAATGCCCTGGCCGGGGGGGTGCGCCGCGTGGGGAGGCAAGCGGCCAGCTTTGACACCGCCTCGCGCCGGATGCTACAAATCGACAAGGGCTTTGTTCTTCCTGGGGCCCGGCTGCCGCCTATGGCCATCCCGATATCGCAGATGTGGACCGTGGCCGCGTATGTCCTCAAGCAGAGGCTTCGCGGGCGCGAGCGCTACCCGCTGGTGTTGATGCTCGAGCCGCTCTTTCGCTGCAACCTGGCGTGCGCCGGCTGCGGCAAGATCCAGTATCCGCACCATATCCTGAAGCAACAGCTCAGTCCCGAGGAGTGCTTCCGCGCCGTGGAGGAATGCGGCGCGCCCATCGTCAGCATCCCCGGCGGCGAACCGCTGTTGCATCCGCAGATCCAAGAGATCGTCGAAGGGCTGGTGGCGCGCAAGAAGTATGTCTACCTCTGCACGAACGCGCTGCTGCTGAAAGAGAAGCTCCCGCTGTTCCGCCCGAGCAAATACCTCTCGTTTTCCGTGCACCTGGACGGGCAGAAAGAGCACCACGATTTTTCGGTTTGCCGCGAGGGCGGCTACGAGATCGCCGTCGAGGCGGTGCGTGAAGCCGTGCGCCGCGGCTTCCGCGTCACCACGAACACGACTTTGTTCGACGGCGCCGATCCCCGCAGCGTGCGCGCCTTCTTCGACGAGATGATGGATCTTGGCGTGGAAGGCATGATGCTGTCGCCCGGCTACGCCTATGAAAAGGCGCCGAACCAGGAGCAATGGCTCGCCCGGGAGCGCACGAAGAAGCTGTTCCGGCTGATTCTTTCCAACCGGAAAAAGCGATGGGTGTTCAACCTCTCGCCGCTGTTCATGGAATTTCTGATGGGGCTGCGGGAGTTCACCTGCACGCCCTGGGGCATGCCGACCTATAATCTGTTCGGCTGGCAGCGCCCCTGCTATGTGCAGCAAGACGGTTACGCGGAAACGTTTCGCGAGCTGATCGAGGAGACCGACTGGTCGCAGTACGGCCCCGAGAGCGGCAACCCGAAATGCGCCAACTGCATGATGCACAGCGGCTACGAAGCCACCGCCGTTCACCATACGTTCCGCAGCTGGCGCGGTTTCCTCGAAACCATCCGGGCGACGTTCGCCAGGTACGAGGATCCGGCTGCCGCGGAAGAACTCGAGCGGCTCGAGCCGCAGCCGCATCCCTGGGAGCTGGTGCAGATCGGCGGCACGAGCCGCGAGAGGATCTCATGAACACGGTTGAGCGCTCCGCCGCGCAGGGCGTGGTCTGGATGGCGGACAGCGAGGCGGATCTTCGCGAAGGCATCGAGGCGGCCTTCGACTACCGGGGCGACGTCACGCTGCTGTTGAAGAACGGCGCAAGAGTCGAAGGGTATCTCTTCGACCGCCGCGCACGGGCGGGCCTGGACGAGAGCGTGATCCGCCTGATTCCCACCGGCAGCTCGCAGAAGCTTTCGCTTCGCTTTTCGGACATTGCCGGCATCGCCTTCAGCGGCCGCGACATGGCAGCGGGCAAGCGCTGGCAGGACTGGGTGCGCCGTTACGCGGAGAAGAAGGCTGCAGGGGAGAAGAACATCCGCCTGGAGCCGGAGCGGCTGGAATAGGCCGGATCCCGCCCGAGAGCGTGTCTGTCGGCTGAAGCGGCAGGCAGGCGGCGTACGATCACAGGAAACCCCTCCAGATGGGGGGCGCAATGGTCTTCCGGGAACCGGAGTAAAGCCATGAGCGTCTCATGTGCTTGACGGTTCCGTCCGATGGCGGATGGGGGCTGTCGCCTGACCGGGGCGAACCGGTGAATGGCCAGTGGAAACCTATGCTTGTGTGGAGTCTCTTGACGATGGCGGTGCTCGCCGGCGCCGAACAACAGGTATTGGAACAGGTGAACCGTCACCGCATGGCTGAGGGTCTTGGCGCTCTCGTCTGGAATGAAGCGGCCGCGCACGAAGCAAGACGGCACTGCAGCCGCGTGCTGGAAGAAAAGTCGTCCGCGCCGCATGCGGGGTTCGCCCAGCGGGCGGCGCGCCTTCGCCGCGCCACCGGGGCGCGTACGGCAGGGGAGAACGTCTTCCTGCTGGCGAACGGGCCGTTTGTTGCGGACAAGGCGGTCGCGGCGTGGCTCACAAGCGAAGGCCACCGGCGCGCCATCGAGGGGCCCTTCGAATGGAGCGGGGTGGGGATCGTCGCGTTCGGAAGCAAGGCTTGCGCCGCGCAGATCTTCCTCGGGCGTTAGGCTACACTCGAAGGCGCCAACGGCTCAGTACCGCTGGAGCAGCTCCAGCAGCTTGCGGTCGAGCTTGTGGCCGTGCCAGCCGGCATAATCGGCATCGGCGCGGCCGCTGTCCAGCATCCCGAAGGGCCCGCGGAAGTTCCACAGCGCCCAGCCGATGCCGTGGCCCTGGAGGATGTCGAGCACGTCCTCCATCCAGGCCAGGAACACGCGGTGCGGCGTGCGGTTGTAGCAGCCCGCCTCGCCGCAATGCACTCCGATCCCTTTCCGCACGAGCTCCCCCCAGGGCGCGTAAAGCTTCTCCAGATCCTCGCGGCCGAATTCGACCGTGCCGTCCTCCTTGCGCAGCGGCCAGTCGGGATCCGGGAAATCGAGCTTGCGGTCCACCCAGGAGGCGCGGTAATGGGAGACGCGCGCCGGCGTGTAGGCGTGCACGGACTGGGCCACGCCGGTCCAGATCATCTCGTAGACGACCTCGTTGCCCACACGCAGGCCATCAATCAGAATCGTGCGCGAGGGGCTGATGGAGCGGATGGCGTTGACGGCGCGCAGCATGACGCGGACGTAGTCCTCACGGTCCATGTAGCCCTCGCGCGGCGCCGGGGCTTCGTTGAGCAGGTTGAAGCTGAGGGCGTAATCCGGAACGCCCCGGTAGCGCCTCGCGAAGAACGTCCAGTGATAGGCGAACGCCTCCTCGGCGCGCGGGTCCGACCAGAGGCTGAAGGGCTCCCGTTCAGGATTGTTGATGCAGTAGCCGGGAGCACGGTGGAAATTCAGGGAAATATGCAGGCCGTATTTCTGGCCCAAAGTAACGAGGCGGTCGACAGGTTCCAGCGCGGCCTCGCGGATCTGGAACGTCTCGTCAGGCAGCAAACGGCGCGTGGTTTTCCAGCCTGAATCGATCCAGAACCAGTAATCCATGGGGATGCGCAGGAAGTTGAATCCCCAGTCGCGGATCCAGCGCAGTTCGTCCTCGGTCACCGGTTTCGGGGCGGCCTCCGGTTTGAGCGGCAGAGCCTGAAACAGGTCGAGCAGGTTGAAGCCGCGCCATCGCGGCAGAGGGTTCATGGGCGGAACCTGGGCAAGGGCGGCGGGCGCGGCGGCAGCGGCGCCCGCAAAAAGACGGCGTGTGATCCTGGCCATAGCGCGCCACCAGCGAGAAAGCATCATATCGAACGCGCGCCCTCAGCGGCCCAGCCACCCGCCGTCGACGACGACGATGGCGCCGTGGACATAATCGGAGGCGCGCGAGGCAAGGAAGACAGCGGCCCCGGCCAGATCCGCAGGCTCGCCCCACCTTCCTGCCGGGATGCGGGACAGGATGGCGGGGCCGCGCGCGGGGTCTTCCCGCAGAGCGGCCGTGTTGTCGGTGGCGATATAGCCGGGCGCAATCGCGTTGACGCAAACGCCGAAAGGCGCCCATTCGTTGGCCAGCGCCTTCACCAGTTGCGCGACGCCCCCTTTGCTGGCGGCGTAAGAGGGCACCAGTATGCCTCCCTGAAAGGAAAGCAGCGAGGCGATAAAGAGGATCTTGCCCGAACGGCGCTCGACCATCGTGCGCCCGATTTCCCGGGCGAGCCTCCAAGGCGCAGTGAGATTCGTGGCGAGAATCGAGTCCCAAGCTTCGTCGGAATGGGCCACGGCAGGCGCGCGCAGAATGGAGCCGGCGTTGTTGACCAGAATGTCGACGGGAGGCAGCTCGGCGGCGAGCCGCGCCAGCAGTTCGCTCAACGCGGCGCGGTCGGCCAGATCGCAGCGGTAAGGAAAGAACCTCCTTCCGAGAGCGCGCACCCGCGCCCCGATCTCCCCGCCGCCGTCTTCGAGCGAGCGGCTGACTCCCGCAATATCGGCGCCGGCTTCGGCCAGCGCTTCGGCAATGGCGAATCCGATTCCGCGGCGGCAGCCGGTGACCAGGGCCAGCCTGCCGTCGAGACGGAAAAGATCAAGGATTGGCATATTGGTGCAATCTCCTTGCGCCGGCCCGGAGCTGTCACAGGACCGGGCCGATGCGCCAGGGCACAAATTCGCGATGGCCGTGCGTTTCGCTGGCCGTGCGGCGTCCCGAGGCGGTCTCAAGGACGAGTTCGAAGATCCGGCGCCCCACGTCCTCCACCGTGGCCTCTCCTTCGGCCACAGGGCCGGCATCGAGATCCATGTTGGAGCGCATGCGGCGGAACGTGGCCGTGTTGGAGGCGATCTTGATGACCGGAATCGTGGGAAAGCCGATGGCCGAGCCCCGGCCCGTGGTGAAGGCGATCACGTTCGCCCCGCCGGCGGCGAGGCCGGAAAGGGAGACGGGGTCATAGCCGGGCGTGTTCATGAATACCAGTCCCGGGCCGTTCACGCGCTCGCCGTAATCGACCACCTCCATCAACGGAAGCGTCCCTCCCTTCGCCACAGCGCCCAGCGATTTTTCCAGAATTGTTGTCAGGCCGCCTTCCTTGTTTCCAGGCGATGGATTATCGTCAAAAGATCCGCCAAACCGCGAGAGATATTCCCTGTAAGACGCCACCATTTGCAGAAGTCTTTCCGCCACTTCGCGGCTGGCGGCCCGCTCGACCAGCAGGTGTTCGGCGCCGAAAATCTCGGGCGTCTCCGCCAGCACGGCGGCGCCGCGGCAGCGGGCGAGCAGATCCGAACAGACGCCCAGCGCCGGGTTGGCCGTGATGCCGCTGAAGGAGTCCGAGCCGCCGCAATTCAGCCCGAGCACGATTTTCGAAGCCGGCAGCGGCTGGCGGCGCATGGCGGCGGCGCGCTCGATGTGCCGCTCGACGGCCCGCACGCCCGCTTCCACGGTGGCAGGAGTGCCGCCCGAGTCCTGGAGCGTGAAGCCCTCGAGCAACTCGCGCGGCAGTTCTTCCAGATACCGGTCGATCTGGTTGATCTCGCACCCCAAACCGAGGATCACCGCCCCGGCGACGTTCGGATGGTCGATCACGCCCCGCAGCACGCGGTGGAGTTGTTCGGTGTCGGGGCCGATCGAATGCCCGCAGCCATCGGCGTGGGGGAAGGCGACGACCCCGTCCACGCCTTCCGGCAGCGGCCGGCCGCGGAAGTGCCCGGCCACGAGTTCGGCGGCGTGGGAGGAGCAGTTGCTGGCCGCGGCCACGGCGATGTAGTTCCGCGTGCCCGCGCGCCCGCCGGGGCGGAGATAGCCTTGAAACACCGGCACTTCGTCCGGAGGCGGCGGCAGGACGCGCGGCTCGGCGGGGAAGCGGTACTCGCGCATTCCTTCGTCGAAAGCAAGGTTGTGCAGATGGACGTGATCGCCCGGTTCGATGACTGCCGAAGCCCGGCCGATCACCTGGCCGTAGCGCAAGACGTTGTCGCCCGGCGAAGCGGGGCGGACGGCGACCTTGTGTCCTGCGGGGACCGGCTGCCGCAGTGCAATTTTCCTGCCTGCCACCACGATGACATCGCCGGGATGGAGGGGCAGCCTCGCCACGGCCACCGAATCGTCTGGATGCAGCAAAATGGTGCGGTTGGCCGGGGTCGCCGGGGGGCGGAGATCGACAAGTGACACCGGATTGGCCTTCTGCGGCGCCATCGCGCCGCCCGAAAGGGTTTTGTCTGATTGTTCCACGCCGCCTGCCGGTCAGACAAGCGCGGGCAAGCCCGCGATTTCGCGTGAGAATCCCGGCCGCGGGGCGGCACTAGATAACGGACTGCGATGGGCAGGCGTGTCTTCATCTGGATGCTGGCGGCCGGGATGGCGGCGGCTGCGGGCGACAACCGCGGCGCGGCAGCCGAGTATGCCGGGGGCACGCTGGAGGCGATCGAAACCGGCGCCAGGGGCCGGCTGTCGGCGGCGGATCCTGTCTCGCTCGTGTTCGAGACCCGCCGCAGCGCGCTGAGGATCCCCTATGAACGGATCAATCTGCTGGAGTACGGCCAGCGGGTGGACCGGCGGGTGCTGGAAGCGATCCTGATCTCGCCCATGATGATCCTGAGCAAGAAGCGCGCGCACTATCTCGCCATCGGATACCAGACCGAGGACGGCCGGCAGGAAGCCGTGCTGCTGCGCGTGGACAAGAACGCCATCCGGGCCGTGCTGGTCAGCCTGGAGGCACGCACCGGGCTGCGCGTCACCTACATGGATGAAGAGGCCAGAAAGGCGGGCAAGGGATGAACTGGATTGCAGTGGCGCTTGCCTTTCTGCTCTGGCCCGCCTTCCAGCCGGCTGACGAGGATCCGGGCGCGCGCCTGCTGCGCGTGCGCCGGCTTTTCGTGGACCGCTTCGGCGGCGGCGAAGGGGCGGCGCAGATCCGCGACATGGTGATCGCCAGCCTGCAACGCAGCGGGCTGTTTCAGATCACGGAGAATCCCGACCGCGCCGACGCCGTTCTGCGGGGTTCGGCCGAGGATCTCGTGTTTACGGACGTCTTCCAGTCGGGCGACGCCTTGGGAGCGCGGGCCAACGCCTCCGGGGGCCGCGGCGCGAGCGTGCGCAACCGGGCGTATGGCGCGCTGGGCGCGGGTGTGAACGAAAGCGAAAGCATGCGGATCCAGGAACGCAAGCATGAAGCGTCGGCCAGCGTGCGCATCGTCGCCCGCGACGGCGATGTGCTGTGGTCGACGACGCAGGAGAGCCTGGGGGCGAAGTTCCGGTCCGCCAGCGCCGATGTGGCCGACCGGATCACGCGGCAGCTGGCCGCGGACCTGGAACGGATCCGCGAGGCGGGCGCCCGGCGCGCGGGAGCGGAGCCGAGGAAGGAGGCCCGATGACCAGCCGCCGACTCTCGGGTCTTTTTTTCACCTGTTTTGGGGCAATCGGGGGTAGCCATGAGAGTACCGGGTGATATAGGATGAAGGCCACGGGATCAGACTGTGCGGAAGCAGGACCTCAGCCCCGAGACGCAGGCGGCGGGAAGGCTGCCTCTGCGGGAGCACCGCTTGCGGGCGCGGGTGTCGTTGGAAGAGATCATGGCGGAGACCAAGATCAGCCGGCGTTTCCTCGAGGCGATCGAGGACGGGCGGTACGGAGAACTGCCCGGCGGAGTCTTCGCCATCAACTACATCCGGCAGTACGCAGCCATGACGGGCTACGACGCGGAACTGATCCTGGACCACTACCGGAGCCGGTGCGAGCCGGCGCCGGAGGCGCAGCCGGTGCAGAGGCAACAGCCGGCACGGTGGGTGCGGTTCTTCGAGTCCGCCTGAGCGGCGGGGGGGGACGGCAGCGGCGTCCCGGATCTCTGGAGATTCTTCTCAGGATTTTGTGTGCGGAGCCGATAAGGCGTTGGAGGCGTGATGCCCGCCTGCGGGGCGGCGCACGAGCAACGCGATGAAGATAGACGACCGTAACGCGGCGAATCTCAACCCGGCGGCACTGGATCCGGCGCGGCAGGCTGAAGCTGCGGAGGCGCAGAAGGCGGCCCGGACCGCCCAGACGGGGCAGCAGGGGGCCAGCGACCGGGTGGCGCTGTCGGAACTCTCGGCGCGGCTGCGGGAGCTGGCCGGTGGGGGCGAGGCTCGCGAGGCGCGGATCCAGGCGCTGGCCGAGCAGTTCCAGACCGGCCGGTACGACCCGGACCCGGACGCGGTGGCGGACGCGTTGATTGCAGAGGCGGAGCTCAAGGAGGAAGGTGGCGGTGAGGCCTGAGCCGAGTGTCGGCAACGGCGGATGGGAGGGCCTGGCCACCCGGTTGCGCGATGCTGTCCGGGAGTTGGAGTCGTCGCTGGCCGCAGCGCCGGTGGCAGGCGCCGCAAGGCTGCAGCAGCAATTGGTGCAGTTCGCGGGCTGCCTGACGGAGGCAGAGGAACTGTGGCGCACGGGGCGGCGCGAGGGCGCGGAGAGCTTCCGTCAGGAATTGGGGCGGTGGGGCCAACGGCAGGGGCTGGTGCGCGCCTGGATCGAATCCAACTCTTCGCTGGTGGCCGGGTGGGCTGCGGCGGCGGGAACCGGCACGGGCTATGGTCCGGAAGGACGGCAGGCAGGTGCGGAGCCGGGGGCAGGAGCCTCACAGTCCGGCCAGGGATAGCGTCGTCATGGGCAACCTGTTCGTATCGTTGAGGAACGCAGCCGGTGCGATGAAGGTGTTTGAACGGGCTGCCAGTGTGGTGCAGTCCAATGTGGCCAACGCCTCGACGCCCGGCTACGCCAAACAGGTGCAGGTGCTCACGGCGATGCCGATGGATCTGGACCGCGGCTTGCTTGGGGGCGTGGCTTCGGGAGGAACGCTGAACCTTCGCGACGCCTACGCCGAAGCCACAGTGCGGCAGCGTCTGACGGCCTCGGGTTACGCCGACGAGCGGCGCGCGCAGCTGGAACAGCTGGAGCCGCTGTACGGGATCGGAGAGGAGGCGGGCCTGGGCGCGGCCATCAACCGTTTCTTCCAGTCGGTGGCGGCGCTCACGGTAGCGCCCAATGATCTGGCGGCGCGCCAGACCGTGCTGGACCGGGCCGATGCGCTGGCACGGTCGTTCCGCTCCATGGCCACCGGCCTGGCGGAAGCGGAAAACTCGGCCCAGAGGGCGCTTCAGCAGCGGGTGGACCAGCTCAACGCGACACTGTCCGGCATCGCCGGGATCAACCGCATCTTCCAGCAGGACTTCCGGGCGCAGGAGGATCCGGGGCTGCAATCGAGATTGCACAACCTGCTGGAGGACTTGAGCGAACTGGCCGACGTGAGCGTCCTTCGCCGCGAAGACGGCACTGTGGCCGTCTATCTCGGCGGGCAGACGATGCTGACCAGCAGCGGCAGCTTCTACCCGCTGTCGCTCGATGCGAGCGACCCGGCGAGAGTCGAATTGCTGGATGCCGAAGGGCGCGTCATCACCGATCAGCTCACTGGCGGGAGGTTGAAGGCGCTGTTCGATATCCGCAATGAGGTGCTGCCGCAGAGGCTGGCCGACCTCGACCGGCTGGCGCAGACGCTGGCCGACGACGTCAACACGGTGTTGCTGGGCGGCGTGGATCTGGACGGCAATGCCCCGTCGCAGGGCCTGTTCGCCTACAACGCGGGCCTGGGCGTGGCACGGACGCTGGCGATCACCTTGATGACAGCGCGCGAGCTGCCTGCGGCCGATCCGTCCGCGCCCGGGGGCAACGCCGTTGCCGTCGCCACTGCTGAACTCGCGCAGCAGAAGCGGATCGACGGCTACACTTTCGTGCAGCACTATGCCGTGCAGGCCGCGGCTGCGGGCAGGCTGGTGGCGGAGGGGCGCGAGGCGGCGGGCGTGGCGGGGCAACTGGTCACACAGGCCCGCCAGTTCCGCGAGGAGATCCAGAGAGTCAACCTGGACGAGGAGGCGGTCATCCTCATGCAGGTGCAGCGCGCCTATGAAGCGGCGGCGCAGATGATCCGCGTGATCGACGAAATGACTCAAACTGTGCTGGGATTGATCCGTTAAGAGGGCAGGGACGGCGACATGATCCGCTCACTGGACGCGGCGACAAACCGGTTTCTCGACGGGCTGCGCGACCTCAACGCGCGCATGGAACGCGCTCAGCGGCATGTAGCCGGCGGCAAGCGCCTCTCCGCGCCCTCCGATGAACCGGACGGCGTCGTCAGCCTGGTCAGCGCCAAGTCTGATCTGGCCCGGCTCGAACAGATCCGGGCGAATCTCGGCCGCTTCAAAACGGAAGTCGACGGCGCAGAAGGCGTGCTGCAACAGGCCGTCAAGTTGTTCGACCGCGTGCGGACGCTGGCCATAACCGGCGCCAGCGGCATCCAGACGGCCATCACGCGCAACGGCATCGCCGACGAGATCCAGTCACTGCTGGTTCGCATGGTTGGCATCGCCAACACGCAGGTCGACGGGCGCTACGTGTTCTCCGGCAACTCCGACCAGGCCCCCGCTTACGCGCTGGATTGGAGCGGCGTGCCGCCTTGGGGCGCCTACCAGGGTTCGGCCGCCACCCGCGAGGCGATCCATCCCACCGGTGTCACCTTCCGCGTCTCGCTCGACGCCCAGTGGATCTTCGACAACGCGGATCCCGGCCGCAACGTCTTCGCAGCCTTGGAAAACGTCCGGCAGGCGCTTCTGTCAGGCGACGAAGACGCCATGCGGCAGGCGCTCGAACCGTTGGGCGATGTGGCCGCCCATCTGAACGCCGCGCTCATGTTCTACGGAAACGTGCAAACCCAGATCGCAGAAGGCATCGAGACCGCCTCCACCATGACACTGCGGCTGAAAACCCAGATCTCGGGCATAGAGGATGCCGACCTCACCGAGGCCGTCGTCGAACTTCAGCAGGTCCGGTTCACGATGGACGCAGCTTTGCAGGTTCGGGCCGCTTCCCCGCGCCGCAGCCTCTTCGATTACCTCGGCTGAGCTGCCGCCTCGGACACACGCCCAACTGCGGGGCTTCGCTCAAGCTCCACCCGCAGAATTGCTTCAACGCCAGTCTCTCCGCAGCAGCGGGCGAAGGCAGGCGAACCGCCTGTACGACATCAGCGCAACACCGCAGATTCGCAGGCCAGGTTTGTTGGTCCTCCTCGGCGATCTCCCAACCATCCGGGCACTGGACCTGACGGCTCGCGCCGCCGCGCCTGCCACTCACTCGTTGCGGAACCGGAGCCAGTTCAGGTTGCCCAGACCGCCACTGCCGCCTTGTCTCGTGAAGACGACATACAGATCCCGGATCCCGGCCGCTCCGGCCACCTGCGCGCGCACCGTGGTCCACGCCTGCCAGCCGCCGGTGACCGGCAGCGGCGCTTGCGCGATCAGCGGTCCATTGGGGGCGTCGAGGCGAAATTCCAGCATGCCGCCGGTGCCCGCACTCGCCACCCGCGCCTCCACCACATTCACGCCAGTGCCGAAGTCGATGTTCCGGAACTGCGCCCAGCTGCCGGCGGCAGCGTAGCCCAGGTGGAAGCCGCCGTCCTCGTCCGTGCAAGGTTCCGTACGCAGCTCGCGCAGATCGGTATAGTTCGACGCCAAGATGGGCGCGCCGGCAGCCGGAATCACGAATTCAGGCCTCTTGTCGCGCGGCGCGCGCGGCTCTGCAGGCGGCCCCGGCGGCTCCACCCCTTGCCGCCAGACGGCTGTCATTCCGCTGCGGGGCGGCAGAGCGAGCTCCGCCCGCCGCCCGCGCCACTCCACCTGGAAGCGTTTCTCGGCAGCTGTTTCGTTGTAAGCCACCACGACACGGCTGCGGTCGCGGTTCACGAACGCCGCCGTGATCACGCCAGGCACGTTTGTCGAATACACCCGCACAGCCCCGGGGCGCACGAATTTGCTGAAGTGCCCCAAAGTGTAGAAGTCGATCGTCTTCTTTACCTCGCCGGTCCGCTCGTTGACTTCGATGAGTCCCGTACAGGTGCTGCAACCGCCGGCGTGGGGCCCGCGGTCCTGGTTCAGCGCCAGCCCCCATTTCACAAACGCCCGCGCCCAGTTCCGCATCGAGTGAATGATCGCTTCGAAGTCAGCCTTCACCTGATCATCGATCCACGTCCCCCCGCTTGCCTCCGTCACATACTGTCCCCGCCTCGGATCGAGCTGATGCACCAGCGTCATCGCCCCCGCCGTGCCGCCATACCAATGCCACGCCGTACCCGCGATCCGGGGCGAGCCCGCCAGCACGGGGTCGGCGAGCACCGCTGCCGGATAGTCCGGGCGGTCCCAGTTGTGGTCGTAGACGAGAACCCGCACCGGGAGCCGCGCGGCGTTCAGCTCCGGCAACAGGTGGTTTCTCAGAAACTCGATCTGCTCGGCCGCTGTCACCGACATCCCCGGATAATCGTTCGGTACATAGAGCGGCTCGTTCTGCATGGAAACGTAGTGCACCGGCACGCCCTCGGAAGCGTATGCTTCCAAGTACTTGCGGAAGTAACGCGCAAACGCGGGATAGGCCTCTTTCCGCAGCGAGCCGCCGATCATCGAGCCGCTCGTCTTCATCCAGCCCGGCGCGCTCCAGGGACTCCCCATCATGCGGATCATCGGGTGGATCCGCAGAGCCTGCCGGAGCAGCGGCAGGATGTCCTGCCGGTCGTGATCGATCGTGAATCTCTCCATGTTGGGATCCTGCTGGCCTGGCGGCAGGTCGTTGTAGGAGTAGTGGAAGCGCGCCAGGTCGGATGCGCCCATCGGGTTGCGCAGGAAGCTGACTCCGATCCCCTTGCGCGGGTCGAACAGCTCCTCCATCACTTGCCGCTGCTTCTCCGCCGGCACGCGCTGGCGGACGAGGTAAGCTGCCGAGTCCGTCATGGATGCGCCGAATCCCTCGATCTGCTGCCAGGCAATGCCATCGGCGACAACGACGACCGGGAGGACCGCATTCTTCTCCGGGGAAAAACCCGTAGACGGCTGATGCGAGAGCAGCGCGGTTCTGTCACCTGTGGTCAGCCACAGTTCCAGCTGCTGCGCGTGCGTGCGGGGCTGCGGCGGCGCGAGAAGCAGGAGAATCGGGAGGAATTCCGAAGCACGCATGGCGATGCCAGAGTAGCACTGCACTCGCGGGGAATCCACGGCCGCAGCTCACGCGGCTGCTGACGCCCATTACTGGCTTGCGCGCTGGACCTCCGCCACCTTCCCGTCCACCACTCGAATGCTGCCAAGCTGCCGTCCCCTGGCGGTGTATTCGCAGATCTCCACCAGACGTCCGTCCTCCGGCAGCACCACCCGAAAGGCGGGCTTTCCGAGCACGGCCAGCAGCTCGTCCGAAGTCATCCCCACGGTGATCTTTTCGAACTCCTCCGCAGTGGGTTCTTTCTCGTTCACCGGTTTCCTCTTTGCTGCGGGGGGAACCGCCACGACTGCGGAAGACGGCCGGACCGCGCGGCCGGAGTCGCCTTGGACGGCGCCCTTCTGCGAAGCGTCAAGCGCGCTGCCCGCTTTCTTCAGGATCGCGCCCAGACCATCCCCCAGCTTCTTCGCGGCAGGCCCTGCGGCGCCCTTGGCAGCGGTCGCGGTCCCGTACTCGACCCCTGCCTGCCCCTGGCAGAGAAGCGCCGCACCCGTCATGAGCAGCAACGCCAAACCGGTCTTGAACGCGTGTTTCACACGCATCTCCTCCCCCACGATCATAGACCGTTTCCCTCTCCCGAACCATCGGCCGTCTTGCCGGGATCAACGCCGGGCCCCGGCGGCATCCGCTGGTTCTCCCTCCTGGTGGTCCCGGCGATCCTGATTCTGCTTTCCGTCCCGCTCGTCTTCAGGCTTGTGCCCCACAACCGCTGGTACGGCTACCGAACGCCCCGCTCACTGAGTTCTGACGACGACTGGCGCCGGCTCGATCGCATCGCCGGCATGGCGGTCATCGCCGCCGCGTTCGCCCCGGTTGCCGTCAAGGTCCTCATTCTCGTCTTCGTGCTCGAACTCCCGTATCACCCGTTCATCTACCTCGTCGATGCCCTCCTCCTGTTGTTCACCGTTGCCGGAATTGTGGCGGCGACGGAAGGCAGCGGTCCCTCCCGGGGCGTATAATCCCGGCAGGATGCACAACCGCGCCACGCGCAGGTCCATGCTCTTTGCGCTCGCGTCGCAAGCCTCTGTGCAGCCGCGCGCCTGGAAGGGCCGCTGGGTGGCAACCGCAGGCGGCCGCGAAGTGGGCGGCACATGGACCGCGCGGGACTATGGCGATGCGCACGAGTCCGGCGGCCGGTGGGACTTGTTCGGCCAGGATGGCCGGGTTCTGCTGTCCGGCACATGGAACGCCCGCCGCCTCCCGGCGGCCTGGAGTGGATCCTGGGTGGCGCGCATCCTGAATGGCGGCAGCTACGAGGGCACGTGGGCCGCCCGCCTGCCTGTCCCGCCAAAACAGCCCTTCGTGGAAATGTTCCAACTGCTGCGCAAAGGCCCCGTCACCGGCACATGGACTGATTCCCGCGGCCGGCGCGGATCCTGGACGATCTGGGCCGACTGAGCCGCAGCTGCCGCTTGCCGGTCCTGCTGACCAGCGTGCCGAAGCGTTTCCCAATCGCCCGCGCGGCCAGGGCCGTGCGAGCATGGCGGGGGTGGTGCGAAACCGTGCGCTACAATCGGGTATTTGGGCCTCCTTCCATGAGCAATCTCATCGTTTTGGGCGCGCAGTGGGGCGACGAGGGCAAGGGCAAAATCGTCGACCTGTTCGCCGAGAAGTTTGACATCGTCGCCCGCTACCAGGGCGGCCACAACGCCGGCCACACCGTGCAAGTCGCCGGCCGTCGCTTCGTGCTGAAGCTGATCCCCAGCGGGATTTTGCATCCGGGGAAGCGCGCGGTCATCGGCAACGGCGTCGTCATCGATCCGCACGCGCTGCTGGAGGAGATTCGCACTCTGGAAGAGGCGGGCATCGACGTGCGCGGCAGCCTCTCGATCTCCAACCGCGCCCACGTGATCTTTCCGTTCCACCGCCTGGCAGAGAAGGTCAGCGAGAACCGTCCGGATCGCGTCGCCATCGGCACGACATCGCGCGGCATCGGCCCCTGTTACGAGGACAAGATCGGGCGCCGCGGCATCCGCGTGGCCGACCTGCTGAACCCGCAGGTCTTCGAGACGCTCTACCGCTACCTTTCAGAGGACAAACGCACCATCGCCCGCGCCTTCCATCTGGACGACCAGCTCGATCTCGATGCGATCCGCGAGGAGTACAAGCGCATGGGCGAGCAGATTCGCCCAATGGTGTGCGACACGGCAAAGCTGTTGAACGAAGCGATCCACGCGGGCAAGCGCGTGCTGTTCGAGGGTGCGCAGGGCACGATGCTCGACATCGATCACGGCACCTATCCGTTCGTGACCTCCTCCTCGGCGGCGGCGGGCGGCGCTTGCACGGGCACCGGCGTGGCGCCCACGCGCATAGACGGGATCCTCGGCGTTTCCAAGGCCTACATCACGCGCGTCGGCAGCGGGCCCTTCCCGAGCGAAGACCACGGCGAGGATGGCGACCGCATCCGGAAAGCGGGCAACGAGTTCGGCTCGGTCACCGGGCGTCCCCGCCGCTGCGGCTGGTTCGACGTGCCGCTGCTGCGCTACACGGCGATGGTCAACGGATTCGATTCGCTCATCGTTACCAAGCTCGACGTGCTCGACGGCTTCGAGAAGATCAAGGTCTGCGTCGCCTACCGCTTCCACGGTGAAACGACGATGGAAATGCCCGCCGAGAACGCCCTGCTCGAGCAGATCGAGCCCGTTTACGAGGAGATCTCCGGCTGGAAGACGCCCACCTCCGGCATCACGCGATACGAGGATTTGCCCTCCGCCGCGCGCGACTACATCGCGTTTCTCGAGGAGAAGACGGGCGTTGAAGTCGGCTGCGTATCCACTGGGCCCGACCGCAGCCAGACCATGATCCGCGCGGGTTCGAAGATGGAGAAGCTGCTGGCGTAAGCCGCCTCGGCGCTACCACCCCATTTGCAGGGTGAACCGGCAGGTCCGCCCCTCGTTCAGCGTGTTTGTGATGGCGCCGAAGTTGGGATTCGCCAGTTCGAACCCCGGCGGAGCGAATTGCGGCGTGTTCGTCAGATTCACGCTCTCGGCGCGCAGCGAGAGGCGCCGCGAGGAGTCCAGGCGCCAGGTGCGGCTGACGGCGGCGTTCACGTTCGCGATGCCGCCCTTCCGGAATGTGTTCCGCCCCAGGTTGCCGCGTGGCTCTCCGGGTTGGATATAGGCGAAGGCGGCGCGAGGCAACCGGGCCCGCGACGTATCCGGATCTCCGATGGTTCGCCCGAGAATTGAAGGATCGAGCAAGTGCGGACGATCTGCGCCGTTGCCGTCCACATTGCCGTAGCCCGGCGCGTCGCTTCCCGAAACCACCGTGAACGGCGTGCCCTTCTTCAGCAACACGACTCCCGACAGCTCCCATCCGCGCAACATGCGCCTCCGTCCCGGCGCCGCCCACGCCCCCCGCCACAGCAGTGCGTGCGGCTGGTCGAAATCGCTCAGCCCCTTCATGTCGCCGCGCGATTCGAACTCCCACTGGCTCCGCGACAGCCGCGAGTCGGCGTCATACGCCGTGTTGGTATAGGCGCTGCCCAGGTCCATCGCCTTGCTGAACCAGTAGGCAGCTTCCATGCCGAGCCCGCGCCGGCGCGGCAATATCAGCGTGACACGCGCGGCGTCGTAATAGCCGCGCGAGCCGTTCAGCACCCAGCGCAGGTCCGCGATCGAGGTGTCCGCGCGCCGGTCGTTGATGGTCGCCGTCGTCAGCGGAATGCCCGGCACGGGCTGGCCGCGGTTGCGGTACCACATGATCAGAAGCTTGTGGGAGCGGCTGCCCACGTAGCCCGCCTCGATCCGTCCCAGCCGCCCCAGTTCGCGTTCCCAGCTTGCGTTGTACTGGTAGCTGTAAGGCATGGCAAGCCGTGGATCGAGGGCATACACGTTTCCCTTCACCTTTTGCGGATCCGCGCGCAGCGGGTCGAGCAAATCCGGCGCCGGCACCGCGATCTTCACGCTGCCCGGCGGGCTGAACCGCACCTGCGAATACGTCACCGGGAAAATCTCCCCGAACTGCACGCCGCCCGCCGCCCGCAATACGCCCCAGCCGCGCCCCAACCGCCGCGCCAAGCCCAGCGACGGCGCCCAGTTGTTCAGGTCGCTGTCGTAGGGAACCACGTTGCGCCCGTTCACCTCCACGGGCTTCGTCGCCGCCTGCCAGCGCACGCCCCATGACACGTCGGCCGAAGCTCCCCACCGCAGCCGCCCGCCCGCATAGGCTGCCAGTTCCCGGTTCCGGAACCCGCGGTGAATGTCTCCGATGCTGACAATGTGCTGCGAGGGCGCTCCATACCGCAGGTTCGTGATCGCGTCTCGGCCGAAATCGTTTCCGAAGGAGAAGTAGCCGCGATGCGCATCGGTCTCCGCCCCATTCATCTGCCTGCGGGCGATGTCGAACCCGGCCATCCAGAAGCGCGGCCCGCTCTGCCGGCGCAGGGCCGCTGCCGCGCGGTAGACATTCATGGCCCGGTCGAGCGGGATGATGGCCTGCGGACCCAGTGTTTCCAGCCCGCCCGTGGAGATCATCGGCCCCACAGCGTTCGGCTCCGGCACGAGCAGCGTGCCCAGCCGGTCGAACGCCGCTGTCGCCTCGATGACAGTCCGCGCGTCCTGCGTGCGCGTCCATGTGGCGCGAGCGCGGTGGTTCTTGATGTGCGTGTCAGGGTTCTGTCCCGCCACGAGCTGAAACGCGTCGACATCCTGCGAGGTGAAGTCGTAGACCAGCGCCACGGCGTCGCGCGCGCTCATCCGCTCATCCAGCCTCGCCCCGCCCATCCGGTGGTCGATGCTTTGCGGTGAATTCGTGTTCAGCGCCCGCGGGTTGATATCCGTGCGGTTGGGGGGCTCGCGGGGGTAGGCATCCAGAAACCGCTGCACCAGCGCCCGCAAGGCGGGATCGGGTGCCAGCGCCGTCCGCTCATCCGCCCGCGGCACGAGCACGTTGCCGTTCACCTGCCCGCGGATCAGCCGCAGGCTGCCATGCGTCTGCCACCACGCGTCACGCCACGCGCGCCCGCCGGCTCGGAACCCGGCGTCGTTTTCCCGCGCCGGCAGAACATCGCCCACCTGAAAAAACGTCCGGGCGGTGGTGACGCTGTTCAGGTGTGCCCAGCGCAGTTCGCCGTGAAAATCCTTTCCTGGAGCGAACGGCGAGTGCGGCGGCGCCGGCGGCGCATTGCCAAATTCGGCGCCGAACCAGCCTCGCTCCGGCTGGAATTCGCGCACGATCGTGGCTGTCACGCCCAGCCTGACATTGAGTTCCTTCAGCGCGTTGTTGTCCACAAGATTGAACTGGACGTTCTCGTTCCGGCGGCTTTCGCCGCTTTCCGCATCGGCCGTTCCCAGCAGGTTCAGCTCGACACGCCGGCGCTGCGCCTCCGCGCGGCCGTCTTCCGCCGGTGGCACCTGCGCCGCTTTCTGCACCACCCGCATCGTTGTCACGAATTCCGCCCTTCGCCCGCCCATTTCGAAATACAGCGACGCGCGCCGGTGCGGCGCCACGTCCGGTGTTGAGGCGAGTGTCACGCGCAGAAGCGCGCCCGCCGCCACCTTCACTTCCAGCGTCAGCCCGGGGTAGTCCACCAGCAGCACGGCTTCGTTCGGGAACTCCGCCGTCCGCGCTCCCTCCCAGTGCTTCAGTGCAAATCCGGGATCGTCCCGGAACCCCTCCGGCAGCCGCACCCGCCCCTGCAAGTGCAACGCCAGGCCGATACGGTGAGGCTGCTGGTCCGTTGTCTCCACCTTCACGCGGTCCTCGAGCACGCCGCCGAGGAGGCGCAGATCACGCTCCACCACGACATTCTCGCGGTACTGCGGCTGCCTCGCCGCGACGCGCGCGGGATCAAAGGCGAGCAGTTCGCCCGGCGCCCACCGCTGCTGCCCTTCCCCGTCAATCAGCACCACATTGTGCGCATGGCCGCGCGTATAGAACTCGCGGTGGAGCGGCGAACCGTAGCCGACCGTGCCGGCGTCATGCGTGATGTCGGTTGCGCCATACGCCGCTTCCCAATTCAGCGCCTCCGCCTGCGCGTGCGATGGATCCAGCTGCCCGTAGTGAAAAAACAATTGCCACTCGCCCTGTTTCAGCACCGCCATGCGGCTGGACTCGAGATTGCGGGACGAAATCTCCGGCACGCTTCCGCCTCGCCCCGCGTCCTCTTCCACGGGATCGAGCAGCGTCTCCCAGCTCAGGCGCCGGCGCGCGGCTTCCGTTCCGGTCCAGGTCGGGAAGACGCGCCGCGCCGCCTCCATCAGCCCTTCGTTCGGCCACCGCTGGAAGCCGCCCGTCGTATCGGCTGGCATCGGCAACCGCCCGTCCGGAAACCGCAGCACAGACGGCGCCAGCACCAGGTTCTCCGCGATCTCCGCCTCGTGCCGCAACTCGTGCAGCTTGCCCTCAAGCCCGGCGTACACAAACAGCGGCAGCACCGCCGAGACAACGTAGGAGTTGTAGCCGAACGACTGCTCCACCCACAAGTAGTCGCTCGTGACGCCGTCCGCCATCTGCCTCTTCAAACCGAATGGCGCATCCACTGCCTGCTGCCAGAGTTCTCCGTCCCTCAGATAGAGCGCCGCCATCCCCATCGCGCTGCGCTGCCACACGGCAATGTTGTGCACCCGCTGGAAAGTCTCGTCCAGCAACAGCGCCATCGGGCGCAGGAGCTTCTCCGCCCATTCCTGCCGCCGCGCTGCCGGCGCGCGCTCATGCACCAGCCGCGCCGCCTCCACCAGCCGCGCCAGCACGTTCGCTTCGTCCAGGCTCTGGTACATCAGACGCGCCTTGCTTTTCTCGGTCTGCAAGGGCCACTTCTCATAGTTCTCCGCATAGAAGTTCAGTTGACGGATCACCCAGCCGGCATAACGGCTCTCCCCGGTCAGCCGCCACAGCCGCGCCGCCTGGACCATCTTCTGTGTGTGCCGCGTGCGGAATCCGAACACCCACCCGCCAAGCACTTTTTCGTTGACGCCCCCCGGAGGCACAGCCGTCCACGGCAGAAACGCGCCCGTCTTTTCATCCACGAAGTCATGCCACCAACCTGCCCTCCACTCGAGGCGGTCCGTCTCGTGCGCCTGCATCCACGCATCGCACTCGGCGTGCTGTTCCTTCAGCCACGCCGCCCATCTCACATCTTCACGTGTCCGCTTCCGGGCGCCTTCCCAGTCTTCCTTCGGCGTCCGCAACGGCGATGCGCCCTCGCCGAAGACCTTCAGCGAAGCGAACGCGCGCGCGGGACCGGGCTTCGGAAACCGCTCCTGCGCGTGCGCCACCGCGCACAGCGCCGCCGCCAGCAGCCAGAACTTCACAACCGCAGTCTATAATGGCGACATTCCTTATGCTTGGACGAATCGCCCTTTTCGCTCTCTCCTCACTTCTCTGCGCGCAGGAATGGCGCGTCTATCACGGCAGCTACGCCAACACGAAGCACTCTCCGTTGAAGCAAATCCAGACCGGAAATGTTTCTTCTCTCCGCCTCGCCTGGAGGTTCGACACCGGCGATGCGGGCAAGGAGACCGAGATGCAGTGCAATCCGCTCGTCCGGCACGGCGTGATGTACGTGAGCAGCCCGCGCTTGCGTGTCTTCGCCCTTGACGCCGCCACCGGCAAGCCGCTGTGGCGCTTCGATCCCCATGAGGGCAAGGACCCCGGGGCCGGCAAGTTCCGCCACCGCGGCTTTAATTATTGGGAGTCCGGCGGCGACCGCCGTCTCTACTTCGCCGCCGGGCCGTGGCTGTGGTGCCTGAACGCGCGCACGGGCCGGCCGGTGCGCTCCTTCGGCAAGGACGGCCGGATCGACCTGCGCGAAAACCTCGGACGCGACGCCTCCAACCTCACCGTCACCGTCACTACGCCGGGCGTCATCTACAAGGATCTTCTGATCCTCGGCAGCCTGGTGAGCGAGTCCCTGCCCGCTGCCCCCGGCCACATCCGCGCCTTCGATGCGCGCACCGGCAAACTGCGCTGGATCTTCCACACGATCCCGCACCCGGGCGAATTCGGCTATGAGACCTGGCCGAAAGAAGCCTGGCAGTACATCGGCGGCGCGAACGCCTGGGGCGGGCTGGCGCTTGATGAGACGCGGGGCATTGTCTTCGCCCCCACCGGTTCGGCCACCTACGACTTCTACGGCGCCAACCGCCACGGCGACAATTTGTTCGCGAATTGTTTGATCGCGCTGGACGCCTCCTCCGGGCGCCGCCTCTGGCATTTCCAGTTCGTCCGCCACGACCTGTGGGACCGCGACCTGCCCACGGCCCCGACGCTCGTTCAGGTCAGGCGAAACGGCCGCATCATCGACGCCGTGGCGCAGATCACCAAGTCCGGCCATGTATGGGTGTTCGACCGGGTGACCGGAAAAAGCCTGTTTCCCTGGCAGGAGATCAGCGTGCAGCAAACAGATGTCGAGGGCGAATGGACCGCGCCAAAACAGGTGCTTCCCCTGAAGCCCGAGCCGTTCGCCCGCCAGTTCTTCAGCGAGGATCTCGTCACACGCCGCACGCCGGAGGCGCACGCCGATGTTCTCAGGCGCTGGCGCGAGTACCGCAACGGTCCGCAGTTCACGCCTCCCAGCCTGCAGGGCACCATTCTCTTCCCGGGCTTCGACGGCGGCGGCGAATGGGGCGGCGCCACGTGGGATCCGGAGACGGGCTTGTTTTATGTCAACTCAAACGAGATGGCATGGGTCATCAAGCTGGTGGAGCGCAAGAACGAAAAGCGCACGACGGGCAGAACCCTGTATCTGCGGCAGTGCGCCTCCTGCCACCGCGACAACCTGGCGGGCTCGCCTCCCGAGTTTCCGTCGCTCGTGAATCTCGCCGGGCGCCGCAGCGTGCAGCAGGTCCGGGATGTCGTTGTCAAAGGCGCCGGGCGCATGCCGGGTTACGCGCACCTCGGCAACGACAGCGTGGATGCGATCGTCGCGTGGATCCTTCAGGGCGAGGAGAAGGAGGTCTCTGACGCGCCCCGCACGCCCTCGCCCATCGACCTGAAGTACCGCCTCGACGGGTACGTGCGCTTTACCGATCCCGACGGGTATCCCGCCATCACGCCCCCGTGGGGAACGCTCAATGCACTCGACCTGAACACGGGCGAATACGCGTGGCGAATCCCGCTGGGCGAGATTCCGGCTCTTGTCAAACAGGGGATCACGAATACCGGAAGCGAAAATTACGGGGGCTCCGTCGTGACCGCGGGCGGGCTGCTGTTCATCGGCGCCACGAATTCCGACGCGAAGTTCCGCGCCTTCGACAAGCGCACCGGCAAGCTGCTGTGGGAATACCAGATGGACGCCGCGGGCAACGCGACCCCCGCCACTTACATAGTCAACGGCAAGCAGTACGTCGTAATCGGCGCCGGCGGCGGCAAGTGGGGCAACCCGTCCGGCAGCACGTATTACGCATTCGCCCTGCCGGATTGAGCCCCGTTAGCGCGCGACCCTCTCCACCTTCACCGCGGCAATTTTGAATTCGGGCTCGCGGGAGACGGGATCGTAGGCATCCACCGTAAGCTCGTTGACCAGCCGCTCTGGATCGTGGAAGTGCACAAAGACGGAGCCTGCCTGCCCGTTCTCGTTCTCCTTCACCGTGAACACCTGCGACCCGCGGCGCGACGTGATGCGCACCGTGTCGCCGTCGCTGAGGCCGAGCTTCTTCAGGTCCGAGGGGTGCATCTCCGCCACGGCGTCCAGGCGTGTGGCTTTCAGCGCAGGCACGCTGCCAGTCATGGTGGCCGTGTGCCAGTGCTCGAGCACACGTCCGGTATTGAGAGTCAGCGGGTACTCCGGGCTCGTCAATTCGGCGGGCGCTTTCTGGTCGCGCATCCACACGACGGCTTTGTGGTCCGGCCGCCCATAAAACAGAACCGGCTCCGGATGTTCTGGCGGCACCATCGGATCCTCGCCGCGCACATAGCGCCGTTTCGTGCCAGGATGCCCGGCCGCGGGCAGCGGCCACAACAGCCCGTGCGCCTCGCGGAGCCGTTCGCGCGTCATACCGCTGAAGTCGTAGGCCGTGCCCTTGGAGACGCGAAGAATCTCGTCCCAGACCTCCGTGGCGTCGCGGAACGGAAGCAGCTTTTCGTGGCCGAGACGGCGCGCGAGATCCAGGAGGATGTCCAGATCCGCGCGGGCCTCGCCCGGCGGCTCAATGGCCTTTTCGAGCAGCTGATAGCGCCGCTCCGAGCAGCCGTAGACGCCCTCCTTCTCCACCCAGAGCGCAGCGGGCAGCACCACGTCGGCCAGTTCCGTCGTGCGCGTCGGATGAAACGCATCGGCCACGACGAGAAAGGTGTCATCGCTCGCCATTGCCTTTCGGTAGCGGTTCGCGTTGGGCATGCTCTGGCCGGGATTGGTGCACATCACGTACAGGCACTTCACCTTGCCCGCCTCGAGCGCCTGAAACAGGTCGACTGCGGAGAGACCGTTGTTCGGACCCAGCTTGCCTGGCGGCAGTCCCCACAGTTTTTCCATCTCCGCCCGGTGTTGAGGGTTCGCCACCAGCCTGCCGTAAGGAAGCAGGTGCGCCAGCGCGCCGCCGTCGCGCACGCCGCCACAGGCGTTGGGCTGGCCGGTGAGCGAGAACGGCGTGGAACCGGGACGCCCGATCTTGCCGGTGATCAGGCTCAGGTTCATGATCAGGTTGTTGAGCCACACGCCCTGGGTGCGCTGGTTGACGCCCATCGTCCAGAGCGACATCGCCTCCTTGCCGCGCGCGCCGAACCAGCGCGCCGCCAGCGCGATGTCCTCCGCGCGGCAGCCGGAATCCGCCGCAGCTCGCTCGGGCGTGTACGCCTCCAGGAAGCGTCTGTAGTCGTCCCAGGTTTTGTTGGCTTCGGTCCCGGCGCCGAAGACCACGTGCTTGCGGAGGAACTCCTCGTCCGCCAGCCCTTCCTTCGCAATGACGTGCGCCATCGCGTTCAGGACGGAGAGATCCATGCCCGGCTTGCACGCCAAGTGCAGGTCCGCCCACGCGGCTGTGCGCGTGCGCCGCGGGTCGATCACGATGATCTTCGTCGCAGGGTTCTTCTCCTTCCGGTCGAGCACGCGCATCCAGAGCACCGGGTGCGCTTCCGCCATGTTCGAGCCGACGATCAGGAACACGTCCGCATGGTCGAGGTCCTCGTAACAGCCCATGGGCTCGTCCTTGCCGAACGCCGTCAGGTAACCGCCTGCCGCCGACGCCATGCACAGGCGCGGATTGCCGTCCACATTGTTTGTGCCGATCCCCGCCTTGAACAGCTTGTTCGCGACGTAGGTCTCTTCAGTGAGCGCCTGCCCCGATCCATAGAACGCCACCGAGTCCGGACCGTGTTTCGCAATGGATTCGCGGAAGCGTGCCGCCACGAGGTCCATCGCTTCATCCCACTTGGCGCGCACCAGCTTGCCGTTGGTGCGGATCAGCGGGTGCCGCAACCTCGACGGCGCGTCGAGGATCTCGACAAGCTTCGCCCCCTTGACGCACAAAAATCCCCGGTTATGGTTTTGCGCGTCGCCCTTTACGGCGGTGACGCGCGCGCCTTTGGGTGTCCGCGTGACGCCCACATAGAGCCCGCACCCGGTGCCGCAATAGCGGCAAACGGCCTTCACCCAGCGGTCGGGCTCCTGCGGCACGAACCCGAGCAGTGGAGTCCAGTCCGCCTGGCCGAGCAGAGCGGTGGCAGATGTCACCACAGGCAGATGGAAGAATTTGCGTCGCGATACCGGAGTCATCGCTTCGTCCCTCCCTGGGAGTTCGACTGCGGATGCCACAGGCTGCGGTGCGGGTTCAGCCCGTGCGGCGTGTGGCAGGAGAAGCAGTCCTTGCCGCGCATCGCCGTTTGGCGCAGGTCCTCTACCTGTTGCGCGTGACAGGCGACGCATTTCTCCGGGCCGGGTTTGCGGAGGAAGTTCGCACCCACGGCGTTGTGGCAGGTCACACATGGCACCTGCCTCGATCCGTGTCTGGACCTCTCCCAGTCGGCCACGATTTCGGACGAGATGCCGCGGTGGCATTCGAGGCACTCGCCGCTGGCGCCTCCGATGTCCGGGTGCGCCCGCGGCGCCGGCTTCCGCTGCCCCGCGACGAGGGCAGCGGCAAGGATCAGCAACAGGATGGTTCGCATGAGGACACCTCAGAAACGGTAAGTCAGTTCCAGGTAACCGAAGTTTCCATTGCCGCCCTGCGGGTAAATCCTCCTCACGGCGGCTTTCCCCTGCATGTGGCCGATGTAGCCGGCGAACGCGACGCGCGCGTTGACGTTCCAGTCGCAGCTCAGGTCCCAGAGATTCGCTACGGAGCGCGCCCCTCCCGTTGAACGTCCCGCATACCCGAAGGTCCACGGCTGGAAGGCGCCGCCGCCGGCATACCACAGATCCGCGGACTCCGTGAGCCGTACCGCATGGAACTCGCCCCGCAGCGACAGCTTCGGGTGCGGGCGAACGGCAAGCATGCCGAAGTAGTCCTGGCTGTTCATCATGTTGTAGAAGGGGGTGCGTGCAAAGGGGCGCGGCGTGGGCAAGAGCTGATGAAACGTGCCGTGGCGCATGTCGTTGGGGTTCCTGTCTCCGCTCGCGTGCGCCAGCCCCGCCTCCAGCCAGGGCTTCAGCCGCTTCAGCCCCGGCGGTTGCCAGCCCCCTTCCAGGTTGACCGCTCCTGCGCGGTGGTCGAGCGCGCCCCAGCGGCCCACCTGCAACGCCGCCCACGCCAGCGCGTTGAAGGAGCCGGCGCGGGTCTGAATGTTGTGCATGTAATGCGCAGTGAACGTTCCCAGGCGGATGTTGGCGAAGTCACGCTGCCTCGCCGCCAGCGGACGGTTGTCCACCTTGAGCACGTGCCGCCAGTCGTGATAGTAGATGCCGCTCAGCCGCCACTCTCCAGCGCTTTGCGCCGAACCGGTTTGCCCCGTGGCCGAGACAGTAGTGAAGCCCGTCTTCAGTTGCCCCCAGCCGTCCACCTGAAACGCGCCCCGTGTGGCCAGCGCCCCTACGCAGGTGACGTTGATCCGGGGCCGGTTCGCCGCGTAGTGGAACCCATCGAAGCTCCGGCCCACGTGCGTCCAGGCGAAGTGCCCGATGAGCCTCTGGTTCACCCGGTCGCGCTTGAGCGCCGCCAGCGTCGGATCCTTCGGCGCAACCTCGCCGCCATCCACCCATTCGAACCGCCCGACGCGCAGGCTTTGGGTCTTGTCCCCGAACAATCCCTTCCATCGCAGGAAGCCCTGCTTGGGAAACACCATCGCCGCATTCCGCCTCCCGTCGTTTGCGGCGAAGTACGACGCCCCGAGACCGAACTGCGCCTGCGGCGCCGGAGCAATGGCGCGTTCCGGCAAGCCCAGCAGAAACGGCGCCGCCAGCTCGAGTTGCCAGTCGAAATCCCCCTTCGTCTGCGTCAGACTCAGCCGCAGGATGTTGCCGCTGAACGCGTAACGGTTGTCCGCGTTGCCCTCAAACCAGTCCCAGATCTCGACGCGGGAGCGGAAGCTCCCGCTGAACTTGACAGCGCTGCCGCCGGAGGACGTACCGCTACCCTGCGCGCTGAGGTGCGGGTAGAATCCCGTGCATAGGAGGAAGAGGAACCCCGGAAGGAATGGCCGGAAACTCATATAACGCAGACTAAGAGATCCGAAATGTCTGTTCTGTGACTCAGGTCACTGGGTCTGTGCCCCTGCCCATGTTAAGCTCTGCTCGGATGAAGGAGAAGGGCTCCGTTGCGCTGTTCGCCATTGCCGCCCCCCTGGGCGTCCTGCTCGGGCTGGCGCTGTTCACCTTCGGCTACGCGCGCGGCCATTCCTACATGACCGACGACCCCGAGGCTTGCGTCAACTGCCATGTGATGAAGGGGCAGTTCGAGGGCTGGCTCCGCTCCAGCCACCGTTCGGCGGCTGTCTGCAACGACTGCCACACGCCTCCCGGCTTCATCCCCAAGTACTTCACCAAGGCGCTCAACGGGTTCAACCACTCGCTCGCGTTCACCACGGGGCGTTTCCCCGACGAGATCGGGATCACCGGGCGCAACAAGAGAGTCGCCGACGAGTCGTGCCTGAAGTGTCATGGCGATATCACATCCTCCATGCGCATGGCGCGCCACGAGAGGGAAGATATCGATTGCGTTGCCTGCCACAGAAATGTCGGCCATGCTCACTAAGCAGCAGATTACAGGAGAATTCCGGATCTTATGAAGCTCGATAAACGCATTTATCTGGCCGTTGCAGTGACCGCCATTCTCACCATCGCCCTCACAGGCCTGCTCATCAGCATCTTCGAGCACAAACAGGAGTCCCGCCAGACGTGGTTCCGCGTGGTGGAGGTCACCGACGACACCGATGATCCGGCCGTGTGGGGCAAGAACTTCCCGCTTCACTATGACGCCTACTCGCGCACGGTCGACATGACGCGGACGCGCTATGGCGGCTCGGAAGCGCTTCCGAAAAACCCGACGCAGGCAGATCCGCGGGAGAGGGTCTCGCGGGAGAAGATCGAGGAAGATCCGCGCCTGAAGAAAATGTGGGCGGGCTATGCATTCGCCGCAGACTTCCGCGAGGAACGCGGACACGCCTACATGCTCGTCGACCAGCGTTACACGAAGCGCGTGCTCGACTTCAAGCAGCCCGGCACCTGCCTCAACTGCCATGCCTCCACATACGTCTTCATGAAGAAGCTCGGCAATGGCGACATTTTCGCCGGGTTTGAAAAGATGAACGCCATGCCTTACGCGGAGGCGACGAAAAACGTGAAGCACCCGGTCTCCTGCATCGATTGCCACGATCCGAAGACCATGACCCTGCGCGTCACCCGCCCGGCATTCATCGAGGGCATTCGCGCCTACAAGGCTTCGCAGGGCATCCAGAATTACGACCCGAACACAATGGCCACGGCGCAGGAGATGCGCTCGTTCGTCTGCGGCCAGTGTCACGTCGAGTATTACTTCCAGGGCGACAAGAAGCGGCTCGTCTTCCCCTGGCACAAGGGCCTGAAGGTGGACGACGCGTATGCCTGCTATCAGGAGACCGGGCACAAAGACTGGACGCACGCCCTGACCGGCGCTCCCGCTTTGAAGGCGCAGCATCCGGAGTTCGAGATGTGGAACCAGGGCATCCATGCCCGCTCCGGCGTCGCCTGCGCCGACTGCCACATGCCTTACAAGCGCGAGGGCGGCATGAAGATCAGCGATCACCACATCCGCAGCCCGCTTCTGAACATCAACCGCGCTTGCCACGGTTGCCACCGCTTCTCCGAGAACGAGATCAAGGCGCGCGCCGAGCAGATCCAGGAACGCTTCATCGGCGCGCGGAACATCGCCATGGACGCGCTGATGGACCTGATCGACGAAAGCGAGCGGGCGCGCAAGGCGGGGGTCTCGGAAGCGCAGCTCAAGCCTGCATGGGAAGCCCAGCGCAAGGCGCAGTTCTTCATCGACTACGTCGAGGCGGAAAACTCGGTCGGCTTCCACGCCCCCGGCGAGGCGCTGCGCGTGCTGACCGTAGCTCTCGACGAGATCCGCAAGGGACAGATCGCCCTGCGCGAAATCGAGCGGGGCGCGCCGAGGCGCGCTTCCGCCCCCGCGCGTGGGGCGTCCCCGCAGGCGGACTGACCGGCCGCCGCTCGACGGCTATTCTGGAAAGGTGAAGCTCGTCTTTCTGGGCACTCCGCAATTTGCCGTGTCCTCCCTGGAGGCCCTCGCCGCGGCGGGCCACGAGCTGCTCGCCGTCTACACGCAGCCCGACCGCCCTGCGGGACGGAAGCAGGAGCTCAAGCCGCCGCCGGTGAAGGAAGCCGCGCTGCAGCTCGGCTTCGAAGTCCGCCAGCCGGAGCGCATTCGCCATTGCGTGGACGAACTGGCGGCGCTGCGCCCGGACGCCATGGTTGTGGTCGGTTACGGCCAGATCATTCCGCAATCGATCCTCGACATCCCGCCGCTTGGCATCCTCAACGTCCACGCTTCCTTGCTGCCGAAATACCGGGGCGCAGCGCCCATCCAGTGGGCCATTGCAAACGGCGAGACCGTTACCGGCGTGACGATCATGCGCATCGACGCCGGGCTCGACACGGGCGATATCCTGCTGCAGGAATCCACGCCAATCGGCCCGGAGGAGACCTCGCCCGAACTCGCCGAACGGCTCGCGCCGATGGGTGCGCGGCTGCTTGTGCAGGCTCTGGAAGGCCTGGCGGCGGGCACGATCACGCCCGTGCCGCAGGACCATTCGCAAGCGACTCTGGCGCCAATTCTCAAGCGGGAGGACGGGCTCGTCGATTTTCGCTGGCCGGCGGTGAAAATCGCCTGCCGCGCGCGCGGGTTTCAGCCGTGGCCGGGCGCGTGGACGTGGTGGCGGGGACAGAGGTTCTTCCTCTGGAAATGCCGCACCGCCGCTGTGGAGACGCCCGCGGCGCCGGGCCTGATGTTTTCGCACGCAAGACGGCTCTTCGTGGCGTGCGGCGAGAGCGAGGCGCTGGAAATGCTCGAGGTCCAGATCGAGGGGCGCAAGCGCATGGACGCAGCCGCCTTCCTGAACGGATACCGTCTCGCGGATGGTGAAATTCTGGGAGAGATCAAACAGTGAAATTGCCTTTGGGTTTCCGGTATTCAGCCGTCTATGCAGGAATTCGAAAGGTCCAAAAGCCGGACCTGGCGCTGATCACCTCCGACGTTCCGGCGCAGGCGGCGGCGGTGTTTACCACCAATCGCGTGCAGGCAGCCCCGGTGGTGGTGGCGCGGCGGCATCTGGAAGCCTCGGGCGGCGCGGCGCGCGCCGTGCTCGTCAACGCCGGCAACGCCAACTGCGCCACGCGCACGGGAGAGCGTGTGGCCCTTCGAACCGCGAAAGCGGCTGCGGCCCGCCTCGGTTGCCAGCCCGAGCAGGTTCTGCCCGCCTCCACCGGCGTCATCGGCGTCGAACTCGACCCGCGGCTGATCGTGGACAATCTCGGTTCCCTTGTGGCCGGGCTCAGCCCGGAGTGTTTCCTCGATGCCGCCGACGCGATCCTCACCACGGACCTGGTGCGCAAGGTGGCCTTCACCGAGGTGCGCGGCGCACGTCTCGCCGGCATGACCAAGGGCTCCGGCATGATCCACCCCAACATGGCCACGACCCTCGGTTTCGTGGTCACCGACGCCGCCGTGCCGGCCCCCCGGCTCCGGGCGCACCTGAAAGCCGCCGTGGAGCGCAGCTACAACCGGTTGAGCGTCGACGGCGACATGTCCACCAACGACATGCTGCTCGTGATGGCCAACGGCGCCAGCGGCAAGCGCGTGCCGCGCGAGGCGTTCCAGCAGGCGCTGGACGAGGTCTGCCAGTCACTGGCAAGGCAAATTGCCCGCGACGGCGAGGGGGCGAAGAAGTTCGTCGAGATCCGCGTCGAGGGCGCAGCGAGCGAGCGCGCCGCCGCGCAGATCGCCCGCTCGATCGCCAACTCGCCGCTGGTGAAGACCGCCATCGCCGGCAGCGACCCCAATTGGGGGCGCATTCTCGCCGCCGCGGGCTACTCGGGCGCTGCGTTCGATCCTTCCCGCGTCGACATCTTCCTCCAGCGTGTCCGCGTGTGCCGCAGCGGGCTTGCCGCGCCGTTTGATGAAGCTGCGCTCAAGCAGGCGCTTGACAGCGCGGATGTCGAAATCCGTTTCGTCATCCGCGGCGGCACAGGCAAGGCCGTGTTCTGGACCTGCGACCTGACGCACGGCTACATCGACATCAACGCCAGCTACCGGACTTGAGGCGGCTGCGCCGGTCCTGGAACTCCCGGTACCGCTCGGCCTTCCCTTGTACATCGCTTCGCACTAGACTTACACGGGCAGGCGTGGATCCCTTGTGCCTGCGGAAGGAGGAGTGATGGCTTCTCACTGGAAATCCGCTTTCTTCGCTGGCGTCGTAGTGCTTTCCTTGCCGGGCGTCGTGCGCGGAGGCTGCGAGTATGGTACACAGACGAGCGGCGCGCGCTACATTCTTTGCACACCGTCCACTATCTGGAACGGTGGACTTGTCCTCTATGCCCACGGGTATGTGCCCGATGGCGCGGGTGAGGACGCATGGAAGGCGCAGCTCGCACTCCCCGGGGGGCCGTCGCTGCCCGACTTGGTGACCTCATACGGCTTCGCATTCGCCGCCTCCAGCTTTTCCAAGGACGGCTTGGCTGTCCTTCAGGGCGTCGATGACACGATGGATCTGATAGACGTCTTCAAGGCGAAGACCGACTTAGAGCCGCAGCGTGTCTTTGTCACCGGCGTCTCCGAGGGCGGTCTGATCGCCGCCAAGGCGCTCGAGCAATACCCGTCGAAGCTCAACGGCGGGCTCGCCGCGTGCGGGCCAATCGGTGACTTCCCAAAACAGATCAACTACTTCGGCGACGTCCGCGTGCTGTTCGACTACTTCTTTCCCAAAGTGCTGGGCGACGCGTGGACGCAAAGTAACATCACCATCCCGCCCTCCCTTATGGGGGATTGGGACACTTATGCCTCCAAGGTGGCAATTGCCCTGGCGGCCAACCCCCTGAAGACGGCGCAGTTGATCTCCACGGGCAATATCCCCATCGGACTGAATCCCGCCAACGCAGGAGAGGCGATCCTGTCGGCGCTCTGGTACAACGTGTTCGCCACCAATGATGCTATGGACACGCTGGGCGGCAATCCGTTTGACAACCGGTCCCGCTGGTACTCCGGTTCGCTCCTCGACTTTTGGCTGAACCTGCGCGTGGCGCGTTTCACGGCCGATCCAGCGGCGCTGTCTGCCATGTCCGCTTATCAGACCACCGGCAACCTGCTCCGCCCGCTGATCACGCTCCACACCACCTGGGACCCCGTGGTGCCTGCCTGGCAGGAGTCGACGTACGCGAAGAAGGTCGCGGCGGCGGGCAAGTCCCATCTGCTGGTACGCTACCCGGTGCCGCGGTTCGGCCATTGCGCCTTCAACGAAGGCGAGGTGCTCATCGCCTTCCTGACGATGGTGCTCCACCCGTATTCGTTCTGAGGCGCGCGGGCCCCGGGCGCTCATTTCTTCGGCGGATCCGAGTGCAGGAACTCAATGGTCACGCCGAGCGCCTTCTCGCTGTCGACATAGACGTAATCGCCGTTGTCGCGGTCATACCGGCCGCGGTGGAGCACCGGCATGCCTGCGCGTCCGGCGCGCGCGATGGCCTCGTCGAGGTTCTGGACCTGGAACCCGAGGTGTTGGACTCCCTCGCCGTGCTCGTCGAGGAACTGCCTCCAGGATGTATCGCCGCCCACGGGTTCGATGAGTTCCAGTACGACCTGCCCGAGGCGGAAGAAAGCCAGTTTGGCCCGCCCCGATGAGGGCTTGCCCCGGTAGAGAACCTTCACCTCCTCGCCGGGGCGGGTGGTGGTGATGGACGGCGCCGGCATGCCGAGCACGGCCGCCCAGCGCCTGGCCGACGCCTCGATATCGCGCGTGACGATGGCCACCTGCACAATCGTCTTCATGCCCGGGTCCAGGCCGGAAGGCTCCTGTGCAGGCAGCAGGAAGGGGAGGAGAGACAAAACAGCGGCGGTTCGCAGCATGTATTCTGTCTACCACCGCCCCGGGGCGCACCGCCAAGGTCACACCTTCACGCTCTTCACAGCCGGCGCATACTTCTGGTCCGTGCCGAGGATGTGATCGGTCAGCCAGGTCTTCAGGAAGCCCATCAGTTTGATCGAAAATCCGGTGCGGCTCGACTCGACCTCCCTGCGCAGCCTCTCCACCTGCTCCACCATGGCCCGGTGCACGCGCTTGTGGTCGGCCAGATCGGCGTAACCCGCCCGCTCCATCAGCTTTTCCTCGTGGCTGAAGTGATACCGCGTGTAGTGGACCAGATCACCCAAAATGCGCTTCAGATCCTCGGGCTTGCCGCCCAGCTTCATCGAGTCGTGCAGGTCGTTGATCATGTCCACCAGCTTCCTGTGCTGCTGGTCGATCTCTGCATGTCCTACGCTGTATTGCGGCTTCCAGTCGACAAATGCCATGTGCGTGTGGCCTCCGCGGCACTTATCGGACTGGCGGCGCGGGATTTGAGCGAAAGCGCTCAGCCCAGCTTCCAGGGCTTGCGGTAGCGGCGCGTGAGATACCGGTTGGCTTCTTTGTGATTCGTGATCCGTTCGCGGGTGTCGTCCCACTCGAGCCTCGCGCCCGTGCGGAAGGCGATGTTGGCGAGCATGGCGCCCTTGTTGAGCCGGTGCGAATACTCGAAATTGCAGGTCGTCTGCGTGTTGCGGGACTTGATGGCGTCGAGGAACTCGCGGATGTGGCCGGGAGAATCGGGGATGGAGGGCTCCGGGCGGGGAAAGTCCGGGGCCGGTTTGCCCTTCACCCACACTTCGTGTTTCGAGTAGTTGGTGACGAGCGTGGCCTCGGCGCCCTCGAAGATCACGCAGCTGCCCATGTGTTCGAAGCCGGGCCGGCCTTGCGGGTGCTGCGTCCAGGTGAGCAGAACCGGCCCGGGGAACTCGAACACCGCTTCAAACACGTCGGGCGTCTCCGCGTTGTCCCCCGCCAGCCACCGGCCGCCCGCCGCGCTCACGGCAAGGGGCGCATGCAGGTCCAGGGCCCAGTAGGCCACGTCGGCGTAATGGCACCAGAAATCGGCAAAATAGCCGCCGGAATAATCCCAGAAATATCGGAATTTCCCGTGGGACCGGTTCGGATTGTACGGCCGCTTTGGCGCCGGCCCCAGCCAGAATTCGTAATCGAGCTCCGGCGGCGGGGCCCCGTCCGGCGGCGACCCGATGGACTTCTCGTTCGACCGCAGCCCGCAGTGCACGCGCACGATCCTGCCCAGGCGGCCGGAGCGCACCATCTCCACGACGCGCCGGTAATTCGGCAGGTCGTTGTGGATGTGGTTGCCCATCTGCGTGACGCGCCGGCGGCGCCGCGCGGCTTCCACCATGCGGCGCCCCTCGCCGATGGACCACGAGAACGGCTTTTCCACGAATACGTCCTTGCCCGCTTCGCAAGCGAGAATCGCCGGCAGGGCGTGCCAGTGGTCGGGCGTGGCGATGACCACGGCGTCGATGTCCTTCCGGTCCAGGACGCGGCGGAAGTCGGCATAGACGTCGGGCTTGGGGCGGCCGAGCTTCTCGACAAGCGCAGCGGCGCGGTCCAGGTGCGTGCGGTCCACGTCGCACACGGCTGCGGCCTCGACGTCGGAGTGTTCGAGAAAGTGGCGGATGCGGCCCGACCCCATCCCGCCGCAGCCGATGAAGCCGGCGCGGATGCGGTCACTGGGGGCGGCCTGGGCGCGCGCCGCGGCCAGCCCGGCCGCGGCCGCGCCGAGGAAGAATCTGCGGGTGGCGCGCATGGCGCCTATCAGGATACAGGAGTGATGACGAGCAGCAGGTCCTTGGGTTCGACGGTCTGTCCCACGCTGACGTGCCTTTCGGTGACCTTCCCGCCGGTGGGCGCGTACACGGTGGTCTGCATCTTCATCGCCTCGAGCACCAGGAGCTTGTCGCCCTTCTTCACCGTCTGGTTCAGCTCGACGGCGATCGAGGTGACCGCGCCGGGGATGGGCGCGCCCACGTGGCCTTCCTTTGCCGGGTCGGCCTTCGGCTGCGCCTTGGTCTCTGCCTTGATGTGGCGGTCGCGGACAGTGATCTCGCGCGGCTGCCCGTTCAGCTCGAAAAACACGGTGCGCGTGCCGTCCGGGTGGGCGTCGCCCGTGGCCGTGTACTTGATGATGAGCGTCTTGCCGGGGTCGATGTCGACGGCGATCTCCTCGCCCGGCTTGAGGCCGTAAAAGAACGCCGGCGAGGGCAGCACGGTGAGGTCGCCATACGCCGCCCGCGCGCGCTCGAATTTCAGGTACACGTCCGGGTACATGACGTAGCTCATCAGGTCCGTCTCGGACGGCCTGTGGCCGGTTTTCTTCTCGATCAGCGCGCGCGTCTGCTCCCAGTCCACCGGCTCCAGCCGCGCCCCCGGGCGCCCGCGCTTCGGCTTCCCGCCCTTCAGAATCACGGACGCGATTTTCGGCGGCCAGCCCCCCTCGGGCTCGCCCAGCGCGCCCTCGAACATCTCCACCACCGAATTCGGGATGTTCAGCGAGTGGTTCGGGCCCAGATTCTCGAACTCGTGCACAGTCATCCCGTGCTGGATAAGGAACAGCGCCATGTCCCCCACGACTTTCGATGACGGCGTCACCTTCACGATGTCGCCGAAAGCGTGGTTCACGTCGGCGTAGATGCGCGCGATCTCCGGCCAGCGGTGGCCCTGGCCCAGGCTTTCAGCCTGCTCGCGGAGATTGGTGTACTGCCCGCCGGGCATCTCGTGGACGTAGACGTCGGCCGTCCCCGAGCGCGGGGCCGTGTCGAAGGGCGCGTAGTTCAGCCGCACCTGCTCCCAGTAGTCCGAGCAGCGGTTCAGGGCGTCGAAGTCCAGCCCTGTGGCGCGCTTCGGGTCATGCTGCAGGGTCGCTACCAGCGAATTCAGGTTCGGTTGCGACGTGGAGCCGCTCATCGAGGAGACCGCCGCGTCGGCGATGTCCACACCGGCCTCGGCCGCCTTCAGGATCGAGGCCGCGTTCAGGCCCGACGTGTCATGCGTGTGGAAATGAACGGGAATCCCGATCTCCTCCTTCAGCGCCTTGACCAGCTTCCAGGCGGCATAGGGCTTCACCAAACCGGCCATGTCCTTGATGGCCAGCATGTGGGCGCCCATTTTCTCCAGCTCTTTCGCCAGACGGACGTAATATTGCAGCGGATACTTGTCGCGCTTCGGGTCCAGAATGTCGCCCGTGTAGCAGATGGCGGCCTCGCAGACGGCGTTCGTGCGCCGCACCGCCTCCATGGCCACCTTCATGTTGGGCAGCCAGTTCAGGCTGTCGAAGATGCGAAAAATGTCGATGCCTTCCTGCGCGGCCACCTCCACGAAGCGCCGCACGGCGTTGTCCGGGTAGGCCGTGTAACCCACGGCGTTGGAGGCGCGGAGCAACATCTGGAAGCAGATGTTCGGGATCTCCCGGCGGAGTTTCTGCAACCGCACCCACGGGTCTTCCAGGAGAAACCGCATGGCGACGTCGAACGTCGCGCCGCCCCACATCTCGAGCGAGAACAGCCCGGAGAGTGAGTGAGCGTAATAATTCGCGATCGCCAGCATGTCGTAAGTTCGCATGCGGGTGGCCATCAGCGACTGGTGCGCATCGCGCATGGTGGTATCGGTCAACAGGAGCCGCTTCTGCTTCAGAACCCACTGTGCGAAGCCCCCCGGCCCCAGTTCCAGCAGCTTCTGGCGCGTGCCGGGCGGCGGAGGGGCAGGGTTGTGCAGGGGCACGGGAGGCTGGCGAAGCACCTCCGGCGGGCGTCGGCGGGCCATCTCCGGGTTCCCGTTCACCGCAATCTCCGCGAGGTAGCTGAGCAGGCGCGTGGCCCGGTCCTGCCGCGGGCGGAAACGGAAGAGTTCCGGCGTGTTTTCCAGAAATGTGGTGGTCGCTTTTCCGGCCTGAAAATCCGGATGATTGACCACATTTTCCAGAAACGGGATGTTGGTTTTCACGCCGCGGATGCGGAATTCCCTGAGGGCCCGGTCCATCCGCTGGCAGGCCGTTCGGAAATCGTTGCCCCACGCCGTGATCTTGACCAGGAGCGAATCATAGTAGGGCGTGATCACCGCCCCGCCGTAGGCAGATGCCCCGTCCAGCCGGATGCCGAACCCTGCGGGCGAGCGGTAAGTCGTGATGCGCCCGTAGTCGGGCAGGAAGTTCCTGGCCGGATCCTCGGTGGTGATGCGGCATTGGAGGGCGGCCCCGTGAACGAGGATCACTTCCTGGCGCGGGATGGCCATTTCCCGGCCGTGGAGGGAATGCCCCTGCGCCACCTGGATCTGCGCGCGTACAATGTCGATGCCGGTGACCACTTCGGTCACCGTGTGCTCGACCTGAATGCGCGGGTTCACCTCTATGAAGAACCATTCGCCCGAATCGGCGTCCACCAGGAACTCCACTGTGCCTGCCGAGTAGTAGCCGGCATGGCGGCACAGCCTCACCGCAGCCTCGCACAGCTCCCGGCGGATGGAGGGGTCGAGGCTGAAGGCAGGCGCCACTTCGACGATCTTCTGGTGGCGTCGCTGCACGGAGCAGTCCCGCTCCCAAAGGTGAACCAGGTTGCCGTGGGTGTCGCCGAGGATCTGCACCTCGACGTGCTTCGCGCGCCGGATGTAGCGCTCGGCAAACAGCGCGCCGTTGCCGAAGGCGGCCTGCGCCTCGTGACTGGCCTCCTGAAAGCGCGGCTCCAGATCCTCGCCGCGGTGCACGATTCGCATGCCGCGTCCGCCGCCGCCGAAGGCAGCCTTCAGGATCAGCGGAAAGCCGGTCTGTTCCGCCGCCCTTCGGGCCTGTTCCGCGGTGCGGACCGGGCGGTCGGTGCCATCGAGCGTGGGTACGCCCGCCTGGCGCGCCAGCCGCCGCGCGGCAGTCTTGTCGCCAAGCTTCTCCAGCAGCTCCGCGTCTGGCCCGATGAAGGTGATCCCGGCCTCCGCACAGGCGCGCGCCAGCTGCGGGTTCTCGCTCAGGAACCCGTAGCCGGGATGGATCGCATCGACGCCTTTCTCCTTCGCCAGCCCGACAATGCCTTCGATGTCCAGATACGCCCGCACGGGGCCGAGCCCCTGCCCCACCAGGTATGCCTCGTCGGCCTTGAAGCGGTGCAGGCTGAGACGGTCCTCCTGGCTGTAGATGGCCACGGTTTGCAAGCCCAGCTCGTTGGCGGCGCGGAAGATCCGGATCGCGATCTCGCCCCGGTTCAGGGCCATCACCTTCTTCATGGAAATCAGGCTAGCATGCGGGAACTTTCAGCCAACCCGATCCGTAATAGCTTTCGTGAGGAGCTGTCCATGCGCATTTCCACGGTGATCACCCTGATGGCCGGCCTCATGGCCCTTTCCGGCTGTGACTGGATCGATCCTTCCGAATGGGGCGCCTCGCAACGCTTCAAAGAGCCTTTCTCCACGACGGAGAAGCTCTCAAGCGGCGGGCGGGTGACGCTGGAAACCTTCAACGGGCCGATCGAGATCCGCGGCTGGGACCGCGAGGAAGCGTCTATCGAGGTGGTGAAGTACGCCTCCCGGCAGGAGACTCTCAGCCTGATGGACGTCGATGTCGTGGCCGACGGAAGCGCTCTGCGGGTGCGCGTACGGCGTCCCGAGGGCAACTGCAAATGTGGCGCGAGCCTGTCGCTGCGCCTGCCCCGCAAGATCATCCTGGAAGAAGCCCGCACCTCGAACGGCGCCTTGACGCTTGAGTCGCTGGAAGGATCCGGGCGCGCCACTACCTCCAACGGCGTGGTGAAGGTCTGGGACATGGCCGGAGACTGGACGCTGCGCACATCCAACGGGACAGTCGAACTCGACAAGGTGAGCGGTTCGGTCACCGCGCGCACGTCGAACGGAAGGATCCGGCTCAGCGGCATTGAGGGCCGCGCCGATGCAGAGACGTCGAACGGCTCGATTGATGCCGACATCCCGGCGCCGCAGAGCGGCGCCCCGTTTGTGTTCCGCAGTTCGAACGGCTCGGTGACCGTGAAGCTGCACCGCTGGGCCAACAACCCGCTGCGCGTCTCGACGTCGAACGCCTCCATTACGCTGGCGCTGCCGGAAGGGGTCAACGCCGATGTGCGCGCCACGACGAGCAACGGGCGCGTGACCAGCGATTTCGAGGTCTCCGCGCGGGAATTCGGCAAGAACCGCCTGGAGGGACGGCTCGGTGCAGGCGGCGAGCGGATCGAGCTGACGTCGTCGAACGGCAGCATTCGCCTGGTGAGGCGGTGATCAGGACCGTGCTCGCAGCCGCCGGGCCACCTGGAGGTTCGACGCCACGCGGCCGGCGCCGTAACCGATGCGGAAGCGCAGCGGCTTGACGCGGCGGCGCGGATCCTCGTAAGCCGCCCGGAGGTCGCGCTGCGACCGGAATTCGAAAGCTTTGCCGTACGGCCTCTCGTAGTCTCCATACAGCTGCACGTCCCACGCACCGCCGGCCAGCAGCCGCCACGGGATGCCGGTGTCATCCTGCAGGATCAGCGCGGAACGGTTCAGCAGGGTTTCCCGGATCCGCGAGAAGCTCCGGTCGTGGAGCACGTAGGAGGTCGCTTTCAGCATCGTGCACACGGGGCCGAGCGCGGACAGGAACCGCTCGAACCGCGGATTGGCGCGCATATGGGCATCGTCGAGGTTCAGCGAAAAGTAGTAAAGCGTGGCGGTCCGGCCGCCTTCCGGCGGCAGAAGATCCAGCCGCAGCCCGCGGTTGTGCCCGAACTCGGCGCGGCGCACATCCTGCTGCCGCCGTTGCGGCCTGCCCTGGCCGTCCAGCGTGACATATTCGTAGCCGGTGATCTCGTAGCCGGCGCGCGCCAGCTGGATCAGGAGCGGCTGCGCCACCCCGTCGGTGTTCTGCCCGCGCAACTGCCGGTCCATTTCCCGGGTGACGAAGAAGCTCTTTCCAAGCAGCGACTCCAGCGTGTCCGCCAGCGGCGGCAGCATGCGGGGCAGCGTATCGGCGGGCAGATCCCTGACATCCGGCACTCTGCCGGGAGGCTCAAGCGCCGCCATCACATAGGTCCGGCGGCCGGGGAAGAACGTGAGGAGCGTGAGCGCATCCGCGCCGGAGAAGGGGTAAAAAACGGGGCAGGCGAGGTCTTCCTTCCGGCTCAGCTCGGATTGCGCGAACTCCCGCATCTGCGGCTCGCGGCGCTCGCGAAAGTCCCGGAACATGGCATCCAGGCGGTGGCTGTGGCCGGCCCAGGCATCGGTGGATTCCAGCATTTTGAAAGAGCTGGTGCCGCGCCCGGGCAACCCCGCCAGGAAACGGGCCGCGTCGCCGGCTTCCCCGGGCCGCAAACGGCCCGGCATGCGCCTGCTCTCGGGCTCGCTCTTGCACGAGGAGAGCGCAAGCAGCAGAAGAGTCAGGATAGCCGCCCGGCGGAGCATGGATCGCCCGCCTTCAGTGTAGCCGGAGAAGAGCAGGCGAGGTGTCAGGCGGCGGCGGAGCCGTGTTCGAGCCAGCGGCGCATCTCGCTGCGGGGCGCCAGACCCGGGCGCTGCATCACCAGTCTGCCGCCGGCAAAGACGAGGAAGTTGGGGACGGACTGAATCCCGAAGCGGGCTGCCAGCCCCGGATTCTGGTCGACATTCACCTCGAGGATCACGGCACGCCCAGCCATCTCCCGCGCCAGAGCCACCATCTCGGGCGCCGCCAGGCGGCAGGGGCCACACCAGTGGGCCCAGAAATCCACCAGCACCGGCACCGGCGAGGCCGAAACGATGGCGTCGAACTCTGCCGCTGTGACGTCCAGCGGCTCGGCCAGTGGCGGCAACGGCCCGCGGCAAGCGCCGCAACGGCCATGGTCGGCCAGCCGCGAGGGCGGCACGCGGTTGCTCTTTCCACAGTTCAGACAACTGCGAATCAGTGCCAGGCTCATGATAACTTTCGTTATCCATGATGCACCCGGAAGGCCGGCCGTGACAGGGCTGAGAGTACTACGGCACTACTGAGGCCAAACTCTTCGCCACCTCTTCGTCGATGGCGAGGCAGGCGGTGGCGGCGGGTGAGGGGGCATTCAGGACGTGAACAGCACGGCGCCCGGCTACAAAGGCGAAGTCCTCGACGGGGCGGCCGTCGGGCGTCATTGCCTCGGCGCGGATGCCGTCGCCGGCGGGCAGCTTGTGACAAAGCGGAAGCTCGGGTTCAGTGACAGCGCCCGGCAGTACGTCCCTGCCATTTCGCCTCCCTCCGGGAGGGGCAGCCGGCTGCATGCCGGCGTGGCTGCCCCTCCGATCGGAAACTGCCGCAGCCGTCTGGCGGCTAGCAAGAGGGCACGCCGCCGGGTGCATGCGGAGGCCTGCTACCAGCGGGGTGCGTTTTTGCCGCAGCTGGTGGTTGCGATCCATTCCCGCAACACTGGCCGGGCGACGGTTGACGTTCCGATCAGCGCCGTTATGATGAGCATGGCGGAGCCATCAAGGTTCCGCGGGAGGCTGATCGCGATGAACCGCCGTCAATTCCTGGCCGCCCCGGCGGCGGCGCCGGTTGTGCTGGCGCAAGGGCGCAACGCCCGGCCGAACATCCTGGTGCTGATCGCCGACGATCTCGGGCTGCACACCGGGGCCTACGGCGACCCGCAGGCCAAAACGCCGAACCTGGACCGGATCGCGGAAGAGGGAGTCCGCTTTACGCACGCCTTCTGCACGACGGCTTCGTGCAGCGCGTCGCGGTCCGTGATCTTCACCGGACTGCACAACCACGCCAACGGCCAATACGGTCATGCGCACGACTATCACGGCATGCGCCTGCTGCCGCACATCAAGCCGCTGCCTGTGCTGCTGATGGCCGCCGGTTACCGCACCGGCATCATTGGCAAGTTCCACGTCGCGCCGGCGGAGCAGTTCGGGTGGAACTATTTCTCGGAGGGGCGGGGGCGCAACGTGCGCTCGGTGGCTGAGCGCGTGGGCCAGTTCCTGGCCTCGGCGGAGGGCGGCCCGTGGTATTTGCACGTGGGATACGATGACCCGCACCGTCTTGGCAAAGGCTTCGGCAATCAGCTGGAGCATCCGGGGGTGGCGAGAAACGTTTTCGACCCGGACCGGCTGCGCGTACCTTCGTTTCTTCCAGACAATCCCGCTGTGCGGCGGGAGGTGGCGGAATACTATCAAGCGGCCAACCGGTTCGATCAGGGCGTGGGCATGGTGCTCGATCTGCTGCGCCAGCGCGGCGAACTCGACCGCACGATTGTCCTGGTTCTCAGCGACAACGGGATGGCATTTCCGAACGCGAAGACGAACCTGTACGATGCCGGCGCGCGGCTTCCCTTCCTTGTGCGCGCACCGGGAGTGAGGGGCGGCGAAGTGAACGAGGCGATGATCCACTTCCCTGACATCGCGCCGACGATATTGGAATGGGCGGGCGCCAAGGGGCCGGATTACGCGCTCCACGGCCGCAGTTTTGCCGGCATCCTCGGCCAGCAACGGCCGGCCGGCTGGGACCAGGTGTATTTCTCGCACACCTTCCACGAGATCACGATGTACTATCCGATCCGCGGCACGAGGACGCGCCGCTACAAGTATCTGCGGAACCTGTTTCCCGAACTCGCATTTCCTCATGCGTCGGATCTTTGGGAGTCGCCCACGTGGCAAAGCATCCTTGCGGCGGGCGACGCGGGACGCGTGGGCCGGCGGCCGGCGGCGCAGTACCTGCACCGTCCGGCGGAGGAACTCTACGACGTGACGGCGGACCCCGACGAGGTCAACAACCTGGCCGAGGTCGCCGAGCACCGGGCAGCGCTCGAATCGCTCCGGCGCGCGACGCACGAGTTCCGCAAGCGGACGAAGGATCCGTGGTTGATCAACGACCGCGAGGGGCCGTTCGCAAACCTGGGGTGAGCGGCAGAGCGTCGCGCCTCAGAGAATTGCCGCCACTTGGGCGGCGGCCTCTTCGCCGATCGCCAACCAGGCAGTGGCGGCGTGAGAAGAGGAGCAATGGGCTGGATGGCATGCTCCATTCACCGAACGAAGCCGGGCGACGGTACACTTGAGACATGGCGCAAAAGGCGAGCGTGATCCTCGAAAAAGACGAGCACGGCTATTACGCCTGGTGTCCGGAGCTGAAGGGCTGCCAGTCTCAAGGCGCAAGCCTTGAGGAAGCCCTGGCCAACATCCGCGAGGCCATCGAACTCTACCTGGAGACACTGCCGCCTGACGAGCGAGATGTGCTCTTGAGCCAGGAGATTCTGACGACAGCGATTGAAGTCAATGTCGAAGCTGCCTCGCTGGACGGCCGCAGAGGCTGAAACGGCGTTGCTCGCAGCGGGTTTGATTCTGCTGCGGTCAAAAGGGAGCCACCGCATTTACCTGAAGAACTCGCGCCGCGTTGTAGTGCCGTTCCACTCCGGCGCCGTCCTTCACCCGAAGATCGTCAAGCAGATACTTGAAGCCATTGAGGAGACGCACACCTCAGCCGGGTAGGCCCGGTTGAATCGTGGATCAGCGGCCCGCTGGCGGCAGAGCGCCGCGGATCAGAGGAAGGCCGCGAGCTGCGCGGCGACCTCTTCTCCAATCGCCAGGCAGGCGGTGGCGGCGGGCGACGGGGCGTTGAGCACATGAACGGCGCGGTGGCGGGCAAGGAACGCGAAGTCCTCGACAAGGCGGCCGTCGGGCGTCATGGCCTGGGCGCGGATGCCGGCGCCGGCCGGTTCCAAATCCTCCGGCTGCACCTCGGGCACGAGGGTTTGGAGAGAGCGGCAGAAAAGTTCCTTTGAGAACGCGCGCCTCAGTTCGCCCCAACACATCGAGGCGTGACGCGCAAGGAAGCGCCAAAGCCCCGGGAAGCCGAGAGCGCTGGCTGCATCCCGCGGGTTGAACGCCGTTCGAGAGTACCCTTCCCTTGCCAGCGACAGCACGGCGTTGGGGCCGGCTTCGATGCCGCCGCGGATCATGCGCGTGAAGTGGACGCCGAGGAAGGGGAAGCGCGGGTCGGCGACCGGATAGATGAGATTGCGGACGAGGAACTCGCGGTGCGGCTTCAGGCGGTAGTAGTCGCCCCGGAAGGGGACGATGCGGATATCGGTTTCCTCGCCGGCCATGCGGGCGATGCGGTCAGCCTGAAGGCCGGCGCAGGCGACGAGATAGCCGGAGACAAAATCACCTTGATTTGTTTCAGCAACCCATTCCTCGCCCTGGAGCCGGAGGCCGCGCACACGAGCTGCGAGGACGACGCGGCCGCCGCGGGCTTCGATGAGGCGGGCCAGGGTTTCGCACACTGCCGGGTAGTCGACGATGCCTTCTTCGGGTACCCGCAATGCGGCGGCGCCGGCGGCGTGCGGCTCGAATTCGCGGATCCGCTCGGGGGAGAGGATTTCAAGGTCGTGGAGGCCGTTGGCCGTGCCGCGTTCGAGCAGGTCGTGAAGCCGGGGAACCTGGTCTTCGCGGGATGCCACGACGAGCTTGCCGCAGATATCGTGCGGGATGCCGTGCTTCTGGCAGAAGGCGGTAAGCTGCCGGATGCCGCGCACCGCCAGCCGCGCCTTGGCCGAACCCGGGCGGTAGGCGAGGCCGCAGTGCATGACGCCGGAGTTGTTGCCCGTCTGATGGGCGGCCACGCGGGGCTCCTTTTCAAGCAGCGTGAGCCGCGCATGCGGGAAGCGCTCCAGGATGCGCAGCGCCGAGGCGAGGCCCACGGCGCCGCCGCCGATGACGGTGATGCGCGGCGCAGGCATGGGTCAGCCGTCCGGTGTGAGCGCGGCGCGCGCTGCGAGGGCGCGTTCGCGCGCCTGCTCGATGGTGTGAGAGAGGGCCGTGAGGTGGCCCATCTTGCGTCCGGGGCGCGCTTCGAGCTTGCCGTAGAGGTGAAGCTTCACATTCGGAAACGCGGCGGCACGCGCCCAGGGCGGCTCCCCCTGAGACCAAAGATCGCCCAGGAGATTGGCCATCGCGGCGGGGCGCATTTGCTCGGTCGAGCCGAGCGGCAGGCCGCAGACGGCGCGGAGCTGCTGCTCGAATTGCGACGTGACGCAGGCGTCAAAGGTGAAATGGCCGGAGTTGTGAGGGCGCGGGGCGAGCTCGTTGACGAGAAGCCCGCCGTCACGGGCGAGGAAGAACTCGACGCAGAGGACGCCGACCACGTCCAGGGCCTCGAGAATGCCGCGGGCGATCTCGACGGCGCGGGCGGCCGAGCGGGGATCGACGGGCGCCGGCGCGAGCGTGACGTCGAGAATGTGGCGCGCGTGGGTGTTGAGGCAGACGGGGAAGCAGGCGAAGGCGCCGTTCTGATCGCGCGCGGCGACGACGGAGAGCTCGCACTCGAAATCGATGAACTTTTCGAGCACCGCTTCGGCGGCGCTGATGGCGCGCCAGGCGGGTTCGAGGTCCTCGATGGACTGAAGCAGGCTTTGCCCCTTGCCGTCGTAGCCGAAGCCGGCGGTTTTCAGCACCGCCGGCAGGCCGATCGAGCGGGCGGCCTCTTGGAGTTCAGCCAGCGAACGGACATGGCGGAAGGGCGCGCAGGGAAAACCGTTCTTCGAGAGAAATGTCTTTTCGCGGAGCCGGTGCTGGGTGATGTGAAGGACCTCCGCTCGCGGGTGGACGGGAACGCGCTGCGCGCAGGCTTCGATGGAGGCCGAAGGGATGTTTTCGAACTCGAACGTGACGGCCTGGACGCGGGCGGCGAACTCGCGCACGACGTCCAGATCTTCGTAAGGGGCCCGGATTTCGACGTCGGACACCTGTCCCGTGGGGGTGTCCTCGTCGGGCGAGAGCGTGTGGACGCGATAGCCCATGCGGCGGGCGGCGATGGCAAACATGCGGCCGAGCTGCCCGCTGCCCAGCACGCCGATGGTCGAGCCGGGGGCGAGGACGCGCTTCATGACTGCGAATCGGCGACATCCGGGAGCAAAGAAGCCTCCACCTTGGCGCGCAAATCCGCACGGTAGGCTTCCAGCCTGGCCGCCAACGCGGGGTCGGCAAGGGCGAGGATGGCCACAGCCGTGAGGGCGGCATTGACGGCGCCGGCGCGGCCTATGGCGAAGGTGGAGACGGGCACGCCCGCGGGCATCTGGGCGATGGAGAGGAGCGAATCCAACCCTTCGAGCGAAGATCCTTTGACCGGCACGCCGAGCACGGGCAGAGTGGTGTAGGCGGCAAGGATGCCGGGCAGATGCGCGGCGCCGCCGGCGCCGGCGATGATCACCTTCAATCCTCGCGAGCGCGCGGCGCGGCCGTACTCGGCGGTCAGATCCGGCGTACGGTGGGCGGACGTCACGCGCTTTTCGTAAGGGACGTTGAACTGCTCCAGGATGGCGCAGGCGTTTTGCATCGTGTCCCAGTCGGAGCGGCTGCCCATGACCACGCCGACCAGGGGCTGCGGGGAGTTGTGCATCTCCTCCAGCATAGCCTCCAGCGCGGTCTGCGGCGTGACTACTGGCCCTGGCCGAGCGAGTAGCCAGGCTTGCCGTCGTAGGTGTAGAGGTGCTCGGTTTTCACGACGTCGATCCCCGCGCCAATGCAGCGTTCCAGCAGCGAGAGGATCTGCCGCGGCTGGACCGCGCCGCCTCCCTTGGGCTGGAAGCGGCAGCGCCACGTGTCGCACTGAAGCGTCGCCGGGAGCGGATCGGGAAACACCTTCACTCCGCGGTTGGTGATCATGACCAGATCCAGCCCGCCGCCCGCGACCCCCTGCATCATGGCGCCGATGTGGTTCGGATCAGCCGGCGCGTGATGGATGTAGACGTCGACGCCCGCCAATTCGCGCTTGGCTGCGGGCGGCGGCGGCTCGTCCGCCTGAACGGTCTGGCTCTCGGCGGCGTACCGGACCGGTTTCAGTTGCTGAGGCTGCTCACCAAGCCGGGCTACCACTGCCTCGGCGAATTCGCGCGTGCCCACCTGCTGGCGCGTGTGCGGGTTCTTTCCCTCTTTGGCGACGTCATAGGTGTGGATGCCGTCCTCGATCGTTTTCAGCCACGCGTTGTGCACCCGCTCGGCCACCTCGGGCTGGCCGATGTGAACCAGCATCATGACCGCGCCCAGAAGCAACCCTGAGGGGTTGGCCAGGTTCTGCCCTGCCCGCCGCGGCGCCGAACCGTGGATCGCTTCGAACATCGCGTATTCCTTGCCGATGTTGGCCGAACCCGCCAGCCCCACCGAGCCGGCGATCTGCGCGGCGACGTCGGAGAGGATGTCGCCGTAAAGGTTGGGCATCACGATGACGTCGAAGGCGCCGGGCGTGTCGGCCAGCTTTGCTGCGCCGATGTCCACGATCCAGTGCTCTTTCCCGATCTGCGGATACTCGGCCCCGACCTCGTCGAACACCCGGTGGAACAACCCGTCGGTCAGCTTCATGATGTTGTCCTTCGTGAAGCAGGTGACCTTCTTCCGGTGATTCCGCACGGCATATTCGAACGCGTACCGCACAATGCGGCGGCAGCCGCCGTAGGTGATCACTTTCAGGCATTGCACCTGGTCCGGCGTGTGGAAGTACTCGATGCCCGCGTAGAGGTCCTCTTCGTTCTCGCGCACGATGACGACGTCCATGCCGGGATGCTTCGTCGGAATGAACGGGTCGTAGGCAACGCATGGGCGCACGTTGGCGTACAAGCCGAGCAGCTTCCGCGTCGTCACGTTGAGACTCTTGAAACCGCCGCCCTGCGGAGTGGTGATCGGCGCCTTCAGGAATACCTTGGTGCGAAGAAGGCTGTCGATCGACTCCTTCTCGATGCCCGCCGAGTTGCCTCGCAGGTAGACCTTCTCTCCGATCTCGATCTCCTCGATCGCCAGCCGCGCACCCGCCTCTCTGAGGATGAACAGCGTGGCATCCATAATCTCCGGCCCGATGCCGTCGCCCTTGGCTACCGTGATGGGAACGATTTGTGACAAGCCTTCTATCTCCTCTATGTTCATAGATTCAAACATTTATATTTATAGTAGCAGACTTCTCGCCGTCAGCGAACTGAGCCCGTTTATGGCAGCACGAGGGTTGAGCCGGGCGGCGGTGGCGTGGGCCGGGCGCGCTCCAGCGGTCTGGGCAGGAACTCTGCCAACCGCGGCGCCAGTTCCGGGGCGGGTTCCAGGCTGACAGCGGTCCTGCCGGGGCGCTCCTGCTCCAGCCGGAAGATCCCCAGGTAGCTGGCCTTGCCTGCCGGCACCTGGTAGAAGCGCAGAAAGCGCGACAGCGGCCCTCGGGGCTCGTCCGGCTTCAGGACAAAGCCGGCCAGTCCCAGGCGGCCTGGCGGGACACGAATCACATAGAACGCGGTATCCGGGATTCCTTCGATTTCGAACCGCGCACCGTGCCGGTTCCAGGTACGAAGCTCGACCGTCTGCTGCTCATCCGATTGCCGCCTGTAATCGAGAACGCCCGCCAGATCCGTGGAGGCGGGCTGGCCAGGCGCCGTCCAGGAAAAACCAAAGACGATGAATCCCGGCCGCTCCCCGGGCTGGTAAGGGACCATTTCCAAAGGTTCCACCTCCGCCTGCCCGTCGCACCAGGGGACGGCGCCGATCGAGTCATAAGCCGTGACTTCCACCTTCTGCCGTCCCAGCAGAACATCCCTCACTTGCACGTCGTATTGGCGGGATCCGCCCTCCCGGCACCACACTCTGACCCTCAAGCGCACGGTGGAGAAGTCCTGCCCTGTCCGGTTGTCCAGTTCCGCAGAAAGCGCCGGGATGAACTCGCCCCGGCCTTCGTTCCACCGCCAGGGGTGGATGCCGGAGAACAGGAAGCCGGACTGGGAAAGAAGCGCAAGGACCGGAATGATCATTCAAATTCTTCGCGGCCCATGTAAAGCTCGTTCACAATTTCGCGGACGTTGGCGAGCACTTTCCCTCTGCGGAGCTTCATTGTGGGCGTCATTTCTCCGGATTCGATGGAAAACTCCCGCTCAAGAATCCTGAATTTCCGGATCTGCTCGAACTGGGCGAGTTGCCGGTTGATTTTCGCCACAATCCTTTTCACTTCTTCCTGAACGGCGTCCGCGCGCGCCGCCTCGGCCAGAGGCGTGCCGGGCGGCACCAGCCCGAGGGAAGCGGCAGCATCGGGGTTGATGGTGAGAATCGCCGCCACGTACGGCATGCGGTCCCCCAACAGCATCACCTGGTTGACCAGCGGCTCGAGCTTGAAGAGCCCCTCGATCTTCGCCGGGAAGATCTTTTTCCCGTTGGAGGAGACGATCAGTTCCTTTTTCCTCCCGGTGATCCAGACGTAGCCGTCGCTGTCGATCTCCGCCAGGTCCCCGGTGTGGAGCCATCCATTCCGCAGCACGGCGGCGGTGGCTGCGGGATCGTTATAGTACCCGGAGAACAGCATCTCGCCGCGCAGCAAGAGCTCGCCTTCTTCGGACAGGCGGACTTCCACGCCTTTCAGCGGCTTGCCGATCGATCCCGGCCGCGGGTTTCCGAGAGGGTTCAGGATCACCACGCCGCCCTCGGTGAGCCCGTAGCCCTCGATCAGCGGCAGCCCGATGGCCGAGAAGAACTCCGCCAGATCGCGGCCCAGCGGCGCCGCTCCGCTGGCCGCCACCCGGATCCGGCCGCCCAGGCGCTCGCGGATCTTCGAAAACACCGCCCGGTCGAAGAATTTCAGCGATGCCTGCACCCATGGCGAGGGTTTCCGGCCCTGGGCGCGCGCCCGCGCCGCCTCGGATCCGACGCCCAGCCCCAGGTAGAAAAGCTTGCGGACGGCCGCGGGCTTTTTGCGTATTTCTGTGGTGATGCTTGAATAAATACGCTCCCAAACGCGCGGCGGAGCGACGAAAAAAGTGGGCCGGATTTTCCGCAGCTCCCCGGGCATTTTGGAGAGTCCTTCGCTGAACCACACTGGCACGCCCATGCGGATCATCAGAAGCTCGAGCACCAGCCGCTGCGTGATGTGGGCGGAGGGCAGAAACACCAGCGTGGAATCGTCTTCTCCGACGGGAAGCGCCGGAGGCCCGCACTCGCAGTTGGCCAGGATGGCGTTGTGGCTCACCAGGCCCATCTTCGGTTCGCCCGTCGCACCCGAGGTCAGGTAGAGGATCGCCGGATCCGATGGCGAGATCTCGTCCTGGATGCGGTCCACCAGCCCCGGATCGGCCGCCAGTGCCCGCTGGCCCGATTCCAGGAACTCCTCGAAGCACATGGCGCCCGGCTCCTCTCCGGCCAGCAGGATGCGCGGCACGCCAACTTCCCCCAAGCCGGCCTGTTCCAGCGCCCTCAGCGCCTTTGGCGTATCCACGAAGACGGCCTTCGGCCGGCACGCCTTCAGGGTCTTCACCTGCTCCGCCGCCGGCAGAGACGTGTACACTGCCGCCGCCACGGCGCCCGCAGCCATGATTCCCAAGTCGGCCAGATAGAACTCCGCCCGCGTCTCCGAGGCCAGCCCGACGACGTCCCCCTTGCGGATCCCCGACGCCCGCAGCGCGCCTGCCACCCACGCGGCTGTCCGCTCGTATTGCCGCCAGGACCAGCTCCTGTAAGCGCCCTTGCCGGAGGGTTGGTGAAGTGCCGGACGCGCGCCCCAGGTCTCGGCCGCCGTCCGGAGCATCCGGTAGACAGTCCTTTTTTCGCCCGGCACTGCGGGTGCCGTTCTTGCCATGCGGTCGTCCTCTCGCTTTGGGATCAACGCGCCGGAGTGGCGCGGCTTCCTTCAGGGTACTGAATCGCGGGCTGTAAGATAAGGGGATGGCGTGGGAACGGGAGCTGGACACAGCCCTGGAACTGGCAAAGGCCGCCGGCTCGATTGCGTTGGGCTACTTCGGCAGCGCGGAACCGGAGACCAAGCCGGACGGCTCGCCCGTGACTGCCGCAGACTACGAGTGCGAGCGTCTTGTCGCGTCCCGGCTTGCCGAGGCTTTCCCCGCTGACGGCATTCTTGGCGAGGAGGGCGCCTCGCGCCCGTCGGCCTCCCGCCGCCGCTGGATCGTCGACCCGATCGACGGGACGCGGGACTTCGTTCGCGGCGGTTTCCTCTGGGGCCATCTGCTGGCGCTCGAGGCGGATGGAGAGGTAGTGCTCGGAGTGGCTCACTTTCCCGCGCAGGGACGGCTTTATTACGCCGCGGCAGGCCAAGGTGCGTGGTGCGTCGAAGGGCGCACCGAGACACAGTTGGGCTGCTCCCGGTTGTCAGCGCCCGCCATGTCAGTCGCCTGCTTCGGGCAGCTGAATGATGCGTGGCGGGAGCCCTGGGGAGCGCGGCTCCTGGAGTTCCTGGGGTCCTTCTGGGCCGTCCGTTCGCTGGGTGGCGCCACGGACGCCATGCTGGTGGCAGCCGGCAAGGCGGAACTGTATCTGGAGCCCGGACTGAAGCCGTGGGATGTGGCCGCCCTGGCCGTGATCGGCCAAGAGGCCGGCTGCCTCTGGCACGACTTCGAAGGGCGGAGGAGCATTTATGGAGGCAGCCTCGCCCTTTACGCGCCCGGGCTTGCCGCCACAGTGCGGGCCTTTCTCGGGCTGCCCGCTCCAAACAATCCGTGAATCTTCTGTTGCGAATCCCGCATCCTCGGATATAGTATTAGAGGACAAACGCGTATTAACATCTTGGGCTCTCGAGGTTTCCATGATCTATTCCCGATCCGCGGAATACGCCATCCGGGCTTTCGTCCAGCTGGCCACCGTGCCGGAGGGCAAGTACGCCATGGTGAAGCAGATTGCCGAGCAGGCCGATATCCCGGCGCACTTCCTGGCCAAGATCCTCCAGCAGCTGGCGCGCAAGGGCTTCCTGCGTTCCAGCAAGGGTCCCACGGGCGGCTTCAGCCTCCGCATTCCGCCCGGAGAACTGAACCTTCTGGCGATCGTGGACGCCGTGGACGGCCTGGCCGACTTCGAACGGTGCCCCGCGGGCATGGCCGTCTGCAACGATGAGGCCCCCTGCGGCATGCACGACAACTGGAAGGCCTTGCGGAATCGTATCATGGAGTATCTGGAGCGCACGACGATTCTGGATCTGGCCAAGGGCTTCGAGCAGAAAAGGCGGAACCTGGAACGGATGCAGAAGAAGGCCGCAAAGCGCTCCCCGAAGAGCGAAAAAGCCTGACTCCGGCGGGAGGCCATCGCCGCCCGGCGGGGCGGCTTCAGAGCGAAGGAGGCGGAATGCCCAACGAGAGCAGAATCGTGCCCGCGCCAACGGACATGCTGGTTCCCATGGTCGTGGAGCAGACGTCGCGAGGCGAGCGCGCGTACGACATTTACTCGCGGCTGCTGCGCGAGAACATCATTTTCCTCGGCACTCCGATCGACGACCAGGTGGCCAACCTCGTCATCGCGCAGATGCTGTTCCTCGCCGCCGAGGATCCCGAGAAGGACATCCAGCTTTACATCAACTCTCCAGGCGGCTCGATCACGGCGGGACTGGCGATTCTGGACACGATGAACCTCGTGGAGCCGGACATCGTCACCTACTGCGTCGGCCAGGCGGCTTCCATGGCAGCGGTGCTGTTGGCTTGCGGCGCCAAGGGCAAGCGCTTCGCCCTGCCCCACTCGCGCATCCTCATCCATCAGCCCTCGATGAGCGGCCTCGCCGGCCAGGCCACCGACATCGACATCTACGCAAAAGAGATTCTTCGCATGCGCGAGATCCTCAACCAGATCCTCGCCGATGCCACCGGGCAGCCTGTCGACCGCATTGCGCGCGACGTCGACCGCGACTACATCATGGAAGCCGAGCAGGCGCTTGAATACGGCATGGTGGACAAGATCATCGCCCGGCGGGAGAAGTAATCCTCAGTCACGACGCCTGTCCCTCCGGACGCCGCACTAAAACCACTCCCGCTAACCCGTGCGGCACAGCGGCCGGCCGGCAGTCTCACTTGAGCTGGCGAAACCGCTCGTACGCCCTGTCCCACGCCGGGTCGGGGCGCGGTTCGATCGTCTCAAGATAAAACGAATCGCGCACCACGCGGCGCAAAGCGTCCAGTCCGTCGACCTCCCCCGCGCCCATCGCCTGCACAAGAATGTTTCCCGCTGCCGTCGCTTCCGCAGGGCCTGCCACCACGGTACGCCCCGTCGCCGCTGCCACAAACTGGTTCAGCAATCCGTTCCGCGATCCTCCTCCGACGATGTGGATCACTTCGATCCTCATCCCGGTCAGATCCTCGATCATCTCCAGGACTTCTCGGTAGCGCAGCGCCAGGCTCTCCAGCGCAATTCGCACAAATTGCGCGTGTGACTCCGGCTCCTTCTGCCCCGTCTTGCGGCAAAACTCCGCGATCCGCCGCGGCATTTCCCCCGGCTCAATGAACTGGTCAGGGTCGATCACCGCCACAAACGGAGGCGCGCCTGCCGCCATTTCGGTCAGTTCCGCGTAACTGTATTCCCTCCCTTCCAGCAACCATTGACGCCGGCATTCCTGCACAATCCACAGTCCCGCGATATTCTTGAGGAGCCGGATTTTCCCCTCCACCCCGATTTCGTTGGTGAGGTTCATCTCAAGCGATTTTTCATTGATCACCGGCTCGCTGGATTCCACGCCCATCAACGACCAGGTGCCGGAGCTGATGTAACACCACGGGCGGTTGCCGGCGGCAGGCACCGCCGCCACCGCCGACGCCGTATCGTGGCTCGCCGTCGTGAACACCGGCACAGGATCGAGTGCGCAGGTCGCGCAGATTTCATCCAGCAGCGCGCCCAGCCGCCTGCCCGGCGGCAGCACCTTGCCCAGAATGGCCTTGGGAAGCCCGAGCACGTCGAAAAGCCCGAGCGACCACCGCTTCCCGGCCGGGTCGAAAAATTGCGATGTGGACGCGATGGTCAACTCATTGGCCTGCTCGCCGCACAGCCAGTAGTTGAACAGGTCCGGCATGAAGAGCAACTTCGAAGCCGACCAGAGCCCCGGCGACGCCGCCATCCGCGCCGCATACAACTGGTAGAGCGAGTTCAGCGCCATGAACTGGATGCCGGTCTCGGCGAAGATCCGTTCGCGGCCCGCTTTCTCCAGCGCCTCTTCATATGCCGCCTGGTTGCGGGGGTCGCGGTAATGGCGCGGGTTGAGGCACAGTTCGCCGTTGGCGTCGACGAGGCCGAAATCGACCCCCCAGGTGTCCACCGCCACACCGTCAAGCTTCAGCTTCCTCTCGCGCCCGGCGATTCGCAGCCCTTCGCGGATGTCATGAAAGAGCCGGAGTGTGTCCCAGTACAATCCATCCGGCAATCGCACAGGCTCGTTCAGAAAGCGGTGCAGCTCCTCCAGTTCCAGCTTTCCGTTTTCCAGAGTCCCCAGAATTGCACGCCCGCTCTCGGCGCCGAGGTCAAAAGCCAGATATCGCGACATGCACTTCAGTCCTTCCGGTCGAAATCGAAGATCAGCTTGCCCACCCCGTCCGAATAGGAATGCAGAATCTCAAAACCTTCTTGCGCCTTCTCCAGCGGCAGCTGGTGCGTAATCAGCGCGGTGGGAATTCTTCCCGAGGCCAGCAGCGCAGCCGCTTGCGCTCCTTTGTGATTGGAACGGCGCACCGCCTGGATCCGCAACTCCCTCCCCAGTGCGGCATGCAGATCCACGGGAAACTCCAGTGGCTCCGGGATCCCGATCAACACCAGCGTGCCGCCCGGGCGCAGGCATTTCAGCCCGAGGGCGATCGTCTCCGGGGCGCCGGCGGCATCGAACACGACATCGGCGCCGCGCCCGCGCGTGCGGTCCATCACGGCGTCCACAAACTGGCGGCCGCCCGCGGGCACGGCTTCGTCCGCCCCCATGCGGCGCGCCAGCTCCAGCCGGTGCGGCACGCGATCGCAGGCGAGGATCAGCTCCGCCCCTGACTGCTTCGCCATTGCGATCCCCAACAGGCCGATCGAACCTGCGCCGAGAACGGCCACGGAGTCCCCCAACCGCACCGGCTCCAGTTCGTAGACATGCACCCACACGGCCAGCGGCTCAATCAGCGTGGCCTGATGGACGCTGAGGCCGGCGGGCACGCGGTCGGCGTTGTGGGCGGGGATCACCGCATAGTCACGAAGGAATCCGGGTGCCTCCGGCCCGCCCTGGAAGCGGGCGTGCACGCACAGGTTGTGCCGCCCGGCGATGCAGAATTCACAGTGGCCGCACGTCAGCGACGGCTCCACCGAGACCAGATCGCCTGGCCGGAAGCCCTGCACGCCCGCGCCCACGGCAAGCACTTCGCCGACCGGCTCATGGCCGAGGATCTGGGGATACCGCGCGGGAGTGGAATGGATGCGGCCTTCCGCCCACCAGTGCAGATCGGAGCCGCACAGGCCCACGGCCCGCATGCGCAGCAACAGCTCGCCTGCGCGCGGCGCTTCCGGCAGAGGAGATTCGATCAACTCGAGCCGGCGCGGAGCGACCAAAGGAACACTTCTCATAAAGCGTCCAGAATATCTCAACCAGCCCTCCCGCAGGCACGCCAAGCCTCATGAAAACCGGGTTCGCCTCCACAACAGCCAGCCCCCCGCCAGAAGCACCGCAACCGAGGCCGCTGTCAGCACCCCCAGCCAGAACAGATCCACCTCCAGCGGCTGCCGCTCCGCGTGCCATCCAAGCCAGACGAAAACGCCCACTGCTGCAGCCACCACGGCAAACTCCCACCAGCGGCGGGCGGGCGCAGCCGCCGACAGCGGATCCGACCCCGCCAGCGCCTCTTCCACCTCCTGTTCTCTCAATCCATACCGCACGCATTCGCGCTGCATCGCCTTTCTCCACGATCGGCGCTCGGCTTCCGGCGCCGCGGCGATGCTGATGGCGGCGGCGCCGGCGATCATCACGAGCGAGCCGCAGATGATCAATGCGCGCGCCATTCCGCCCAGCCCCGCAAACTCGCCGAAAACCAGCGCCCCCCAGGCCAAACCCCAAAGCTGGTTCGTATTCGAAAGCGGAATGCCCCGCCCGATTCCGATATATTTCGCCGCATATTGCTGGAAAAGATCGCCGAGAACCCAGCAAAATCCGCCCAGGAACAGCCAGAACATCGCCGGACGGACGCGGCCCAGTTCCGCAATCATGGGCTGCCATCCGCCATGAAAAGCGATGGCCAGCCCGACACAGGTGGCCAGTTCGCCAAAGGTGAAAACCGTGACGAAAGAGAGCGGATTCATGCCGCTGATGTAGGCCTTCCGGTAGGGGATGTACATGGTGCCCCAGAGCAGGCCCGCCATCAGGGCCGCAGCGACGCCCATCGCCGCGGAGTGCTCCGGATGCGGAGGCTGATGGGACGTCGCCCATGCCAGAAGCATCGCGCCTGTAACGATTCCCCCTGCACCGCCCAGCACCTTGGCCCACTGCGCGCGCCCGGCGTCCCGCAGTTCATTGAACAGCAGCCAGCCCCAGAACAACCCCACAAGGCTGTTCGTGTTCCAGAGCGGAAACGCCACCGACAGGCCGACGTTGCGAATGGCGAACACGGTGAGCGTGTTGGCCACGGCCCAGAGCATCCCGGCCAACACCGCCCACACCGCCAGGTGCGGTTTGTCCTTCAGGTCCATCCACACATACGACGTCCCCTTGATCGCCACCGGCAGCGTCCACCGCGCTACAAACACGCCTGCCACCATGCCGAGCGAAATGACAAAGGGCGAGATGCCCGTCATTACAAGCTTTGTGGGCGCTTCCGCGGCGCCCAGCCATGCGCCGGCTGTGAGGCCGCAGATCACCCCCAGTGCGTGGAGCGAAAGCCGTGAATCCCGGAGTTCGTGCACCTGGCTCACCTCATCGCCGCCAGCAGCGCCGCGCCCAGCAGCAGCACGGCCATGGGAATCCAGAACTGCACGTCGGTCAGTATGGAACGGAGCAACAGAAACCTCCCGGTTCGGGCCGGGCGCCGCCGGCCTGAATCCTGACAGAGTATCGCGTCCGGGGCGCGCCGCGCATCCTCAGCGTTGCGGCAGATCGTAGAAGTCGTAAGTGAGGCTCCAGGAAACCTGCCTGCCGGGCGGCACGGACAGATGCACATACGGCTCCGGGCAAAAGGTCCGCCGCATGCACCAGAACACGAGCCTCGCGAGCGGCAGCGACCCGCGAATCCGCACGCCCGCCCCTGCGGGCTGGTGCTCCACCCGGATGTCATAGTCGGCGGGGCTGGTGGAAAATCCGCGGAATTCCCCGATTGCGCTTGCTCCGGCCGGGATCTCGCCCACGATCTCAATCCGGTTGCCCCGGTTCTCCAAGAAATCCGCCGAAAACTTGCGGACGGGCTGCAATTCAAACGGGAAGAAAACCTGCACTCCAGGCCCGGCCGGCAGACCGTCGATGACGAAAAAATTGTGATTGTATTGATCGGTTTCTATGGTCTTTGTTCCGGTGTTTTTCAGGGTGTGTTCGATCACAAGCTGCGGCTTTTGCCGGACCAGCCGGACTTTTTTCCGGTATTCATATGCGTATCCGTTCGACGGCCGGATGGCGTGCAAGAACTCCACCCACGCCCGGGCCCTGCGGATCTTCCATTGCCCCGCATCCACGATCTCGTAGGTGCGGAAGTTCTCGAACGGTCCATCGCCCGGCTTGCGCAGAATCCCGACTCCGATCCGCACGAATTCCCCGCCCGGCGCCGCCTCCGCATACCCGAGGGCCGCCCCTCCCGTGCGGAACTCCTCCACCGGGCCCATGATCGAATCATTGCGCAGCGGGTCCTCCACGTCGTACCACTGCCCGAAGAATTCGTGCCGCAGCGTGCGCAGGCTGAAAACCTGCCCGGACCAGTCGAACCGCGTCCCGCGGTAGTAGCCTCTTTGTGGATCGGGCAGGTACACCCGCGCAGTCGCCGAGCGGTTCCGCAGCAACACCTGGGGCGGCGGGATTTGCGCCTGCGCCATTGCTGTGCAGACCGCCAGAGCGCCGGCCAGATACGGGATGAGCTTCATCACCGAACAGGCTAGCAAACGGCCCGGGATGTCCTTCAGGATCGCTCCAGTGTGCAAAGGCGGCGGCCTGCGCCCGTCTCGAGGACTCCCGCCACGCGGAACCGCCCTCGAATCACGCCAAGGAAAGCGTCCCACTCCACGCCTCCGTCCACAGGCACAAATTCGACCATCGCGGCTCGAGCCATGCGGCTTAGCTGGTCCGCAAACTGCGCCAGTTCCGGCAGGGCCGAAGGGATGTTCCCTCTGCCCACAGCCACGGCAAGATCGGCTTCCGCCCGCTGCGGGCACGCCTTCATCGGATCCCCCGTCCTGTTCCAGAGCGGAAGCACGCCGCCATGGGCCGCCCGTTGCTCCAGATAGTCGGCAGCCGCCTCCTCTTCGCACTCATGAAAACGAACCCATGCCGGGCCTCCGGCCGGCCGGAGCGCCGCGCACATCGGATGCTTGCCCCGCAACTCATACACGAGCCGCGCGCCCAGCCTCGTGGCCGCTTCCTTCACCAGGATCGATGCCAGACCCGCCGGCTCCTTCAGGAGTTCGGCCGTTTTCCAGGGAGACCATCGCCGCCGCGGCGCAAGGCGCTCGATGCGCTTCTGCCAGAGCGCCACTTCATCCCGCGGCTCTGTGTCTGCCAGCCGTGCCACCCGTTCCCACATCCGGTGCAGCCTCGCACGCCGGCAGCGCCTGCCGATCCTCTCTTCGCAGCGCTCAAGCAGCGGCAACAGCAATTCTCTCTCGAACTGCTGTCGAGCCTCCCAAGGCCCGGCCCCTTGCGGGCGCATCGCCGTTTGACTGATCCACACCGGCCTGCACCCTGCGAATTGCACCCAATGCGATGCGGCCCAACCCAGGGTCCAGCCAAACTCTCGCAACCCGGCCTCCACCCGCAGGACATGGAGCGCCACATCCTTCAGATGCTCTGCTGTCCACTCCTGCGCCGAGGAGAGTACGAGCGGCCGCTGTCCCGCCTCTTCCGGCCCATCGCCCGGCTGCCACACCAAACCCCTCGCGGCGAGCTCGCGCCACACTGCCTCCCGCGCCTCGCCGCGGCAGCAGTCCGGCCGCATGGCAGCCCCCACCGCTGCCCGCGTCAGGATTTCCGTCCCGGCAGGGCTGCTCATTTCGTGCTCCGTCCCGGCGCGAGCGATCCGTTTGCGCCGGGCAGGGATTCCCGCCGGCGCGTCTTTGCTGACGATCCGGCCAACGGCTACTCTGGAGGCCGCATCCGGCCACCGGGCCCCATGCCGCCCGGCCCCATGCCGAAGCCCCGGCCGGGCATCTGGTCGTATTTCGTCTTCTGATCCGCGTTGAGAAGCGCGTAGAAGGCCGCTTGCGCACGCGCCTCAATCGCGGTCATCTCGCCGGTCGCCGTCCCGATGTCGCGCGCATTCCGCTCGATCGCCGCGAGATCGTTCGCCTTGATCGCCGTCTGCAACTCCTGCCGCGACACCTGGATCTCCTCCCGGTGGCGCTGGCTGGCTTCCTGGGCATCCCGAAACAGCTTTGACGCCTGCGCTTTCTGCGCGTCTGTCAGGCCCAGCGCCTGCGCCAGCATCGACACGCGCGCCTCCACCATCTTGGAAGGGTCCGCCTGCGCGCCAGCCATGCCGCCCCGCATCTGGGCCGAGGCCGGCATCGCCACGGCTGCGGTCAAGGTTGCCAGAATCGCCCACTTCTTCATGGTGGTTTCTCCTCTCCTCCCTGAACGGCGAAACTGGCAAAAGGGTTGCGGGCCAATTGTCAAGGTTTGTAAACCGGCGCCGGGCAGGCCAATCCGCTGCTGGGCGGCGGCCCGGCTCAGCGGCCAGCCGAGCCGCCGGACCGCCGCGTCGGGCTAGAATGAAACTTTGGCCGTACCCCGGCCCCATCTCGCAACCGTCCACATACAGTTGCTTATGCGATCTTTTCTGCTGCTCGCTCTATGCGCGTCCGCACTCTGGGCGCAGGACACGGCTTTGCTGTCCGGCACGATCGTCGACTCAAGCGGCGCGCCTGTTGCGGTGGCCCGCCTGCGCCTCGCCTCGCGCTCGTCGGAACTGACGCTGGAGAAGACTGCCAACCAGGGCGGCGAGTTCGCTTTCGACCTGCTGCCGCCCGGCGAGTACGAGCTCACGGTGTCCAAGGAGGCTTTCGAGACCTTGCGCGTGGCGCGCATCGTGCTCCGGGCCCGCGAAAGGCGGGGCGTCGTGCTTTCCCTGAATGCCGGAGACACTGCCAAAGTGGTCACGATCGAGGAGCCGCGCGAGGGAATGGAAGCCGACATCCATTCCGCTGCCTCAGCCAACCTCAGCGAGCTCAACCACCTCCCGCTGAACGGAAGGAACGCCCTCGCGCTCGCTCCGGCGGCGCCGTCCGTCATCGTCGGCTCCGCCCCGGAGGCGCAGCCCAATGCGCTCGCCCTCCCGCATCACCTGAACTACCTCTCCCTCGACGGCCTGAATCTCTACGAGCCTCTCCGCCGCCTCGGCACTGCCGCTGACGCGCGCCGCGAGCCGCTCTCCTGGCAATCCCTCACGCTCTCGGAGACGGCGCCCTCCATTCTGGTCAGCCTGGATTCGCTCGCCGAGGTCCGGGTTCAGACACAGAACTTCATCCCTCAGCTTGGACGCACGCCCGGCGCCCAGCTGGCGCTGGTTTCCCGCCGCGGGGAGCGCTCCTTCCACGGCTCCCTGTATAACTACTTCCGCTCGGACCGTTTCGCCGCCAACGATTGGTTCGCCAACTCTCTGGGCATGACGCGCGGCAGGCTGCGCCAGAACCAGTTTGGCGCCTCCATCGGCGGTCCCATCGTCCCGGGCTCCACGCACTTTTTCGCCTCCTATGAGGGACTCCGTCTGGACGCGCCCCAAACCGTCTACTCGGTCGTACCCAATGCCGCCTTCCGTCAGTCGGCGCCCGCTTCCTTGCGCCCGTTCGTCAGCGCCTATCCGCTGCCGAACCGTCCGGACGTATCCTCCAACGCCGCGCCCTTCACCCAGGTTTTCTCAAACCCTTACGACCGGGATGCCGCGTCCTTCCGGCTCGACCAGAAGATCGGCGCGTCTCATGCCCTGTTCGCGCGGGCCAATTTCTCCAGAAGCGACGCATCCTCCCGTGGCTCCATCTTCCTCACGCCCAACGTGTTCCGCGGCTATGAGGACGAGTACCGCGCGGCTGCCCTGGGCTTCGTTTCCTCCCTGAACCCTCATACGACCAATGATTTCCGCGCCAGTTTCACCTCTGTGTCCCTGGATATGGAGAACCGTTTCTCTGATCTCCACCACGAGACGCTGCCGGATTTCAACCGCATTTTCCCTGCCGGCGTGAACCCTTTCCGCTCCGAATACGGGTTCCACGTGCTCGGGCTTTCCGGCTACTCCTTCGGCCCGCAGGCCTCGAACAAGCAGTGGCAGATCAACGCCACCGACACCGTCACCATGGTGGCCGGAGCCCATTCTTACGTCGCCGGCTTCGACTACCGTTACATCGCGCCCACTCTCCAGCGGCCGGACTATTCGAGCGTTTCGTGGTTCCGCGCCCTTTCGGAACTCCAGGCTGACGGCACGGAAGTCCAGGGCTCATTCCTTTCGTCCCGTTCTGTTTCCTCTGTTGTTTCTTCGAATGCAAGCCCTGTTTATCCCGCCTTCCAGAATCTTTCGTTCTTCCTCCAGGACACGGGCAGGATCGGCTCCCGCGTCACCATTGCGTTCGGCGTCCGCTGGGACATCAACTCGCCGCCGGGCGTGCGCCGCGGACCCCGCCCCGCTGCCCTGTCCTCCGCCTTTTCCAACCGCATCGTCCAGAACGAGCCGTTGTTCGACACCAGCTGGTCCGACGTCGCTCCGCGCTTCAGCTACTCCCAGGTGATCTCGGCCAAGCCCGGGCGCGAGCTGATCGCGCGCATCGGCGCCGGCGGATTCCACTCCTTCGGCGCCAGCATTGTGCCGGATTTCTTCCTGGGCGTTCCCTATTCCAACGTCCGCAGCATGTCTCTCCCGCCTTTCCCGCTGGTGGGCACCGATCTCGCCGCCCCGGTCCTTCCCCCCGCCAAACGCTATGGACTCGTCATCGCGCCGGACCGCAGCACGCTTCAGTCGCCCCTTGTGCGCCAGCTCAACATCAGCCTCGAGAAGCACCTCGGCAACTACCAGACTGCCTCGGTCTCCTACCTCTCGGTCACCGGGCGCCGCCTGCTTCGCACTGTGGCAGAACGAAGCTCCAGCGCCGATTACATCGACCTCCGCAAGGTGATTGGCGTCGTCGACTCTTCCTGGCACGCCCTTCAGGCCCAGTTCCGCCGCCGCCTCTCGCGGAGCTTCCAGATGCAGGCGACCTACACGTGGAGCCACGCCATCGATGACGATGCCGCTTACGGCGGCATCGGTTTCGCCACCATCTTCGGCAACGAGAAAGGCAATGCCGACTACGACGTGCGCCACCTGCTGAACGTCTCCGGCTCCTGGCTGCTCCCGGCGCCGCAGACTCCCGGATTGCACGCCGCTCTCCGCGACTGGCACCTCGAGTGGATCGCCACCGCCCGCGCGGGCGTCCCCTTCGACATCTTCCTGCTGAACTCGACGCCTTCGGCCGACGCAGGCGCCGTCCAGACCCCGACCATCCGCGGCCTCTACGGCTTCGTCCGGCCCAACTACAACGGCGCCGACGCCTGGCTGGAGGACGCCAACGTGGCTGGCGGCCGCCGCCTGAATGCCGCGGCGTTCACTGTTCCTGCTTCCAACCGGACCGGCGACCTCGGCCGCAACATCCTCTATGGCCGCCCCATGGCCCAGATCGATCTCGCGCTGCGCCGCGAGATCCCTGTCACAGAGTCCCTGCGGGTGAATTTCGCCGTGCAGGCGTTCAATCTCACCAATTCGCCCGCCTTCGCCAACCCGGACCGCAACGAAGGGGCGTTCCTTTCCAGCCCCGTGTTCGGCTTCCCGGCACGCTCCCTCAACGCCTCCTTCGCGCCGAACCCGACCTCGTATTTCGCGCCAGGCGGGCCGCGTTCCGTCCAGTTCGCCATCCGCGTGCAGTTCTGAAACATCCGCGCAACGCTACTCTGAATGATCGGAAGAATCTCGAAAATGCGTCTCGCCCCAATCTCGATCCTGACCGCCGCCCTCGCCCTCGCCGCCGCTGGGCAGCAGTCCGCGCAACAGGAGGGCCAGCCGCCCGCCGCCGCCAAGCCGAAGCCGGACTCCTCCCAACCCGCGCCGTTTTTCCAGGATGAGCCCTACATCCGGCGCTTCACCATCGGAGGCAATGCCAGCATTCTCGTCCTCGGACTCATCAAAGGCGGCGAGCAGTCCGAGTCGCTCACATCGCCGCCGCTCCAGATCGATTCCAGGAACGAAAGCAAGGGCACGCTCTTCGGCGGCGGCGTCAGCGTTCAGTTCTTTCTCACGGACCGCTATGCGATCAACGCCGACCTTCAACTCCGCCGCCCGCGGTACAAGCTCAGCACGACTTTCTATGAAGGCGTCGACAACCCGAACACCGCCGGAGACGACCGCATCGCGACCTTCTACACCGAGGACACGCGAGCCCGTTATTGGGACCTGCCCGTGCTTGTCCGCCGCTACAACGAGAGCCGCTTCGAGGATCGCAGGAAGTGGTTCTACGAGGCAGGACCTGTCGTCCGCCGCGTCACCGGCATCCGCAGCTCCACGGAGAAGGAATTCAAGAACGTGAAGACCTGCTGCGACGAGACACCTGCCACGCCAGCCCACCGCAACATCTTCGGCGCCGTGGCCGGCGCCGGGCTCGTCCTCAAGGACGACTTCGGCATCAAGCTGATCCCCGAGTTCCGCTACACGCGGTGGTTCGGCGGCATCTTCAACAACCGCGCCGCACAGTCGCGCCGCGACCAGTACGAGATCCTCTTCTCGATTACCTTCTGACCCCCGTTCCTACAGAATCGCCTTCACGATCTTCGCCGGCAGCAGGAACAGCGCGCCAATCAGCTCGAAGACGCCCGCGATCGCCATTCCCAGCAGCTTGAACGGCAGAAGCAGCAGCCATACCAGCGGAAACAGGATCAGCGCCAACAACGCCAGCGGCCAGCACAAGACCGCCAGAATACAAAAGAGCAGGAAGCCTGCCATGGCCGAACCCTCCACGCTCTGGACATACGCAACCGCTCTCCGGGAAGTTCCCCGGAAAACCGGCCGGGGACGGGCTGGATAAAACAAAAGTTACTTGATTTGTTATTCGCGTTTCACAGGCGGGCGCTAACATTCCGGTACGGCAGGGTCTTTGTTGACGCCCTGCCCGCCCCACATGCTCAAGTCGCTTCACCTGACCAACGCCTGGCACGACGCCTCCGGCGGAGTGGCCACATTTTATCGCGCGCTCATCGACGCGGCTCCGGAGGCGGGCTGTCAGATCCGCATTGTCGTACCCGGAGAGCGGGATTCGGTTGAGGAGCCGAACCGCCATGCGCGGATCTACAGGGTCCGCGCGCCGCGCGCCGCGCTGAATCCCGCCTACCGGCTCGTCTCCCCGGTCAAGTACCTGCTGCCTGCCGGAAAGGTGACTCGGATTCTGGAGGCGGAACAGCCGGACCTGGTTGAGGTCTGCGACAAGTTCACGTTGCCTTACCTTTCCGGGCTGCTGCGCACAGGGCGCCATCCCTGGTGCCGTTTCCGCCCCGCCACGGTGGGGCTCAGCTGCGAGCGTCTCGACGACAACATCCGCGCCTACCTCGGCGGAGGCCCCACGGCTGAGCGCTTTGCACGGTGGTACATGAAGTGGATTTACTTCCCCATGTTCGACCACCACATCACGGTGTCAGGCTACACAGCCGAGGAGTTGCGGGAAGCCTCGCGCGGGCACAAGAGGAAGCGCGGTGTGTGGATCCGGGGCATGGGGGTGGACGCCCGCCTGTTTACGCCGAACCGGCGGTCGCCGCGCGTGCGAAACCATCTGCTCTGGCTCAGCGCCGCACCGGAAGACGCCGTCCTTGTTCTGTACGCCGGCCGCCTTGCGCCGGAAAAGAACGTGGGCCTGCTTCTGGACACGTTCGAGATTCTGGCGGCGAGCCAGGACCGGCAATACCGGCTCCTGATCGCGGGCGACGGAATCCTTCTGGCCGGGCTTCAGGACCGGGCGCGGCAGCTTCCGGGCCAGGTTGTTTTTCTCGGCCATGTCCGGGATCGCGAGCATCTTGCCGACCTGTACGCGAATTGCGACGTTTTTTTCCATCCCAATCCGAATGAGCCGTTCGGGATCGCGCCGCTGGAGGCGATGGCTTCCGGCGCCGCCCTGGTCGCCCCGGACTCTGGCGGCGTTCGCTCCTACGCGGACGCTTCCAATGCCTGGCTGGCGCCACCCATGCCGGATCGCATGGCGGCAGCCGTGCGCGCCGCCTCGCCAGGTGCTCCGGGCAGGAGCCAGGTTCTCGCTGCCGCCCGCCGCAGTGCGGAGGAGCGGGATTGGCGGCGAGTGGCCGCGGGCTTCTTCGACCTGTATCAGGATCTGGCGGAGGCGGTGCGGGGCGAGTATCGCCGCGCCATCCAGCCGCCTGCGTTCGTATCCACTCCCGGCAACTGGCTGGGCATGGAGCTCTGAACGCACGGAAGGTGGACGCCTCCACCCTTCGGGCTCCCCGGACCCGCGCCACCGCGGGCAGCCGGCCCGGCCTGTCCGCACAGCAAGACGCCGCAACTTCCTGCCAGCGTGCGCCAGCCGCAGCCCGCGACCGCCCGGATTGGCGCCCGCCAAAACATTTCATGAGTTCCTGATTAAAACAAATATTGTCTGATTTGTCATGTCGGTGGAATTTGGCGGCTTTACTCTCCATGCAGCGGGCCGGTGAAAGCCGTATGCCTGCGCGCCGGGGCTCGAAGCCTGCTATGGTGGAAGTGCTGCATTCCACAAGCGTCTTTTCGGGTTTGCCTGCCGCCAGCTCACGGCCTGGGGGTTGGACGCGAAAAAGATGCCCGGCCAGCCCCGCCGCGGGCCGGCCAGATTCCGAGAGGCTTCGTGCACGGCCGCCGGTCCGCACCCACCTTCTCATGTGTGTCCGTTTGATGCCCAGCCCACAGGCCGGGCACGGAGGTGTAAGTGACGACCCGAAGGTTCTTCCTGGCCATGCTGGCCGCCCCGTGGGCGGGGCGTAGACTGTTCGCCGCCGCCACGGCCCGCGCCGTCGCCTACCGCGTCGACGCGGTGATTGTCCTGTTCGGCCGCGCCATCTTCACGCGGACCGGCGTCGGCGAGGGCATGTTGTTGCACGAAGAGGCCGGCGCCGCGGGCGCGGAGACGAGCCTGAGGCTGGCCTTCGCCGGCGGCTCTTTCCCGGAACGGGCGCGGAGCCTGAACCGATTCGGCTACTTCAGCGAGCTCGTGAAGCTCCCGGCGGGCGCGCCGCCGGAAGCGGGCTATTTCGGCTTCATGACCCGCTCGGAGGAGAAATCCCTTTCCGAAGCCGCGCGCAGCCTCGAGGCTTCGGCAGGCGCGGTCAACGTCTCCGCGATCCGCGGGGAGGTGTGCAACGGCCACCACCGCGCGCGTCTCGCCGTCACCCCGCTGGCGCCGGGCGCCCGGTGGGCCGTATGGCAAGAGTGCCTGGCTGAGGTGGTTCGCTCTCTTGCGCAAGATCCGGCCGGTGAGACCCACGCTGGGGGCGAAGCGCATGGAAATACGTTTCTACATACCGTCCGGCAGGTCCTTATGGACACCCGTCCTCGCGGCGAGACCCCTTTCCTGTACGGGCGTAATCCCCGGCGTCTCGTCTGGCGCCGCGAGGCTGACCGCAAGGCCGCCGCGGAGTTCGCCTCCAGCCGTCTCATCGCGGCAGGCCGCGAGGTCGTCCGGCTCGACGCCGCGACGGTCGACGACACCACGCATCGCAAGTCCGCCTTCGCCATCTGGTACGATCCCGAGGCCCGCCCATGCCTCCCTCTGCGCATCGAACTCCAGCCCCGGTCTTTCCTGCGTCTGCGCCTGAACGCCCTCGATTCCGATCCCGCCGCCTTGCGCGCGGACATGGAGGAGTCATTTGAAGCCTGGAGGCACCTGGCCCCTGTCTCGGTGCGGGCCGGCCTCTGAAAAGCTGCTAGCCTTGCGCCACGGCTTCCGCCGCGTGATAGGAGGACCGGACAAACGGCCCGGACTCCACGTGGTCGAAACCCAGCTCCAGCGCCTCCCGTTTGTAGGCCGCAAACTGCTCCGGCGTCACATAGCGCATCACCGGCAGATGCTCGAGAGTCGGCCGCAGGTACTGTCCGATGGTCACGATCCGCACGCCGTGACGCCGGAGATCGGACAGAACGCCCATCACCTCTTCATCGGTTTCCCCCAACCCGACCATCAGCCCTGACTTCGTGGGAATTTCCGGCCGCAGCGCGGCGGCATACGCCAGCATCTCCAGCGACCGCTCATAGCGCGCCCCGAACCGCACTTCGCGATACAGCCGCGGCACCGTCTCGATGTTGTGGTTCAGCACATCCGGCGAGGCTTCCATCACGGTCCGCATCGCCTCCCGCGATCCCTGAAAGTCCGGGACCAGCACCTCCACTCTGCACTCCGGGAGCCGCTCCCGGATCGCGCGGATCACGGCCGCGAAATGGCCCGCGCCGCCGTCTTTCAGATCGTCGCGGTTCACGCTCGTGATCACCGCGTGGCGCAGGCCAAGATGCTCGCACGCCTCGGCGACACGCCGCGGCTCGTCCGCGTCCACTTCCAGCGGGGCGCCCTTCTGCACGGCGCAGAACCCGCAACGCCGCGTGCAAAAGTTTCCCAGGATCATGAACGTCGCCGTGCGGTGGTTCCAGCACTCGCCGATGTTCGGGCACGCCGCGGATTCGCACACCGTGTGCAGCTGCAGCCGCCGCACCAGGCGCTTCAGCTCCATGTAGTTGTCGCCCGCCGGCGCCGGCGCCTTCAGCCATTCCGGCCGCCGCCGTCTCGTCTCGATCGTGATCAGCACTCTGCTTCTATGATACCGGCCCGCCTTTGCCGGCTTGCGCCAATGCCTGCCGCGCTCCGGCCTTGAATTCCCCCTCTTCGAGCCCTTCCAGGTTGATCTCCACGTTGGCCCTCGCCCCTTCCCGCGCCGCCCGGGCCAGCGCCAGCGCCGTGGCAACGTCGGAGGCGAACTTCGACGGAGCTGCCGCTCTCAGCTGCTCCAGCCGTAGCACGGCCTCGCCGGCTCTTTCGAAAACCTCCAGCGGAACTGCGGTGGCCTGATGCAATGCCCGTTGCAACGGCGCGGCGCGCTCTTCCTTGGGCAAACGATAGGCCGCCATGACGGCGCGGAACGCCTCCGCATCGCGCTCCACGGCCTCCGTGAAGAACGCGCGCAACTTCTCGTACTCCTCCGCGCCCAGCTTTGACAATCTCGCAACCATGGCGCCGAGCGCCGCCGCCATCGCGCCAGCTGCGGCAGCGGCGCTGCCTCCTCCCGGTGCGCCGGAAGGGCCCGCCAGCGCGTCCAGGAATTCCCGGAGTCCCCCACGCTCTTCCATCGCCTGTTCCAGCCGGTTTTCCAGCACTTGGGATGGATCAAAATTCTCCACCTGCAGGTAATAATCCGCGGTCATTTCCAGCGCTTTGCGAGGAATGAGCCCGATGATTTCACTCCCTGCCACGGATACACCGTAGCGTTCCGCCTCCCGCTTCACGGCCTCGAAGACACGGTGAACGGGCGTCGATTCGAAATCCGTCAGGTTCATCGAGACCTGGGCCATGCCGCGAGACTCAAGGGCCACGCCCATGGCCTTGACATGGCGGAACCCGCCCGAACTGAAACGCACCGCCTTCGCGATCCTCTTCGCGACCTCCACATCCGGCGTGTGCAGATTGACGTTGTAGGCGATCAGGAACTTCCGCGCGCCTACCGCAGCCGCTCCGGCCGTCGGGTGCAAGACCGGCTCGCCTACATCCGGCGCCCGCTCCGGCTTGACAGCCATCTCCTCGCGCAGCGCTTCGAACTGCCCGCGCCGGATGTTTTCCAGCTGGACGCGCTCCGGGCGCCGAGCCGCCGCTTCATAGAGGTAGCAGGGAACCTGGAGGCGCTTCCAAAGTTCCGCGGCAGCCCTTTCAGCCAGCCGGACGCAGTCCTCCAGCGTCACGCCGGCCAGCGGAACGAACGGCAGCACGTCCAGCGCCCCGATGCGGGGGTGGGCCCCACGGTGCCGGTTCAGGTCAATCCGCTCCACCGCCGCGGCCGCTCCGGCCAGCGCCGCATCCACCACCACTTCCGGCGGGGCCACGAAGGTGACCACGCTCCGGTGGTGGTCGGCGTCCATCTCCGTGTCCAGAACCACCGCGCCCGGCGTCGCGGCGATGGCGGAAGCGATCGCCCGCACGACGCCCTCGTCGCGGCCCTCGCTGAAGTTCGGCACGCATTCAACCAGCCGTCTCGCCATGATGCCAGCTCTCCCTCGGCGGCTTGAGAATCCGCCCCTGCTTTACTGTCATTACTGCCAGATTGGAACCGAAATAGTATCCGATTCCCCTGTAATCGGCGACATCCATCACAACAAAGTCAGCCTGTTTTCCTGCTTCGAGCGTCCCGGTTCTCGCCGCCACGCCCAGCACCTGGGCGCCGTTCACCGTGGCCGCACTGATCGCCTCGCCCGGGGTCATCCGCATCTGCGTGCAGGCCAGCGCCACCGCCATCTGCATATTCCAGACCGGGCTGGTGCCTGGGTTGTAGTCCGTCGCCAGCGCCACCACAGCCCCGGCGTCGATCAGCGCGCGCGCCGGCGCAAACCTCGGGCCTCCAAGGAACAGCACCGAGCCGGGCAACAGCACCGCAGCCGTTCGCGAGCGCGCCAGAAGCGCAATCGATGCACGGCTGACGTGCTCCAGGTGATCCACGCTTCTTGCGCCCATCTCCAGCGCCAGCGCCACGCCACCCACGTCCTGAAACTGCCCGGCATGCATCGTGACCTCAAACCCCAGCCGCCGCGCCGCCTCCAGGTAACGCCGCGCCTGGGCCAGGTGGAAAGCGTTGCGGTCGCAATACACATCCACGCACCGCGCCAGCTTTCGCGCCGCCACCGCAGGAAGCACCTCTTCTACGAGATGGTCGATCCAGGCATCCGGCCGCCCGGCGAATTCCGGCGGAACCGCGTGTGCGCCCAGAAACGTCGGCGACACCTCAAGGGGGTCTCCGTTCAGCGACTGGAGAATCCGGAGGCACCGCTGCTCTCCTTCCGAGTCCAGCGCGTAGCCTGTCTTGGCTTCCACCGTGGTCGTTCCGCATTCGGCCATCCGCCACAAGTCCCGCCGGGCTTGCTGCTTCAGCCGGTTCGCCGAGATCGACCGCAGCCGTTTCACGGTGGACAGGATGCCTCCGCCCGCCCTCGCGATCTCCTCGTAGTCCTTCCCCTCCAGCCGCATTGTGAAGTCGTCCAGCCGCGGCGCGCCATACAGCAGGTGCGTGTGGCAGTCCACGAATCCGGGCATCACCACGCGCCCGCGGACATCCACTTCTTGCGCGCCCCGGACGATCGCCAGATTCTCGATCCGGCGCGCCGGGCCCACCGCCGCAATCCTTCCGTCCTTTACCACCAGCGCCCCGTTTTCGATGATCGAAAGGTCGCCGAGTTCGGCGCCTCTCCTTGGCACGCTCCCGCCCCGCAGCGTAAGCAATTGCCGTGCGCCGCGGACCAACATCGCCTGTGACATCCCGGACAATCTCTCTCATTATCCGCAATCATCCCGCTCGCTGATCCGCTTTCCGCACGGCGGGAATGCTTTGTTCCATCCTGGCGGCGAATCATCCGCGGAGCCTCGGCTAAACTGGGATCAGCACTTGCGTCACAAGCACGAAGGACCGGTGAGGATGCGGGAGCGCGATTCGTTGCAAAAGGCCGCAGCGGAGATTCGCGCTGAACTGGACCGAATCGTGGGCAGCGCCGAATTTCGGAGCAGCCGGCGCGGACGGGAATTTCTCAGGCACATCGTCGAGCGCGCACTCGCGGGGCAGGTGGAATCTCTCAAAGAAAGAACTATTGCCGTCGAGCTGTTCGGACGCTCCCCTGGAGCCGACCTGGACAAGGACAGCTCCGTTCGCGTCTGCGCCCGGCTCGTCCGCCAGCGGCTCGCGGCGTTTTATGCTTCGCCGGCGTCCTCCGGCTGCCGGTGGCGCATCGAGTTGCCGGTCGGGGGCTACGTTCCTGTCTTCACACCGGTTTCTCCCGCCGCGCCGGCTCCGGCGCCGCAAGCGGAAACCCGCTGGCGCCGCTGGGCGTCTCCTGCGATTTTCTCCGGGGTGGCTGTTGCGGGCGCCCTTGTGCTCTGGCTGCTGGCCTTGCGCCCTCACGACGCGCTCGAGCGGTTCTGGGCCCCCGTCCGGGCTGGCGGAGAGGTCCGCATCCTGCTCGCCTCCCATTCTGCGCCCGGCGTTCCGGTCCCGCTTCCGGAGGCTGTTTCTCAGGCCGCCTGTGTGGCAGAACTCGCTCATTTCCTGGGACGCCGCGGAGTTTCCGTCTCCGTTTCAGGTCCGGACGCTGTTCCAACGGGCCGGAATGGCCCCCGGGCGGTCATCGTGCTAGGTCCTCCTCCCGCCGGCAACCCTGCCGCGCCGCTGGAAAGTGCACCCATGAAGATGCTCCGCGATGGCGCCGCCGGTCTGCGGATGACTCTGCCGGCGGCTGAAAAACAAGCCTCGAAAAGCGAGCCCGGCGCCGGAAATCAGGCCGTCATTTACAGAATTCCCCCCACGCCGAATCAACCGTTCGTGCTGATTCTTGCCGGCCAGAGCCCCCGCGCCACGCAATCCGCCGTGTCTCTCGTCCTCCACCCGTCATCCTTGTCGAAACTCACGGCCCTCCTGCCCCGGGAATGGGAGCGGCGCCGGGTGGCCGCGGCACTCGGTCTGCGCGAGGAAGGAACGGCAGGCTTCGAGGTTCTCAGCGCTCGCCTTTGGTAATTCCGCTCTCCATCGGGATTCTCAGCCCGTGCCTGCGGGCGCACGTGACCGCCTCTTTGTAGCCCGCGTCCGCGTGCCGCAGCACGCCCAGGCCGGGATCGCAGCGCATTACCCGCTCCGCCCGCCTTGCCGCCGCTTCGCTGCCATCCACCACCGTCACTTGCCCGGCGTGTTGCGAATAACCGATCCCGACCCCGCCACCGTTGTGGACGCTCACCCATGTGGCGCCCGCAGCCGTGTTCAGCAGGGCGTTCAATATTGGCCAGTCGGCAATGGCGTCGCTGCCATCGAGCATTCCCTCCGTCTCCCGGTAGGGTGACGCCACCGAGCCGCAGTCCAGATGGTCACGCCCGATCACAATTGGCGCCTTCACTTTCCGCTCCGCCACCAGCCGGTTCATCGCCACCGCAAACCGGTCGCGCTCTCCGTAGCCGAGCCAGCAGATTCGCGCCGGCAACCCCTGAAACCGCACCTTCTCCCGCGCCAGGCGGATCCACCGCACCAGCGCCTCGTTGTCGGCGAACATCTCGCAGGCCAGGTCGTCTGTCACGTGGATGTCGCCCGGTTCGCCCGAGAGCGCCACCCAGCGGAACGGCCCCCTGCCTTCGCAGAACAGCGGGCGGATGTACTCCGGCACGAAGCCGGGAATGTCGAATGCGTGCTTCACTCCGCGGTCGAAGGCCATCTTCCGGATGTTGTTCCCGTAGTCGAAAACCTTTGCCCCGGCCTTCTGCATGGCGAGCATCGCCTCCACATGCCGCGCGATCGAATCCAGCGCCCGTTCCACATACTCCTTCGGGTTCGTCCGGCGCAGCTGTGCAGCCTGTTCCACGTCGCAGCCGGACGGGATGTAGCCGTTCAGCGGGTCGTGCGCGGAGGTCTGATCCGTCACCAGATCCGGAGTCACGCCCATCCGCACGAGCTCCGGGAGCACATCGGCGCAGTTGGCGCACAGCGCCACCGACAGCGCCCGCCGTTCGTCCCGCGCGTCCGTCACCAGCCGCAGCGCCTCCTCCAGCGTCTCCGCCCGCACGTCGCAGTAAGCGGTCTGGATCCGCCGTGCGATCCGCGCCGGGTCCACCTCCACGCAGAGGATGGCCGCGCCGTTCATGGTGGCCGCCAGCGGCTGCGCGCCGCCCATGCCGCCCATCCCTCCGGTCAGCACGAACCGGCCTGACAAATCCCCGCCAAAATGTTTCCGGCCGGCCGCGGCGAACGTCTCGTAGGTTCCTTGCAGAATGCCTTGCGTCCCGATGTAGATCCAGCTGCCCGCGGTCATCTGGCCGTACATGGTGAGCCCCGCGCGCTCGTATTCGCGGAAGTGCTCCCAGTCCGACCAGCGCCCCACCAGGTTGGCGTTGGCGATCAGCACCCGCGGCGCGTCTTCGTGCGTGCGGAACACCCCTACGGGCTTTCCCGACTGCACCAGCAGCGTCTCGTCCGCCTCCAGCGCCAGCAGTTCCTTCACGATTGCTTCCAGGCACGCCCGGTTGCGCGCCGCCTTCCCGGAACCGCCGTAAACGATCAACTCCTCCGGCTTCTCCGCCACCTCGGGATCCAGGTTGTTCATCAGCATGCGCAGCGCCGCCTCCTGCGGCCACCCCTTCGCATGCAGCTCCGTCCCCCGCCATGCCCGCGCTGCTGTTGTCATGCCCTGATTCTAGGCCGTCTCCGCTGCCGCGTCATCCCCGGCAGAGCGGGCGCAGACCGGCGGGATCTCAGCGTTCGGGCGGAGCTTCGGAGAAGCCTGTAATGCTGGATTCGGACTGAAACTTGCGGTAGTCGCGCCAGGAAACCTCGACCTCCGCGCGGATCTTCCTCAGCAGGGCGAGGCGGGCGCCGAGCTGCATGCGGGCGTGCGAAGGCAGCCAGACCTCGCCATGCACGCGGCGCTGTTCGAACGTCATCCGTGCGCCCGGTTCCAGCCGCGCCAGAATCCAGCCGAAACTGACAGGCGCGATGGTCTCGGCCTCCACCCGGACCCACTGGTAGTCCTCCTGATCGATCCACAGGCGGCCGCGGAACTTGGCCAGCAGGTCTGCCCGTTTGGCCCGCGGCTTGTAACCGGGTTTGGGTTCCGCCTGGACAACCCACACCGGGCGTCCGTCCACAACTTCCTCTCCTGCCAGGCGGAACTCGAAGGCATCCGGAATCTCTTGCGCGAATGCCCGGCCCTCGCGGCGGCGTTTTTCCAGTTCCCGCCGGCGGCGGGAACGCTTTTCGGGATCCTCGGTGCGGCGGTGGGCGAGTTCGCGATCGAGTTTCTGCTGCTCCTTGCGCGCATCTGCATCCGAAAGCGGCTTGCCGTCCCTGGCGATGAGCTTCTCGTAAGGCTCGCCGTCGAGCACGATGACGTCGAAAGTGCGCGACTCTGTGTGCGCCACCCGCCCGTCCTTGCCGAGGCGGCGCTGCTCCGTGTGCTGGATGTAACTATAGTCGTTGGCGCGCTCGAAGTTCAGGCGGTCGTTCTCGACGCTGCGGCGGATGATTTGGGCCGCATCCTGCGGCTGCGCCGGCAGGGGGGAGGCGAAGAGCAGGACAGCGCCGGCGAAGAAGCAGGACGATCGCATCACTTTATTGACGCGGAGGCAGGGCGGGAGATTGCGGGAATTCACTCACTCACGGACGAGCGGCGCGCGGATGGTGAAGACCGCGCCGTCGCCGGAAGGGCGGTTGGCGGCGGCAACCGAGGCGCCGTTGGCTTCCACCAAAGTGCGGACAATGTGGAGCCCGAGTCCGGCGTGCTTCGACCGCGTGGAGAAACGGGCGGTGAAGATCCTGGGCAGAATCGCTTCGTCGATTCCCGGACCGTTGTCCATGACCTCCACAACCAGGGCTGCGTCTCTGACGTGAGAGTGGATCTCGATGTCGCCGCCGCCGCGCTCTTTCATGGCCTGGGCGGCGTTCAGGAGCAGGTTCATGAAGACGCGTTCCCAGTCGCCGGCATCGCCGGGGAGGCGGTGATCGCGGCCCAGGTGGCGGAGCACGCGGATCTTGGCTCCGGAGAGGTGGCGGAGAAAATCGCGCAAGAAGGTTTCGGCGCGGTCGACGACCTCGCCGAGATCGGCGCCGGCGCGGTTCTGGTCGGCGTAGACGCCGACAATGCGCCGCCCCCGGTCCACGCTGCGAAGCAGGGCGGCGGAGAGCTCGCGCCACCGCTCATCGGAGGCGAGCAGTTCGGCGGCGTCCGAGATGGTTTCGAAGACGTTGTTGAGGTCGTGCACAAGCCCGGGAAGCGTAAGATCCGCGCCGGCGCGTGCATCCTGATCGCTCATGACGCTCCCTCTGCGGCGGCCTCCCGCAGTTTACTCCAGAATTCGGGGAAGGACACGGACGCCGCTTCCGCGCCTTCGATGGCGACGGGGCCGTCGGCGGCGAGGGCGGCAACGGCGAAGGCCATGGCGATGCGGTGATCGCCGAAGCTGGAGACGGAGCCCTGCCGGAAACGCTGCCGCCCCTCGACTCGCAGTCCGTCGGGAGCGGTCTCCACGCGGATGCCAAGCCGGCGCAGGTTGGTGGCTACCGTCTCGATCCGGTCGGTCTCTTTGACGCGCAGCTCCGCGGCGTCCCGCACGGTGAGGCCCCCCTCGCTGACGGCGCCGAGCACGGCGAGCACCGGAATCTCGTCGATGAGCGCGGCGGCGAGTCCCTTCTCGATGACGCCGCCGCCGAGCTTCGATCCGCGGACGCGCAACACGCCCACCGGCTCTCCGTGGCGCATGCCAATGTCCAGGATCTGGATCTGCGCGCCGGCGGAGGCAAGGAAATCGATGAGCGAAGCGCGGGTGGGGTTGAGGCCGATGTTCTCCAGGATCAGATCGGAACCCTCGAGCATCGCGGCGGCTGCGAGGAAGAAGGCGGCGGAGCTCAGGTCGCCGGGAACGGTGAGCTCGCGCGGCTCGAGGCGCGCCGGGCCGCGCACGCGGGCCCATCCGGAGCCGGATTCCACTTCGGCGCCGAACTCGCGGAGCGCAACCTCGGTGTGGTCGCGCGTGCGGGCCGGCTCTCGCACCGTGGTGACGCCTTCGGCCAGCAGGCCGGCCAGCAGCACGCAGCTCTTGACCTGCGCGCTGGCGACGGGAGTCTCATACTCGATGGGTTGAAGCGCGCCGCCGCGAATCACGAGCGGCGGATACTTGCCGTCGCGGGCCTCGACCGAGGCGCCCATGCGGCGGAGCGGATCGAGAATGCGCTGCATGGGCCGGCGCGAGAGGCTTTCGTCGCCGACCAGACGGGACCCGAAGGGCTGGCCCGCCAGCAGCCCCGAAAGCATGCGGATGGTGGAGCCGGAATTGCCGGCATCGAGATCGCCCTGTGGCGGCTGGTAGCCGTGCAGCCCCCGGCCGCGGATGCGGATCTCGGCGCCCTCGGCCTCCACCTCGACGCCGAGCGAGCGGATGCAGCGCAGCGTGGAATGGCAGTCGGCGCCGGTGGAATAGTTGCGGATCCTGGAGAGCCCTCCGGCGACGGAGGCGAGCATGGCGTAACGGTGCGAAATGGACTTGTCGCCCGGCAAGGTGAGGCTGCCGTGGAGGCGGCGCGCCGGGTGGATCACTTCAACCATCCAACATCCTTTCGTGCGGGCTATTCGATCGGGTAAGGACCGCTGCGGGCCAGTGGATACCAGCGGCGCCAGCGGTCCTGCATCTCCAGGCGGATCGAAACGGCGCGCGCCGGGGGCAGCGCCTGCAGCAGGAAGGCGCTCTCCTCGCCGGGCGCCAGTACTTCCGGTTCCAGATCCGTGCGGCGGGTGGAGACCACCTTGTCGTCGGAGGCCAGAAACTCGAAGACGAGAACGGGAAAACGCACGGCCGCCGGGCCGGCGTTGCGGATGCGCCCGTCGATCAGGATGCGCTCCTCCTCCCGCTGGGCCTTGAACTCGACCACCTCGAAGCGGGGCGGCTCCGGCTTGCGGCGGGATTGTGCGAAGGCCCAGAATAGGGAGACTGACGCGGTCAGCAGCAGCAGCCGCGGAATCATCAGATTCAGTGTAGCGAAGGAAGAGGACCGGAGAGAAATGCGGAGAAGGGACTGGCTGGCCATGAATGCGGCGCTGCCGCTGGCGGCGCGGGCGGCGCAACCGGGGGCGCACGACCTGGTGATTTCGAGCGCCAACGGCCTGAAGGCATGCGCCAGGGCAATGGAAGTGCTGAAGGCGGGCGGCGACACGCTGGAGGCGGCTGTGGCCGGCGTGACGCTGGTGGAGGACGATCCCAACGACACGAGCGTCGGCTACGGCGGGCTGCCAAACGAGGAAGGCGTAGTGGAGCTGGACGCCAGCGTGATGCATGGGCCCACGCGGCGCGCCGGATCGGTGGCGTCGGTCAGGAACATCAAGAACGTGGCGCGGCTGGCCAAGCTGGTGATGGAGCAGACCGATCACATCATGCTGGTGGGCGAGGGGGCGCTGCGCTTCGCGCGCGCCTGGGGCATTGAAGAGACCAACCTGCTGACCGAGCGTGCGCGGATGGCGTGGATCGCCTGGAAGCAGTCCCTGCGTGACCGGGAAGGCAACAACAACTGGACCGACGGGCTGGATTCACCGGCGGCGCTGCAAGCGGCAGAGCGGCTGCGGCGGCAGTTCCCCGGCGCCAGCGAGGACCTGATCGCCTGGGCGCTGGAGGTGGCGGCGGACCCTCCCACCGGAACCATCAATCTGCTGGCGCTGAACGCCAAAGGCGAAATTTCGGGCACGACGACCACCAGCGGCCTGGCATGGAAGATTCCTGGACGCGTGGGCGATTCGCCGATCATCGGGGCGGGACTGTATGTGGACCAGGACGTGGGGGCGGCGGGCTCGACGGGACGCGGCGAGGAGAACATCCGCGTGGCCGGGGCGCACACGATCGTCGAAATGATGCGCCAGGGCATGGGGCCGCGGGAGGCCTGTCTGGAGGCGCTGAAGCGCATCGCGAAAAACTTCCGCGACAACAAAGAGCTTCTGAACCGCTTCGACATCAATTTCTACGCGCTGCGAAAAGATGGCGCCTACGGCGCCGCCTCCCTGTGGAACGGGCGGATACGGCGCGGCTACTGGGCGGACACGCAATTTGCGGTGAACGACGGGACGGGGCCTTCGCGGCTGGAAAAGTGCGCCTTTCTTCTGGAGCGGAAACGCGGCTGACGCCATGGCGGGACCCGTGTGAGGAGAACAAAGCGAATCCGCCATCCGCACTGTTTCTGGCAATTGACAATCCCCGGATACGGGTGATAAGAGAAAGTTGAGTGCGCTGATTTCCTGCGGAAAAGCCGCCTGAAAGCGGGGGTCTCGCGGTCTCCGCCGGTGACCCGCAGACGGCCCGCGAACACCGGAGCCGGAACCCTCGCAGAGCTTATACGGCGGTCACGCTCCGCGAGCGCACGGTGGAACTGCCGGCGCCGAAGCACGACCACCTGCGGACGCTCACCGGACCGGCAGGCCTCTGGCAGCACGCTGTGTAAACAGTCCCGAGCTATGCGGAAGGCTACACGACGGACGACAATGCGCGGGCCCTCGTGTTGAGCGTAATGCTCGAGCGGCGCGGGCAAACCTGGCCGTACGCGGAGCGCTACCTTTCCTTTCTTCACCACGCTTTCAACCGTGAGACCGGCCGGTTCCGGAACTGGATGTCGTTCGATCACAGGTGGCTGGACGAAACCGGAAGCGAGGACTGCCATGGCCGCGCTGTGTGGGCGCTCGGCACGGTGCTGGGAGCTTCCGGAAGGGATGGTCTGAGAGGAGCGGCAGGACAGTTGCTCGAGGCGGCGCTGCCGGCCGTGAGCCGATTCACAAGCCCGCGGGCCTGGGCGTATGCGCTGCTGGGACTGAACGAGTATCTGCGGCGTTTCGCTGGCGACCGCGCCGCGCAGGGACTGCGCGAGGATCTGGCGGAGCGCCTGATGCAGATCTACCGCCAAGTGAAGCAGCCGGACTGGCTGTGGTTCGAGGACATCCTCGCCTATTGCAACTCGCGCCTGAGCCAGGCGCTGATCCTGACGGGCCGCGGAGTGGGCCGTCCGGAATGGCTGGAGACGGGGCTTGAATCGCTGGACTGGCTCATGCGCGTTCAGACGGCCGAGGAGGGCCATCTGGTGCCGGTGGGATCAAACGGCTTCTGGAGGAGGGGACAGGAGCGCGCCCGGTTCGACCAGCAACCGGTGGAGGCGCACACTCTCGTCTCCGCGTGCCTGGAGGCATGGCGTGCGACCGGGGACGAGCGCTGGCGAACGGAGGCGCGGCGCGCGTTCGAGTGGTTCCTGGGCCGCAACGATCTGGGGCTGCCGCTTTACGACGCGGCAACGGGCGGCTGCCGGGACGGCCTGCACCCCGACCGCGTGAATCAGAACGAGGGGGCCGAGTCCACGCTGAGCTTCCACTTCGCGCTGGAGGAGATGCACCAGGCGGGCGACATCCTGGGGCCGTAATTTCCGGTGGCCATGTCGAGCGTGAACAACTACAACAACAAACACGAGATCCTGTTCCACCGCTACCGCCACAATCCGATTCTTCGGGCCGAGGACTGGCCCTATCCGGCGAACTCCGTTTTCAATGCCGGAGCCTGCCTTCTGAAGGACGGCGCGACGCTGCTGCTTTGCCGGGTGGAGGACCGCAGCGGCATCTCTCACCTGTGCGCGGCGCGGTCTCGCGACGGCGTCACCGGATGGGAAATCGATCCCGAACCGACGATGCTGCCGGATCCCGTGAACCACCCCGAGGAGATCTGGGGCATCGAGGACCCGCGCATCACGTATGTGCCGGAGCTCGACAAATATGCCGTGGCCTACACCTCGTACTCAAAAGGCGGGCCAGGCGTGTCGCTGGCGCTCACGGAAGACTTCCGGCGCTTCGAGCGGTTCGGGGTGATCATGCCGCCGGAGGACAAGGACGCTGCGCTGCTGCCGCGCCGGATTGGCGGGCACTGGGCCCTGATCCACCGCCCTGTGACGACCTGGCGCGGCGCGCACATCTGGATCTCCTACTCGCCCGACCTGCGCCACTGGGGCAGCCACAAGCTGATTTTGCGGGCACGCGAGGGCGCCTGGTGGGATGCCAGCAAGATCGGACTCTCGCCGCCGCCGATCGAAACTGAACGCGGCTGGCTCGTCATTTATCACGGTGTGCGGCACACAGCATCGGGCTCGCTGTACCGCCTGGGCCTGGCATTGTTCGACCTGAACACGCCGGAGCGATGCCTGCTGCGGAGCGACAGCTGGGTGTTTGGCCCCGAGGAGCCCTACGAGCGGCAGGGCGACGTGGCCAACGTGGTTTTCCCGTGTGGTTACACGCTCCGCCCGGATGGCGACACGCTCTACATCTATTACGGCGGTGCGGACACGTGTGTGTGCCTGGCCACGGCGAGCGTGCGGGCGCTGCTCGACTGGCTCGGGCAGCACGGCCGGCCCGACTCCGGCGGCTACGCCTGAGGCGCTCCATCAGGCAGCCATCAGGTCGCGCAGGCTCAGGATCACGAGCGCCACGGTGAGCCCGATCAGGATCACCACGCTCGACCAGCCCACCACGTTGTAGAAGCGCGTGTTCTTCCACTTCTTCATCAGCCGGTCCTTGTTGACCAGCAGGATCATGTAGATCAGCACCAGCGGCAGCAGCGCGCCATTGATCACCTGGCTCAACAGGATCATCTTCACGAGCGGGAATCCGGGCCAGAGAATGACGCCTCCCCCCACAACGATGAGCAGCGTGAACAACCAGTAGAAGACAGGCGCCTCGCGGAAGCCCTTGTTCACGCCGGATTCAAAGCCCAGCCCTTCGCACACCGTGTAGGCGGTGGACAGGGGCAGGATGCAGGCGGCAAACAGCGATGCATTGAACAGTCCGATGGCGAACAGCAGAAAAGCGTACTGGCCGAAGGGACGCAGCCCGAGCGCGGCGTCGGTGGCGTCCTGGATGTCGCGCGGAGCGACGTCGTGAATCGCCCCGGCGCAGGCCACAATGATGAAGAACGCGATGACGGTCATCGCGATGCAGCCGACGATCACCTCCAGGCGGCTTTCGATGTATTCGCGGGCGGTGATGCCCTTTTCGACCACGGCTGCCTGAAGGTAGAACTGCATCCACGGCGCCACCGACGTCCCCACCATGCCGACGAGCATCGTGAGATAGCCGGGCTCGAGCATCAGCACGGGACGGACGCTGTAAATGGCGGCTTGCGTCCAGTCGGGCTTCACCAGGAAGCCGGAGATCACATAGCAGATGTAAACCGAGGAGGCGGCAAGGAACACTTTCTCCACGCGATCGTAGGTGCCGCGCACCACCAGCAGCCAGACACCGGCGGCGGCGACCGGAACCGTGAGATAGCGGCTGATGCCGAACAGTTCCAGCGAGCTGGCCACGCCGGCGAAGTTGGCCATGACGTTGGTCAGATTGGTGAACACCAGCAAGGCCATGATCGAGAACGTGGTGCGCAGCCCGAACTCCTCGCGGATCAGGTCTGACAGACCCTTGCCGGTGACGGCGCCCATGCGGGCGCACATCTCCTGCGTGACGACGAGCAGGAGCGTGATGGGAGCCAGGGTCCACAAGGGCAGGTAGCCGTAACGCGCGCCCGCCTGGGAGTAGGTGAAAATGCCGCCGGCGTCGTTGTCGACCATGGCGGTGATGAAGCCGGGGCCGATGACGGCGAAGAAGATGGCGATGTGGTGCCGCAGCCGCCTCAGCATTTACCGGTTCCTCAGCACGGAGATAATGTCGTCGGCCGTGATGATGCCGGCAAGGCGGTGCTCCTCGTCCACGACGGGCAGCGTCAGCAGGTTGTACTTGTCGAACAGCTCCAGCACCCGGGCTGCGGGGGCATCCGTTGTGGTCTGGATCACTTCGTCGTCCTCCCGCACGAGGTCGCTCACGGGCGTCGAGGGCTTGGCGAGGAAGAGCCGCCCGACGGGAAGGGCGGCGCGGAGCCGGTCGTCGGTATCAGTAAGAAACACGGTGTTGATGGAGTCGACCAGTTCCTGGCGCTGGCGCAGCGCGTCGATGGCGTCGGCAACGTAGGCGTTCTCGTGGACGGCGATGAATTCGGTGTTCATCAAGCCGCCGGCCGTGTCCTCGTCGTATTCGAGCAGTTCTTCCACTTCGGCCTTTGGCGCACTCTCCATCTCCTCGAGGATCTCTTCGCTGGCCTCTTCGGGCAGCTCGCCCAGGACGTCGGCTGCCTCGTCCGGGGCCATCTCTTCCAGGATGTCTGCGGCCTTGCTGGCGTCGAGCGATTCGATGATCTGCGCCTGCGTCTCGGGATCCATTTCGGAGAGCGCTTCGGCGGCGACCTCGGTGTCGATGGCTTCGATGATGGCCTCGCGGTCTTCGGGGCTCAGCTCCTCGACAATGTCGGCCAAATCGGCCGGGTGCATCTGCTCGAGCGGCTCCATGGAGATGTTGAGGCGGAGGCGGCGCTGCGGATCGGGTTCGACAATGTTGCACAGCTCCCAGCGGATCGAGTTCGGCGGAACGCGGCGCTGGAGCCGGCGGATCCAGCGGCGGGGCACCCAGCCCTGGAGAAGTCGGCGCAGGACGGCGCGCATCCCGATGTCGATTTCCATGACGTGCAGGACGTCGCGGCTGTCTTCGGCGCGGATCTCGAAGGTGATGTCGGTGACGCGGACCACCTTGCGGCCGCGCGAGTCGATGATCTGCTGGTCGAGCACATCGCGCACCAGCCGCAGGGCGTATTCGTCGGCGTGGTAGGGAACCAGCAGCTCGTCGGAGAGCCAGATGCCGTCGAGGCTGATCCGCGCCACCTGGTCGTGGCGCACGTACAGCCAGCTGTATCCGCCGCCGCCGGCAATGAGGTAGCGGTCCACGCGCAGGGGGTGGATGCGGGGCACAAGCACCGCGTCCCGCACGCGGCCGAGCGGCCGGCGCCTCAGGTCATAGACCTTGAGCCCGAGCAGTTCGGTGAGGTAGAGGATTTCGCCAGCCATCCTTCATCGCTGCCTCAGGGCGTCACTCACAGGATGTATCAGCCGGGCGGCGGCTGGCAAGCTTCGAAGTGAGGGCTGGACAACGGGCGCGGCCCGCGCCATTTTGAAGTCAGGAGCAGCGCGATGGATCCGACGCGGCGCGAGTTTGCGGCGGGACTCGGCGCGATGGCGGCGGCCCCGCCGACGGCATTCGAGCCGGCATATCTGAGGCTGGCGCGCACGGGCGAGCTCGAGGCCCGCGCCAACGCTTTCCGCGAGATCTACCGCTCCTGCCGCCTGTGCCCGCGGCAGTGCGGCGTGAACCGCCTGAAAGGAGAAACGGGCGTGTGCCGCCTGCCCGCGCGTGCGAGGGTGTATTCGGCGCACCCGCATTTCGGCGAGGAGCGGCCGCTGGTGGGGCGGGGCGGGTCCGGAACCGTGTTCTTCTCCCATTGCAACCTGCTGTGTGTCTTCTGCCAGAACTGGGAGATCAACCACCGCGGCGACGGCTCCTGGTATTCGGACGAGGAACTCGGGCGGCTGTTCGTCTCGGTGCAGAACATGGGCTGCCACAATCTGAACCTCGTGACGCCGACGCACGTCGTGCCGAACATCGTCTCGGCGCTCCGGCATGCGGTGAGCCGCGGCTTCCGGCTGCCGCTCGTGTACAACTGCGGCGGATACGAGTCTCTGGAGGCGGTGAAACTGCTGGACGGCATCGTGGACATCTACCTGCCGGATTTCAAGTACATGGACGGGCAGACCGCGGCGCGGCTGTCTTCCGGGGCTTCCGACTATCCGGAGCGCGCCGCGGAGGCCATCGCGGAGATGCACCGGCAGGTGGGCGAACTTGTGCTGGACGAAAGCGGCGTGGCACGGCGCGGGCTGCTGATCCGGCATCTGGTGCTGCCGGAAAACCTGGCTGGCACGGACCGCTTTGTGAAGTGGGTGGCCGAAAGGCTGTCACGCAACACGTGGGTCAACATCATGAGGCAGTACCGGCCGGAGCACAAGGCCCGGCAGTATCCGCCGCTGGACCGGCGCATCACGGCAGCCGAACACCGGCGTGCCGTGGAATGGGCGCGCGCGGCGGGACTGACCCGCGTGCTGACGTGATCAACGCGCCGCCTTCGCGCGGTCCATGTATTTCAGGGTGTTCAGATCGACACGCACCCGGTCGCCGGTCTTGATGAACTGCGGGACCATGATCTCCACACCGTTCTCAAGCCGCGCGGGCTTCCAGGTGCTGTCGTTCTGCGCGTGGACGGGCGGGGCTGTGTCGGTGATGGTCGCTTCGATGAAGCCCGGCATTTCCACCCCGACGGGCTGATCGCCCAGGAACTCGACGGCGACGCGCATTTCGGGCATCAGGAAGCGGGCGGCGTCCCCGAGCAGTTTCTCCGGCACCTCCGCCTGTTCGCAGGTGTCGGGATCCATGAAGGTGAGGACGCCGGAGTCGCCGTAAAGGAAGTCCATCGCCTTCTTCTCGAGCGGCAAATCCTCCACTTTCAGATCGCCGCGCAAACTGGTTTCCCATGTGGTGCCGGTGGAGAGATTTTTCAGGCGGACGTGGGCCACTCCGCCCATCTTTCCCTGCCCCGGGTGGTAGTCGGCGAGCAAGACCTTGTAGGTCTCGCCCTCGTAACGGATGGCCATGCCGTTGCGCAGCTGGGACGCGGTGATCATCCGGGCAAGCTCCTTCTGCCAGCAGATGTATCACATTGCGGGCCGGGGAGCTATCGTCATCTAATAGTGATATGCCTGTAGACGCCCTTCCCGCCTCGCGCCCAGTGCCGCGCGTGGAGACGCGCTTCCGCCGGATCGTCACTCCGTTCCCGGTGCCGGAATCCCTGCCTGTGCTTGAGAAGCTGCAACGCTACGAATTGCGGGCGATGCACGGCCAGCCGCCGGTCGTTTGGGACCGCGCCGAAGGCTTCCAGGTCTACGACCGCTGGGGCAACATGTGGCTGGACTGGTCCTCCGGCGTGCTCATCACGAACGCGGGTCACGGGCGGCGGGAGATCATCGAGGCGGTGACGCGGCAGGCGCAGCACGGGCTGCTGACCAACTACTGCTTCCCGTCCGAGATTCGCGCCGAGCTGGCCGAACGGCTGGTCTCGCTCGTGCCGCCGCCGCTGGACAAGGTCTTCATTCTGACCACGGGCAGCGAAACGGTGGAGTTCGCTATCAAGGTAGCCAGAATGCACGGGCTGAAGGCGGGCGGGCGCGGCAAAAACGTGATCGTCTCCTTTGAAAAGGCGTTCCACGGGCGCACGCTCGGCTCGCAGCTCGCCGGCGGCATTCCGGTGCTGAAGGAGTGGATCGGCGATCCCGACCCGCGCTTCGTGCAGGTGCCTTTCCCCGACGGTTACTGGACCGAAGACACGAGCTTCGAGCTGTTCGAGCGGTCGCTGGCCGAGCAGGGCGTGGCGCCAGGCCAGGTGTGCGGCGTGCTCATGGAGACCTACCAGGGAGGCACAGCGGCGTTCGCGCCCGTGGACTATATCCGCACGCTGCGCGAATGGTGCACGGGCCAGAAGGCGCTGCTGATCTTTGACGAGGTGCAGGCGGGCTTCGGGCGCACGGGCAAACTGTGGGGCTATGAGCATTACGGCGTGGCGCCGGATCTGACGACATGGGGGAAGGGCATCTCGAGTTCGCTGCCCATTTCCGCGGTGGCGGGGCGCTCGGAGTGGATGGATCTGCCGGCGCCGGGATCCGCCTCCTCGACGCACACCGGCAACCCGGTGTGCTGCGCGGCGGCGCTCGCCAACATTGACCTGATCCTGAAGGAGGACCTCGCGGGCAACGCGGCGCGGCTCGAGCCGGTGTTGCAGGCGGGGTTGCAGGCCATCCAGGCCGAGTTCCCTCAGGCGGGCTTCCGCGCGGGCAAGGGCCTGGTGGCTGGGCTGGCGGTGGTGGAACCGAAGCGCCGCACACCGGACGGCACGCTGGCGCACGACATCGTTTGGCGCTGCGTGGAGAAGGGTCTGCTGATGTTCAACCCGGTGGGACCGCAGGGCTGCACGATCAAGATCAGCCCGCCCCTGGTGATCACGGAAGAGGCGCTGCGCGAGGGCTGCGAGGTTCTGCGCGAAGCCTTCTCGGAAGTGTTGGCAGCGCGCTGAGGAGGGATGGCGATGCGAGTGGCGATGATCGGCGGCGGCATGATTGCGCATGATCAGCTGCTGCCCTCCCTGCTCCAGTTGCAGCGGCTGGGGCGCGTCGGGAATATCGAGGTGTGCGACAGGAAGCGCGAGTCGCTGGAAGCGCTCGCCGAGGCGCCTGCAATCCAGCGGGCGTTTCCGGGGCAGAACTTCACGCCGCGGCTTGAACCCTACGAGGAAGTGATCGCTTCGCTGCCGCCGCGCCAGCTTGTCGTGATCGCGATTCCGGACCACCTGCACTACGAGGCGATCCTCTGCGCCCTGCGGAACGACCAGCATGTGCTCACCGTGAAGCCGCTGGTGTTGCGGGTGGAACACGCGCGGCACATCGAGCAGGAGGCGCGGGAGCGCGGGCTGCTCGTGGGAGTCGAGTACCACAAGCGGTTCGACGACCGCTCCCTGCTGGCGCGGCGGCGCTACCGCGAAGGGCTGTTCGGAGAGTTCCGGCTGGGCACAGCCTGCTTGCTGGAAAAGTGGTACTACCGGAACTCGAATTTCCAGAACTGGTTCAGCTGCGACGCCACCGACGCGTTCACCTACATCGGCTGCCACTATGTGGATCTGGTGGCGTTCATCACCGGCCTGCGCCCTGTGGAGGTTTCCGTGTACGGCATCCGGGACCGCTTCCCGAACGGCGTGGAGGGCTGGCTTTGGACCGATGCGCGCGTCGTCTGGTCCAATGGCGCTTGCCTGAACGTGCAGAACGCCATCGGCTTCCCGGACGCGGCGCCGGGCACCAATACGCAGGGATTGACGATGTACTGCTCCACCGCCGAGCGCGGCGCGTGGATCCGGCATGACGATCAATACCGGGGCATTCAGTACTGCTATGTGCGCAACCCCGGCGGCGCCGGTTCGACGATCTACGCCGAGCCGTCGACGGATTACTTCCAGTATGTGGACATTGGCGGGACGGGGCTGACGCCCGTCGGCTATGGATACCGGTCGGTGGCCTACATTCTGGAACGGGCCTTGGAACTGCAGGGGCTGGAGCTGGAAGAGCGAAGGACGAAGATCGCCGGGTGGGACCGCGCGGGCGTGATGGCGACACCGGCGAATTCGGCTTACAACGAGGCGGTGATCGAGGCGGCGCGCCGCTCGATTGCCGAAGGCGGGCGCGCCGTCGCCGTCGAGGCGGCGTAATTTCCGCAACCTGCACGGAGCGCTGCGTATCCAAAGGAACAACCCCCTTTGCGTATGCGCATCCCTATCTCGATCTGTCTCTTCGCTTCCGCCGCCCTGGCGCAGCCCTTGCCGATGGCGGGCGTGCTGGTGGACCACGTCAACCGGACCATCCGCACGGTGACAGCGGGCGAGGATACCGCGCGCGCCGGGCGGGCGCGGGTAAGCGAGTTCGATGCTGCATGGGCGACACCGGACGGGCGCACGGCGCTACTGGCCAAGTCCGGCACGCTGTACCTGGTGCGGCGCCTGGATGGCGGGATCCCGGTTTGGCGGGAAGTGCGTGAGGACGGCCCGGCGGTGGCGCGCGCGGCGTGGAGCGCAGACTCTTCGGCGGTGGCGCTTTACCTGCCCGGAGAGCAGAAGATCGAGTTCTGGAAGCAGAATCAGGGCGAGCTTCGGCATGCGTTTGCCGTTGACATCGCCGGCGTGAACGAGCGCGTGGTTTCGCTGGCTGTGGCGCCGGAGGCGAAGGCGGCATTCCTGGCGACGCAAGGGCGTGAATCCGGCACGCTCTGGATCCTTCAGGAAGGGCGCGAACCGCGGATGCTGATGCCGCTTTCGCGCGCAGGCGAGGTGCAGTTCGCCGAAGGCGCATTGTTCCTGGCGGACCGCGGAAGGAACGAGGTGCTGCGATACACGGGGTGGGACGCCTCGCCACGGCTCGACCTGCTGATGACGGCTGGCCACGGGCTGGCCGACCCGGTGGGGTTCGCGCTGCTGGCGGAAGAAAAGAAGCTGGTGGTAGCCAGCGCCGGAACCAGCCAGTTGCTCGTGCTGGATCTGCGGTCGAACCAGCTGGCGCCGCCCGTGCCGCTCGAGGAGCCGCCCGCTCGGCTGGAACGGCTGGGCGCGGCGCCGTTGTTCCTGCTGGATTCCACCGCCGCGGCGGGGCCGGCGCGGGTGTATGACGCCTCGGCCCGGCGGCTGCTGGCCATGGCGGCGGACTGACCGCGGCCAAAACATTTTGACACGCTTCTGTTTGAAGCGCGACAATCGGGGCATGGCCCTGTTCCGCATCCACAAGATGAGGGAGCACGTCCGGCAGAGCTTCCGCTGGGCGCCGCACGCAAGCGGACTGGCGGTGCTGAAGCCGCGCGACTTCGAACCGGGCGGAGAGGTGGAGGCGCAAGGCTTCTACGACGCCTGGATGCAGCTGCGCGGATCGGCCAGCCCGCTGGAGATCGGCGACGTGCTGGAGGCGCCGGACGGCGCGCTGCGGATTTGCAAGTACGTCGGCTTCGAAGAAGCCCGCTGGCGGGAGCCGGAGCCCGAGCCGCAGCCCTTGCCGCTGGAGGGCGCCCCCTCGGTTGCCTGACCGCGCGCCTGTTCCGGCGGGTTCCGCCGCCTGCCCCGGCAGGTTATGCTGGGTGCGGGAGATGCGATGATGAGAGCTTTTCCTCTGCTATTGGCGTTGACCAGCTTCGCTGCTCTGGCGCAGCCTCCGGGCTACCGGCTGGTCTGGTCGGACGAGTTCGACAAGCCCGGCCTTCCGGACCCTGTGCGCTGGAACTACGAGCGCGGCATGATCCGCAACAACGAGGCGCAGTTTTACACCGTCGAAAGGCCGGAGAACGCGCGCGTGGAAAACGGCGTGTTGGTGATCGAGGCGCGCCGGGAGAACTGGAACCAGGACGGCAAGACAGCGCGCTACACCTCCGCCAGCGTCACCACGCAATGCCGCCAGTACTGGCGCTACGGCAGGATCGAGGTGCGGGCGAAGCTGCCCACCGGGCGCGGCACCTGGCCCGCCATCTGGATGCTGGGCCAGAACATCGACAAGGCGGGCTGGCCGAAGTGCGGCGAAATCGACATCATGGAGAACGTCGGATTCGATCCAAACGTGATTCACGCCAACATCCACACGGAAGCCTACAACCACGTCAAGGGCACCAACAAGGGCAACAAGATCACGGTGCAGGAGCCCTGGCGCGGCTTCCATGTGTACGCCGTGGACTGGTCGCCGAAGCGGATCACGATGTCACTGGACGGGCAGGAGTACTTCACCTTCGAAAACGAGGGAACCGGTGAAGCCACCTGGCCCTTCGACCAGCCCTTCTACCTGATCCTGAACCTCGCCATCGGCGGCAGTTGGGGCGGACAGCAGGGCATCGACGACGCCATCTTTCCGCAGCGCTTCGAAATCGACTACGTCCGCGTGTACCAGCTGGATCCTGCGTCGCGCGTGCCGCGCGAGCGGTGAGGCGAAGGCTGCAACCGGGCGGCAGCGCCGCGCATCTGAACGGATGCGCCGAGCGCCGCAAGACGGGCCTGCGCAAGGTACAATTGACACCAATGGACTCGTCATCGGGCGGCCACCCGGCGGGCCAATGCCCGGCCGGGCAATACGCCGTGGTGGCCTACATCCCGGAGCCTCTGGGCAGTTATCTGAGCGCGATGCGCTCCGAACTCGTGCCTGGCTGTGCGCTCCGATCCCATATCACCGTCCTGCCGCCTCGCCGCCTGGCCGCTACAGCGGAGGCGCTTTCGGCGGAAATCGAGCGCCTGGCGCTCAACGTCCCTGCATTCGAGGTGGCTCTGGGCGAGGTGGAAGTCTTTTCCTCCACCGGCGTCATCTACCTGGCGCTGTCGTCCGGACGCCAGAGCGTGGAGCAGGCGCATGCGGCGCTGAATCACGGCATCCTCTTCGCGGATGATGCGTTCCCGTTTCACCCGCATGTGACCATCGCCCAGAACCTGGGGGCAGCGCCGTTTGAAGAGGTGCTCGCCGCAGCACGGCGCCGGTGGCAGGAGTGCCCCTGGCCGCGTCATTTCGCTGTGGAAGAGCTGGTGCTGGTGCGCAGTGCCGCGCCAGACTCCTGGGAGGATCTGAGCCGGCACTCTCTCGCACAGGTCAGTCTTCTGAGAACAGCCTGATCTGCCCCGGCTCTTCGCGGGCCTTCTGCGCGCGCCGGCGCGCTCCTCCCACCACGCCGAGCACGGCTGCTCCGGCCAAAGCCTGGCGCGGCGCGAAGACGCGTTGAGTGTTGCCCGCCGGGTCGGGCGGGGTCAGCATCACGCCGGAGCCGTCCAGCAGCAGCAGGTCATTGGGCGCGACACCCTCCAGGCGCGCCCCGTCGCGGAAACGCAGTTCCACCCAAAGTCCGGGGGCTTTCGGGCGTGCAAGAAACTCACGCCTTTCCTGCCAGATGGAAGGACCCTCCAGCTCCCGCACGAATGATACGCTCTTCACTTGCGCGAGAGGCAGGCGCATCACGTTCCCGTCGACGCTGAGCAGCTCAAGCTCGCCTCCCTGCACGAAGGCTTGCGATTGCACGAAGCCGCCGACTTGCGACCGGTCGTACCGGTCGACGAGCACTTTTTTTGCGGTGGATCCGCTCAATTGGGGCTGCGCTCCGTGGGCGAGAAGGCGCCGTGACTTCAGTGAGCCTTTACTTTCAAAGAATTACGCTGGTATTGTATCATTACACAAATGGCTGCCGAGGAAGAGCTGGCGCGAGCGATCGAAGCATTCCTCGCCTGCGCGCGGATCGAGAAAGGACTCTCGGCCCACACAATTTCGTCTTACTCCTTCGATTTGAATAACTTCCGAGACTACTGCAGCAGCCGGAAGCTCTCTTGGCCGGTGCGCGCGGAAGATCTGCGCGGTTACATGGACGCTATGCGTGAGGCGAAGCTGTCGGCGCGGACGTCGGCGCGGCGGTTGTCGGCGCTGCGCCAGTTCTTCCGCTTCCTGCTGACAGAAGGAAGAATTGGCGAAGACCCAACAGCGCTGTTGTCGGCGCCGAAGACTTGGCGGAACCTGCCGAAATACCTGACCGCCTCGCAGGTGGAAGGTTTGCTGGCCTCGCCGGAGGCCACGCCACGCGGCGTTCGGGACCGGGCGATGCTGGAGACGCTTTACGCCACGGGGTTGCGCGTCTCGGAACTGGTTTCCCTGCGTCTGGCCGACGTGAACATCGATCTCGGCTTCGTGCGCGTCACGGGCAAGGGTGGCAAACAGAGGCTGGTGCCGCTTGGCTCGAAGGCGCAGCAAGCCTTGCGCGAGTATCTGGCTGAGGGGCGCGCCGCGCTATTGAAGGGGCGCGCCAGCCCGCATCTGTTTGTGACGGGGCGCGGAGGCGCCATGACGCGCCAGGCATTCTGGATGCTGTTGCGGCAGCACGGGCGGAAGGCGGGAATCTTTCAGAAGCTGTCGCCGCACGTATTGCGGCACAGCTTCGCCACGCACCTGCTGGAAGGCGGCGCAGGACTGCGCAGCGTCCAGGCGATGCTGGGCCATGCCGACATTTCAACAACGGAAATTTACACCCATGTCATGCGCACACGACTCAAGAGCATCGTGGACGAGCATCATCCGCGAGGCTGAAGCCGGCGTGCGCGCCGAAGCGAGGCCGGCGAGATGAGCGACTATATGTTCATTCTGGAAAACCACCTGAGCGTGGAGCAGCGGGCGCTGCTCGACCTGGTGCAACAGGCGGCGGCGGAGGCCAATCTCAGCCTGTTCCTGACGGGCGGCGCTCTGCGCGATATGCTGGGCGGATTCCCGATCCGGGACCTGGACTTCACAGTCGAAGGCAATGCGGTGAAGTTCGCCCGCGATCTGGCCAGGAAACACAAGGCGGAAGTGACGGCGCTGGACGAGGTGCGCAAGTCCGCCGAACTGCGCTTCCCCTCGGGAGGGCGCTGCGCCATCACCATGGCGCACACCGAAAGGTTCTCCAAGCCCGGTGCGAAGCCGCAGGTGGCCCCGGCGACAATCCACGAGGACCTGCGCTGCCGGGACTTCACGATCAACGCCATTGCCTTGTCGCTGAACCGCGCCTCGCGCGGGCTGCTGATCGACCCGACCAACGGCGCCGGGGACATCGAGCAAAAGGAGCTGCGCGCAGTCAGCCCGTACGCGCTGTACGACGATCCCGTCCGGCTGCTGCGGCTGGTGCGCTTCCGCACGCGGTTCGGCTTCACTGTGGAGGAGAAGACGTGGCAACAGTTCCTGAATGCGCGTGATGCGGGCGTGCAGAAGCTGATTCCGCCCCGCGCCCTGTTCCAGGAACTGTACGAGATCACGCAAGAGCCGAATCCGGGCGATGTCTTCGCAGCGCTCGACCAGGAAGGCCTGCTGACGCTGTTCAGCCCGGGGCTGACTGGCGCCAAAGTCAATCACGCCGCTTTCCAGAAGCTGGCCAGGTTGAAGGCGATGATCCCCTTCGGTGCACCGTTCCCGGTGGATTGGTACGCCGTCGTGATGTACTGTCTGACCGAGAAGCTGACGCCGAAGGAGCGGTCGGCGCTCGTCTCCGCCACGCAAATGACCAGGCAGGAGGCCGCGCCCTGGCAGAAGCTGGAGGCGTCGGCGAAGAAGCTGGCCACGGCGGTGAGGTCGGCGAAGCTGAAGCGCGCTTCGCAGACCTATGCGGTGCTGTCGAAGGCGCCCGGCGAGCAGGTGCTGTACCTCGGCCTGACAAGCGATCACCGGATCGTGCAGGACCGCGTGAAGAACTTCCTCAGCCGCTGCCTCGCGGTGGCAATGGAGGTCACCGACGCGGAGGTCAAAGAGGCATCCGGGCTGGAGCCGGGCTCGCCGAAGTTCCAGAAGGCCCGAGAGGAGCGGATCGCGGCGCATCTCGACGGGCGCGTACGCAAGCCGGCGCCGCCGCCGGAACCGGAGCCGCCGCCCGCCCAGCCGCCTCGCTCGCCCATCGTGCGCGGGGCAAGGTTCCGCTGAGCCCGGCGATTCGTGCGTGCTGGCGATCCGTCGCCGCTGTGGTATCCTCACCGCGGTAACTGCTACACTCGCAGGCGCGCAAGTTTCCATTCCGCCCTCCCGCGCACTGCCGGAGGGCGTTTCCATTGGGGCTGAATCGGGAGGAACAGTGCACGCCTGGCGGCGGGACAAGCAACGCGGAGGGGCAAGACCGGATTTCTCATGCTTCCGAAGTGGGTGAGACGCATGGCGGCGGCGCCGGTGATGACGGTGGCGGTCCTGACTTCCGCAGCGGGGCTACAGGCGAACCCCGCGGGAGATTTCATGCGCGATTTCGCCGCCGACCAGAAGCGCATCTGGACGGCGCCGATGCGGATGTCGCCGCGGCAGGCATGGACGCTGGCGCTGCCGCTGGTGGCGGGCACGGTGGCGCTGAAGTCATTGGACCAGTCGATGGTGGACGCTTTGCCCGGCACGCCCGCGCAGCGGGACTGGAGCCGGCGTGTGTCGCTCGCCGGGTCGATGGCAGGGCTGACGATGGCGGCTGCTGCCACCACGGCTTATGGGCATGCCGCCGCCAAGCCCGCGTGGTCGCATCTGGGACACGACGCCGCGCTCGCGCTGGCTTCGGGGCTGGCGGTCACATACGCCATCAAGGGGCTGACATGGAGAGAGAGGCCGGATGCGCCGGGTTCGCGGGGATCATTCTATTCCGGAGGCGACTCTTTCCCATCCGGCCATGCGCTCACCTCGTTCGCCGTGGCGGCCGCGGTGGCGGCGCATCCGGTCGCGCCCAAGTGGCTGAAGATCTCCCTGATGGGCGCGGCCGCGGCTATCAGCATCAGCCGTACCACAGGCTACCGGCACTGGCCTTCGGATGTCTATTTCGGGGCATTCTCCGGAGTCTTGATCGGGCGCGGCATCGCCCGCGCGCCGCATGCCCGTTAAGGTAGTTCCTCGGTTTGTTCTTGGGAAACACCGCTGCTTCGCTCGTTTTCGCGGGCCTTCGGCCGCTTCGTTTGCGATGCAGAAAACCGCTCACTCTCGCAGGCCTTCGGCCTGCTTCGTTCGCGGCTCTGATTTCGCGGTCGCACCACTGTCAGCCCGGAAGGCGCTCCTTTGCACGGTTCAGAGCCGCGAACGGCGGCCGTCGTTCGCCAGAACGGCGGCCAGAGTGAGCGGTCCATCCGTGGCTCTGCGCAATCCGGACGCCATGGGGGAAGGCTGTGCCCGCCGGGGGGAATGCCGCACGCGCCGCGGGGGAACCGCTCGTTCCCGCGGCCTGCGGCCGCTTCACTCGCGGCTCTGATTTTCGGGTTGCTTCAGTCGCGATGCAAAAAACCGCTCACTCTCGCAGGCCTTCGGCCTGCTTCGTTCGCGGCTCTGATTTCGCGGCCGGCATCCTGCGCCTTGTCTCGCCGTCACGCGCCGGTGTATTCTGCATCTGCCCGTATTTATCCAGGAGTGATGCCATGTTCGACGAGATGAAGCCGGAAGTTCTTGTGGTGGGCGCCGGACCGGTGGGGTTGTTCACGGCGCTGTCGCTGGCCCGGCGAAACGTGAATGTGAGGATCATCGACACAGGCGTCTGGGCCTGCACGCACAGTTACGCGCTGGCCGTGCATCCGCAGGCGCTGGACCTGTTCGCACAGTTGGGCTTGAAGGAGCGGATCCTGGCGGAGTCCTACCCGGTGCGGAGGATCGCCTTTTGCGACCGCGACGGTACGCGCGTTGCGGCCGATGCCGGCGACGCCGGCCATCCGCTGGCCGTGGTGCGGCAGGATGCGCTCGAAAACCTTCTGGAAGACGAACTGGAAAAGCTGGGCTTGCGCGTAGGCTGGCGCCACGAGGCGGCGGCGGTGTCGCAGCAGCCCGAGCACGCGCGCGTCACGGTTCAGAAATTCGAGAAGGAATCCCGAGGCTACATCGTGGCGCACACCGAGTGGGTAGTGGCGAAGACATGGGAGTTGGAACCGCGCTTCGTCGTCGGCGCCGACGGCTACAACTCCCGGGTGCGGCGTTCGCTCGACGCCGAGTTCCCCGAAGTGGGGCCGGCGCAGTACTTCGCGGTGTTCGAGTTCAAGACCGACGCGGACCTGCAACACACGGTGCGGGTGGCGCTGGAGGGCGGAACGTTGAATGTCCTGTGGCCGCTGCCTGGCGGCGCGGCGCGCTGGAGCTTCGAGCTGCCCAACTACCAGCCGTCGGCGCCGGACCCGGTGGAAGCGCTGCGGCGCGCGGGCTTCGGAGATTTCCCCTCGGAACGGCAGAAGGACCGCGTTCTGCTCTCGCACGGGCTGGACCTGCCGGTGCTTGACGAGGCGCACCTGCGCGAGTACCTGCGGCAGCGGGCGCCATGGTTCACGGGTTCGATCGAGAAGCTCACCTGGCGGATCGTCGTGCGGTTCGAGCACAGGCTGGCCAAGCGCTTCGGCGCGGGGCGGCTGTGGATCGCCGGCGACGCCGCGCATCTGACCGGACCTGCCGGAGTGCATTCGATGAATCTCGGCTTCTGGGAGGGCGACGATCTGGCATCGCGCCTGGAGGCGGTGCTGCGCGGGGGTGCGGATCCGGAGACTGTGGCCGGCTACGATGCGAAGTGGCAGTCCGCATGGCGGCAGCTGCATGGCCTCGAGCGCGTGCCGCAGCCCGGCCCGGGGACCGAAGCGTGGGTGGCGGCGCACGCTGCACACATCCTGGCGAGCCTGCCCGCCTGGGGCGCGGCTTACGAAGACATGGCCGCGAGGCTTGGGCTGGCAGTGGCGTAAGCGTTGCGGTCAGCGCTTCTCGAGAAGTCTGCGCCACAGCAGATAGAGCGCATTCTGCACGGCAAAGCGGCGCACGCGCTCGCGCCCGGTGGGAAAACGGAACATCCGCGCGGCGGCATCCTCGGGCGTGGCGAGGCCGATCCACACGGTGCCGGGCTCGATGCCTGGCGAAGAGGGCTCGGGGCCGGCCTCGCCCGTGATGGAGAGCGCGTAGGTCGCCCCCGTGCGGTCGCGCGCCGATTCGGCCATCGCCGCCGCCACCGCTTCACTCACCACGCCATGCTGGCGGACCATCGCCTCGTCCAGCCCCAGCAGGCGCGTCTTCATGGCCGTGCCATAGACGACGAACCCGCCGGCGAACCAGGCGGAAGAACCGGGAACCTCGGTGATGCGCGCACCCAGAAGCCCGGCAGTGCAGCTTTCGGCCACGGCCAGGGTCTGGCCGCGGCGCTCGAGTTCGCGGCCGACGACGGCTTCCAGGGGCGAGCCGTCGGTCGAGTAGACGCGGTCCCCCAGTTCTCTCAGGATCCTCGAACCCAGCTCTTCGGCCAACCGCTCGGCCTCCTCCGCGGTGTTGCCGCGCGCGCGCAGGTGGATCTGCACGTCGCCTTCGGCGGCAAGGATCGTTGTCACCGGATTCGTGCAGGCTTTGTAAATGGGCGCGATGCGGTTGTCCAAATCGGACTCGCCCATGCCGGCGACGCGGAAGAACTTCGTGCGGATGAACGCCTGCGGCAGGCGCTCGCGCAGCAGCGGCAGGCAGTGGTTTTCGAACATCGGCTGGAGTTCGCGCGGCGGACCGGGCAGGAGCACCACGATCCCCCCGGGCAGGTCGAGCCACTGTCCGGGCGCGGTGCCATGCGGGTTCGGCAACGGCAGCGCGCCTTCCACCAGAAACGCCTGCCGGCGGTTGTTGGGCGCCATCTGGCGGCCCATGCGGCGGAAGCGTTCCTCGATCCCCGCCAGGATCTCTTCGTTGAACAGCAGACGGCGGCGCAGCGCCTGCGCCACGGCCTCGCGCGTCACGTCGTCCTCGGTAGGCCCGAGCCCGCCGGTGAGCAGCAGCAAAGGCACGCGGTCGAGCGCCGAGGAGACGGCCTGCGCGAGAAGGTTGCGCTGGTCGCCCACGACAGTCTTGCGGATCACCTCGACACCCAGTTCATTCAGCTGCGCGGTGAGCCACAGCGAGTTGGTGTCGATGCGGGCGGGTGTCAGCAGTTCGCTGCCGACGGCGATGATTTCGGCGTCCATGGGCTTTTCAGCAGGGCCACCAGCCGCGGATGCCCACAGGGGCGCGGTAAAGCGCGCCGGTGGTGGTGATGTAGAGGTCCCCTGATGGGGCGAAGGCGAGTCCGACGACGTTCGGGCCGGAGAGGAACTGCGTGATCTCGGCCTTTGGCGTCAGGCGGACGATGCCCCTCCGCCCCTGCCACGAAGCAGCGACGTAGAGGTTCCCGTCCGCGTCGAACGCCAGCCCCTGCGGGCGTCCAAGACCGCGAAAGAAGGTTTCGACTTCGCCGCTGGGGGCAACGCGGTAAATGCAGTCGTAGCTGGAGGTGGTGGGGCCGGTGACGTAGAGATACCCGTCGGGGCCGAAGGCCAGATGGTAGGCGGCCACGCTCGGCTCGAGTGTCGTGAAGACGTAAATCTGGCGGTTCTTGCCGATCTTGAAAATCGTGCCGGAGCGGTCGCCGACAAAGAGATTGCCCTCGGCGTCGAAGGCGATGCCGGTAGCGACGCCCATGCCTTCGACGTACACGGTCATGATGGCCGAATCGGAAATCTGGTACACGATGCCATCGAAGCGGGAGGAAACGTGCAGGACGCCTTCGGAATTGAAGGCAAGGCCGGTGGCGTTTGTCAGGTCCGAGAGGAACGGAGTGACCTCGCCGGCGGGATCGATCTTGTAGACGCTGACGGGTGTCTTCTGGCCGCGCGATCCGCTGAAGGTGGTGAACACGTTGCCCTCGCGGTCGATGGCCGGATTGGCCACCGGATGGAGGTTGTCTGCGACGAGCGTGGCTATGACGACTTCGGCGGCTTCGCTCTCGCCGCTGCCGTTGCGCACCAGCACTTCTCCGTAGACTGCCTCTTGCGGCACCCGCGCCACAATGTACCGGCTGGAGGCGACCGTCAGCGGCGCCGTGCAGCCGCCGATGGTGACCACGGGGCGCGGAGCGGCAGGGAAGTTCCTGCCGCGGATCTGGATCTCGCCGCCGGGAAGGGCGGCGGGCGGCGCCACCGATTCGATCACCGGCCTCGAAGTGGAGTTCCGCAAAGAAGGCATCCTGGTTTCAGCCTCCAACTAAGATTGAACCATGTTTGCGCCGAAGGCACGGCCTGCCAGCAGCAGCAGCGCGGCCCACACGCCGGCGAGCAGGTCGTCGGCGACGATGCCCCATCCGCCGGGCAGCCTCTCGGCGGCGCGCACGGGCCAAGGCTTGAAGATGTCGAAGAGCCGGAAGAGAACGAACGCCGAAGCGGCGCCCGTGAAGGTGAACGCGCCGGCCGCGGCGAGGGCCACCCATTGCCCCAGCACCTCGTCGATGACGACGATGCCCGGGTCTTCGCTGCCGCTGCTGCGCGCCACCTCTGCCGCGGCCCAGACTGCCGGAAGCAGCAGCACAGCCGCGGCGGCCAGCAGCCAGACAGGCGCGAGCCCGGCCAGCCGGCACAACAGCCACGCGGCGGCCACTGCTCCGAGCGAACCCGCAGTGCCCGGGCCGAACGGCCAGTAACCGCAGCCGAACCAGGTGGCGATCGCGAAAGCGGCCCTATTCTTCATCCGCGTCCTCGGGCTGGCGGTCCGGAACGGGCGCGGGTTCGGCCGGGATCCTGTATTCCTCGTTGGCCCACCGGCCGAGATCGACCAGACGGCAGCGTTCGCTGCAAAACGGCATTTCGGGGGCGCCGAACGGAACCTCTTTCCTGCAAACAGGGCACTTCATTGATGTGCGTGCTGGCGTCCGGCCGTGCCGTGAATGATACGAAACGGGCTGGCAGAAGCCGGCGCGTCCCCGGCAGGCGGAGCGTCCGCCAAGTCTCCCACAAGATCATAGTCGTGCGCGCGCCGGATGCGCATGCGGCGGAACTCGCCGGGGCGCGGGGACCGGGGGCCGGGGTCGGAAATGTAGCAGACGCCATCGATATCCGGCGCCTGCGAGGCGAGACGCGCCTGCCAGACCAGTTCGCTGTCCGGCGAGGGCCCCTCCACCAGCACCGGCAGTTCGCGCCCCAGCAGGGCGCGGTTGCTCTGCCGCGAGATCCTGCGCTGCAGTGCCATCAGGCGGCGCTTGCGGTTATAGATCGTGCGCCGGTCCACCTTGCCGTCGAGATGGAAGCTCCGGCTCGTCTCTTCATCCGAATACCCGAACACGCCCAGACGGTCGAAACGCGCGGCTTCGACAAACTGGCAGAGCTCGCGGAAATCGGCGTCCGTCTCGCCCGGGAATCCGACGATCATCGAAGTGCGGATCGCGACACCCGGCACGGCGCGCCGGATGCGCTCAAGGAGCCGCAGGAAGATCTCACCGGAGCCGCCGCGCCTCATCCGCTTCAGGACGCGCGCGGAGGCGTGCTGGAGTGGCATGTCGATGTACTTCACCAGCGGCTCGTGCGCGGCGAGCGTATCCAGCAGTCGCGGCGTGATGCGGTTCGGGTAGCAGTACAGAAAGCGGATCCACTTCGGGTGAGGCGTCTCGATCCGCGCCAGCTGCCCGAGCAGTTCCGCCAGACCGTCGCGCAGCCCGAGGTCGTCTCCATATGCGGTCGTGTCCTGCCCGATGAGGTTGATTTCGCGGACACCCTGCGCGAAGAGTGCGCGGGCCTCGGCCAGTACGCTCTCCGGGCGGCGGCTGCGGAAGCGTCCGCGGAACTGCGGGATGACGCAGAAACTGCAGGGATGGTCGCAGCCCTCGTTGATCTTGATGTAGGCGTAATGGCCCGGCGTCGCCAGCAGGCGCGGCGTCAGGTCATGGTAGAGATACGGTGCTGCGCCGTCGGCCTCCGCATCGCCGCCTTCGCACAAATCGGCGATGCGTTCCACCTCGTTGGTGCCAAGAACTGCGTCGACTTCGGGGATCTCCTGCCGGATTTCGCCGCGGTAGCGCTCCACCAGACAGCCGGCGACGATGAGCTTGCGGGCGCGGCCGGTCTTTTTGAACTCGGCCATTTCGAGGATCGCGTCCACCGATTCCTGCCGTGCCGGGTCGATGAAAGAGCACGTGTTGACGACAATGGCTTCGGCTTCGCGCGGATCAGAGGTGATCGAATGGCCACGCGAGACAAGCGTGCCCATCATGACCTCCGTGTCCACCAGGTTCTTGGGACAGCCCAGACTGACGAATCCGATTTTCAAGCGTTCTTCCGGGGAACCGAACGGGGTTTTCTTTCAGCCTATCATGCGCTGCTACAGCTCTTCCGGGAACACGGCGTAGCCCTGAGGCGGAGGGAAAAGCTCGCGGAGAAGCTGGAGGCGCTTGCGCAGGCGGTTGGAGGGGATCTGGCGCGGGCCAGGCTCGACGTCGATGTCGCAGCAGATGCCGTGGAGATAGAGCGTGAGCGTGTCGATGAAACTCTGGCGGATATATTGGCTCAGGCGCTCGGTGGGGCGCTTGAAATTGCGGTCCCGGCGCGTGAGCTCGCTTTTCAGGCGCCACGAGGCATCATCCACTTCGCCATGTACGCCCTGCTGAAACTCCTGCTCGAGCAGACCGGCGTAGCCGGAGGGAATGCCCTCCGGCAGGGATTCGGCAGCCAGTTCGGCGATGGCGCGGTAGAAGCGGTAGTGGTGGTCGGCGACGTCGGCGCCTTTGACGGCGAACGCCAGCACGGCACCGTCGCGGGCGAGCACGGTGCTGGATTCGACAGCCTCGCTGCTCTCCGGCGGGTCGGTGGCGATAAAGGTTTCCGCATTTTCACGGCGGCGGTGGGCCCGGGAGCGGCACAGATAGGGCACCAGAAGAATGCGGATCTCCGGCAGGAGCGCAGCGATGGCGGGCGGCAGCGCCGCCACTGGCTCTTCCACCAGCTCCCGCCGGTCTTCTTCGCTGAGGGGTACGGCGGCGGCGAAGTAGCAGAAGCGGCTGCCGAGCGGAACCATTTCATTGCGGAAACGGTCTGCGAATTGAGCCAGTTGGAGGCGGGAAGGGAGGCTGGGAGATGACATCAATCCCTGTGATTTCAGCATAGCAGAGCCCCCGCGAGCCGTTTCCCGGCGGCAAGGGCGTGGCACACTGGTGTCTGGCGTGAAGATCCTGGTTTCGGCCGGCGAACCGTCAGGGGACCGCTATGCGGCAGGTCTGGTGCACGCGCTGGCGCGCCGCTTGCCGGAGGCGGAGTTTTTCGGCTGTACGGGGATGGAGATGCAGGCCGCCGGTGTTCGCACCGTTGCCGATTCCGCCGCCCTTTCGGTGGTTGGGCTGGTCGAGGTCGTGGGCCATCTGCCCGCCATCTGGCGCGAGTTCCGGCGGCTGGTGGACGCGGCGCGGCGGGAGCGCCCGGCGGCAGCGGTGCTGACCGACAGCGCGGCCTTTCATCTGCGCGTGGCGGAACGGCTGCGCCGTCTGGGAATTCCCGTGTTTCACCTGGTGGCGCCGCAGGCGTGGGCGTGGCGCGAGGGGCGCGTGCGCCAACTCCGGCGAAACGTGACCGAGTTGCACTGCATCTTCCCTTTCGAGGAGGATTTCTTCCGCGCCCGGGGCGTCAACGCCTTCTACATCGGCCACCCGCTGGCAAGACTGGCGAAGCCGGAGCGGAGCCGGGAGGAGTTCTTCGCCCGGCACCGGATCCCCGCCGACCGGCCGCTGGTGACGCTTTGCCCGGGCAGCCGGCGCGGCGAGATCGCCCGGCATATGCCCGTCTTGCGAGAGGCGGTGGAGCGCGTGCTCGCGGATCGCGCCTGCACGTTCCTGCTGGCAGCGCCCGCAGGCAGCGCACAGCGGTTCGGGGCCGGATTCTTTGAACCGCTTTGCGGGGCGGGAAGAGTCCGATATTGTGAGGGAGAAACCTGGGACGCGATGGCGCATGCAGACCTGACGCTGGCCGCCAGCGGAACTGTGACGACGGAAGCCGCGCTGCTGGGCGCGCCGGTAGTGGTTTTCTACCGCGTCAACGGGCTGACCTGGCGGTTGGGCCGTCCGTTCGTGCGTGTGCCGTTCTTCTCGATGGTGAACCTGGTGGCAGGCCGCGCCGTGGCCCCGGAGCTGATCCAGAGCGACTGCACCGGCCCTCGCCTGGCGCAGGAGGCGCTGCGGCTGCTGGCGGATCAGGACGCAAGAGCAAATCTGCGCGCCGGTCTGTTTGGGATCCGGGCCGCACTGGAAGCCGCCGGGGATCCCTTCGAGACATCGGCGGCGCGGATCGCCGCCTATCTGAGACGAGAGGTGTTCGCATGATGGGCCGTTCCCTTACGCGCGTCCGGATTCTGGCCGTGGGACTGCTGCTGGCAGCCGTCGCCATGGCGCAGCCGCGGCGCGGCGCAATCGACGTGGACAGCTACCGGATCGAACTGATGGTGGAGCCGTCGCAGCAGATGCTCAGCGAGACTGCGGCCGTCACATTCACGCCGTCCGAGGACCGCGTACAGACGGTGGCTTTCGAGCTGCACAACGCGCTGAACGTGGCCGGCGCCACAGACCAGGCAGGCCAGGCGCTGCAAACCAACCGGCGCTTCGACGAGCACGTGGTGGAGGTATTCTTTCCGCAGCCACTTGAACGCGGGCAGCCCGTCACCGTCACATTCCGGATCAGCGGCAGGCTGGGCGGCGAAGAGGAATCGCCCGTCTACGGCATCACGTTCGCCGCGATCAAGCGGGATCATGCATGGCTCCTCTACCCCGGCAGATGGTTTCCGGTGAGCGGCTACACGACCGACCGCTACCAGATGGAGCTGACCGTGCGCGCGCCGGCAGGCTTCCGCGCAGTTTCAAGCGGCGTCGCGCTGCCGTCCCAGGACGGGCAAGCCATGACCTTCCGGTCGGCTTCACCGGGCTTCTACGGCAGCCTGGCGCTGGTGCAGGGCGAGCCGAAGCGGGTCCAGGCCGAGGGTTCCGCCAGCGAGATCTGGTTCCGCGGCGAGCACGCGGCCCAGGCCCAGGCATGGGGCGAGGAGACGGGCAAGGTGATGGCGTTTCTGACTGACATTTTCGGCGTGCCTCCCTACCGCAACCTCTCGATCGTCGAGACAGGCGAGGGCGCGCCCAATGGCTATTCCGCGCCGGGTCTGCTGTTCATCTCCCCCTCCGCGGCGGCCGGCAACCCCAATCCGCGGCTGCTGGCCAACCAGATCGCCCGGCAGTGGTACGGCGGGCTGTTCTCGCCGTCGCACCGCAACCACATCTGGATCACCAACGGCATGGCCCGCTATGCCGAGATCCTCTATCTGGAGCACCTGAACGGCGCGCAGGCAGTGGAACCGGACGTGCGCGACCTGTATGTCGACGCGCTGACGGTGACCGACGCGCCCGTGCGGCAGGCAGCGCGGTTCGAGGACTACAGCCCGGAATTCTTTGCCGTCACCGGCAGCAAGGGCGCCGCCGTCTACCACATGCTGCGGTGGGTCGTCGGCGAGGAGGCGTTCCGGAAGCTGCTCAAGGCTGCGACGGACCGTTTCGCCAACCGCTCGATCGCGACGGACGATCTGCGGAAACTGGCTGAAGAGACCAGCGGCGAGAACCTGCAAGGCTTCTTCATCCAATGGCTGGAGTCGACCGACGCGCCCGAGTTCCGCCTGAAATACACCATTTACCGCACGCAGAAGGGCTTCCGCGTGATGGGCACGATCGCGCAGGATCTGGACACGTTCCGCATGCCAGTGGAGGTGCGGATCGATACGGAAGGCAATCCCGAGTTCAGCCGCGTCATTGTTGTGGGGCCATCCACCGAGTTCTCCGTCGATACCTTCGGCAAGCCGAGGAAAGTGGTGATCGATCCCAACGGCCGCGTGCTGCGGTTCAGCCGGGAGATGCGGGTGGCAGTGGCCATCCGCCGCGGCGAGCAGTTCGCCGAGATCGGACAATACAACGATGCGCTGAAGGAGTACCAGAAGGCGCTGGAGGTGAATCCGATCAGTTCGATGGCGCACTACCGCGTAGGCGAGGTGTTCTTCCTGATGGGCAACTACCAGAGCGCCGCCAACAGCTTCCGCGAAGCGCTGAACGGCGACCGGGAACCGGCATGGACCGAGGTATGGAGCCACATCAACCTCGGGAAGATCTTCGACATCACGCAGCAGCGCGAGCGCGCCCAGAACGAGTATCAGCAGGCGCTACGCACGAAGGACAATACGCAGGGCGCGCTGGAGGAGGCGGCGAAGTACCTTCAGACGCCTTACCAGCGCAAGGAGAACTGACAGGCGCCCAGCTGCGGTTTGGCGTCTGGGGAGCCGGCGCGGTGTCACCCGGGGCTCCCGGGGCGTAGATTCGGCTGGGTTCCCCGGTTTCTGCCATAATCTTTCGCTCTGAATCTCCACCCGGCAGGGACCTGGGCCCGGGACACATGCCGGTCACGCTGACTTGTCCAAACGGGGCCAGGATGTGCCAGGGACGGACCCTGCCCGTTTCACTTCATCAACTGCTGGGACATCCGCAGCAGGGACTCGCGCATGGATTCCAGCTCGGCGGGTGCGGCTGGCAGTTCCTGTCCAGGACGCCAGCCGAGCGAAGGCAGCTTGACCACTTCGCAGAATACGGAGACCAGCTCGGGATCGCGCCACCCGAGTTCTGCCTCGCGCCGCAGCTGGCTGATGGCGTCGTCCACGGAGTAGGCCTGCTTGTAGCTGCGCTCCGAGGTGAGTGCGTCGAAGATGTCGGCCAGTTGCAGGATGCGCGCCAGCAGGGGGATGTCCTCGCCCCGGAGGCCGTCCGGATAGCCCGAGCCGTCCCATCGCTCGTGGTGGTTGCGGATGATGGGCAGCACCGGCCGCAAGGAGCGCATCGGCCGGCAGATCTCCTCTCCCTTCCATGTGTGCGAGCGCATGATCACCCATTCCTCGGGGGTCAGCTCGCCCTGCTTGAAGAGGATCACGTCGGGAACAGCCACCTTCCCGATGTCGTGGAGAAAGCCGCCGCGGTGCAGCGCAAGAAGGTCCTCGTCGGGCAGCCCGATGGCCGAGCCCAACGCCACGCTGAGCGAGGCCAGTCTCTGGCAGTGGTTGCCCGTCTCCTTGTCGCGCTGCTCGACCGTCTGCGCCAGCGCGAACAGGATCGTCTCGGCCTCTTCCAGCGAGTCGACGATCCGCTTCTGCCGCAGCATCGACCGGATACGCGTCCGCAGCACGGCCGGCTGGAGGGGTTTCACCAGAAACTCGTCGGCGCCGGACTCAAGGCCCGCCACTTCGTTTTCGATCCCTTGCACACTGGTGACGATGAGAATGGGAATCAGGTGCGTGCGGCGGTTCGATTTGATCTTCCGGCAGAGTTCGAACCCGCTATTCGGCCGCCCAGCCGCATCGCTGACGATCCATTCCGAGATCACGAGGTCGACGTTGTCCCGCTCCAGGATCTGCAGCGCCTCCTCCTGCGAGCGGGCCTCCAGCAGCCGGTAGGGGCCGGCCTTGAGGATGCCCTTGATGAGCTGCCGGTTCAGCTCCAGGTGATCGACCAGCAGGATGGTGGCACGCCCGGGCGTATCCGACCACGGCACCACGATGCCAGGGGTGGAATATGCAGGGGCGGCCCCAAGCTCCGCGCCAGTCTCGACCGGATCTGCCATCCCTCCCTGAATCGGCAGAACCGGGAGCGTTCTTTAACGGTCCTAGTACCCTGCCGGGGGAGAGCCTGAACCCGGCCGGATGATCGGCGGAAGCCCGAGGCGGCGGCGGCATTCATCCAGCATCTCCGCCGTGCGGGTGGCTCCGCAGCGCGTGGTTCCTGTGGCCCGAACCTCCAGCAATGCATCCAGAGTGCGGACGCCGCCCGCCGCCTTCACCTGCACATGCGGCGCGGCGTGCCGGCGCATCAGCCGCAGATCGTCCAGCGTCGCTCCGCCGGGAGCGTATCCGGTGCTGGTCTTCACCCAGTCGGCGTTCAGCTCGCTGGAGATCTGGCACAGGCGGATCTTCTGCCCGTCGTTGAGGTAGCAGTTTTCGAAGATCACCTTCACCTTCTGCCCGGCGGCGTGCGTCACGTCGATCACCGTCTTCAGGTCCTGCCGGACGTAGTCCCACTCGCCGCTGAGCACCGCGCTGATGTTGACCACCATGTCGAGCTCCTCGCCGCCATCGGCAAGCGCGCGGCTCGCCTCGGCCACCTTCACCTCGGTGGTGTGGCCGCCGTGGGGGAATCCAATGGTTGTGCTCGCCTTCACACGGCTGCCCTTCAGCATGGCGGCGCACATAGGCAGCGCATAGGGCAGGATGCAGACGCTGGCAACGTCGTAATCCAACGCCAGCCGGATACCCTCTTCGAGCTGCTGCCTTGCAAGCGTCGGGTTCAGCAGCGAGTGGTCGATCATTTTGGAGATGTCTTCGTAGGTGTAGTCCATGAGTCCTCTTGCCGTGCTCATTCCGTTGTCCCGCGCCGCGGCCGGGGCTGTCAACCGGCGCCGCGACGCCTGTTAGTCTTGCAGCTGTGGGGCTGATCGGCGTTCTTCTGGCGGCTCAACTCGCCGGGGCGGAGAGCATCCCGCTGCCTGCGCCGGCGGCAGCCGTGCAGTGGCGGCTGAACCGTGCGGCGGTGCTTTCCGGCCAGCCGGGAGCGCCGCGGATCCTGGTCTACGGAAGCACGGGCAGCCTGCTGCGCAGCATCGACGTCCGCGCTGCCGTACCGCAGGCGCGGAAGGCGGAGACGGGCGACTTCTTGCTCGATGAGAGCGGCACGGTGCACGCGCTGGTGCTGGCGGCGCAGCCTTTGGGCCGGGACGAGCGGCTGCTGTGCTCGTTTCCAGAATCCGGCGGGGCGCGTTGTTCCCCGCTCGGGGAGGCGCGCTGCCGGCTGCTCGGGCAGGACCGCCCGGGATCTCTGTGGTGCTTCGGAGAGGGCCCCGCAGGAATGTTGCTGCACCGGCTGGAGGGGCCTCGCCAGGGTCCGCGCTTCTGGCTGCCGGCTGGTGCACTGCCGGCGGATGCCGTCCGGAACACTGCGCGCATAAGGCTGGATTCGCCCGGGCGCGGGCGGCTGTGGCTGGTCCTGCCGGACGCGGGGCTCCTGGCGGAAACGGATCTGGAAAGCGGCGGCGTGGAGCTGCACCGTTTGCCGGGGCTTCCGCGGCCCGACAGTGCGCCGGGCTTTGCCGCCTGCGGGGGACGGCTGCTGGCGCTGCTGCCGCTGGAGCGCCGGAGCGGCGCCGAACAGCTGGATGCGCCCTACGGCCTGTTCGAACTCGACGGCGGTTGGCGCCGCGCCGCCCCGGCCCGGCAGTGGCTGCGAGGGGCGCGGCTGGCCGGGTGCGAGCCCGGCGCGGCGTGGATCTGGAACCGCGCCGGGCAGAGGCTGGAGCGCGCCGGGCTGGCTGCACGCTGAGCGCCGTTGCCGCTCCCGGGCACTGCCGCTATGTCGGATGGAGTGATCCCCTCCAGGCGCGCCTTCCTGCTGGCCGCGGCCAGGACGCGGGCCTCTCGCCTCCGCGCGATGGAACGGGTCATGGGCTCCATGCCAAAGCTCCGGCAGACGGTGTCCTGGCGCGTTGCGGGCGAGTGGCGGGAGGAGGGCTACACGCGGCGCCGCATTTTGTTTGAAGCAGAACCGGGCGATTTTGTTCCAGCCTGGCTGCTGCTGCCGGATCAGCCGCGACCGGGACGGCCGGCGGCGCTTTGCCTCCACCAGACCACTAGGATCGGGAAAGACGAGCCTGCCGGCCTTGGTGGAAAGCCGGCCCTGCACTACGCCCGCGAGCTGGCCTTGCGCGGCTATGCCGCCCTCGCGCCTGATTATCCGAACTTCGGGGAATACCGCTGCGATCCCTACGCCCGCGGCTACGCGAGCGCCACCATGAAGGGCATCGTGAACCACGCGCGCGCCCTGCGCCTGCTGGCTGCCCTGCCCGGCGCCGGCGGCCGGCGCATCGCCGCCGTCGGGCATTCGCTGGGCGGCCATAATGCCCTGTTCCTGGCGGCCTTCGAGCCGCGCGTAGCGGCGGTGGTCACAAGCTGCGGGTTTACCTCGTTCCGCCGCTATATGGGCGGCGATTTGCGCGGCTGGAGCCACGCGGGATATATGCCGCGCATCGCTTCCGAATTTGGGTGCGATCCGGCGAGGATGCCGTTCGATTTTGCCGACGTGCTGGCGCTCATCGCGCCGCGGCCCGTGTTCGTCAACGCGCCGCTCGGCGACGGCAACTTCGACGTGCAGGGCGTGCGGGAGTGTCTGGCCGAGGTGCGTCTGCTGTTCCCGGAGGGAAGGCTGGAAGCCGAGTTCCCCGCCTGCGGGCACGACATCCCCCAGATAGTGCGCGCGAAGGCCTGGCAGTTCCTGGACCGCGTTCTCTGAAGGGCCGCGGCGTCAGAACGTCCCGTAAGAGGCTTTCATCTCGGCCAGAGCCTTCAGCGAGCGCTGCCGGATGTACTGATCCTCTTCCTGGTGCAGCAACTGCTGCAGGACGCCCGCCACGTCGGGCTCGCGGACGTTGGCCAGCAATTCCACGGCGGCGATGCGCACGCCGGCGTGCTTGTCGGTGAGCAGGACCTGGGCCAGCGCCTTGCGCGTCTCCGCATCCTGCGCGAAGGGCCTCAGCGCCTCCAGCGCCTTCAGCCGCACGGCGGCGTTTTCATCGGTGCGCAGCGCATCGAGCAGCGCGCGGCGCACCTCCGCGTCGGCGGTCCGCTCCTTCAGCAGGTCGATCGACTCCACACGCACGCCCGGGTCGCTGGAATCGCTGGCAGCGGCCAGCAACAACCGGCGGATCCTCTCATCCTGGAACGATCCGCGCAGTTCGCGCGGGCGGATCTCGTCATACTGAACCCGCACCTCGCCGCTACCGGTGGTATCGACCAGCCGGACCTTGCCGACGACAGGCGGCGGGGAACTGCGGGCCAGCGGGCCAAGAACGGGCGAGTCTTCCGGCAACAGCCGCGCGCCGAAGAACCCGAGCGCCAGCATGGCCAGCGCACCGGCCGGCCGCACCCACATGGGAGGCGAGACGACCCATCTCGACCAGAACGCGCGCAGCGCGATGCCGAAACCCCGCCGCCCGCGCTCCTTCTCGATCGCCGCGGCGAGATCCCGGCGGCACCGCGCCAGAAGCTCGGCGGAGACCCCCGCCTCGCCTTGCGCCAGCAGAGAGGTGAGCTTCTCGCAGCGCGCCCGCTCGGCGCCGCACTCGGCGCATCCGGCCAAATGCTGTTCCACCAGTTCTTCCTGGTCGAAGCTCAGCTCGCCGTACAGGTAGAGCGGAATCAGCTCCCGGACGTCCTTGCAGTTCATAGGAAATCTCCCAACGCCTGTCGCATTTTCTGCGTCGCCCGGAAGAGGCAGTTCTTGGCCGCTTCCTCGCTGCTGCCCAGCGCCTCGCCGATCTCGCGAAGGCGCATGCCCTGGTAATGCCGCAATTCAAAGACGAGCCGCTCGCGCGGGGTCAGTCCGTTGAGCGCCTGCTCGATGCACGACCGCAGCTCACGGTTCAGCGCCGCGCGCTGGGGATCGCCCGCCGGGCGCGCCTCCGGCACCGTTTCCAGGCGGTTCAGCTCGCCCTCTTCGGTATCCACGGTGGCCGGCTCGGTCCGCCGCACCTTGCGTTTCCTCAACTGGTCCAGGCACAGGTTGGTGGCGATGCGATACAGCCAGGTGGAGAAGTTGCAGTCGAAGCGGAAGCTCCCGAGGTTCCGGTAGACGCGCAGGAAGGTCTCCTGGTAGATGTCGCGCGCGTCGTCGGCATTCCGCAGCAGGTTCACTGCGAGCCGCAAGACCTGCTGGTCATAGGAACGCACCAGCCGTTCGAAGGCTTCCTGGTCGCCGGACTGCGCGGCGCGGATCGTGGCAGCCTCGTCCATGCATGCATCCAGCCGGGCGCTCGCGCAGGCGCCGCTTTCGATCGCCAGTGTCGCTCCCGGTTCCGTCATGGGTCCTCGCCAGGGCGGAATACGCCCTCACAGCCGTCAGACGAAGCAGGGAGAAAAACGTCTCGCAGGAATTCTCAGTCGGCCACTTCCACTTCAATGCGGCGGTGCGCCGGATCGAGGGCGACAATGCGGAAGCGCCTCAACTGCCCTGTGCGGAGCGTCTTGCGGTCGCTCTCCCCGCCTCCTCCGCCCTTCCACTTCGCCGCCAGCAGGGCGGCAAGATCGTCAACGTCGGCTGCCGCCGCGCGCGCCTTTTCGGCTGCGGCCCCGGCCTCCTTCAGCCGGCAGCGCGCGTGCACGCCCTCGCTGATCTCAACCTTGGCATGGGAGGCGTGTGTCTCCACGACGCGCCCGCTCACCAAGTCGCCCACCTGGTGCTCGCCGATGAAGATGTCGGCGGAAGTGGGCTCCAGCGCCTTCATGCTCAGCCGGATCCGCTTCTTCTCGGCGTCCAGCTCCACCACCTGGGCTTTCACCACCTGCCCGGGCGCCAGCACTTCCTTCGGATGCTGCACGCGCTTCTCGCGGGTGATGTCGCCCACATGGATCATGCCCTCGACGCCGTCGCCCAGGTCCACAAAAGCGCCGAACTGCGCCAGGCTGGTCACCGGCCCTTCCACCACGGTGCCGGGCGCGAAGCGCGCCGCGGCAGTGTCCCACGGATTGCCGAGCGCCTGCTTCAGCCCGAGCGCAATCCGGCGCTCGGCGGGTTTCACATCCAGCACCACCGCCTCGACCACTTCACCCGCCTGCACCACGTCTTCGGGCTTGCGCACGCGCTTCGACCACGACAGCTCGGAGAGATGGATCAGCCCGTCGACGCCCGGCGCAATCTCCACGAAAGCGCCAAACTCGGCCAGCCGCACCACCTTGCCCCGCACGCGGTCGCCCGGCTTGAGCGAGGAGGCAGCCTCGGTCCAGGGATCCGGTGTGAGCTGCTTCATCCCGAGCGAGATCTTCCGGCTGTTCCGGTTGATCTTCAGGATCTTCACGTCGACCGTCTGGCCCGGGCTCACGACGCTCGAGGGCTTCTCCACGCGGTGCCAGCTCATGTCGGTAACGTGCAACAGCCCGTCGATACCGGGAGCAAGCTCGACGAAAGCGCCGAAGTCCGTCACGGTCCGAACGCGCCCCTGCACCACCATGCCTTCCTGGAGCCGCTCGAAGGCCTCGCGCTTGGCCGCTGCCGCCTGCTCCTCCAGCACGCCGCGCCGGTCCACAACAATATCCGGGCGCTCCGGATTCCCAATCTCGAGCTTGGTGATGCGGCACTCGATCTGCTGGCCGACCAGCGACGGCAGCTCCGCCATCTCGCGAATGCCGCTGCGCGAGGCGGGCAGAAAGGCGTAAACTCCGTCGGCTACCTGCACGCGCAGCCCGCCTTTGACCAGCTCGGTCACCACGCCCAGGATGACGTGCTTGCCATCAAACGCCGCCTGCAATCCGGTGAAGTCCTTGGGCTGCTCCACACGGATGGTGGAGAGGAGGTAGTAGCCGTCTTCGGTGCGCCCGCTGATATTGACCATCATCGTGGCGCCGGGGGCCAGGTCCGCGGGCAGCCCGGGCGTGTCCCTTCGCAGCAGACCCTCCATCTTCCTGCCCACGTTGACGACAATGGCTTCCTCACTGACGGAAACCACGGTTCCTTCCAGCGCCGCGCTTTCGTCGCCGTTGCTTTGCGCCGCTTCGAACGCGGCCAGCATTTCGCCGAACGTGCTGTCGGGCGGCGCCGGCGATTCGGCGACAGGGGAAACCTCGGTCAGGTTGGGGGAATCAGCTGGATTCATGGGCAAACTCGCGAGACCTCTCATATTCTGACACAATCCCGCTCGGCCGGGACAGCGCCGCCCGCCCGCTGCGCTAAGATGGCGGCTTGCGGGGCAACCAGAGCGCTTCGTGGAGACGGCTCCTGCCTGGCACGCAGGAGGCGGTGTGGCTGCTGTTGTTTTCCGCGCTGGCCTGGGTCAGCCCCACGCGCGGCGCCGCCGAGATCGAGGTTCTCTCCGCTCTGGCCATTCTCCAGGTGGCCGCTCCGCGCATCCGCGCCTTCCAGTCACCCCGGGGCAACCTTGTCCTCATCTCATTGAAGCTGCTGCTCGGTTTCCTCTTGATCGGCGTTACCGGCGGCATCGCATCCAGCTACTATCTGATCCTGCTGCTGCCTGTGTTGTCGGCCGCCACCACGCTCGGCCCCGGCGGCGCCGCCACTTTCACCGCCCTGGCTTGCCTCGCTTACCTCGCCTTCATCCCGGTCGCCTACAACCTCGGCTACATCCTGGAGGGGCTGTATCTGCGCGACCTGACGTTGCGCGTCCTGTTCCTTCCCGTCGTGGCCTACCTGACGTACTCCCTGGCGGAGGAGAACCGCCGCGCGGCGCGCCGCGCCGAGGCCGCGGCCGCGGAGCTGGCCGAGGCCAACCACCGCCTGCTGGAAGCCGAGGCGAGCGCCCGGCGCAGCGAGCGCCTGGCCGCGCTGGGCCAATTGACCGCGGGGCTCGCCCACGAGCTCCGCAACCCGCTGGGCACCATGAAAGCGAGCGCCGAGATGCTGCTGGAACGTACCGGTCCGGACAACGCCGTGCTGCGCGAACTGGCCGAATACATCTCCTCCGAGGTCGACCGCACCAACTCGCTCATCACCCGGTTCCTTGAGTTCGCGCGTCCATCGCAGTTGCGGAAGGCGCCGGCCGACCTGCACCTGATTCTCGAAAGCGCCATTGAGCACCTGGAACGCGAGACCCCCGGCGCCGCCGCGCGCGTGCACCGCAATTTCGATCCGGCGCTTCCGCTGGTCGACGCCGACGCCGAGCTGCTGGAGCGCGTCTTCCTGAATCTGCTCCGCAATGCGCTGGAGGTCTCGCCGCCCGAAGCCGTGGTGACCATCAAGACCCGCCGCGGCCCCGCGAGCGTCGAGATCGCCTTCATCGACCGCGGCCCCGGCGTTCCGCCCGAACACCGGGAGCAGATCTTCAACCCCTTCTTTACCACCAAGCCGGGCGGCATCGGCCTGGGACTCGCCGTTTCGGCCAAGATCGTCGGCGACCACGGCGGCGCCATCACGGTCGACTCCGATCCGGGCGAAGGGGCGGCGTTCCTCGTGTCGCTCCCCGCGGGCCCGAGGTGACGGCCCGGAAGCTTCATCTTTGTAACAATCCGCCGTTGAACGCCCTTTCAGACGGCGCCCTGCCACAAAATGCCGAACAAAACCGGGGCTGGATCGTCCATGCTCAATGGAGAGCGCCTGGCCCGAGGGACGCAAAGGGGCCTGGCGAGGCATCCGAAATTTGAGCGGAGGAAAACAGCCTGCATGAGCCCTGCCCGCGCGATGCAACCGGCTTCTTTCGGGAGCCACCCCGCCTCGGTTGTTCCCCGGCGGTTTCTCGACGGCATCCGCCTCACCCGCAAGGAACGGGCGCTGCTCGAAATTCTGATGGAAAACCCGGGCCGGTGCGTCAGCCGCCAGGTGCTGCTGAAGTCGGTCTGGAACTACGCCGAGGACGCCCGCACGCGCACTGTGGACGTCCATGTGCAGCGGCTGCGCCGCAAGCTTGGCCCCAAGGCTGACGCGCTGAAGACGATCGTCCGCATCGGCTACTGCTGGCTTCCGGAAACGGCTGGAGCCTGAGCCCCTGCCGGGGCTGAAACCGCGCCGCCGCGCGCCCGCGTCCCACCTTGAGGAAGGGCCTTCTCATGGCGCGCGGCAACGGCAATATGATGAATGCGGGAATGCAGCCCCGCGTGCTGATCGTGGAGGACGAAGAGAAGCTCCGCCGCGTCCTGTCCCTGCATCTGGAGTCCCAGGGGTTCGAGCCCATGGCTGCCGCCAGCGCGGAAGAGGCCCTGCGCCTCGCGCCGCAGGCGCAGCTGGTGCTCACCGATCTCCGGCTGCCCGGGATGAACGGGCTGGAGCTGCTCGACGCTCTGCAACGGCTCAACGCGCGCCTGCCGGTGGTGGTCATGACCGCTTTTTCGTCGGTGGAGACCGCCGTGGAGGCGATGAAGAAGGGCGCAGCGGACTTCCTGCCGAAACCATTCTCGCTCGACCACCTCAATACCGTGGTCCGCAAGGCGCTCGAGGTGCAGCGGCTGCGCGAGGAGAACACGCGGCTGCGCGAGGAGCTGGGCCAGCGCTACCGGATCGAGAGCATCATCGGCACCGGGCCGAAGATGCAGGAGATCCTCGCCGCCGTCATGCGCGTCGCCCCGACGCGCACCACCGTCCTGCTGTGCGGTGAAAGCGGCGTCGGCAAGGACCTCATCGCCCGCGCCATCCATTTCCACTCGCCGCGCGCCGAGCAGCCGTTCGTCAAGATCAACTGCACCACGATCCCCGAAAACCTGATGGAGAGCGAGCTGTTCGGCTACGAGAAGGGCGCGTTCACCGGCGCCACAGCGGCGCGCCCGGGCAAGTTCGAGCAGGCGGACAAGGGCACGGTGTTCCTCGACGAAATCGGCGACGTGCCGCCGACGGTGCAGGTGAAGCTGCTGCGCGTGCTGCAGGACCGGGAGTTCGAGCGCCTGGGCAGCAACCGCACGCGTCAGATCGACGTCCGCGTCATCGCCGCCACCAACGTCGATCTGCGCCGCGCCCTGGAAGAGGGCAATTTCCGCGAGGATCTGTACTACCGCCTGAACGTCTTTCCGGTCACGATCCCGCCGCTGCGCGAGCGGCGCGAAGATATCCCGCTGCTGGCGGAACGCTTCCTCCGCCGCTTCGCCGCCGAAACCGGCTCGCGCGTGCGCGAGTTCAGCCCGGAAGCCATGCGCGCGCTGGTCGAATACGACTGGCCGGGCAACGTGCGTGAACTGGAAAACGTGATCGAGCGCAGCCTGCTGTACGCCGACGGCACGGTGCTTCTGCCCGAACACATCCGCCTGGATCACGCCCCACGCCGCATGAGCAACGGCGCGGCGGGGGTCGCCGCCTCCAACGGTTTCCTTCCGGAAGGCCTGACGCTCGACCAGTACGAGCAGCAGTTGATCCGCGAGGCGCTGCGGCGCGCCGGCGGCAACAAGAGCCAGGCCGCGCGCCTGCTGGGCCTCAGCCGCAACGCGCTGCGCTACCGGCTCTCCCAGATGGGCATCGAATAGCGGCGGCCGGCCGCGGCCCCGTCCCGGCCCTCTACTGCTTCTTCGCCGGCGGCCGGCCGCCCGGCGACGTCCAGCCCGGCGGCGGGTTGTACTCGGGACGCGTGCGGACTTCCGTGGCCGTGGGGAAATCGGGCGGGACCTTCTGTGTGACCTTGCCCGTCGCCGCCCACTCGGCGCCGCGCTGGAACGTGGCGATGAAGCCCACGCAGTTCATCGCCGCAATGTCATGGCCGAGCACGGTATGGAACACGCGCCCCTTGCCGTATTGGAGCGCCATCAGGATGGGCTCCTCACGGTCTGTGCCGCGGTTGGCCGGATCCGACCACGCGATCGAGAGCATCGTCATGTTTTCGCCCGGCCCGCGCATCTTCGCGTACAGCTCGTCAGCCGCGTGCATCCACTCTTCCGGCAGCCCTTCCGTCACAGGATGATGCCGCACGAAATTCCGGATCTTGAACGGCAACCGCGCGCCGTGGCTGCCGGCGGGACCGGGCGTTGTGTCGCTCACCACCTTGCCGTCCTTCACATACCAGTAAGGCCCGTGCTTCTCCGTGCGCCCGCGCCACCCGCCGATGCCGATCATCCGGTTGTACTCGCGCCAGTTGGGAAACGCGTTGTCGGCCGCATGGACGGACACAAAACCGCCGCCGTTGCGCACATACGCTTCAAAGGATGCCTTCAATTCATCCGGCCACCGCTCGTCGGGCGCGTCGTAGTTTCCCACCACCGCCTTGTACTTGCTCCACTCCGGCCGGAACGTGGAAAAGTCCCCGCCCCGCGGGGGCGCGACAACCACGGTCACGTCGAACAGCCCGGTCTCCTCCAGCATGCGCTTCAGATACGGGGTGGTCTCTTCCCAGGCATGGTACGGCCCTCCCTGCTCGCCGGTGAGGATCATCACAGGGATCTTTTTCTCGGCGGCGCGTGCCGGAACATTCCAGAGGCACGCGGCAGCCGCCAGGGCGATGAACAGTGCACGTTTCATAACAGCATTCCTCGGTTCGCCTCGATTCTACACGGTTCGGGGGCAACAGCGACGCGCCGCATACGCCCGCCGGTTCAGCGCCTGCGGCAAAGCATCCAGCCGATGACGAGAAAGGCGATGCCCGCCACCAGCACCGTTTCGGACCGCGGGATGTCGAAGTTCACCGGGAAGTAAGGCACGAGAAGCAGGAAGCCCTGCTTCGGGAGCAGACCTGCGGCAGAGGTCCTGTTCCGTGGAAAGCTCTGCTCGCCAGCCAACTCCGGACAGAGCCGTTTCCCCTCCTGCGGCACGGCCATGGCCACGCTCCTCCTCACACTTGTTCAGCAGAATAGGCCATTTCTTCCCGGGAGGCAAGCCCTCCGTGGACCGGTTCCGCAGACAAGAACCGCCGGGACGCCCGTGGCGGGTAGTGGCAGCAGCCCAGGAGGCTTCGGCTACGAATCGGATCCCCGTGGCAGCCGCAGGTTCAGGACTGCGGGGCGCGGCGGAGCCGCAGGAATCCGAAAAGGAGTCCGGCGCCGATCAGAGCCAGGGTCGAGGGTTCAGGGATCTCGCCAACCCCACCGGCCTCGTAGATCCCGACAAGACCCGCACCATTCGGGTGGACGGCGATCAATTGTGCATTCGGGTTTCCGCCGGTCAGGATCACCGTATTTCCGTTGTCGTAATAAAGCGAGGCAACGCCGGCGAAGACGGGATGGGACGTCGAGGGGACAAAGTTCCCTCCAATCCCGTTGTAGGAGGGACCAAACTCGAATCCGAAATTGTTCAGGAAGGCGTCCCAAACCGAGTCCTCGCCGACAATTGCCCCCGTTCCTCCCGCAAGGTAAACGTTCCCCCCATTGTTCACGTAGCTGGTGAGAACGCTGGCGTTGAAGCCCCCGACGTAGCCCCCCAGAAAGATGCCCGTGTAGGCGGAAAGCGTCGGCAGGTCGAAAGTGACGCCGGTATTTGCCGTCACAGTGTGCCCTGCGCCTGTGATGGCATTGATGAGGGTCGAGTTATTCAGCCCGAAGTTGTTCGAGTAGATGAGAAAGTTACCGCCCGGGCCGCCGGCGAAGTAATTGGCGATGTTGGCGCCAAATTGGGCGGCGTAGGTTCCGGTGGCAAGCGTCCACTCGTCGTGGTTCACGATCACGATGCCTGCCTGGACGGGCGCAACCAGCATCAGGGCGCTCGCGGCGAACAGAACAGGGATGGTTTTCATTTTCAGGGATTCTCCTCCTTGTGTCAGGTGGCGGAGATTGTACTACGTCCCCGGCATTCCGGCAAGCACTTCTTCGCCTCCTCGCCGGAACCGCCCGTCGCTCGCGCCTGCTATACTGCGCCATTGTTCCGGCACGTGCTCGTCGCCGACTGGAGCGCCCGCGCGGCGCCTGGGCCCGTGTGCCCTTCGCGGGACGCCATCTGGTGGCACGCCACCTGGCTCGGCGAGCCCCGGTATTGCCGCACGCAGCCAGAGGCCGAAGCGGGCATCCTGGCCGCACTCGAGCAGGCCCCGGGCCCGGTGCTGGCCGGATTCGATTTCTGCCTCGCGCTGCCCGCGTGGGCCATGCACCGGCTGGGCGGCTGGCGGGCGCTGTGGCGCTTTCTGGCAGCATGCACGCCGGGAGAGGCCGAGAGATTCGCGCGAGGGCTGAACCACCGGCTGGGCGGCGGAGACACGGGTCCCTTCTGGGGTTTCCGTGACGCGCCCCGCAGACCGCGCCCCTGGCTCTGGACCGGGTTTCGGGCCTGCGAACTGCACCTGAAGCAACGGGGGTTCCACCCGAAATCCGTGTTCCAACTTCGGGGGGCGGGCGCAGTGGGGGCGCAGTCCCTTGCGGGGATTGCCGCGCTGGAAAGGCTTCGCCGTGCCGTGAATGCGCGCGTCTGGCCTTTCGAGGAGACGCGCAGGACCCGCGTGGTTTTCGCTGAAGTCTGGCCCGCCCTTCTCGGGCGCGTTCCGGCCAGTGAGGCGATTCCGGACCGCTGGCAGGTCCGGCAACTCGGCGAATCTCTGGCAGGCATCCGGCTGCCGGAAGCACCGGACATCGCCCGCACCGAGGGCTGGGTTCTGGAACCGGCCCGCGGGCCGGCAAGCCGGAGGATCGGCTACACTGGCCTTAAGTCATGAAGGCTCTCGTCTACGTCACGCTGAAGAAGACGGTGCTCGATCCGCAGGGGGCCACCATCGCCCGGGCTTTGCAGGGCATGGGCCACCCGGAGATCGCCTCCGTCCGGCAGGGCAAGTTCTTCGAAATTGAACTGGAAGGCATCGACCGGCAGCAGGCGCGGCAGACATTGGAACGCATCGCCGAGGATGTGCTGTCGAACCCCGTCATCGAAGAGTTCCGCGTCGAACTCCCGGAAGCCTGATCCTGACCCGCTCGCGCGGTGCTTCACGCCGCAGAAGGGAGCCGGAGGAGGCAATGAAAGATGTGCGGTATCGTTGGCTACATTGGCCCCCGGAAGCCCTTGCCCGTCCTGATCGACGGGCTGCGTCGGCTCGAATACCGGGGTTATGATTCGGCGGGGCTCGCTGTCATCGATCAAGAGGGGCGGCTGGAGATCCGCAGGGCTTCGGGCAAGCTCCACAACCTGGAAGAGGCCCTGCGCCTTGCGCCTGCTGACGGCTGGTATGGCATCGGCCACACGCGCTGGGCCACGCACGGGCGTCCAACGGAGGAGAACGCGCACCCGCACCGCGACAGCCGGGGCAACACGGTTGTCGTACACAACGGCATCATCGAGAACTACCTTGAGTTGAAAACCGAGCTGGAATCCCTGGGCCACCGGTTCGAAACGGAGACCGACACCGAGATCATTCCGCATTTAATCGAAGAGTATTTCCAGGGCAATCTCGAGGAAGCCGTGCGGCTCGCGGCAGAGCGCCTGAAGGGGATTTTCGCCATCGCCGCGATCTCCCGGCTCGATCCGGGCAAGATTGTCGCCGCGCGGCAGGGCCCGCCCGTGGTGGTGGGCGTCGGGACGGACGAGTACTTCGTCGCCAGCGATATTCCGGCCATTCTGAGCCATACCCGCGACGTGTTCTTCCTCCAGGACGGCGATATGGCCGTGTTGACGACGGCGGGCGTGCGGCTGACGGATCTGGCCGGAAAGCCCGTGCAGCGCCCGCTGTCCCGCATTCTGTGGGACCCGGTGCTGGCCGAAAAAGGCGGTTACCGGCACTTCATGCTCAAGGAGATTTTTGAGCAGCCGCGCGCAGTCCGCGACACAATCACAAACCGCATCGGACAGGAAAGCGGCCGCGTTTTTCTGGACGAAATGCAGATTTCTCCGGAACAATTCCGCGCCTTTCGCGACGCCCGGATCGTCGCCTGCGGGACTTCCTGGCACGCGGCGCTGGTGGGCAAGTTCATGATCGAGCGGCTGGCGCGGCTGCCGGTGGAAGTGGATTACGGGAGCGAGTTCCGCTACCGCGATCCCCTGGTCGGTCCCGAAACGCTCACCATTCTCATCTCGCAGTCCGGCGAAACGGCTGACACGCTCGCCGCCCAGCGGGAAGCCAGGCGCAAGGGCTCTCCCACGCTCTCCATCTGCAACGTGATGGGGGCGATGATGTCACGAGAGGCCGCCGGCGTGCTGATGACCCACGCCGGTCCGGAGATCGGCGTCGCCTCCACCAAGGCCTTTACGGCCCAGCTTGCCGCGCTGTTCCTTCTGGCCATGTATCTCGGCCAGGCGCGCGGCGAGCTGGACGCGGACACCTCGCGCGTGCTCGCACGGCAGTTGCTGGCAGTCCCGGCCAAAATGGAGCGGCTGCTCGCCCAGGAACAACCCTACGACGAGCTGGGGAAGCACCTCTTCAAGGCGTCCGACTTCCTGTACCTCGGCCGCGGCATTCATTATCCGATCGCGCTGGAAGGCGCTCTCAAGCTGAAGGAGATCTCCTACATCCACGCGGAAGGTTATCCGGCGGGCGAGATGAAGCACGGGCCGAATGCGCTGATCGACGAGACGCTGCCCGTGGTCGTCATTGCCACCGCCGACCCGTCCGATCCGGCCAGCCTGCTGCGGCTGGAAAAGACGGTGTCCAACATCGAGGAGGTGAAGGCCCGCGGCGGCCGCGTGCTGGCCATTGCCACCGAGGGCATGGAAGCGGCCGCCCGCCGCAGCAACGATGTCTTGTGGGTCCCGCCCGCGCCGGAACTGCTGCTGCCGCTGCTCGAGGTGATCCCTCTTCAGCTGCTTGCTTATCACATCGCGGTCCGGCGCGGCTGCGACGTCGATCAGCCGCGCAACCTCGCCAAGAGCGTCACCGTGGAATGATCATGCGCCAGGCTCATCACGAGTTCCGCGTCGCCAGCCGCGGCCCGGGGCTTTTCGAGTTCACCTCCGACGTGGAGGCGTGGGTCCGCCAGACCGGCATCCGCGACGGGCTGCTCACGCTGTTCTGCCGTCACACGTCGGCTTCTCTCCTGATCCAGGAGAATGCCGATCCGGACGTCCGCACCGATCTGCAGCGCTACTTCGCGCGCATTGCGCCCGAAGACCCGCACGCCTACGTCCACACCATTGAGGGCCCGGACGACATGCCCGCGCATCTGAGGGCCGCCCTCACGCAGACACATCTTTCGATCCCGGTGAGGGGAGGCGCTCCGGCGCTGGGCGCCTGGCAGGGCATCTACCTGTTCGAACACCGCCGCGGCTCGCACGAACGCCGTGTCGCAGCCTGCCTCATCGGCGAGCCATAGGCAGCCCGCCGTGCGATAGGATACACGCGAAGGAGCCCGACATGGAACTCACGCGCCGGCAGTTTCTGGCCTATGCGGCAGCCGCTGCTGCCGCCACCGAAATCGACGCCGCCACCGGCATGCCCATGCGCCCGCTTGGCAGCACCGGCGAGAAAGTCTCCCTGCTCGCCTTCGGCGCCGGCAGCCGCTGGCTCATGTACAAATCGGAGGACAAGGGGCTGGAAGCCCTCCACCGGGCCTTGCAGGCGGGCATCAACTACGTCGACTCCGCCGCCAGTTACGGCGACGGGCAGAGCGAGCGATGGATCGGGCAGTACCTGAAGAGCCACAAGAAGAACTTCTTCCTCGTCACCAAGCTCGGCGGCGACCGCACCTATAGCGGCACCATGAAGCTGCTGGAGCGCTCCCTGTCCAACCTCGGCGTTTCCCGCGTGGACCTGTTGCATATCCACTCGCTGGGCAGCCAGGAGGACCTGCGGCGCATCGAAGCGCCCGACGGGCAGCTCAAGGCGATGCTCCACGCGAAGGAGCAGAAGATGGCGCGCTTCATCGGCGTCACCTGCCACACCGATCCGGCGGTGCTGAAGACGGCGCTGGAACGCCACCCGTTCGACTCCGTGCAGATGGCGCTCAACATCGCGCAGATCGGCAACGCGCGCCCGTCGGACCGCGCCGGCGAGGGCATGACGGGCGCCTCCGGCTTCGAGGCCATTGCCATGCCGGCGGCGCTGAAGAAGAAAATCGGCCTCACCGCCATGAAGGTCTTCGCCCAGGAGAAGCTCCTGGGCAAGGCCGCGCCGCAGATCCTGCTTCGCTACGCGATGACGCTGCCGGTCTCCGCCTGCGTGGTGGGCATGCCGCAGCTTGATCATCTGGAAGAGAACATCCGCGTAGCGAAGGGCTTTCAGCCCCTGTCCGAGGAAGAGATGAAGAACCTGCCGAAGACGGTGTCGGCCGCGCTTCGCGCCTCCATCGACAGATTCTTCGCCGATCATGTGGACGCCTGAACCGGCGCCGCCCGCGCCCGGAGGAGCACTGCCGCAACGCCATGCACCGCCATCCAGCCGGACTCCGCTCGCCCGAGCAGCTCGAGAAATACCTGCGCGACGCGCGTGACTACTGGTTTCACGTCTACCACCCGCGGCCGGGCGACATCATCGCCGACATCGGCGCCGGCCGCGGGGAGGATGTGTATGCCTTCTCCCTCGCCGTGGGCCCGCAAGGGCGCGTTTGGGCCATCGAGGCGCACCCGGAGAACTTCCGCCACCTGGTGGAGTTTTGCCAGGCCTACGATCTGAGGAACGTCACCTGCCTGAACCTCGCCTGCCTGGACCGGCCCGGGCAGCTCCAGGTGGAGACGCTCCCGGTCTGGGAATCGAACTATGTTCGCGAAGGCCCTCCCTCGCCCACGTCCTTTCCTGTGGAGGCGATCCCCTTCGACGCCCTCTGCCGCCGCCACGGGATCGACCGGATCGATTACCTGAAGATGAACATCGAGGGCGCGGAGCGCACGGCGTTGCCGGGGTGCCGCGAAGCGCTTCGCCGCACGCGGTTCTGCACCATCGCCGCCCACGACTTCCGCGCCGACCGCGGCGAAGGGGAGCACTTCCGCACCCGCGCCTTCGTCTGGGACTTCCTCGCCGAACTCGGCTTCACACTGACCACCCGTGACGAAGACCCGCGCTACTACGTCCCCTATCACATCCACGGCTCGCGCCCGTGAACACAGCGCCGCCTCAGATCGCGTGCACCTCGAAGACGAAGCGCTCCGGCGGGAGGCTCGACACCGGCTCCGGCGTCAGCGAGCTCCACGCGCGATAGGCCGCCTCCGCCAAAGTGGAGCGCAGGTAGAACAGGAACTGGTCCGTGCAGATGTCGAGCGGCGGCGGCTGCCGGAAGCTCAGCCGCGTACCGACGGCCTTCTCCGGATCCATGCCGCGCGTGTCTACGGCCTTGTCCCGCAGCAGGGTCACGAAGCTCGAGCGCCCCGCATGCGGCCACACGTCCGGCCGCAGCAGCGGGCGCAGCTCCTGACGCTGCTCGAAGGTCGTCTCACATTGCCGGATCCATTCCAGGATCGCGTCGCCCAGTTTCCAATGCGACAGCAACCCGTAATACTGCTCCACCACCTGGATGGCCAGGTCCAGCCTGCGCCGCTCGAGCAGCGAGTCCACGGCCGGGTCCGCGCCCGGCAGCGGGATCAGGCCTTCCTGATCCACCAGCTCCTCGGCGATCTCCAGCGTTTTCTCCACCCGCGGCGACTCGGCCAGCGCGCCAATCAACAGCGGCGGCAACTCATGCGTCCGAGTCCCCGGGATCTCCACGAAGCGCCGATTGCCCAGAATCCGCACTTCCTTGACCTCCATGCTTTTCATCGGCTGTGAAGGCCGCCGTGCTTACATCTGCCTTTGTTCTGCCGAGTATAAAGACGCCGCCGGCCTCCTGCAAGTTGCCCGGCCGGGAGCGGGTGTATACTGGGGCGAATCCCGGCTGCTGGAGGAGGATCCATGGCACACTGCACCAATTGCGGCAACCCGCTGGCCCCGGGCAGCGCATTCTGCACGCACTGCGGCGCGCGGGCTTCATCACCCGCAACGCAACCGCCCGCAGGCTCTCCTCGTCCTGCGCCCGGCGCCTATCCGCCCCCGCCGCCGGCCAAGGGAGGCGGCATCGGCAAGATCCTGCTCATCGCTGGCGGCGTGGTCGTGTTGCTCGGCGTGCTCGCCATCGGCGGGCTGGTCGTCACCGGCTTCTGGGTCAAGAAGAAAGTGGAGACGGCCGCGGAACGAATGGGCGTCGCCGAAGCGCCCGCTGCCACGGGCAGGGCCCGCCGCGTGGCCGATCCGTGCGCGCTGTTAGGCGCGGAGGAAGCGGCCCGGGCCACGGGACTGGCAATTGACCGCACGGAAGCCCAGGGCGAAGAGTGCCGCTATTTCGGCTCGGCGGCGCAGGTGGCGGAGAAGGGCCAGCAGCAGGTCCAGGAGGCGATGCGCAAGATGCGCGAGAACAAGACTGCCAGCGAGCAGGACGCCGCGCGGACGATGGAGGACTTCATGAAGGGCCTTGCCGCCAGCGGGCAGGCTGGCGAAGGCGAGCCGCTGTTCCAGATCAGCGTCAAGTACGGCGAAGACGCCCGCAGCGCGGAAACCGGCTATCGAACCGCAATGGGCATGATGGGCGCCCTCGCCGGCGCCAAGGAAGGCGTCAGCAAGCCTGCGGGGCTGGAAGGGATCGGAGACCGCGCCTATCTCGCCCCTCTCGCCACGGGACTCTTCCTGGTGAAGGGCGATGCGTGGGTAGAAATCGGCGGTCCGGGCCTTCCCGGCCGCGAGGCGTTGATCGCGCTCGGCCGCGCCGTGGCCGGCATACTCTGAGCCGCGCCTACCAGTTCAGCTTCAGCGGCGGCGCCTCCCACTTCTCGTTCGCCGCCATCATCTCGTCCCACGTCACGGTGGCTTCCCGGTATGCCGCCGTGCGTCCCAGGATGCCCGTCAGGTTCGACTCCACCGAGACCTCGTAGTTGTAGATCGGCTTCGATTCGCGGATCGAGGCCACAAAGTCCTTGACGTTCTGGATGGCGCCGCCGCGGAACGTATCGTCTCGCTCCGCGCCCATCCAGGCGTTTCTGCCGAGAATGCGGATCGTGCCGCCGTAATGCGTGTCCGCGCAGCCCTGGATGCCAAACACGCGCACGCACAGGTCCGAAAAACTGCCCGTCAGCTGGTGGGAGGCAAAGGAGGCATGCACGCCGTCCGGATACCAGAAGTTTACGGCGAAGTGATCCCAGGCGTCTCCAAACTCATTGGGCGTGCCCTTCCAGTCGGTGCGCCCGCCCGTGCCGTTCGCCTTCACCGGACGCGCGCCCAGCAGCCAGTTGGCGATGTCGATCACGTGGATGTTCTGCTCGACGATGATGTCGCCGCTCAGCACGCGGTCGCCGAACCAGTTGACGATGCGCCGCTGCCCGGGGTCCATCTCCGGCGTGCCCTTGTCTTTCCACGGGCGCCCGGCGAAGTAGTGCACCTCGGCGAAGGCGGGCTTGCCGATGTCGCCGCGCCGGACGCGCTCCACGGTTTCCTTGTAGGCATCGCGCGCCCGGCTCTGGAAGTCCACCCAGAACGACAGCCCCTTCTTCCTTGCCAGGTTTCCGCTTTCGAGCACCGTCCGGCAGCCCGGCACGTCCACCGCCACCGGCTTGGCCATGAACACATGCTTGCCGGCTCGCACCGCGGCCAACCCCTGCTCGGCATGGTAGATGGTGGGCGTCTCGATCACTACCGCATCGAGCTTCGACTCGGCCAGCTTTTGATACGCGTCCGGCCCGGCGTAAGCCCGGCTGCCGTCGACCTTCAGTTTCTCGGCGGTGGATGCAAGGTTCGACCGCTGCACGTCCGCCAGCGCCACCACGCGCGCGCCGGCGAATTCCGGAAAGAACGGAGCGATCCAGTTGCCCCGCCCCCCGCAGCCGACGATGCCGACCTCCACCGTGGAATTGGCCTGGTAGGTGAATGCCGTCTCCGGCGAGACCACGAGCAGGCCCGCCGGAGCCAACTTCAGAAAATCACGACGCGCCTTCATGAGAGCCTCCCTTTGCCTCCGGCATTCTATCGCAGCGAGCGCGCCGCCAAATACACGAACGGCGCGCCTGCCAAGGGGCGCGCCGTTTGCGGACCAAAACAGCGCTAGAATTCAACGCCGGCGCAGCGCGCCCAAAGCGAGCAGTCCGGCGCCTATGAGAGCCAGCGTGCCCGGCTCCGGAATTTCCCCGCCGATGCCGTTGAGAGTGCCGGGGGCGCTGTCCAGCATCAAATAGCCGGAAACGATGGAATCGCCTGTGTTCACGACCCCAAAGCCCAGCCGGTAGTTGCCGCTCACAGGCAGGGCATACGTGAATGCGTGCCATCCGGTAGCGCCGTAATCCCCCACAGTGATCCCTCCGTTCCAGATGCTGGCGAGAATGGTGAGTTGCTCGACGCCAGGACCAGTCACGATGGCGAACGCGGGATCGTTAAATGACTCATAATCGGTTGCCACATAGGCCCAGTACATGGTCACCGTGTCCCCGGCATTACCGGTGAAGTCCTGGTAGATCCCCGACCCGATTGTGGCCGTTCCGGGTGGCAGTCCGCTGGAGAGCACGCCCGTCGTGACGCCGAAAAAGCTCTCCAGGTCACCCACACTTGTACCCTCTCCGTCGCCGGAGTCCAGCACCGCCATGAAAGAACCGGCTGGACCGACAGTCCAGGCGCCTATCGTCATTACGCCACTGGCGGAAACATTCCCGGAGGAAGTCCATCCGGAGGTATCACCCAACTCAAACCCCTGGTTGTTCAGAGTGATCACCGCCGCCGGGCACAGCCCTGCGGCAAGAACAAGACCCAATAGCCATTTCACTTTCATGATTCTCTCTCCTCCTGCCGGGCCGACGATGATCGACCCACCTAGGTATACGAGAGTACCAGTACTTCCGGAACAATTCAAGAGGAGATTGCGAGAGAGGACTACACGGGCCAGAGGCAGCCGAAACGGCCATAGCACCGCCTTTGTGGGCGGCTGGCCCGGCGCTGGCCAGCTCCGCTCCGCTGGCGTGCGGCCTGTGCGCTTGCCCGCAGCGAGTCAGAAGATGAAGCTGATGCCACCGCGCACCGCACGGGGCAGCTGAATCAGCCACAGGCGGCGCCCGTCGGGGGAGGAAACAGGAAGGTAGCCCTGCGCCAGCAGGTTGCGCAACTCGGCCGACATCTCCAGCCGTCCGGGTCCCGCCTGCACCGGCAGTGGCTGGCGGAGCGATACGTTCAGGCCCAGTTGTGGCTGCCACTGCTGGGTCAGGAAGGCGTGGCCGAGTCCTGCCGAGCCTCCGGGGGTCCAGAGATAGGACGTGGTGAAGCGCGTGCCGGTCTGCGGAACCACGCCGGTGATCCGCAAGGAAGCCCAGGGACGCCGCACCGGACGCACCTGCCCGCGAACTTCCGCGGCGCTGCCTGACGCGCCGCCGGCATCCTGGATCAGCATGGACGACGCGCCCGCCGCAAAGCCTGCCGCCCAGGCGCCCCAAAGCTCCTGCGTGACCGATGCCAGATAGCCGAAACCGCGGTAATCGCCGATGTTGAAGACGTAGCTCGAGGACGCCAGATCCGGCAGCAACTCCCCGGGCGCGAAGACCGCCGCGCCGGACGCCGTGAGGGCGGCGTCACGCAACGAATCCTGGTACACCGCGGCAGCGTAAGTCCTCGAACCCGCCGTCCTGCGGTATCCAACTTCGAACGACTGATTCTTCTGAACCCGCGCCCGCCCCTCACGCAGGGACACGCGAGGAAACATGGCGAGACCGGTGAGACCGTCCTGAAGCGTCCCTTCGCCGGTGATCAATTCATAGGCCGGGGCGCCGCTCGTGAACCCGGATTCGATGACACCCGCCTCGCCAAGGTCCCACGTCAGCCTGGCATAGGGGCTCAGCAGGTTCAGCCGGTCGAGGAACACAACGGATTCGAGCATCGCGCCGTAGGTCAGTTGCAGCCCCGGCGCCAGCTCCATCCGGTCGCCCATGCGCACGGACATGGTGCGAAGCACGGGCGTCTCCACCGGAGCGCCCTGCCCGTGCAGGAATCCCGCGCCCGCCTGCCGGAGCGCCGCCTGCCGCACAGTCAGTTCGACTTCGGGTGTCGGAACCAGCCCGTCGCCCGTGCGGGTGTATGTGGTGCGGAAGCCCGCCGTGGGCGCGCCCGAGGTGGAGGCATAACCCACGTTGCCGCTCACGCGGAATTCATTGTTGCCGAACAGCGACGTGGCCAAGGCGAAGGCCGTCCCGAGCTCCGGTTCCGCGCCCAGGGTGGGCGCGGAAGCGCCATCGCCACCGGAGATCCTCACCACGCCCCGCAAGGGGCCGGCGCCAGCAGAACTGCGCGCTACGGAGGCTGTCTGCCAGGCCGGCTGCTGCGGCATCAGCCGCAGCACAGGGCGCGTCGCCGTTGAAGACCGCAGCACCCACTTCCAGTCGTCGCTGAGCAGGCCAGTCTGCCCGGGCGCCATATAGACGAGTTCGATGGAGCTGAACAGGTTGGCGAGCTGGATATTCAGGAAGCTCTCCACGCCCGGACGCACGACGATGTGGTTGCGCATCGCGGGCACGAAGCTCGCAAGCGAGACGCGGACCGAGTATGTGTCAGGGGGCAGCCCTTCAAAGCGGAACCACCCGTCGGGGCTCGTCAGCGCCCGCTGCACCACGCGCTCGGAGCGGTTCAGCACCAGCACCACCGCGCCCATCTGCCCCACTCCGGCGGCGTTCCGCACCTGCCCGCTGATCGCGCCGAACACCTTCAGATCGGCGCCGCACAGGTTTCCTTCGAAAGCACCCAACAGTGCGATCAACGCCAGCGCGGCGGTACGGTGCATGGCTTCTTCCCGCTTCCGGCCCCCCCCGGCAGCGCCGGGGCGCGCCGGCCCGGTCACAGAATAGTGAACTGCGCCGACTGCGTCAAGCTCGCGTTCTTGAGCTTGTCGGTCACCTTGACCTTCAAAGTATACTTGCCCGGCTCGAAGTTCGCCAGCGGCAGCAGCTTCTCGATGGTCGCCTGCGACGCCGAACCATCCAGCGCCGCCGCCTCTTCCACGAACTCCAGGACGGGCTTGTTGTCCGAGTCGCGGACGATCTCGTAGACGACCTCGCCATTCGGCTTGCCGGTCTTCTCGTCCGCCTGGAAGTTGTACAGCTTCATGTAAATGCCGAGCTTCTCGTTGCGGCGGAAGCTTTCGCTGACCCGCGGGCGCACCTTGGTGGTGCCGACGACAAACTGCCCGGTGCCGATGCTGCGCGTCGGCACCTTCTCCAGCACGTCCGCCAGCACCAGAGAGCTGGCAAACAGAACGTCCTCCTCCATCCGCGGGACGTTCAGCGCCATCTCGTAGTTGTTCATGTTGCCGCCCACCACGTCCTTCGCCACCACGTTCAGGCGGTACATCCCCGGCGGCAGGGGAATCGACTTCTGGTAGATGGAGACGCCCTGCGCCGCCTCCTGTAGCATCGACGCAGGCACATCGATCGAAACCACGTCCTCGAAAACGTTCACCACGCGCCGCGTCATGGACGTGATGCGCGCGTAAATGTTCACGATCGCCTTGGAGATCTCTCCTTCCTGCTTGAATTGCAGGTCCTTGCGGTTGAATTGAAGGGTGATTGACGTCAGCACTGTGGAGGACGTCGTGGGGAAGAAGTCCGCGCGCGCCTGCATCGGCAGCAGGTTGTACAGGATTCGCGAGTTGACCTGCGCCTCCAGGTCGCGGAACTTGATCTTCGGCGCCTTTTGCAGGTCCGCATACTGCTGCAAACGCTCAAACTGGTTCATACGCGCCGGCAGGGGCGAGTTTCCCACGCCAAGGCGCGTGCCGTCGGTGCGGTTGAAGCGGTCCGCCTTGTCGGCCAGCCCCATCTGCTCCATCAGCGTCAATCCCGCGCCCGGCACCATGAGCAGGGCGTCCTTCTCGCTCGGGTCCATCGTCATGCGGTACTCGCCCGTCATCGACTTGTCGACGAACTCGATCACGATATCGGTCTGCATGCCGACGCCTTCCAGGTAGCGGTAGCGCCACTTCTCGAACGGGTAGGTGGAAGTGGTTCCACCGCCTTCTTCCCAAGGGCGTTCATACGTGCCGCCGGAGGGATGAGACTCGATTTCGTCGGGCGGGCCGAACGTGATATAAATGCGCCCGCGGTCTGTCTTCCACCCCGGGATGCCCGAAGCAAACCGCTCGTTGGCGTAAGCAATGCGGCGGTAGTGCTCTTCCTTGTACTCGTTCTCCATCGTGTCCGGCGTAGGGTCGCGCCGCATCCAGAACTGCTCGATGAACTGCTCGCGTTCCTCGTCGGTCTGGAGGTTCTTGAAGGCGCGCTTCTCTTCGTCGGTGATGATGTAGAGGACGTCCTCTTCCAGCCACTTTCTGTAGGGAGTCTCAAGCTCCCTGCGGCGGCGCTCTTCCTGCCGCCGCCGCTCCTTCTCCGACATCGGCCTGGCCAGCGTCTCCCGCTGCCCGTTGTCGGAAGCCTGTTTCCGTTTCTGGGCTGAAGCCGTGCCTGCCGCAGGGGCGAACAGGGCCAGCGCCATCAACAGGGCGAAAAACGTGGGTCGCTTCATCGCACACTCCCAAACGCCTGGCGTGGACGTGCCAGTGCCGCTCCCAGTGCCTGCACCACCTTCAGTGTAACGCAACTCTCCGCTGATGGATGCCGCCGGCTCGTGGCGGGTTTCAGTCCGCCCCGCCCGGCTCCGCCTGCGGCTCCAGCGGGATAAACTCTTCGCCTTCTCTTCCTGAGGCGAACGGGCTGAAGTCTGTCGCCACGTCATAGACGTCAACACCCTCCGCCCGCTTCAGGCCGTTCACCACCAGGTAGGTCACCGGCGTCATCGCCGCTTCATAAAGCACCTTGCCGACGTACCCGGTGAAGATCAGGTTCACGATCGTCAGCCCGGACTCCCGGCCGGCGAACGCCACCGTCATCACGACGACGGAATCCACCAACTGCCCCACCGCCGTGGATCCGATGGTTCTCATCCACAGCGCCCGCCCTCGGCTCCACACTTTCATCTTCGCCATCACATAAGAGTTGGCGAACTCGCCCGCCCAGTAGGCCAGCAGGCTCGCCGCCACCATGCGGGGAACGAAGCCGAAGACCACTTCGAACGCTTCCTGATGGCGGAAGTCCGGCGCCGGCGGGAGCCAGACCACCAACATGCCGAACAGCGCCATCAGCGCCGAGCCGAAGAAGCCCAGCCAGATGGCGCGCCGCGAGCCGGCGTAGCCATAGACCTCGGTGAAGATGTCCCCGAAGATGTAAGTGATCGGGAACAGCAGCTGCGCCCCGCTGATGCGGAACGGGCCGATGGCGCAGATCTTCGGTCCAATGAGGTTCGAGACCAGGAGAACCGTGACGAAAATGACGACGAGGGTATCGAAGTAACGGAAATTGTGGGCCGGACGCTCGAGGAGACTCCCGCCCCGGACCGGAAATGCCATATTCCAGTGATGATCGGGCCCGCCCCGGGGCATCACAGATTCTGCAGCCGTTACTGCTTGTCCATCACGAACTTCAGCGTGAACTCGCCCTGAGGCGCGCTGATGTCGGTCTTCACCGTGAGGGTCTTGCCATCCTCGGACAGGGACCAGGTCTCCACCGACTTGATCTCGGTGCCCTGAATCTCGCGCCGCACGGTGATTTCCAGGTTGTCGCCCTTCCAGACGGGCGTCACCTTCATCGGTCCCATCGGCGTCTCGACGGTCTTTTCCTGCCCGTCGATGGTGTATTCGACGTTGTTGGTGCGCTCCTGGCCCTGAAACGCCTGGACCGTGGTCATTTTCAGACTGGGATCCTTGTGCTCGATGGTCCGCTCGAACTTGTCCGGTCCGCCGGGCATCGGCCCGAAATCGGACTTGGCATTGTTGAGCTTCCAGACGCCGGAGAAGTCCGGCTTCCCGGCCCCCGGCAGGCAGACAGCAAAAATCGCCGCGGCAGCGGCGAGGATCATCACTCGTCTCATCATTCTGAGCCCCTTCCTTTCTCCACGGGGCTTGCCTCAGGATAGCGCAAAAACCGTTTGCGGCCTGAGCAGGTAGGGGGGCACGATGCCGCAGAGGTTCCCGAGAGGAAGGACATCGTCGTGCACGGGCAGCCCGAGGGCGCCGCGCAGGAACTCGCGCCGCGCCTGGCACCTCTCCATGAGTGCGGGGAAGCGCCGCCGCAGTTCCGCTTGCATCGCAGCGTCCGCCAACAGATACCCGTCCTCCATCCGCGAAGAGTAAAAAACGGGATGCGAGGGGATCACGTCCGCCTGCATCACCATGCCGGTCGCAAGAGGCTCGGTGGAGCCTTTGTAGACGGGCGCGGAAAGCCACTCGTCGAAGTGGATCAGGTGGCCGGGGTTGAGAAAGACGCCGAACTTCTCGAACGGCAGCCGCTCATGGACCGCACTCCACAGGTCTCCCCCGGTGGCCCCGATCCGCAGCGCTTCGAACCAGGCCCCCATAGCTTCAAAATAAGGCCCGGCAAACTCCTCCACGTAACCGTGCGCTTCCACCGGGAGGTCGGCTTCGCTTTCAGCCACCCATCCGCAGCGGCAGCAGTTGGCGCCCCAGTAGCAGATGCCGCAGGAGAGCCGCCCTCCGCGCACGGCGCGCTCGCCGCAGGCGCTGGCGAGGCTGGCCCTGTTGTTGCCGCACTTCAGCGTCATGTGGCAGCCGAGCGGCACGCCGTTGTAGCGCGCCTGCTCGAGCAGTTCGTAATCCATCGCGCCGGGTTTCAGCGCGCGAAGGACGCGCTTCATGCCCTCGCTGGCGAGCGTATGCGTCCACTCGAAAAAGGCGATCTCCTGAGGCGCTGCCTGCTGCCGAAGTTCGATCAGGATCCGCGTGGCATTCATCACGTTCTCGAAGCCGGCCGCAAAGCGCAGCTCATCGGCGAGAAATGCGGGCAGGTCCAGGCGGTGCGGCGGGGTCAGCGGCTTCCATCCGGCAGCGCCCACGCGAGAGTGCGCATCGATGCCGCATGCCTTGAGGATTTCCGCAAGCGCCCGCCCGCCTTCGCGCGGTTGATCCGGCAGGGAAAGCTCGGGGTGCCTCTCCAGCAGGACGTCCCCCGCCGCCACCAGAGGCGCCGCCGGCGCATAGTTCATGCATTCGTTGCCCGCCAGCAAGAGAGGCTTGCCGTCCAGCCCGGCGATCCACAGCGCCTCTTCAAAACGGGGGTCGAATCCGGTGAGCCATTGCAGGTTGGCGAAGTGCTCGCGGTCCCCGTAGACCACAAAATGGGTAAGCCCCGCTTCCGCCATCCGTGCCCGCAGGCGCTCGAGCCGGGCGGCATACTCCTCGCGCGAGACCCGCCACGCCGGGGGCTCGGCCTCCAGGCCGAACTCCGGCCACTCCAGTTCGGTCAGCCTGGCTCTGCGCACGGCTCTTCTCCCGGACAAAACTTGGCAGAAATGTTGACGGCGGCCCTAGTTGGGGCGCGCCGCTTCTTCCACGAGACTGCGCTGCAGGTGGCTCCGGCTGCGGCTGTAGCTGAAGTACACCGCCAGCCCGGCGATCATCCACGCGAAGAAGGCGTATTTCGTGATCCGGTCCAGGCTGAACATCAGCAGCAGGCAGAACAGCATCCCCAGCACCGGCACCAGCGGCACCAGCGGGGTGCGGAACGGGCGCGGCGTCTCCGGGTGCGTCCGGCGCATGATGATCACGCCTGCGCACACCAGCGCGAACGCCCACAACGTGCCCATCGAGGTCAGATTGCCGAGCTGCTGGATCGGCGTGAACGCGCCCAGCGCCGCCACAAAGACCATCAGCAGCAGGTTGGACTTCCAGGGTGTGGCAAACTTCGCGTGCAGTTCGGAGAACATGCCGGGCAGCAGCCCGTCGCGTGACATGGAGTAGAACACGCGCGACTGCCCCAGCAGCATCACCAGCATCACCGACGTCAACCCTGCCAGCGATCCCAGCTTCATCAGGAAGCCCAGCCACGGCACGCTCTTCATGCGGTCTACCGCCACCGCCAGCGGCGCGGAGACGTTCAGATCCCTGTAATTCACCACGCCGGTGAGCACCGCCGCATAGAGAATGTAGAGAACCGTGCAGATCGCCAGCGAGCCGACGATGCCGATGGGCATGTCGCGCTTGGGATTTCTCGCTTCCTGCGCCGCCGTCGACACGGCGTCGAACCCGATGTAGGCGAAGAAGATCTGCCCAGCCGCCGCCAGCACGCCCGTCCAGCCGAAATCGCCGAACTTGCCCGTCGTGTTCTCCGGCAGGAAGGGCTTGTAGTTGTCGTAGTTGATGAAGAAGTAGCCCAGCCCGATGAACAGCACCACCACGGCGAGCTTCACCGCCACGATCAGCGCGTTGAACCGCGCCGACTCCTGAATGCCGATGATCAGGATCGTCGAAATGATCAGAATGATGATCACGCTCGGCAGGTTGATCATCCCGGGCACGGGGTCCCACGGCGAATGGATCAGGCTCTCAGGCAGGTGGATGCCGAACGACTCCAGAATCGACACCATGTAGCCGGACCACGACACCGAAACCGTGGCTGCGCCGATGGCGTACTCGAGCACCAGCGCCCAGCCGATGATCCACGCCAGCAGCTCGCCCATCGTCGCGTAGGCGTAGGTGTAGGCGCTGCCCGCCACCGGGATCATGGTGGCGAACTCGCTGTAGCAGAAGCCCGCGAACGCGCAGGCCACAGCCGCCAGGATGAAGCTGTAAACTACCGCCGGCCCTGCGTGCTGCGCCGCCGCCACGCCGGTCAGCGAGAAAATGCCGGCGCCGATGATGGCGCCGATGCCCAGCGCCACCAGCTGCGTCGCCGTCAGCGTGCGCTTGAGCGAATGGCCGTGCGCGTCGGCGCTGGATTCCTTCAGGATCCTCTCCAAAGGCTTGCGGGCGAAGAGACTCATGCCTCGGACCTCGATGTGGATTCGCGCCGCCTCCGCCACGCCAGATACACCGGGATGCCCGTCAGCACGATCAGCAGGCCGGGCCAGGTGTAGCTGGGCTTGTACAGAAGCAGCATCAGTTCGATGAACGCCGCCACCGCAATGTAGATCGCAGGCAGCAGCGGATAGCCGAACGCGCGGTAGGGCCGCTCGGCCTCGGGGCGCGTGCGCCGGAGCACGAACAGCCCCGCGATGGTCAGGATGTAGAACAGCAAAACAGCGAAGATAACATAGTCCAGCAGATCGCTGTAGCGTCCGGTCAGCGTGAGGAACGCCGCCCATGCACCCTGCATCCACAGGCTGTGGTTCGGCGTGTGCGTCTTCCCGTTCACATTCCCGGCGGCGGCGAAGAACAGCCCGTCGCGCGCCATCGCATAGTAGACGCGCGCGCCGGCGAAGATCATCCCGTTCAGGCAGCCGAAGGTGGACACCATCACCGCCAGCGCCATCACCTGCGTGGCCGCGGGCCCCAGAATCCGGGAAATCACGGCCGTAGCCACGCGGTCTTCCGGAGCGCTCTGGATCGATTCCAGAGGCAGAGCCATCAGGTAGACGAAGTTGCAGGCAAGATAAATGACCGAGACGACGCCCACGCCCAGCGCCAGCGACAGCGGCAGGTTGCGCTTCGGGTTGCGCACCTCGCCGGCGGTGAACGTGACATTGTTCCACGCATCCGAGCTGAACAGCGCCCCCACCATCGCGACCGCCGTCAGCCGCAAGGCGTCCCACGCGCTCCAGGGCACTTCCCAGAACCGCCCGAAATTTCTCGCCATCGCCTCCGGCTGCCGCCCGAAGAACACGCCCGCCGCAATCAGCCCTGCCAGAGCGCCGATCTTGGCGATCGTGAAGATGTTCTGGACGCGCGCCCCCGCCTCGATGCCCCTCGTGTTGTGCCACGTCAGCCCCAGGATCAGGGCGATGGCCACCAGCATTTGCGTGTTCACGCCCGCCGGTCCGATCCGCACCAGCCACGCATCGGCCGACACTGCCGGCACAAACACGCCCAGGAACTTCGCAAACGCCACAGCCACCGCCGCCAGTGTCCCGCACTGGATCACCGCGAACAGCGTCCAGCCGTACAGGAAACCCCACAGCGGGCCGAACGCTTCCCTCAGATAGACGTATTGCCCGCCCGCGCGCGGCATCATCGCCGCCAGTTCCCCATAGCTGAGCGCCGCGATCATCGTCAGCACCGCCGTCGCCGCCCACGTCGCCATCAGCAAGGGGGGCGAGGCCACCTGCCGCGCAATGTCGGCCGACACGATGAACACGCCGCTGCCGATCATCGACCCCATCACGATGGTCGTCGAGTCCAGCAGCCCCAGCCTTTGTACCAGCCCCGTCTGCGTCACCGTGTCAGCGCGATCCATTCTTCCATGCGCCCCCTGACAGTGGCCTTCGTCATCTCCTCCGGCATCAGATCCCCGATCACGGCGATGGAATCGGCGCCCGCGCGCAGCACCGCCTGCGCCTGCCCGCGCGTGATGCCGCCGATGGCCACCAGCGGCTTCTCCGTGAGCGCCCGCATCGCCGCCAGACGCGCCAGCCCCAGCGCCGGATCGGGATTCTCCTTGGAAAACGTCTCAAATACCGGACCAATGGCCAGATAGTCCGCCGGCTCCTCCGCGGCATCGCGCAGCTGCTGCTCGTTGTGAGTCGAGAAGCCCAGAATGCGCTCTTCGCCCAGCACGCGCCGCGCCAGCCTCGGCGGCAGGTCGTTTTGCCCCAGGTGGACGCCGGCATCGAGCAGCGCCGCGATGTCGGCGCGGTCGTCGATGATCAGCCGCGCCCCCGCCCTCAGGCAAAGAACAGCCATCGCCGAGGCCGTTTCAAACACGGCCCGCGAGTAATGTTCCTTGTGCCGCAGCTGCAGGATGCGCGCGCCGCCCTCCAGCAGCGCCTCGGCAAACCACAGCGGGTCCCGGCCCCGCCGCTTCAGCGCGCCAGTGTCCACAATCGGATAGACCCTCGGAAGCTCCAGCCTCGCCGTCAAGGCTCCAGTCTAGTCGATCCGTTGCGCCGCCGCGAGCCCTCGGGCGGAACCTGCAGCGCCTCCTCGATCCACGCCAGGTCCCCCCGGATCTCCTCCGCCTGCCCGCTGGCAGTGTGCAGCAGCTGCTCCACCGTGTGGATCAGCGCCTCCAGCCGGCGCACCGCCTCGTCCAGCATGGCGCGCAACGCAGCATGGAGCGCGCCCTCCCATTGCGAGACCAGCCGCGCCAGGTTGATCTCCACGGCCCTTTCGATCTTGTGCCGGAAGTGCCGCCGCACCACCTCCCGGAACACGGCCATCGGGATGGCCCACGAGAGCAACTCCCAGTTCCGGTCGAAGACCCGGCCCACGCGGATGTCCGGCTCCCGCGGCTCCTGAACCGCGATCTCCATCTCGGAAGTCTTCAGCGGCACGCCCAGCGTCTCCAGCATCCGCTCCGACAGGCGGTTGCGGAAATCTTGCAGCGACTGCGCCAGTTGCCGGCTCACCCGCTGCACCGGCTCGAGGAACTCCCGCCGGTGGGGGCCGGAGACCGCCATCAGTTCCCTGCGCAACGCCGCTTCCAGCCATTCCTCGAACCGCTCCATGGCCGTCTGCAGGCCCGAGGTCCACGCCGGGTAGTTCTGTTCGAACTCCTCAAGCAACCGCCTGAGAATTGCGTTCGCTTCCGGCCTGAGCCGGCTCTCGATGGACGCCCGCGACGTCGCCGCCGCATGCCGCACAATCAGTTCCAGCCCCAGCCGCGTGTCGCTGAGCGTCTCTTTCTCTCCCAGGACGCGCCGCCGCAGTTCCTCCCGCTCGCTCTCGGCGCGCTCGGCCGCTTTCAGCGCCACCGTGAGGTACTCGGCCGTCTCGCCGGCCAGCGATTCCACTTTGTGCTCCAGGATCTGCTCCCACTGCGCCACGCTGTCCTGCCGCAAATGGCCGAGCAGTTCGCCCTCGATCCTGTGCCGGCAGGCTTCGAACCCCGGCTTCGCCGAATACGGGTACACCGGCAACCCGCCCTCCCAGCGCGCCGCCAGTTGCCGCCGCACGAACTCGTCCACCTGCGCCCGGCCTTCAGGGTCGAGGATATCGATCTTGGTCAGCAGCAGCACGATGCGCGGCGTGTACCTTTCCAGGTCCGCAATCAACTCGATGTCATGCTGCGTCAGCGGCGGATCCACGCTCACCGCCACCAGCGCCAGCCCGACGTTGGGCAGCCAGTCGCGCGACGCCTCCGTGTTGTGTTCGAACACGCTCTCCATCCCCGGCGTGTCCACGAACCGGATGCCCCGGTAACGCTCCATCTCCGGCAGCCAGACCCGCACCCGCACGACGCCCTTCCGGTTGCCGGGGTTCCGGCTCTCGTCGACATACTCGCCCAACTCGTCGAGCCGCGCAGGCTCGCGGCGCCCGCCGGCGAATTCGATCTCGGCCCGCTCCGCCTTCCCGTACTCAATCTCCGTGACGACGCTGGTGACCGGGATCACGCCCACCGGCAGCAGCGCACGGCCCAGCAGGTCATTGAGAAACGTTGTTTTCCCCGCCTTGAAGCGGCCCAGGATGGCCACATTCACGGCCCGCTCCGCCGCAAACCGCCGGCAGCTGTCCAGAAACTCGTTCAGCGACTCCAAACCGTACTTGCCGATCAGAGTGGCGGTCTGTTCGAGCAGCCTCCCGGCCTCTTCGTGCCCGCGCGTGGGTTCCACATCGGCTATGGGATGCATATTCGTCTCCTGACTCTCGCGATCGGGATTGCGCGCAGGAGGGGCCGGGCCGGAGGATGCGACAGGAGCGTCACTCGCAACGTTCACTTGCGGAGACAGCTCCTCGCCTGGCCGGATGTTCCTGAAGGCGTCCGCCCGTTCCAGATCCATTGCCTCGTCCTGCTCGCTTCGCTCCGGCTGGGACGGGAGAAATCGAGTCCCGGCGCCGGGCAATCCGTAGGAGTCATCGGCCGTTGGGAACGGCGGTTCAGGGCGGACTCCACCGCCACTGCTCTTATTATCTCAAGTCCCTGGGGCAAGCGCTTCGGCCCGGATCCGGCGGAGCAGTCCGGGCAGTGCGCGGGCGCACGCCTCCGACAGCCCGATCCCCGGCTCCAGGCATGCAGGCTCCATGCCGAGCAGGACCACGCGCGGAGGCAGCAGGCCAAGCGTGCGCGCCTGATCGAGCGCTTCCGCCACGCCGAATTCGTGCAGAGAAACGGGCGCCGCTGCGCCCGCCAGATCGTCCGGCGAGCGGATCTCGAACCGGTACAGATCCCCCGCCTTGCCGCCGCCGCGCACGGCGTCCACCAGGATCAGCCGCTCATACCCGCCGAGTTCGGGGAGCAGATCCCCCAGCGCTGTTCCTGCGTCCACCGCGTCCGTGCCTTCGGGGAGGCCCTGTTCCAGCAACTGGCGGACGGCATGCACTCCCAGCCCTTCGTCGCCGAGCAGAATGTTGCCCACGCCGGCGACCAGGGTCCTGCGTCGCATTCGGACTCAGCCGAGCGGCACGGCCGCCAGCAGACGCCCGCGCGGTGTCACCAGGTGGATGGCGCAGGCGATGCAAGGGTCGAAGGAGCGGACGATCCGCGCCACGGCGAAAGGATTGGCGGGATCCTCAACGGGCGCGCCAACAAGCGCCTCCTCGATGGGCCCGGGTTGCCCCTTGCCGTCATGCGGCGAGGCGTTCCAGGTAGTAGGGACCACGGCCTGATAGCGCTCGATCTTCTGGTTGCGGATGGAGATCCAGTGGCCCAAAGCGCCGCGTGAGGCGTCCCACAGGCCGATGCCCGCGGCCGATTCCGGCATTTTGTGCCCCACGGCCACCGGTTCGTCCAGCTTGATTTGGAGCACCCAGTCCGCCATTGCATCGGCCAGCACCTTCGTCTCCAGCGCCCGCGCCAGGTGCCGGCCCATCACCGAGCAAAGATTCTCGCGCTTGAGCCGCAGTTGGGCCAGCGCCCCGTCGATCGCCTTGGCCAGCGCGGGGTTTGCGCCGTCGGCCGAATTCACCACAACCCGGGCCAACGGCCCCACCTCGTAAGAGACCCCGTCATAGCGGGGCGCCTTCAGCCAGCTATAGGCGCCCTCCTTCTTCCGGTCCGGTTCGGTGATCTCTTGCGTGGGATGCGCGGGCGGCCCCTCCTGATACCAGGCGTGCCTGACGTCTTCGGTGATTTTCGCCGGGTCCACCGGCGCGCGCTTGCCGTCAACAACGCGTCCCATCTGGAAGAACCGGGCCCGCTTCAGCACGTCCGGTTCCGGATCCATGTCGAATGCGCCATAGGACAGGAAGCGCCGGCACCCGCGGCCGATTTCCGCATAGTCCCGGTAAACGCTGGCGATCGTCAGAACATCCGGAAGGTAGACGTTGTCGATAAAATCCCGCAGTTCTTTCAGCCGCCACAGGAACGTGGTCACCTTGTCCACCGCGGGCGTCACGGTCACTCCGCCCGGGACTACCGAGGCGCAGTGTGGCATTTTGCCGGAAAATACCGCCGACATTTCGTGCGCCTTCAGCCGGATATGCAGAGCCTGAACGTAGTGACCCACAATCTCCTGGCTGACCTTCTCCGGGAGCCTGTAGTCGGCCTCGAAGCGCGGAGTGAAGGGTGGAAAATCCGGGCCGCGCGCGAAATCGAGCGCCGCCAGATGGTAGAAGTGCAGGATATGTGACTGGATATAGTTCGCCCCCTGGATCAGATTCCGGATGACGCGCCCGTTGTGGGGCGGCATGATTCCGAGCGCGTTGTCGAGGCACTGCGAACTGGCCAGCGCATGCGCCGTCGGGCAGACTCCGCAGAAGCGCTGCGTGATCTGCACTGCGTCCAGCGGATCCCGCCCCACAAGGATTTGCTCGAAGCCGCGGTAAAGCGTGCCGGCGCACTTCGCTTCCACCACCTTGCCGCCGTCCACCATCGCCTCGACGCCCAGGTGCCCTTCGATCCGCGTCAATGGGTCGACCACTACTTTCTGCGGCATGGTTCACCTCCTCTGGTACAGCGGGGAGTGTGCGTCCGGGAATCCCGGCTCCGTGCACCCCATGCACGGCGCGCCCGCGTTGATGCACCAGTTCACGCCGCTGTTCCATTGCCGGATGGGACAGTCGGCGTGCGTGAATGGCCCTTTGCAGCCGATCTCCAGCATGCAGCCCACCTCGCCGAACTTCGTGGCGAAGATGCCGTCGTCGAGGTAGTCGCGAAAGATGCAGCGGTTGTGGACGCTCTTGCCGAAGTAGACCTTCAGGCGTCCGTGCTCGTCCAGATCCTTCGGGGACGGAATCCCGTACAGCAACACGCGAGCCACCGTCCCGATGAACCAGTCCGGATGGCAGGGACAGCCCGGGATGTTGACCACAGGGGTCTGCGCGCCGATCAGCTTCAGCACATCCCCGACACCTTTGGCGCCTGTGGGGTTCGGCGCCGCCGACGGAATCCCGCCGTAGGCGGCGCAGGTGCCCACGGCGAGAATCGCCATCGCCCCGGGCGCGAGCCGCCGCATCCACTCCAGCATCGTCACCGGCTTGCCGTCCTCCTCTCCCAGCGTGCCGTCGATGCCGCCGTCGCGCGTCGGGATGGCACCTTCGACAATGAAGACATACTTGCCCTTGTTCTTCTTCGCTGTCTCCAGCGCTGCATCGGTGGACAAGTGCCCTGCCGCCGCCATCAGCGTCGAATGGTAGTTGAGGAAGAGCTGATGTCCCGGCAGGATCTGGTCGAGGATGACGTTCTTGATGCTCGGGTGGATGGTGTTGATCACCGAGACCGAACACCCGCTGCAGGCGGAATGCTGCATCCAGATCAGCGGGTATTCCTTGACAGCGTCGGCGAGTGCCGCGCCCAGGCGCGGCAGGAATGCCTCATGGAAGGGAGTCAGTGCCGTGGCTGCCGAAGCCCAGCGCATGAACTCCCGTCGTGGAATGCCATGGTTGCCCATACTTCCCTCCTGCAACCGCCTTGGCTTCCTTGCGGTGACACTCGGCGCACTTCAGCGGCGGCTTCTTCCCGCCTGCCAGTTCCTTCTTGTGGCAGTCGATGCAGACGCCGCTTTGCGCCGTGGAATTGTGAAACGCCGCCTGCCGCGAAGTCTTCATCCCCGCCGCCGGCGGTTTGGTGTGACAGTCGCGGCAAGCCTGATTCGCCTTCGTTTCCGGTTTCTCCGGCTTTGAAGCGTGATGGCACGTCTCGCACTTGGTGCCGGGCCTTGTCTCGTGGGCTTTGTGCGTGAAGGTAACGCTGCCTAGCACTGCATCCTTCATCACGATCGTGTCCGGCGCCTTGGGCGCGGGAGCTTTCGGCCCCTGCGCAAACAGGGCCGCGCAGAACAATCCGGCGAGCAACGGTCTCATGCCCCCTCCAGAGATAAAAAGATCTGATTACCGTGAACCGGCATTACTCTACCCATATCGCCCGACTGTGTCAAGGGGGCAAATGAGGCCCGGCACAACGCAGAGACGTTCCCTCCGCAAGCAACTTCACACTTGGGGGCAGACGGCCGCCATCGCTTCCGGATCGAAGCTGCCGGGGCGCCACGCGGAGGCGCGAGGCCCGCCGGCGCCGCCTGTGGATCCAGCCCGGACGGAAGATGAAGACCGCCCCCTCAGGGCGTCCCGCCGCAGCGATTCCCGGCCAGGCGCGCCGCGATTGGCTTGCCTGCGCGGCCCCACGCCTATCGAAGCGCCAGCATTGCAGGACTGCCGGCCCGATGCGGTCGAATCCACAACGCTCCACCAGAGCGTCCCGATGCTGCCCGCGCTTCTCTCTTGTGGCAATCGAAACATTTCTGCGGCGGCTTCTTCCCCGCGGCAAGCTGCCGCTTGTGGCAGTCGGCACAGGTGCCGCTCTGCGCCGCCGTGTTGTGGAACGCGGCCATCCGGATGGTCTTCATGCCGTCCTGCACCGGCCTCGTATGGCACTCCCGGCACGCCTGGTAAGGCCGGGCTTGCGGCTTTTCCGGCCGGGAAGCATGGTGGCACGCCTCGCACTTGCCTTCGGCCCGTTCCTCGTGCATCTTGTGCTGAAAAGTCACGGCGCCCAGAGCCGCGTCGTTCAGGACGATGACGTCGGGCGTCTGCGGTCCCTGCGCCCACGCCGCGGCAGCCGCCAATGCGACCAAGACTCTCCTCATGAATCCTCCACCTCAGCTGGTTTTCGCCAGACTCACCCCAGCGTACGCGAACGCCCCGGCCCCGCTGTGTCAACAGCGCGTAAAACCCATGTAAAATCCCGCCCTGGGCCAGCCTGCGGAGCGGACAGAAGGCCAGCCTCTGCCCCGTGCCGGTTTTCACCGCTCCGGGTGTGTAACCGCTCATCGCGATATCCTGAGCGGCTCCGGCATGGCCCCGGCACGGGCGGCTCGCCTGGCAGCAGCCGCCCTCCGCTCTGCTAGCCTGCGGAAGGAGCCCCCATGAAACTCCGTTCCACCACCTTCCTGATTCTCGCCGCCTCAACTGTTTTCGCGCAGCCGCAGCGCCGGACTGAAAACGTCGTTCTGCTGATGACCGACGGGCTGCGCTGGCAGGAAGTCTTCTCCGGCGCCGACGCCACACTGATCGACCGCAAAGCAGGAGGCGTTGCGGATCCCGAGCCGCTGCGGAGGCAGCTCTGGCGCGGCACCCCGGAAGAACGCCGCGCCGCGCTGCTGCCCTTTTTCTGGAATGTCGTGGCTCGCCAGGGAACGGTCTTCGGCGACCGCGGCGCAGGATCGGAAACGCGCGTCACCAACGGCCTCAACTTCTCGTACCCCGGCTACAGCGAGACCTTTTGCGGCGTCGCCGATCCGCGCATCGACAGCAACGACAAGCGCCACAACCCGAACGTGAATGTCCTCGAGTTCCTCCACCGCCGCCCGGGCTTCGAGGGGCGCGTTGCCGCCTTCGGCGCGTGGGAACTGTTCCCGTGGATCCTAAATGCACCGCGCTCGGGAATCGTGGTCAATGCCGGCTATGAGCCGTTGCAGTTGCCGGACTCTGCGCCGCGGCTCGAGCTGATCAACAAGCTGAAAGCCGAAACGGAGTATTGGGACAGCGAGGCATTCGACTCTTTCACTTTTCACACTGCGCTCGAGTATCTGCGATTGCGCAAACCCCGCGTGCTTGCCATCCTGCTCGGCGAAACCGACGAGTGGGCGCACGCGGGCCGCTATGACCTGTATCTGAAGTCGGCCCGCCGGTTCGATGACTACGCCCGCCAGCTCTGGGAAGCGCTCCAGTCCATGCCCGAATACCGCAGCTCCACCACCTTGATCCTGGCCACCGATCACGGCCGCGGCTCGGGCAAGAAGGACTGGCGCAGCCATGGCCGCCGCATCCGCGAGTCGCAGTACGTTTGGATGGCCTTCCTCGGCCCGAACACTCGTCCCTCGGGCCCTGTCCGGAATGCTGCCGCGGTTACGCAGGCGCAGCTCGCCGCCACGCTGGCCGCCTTCCTGGGCGAGGATTTCCTCTCCGCCGTCCCCGCCGCCGCGCCGCCCATCGCCGAAGTTCTCGGCCGGTAGCTTTTTGCTATCTTCTGGCTATGCGCCGACTTCCGGCTCTCTGGCTGCTTTCCGCCCTTGCCATGCAGGCCCAGATGGTCCAGGTATCCGAACACACGCTTTCCAACGGCATGAAGATCCTCATTCACGAGGATCACGATGTCCCCAACGTCGCGTTTTATCTCTTCTTCAAGGTCGGCTCACGCAACGAGCGGCCGGGCGTCACCGGCATCAGCCACTTCTTCGAGCACATGATGTTCAACGGCGCGAAGAAGTACGGCCCGAAGCAGTTCGACATCCAGATGGAGAAGGCCGGCGGCCGCAACAACGCCTACACGTCGCGCGATGTGACCGTCTACACGGACTGGTTCCCGCGCTCCGCGCTGGAACTCATGTTCGACATGGAGGCGGACCGCATCCGCGACCTCTCTTTTGATCCGAAGATTGTCGAGAGCGAGCGGGGCGTGGTCAGCTCCGAGCGCCGCACCTCGGTCGACAACAGCCCCTTCGGCGTGCTGTTTGAACAGCTGAACGCCACCGCTTATGTCGCCCACCCCTACCAGTGGCCCGTCATCGGCTGGGCTTCCGACATCGAGAGCTGGACGATGGACGATCTCAAGGCCCACTACCGGATGGGCTACGCGCCCAACAACTGCGTTGCCGTCGTTTCCGGCGACGTGACGCCAGCCGAGGTGTTGGCCCTCGCAAAGAAGTACCTGGAGCCGATCCCTCGCCAGGAGCCGCCCCCGCCCGTCCGCACCGTCGAACCGCCGCAGCTCGGCGAGCGCCGCGTGGAAGTCCGCCGCCCCGCCAACCTGCCGATGCTGATGCTGAGCTATCACATCGGCGCCGCCCGCGATCCCGACTTTCCTGTTTACGAAGTCATCGAAACACTCCTCACTGGCGGGCGCAGCGCCCGTCTGCACCAGCGGCTCATCGAGAAGGAACAGCTTGTGCTGAACGTCGGCGGCGGCGTTCGCCCCTCGCTGGATCCCGGGCAGTTCCTGTTCAATTTCCAAGTACGCAGCGGGAGGCAGCCCGCAGAGGTGGAAAAGGCGCTCTATGAGGAGTTGGACCGCCTGTCGCGCGAGACCGTCCCGGCCGAGGAGCTCCAGAAGTCCAAGAACCAGATCCTCGCCGGCTTCTACCGCCAGCTGAAGACCATCGCCGGGAAGGCGAACCTGTTGGGCAGCTACGAGGTCTTCTCCGGGAGTTGGAACCAGGTCAACGAGGCGCCGGCGCGCATCGAGAAGGTCACCGCCGCCGATGTACAGCGCGTGGCGGCGAAGGTGTTTGCCCCCCGCAACCGCACGGTCGCGACACTCATTCCTGAACAGCGCGCGGAGGTGAAGCCGTGAAGCTCCTGCAGCCTATCCTGCTTGTGTCCGCCAGCGTTCTCATGCCAGCCCAGGTGCGATTGCCCGAATTCACCCGTGAACAGCTTCCCAACGGGGCCGTTCTGCTGATGTTGCCCAGGCACGACGTCCCGCTCGTCAGCGTCCGCGCCGTCTTCCGCGGCGGCGCCGAAAGCGAACCACCCGGCAAGAATGGCATCGCCGCCATCACCGCCGAGCTGATGCGGCGCGGCGCAGGGAAGCGCAGCGCCGCGCAGATCGATCTGGATCTCGACTTCCTGGGGGCCGAACTCTCTGCCGGCGCCAACCGTCAGTCGGTTTTCTTTGCCCTGGAATTCCTTTCGAAGACGGCGCCCGAAGCAATGGCCATTCTCGGCGACATCCTGGCAGCGCCCACCTTTCCGGAGGATGAGGTGCGCAAGGTGCTTGCCCAGGCCGCCGACCGCGTCCGCGCCGCCAAAGACAATCCCGGCATGGCCGTCGGGCGGTATTTCAACGGGCTTTTCTATCCTGCCGGGCATCCGTACCGCCATTCCGGCGCCGCCGACGAGATTTCGGTTGCCCGCCTGAGCCGGGAAGAAATTCTGACATATTACCGGGGAACGGCAACCGGAAAGAACCTCATTTTGATCGCGGTGGGCGATTTCAACCCAGCCTCGTTTGCGGCGCTCGCCCGCCGCGCGGCCTCCTCCCTTCCCCCGGGAGCGCCGTTCCAGGCGCCGCAAGCCGGCGAGCTTCGCTTCGAGCGCCCGCGGCTTCTGCTCGTCGACAAGCCGGACGCCACGCAGACCTACTTCCGGATCGGCATGCCCGGCATCCACCGCCGCCATCCGGACCGCGTCGCCCTGCTCGTGGCCAACACCCTGTTCGGCGGCAGGTTCACCTCGCTCCTGAACGACACCCTGCGCGTGAACGCCGGACTCACCTATGGCGCCAACTCCATCCTCGAACTGGACCGCCTGCCGGGCGCCATCGCCATCAACTCTTACACGCCCACCACGACTACGGCCAAGGCCATCGATCTCGCCCTTGACGTGCTGCGGCGGTTCGCCACGAGCGGCGCCACCGCGGAGCAACTGGAATCCGCGCGCGCCTATATCAAAGGCAATTTCCCCACCGAGCGCCTGGAAACCTCCGACCAGCTCTGCTCCGCGCTCGCCGATCTCGAGCTGTTTGGGCTGGACCGCAGCGACATCGACTCGTTCTTCCAGCAACTGGACTCGCTCACCCTCGAAAGCCTGAACGCCGCCATCCGCCGGCACTTCACGGAGAGCAACCTCCAGTTCTGCCTGGTCGGCAACGCCTCCGCAATTGAAAAAGACGTGTCGAAATATGCTGTCGCCAGAAAAGTGGTCTCCGTGAAATCCGAGGGCTTCGTTCCCCCGGAGATTTGATCCTGCAGAGGGGTGCGCCATGGAGACCTGGGGCCTTTCCAGAGCGGAACTGAAAGAGCTTCAGCGCCTCCGCACCCCGGAGCGCGTCCAGAGGTTTCTCGATTCCCTGCCCTACAACCACGACACACGGCCGCACACATGTTTCTCTCCCCGGCAGGTGCTGCGCCACGGCCGCGCCCACTGCATGGAGGGCGCCGTGCTCGCCGCCGCCGCCTTCCGCCTCGCCGGCCGCCCCCCGCTGGTGGTGGATCTCGCGGCAGTCCGCGACGATGATCATGTTCTGGCCGTCTTTCGCGAGGGTGGCTGCTGGGGCGCCGCCGCCAAGTCCAGCTACTCGGGACTCCGCTTCCGCGACCCCGTCTATCGCACCCTCCGGGAGCTCGTCATGAGCTACTTCCCGCACTACTACAATCCGGAAGGCGAAAAGACGCTGCGCGCCTACTCGCGCCCCGTCAACCTGTCCCGCTTCGATCCCCGCGGCTGGATCGCCAGCGAAGAAGACGTCTGGTACATTCCCGAGTATCTCGCCTCGATCCCTCACACGCGCCTGTTCACGCCCGCGCAGATCCGCCGCCTGACGCCCATGGACACGCTGCTTTACGATGCGGGCATGGTAGGCCGCACCATCCACGTGGTTTCAGACCCGGCCCTCGGGCCAAAGATCCCGCATCGACTGAGGCGAGGTCAGGTCGCGCCAGCGCGCGTCGAAGCGCTCCGCTAGCTCGGGCGCGCCCGCCAGGATCTCCTCCAGCCCGAACTGCCGCCACACGGGTCCGTTCTTCGCCACCGACGCCAGGTGCCGCTCCACGTCTTCCCAGCGGTCGGTCAGCCCGCCCGAGTCGATCAGCACCACGCGGTTCTGGATCACGCCGAAGTTCTTCAGATGCGCATCCACAGAAAACACTCCGCGCCGCCAGCCCGCGCGCCTCAATTCCAGCAGCCGCTCCAGCCACCGCTCCACTTCGTTCCACTTCCTTTCCGCCGCCAGTCTCTTCAGGCGATCATAAAGGGTCGCCTCCACCCGTTCGGTCGCTTCCGTCACCACCAGCCATCCCGGCCATCCCGACACCTTCACAAGCGTCGGCGGGAACGTCACTGTCTCTGGCACCAGCGAAGTGCCGGAAAGGTGCTTCACTGCCAGATACTCCCCCCTCACGTCGCGATGGACGAACTTCTGCCACACGCGTCCCCAGTGCGTGCTGAACCAAACCGCGCGCGGCACCACCGCCACGAAGGCCTGCATGGCCATCCGCAGCGCCCTTAACGCCGCCGACGGGTGCGCCGTCCAGCGCGATGTAAAACGCTGAGGCAGGATCTTCTCCAGCCGCTTCATCAGGCGCCAGATCAGGATCAACGCAATGATCTCGCTGGCGCCCCGCTCCCGCTTCACCACCCAGCGCTCACTGGCGTACACCACCTTCCCCACGCCCTCGCCAATCCGCTTCAGCCGCCCGCGCGTCAGCTCCCCCGGCGCCTCTTCCATGGCCTGCAAAGGCGTGCGCATCAAGCTCTCCTGCCACCTCGCTCTGGCCCGAGAATACCATTTCTGGTCCGCAGGACAAGCCTGTTATGCTGAGGTTTCCGGCTTCCCGGCGGATCCGCTATTCCCGTCGCCTGATGCTGCGCCACGATTCCATCTCTGCTCCCCGCTCTCCCGCCAAGCCGCGCCTTCGATTCGACCGCCATGAGTGGTCCGGCGCATTCGGCGACATGGGCACGGACCTGCCGCTGCTGGTGGGCATGATCCTGGCCGCCCGGCTCGACTCCGCCTCCGTTCTCACCGTCTTCGGACTCATGCAGATCCTCACCGGCGCCTGGTATCGCATGCCCATGCCGGTGCAGCCCCTGAAGGCCATGGCGGCTCTGGTCATCGCCCAGAAGCTCCCTGCAGCCACGCTGTACGGCGGGGGTCTGGCCATCGGCGTCCTGATGCTGGCGCTGACGCTCACCGGCGCTATCGGATGGCTCGCCCGCGTGGTTCCCACGCCCGTCGTGCGCGGAATCCAGGTCGGACTGGGGCTCCAGCTCGCCTCCATCGCACTGCGTGATTATGTCCGCTCCGATGGCATTGCCGGCTGGACTCTCGCCGCCGCGGGCTTCGCCCTTACCGTGATTCTGATGCGCCGCCGGCGCTTCCCCGCCGCCGCCGCATTGATTGCTTTAGGGCTCGCCTACGCTTTCGCCTTCAAGCTGACTGCGAACGACGTCGCGAGCTCCGCCGGTTTCCGGTTGCCGCAGCTACACACGGTTTCCTGGCCCGACATCTGGACCGGCTTCCTCGTGCTGGCCTTGCCCCAGTTGCCGCTGTCGCTGGCCAACTCCGTTCTGGCCACGCGCCAGGTGGCCCAGGATCTGTTTCCCGAACGCCCTCTCACCGTGCGCCAGATCGGGCTCACTTACTCCCTGATGAACCTGGCCAACCCGTTTCTGGGCGGCGCCCCTACCTGCCACGGCTCGGGCGGCATGGCGGGCCATTACGCTTTTGGCGGGCGCACCGGCGGCTCCGTCGTCATTTATGGCGGCATTTTTCTGGTCCTGGGCCTTGTTTTCAGCGGCGGATTTCAGAAAGTCATTGAAATCTTTCCGCTTCCGGTTCTGGGAGTCCTGCTTCTTTTCGAGAGTCTCGCCCTGCTTCTCCTGGTGCGCGACATCGCCCCCGACAGAACCGGGTTTGCGGTAGCCGCCCTGGTGGGGCTGTCTGCGCTGTTCCTGCCCTACGGATACGTCACGGGAATGATCGCCGGCACACTGCTCCACGCCGCCGCCCGCCGTGGCTGGATCGATTTCAGCCGGTAATTCCGGCCTTATTGTACCGGAATCCTGCCGCGATTGGCCTCGATCCACTCGTCGAACGACAGCATGCCGGGATGCAGCTCCCGCGACAGCGCCGTGTTTCTCGCGGCACAGAATTCATCAGAAAATTCGCAGTTGAACTGGAACATATTCCCGAGATCCTCTGCATGCGGAAAGCCCAGCGACCGGAAGACAGCGTGCGGCAGCGGCTCGTAGCGCACCGGTTCCCCGATGGCCCGGCTGAGCCCGGCGGCCATCTGCTCCCCGGTCAGGTGCCCGGAAGCCACGCCCACGCGCTTGCCCCGGAATTCGGCGCCGCGCTTCAGCAGCCCGTACGCGCAGCCGCCGATGTCCGAGGCCGCGATACCCGGCAACTTGCGGTCCGCCATCGGCAGGGTCAGAACCAGATCTCCGTTTTTGCCCCGCACTGGTCCCGCACCGAAATAGATGAAATTCTCCCAGTAGAAACTCGTCAGCAGGAAGGTGACGGGCAGTCCGAGTTCCTCAAACAGCGCGTCCGCCTCTCCTTTTGAGTCGAAGTGCGGCACCTTGTACTTTCCCATCAGCGTGGGCATCCGGTTGTCTTCCAGCGGAACCATCCGCCGCGTGTCTTCCAGTGTGGACCAGATCACATGGCCGAGGCGCGCTTTCTTCGCCGCCCGCGCCAGCGCCGCCGCGTGCTGAAATTCTTTATCGGGCGAGAAATGATCCCAGTAGAAGGTGACGCAGTAGGCGGCGTAGGCCCCCTCGAACGCCTTCTCGACGCTGGCGGGATCGTCCAGGTCGGCGCCCACCACCTCCGCCCCGAGCCGTTCAAGTTCCCTTGCCTTGGCCGAGCCCGGATCGCGCGTCATCGCACGCACGGCAAACGGACTCTGCGGATCCCGAAGGATCGACCGTACCAGCCCTCCTCCCTGCGCCCCGGTGGCGCCGGCAACCACGACAACAGGCTTCTCCTGCATCCCTCTGTTCCCCTCTCGTGCATGGATTCGCCGGGGCCCAGTCCCGACGGGCTTCAGTAATTAGACGCCGCCCTCGATCTCCGTGTCAACCAGTGAGCGCCGCCCGTTCGATTTCAAGCAGCCGCCGCTTCACTTCCAGCCCTCCGGAAAATCCCGTGAGTGCGCCGCCGGCGCCCACCAGACGGTGGCAGGGCACGATCACTGGCAAGGGGTTCTTCGCCGCCGCCGCCCCTACGGCGCGCGCCGCTCCAGGACGCCCGAGCGCCCGCGCCATCTCGCCGTAGGTCCTCAATTCGCCGCAGGGGATTTCGAACAGCGCCTTCCACACTTCGCACTGAAAGTGCGTACCCTCGAGTTCAAACGGCACGCTGAAGCGCCGCCGCTTCCCCCGCGCGTATTCCTCGAGTTCCCGCCGGGCCTGGTCGAGCACGGACTCCCGGTCGTTGCGCTCTCCCGCTTCGAAGCCTTCAGGCGGCAGGTCTGCGGAGCGGCTGAAGGCGGCCCGGCGCAACACGCCGCCTTCTTCCAGGACGAACAGAAACAGTCCCTCCGCGAGCCGGGCGCAGGTCCACTGCGGCATGACTCAAGCATAGCGCCGGGGCAGGCGCGCCCGCCTTACTTCCGCAGGTTGGCCACGTTGCTCTTGTCCACCAGCAGCGTGCCCGTATCGATGAACAGCGGCAGCGGGGAGCGCGGGTCGTTGCGGAAGTCCGCCGTCAGCGACGCCGGCTTGCGCAGCACCACGTCCGCCAGCGCCTTCAGGCCGTAGTACCCCATCGTATAAGGCTTCTGTGCGATGGTCGCCGCAATCCGGCCCTTTTCGATCCACTCGAGCGTGTTCTGCACGGCGTCCATCGCCAGGACGACTTTCCCCTCGATCCGCGCCCGGTCCAGCACGTCGACGATCTCCGCCGCCGACAGCGACTCCAGCGCCACAAACGCATCCGGCACGTTCTTCTTCTCCACATAGCCTTGCGTCAGATCGAATGCCAGGCTCGGATTGCCCTTCATGTCCTGCACCGCCAGGATGCGGATCCCCGGCGAGGCGTCCAGAACCGCCCTGTACCCATCCAGCCTCTCCTCGACGTTCTTCTGGCCCGCGATTGTGAAGAAGACCACCGTCCCCTTGCCGTTCAGCAGCTTCACCAGCAGCCGCCCGCCCATCTGCCCCGCTTCATAGTTGTTGGTTCCCACGAAGAACAGCCGCCGGCTTTGCGGCGCGTCGGCATCAATCGTCACGACGGGCGTGCCCGCCTCCACCGCGGCGTTGATGTCTGGCGTGAGCAACTCGGCGTTTCCCGCGCTCACCAGCACGCCCGCCGGCTTTTTCGCCAGTACGCGCCGCAGTTCCTCACGCTCCGCCTGTGCGTCGTAGACGTCGGGACCCGCCACCTCGGCCTGCACGCCCAGTTCGCGCGCCGCCGCCAGGAATCCCGCGCCCGCTTCCTGCCAGTAGGGGATCTTGGGATTCGCGCACACAAGGAAGTATTTCTCTGTCGTCTGATGCGACGGCCCCTTGCCGCCGCAACCCCAGAACGCGAACAAAGGAAGGCAACAAAGCAAGAAATTCCGTTTCATGTCCAGGACTCCAGACCGGACTCGCGCCGCCGATCAGTCTATGCTCAGGCCGTGGCGGGCACAAGCCCTTCTCTTCATTCTTGCCATTCCGGCGCCCTCCGGTGTCGGCGCGCCTTCCGCTCACTTCCGGCCCGGGCGCAGGTTGCTGCCTTTCGGATCCAGGATCTTCATCCCCGCCGGCAGGGTGAACAACTCGTCGCCGAGACCGCGGTTGATGGTCACCATGTCGGCGTACATCTCGAAATTCCGCTCTCCGTTCCGCTCCCGCCGAACGACGAACGGCCACAGCACTCCACCGCCCACGTCCCGGTACTTGTCGAAGATGGTCACTTCCTCGATGCGGAATTTCAGCTTCGGATCCCGCTTCTCCCAACGCTGGCGCACCGGCAACTTCGTGGACTGATGGAACCACACTGTCGTCTGGCGATTGGCGCTGTCCACGATCCGCACCACGTTGCAGGGCTGGTTCTCGACGATCTCCGTGCCGAGCGCATCGAACGCCATCCCCGGTTCCTTCAACCGCACGCGCAGCGTATGCAGCACGTTGTGCAGCAAGGTTTCCTTGTAGCTTTCGTACAGCGCCTCCCCCATGGGCTTTGCGCCGCGGTAGGTCACCTCCCAGCCGCCCTCTTCGTTGAAGATGATGTAGACGTCCTCGTTCTTGCCGAACGCCCGGCGCTCGCGCTGTCCCAGGAAATCCGGCGTCAGCGGCTCGGGAGCGGTCAGATACCGGATGTAGAACTTCACGCGGCTCATTCCGGAGAGGTCCTCGCGGTAGAACGCGTAGCTGCGCCCCTCCTCCACCCGGTCGCGCATGGCCAGGAAATTCTCGCCGCCAAGCGCCCGCAGCGCTTCCTCCACCACCTGCTTCGCCCATTCGGGGGTTCGCGGCGTCTGTCCGCACAAAGCGGAAGCGCACATCACCCAAAGTGCCAGCCCTCTCATCGAACCCAATTCTACCGCCTCAGCCTCCGGCGGAAGAGTTCCCACACAACACCCGGCATCAGGACGAAATCCCGCCAATACGGCTGCCCGCTTTCGCCCGCCAGGAAGAGACCGCGCCGCATCAGCATCCACTGTGTTGCCATCGAGAGCGCCGACTGCGCCCACGAGACGAAGATGCCCGCCCGCCGCCCGCCGGGATGGAAAGTCTCATGAACGGTCCACTCGATCAGATGGACCGCCAGCGGCGCCAGCATCATCAGAACCAGAGCTGTCTGCCACCGGGGACGGTGAAACCGGAGCCGCTGCGCCAGAGCGCCGGTCAGTCCAGCCAGCAGCGCGAAAAGCATGAACTGCGTGGCGGCGCCCGCCGCCGTGTCCGCAAATCCGCTGTGCAAGTTGGCGGCCGCGAAGGGGATGCCGCGGTAAAGGCCGCTGTTCAGCGCGGTTTTCCAGTTCCAGAAGGGGTTCACGCGACGCAGCGCGCCTCCGCGCGAGCCGCCGCCCGCTGCTGGAGCGCCCTGCGGTAGGCGTCCCACACAATTTCGCCCACAGCGTCCCATGTGCGTTTCTCCGCCGCCCGGCGGGCGGCTTCGCCCAGCCTCCGGCGGAATTCGGGCCGTTGCGCCAGCTCCACCACGGCGGCGCCAAGATCCTCCGTTTTGCGGCAAACACGCCCCGTCACGCCATCGGCGACGATCGAGGCCGGTCCGCCGCTTCCCATGACGACGCAGGGCACTCCCGAAGCCATCGCCTCCTGAACCGCGTTCCCGTAAGTATCCGTCTCGCTGGGGAAGACGAACACGTCGAAACCGGCATAGGCGCGCGCCAGATCCTCTCCTTTCAAAACGCCGCACAGCCGTGCCTGAGGCACGTTGGCTTGCAGCCAGGCATGCTCCGATCCGCCGCCCACGATCTCGATGCGGCAATCCGCGACGCCGGACTGCAGCAATGCCCGCGCCACGTCCGCGAGCCGCCGCACGGATTTTTCGGGCGAGAGGCGCCCCACATAGCCGACCGTGAAGGCCGCATCGGCGCGATCCCGCTTGCGAGGATGGAAGAGTTCGCAGTCGACGCCGCGCGGCATCCGGTGGACGGGCCTGCCGGTATCTCTTTCCAGCGCTGCGGCAATCTCCGGATTGGGCGCGAGGATGATCCGCGCCTGGCGGTAATACAGCGCGAGTCCCCGCCAGCTCCACGCCTGCGCCTTCCGCTGAAGCCACTTCGGCGCCCACACCGGCAGCCGGCACCGCGCGTATTCGTGCACGTTGGTGTGCCAGCTCATCACCACCGGAAGCCTGAGCCACCAGGCAGCCAGCGCGCCAAGAAAGCCGGTGTGATTGGCCCCGGTGATATGAACAGCCTCCGCCTGAAAAGCACGAACCGACTCGAGCACCATCTTCAGATGCCGCGCGAACAACAGGTCGAACCGCAGGTCGTTTTCCAGATGGAGATGGAGCGCGCTGGTCTTCAGGGAGAGCCGCCGGAGGCCGCCTTCGCCGGAGGGGCGCGTTTCCGGTCCGGCGTGGACCACCAGCAGGGGCAAGCTGCGCCTTCGCGCGTAGTCCTCCAACATCCGGCAGGTAAGCGCAACGCCGTTGACCTCGAGCAGGCTGTCGGCGAACAGGGCGACCCGCGGTCCCGCGCTCATGCCAACTCCTCCGCCCCGGCCAGCATCTGGCGCATGGCAAAGCGCAAACCGGGAGATTCCGCGGCACGGGTCAGCGACACGAACAGCCGGATGAGAGCCGGCTCCCTGCCTTCGGGGAAGACTTCCGAGAGAGCCTTTACCTGCCCCTGCGAGTCGCGGAAAAACACGCGGTCGTTCCAGCGCACCCACCCGTAGTGATGATGCTGCTGGTCGCGCATCACATCGCAGACCGAAGAAAGGATCCGCGCCGGCATCGGTTCGCGGTACTGGTTCATTACGAGGACTGTGCTCCGCCCTTCATAGCGCACCTCCTCGACGAAGCCGTCGAAACGGGCGGCGGAGGCGAGATTGATCAGCGCGTTGGGCTCGCAGCCATGGCGGTCGCCTCCGGAGACGCAGGGAAGCTTGTAGCGCTCAGAAAGGTCCAGCGTCCGGAGGTTTTCCCTCCAGGGTCTCAGCCCGTTGAGTTCGAGCGCATGAATCCAGCGCCTGTAACGCGCCAGGAACTGTTCCGCCATCACGGCGTGATAATTCGCCCCGTTGCCCTTCTCGTCCCAATAGGGATGGTTGAACACCAGCAACACCTGCGGCTCGGATGCGAGCTCTTCGAGCAACGGCTCGATGAGGGCGGGATGAGGCGCGGCGGTGTATCCGGCCATGAGGCGCTCGAGGAGGCGCGCTCGGGCTTCGGGAAGGTTGTGGACGCCGAGATGGAAGACGGTGCCGCGCCATGGAACCGTCCACTCCACGCTCACCGGCGCCTGCCTTCCCTCCTCCAGCAGCCGCAGCGCCAGCGGCGCCTCGATGGTGTCGTGGTCGGTGATGGAGACCAGCGGATCCAGGCCGAGCCTCCGGATCTGCTCCTGCTCCGTGCGCAGCGCTTCACGGGGACCGAGGGGCGGCGTCCACCAGGCGGCCGAGTAATCCAGATCCCTACCATGGACGCGGCGGTACCGCGCCTCGTAGCGGTCGAGCAGCGGCCCCAGCCACGGGCAGGCGGTTCTGCACCGCGGGATGAAATCCAGTGGCTCCCTGGAGCACGACGTGTGGCTGTGCAGCGAAACCCCGGCCTGGAGCCGGGGGGAGCGCCAGCCTTCCTGCCATTCGTACCGGATGAGGGTAGTCGCCATCCACTCCAGACTCGCCGCCCAGGATGAAAGCGGCGTGTCAGAAGTATGAAATGAAGATCAAACAAAACGGCTATTTTTTGTTTGAAGCATCCGGGCTCCCGCAGCACTTCTTGTATTTCTTGCCGCTGCCGCAGGGACAGGGATCGTTGCGCCCGGTTTTTTCCGTTCGCACGGGCTCGGCGCGGAACGCCTCCCCGCCATCCTCGTCCTCTTCCTCGGGAAAGAAGACAGGGCGGTAGCCCTCCCGCTCCAGACGTGCGTCGAGCGCCCTCGCCACCGCTTCCTCCTCGTCCGGAGAGAGCCCGCCGGCGCGCTCCGCGATCTTCTCCATCAGCCGGCGCACGCTTTTGGGCGTCGTCTCGTGGCGCACGGCCAGCGCATAGCTAAACAGCGCTGCTTCGCGCAGCTCTTCGTTCCCGAACAGAGGCACCAATTCGATGGCGAGGTCGCTCGCCGCGAGAGCGCCCACCGCCTGAACCGCCGCCAGCGCCACATCCGGGTCATCGCTTCTCAATGATTCCGAAATCTGCTTCAGATAGCGGCGCTCGGAGGTTCGCCACATCGCCTGCAGCGAGGCGGCGCGCGTCTCCGGCCTCTCGTACGCCTCCCGGACGGCGACATGAAAGTCCTCGCCGAGACCGGGCTCCGCCAGTGACACGAGCGCTCCCGCCCACTCCGGCGCCGGGCGCGAACGGTCCCGCAGCACTTCCTCGAGCAGCTCTCTCACTTCCGGATCAGAGCCCCTCGACTCGAGCCCCCGCAGGGCCGCGCCCCGCACGGCTGCGTCGGCGTCTTCCCGCGCCGCCCGCAGAAGGCGGTCCCGCACGCCGTCGGAGATCTCATCGCCTTCGAAGCTCTCCGCCGCCCTCGCCCGGTGCCTGGCATCCGGGTGATCCAGAAATTCCAGGGCGGCTGCGGGCGCCAGGTAATCGAACAGCGGCTCCGCCTCCTCGGGGTACTGGGCCAGGATATCGAATGGTTCCGGCCCTTCTCGCGGACCGGCCGTCTCCACCGCCTCGATGGCTTCCTCAAGCGCCTTGCGCTCATGCCTGTGGCTGTCGCCCGCGGGAAGATCCTCCAGCGCCGAGCGCAAAGCCGGCAACAGGTCCTTGTCCCGGCAGAGCGAGGCGCACAGGGCGCCCTCGTACGGGTCCTTCTCGAGCGCCTGTTCCACCAGCTGCCGGAGCCTCGGGTGCGGCACGCCGGCTGAAGCAAGAACGAAGAGCACGTCGGGCCGGTCGTCCCCGGCGGCTTCCTCCCAGGCCTGCAGCAGCGGCTCCACGGCCGCTTCGCCCAGTTCGGCGAACGCCTCCACCAGCTCGTCCGGCACGCCTTCACGGCTGTGCCTGAGCAGATCCAGGTAGAACGGGATCGCCCGCGGCGTGCGGAATGCGCGGTACAGGTCGAAGATCTGCTCCGTCAGGTCGGCGACGGCATCCGGCCCGGCCTCCGGCGCGAGCTTCTCCAGCGCGTCCAGCGTCTCTTCCGGACGTTTCAGCAGCGAGCGCAGGAGCCGCTGGTCGAATCCGATCCGCCCCTGCTCGGCTTGCCGCAGCAGTTCGAGAGCCGGCGTCTGGTCGAAATGTTCAGGCAAAAGCAGCATGGCAGAATACGGATGAGGCGGCGCGCGGGCGCCGCCCCGGAAAGGACGAGGTTCCCCTGGGGAACTACTCGGCTTCTTCCTTGTTCACCACCACGGGAATCTCCACCGAGACCTCGCGGTGCAGCTTCAACGTCACCTTGTGCTCGCCGAGCGTCTTGATGGGGTGGTCGAGCACGATCTTCTTGCGGTCGATCGTGTAGCCCTGCTTTTCGAGCATCTCGGCGATGTCCTTGGCCGTTACCGAGCCGAACAGCTGATCGGCCTCGCCGGCTTTCTGCACGGTCGTCAGCGTGACTCCCGCGAGCATCTTCGCCAGCTCCTCGGCCGCGGCCTTTTCCTTCGCCTCGCGCCGGAGGGCTGCCTGCCGCTCCTGCTCGACGATCTTGCGGTTGGCCTCGGTCGCCGGCACCGCCAGCCGGCGGGGCAGCAGGAAATTGCGCGCAAACCCGTCGGCGACCTTCACCACCTGCCCGCGCGCACCCAGTTTTTCGATGTCTTCACGAAGGATGACTTCCATCGCCTATCTCTCCTTCTCCACCGAGCCCACGAACGGCAACAGCGCCATCGTGCGCGCGATCTTGATCGCCTCGGTGATCCGCCGCTGGTTCTGGGCGTTCAGGCCCGAGATCCGCCGGGGAATGATCTTTCCGCGCTCGGTGAGGAATTGCGACAGCAATTTCACGTCCTTGTAGTCGATATAGTCGATCTTTTCCAGGCAAATCCGGTCCACTTTCTTGCGGCGGAAGTACTGCCGCTTGCCGGTGGCGATCGCCTTGTCGGTTCCTGTCGGCTTCTGGCTGGCCGCAATCGGACGTCCGCTTTTCTGTTCTGCCATGGCTCGTTCCTACCTCCCCTGAACTCAGGACTCCTGCGCCTCGGCGGGCGCCGGCTCCGCGGGCACGGGCGCGGGCGCGCCGGGCACCGGCGCCGCCGGAGCCGCCGGCATGGCGGGCGCCGCCGGCTGCGGCGCTGCAGGACGCCGCTTTGCCCGCTTCTCGCGCTGCTTCGTCTTCTTCGCCAGCTTCTTCAGCTTCTCGTCGATCCGCACCGTCACCCAGCGCATCACCATGTCGGTCACGCGCATCCGGTGCTCGATCTCTTTCACCGGATCCGGCGGAGACGTGAACTGGATCAGCACATAGTAGCCTTCGCTGAACTTGCCGATCTCATAGGCAAGCCTGCGCTTGCCCCACTTGTCCACCTTGTCCACGGTCCCGCCGGCTGCCGTGACGATGCCCTTGATCTGTTCGATGAAGGCATCGATCTGCTCTTCCGGCGTGTCCGGCTCCACGATGAAGAATTCCTCGTAAACTCTCATTCTTCCTCTCTCTTCGTTCCGGGGGCGCGGCGGTTGTGCGCCGCCATGGCCTTTTCGACGCCCTCGGTGATAATGGATTCAGCCGCTGCACTGGCGTCGTCCAGCAGCCGGTCCAGTTCCTTTCTCTGCCCGCTCCGGAAAGGTGCGAGCACGAACTTCGCGCCATCGCGGACCTCATGGCCCGGATGAATGCCCAGCCGCAGCCGGGCGAAATCGTCACGCCCCAGGCAGCGGATGATGTCCTCGACTCCGTGGTGCCCGCCCGCCGAGCCCTTCGGCCGGATCCTCAGGCTCTGCCACGGCAGGTCCAGGTCGTCGTAGATCACCAGCAACCGCTCGGGGCCAATCTCCAGTTTCTCGAGCAGCCCTTTCACCGACTGCCCGCTCAGGTTCATAAACGTCTGCGGCTTGGCGAGCATCACCGCCGTGCCGCCGATGCGGCCCTGTCCAACTATCGCCCGGCACTCGTACCGGTTCACCCGGATCGAGTGCCGCGCGGCCAGCCGGTCCACAGTCAGAAAACCGAGATTGTGCGGCGTCCATTCATACTCAGGACCCGGATTGCCGAGTCCCACCACCAGCACTTCGACTTCTGCCATGGCGCAGCGGCTGGGCGAACCGTCACTTCTTCTTCTCGCCGCCTTCCTCTTCCTTCTTGCCCTTCTTCACCACTTCGGGCTCCGCTGCGGCAGCCTCGCCGGCAGCCTCCGCGACTTCGGCCGAGCCGCGCGTCGCCACCACGTGCGAGATCACCAGATCCGCCGGGCTCAACAGCTTCATCGACCCGCTCAGCGGCACCTCCCCGGCGCGCAGGCTCTGCCCGATCCGCAGCGCCGTCACGTCCACAGTGAAGTGCTCCGGGATCTCGTCCGGCAGGCACTCGATCTCGATCTCGCGGCTCACGATCTCGTACAAACCGCCCTGCTCTTTCACGCCGCGCGGATCGCCGGTGGTGTGCACCGGCACCTTCACGTGCAGCCGCTTCGACAGGTCGATCCGCTTCATGTCGATGTGCAGCAGATTGCTCTTCACCGGGTCGTGCTGCCAGTCGACCACCATCACCGGCGTCGTCTCCACTCCCTGGATGTCCAGGTTGAAGATCGTGTTCACGCCGGAAGAGGAGTGGAGGATCTTCTCGATCTCCTTCGGGCTGACGCTGACCGCTACCGACTCCTTGCCCGCGCCATAGACGACCGCCGGGATGCGCATCCGCGCCCGCAGCCGCCGGGCCTCGTTCTTGCCCCGCGTCGACCGCGGCTCCGCGGCGATGGTGATGTCCTTCCTCATAACGCTGCTCCTGTCCTTGTCTCAGACGAATAAACTGCTTACCGACGTGGCTTCGTGAATGCTCTGGATGGCTTTCGCCAGCAACGGAGCCACCGACAAAACCCGGATCCGCCCGCACGCCTTCGCCTCTTCGCGAAGCGGAATGGAATCCGTCACAATCACTTCCTTCAGCGGCGACGCCTCGATGTTCGCAATGGCCGGCCCCGACAGAACCGGATGCGTTGCGCACGCCGTCACACTGGACGCCCCTGCGGCCAGCAGCGCCTCGCTCGACTTGCCCAGCGTGCCCGCCGTGTCAATCAGATCGTCCACCAGCAGGCAATCCATCCCCGCCACGTCGCCGATGATGTTCATCACTGCGCTCTCGTTGGGCCGCTCCCTGCGCTTGTCGATGATCGCCAGCGGCAACTCCAGCCGCTTGGCGAACGCCCGCGCGCGCTCGACGCCGCCGGCATCCGGCGATACCACGATGAGCTTCGACAGATCGTAGCTCTGCTTTACATAGTCGATGATGACCGGCGCCGCGAACAGATGATCCACGGGAATGTCGAAGAAGCCCTGGATCTGCGCCGCATGCAGGTCGAGCGTCAGCAGCCGGTTCGCCCCTGCCCGCTCCAGCATGCTGGCGATCACCTTGGCTGAAATCGGCACGCGCGGCCGGTCCTTCCGGTCCTGCCTCGCGTAGCCGTAGTAGGGCATCACCGCCGTGATGCGGTCCGCGGACGCGCGCTTCAGCGCGTCGATCATCAGGATCAGCTCCATCAGGTGGCGGTCCGCCGGCGGGCAGGTCGGCTGGATCACGAACACGTCCGCGCCGCGCACGTTCTCCGTGATCTGCACCCAGATCTCGCCGTCGGAAAACGTCTTCACCGTCGCCTGCGCCAGCTCCACGCTCAGCGCCCGGCAAATGGCCTGCGCCAGCGCCGGATTGGCGTTCCCGCTCAGCACCTTGAACCGATTGCAATTCATCTCTCGTACCGGCTCCCGGGCGGCCAGGCCTCCCCGGTCACATGCTCCCGCAAACTCCTCAGCACGCGCGCATGGTACTGCGCCCGGCCGAGCATCGTCGTCGAGAAAACTTTGAGAGGTTCCGTGGAGAACTGCGGAAGGGCTCCCTGAAGCTTGGCCCGGTCCGGAAACACTCCGAAGAGCGCTGCCCCGCTGCCGGAGAGCCGCGCAGCATGAGCCCCGAGCCGTTCGAGTTTTCTCTTCCACCGCCCCAGCTCCGGATGAAGCCCGAAGACGGCGGACTCGAAATCGTTTTCTGCGCCCGACAGATACTCTGCCTGCCAGACAAACGACTGGAAAATACTCAGTTTACGGAAATCCACAGGCGAAGTCAATTCGGGCCTCCCCAGAGCCCGGTATGCCTCCGCAGTCGACACGTGCACCGGCGGCGCTACAATCAGCACGCGGTACCGCGGCGCCTCCGGCAAGGGATACAGCTCCTCGCCCCGCCCCAGCCCCAGCGCCGTCCCTCCATGCAAGAAGAACGGCACGTCGCTGCCAAGCTGCGCCGCCATCTCCCGCAGCGCATGGAGCGGCGCGCTCCGCCCGGTGAGCGGCCCCAATGCCAGAAGCACTGCCGCGGCGTTGCTCGATCCGCCCCCCAGCCCCGCCCCCATCGGGATGCGCTTCTCAAGCCGCATCTGCAAGCGGCCCCGCACGCCCTGCCGTTCGCAGAACAGGCGCGCGGCGCGCAGCACCAGATTGTCCGGGATCGCCAGAGCGTCTTCCAGCGTGATGTCGAGACCCCGCCGCGCCGGGATGAATTCAAACGCGATCCGGTCGTGGAGACCCACCGTCTGGAAGACCGTGCGCAGTTCGTGGTAGCCGTCCGGCCGCCGTCCCAGCACCTTCAGGCTGAGGTTCACCTTCGCGAAGGAAGGCACGACGGCTCGGCGCGCGGGCATCACTTCTCGTAGTGGATCAGCGAAAAGACGTCATAGCCGGCCAGTTTGTCCCGGCCGTGCAAAAAGTCCAGCTCCGCCAGGAATCCAAGCCCTGCCACCACTCCGCCCAGCTTCTCCACCAGCTTCGCCACCGCCGCCGCCGTTCCGCCCGTGGCCAGCACGTCGTCGATGATCAGCACGCGCTGCCCCGGCTGGATCGCATCCTTGTGCATCTGCAGACTGTCGGTGCCGTACTCAAGCGCGTATTCCACGCTGACAGTTTCCGCCGGCAGCTTGCCCGGCTTGCGCACGGGCACGAAGCCTGCCCCCAGCGCATAAGCCATCGCCGGCGCAAAGAAGAATCCCCGCGCTTCCACGCCCACCACAAGGTCCACCTGCATGCCGTTGTAGTGCCGCTTCAGCGAATCGATCGTCTCGCGCCACCCGCGCGGGTCCTTCAGCAGCGTCGTGATGTCGTAGAAGTTAATGCCGGGCTTCGGGAAATCCGGCACTTCGCGAATCAGGGATTTCAGGTCGAGCATGAGCTTCCGGAGGGGATTCAGGAGCGGATCGTGAATCCACTTGATTGTAACAGAGGCGCCTCCTGCTCCTCGACGTGCCGCACGTCGCTGAACCGCGGCCCCTGCCGCAGCCGCATCGAAAACTCGTCCAGCTGCTCGGGCGAGCCGCAGGCGTAAACCTCCACGCTGCCGTCATCGCAGTTGCGAACCCAGCCGCTCACGCCGATCTGCGACGCCCAGTTCTGCGCCCACCACCGGTAGCCCACTCCCTGCACGCGCCCCTTCACCACGAACCGCCGCGCCTGCTTCCTCGCCTGCTTCGCCATCCATCCCATTATCTCCGCGCGGTTAAAATCAGGGTGTCATGCCCTTCCCCGTTCACCGCATGCGCCGCCTCCGCGCGACCGAACCCCTGCGGCGCCTCGTGCGCGAAACCACGCTCGAGCCGGCCGACCTGATCCTCCCCCTGTTCGTCACCGAGGGCCGAAGCGTGCGCAACCCGATCTCGTCCATGCCCGGCAACTTCCAGCTCTCCATCGGCGAGTTGCTCAAGGAGTGCTCCGAATGCCTGGATCTCGGCCTCGGCGGCGTCATCCTGTTCGGCATCCCGGCCCACAAGGACGAATCGGCCAGCGAGGCATACCGGGAAGACGGCATCGTGCAGCGCGCGGTGCGCGCCCTCAAGGATCGCTATCCACAGCTGGTCGTCATCACCGACGTCTGCAACTGTGAGTACACCAGCCACGGCCACTGCGGCAAGGTCGCCGGCAATGACGTCGACAACGATGCAACGCTGGAATGGCTGGCCGCCTCGGCCGTCAGCCACGCCCGCTCGGGCGCCGACATCGTGGCCCCCTCCGACATGATGGACGGCCGCGTCGCCGCCATCCGCCGGGCCCTCGACAACGCCGGCTTCAGCAGGACCCCGATCCTCAGCTACGCCGCCAAGTACGCCAGCGTCTTCTACGGCCCCTTCCGCGAAGCCGCCGAAAGCGCCCCGCAGTTCGGCGACCGCCGCAGCTATCAAATGGATCCGCCCAACGCGCGCGAAGCCATGCGCGAAATCGCTCTCGACATCGAGGAAGGCGCCGACATGATCATGGTCAAACCCGCCATGCCGTACCTCGACATCCTCCGCATGGCGCGCGACCGCTTCGACGTGCCATTGGCGGCCTACCAGGTCTCCGGCGAGTTCTCCATGATCAAAGCCGCCGCCGCCAACGGCTGGCTCGACGAGACGCGGGCGATGATGGAGTCGCTCACCGCCATCCGCCGCGCCGGCGCCGACGTGATCCTCACCTACTTCGCGCGCGAAGCGGCGCGGCTGCTCCAGGGCGCGTGACCGCCTCGGGCCCCCCGCAGCTTCGCGGGTCCGGCTTGACTCCGGGTCCCGGCGGGCTTAGCATGGCCCCAATGGACAATCTGGACACAATTGTCCACAAATCACACAGAGGGGCTGATTATGAACGCACCACAGAACACCGTGGACGAGTCGAAACTCGCCCTGCTGCTGAACGAGATCGTCCGGGACATGGGCGCCGCAATGCACGCCGTCCTTGTCGTCATCGGGGATCGCATCGGGCTGTACAAAGCCATGACCGGCGCCGGAGCACAAACTGCCGCCCAGATCGCGGCCCGCGCCGGCGCAGATGAACGCTATACGAGGGAATGGCTGAACGCAAACGCGGCCGGCGGCTGGATCACGTATAACGCCGGCGACGGAACGTACGAGTTGTCGCCCGAACAACAGTTTGTCCTGTCCACCATGGATGTGCCGGGGGCCTACCAGATCGTCGCGTCCTGCTTCCGTGATTCGAAGAGGCTGGAGGACGCGTTCACGTCAAGCACAGGCTTCGGCTGGCACGAACACGATGCCGGCCTGTTCGAGGGGACGGAACGGTTTTTCCGGCCAAACTACCTGGCGCATCTGCTTGACGAGTGGATTCCGGCTCTGGACGGGGTGCAGGAACGGCTCTCCGCCGGCGCCAGAGTCGCTGACGTCGGCTGCGGCCATGGCGCCTCCACCCTGATCCTGGCGCAGGCCTTTCCGAATTCGCGGTTCTTCGGGTTCGACTACCACGAAGCCTCCATCCGGAGGGCGCGGCAGCGAGCCGCCGAGGCAGGACTCGATGGAAACTTACACTTCGAGGCGGCGCCGGCGAAAAGCTACCCCGGTGCGGGATACGACCTGGTGGCCTTCTTCGATTGCCTCCACGACATGGGCGACCCCGTAGGAGCAGCCAGGCACGTTCTCTCCACTTTGGCGCCCGGCGGCACATGGATGATCGTGGAGCCGTTCGCCGGCGACCGCGTCGAGGACAACCTGAATCCCGTGGGACGCGTGTTCTACTCCGCTTCCACCGTGATCTGCACGCCCGCATCGCGCGCCCAGGAGGTCGGACTGGCGCTGGGGGCACAGGCGGGGGAAAAGCGGCTGCGCGAGATCGTGCTGGAAGGCGGTTTCCGCCATTTTCGCCGCGCCGCGCAGACGCCCTTCAACCTGGTCTTCGAGGCCCGGGCATAAATTGCCCTCTCGCGCTCTCCGGCAGCCTGCCCCCGGGCAGGCCAATCGGCACACGCGCCCCGGCAGGGGATGAAATTCAGATCTGAAGGCCTGAAATCCGGGCGGCCGAACGGCTGTCGCCCGCGCCTTCTGTGATATGTTAGTAGCTTCCATGGAACGCACCCACGACCCCGCTGCGCTTGCATCCATCTGCAAGCAGATCCGCCGCCACATCATCACCATGACGGGCGCTGCGAAGAGCGGCCACCCGGGCGGCTCGCTCTCCGCCGTGGAAGTCGTCGTCACGCTGTATTGGGACGTCATGCGGCACGATCCGGCGCGCCCGGACTGGCCGGACCGCGACCGCTTCATCCTCTCCAAGGGCCACGCTGCACCCGTGCTCTACGCCGCCCTGGCCGAGTGCGGCTACACGCCGAAAGAAACCCTGAACACGTTGCGCAAGTTTGGCTCCATCTACCAGGGGCACCCAGACAAGCGCTTCATCCCGGCGCTGGAAGCCTCCACGGGCTCGCTCGGCGAAGGCTTGAGCGTCGGCATCGGCATGGCGCTCGCCGCCCGGCTGGACGGGAAAGATTACCGCACCTACGTCATGCTCGGGGATGGCGAGATCCAGGAGGGACAGATCTGGGAGGCGGCGATGTTTGCTTCCTTCCACAAGGTGGACAATCTCTGCGCTATCGTCGACTACAACAAGCTGCAGCTGGACGGCTTCGTGAAAGAGATTCTCGATCTCGAGCCGCTCGCCGACAAGTGGCGCGCCTTCGGCTGGCATGTGATCGAACTCGACGGCCACGACATCCCGGCCCTGCAAAAAGCGTTTGCCGACGCCGCCGCCACAAAAGGGAAGCCTGCCGTGATCATCGCCCACACCATCAAGGGCAAGGGCGTGAGCTTCATGGAGAACAGCCCGAAATACCACGGCGTGGCCCCGACGCCGGAGGAAGTCGAACTCGCCCTGAAGGAGCTTGCCTGACATGCTGACCGCTGCAAAGTACGAAAAGAAGCTGGGCGCCGCCACGCGCGAGGCCTTCGGACGGACTCTGGCGGAACTGGGCCGCGAGAACCCGGACATCGTGGTGGGAGACGCCGATCTGACCAAGTCCACGATGACCACCTACTTCGCCAAGGAGTTCCCGGACCGCCTCTTCGAATGTGGCATCGCCGAGGCCAACATGGTGGCCATCGGCGCGGGGCTCGCGCTGGCAGGCAAGATCCCCTTCGTTTCAAGCTTCTCCGCCTTTGTCATGACCAAGGGCTTTGAGCAGCTCCGGGTGCTGGTGGCCTATCCGAACGTCAACCTGAAGGTCGTCGGCACGCACAGCGGCATCTCGATCGGCGAAGACGGTCCCTCGCAGATGAGCGTCGAAGAGATCGCGCTGGCTTGTGCGCTGCCCAACTTCGTCGTGCTCTCTCCCGCCGACGAGACGGCCACGCGGTGGGCCGTCCGCTGGGCGGCTGCGCACCACGGGCCCGTCTTCATCCGCACAGGCAGGCCCAAGGCGCCCATCGTTTACAACGACGGCGCGCAGTTCGAGATGGGCAAGGCTGTGGAACTGGTTCCGGGCTCGGACGTGACCCTCGTCGCCACCGGTCTGCTGGTTGCCGAAGCGCTGCTCGCCGCCGGGCAACTTGAAGGCGAAGGCATCTCGGCCCGTGTTCTGGACATCCACACGGTGAAGCCGCTGGACGAGGACGCCCTCGAACGCGCCGCCCGCGAGACCGGCGCCGTCGTCGTCGCCGAGGAACACCTGGTGGATTCCGGACTCGGAGTGCGCGTGGCGCAAGCGCTGGCGAAGCGGTGCCCCGTGCCGGTGGAGTTCGTCGGGCTTCATGGCTACGCCGAATCGGGCAGCCCGGACGAACTGCTGGACAAGTACGGCCTCCGCGCCCCGGACATCGCCGCCGCGGCCCGGCGCGCGCTCGCGCGCAAGGGCTAGTCGGGCGCAGGCGGCGCAGGCTCACCCCGAACGCACCGCAGCGAAAACAAGAACGTCTGTTCGTGTTTTAAACGTACTTTCTTCTTTTGTTGTTTTGGTCTATCATGGGCCATGATGGCCCAGCCAGCCCGTTGCGGCGCGAGCGAGGCGGAAGGGCTGAGGCGGATCCGCGAAATCGAGCGGCGGCGTCTCAGCCGCGCCCTTCATGATCAGGCGGGGCCCCTGCTGTGCTCGGCGGGCCTTCTGGCGGAGCTGCTCTACGGCGCGATTCCCTCGCCGTCCCCGCAACAGGAGGAGCTGTTCGCCAGGCTTCGCAAAGCGCTGGAATCGGCTGTCGAGAGCGTCCGCCTGTTGAGCCAGGAGTCCTCGCCGGACCTTGCCGGGCGCCGCGGGCTGGAAGGCGCTCTGGCCACGCTGGCGCAGGCGCACGGCGCCGCGCTCCACATCGAGGCGCTGCCGGAGATACCCGAAGGGCGTGCGCGCTCTCTTTGCGAGCTGGTCCGCGACGCCCTGCTGGCCTGTGATGCGGCGCAAGATCCGGCCCACATTCACGCCACGCGCGAAAGCATCTGCGTGGAAGCCGGCTGCCAGGCGGATGAGGTCATCGCCGGCGCTCTTGGGCGGGCTGCCCGCGAAGCAGGCTTCGGCTTCTCGTTCCGGCGGGCGCCGGCGGCGGTGTTCGGATTTCACATGGAGGAGAACGCCTGATGTATTCGATTCTCCTCGTCGACGACCACCAGATCATGCGCGACGGGCTGCGCACCATGCTCGAAGCCACGGAAGAGTTCCACGTTGTCGGCGAGGCCGAAACCGGCGGACAGGCCGTGGCGCTGGCGGCGCGGCTCCGGCCGCAACTGGTCATCATGGACCTGAGCCTTCCGGGCATGAACGGCATCGAGGCGACCGTGGAACTGCTGCGCGAGTCGCCGGACTCGCGCGTCGTCATCCTCTCCATGTATGACGACGAATCCTCCGTCGTGCAGGCCATGCGCAGCGGCGCCCGCGGCTTCGTCCTGAAGAAGGCGAGCCAGGCGGACCTGCTGTCCGCGCTGCGCACCGTCGCCCGCGGCGGCACCTACCTGAGCCCGGAGGTCTCTGACAAATTCCTCGAGTGCGTGCGCAAGGGCGACTTCTCGCGCCGCAGCTCCTCCGTGCTGGCCGTCCTGACTCCGCGCGAGCTCCAGGTGGCGCGGCTGATCGCCGAGGGCAAGTCCAGCAAGGAAATCGCCGCGTCGCTGGATCTGAGCGTGGAAACGATCCGCGGCTACCGCAAGACCCTGATGCGCAAGCTCGGCGTCAACAACGTGGCCGCGCTCACGCAGCTGGCCATTGCCGAAGGACTTACTCGCGGTTCCAACCTGGGGGCATCGGCATGAGCCCGGCGCTGCGGCGGGATTCCCCCTGGGGCCCGCTGGAAGTCGCCGACGCGCACCTCCATTTCTTCTCGCACCACTTCTACGAACTGCTGGCCAGGCAGGCGGGGCTCGCCGCGGCTTCGGAAGCCTGCGCCCGGGCTGGCGTCGATCCCCCACCGGAGGAACCGCAGCAGCTCGCCGCGCAATGGGCCGCCGAACTGGACCGTCACGGCGTCGCCCGCGCAGTCCTGCTGGCGTCTCTGCCGGGTGACGAGCCGAGCGTTGCCGCGGCCGTCCGTTCGCACCCGGACCGCTTCTTCGGCTGGTTTTTCGCCAATCCCGCCATGCCACATGCGGCGGCGCGCGTCGATGAATGGCTGAACCACGGACTGCGCGGCATCTGCCTCCTGCCCGCCATGCACGGTTACGCGCTGTCTGACCCGCGAGTCGAAGAACTCATCCAGGTGGCCGGACGGCAGGCGGCTGTGGTGTTCGTGCATTGCGGCGTGCTCAGCGTCGGAATCCGCGCCCGCGTCGGCGCGCCTTCGCTGTTCGATATGCGCTTCTCCAATCCCGTCGACCTGCACGCGCTGGCTCTGCGCCATCCAGACGTGCGGTTCGTCATCCCTCACTTCGGCGGCGGGTACTTCCGCGAGGCGCTGATGACCGCATCGCTATGCCCCAATGTGTACTTCGACACGTCCTCGTCGAATTCGTGGACAAAGTACCTGGCGCCTCCACCCACGCTGGAGCAGGTCTTCGAGCGGGCGCTCGAGATCCTCGGACCGCGGCGGCTGCTGTTCGGCACGGATTCCTCCTTCTTCCCGCGCGGATGGGTTCACACGGTCTTCGCCAGGCAGTGCGAAGCGCTCTCGCGCCTCGGCATTTCGGCGCAGGACGCTCAAGCCATCTTCGCGGGCAACTTACTCCGCCTCATGGAGATCCCTTAGCCCTGCGGATTTCCTGAGACGGCACGCTTCTGCCGGCCACTGGGATCACAGAGACGGACATCGCCATGGAGACGGCCTTGGAGTCACTCAAGAAAGCGCTTGCCTTGGCACAGCGGCGGCGGCTTGCCGCCCCGCGGCCGGCCTTGCACTACCCGGTTTCGCCTTTGCCCCGCGTGGCCGTGATCGGCCTCGAACTGGAAGGGCCGGCAGGAACACACTGCTTGAAGGAATGGTCCGCCGAGGATCTGCGGAGGCGTCGACCGCAAGCCCTGGCAGGCTGGTGGAACGATCTGGCGGAGGTGGCGCGGCTCGTGCTGGCCGGAGATCTGGAATTGCCGCAGTTGCAGTTCCCGGTTCTGGTCTTTGCGCGCCCCGGGTCGGCGCCGCTGCCGGCGCGGTGCCATGACCTGCTCTGGGACTGGTTCCGCGTCCCGACTTTCGAGCAGATCCGCTCCGCCGATGCGGAACTGCTCGCCTATGAATGCGTGGCGCGCTGCGGCTTCCATCTGGCGCCGGGCGTGGACGCCGCTAGGGTGCCGCTGCCCCGGGCGGCGCACCCCTGTCCTTGCGGCGACCCGGCGCCTCTGCTTCGCGCACGGGACTTCGCGGCGGCCGCCGCCGGCTGATACTCCCTCCGCGCGCCCTGTTATTCTTTTGGAAAGAAGCGCCGCTGCGGACGTGGCGGAACTGGCAGACGCACTGGACTTAGGATCCAGCGGGGCAACCCATGGGAGTTCGACTCTCCCCGTCCGCACCACCCCGGCTTTCCCGCAAGGCTTGGTATGGCTCCACGCCAAGAGGGCGGGAGACACGCATCTCAGGACAATCGAACCACACAAGACCTTGACTCGCAGTCTATAGTTCTGGAAGTTACGGGAGTGCGCTTCAGAGCCGCGAACGGCGGCCGGCGTTCGCCAGAACAGGGTCAGAGCCGCAAACGGCGGCCGGCGTTCGCCAGAACGACGGCCAGAGTGAGCGGTCACCCCGTCGGGAGTCGCGCAACACGAGCTACCGTATACGGCGTTCTGCCGTCGCTCAATCGGCAACCTCAGCACGGTGCCGCCCCCGGCGCAACCGCTCGCTCTCGCGGGCCTTCGGCCCGCTTCGCTCGCGCCTCTGACACTGTTTTAGCCGCGAACGGCGGCCGGCCTTCGCCAGAACGGCGGCCAGAGTGAGCGGTTCCTCCGTTGCGACTCGCGCCACACGGGCGACCGTGTGCAGCCGTGAGCGGTCGCTCCGAAGGCAACCACGTCACGGCGCCTCCCCCCGTTGGAACCGCTCGCTCTCGCGGGCCTTCGGCCCGCTTCGCTCGCGGCTCTGACACTGTTTTGGTCAGAGCCGCGAACGGCGGCCAGAGTGAGCGGTCACCCCGCCGGGCTCTGCGCCAAAAACGCGGGAGGCCCGGATCCCAGGACATTCCGTCCTAACCACAGAACGCCTTGACTCGAAGTCTGCGAAACAAAGGCCGATTTGCTAAACTGTCTGTTGAAGCGGGCGGCCAGGTAGCTCAGTTGGTAGAGCGCGGCCCTGAAAAGGCCGGCGTCGGCGGTTCGAGTCCGTCCCTGGCCACCACCTTCCCACCGGCAGATTGCCCTTCCAAGACGCTTTGTAGCCGCCTGAACTCAAGCTGCCCCCGCCTGCAGCTGGATACGTCCACTGCCGGCACGGGCGGCAGCCATGCCAGGATGCGGCTGCTGCACGAGGGCCGTGCCGGCGATCCCTACTCCTGCTCCTGTTCCGCGCCGCCCCGTGCTGCGGGTCCGGGGAACCGGAACACGGCGTTCAGGAACGCCACGTTCAGCCCGTCGTGGAAGGCGCGGAAGTTCGGGTCCGCAGTGAAGCCCACCACGGCTCCCCGCCCCTGATTGGAAACCACCAGGAAGGGCTTGTAGGCGAGTTGCTTCCTGTTCTCCTCCCACAGATATCCGGAGAGGAGCAGCTTGTCCGGCGCCTCGTAAATGATGGCATTCACGCCGCGGTCCTTCTTGACCGGCGCGTAGATCGTGCGTCCATCCACCAGCACGTTCACCGTCTCCGGCAGTCCAGCCGTCACCCACGTTTCCGGATCCACGCGCGCCTGGACGATGACCCCTGCCACGGCATCCGGCAGCCGCGTCTCCGGCTCTACCGCCTTCTCGAAGTCCTCGTCCTTGACCAGCAGCTTGCCGGGCACCGGTCCCGCCGCAGGCACGGAGGGCGCTGCGGGCGCTGCTCCGGGCGCGGCGGGCGGCTGCGCGGAAGGCTTCGCCGCCTCCGCCGGACGCGCGCCCGGCGCCGCCGCGCCCTCGCGCGCCAGTTGCTCCTGTTGCAGGGCCAGCAGGTTCACTTGGGGACTTGACAGCCATTGAAGCGCCCCGCCGATGCCCACCACCACGCCTCCCTCCCGCACCCACTGCTGGAGGCGGGGCGCAGCGTTGTTCAATGCCGTCCCGTAACCTCCGCCGAAGCCCCCCGCGTCGGGCAGGATCAGCACGTGAAATTTGCTCAAGTCCGCCGAGGCGAGCGACGAGGCGCGAATCACGGTCACCGGATAGCCGAACTGCCGCTCCAGCACGAACCGCGTGGCGCCGGCGGCCAGCGAGGACACCGGGCTGTCCCACACCATCGCCACCCGCGGGCGCCGCACCACGCTCACATAATTGCTTCCGAAATCGATGCCATCTTCCACCCAGCTCGTGTTGGTGGCGGTCACCTCCGCGCCGCTCGACTCCGCGTAGCGAACCACTTTGTCGTGCAGGTCCGCGCCGTTCTGCTTCACGAGCACGATCAGCGTACCGGACGGGAACTTCCGGCCGTTCTGCGTGAGCGCCTTGTTGGCAGTCAGCACCCGCAGCCCGCCGCGCAGCGCCGAGGCCAGGAACCGCCCGGCAGCCTGAGTCCCCCATGGCACCAGATACGCCACCTCGGCACGGCCGCTCACCGATCCCTTCGGGCGCCAGGGCGCCGTCACGGGCGTGGAAGCCACCGTGGCAGGCGTTGCCAGCCCGTCGCACTCCACGTTGAACATCAGCGGCAGGCTCCAGCCGGTGACGTCGTAGATCTCGTCCGGCAGTCCCTTCTTCCGCCTCCGCTCCTGCTCTTTCACGAACGATTCTTCCATCGGGACGCTCTTCTCCAGCAGCACGCGGATCAGGCGCTTCCGCGGCTGCGCCGCGCTCACCAGGTAGGACCCGGCAGGATATTTCTTCCCGCCAGCCTCGAAATCTGCGCCGGCGCGCCGCACCTCGATGCCGTGCTCGGCCAGGATGCCTGCCAGTTTGTCGGCGGCGCTCGCATCGCCGCGGCGTGCCAGCACGTACTCCTTCACCGGCTCGCTCCTGCCCTCCTCGACCGCCGTCACCTGATAACGCCAGAAACTGTCGAGCAACTCCGCGCGGCGCTGCGCCGCTGTCTCGCATGTGGCAATGGATGCGACGAAGTGCTTCCGCACGCTCTCCTGATAGCCGTACAGCGTGTCGTCGGAGCGCCGAACCACCAGTCCGCGCACGCTGGCGTTTTCGTACGTCATGCCCATGCCGCCGTAGAACCACGGCCAGGAGGCGCCGTATCCGGGGTAGAACTCGTCGAAGACTTCCCGCGTGAAGTAGGGCCAGCCCGCGCGGTCGAAGTACTTCGCGTTGTTCTGCCCGAACCACTGCATCTGCTTCTTCTGCTCCGCCGTGATGTGCGGGTTGTAAGGCGGCGCGCCGGGCGTGAAGAAGTAGGTGGAGTTGGCCCCCATCTCATGCAGGTCCACCACCACGTGCGGGAGCCATTCCCGCAAGTAACGCACGCGCCCGAGCGTCTCCGGTTGCGTGAGGGCGAACCAGTCGCGGTTCATGTCGAACAGGTAATGGTTCGAGCGCCCGCCGGGCCAGGGCTCGGCGCGCTCGGCCGCCGACGGGTGCTCGTCCGGCTCCAGCCCAAGGTTCGTCACGAAATTGTGGATGAAGCGCGCCCTGCCGTCGGGGTTCTGCAGCGGATCGAGGAGCACGACGACGTTCTTTCGAACCTGTTCGATCATCGCGTCGTTGCGCGCCGCCAGCAGGTGATAGGCGGTGAGCAGCGCCGCGTCGGGCGAGGAGATCTCGTTGCCGTGGACCCCGTACATCAGCGCGAGCACCGACGGCGAGGAGGCGGCCAGCTTCATCGCCTCCGCTTCGGGCGTCTTGCGCGGGTCCGCCAGCCGTTGCTGCGCGGCTTTGATCTCGGCCAGCCTGCGGATGTTGTCTTCCGAGGAGATGGCCGCATAAAACAGGCGCCGCCCCTCCCACGTCCGGCCGTAATCGAAGAGCTTGATGCGCGAGGGTGCGGCGGCAGCCAGCGCCTCGAAGTAGCGCACGATCTCTTCGGGCGTGGCGTGGCGCGTGCCCGGCTCAAAGCCCAGCGTCTTCTCCACAGTGGGAATGCCGGCCTCGTATTGGGCCCCGGGCCAGAACTCGAACTTCTGCGCAAAAACAGCGGCGGCGGAAAGCGCCAGCAGGAACAGCCTTCTGTACATAAACTCCAGAATACAATCCCGGAGCCGGGCTGCCGCGCCGCCGGGCGCGCCTCAGTTCGTGATGTCGTGCGTGTAGGAGTACCCGCGGATCGGCAAGTAGATGTTGTCGGCCCACGCGCGGTGCGCAGGGTGGTCCTCGTACGCCTTGAACGCGGCTTCGTTTTCGAACTCGATCACGAAGGCGTCGGTCATCGGCCGCATGCGGAACGAGCCGTCCGCCTGCCGCTCTGCCCGCGTGCCCTGCACCTTCATCGGCTTCAGCCAGATGTTGCGGACGCCCGGAATCTCGGCGGCCATCTTCTCGACGCCTTCCAGCACCGCCTGTTTCTGCTCTTCCGTCGTGCCGTCGCGGTAGTACAGCGTCACCACATGCAGGACGGTCTTCGGTTTGCCGTACTTATTGGCCGCCGCCTGCAGCCCGGCGCCCAGCGCCAGCAACAGCGCAGCCGCCGCCCAGCCTTTCCATCCCGGATTCCTGATTTGCATCCAACCTCTCCTTCCGGATCACAATTCCCGGCAGCCCCGACCAGTCTTCGCATAGCACGATCGAATTGGCCGGATTGCGCGGGTCATACTTCACATTCACGGGTCCTGCCAGACGCGCCGGGTCTTCCGGCAGCAGCGCCCGCAGCGCGGAGACGTCCTGCGAGGCGAAGTAGGCCACGCCGCTCAGTTCGTATTGGTAGTGGATCAGGTCCGTCCCGGCGTCCAGCACCAGGCCTTCCACCGTCCGCTGCCAGCGGTTCAGCGCCACGCGCCTCCGCCTCTCCTTCTCCGCGGGCGTCAACCGCCTGCGGTAGACGATCCACGCGGCCAGCGCCACCAGCCCGGCCCCGGCCAGCAAGCCGCCCGCCAGGCGGGGATCGGCCCAAATCACATCCATATGAGATTGTTTTACACCTTTTTCGCCGGATCCGTATCCTCGACGATGCGGTTTTCCAGCCTGCCGAGGCCCGGGATCTCCACTTCCACCACGTCTCCGGGCTCCACGGCGCCTACGCCCGGCGGCGTCCCGGCAGCGATCAGGTCGCCCGGCTCCAGCGTCAGGAACGACGTGATATAGGCGATCAGCTGCGGCACACCGAAGATCATCCCGGTGACGGAAGCGTCCTGGCGCACTTCGCCGTTGACCCGGGATATGATGCGCAGATCCTCGAACCGCACCTGCTCCTTCGGCACCCAGCACGGACCCACGGGGCAGAACGTGTCGCTGCCCTTGGCCCGCGTCCACTGCCCGTCCTTCTTCTGCCAGTCGCGCGCGGTGATGTCGTCGAGCACCGTGTAGCCCGCCACGACCTCCCACGCCTCGGCCTCGCTCACGCGGCGCGCCCGCCGCCCCACCACCAGCGCCAGCTCGCCTTCGTAAGAGAGCTTCTCGACGCCGCGGGGCCGCACCACGGGCGCGCGGTGCCCGTTCAGGGAAGACGGCGGCTTCAGGAACAGCAGCGGCTCGGAAGGCACCTCGTTGCCGAGCTCGCGGGCGTGCTCCGCGTAGTTCCTGCCCACGCAGACGATCTTCGACGGACACACGGGCGGCAGGAAGCGCACATCGTCCACCCGGTAGCTGGCGCCTGCGGGCGTCACGAAACGGTTCCCTTCCAGCCGCCCGCCCAGCACGCCCGGATGATGGTCAGGCGCATTCATGGGCACGGCGGGGTCACGGGCAATTCTGGCGTAGTAGGGCATCTCTTCTATGGTGCGACGATTTCCACCGGCTCGCAGGGGCGGCTTTCATTGCCCTTCTCGTCGATGGCGGACACGGCGTAGCGGTAGCGTTTGCCCGGCACCGCTGTGCGGTCGCTGAACGTCGACGACGGACCCGGCTCGCCGAGCCGTCGCAACTCGCCGTCCTCCTCGGCGCGCCACACCTGGTAGGCGCGGAAATCCTCCTCGCGGTTCCGGTCCCAGTTCAGTTCGATCGAGCCCGTCCCCGCCAGCACCCGAAGCCCGGCAGGTGGAGCGGGCGGGAAGGTGTCCTCGTATTCGATCCGCACCGGCGCCGTGCGTTCACTCAACGCCGGCGCCGCACCGGTTTGCGCCACCTGCTCGACCGCGTATTCGTAGGCCTGTCCGAACCTCGCGCCGCGGTCCAGCCATTCCCGCTGCTCCACCTCCCCCGCCTGTTCGAACTCCGCGTCTGACTTGCGAAACACACGCCACCGCGCGCCCTCGCCTTCCCACGTCACGCGGATGCCTTCCGGGGTCCCTTCCGCGCGCAGCCCGCGCGGCGTCGCGGGCGGCGCAATGATCCTCAGCACGAGCAGGTTCGACCACTCCGAGAATCTGCCGCGCGGCCCCCTCGTCCTCACCCCAAAAACCATCTCCTTGCCTGCCCATGCCATCGCCGGCACGCTCAGCCGGGCCACACCCTCGCGCACCTCCGGAGCAGGCAGCCGCACGCTTCCTGCCAGCCAGGCGCCCATGTCGAAGCCGCCCTGCGGATTCTCGCCGGCTCGCAGTTCAATCTCAGGAGGCGCCTTTAACAGCAGGTCCTCGGTGGTCTTCTGCGGAACCGTGAACTGCAACAACACCGCTTCGCCCCGCTGGAACCCGCTCAGGTCCTGCACTGCCTCCGGAATCATCAGCGCCGGGGGGAGCGGATCTCCCGTGTATCCGCAGCCGCCCAGAAGAGCGGCGGCGAGGCAGGGCAGGAAGCGGCGCGGAGCGGTCACAGGATGTAGCGGCTCAGATCCTGGTCCTCGACGATGCCCGACAACTGCTTGCGCACGTATGCGGCGTCGATCGTCACCTTCTTCTTGCGCAAATCGGGCCCCTCGAAGCTGATCTCCTCGAGCACCTTCTCCATGATCGTGTGGAGGCGCCGCGCGCCGATGTTCTCGCTGTTTTCGTTCACAACGCGCGCAAACCGCGCCATCTCGCGGATCGAATCCGGCGTGAACGTCAGGCGGATCCCTTCCGTCTCCATCAGCGCCGCATACTGGCGCGTCAGGGCGTTCTTCGGCTCGGTGAGGATGCGCACGAAATCGTCCTCAGTGAGCGATTTCAGCTCCACGCGGATCGGGAACCGGCCCTGAAGTTCCGGGATCAGATCGCTGGGCTTGGAGACGTGGAATGCGCCGGCGGCGATGAACAGGATGTGGTCCGTGCGCACGAAGCCGTAGCGGGTGTTCACCGTCGTGCCCTCCACGATCGGCAGGATGTCGCGCTGCACGCCCTCGCGGCTGACGTCGGGGCCGTGGCCGGACTCCCGCCCGGCGATCTTGTCGATCTCGTCGAGGAAGATGATGCCGCTTCGCTCGACGCGCTCGATGGCCGTGCGCGTCACCTGGTCCATGTCGATCAGCTTGTTCTCTTCCTCCTGAACCAGATAGTCGAACGCCTCGTAGACGCGCATCGTTCGCTTCGTCGTGCGGGGGCCGAACAACTGCGGGAGAAACTCCCGCAGGTTCATGTCCATCTCCTCGCTGCCCGTGTTGCCGAAGATCTCGAACGCCGGGGCGCGCTCCTTCACCTCGATCTCCACCATGCGGTCGTCCAGCCGTCCGGCGCGCAGCCGCTCGCGGAGCTTCTCGCGGGTGCGCTCGGCCGATTCGCTCGGCTCGGGCGAAGCGGGCATCAGCGCGTCGAGCAACCGCTCTTCGGCCAGCTCTTCGGCGCGATCCGCCACCTCGTCGAGCTTCTGCTCGCGCACCATGTCTATGGCCACTTCCACCAGGTCGCGGATCATCGAGTCCACATCGCGCCCGATGTAGCCCACCTCGGTGAACTTCGAAGCCTCCACCTTCAGGAAGGGCGAGTTGGAGAGCTTGGCCAGCCGCCGCGCCAGCTCCGTCTTGCCCACGCCCGTGGGGCCGATCATGAGGATGTTCTTGGGCATCACGTCCTCGGCGATCTCCGCTTCCAGCTTCTGCCGGCGGATACGGTTGCGCAGGGCGATGGCGATGGCGCGTTTGGCCTCCGCCTGCCCGATCACATACTTGTCGAGCTCGGCAACGATCTGCCGCGGCGTCAGCTCGTCCAGCAGCGGCTCGTCCCGGCTGGCGTCGCCCGGAAGATAGAGCACCATTGTCAGCCGATCTCCTGGATCTGGAAATTGTGGTTGGTGTAAATGCAGATGTCGGCGGCGATCGTCATCGCCTTTTCGGCAATGGCGCGCGCATCCAGATCCGTGTTCTCCAGCAGAGCCCGCGCCGCCGCCTGCGCAATGGTGCCGCCGCTGCCGATGGCGGCGCAGTCCGAGTCCGGCTCAATCACGTCGCCATTGCCGCTGAGCAGGTAGACGTGCTCGCCGTCGGCGACCAGCAGCAGAGCCTCCAGATGACGCAGCACGCGGTCCGTGCGCCAGTCCTTGGCCAGTTCCACCACGCTGCGCGGCAGGTTCCCGTTGAACTGTTCCAGCTTCGACTCGAAGCGCGCGAACAGCGCGAAGGCGTCCGCCGTGGAGCCGGCGAAGCCCGCCACGATCCTGTCCTTGTGCAGACGCCGCAGCTTGTTGGCCCGCGCCTTCAGCACTTCGGCGCCAAGCGTCACCTGCCCGTCGCCGGCCATGACCGTCTTGCCGTTGCGGCGCACCACCAGAATGGTTGTCCCGTGAATCCGTGATTTCATGGAGGATCCGACAACCCCAGTGTAGCGCGGCCTTTCAGGCCAGCCCCATCCGTTCGAGCTTCCGGTACAGCGTCTTGCGCTCGATGCCCAGAATGCGCGCCGCGCGGCTCTTGTTGCCGCCCGTCGCCGCCAGCACCTTGCGGATCTGCTCGGCTTCCGCCTCGGCCAGCGTCTCGCCCGGCTCCTCTTTCGGGCTCGAGGCGCGGATCGCCTCCTCCACCGCATCCTCGGTGATCCTCCCGCCCGGCGCCAGGATCACCAGCCGCTCGATCATGTGCTGCAACTGCCGCACATTGCCCGGCCAGTCGTACTCGCTCAGCGCCCGCAGGCCGCTTTCCGTGATCCGCGCGTCCAGCCCGTAGCGTTCGTTGTAGCGCTTCAGAAACGCCGCCGCCAGCAGCGGGATGTCGCCGCGCCGCTCGCGCAGCGGCGGCACCAGGATCCGCACCACGTCCAGCCGGTACCAGAGATCCTCGCGGAACTTCCCCTCCTCCACCATCTTCCTCAGGTCGCGGTTGGTCGCGGCCAGAATGCGCACGTCCACCTTTTTCGGGCGCGAGGAGCCCAGCGGCCGGACTTCCTTTTCCTGCAAAAAGCGCAAAAGCTTCAGCTGGAAATTCAGGTCGATTTCGCCGATCTCGTCCAGAAATACGGTGCCGCCGTTGGCCGCCTCGAACACGCCCGTGCGATCCCGGTCCGCGCCCGTGTAGGCGCCGCGCATGGCGCCGAAGAGCTCGCTTTCGATCAGCGTGGGCGCCAGAGAGGCGCAATCGACGGGGATGAACGGCATCGAGGCGCGCGGCGAATTGGAGTGAATCATGTGCGCGATCAGCTCCTTGCCGGTGCCCGTCTCGCCCTCGATCAGCACCAGCGCCTCGGTGGGCGCCACGCGCGAGATCGTCTTGTAGATCTCCACCATTTTCGGCGCGCTGCCGATCATCTCCGTCGGCAGCGGCTCTTCCGGCTCCACCTCGTCGTCATCTTCGGCAGCGACACCCTCGGCGCGTTTCAGGATCTTCAGCAGCTCGTCCAGCTCGAAGGGCTTGGCGATGTAATCGTAGGCGCCGCCCCTGGTGGCAGCCATCACCGTCTCCATGCTGCCGCGCGCCGACATCAGGATCACCTTCGCCTGTGGCGAGGATTGCCGCGCCGCGTGCAGAATGTCGATCCCGGTGCGGTCGTCGATGTAGATGTCGCTCACCACCAGCGGATACGCGCCCCGCGCCAGACGCTCCAGCGCCTCCCGCGTCGACGCCACAGCCTCCACCGCATAGCCTTCCAGTTCCAGGAAGGTCGCAAGCGTCGAGCGCACGGCAGCGTCGTCTTCCACCAGCAGAAGAGGGGTCATGCCAGAAGTCCAGTTTAGCGTGCAGGCAGCACCACGGTGAACGTGGAACCCTTGCCGGGCGCGCTCCGGACGCCGATCGAACCCTCGTGCAGCTCCACGATCTGCCGCACGATCGACAGGCCGATCCCCGTTCCCGCCTCGCCCGACTCCTCGGCGCGCCTCGTGCGGTAGAATTTGCGGAACAGCTGTTTCACCTCGGCCTCGTCCATGCCGATGCCCTGGTCTGCCACCCACATCCGCACAACGCTGTCCTCGGCCGCCGCGCCGATCACGACCTCCGTCTCCTCCGGCGAGTACTTCACCGCGTTGGTGACCAAGTTGTAGACGGCGTATTCAAGCAATTCCGCGTCCGCCCGCAGCGTCAACCCGTCCGGCACGCGGTTGGAGAGCGCAATGCGCTTGCGCTCGGCCAGCGGCGCAGCGCGCCGGCAGCAGCCCTCCACAAGCACGGCCAGATCCACGTCCGACATCCGCAGCTCCATCTGCCCGGCGCTCAGCTTCTCCACGTCCAGAAAGGTTGTGATCATCCGCGCCAGCCGTTTCGATTCGCTGTGGATCATCTGGCTCAGCTCGCGCCGCTTCGCCTCCGGCAGGTTGTAGCGCGAGATCAGCTCGCTGGATCCCTGGATGGCCGTGAGCGGCGTGCGCATCTCGTGCGCGACGAAATGGAACGCCTGCTGGTAGCGCCTGGTGGCGGCCTCGCTGGCTTCCAGCCGCCGCCGCACGAAGAAGTAGCGGAAGGCGCCCCCGCCCGCCATCGCCAGCCAGCCCGCCGCCACCGGCGCCGAGGCCGGAACGACGAGATCCTGTTTGAAACAAATCCACGGCGCCGCGTGCAGGACGAGAAGAACCACCGCGGCAGCCGCCCACCCATGCCAGCGCATCGCCAGGGACAGCGGCATCACGATCAGTGCCGCACCGAGCAAAGCCGCCAGCAGCGTGGCCCACAGCGGCGCGTCGGCCAGATATGCCCCGGCGTGCATCGTCTGGAACGCCTGCGCGTGGATCTCGACGCCCGCCACCGGCAGCCCGCGCGACAGCGGCGTGAACAGCCGGTCCGGCGCAGCAGAAATCGCGGTCACTCCGACGAAGACCACCTTGCCCGCCAGCGCGCCTGCCGCTCCGCCGCCCAGCAAATCTGCCGCAGAAACCACGGGGATGCCGCGCTCCGCATAGCGCACCCGGAGGGGGCGTCCCTCGTCCCACCGCGACGGGATCACCCGTGCGCCTACCGCCACGTCGGCAGGCGAAGCCACGATCTCCGCTGTCCCGGTAGAGACGCGCAGCGCTTCCAGCGACAGCGCCCACCGCCGCACCCGCCCTGCCACGCGCTCCAGCGTAATGCGCCGGTTCACGTCATCATAAGGCCCGGCCAGCGTCGAGACGTGCCCCACCGCCTCCGCGTGCCTCCGGAACGTTTCGATCGGATCCTGCCAGCCAGTGCCGTCCGGCAGCATCTCGCAAGCCAGCACCAGCCCCGGCGTCCTCGCAAACGCCGCCGCCAGACGCGCGTCCTCCGAGGGGTCGCCCGGGTCGGCCAAAGTCACGTCCACCGCCACGGCGGCGGGCTTCGCCTCCGCGATCCGCTCGAGCAGCCGCGCCAAATTCTCGCGCAATCTCCGGATGCCGCCGAACCGCTGGAACGTCCGCTCATCGAACACAACCAGTTCCGCCGGCGATGCGGCGGGACGCGGCGGCGAAGCGCGGAACAGGAAATCGTAGACGTTGTTGTCGAACTGCCCGCCCAGCGCCGTGAACGAAAACACCGCCGCCAACAGCCATGCGGCGGCAGCAATGGCCGCCGCCAACAGCACCGTGCGGCGTTCCCTTTTCATCGCAACTCCCGCGCTCCCGTCCCCGCGGCGCGGCGTGCAGCCCGCATCACCGCGTCCGCAGCGCCTTGAGCTTCCGCTGCTGCACCTCGGCGGGTTTCAGCGTTCGGTCGTAGTCGTACAACGCATCTTCCCAGGAACCGTACATGGGGTTCGGCAGGATGATCCATCGCTCGCCCCACCACGCATCATAGGCGCGCGCCTTCCCCGCGCGCTCTTCCGGCTTCAGCCGCGCCGGGAAGAAATCGTTCAGGTCGTCCCCGCACAGAAGCAGCACGCGGTAATGCGCCGCCACCGCCGCACGCCGCGAACTCTTGTCCGAAGTCCACTCAGGGCGCTCGCCGCGCAACAGCAAAGCGTCGCCGAGGGCTTTCGCAACCTGCTCGCGGAACGGGAAGCCCTTCCCCACCAGGTTCCGGCGCGTCGCCTCCGCCTCTTGCTGCCCGCGGTTCGAGATATAGAACACCGTCACGCCGCGCGCCGAGGCGGCTTTCAGAAATTCCACCGCCCCAGGCACCGGCTCTGCACGCGCCTCGGAGGTCCACTCTTCCCACTGCTTCTGCGAATAGCGCCCGTCGCCTTCCAGCAGGAACCGCGCCTGCCCGGGCGAGTTGTCGAGCACCGTCTCGTCAATGTCCACGATCACCGCCGGCGGCAACCGCCGCGCGTCGCCCGGCTGTTCCAGCGCCGCCGTCCAGCGCTTGTCCTTCAGCGCGCGCTCGAGCGACAGCCGCGCCGAGCGCCACGCCTGCAACGCGCAGGCGCGGTACTCCACCGACGTCTGCACCCACGCCGTGGCGTTCAAGCCGTCCATCACCGCCTGCGCGCGCGCCGTCGCGCCGGCCAGCAGGAAAACCGCAATCAAACCGATGGCTCTCGACACAAATCCATTATCGCCGCCGCCCCGCCTACCGCCCCAGGAGCCGCTGCCACAGCCGCTCCGGTTCGGGGTCGAACACTGCGCGGGCGTCGCCCGGCATCACCCGCCACAGTCCTCGCATCCACTCCTGCCGGAGTTGCGTCACCGTCCAGCCCGTGTAACCGACGTAGATCCGTCCCCGGGGCGAGCGCGTCCTTCCGGACACCATCCACACGCCCGGGCACAGCCTCGCCGCCCCCGCATCGGATTCCTCCGGAAGCAGCGAACGCACGCCATGCGGCACCGGCCCGCCCGCATACATCTGCGGCTCCCCGGAGCGGCGAGGCAGCGGCCGGTTCAGCATCAGGCCCATCGCCGCCTCACTGGAAACCCGGAACAGCAGGATCACCGTCCGCGCGAAGTCCACGTCCCGCATGGATGGCGAAGCCACCAGCAATTGCCCGGCTTCGAACGGCGCCGCCTGCCTCGCAGCGCCCGCCGCCACAAGCCACGCCCGTCTCGTCCAGGCCTCACGCTGTCCAGCGCATTCCTGTTTCATGGCGCGCCCGCTGCACTCCCATCATGACGCGCCGCGCGTCACCCGGGCAGCTCGTACATCACCAGCCCGGAACCCAGCTTGGGATAGAAGTACGTCGACTTCTGCGGCAGCACCTGCCCGGCGAATGCCGCCCGGGCCAGCCCCTCCACGGGCAGGTCTTCCAGCAGAAAGGCGATCTGCGCCCGGCCCGCGCGCACCGCCTCCCGCGCCTCTGCAGGGGAGCGCGTGTAAGCCAGATGCCCGCCCTCGGCCACCCGCTCGGGCGTCAATCCGAGCAGCGGCGACAGGATCGACTCCTGCAACACCACCACGTTCAGCGCCCCTTCCTGCGCCGGGATGTCCGTATGAAACTCGCCCGCGGCGGCGGCCACGCCGATCCGCACATGCCCCGGGGGCGAGGCCACCGGCCAGGCGCCGGGTGCGGCGTTGGGCAGCGCCCGGAGGAATACCGCAGCTTCAAACTGCGGCAGGGAATGCACCAGGCGGTGCGTGGCGAAGCAGCGCAAGCCGGGCGACTCGAGCGCCACAAAGGTCATCATCGTCCGCGCCTGCCCCATGCGCAGCGCCGTTTCGTAGCGATGGTGCCCGTCGGCGATCAGAAGTCTTCTGTCCGCCATCGCCGCCTTCAGAGCCCCGATCCACGCCGCATCCGTCACCCGCCACAGCCGGTGGCTCGTCTGCTGGTGGTCCTCGTATTCGATCTCCGCCGGTTGCGCCGCGGCCTCCGCCAGCATCCGCTCCACCGCCAGATCCGGATCGGGAAAGAGCATGAAGATCGAATCGAACTGCACACGCGTGGCTTCCAGCAGACGGAAGCGATCCTCCTTCGGGCCGCTCAGCGTGCGCTCGTGCCGGAACACTGTCTGCCCGTATGGCTCGGTGTCGCCGAGCGCGATGAATCCGCGCCTCACGAGCCTCTCGCCGCTGCCCGGCGCGGGAAATTCCTGCTCGTAAACAAATACAGCTTCCTCATCGTCGGTGGCTACGATCCCCTCGCGCCGCCACTCGTCGAGCCGCGCTGCCGCGCCCGCGTAATCGCCGCGAGGCAGGATCAGGTGCGCGAAATTGTACGGGCTTCGCGCCTTGTAGCTGCGCTCCAGTTCCTCTGGAATGACGTCATAGGGCAGCGTGGCGAGTTGTTCTGCATCGCCCGCGCGGGGAGTGTAACGAAGGGCGCGGAAAGGATGAATGCGTGCCATGGACGGGGGAATCTCTACCATAACGCAGCTCAACAGCCCCCGTCAGCCCGCGCAAGCGGAAAGCGCCGCACCCCCGCCGGCTGCGGAAGGCGAGGCGCGGCAGCCAGTTGCCTGATCAGAGCAGCTTCGCCAATTCCGTGTACGGGATCCCCTGGGACTCCGCCACCGCCGGATGCGTGCAACAGCCCTTGTAGGTGTTGACGCCCAGAGCCAGCGACGGGCTCGATGCGATCGCCTCATGCACGCCGTGCTGCACCAGCTGCATCAGGTAGGGGAACGTGGCGTTGGTCAGCCCATAGGTGGAAGTGTGCGGAACTGCTGCCGGCATGTTCGACACGCAATAGTGCAGGACGTTGTCCACGAAATAGACCGGATCGGTGTGCGTGGTCGCGCGGGAAGTCTCGCAGCAGCCTCCCTGATCGATCGCCACGTCCACAATCACGGAGTTGCGCTTCATCACCTGGAGCATCTCGCGCTTCACGAGCTTCGGCGCGCTGGCGCCGGGGATCAGCACGGCGCCGATCACCAGATCGGCCTGGCGCAGCGATTCGCGGATGGTCCACGCGTTGGATGCCAGAGTGATCACGCCGCCGTTGTAGATGTCATCCAGTTCGCGCAGGCGGTTCAGGTTCTTGTCGATGATCGTGACGCTCGCCCCGAACCCGTGGGCGATGCGCGCCGCATTGTGGCCTACCACGCCGCCGCCCAGCACCACGACATTGCCCGGAGCGACGCCCGGAATGCCCCCCAGCAGCACGCCGCGGCCGCCGTTGGGCGCCTCCAGATATTGGGCGCCGATCTGCACCGCCATGCGGCCGGCCACTTCGCTCATCGGCGTCAGAAGCGGCAGCGAGCCGTCCTCTTCCTGGATGGTCTCGTAGGCGATGCCGGTCACCTTCGTCTCCAGCATCTTCTGCGTCAGCTCCGGCAGCGGGGCCAGATGCAGGTACGTGAACACCGTCAGCCCTTCGCGGAAAAATCCGTATTCGGAGGGCTGCGGCTCTTTGACCTTCACGATGATGTCGGCGGCGTTCCAGACGTCGGCCGCCGTCGGCGCGATGCGCGCGCCCGCCTGCAGGTACTCTTCGTCGGTGATCGAACTCAGACTTCCGGCGCGAGTCTGCACCACCACCTGATGGCCGGCTTCCACGAGCGCGGTAACGCCGTGCGGCACCAGCCCGACACGGGATTCGTGGTCCTTCACTTCACGGGGTACGCCAATGATCATGGTCGGTTTCCTTCCCTTGGGGGTTCGGCAGCCGCCGTGCCGGATGGCGCGGTGCGGCTTTGCGGCGGTCCCAGGCCCAATGCGATCAGGGTCAGCGGGTCGAGCTTGCCCCTGCCGGTCAGGTTCCGGATGTTGTGATCCTCCTGGAACCTCTTGAGCGCCTCCACCGTGGCCGCGTCCCACACGCCCGTGGGCTCCACTGCGTAACCGCGCTCGGCGAGCGCCTGCTGGATTTGCCGGATCCGCTGTGGTTCGGGCTGCTGCTGTCCGCGTGCCTGCCGGGTGGCGGCCTTCTTGCGCCCGGTGCGCCGCCGCGTGGAAGACTTCTTCCCTTTGCTGGCTGCGTTGCCCTGTTTCACGGCCGGCTTGCCGGCAGCCGTCTGTGCCGCAGACTCAGCCGCGGGAGGCGCCAGAAGCGTGAAGGCCAACAGGGGCAGCAACAGCAGACAGGGCCGCTTCACGATGCCAGAATAGCACCGCGCAGCCCCGTTTTTCGACCTTTCTGCCCGGAATCCGGCGCCCGGCCGCTCAGCCCGCGCCGCCCACCTTGGATTCTTCACGGAACAGCGCCACGGCCCTCGTGAAGTCGCGGTGCATGCGGGCAATGTTTTCGATCTTCACGCCCTTCGGGCAGATCGCCTCGCACTCGCCCGTGTTGGTGCAGTAGCCGAAGCCCTCTTCCGTCATCTTCAGCACCATGCGCAGGGCGCGGCGGTCGCGCTCAGGCTCCCCTTGCGGCAGCAGCCCGAGGTGGGCAATCTTGGCCGAGACGAACAGCGACGCGCTCGCGTTCGGGCACGCCGCCACACAGGCGCCGCAGCCGATGCAGGCGGCCGCGTCCATGGCGCGGTCGGCACACTGCTTGCTCACCGGGACCGAATTGGCCTCAGGCGCCGAACCCGTGTTGATGCTGATGTAGCCGCCTGCGGAGATGATCCGGTCGAACGCGCTCCGGTCCACCATCAGGTCCCTGATCACCGGGAACGCCTTGGCCCGGAACGGCTCCAGCCACAGCTCCTCGCCGTCCCGGAAGTGGCGCATATGGAGCTGGCACACCGTGGTGCCCCGCTCGGGCCCGTGCGGGATGCCGTTGATCATGAAGCCGCAGCAGCCGCAGATGCCCTCCCGGCAGTCGTGCTCGAACGTCACCGGATCCTCGCCTTTGCGCGTCAGCTCCTCGTTCAGCACGTCGAGCATCTCCAGGAACGACATGTGCTCGTTCACCTGGTCGAGCTCGTAGCGCACCATCTTGCCCGGGCTCGATGAATTCTTCTGACGCCAGATGTTCAGGATGATCTTCATCGCCTGTGCTCCTCACTTGTAGCTGCGCTGCGCCAGATGCACGAATTCGAAGTTGAGCGGCTCCACATGGCGCGCCGGCCGCTGGCCGTCGCCCGTGTGCTCCCACACCGCCACATGGCAGAACCGTTCGTCGTCGCGCTTCGCCTCGCCTTCCTCGGTCTGGTGCTCCTCGCGGAAGTGCCCGCCGCAGCTCTCCTCGCGTTCCAGGGCGTCCAGGCACATCAGTTCGGCCAGCTCGAAAAAGTCCGCCACGCGCCCCGCCTTCTCAAGGCTTTGGTTCAGCTCCTCCCCGCTTCCGGGGACGTTCACGTTCTGCCAGAACTCCTCCCGCAACCCGGGGATCTTCTCCAGCGCGTGCTTCAGCCCCGCCGCGTTGCGGGCCATTCCGCAGTACTCCCACATGATCTTGCCGAGCTCGCGGTGGAAATCGTCCACCGTCTTCTTCCCTCGAATCGAGAGAAGGCGCCTGGTGCGCTGCTCGACCTCCTGGCGCGCCGCGCGGAACTCCTCTTGCTCCGCGCTCACGTCGCCCGGCTTCACCTGCGCCAGGAAATGCCCGATCGTGTAAGGGATGATGAAATAGCCGTCCGCCAGGCCCTGCATCAGCGCGCTCGCGCCCAGCCGGTTGGCGCCGTGATCGCTGAAATTCGCTTCGCCCAGCACGAACAGCCCGGGAATCGTGCTCTGCAGGTTGTAATCCACCCAAAGCCCGCCCATGGTGTAGTGCACCGCCGGGTAAATGCGCATCGGGACCGTGTAGGGATCCTCGCCGGTGATGCGCTCGTACATCTCGAACAGGTTGCCGTAGCGCTCCTCGATCGTCTTCCGTCCCAGCCGTCCGATCGCCTCCTTGAAATCCAGGTACACGCCCCGGCCGCCGGGGCCCACGCCGTATCCCTGGTCGCACATCATCTTGGCTGCGCGCGAGGCGATGTCGCGCGGGCAGAGATTGCCGAACGCCGGATAGATCCGCTCCAGGTAGTAGTCGCGCTCTTCCTCGGGGATGTCGTTCGGGTTGCGCGTGTCGCCCTTCTGCTTCGGCACCCAGATGCGGCCGTCATTCCGCAGCGACTCGCTCATCAGTGTGAGCTTCGACTGATAGTCGCCGCTCTGCGGGATGCAGGTCGGATGGATCTGGGTGAAGCACGGGTTGCCGAACCCCGCTCCGCGCTTGTAGGCGCGCCAGACGGCCGTGGCGTTGGAGCCCTTGGCGTTGGTGGAAAGATAGAACACGTTGCCGTAGCCGCCGGTGGCGAGCACCACCGCGTCCGCCACGTGGCAGTCGATCGAGCCGGTGACCAGGTTGCGCGTGACGATGCCGCGGGCGCGCCCGCCGATCACGACCAGGTCCAGCATCTCGTGCCGGTAAAACATCTCGACGCGCCCGGCGTCCACCTGGCGCTCCAGCGCCTGGTAGCAGCCAAGCAGCAGCTGCTGCCCGGTCTGGCCCCGCGCGTAAAAGGTGCGCGACACCTGCGCGCCGCCGAAGCTGCGGTTGGCCAGCGTGCCGCCGTACTCGCGCGCGAACGGCACCCCCTGCGCCACGCACTGGTCGATGATGTTCACGCTCACTTCGGCCAGCCGGTAGACGTTCGACTCGCGCGAGCGAAAATCGCCGCCCTTGATCGTGTCGTAGAAGAGCCGGTAAATGCTGTCGCCGTCGTTCTGATAGTTCTTTGCCGCGTTGATGCCGCCCTGCGCGGCGATCGAGTGCGCCCGCCGCGGCGAATCCTGGAAGCAGAAGCACTTGACGTTGTAGCCCAGCTCTCCAAGCGTCGCCGCCGCGCTGCCGCCGGCCAGCCCCGAGCCCACCACGATCACCGTATACTTGCGGCGGTTGGCCGGGCTCACCAGCTTCATCTCCTGCTTCGCCTTCGACCAGCGATGCTCGAGCGGACCCGAAGGGGTCCGCGGATCCAGTTGGAACGACATGATTCCTTCTCCCTCCCGGCCTACTTCACCAAGCCCGTCAGCACCGCCAGCGGTATCGATACGTTGCCGGCGCCGATCACCCACGCATAGACCTTCGCCAGCCGTTTCAGCCACGGCGTGTAGCGCGGGTGGTTCACACCCACGCTCTGGAACATGCTCCAGGCGCCGTGGTAAAGGTGGATCGCCAGCAGTATGTTGGCGGCAATGTAGAAGAGGCTCGCCGCCGGCTGGCGGAAGCCGGCGATCACGTTGTGATAGACGTCGCCGTGGCGGAAGTCCGGGTGCGCCTGACCGGTGGTGAAGTGGAGCAGGTGGTAAATAATGAAGGCCAGAACAATCGGCCCGCTCCAGATCATCGTCCGCGCCGCATAGCTGGTGGCCACAGTGGCCTTCTTGAGGTAAGCGACCGGACGCGCGTCCAGCTTCAGGCGCCACAACTGATAGGCGCTGAGGATGTGCAGCCCGACACAGGCCAGCAGCACCAGCCGCACCGCCCACAGCCCCGCCCCCAGCCCTTGCAGGAAGGCCGCGTAGTGGTTCAGCTTCTCCGCCCCTTGGTAGATCTGCAGGTTGCCCAGCATATGGCCGAGCACGAACAGGCACAGCACGCAGCCCGTCGCCGCCATCATCACCTTCTTGCCGACAACGGACCTGTAGAAAAAGGCGGTCTTCTCAAGACCGCCATTCAACGCAATCGTTCCCATTTGTGCGCTCCGCTGTTCCCTGAAACGACCCTGTGGATCGCAGGCATCCGGGCCTCTCTGTGTATCCAGATGCCCGGAACCTCTCATTGTATAGAAAATCGAAACGCAACCCGTCCAAACGCAGAAAAGCGGGGCGGCCCCTGCGGCCGCCCCGCTCCCGAGGGCAGTCTGCATCGCGGCGGCCGGAGGCCCGGCTCGCGGCAGGCTGCTTGCCAGCCATCCGGCGTCAGCCTTCTGGCCTCAACGCCCTGCCAGCGTGGCCACGATGCGCACTCTCTGTCTCGCGCCGGCTACTGGACCCGCCTTCTTCGGCGCCGTCACCCCGGCGCGGTGCGCCGCCCCGGGCGCCCAGACTTCGGCAAGGTTGTACTCCCCTTCCTCGCGATCGAAGACGAGTCCCGGCGCGGGCGGCGCCTCCACCTTTCCGGCCGGGTGCGTCAGCATGGCGATCTGCCGGCCCTGCGGCGTGGTAATGACGAGCACCGGCTTCATCGCCATGTGCTCAAAGGTGTATGTCCCCGCAGGCAGGAAATGATTTCCCGCCTGAAAATCGAACGGAATTTCCGCCCGGAGGATGCGGCCCTCCGCGCGCGCCTCTCCAGCCAGCGCGCCCAGGGCGAGCACCACCACGGCGGCCGTCGTGCAAACGTGTCTCCAGGTCATCGAAGCGGCCCTCCTTCTTGATCCGCGGGCGCTCGGCCCGCCTGTCTGCTCGTAGTCATCTACGCGCACGGGCCAGGAATGTTTGTAAACAAAAAAGGCAGAGCAGGAGGATTTACACGTATGACGCGCCGGGGCCGGACCGGACGGAAAAATGCGGCGCGAATCAGGAGGAAATCACTGGAAGAAAAGCCGCCTTGAATTTCTCCATTTCCTCGGGGGTTCCCAGCGTCACCCGCACATGGTTCGGCCAGGAGGGCCATGAGCGGCCAATGATCACCTTCCGCGCCGCCATCGCCGCGGCCACCTCGCGCCCCGGCTTCGCCGTGCGGATCATGATCTTGTTGCTCACGCTGGGCACGAAATCGATCTGGTGCTTCCGCAGCCAGGCCATCAGGTCCTCGCGGACCCGCCGGACATACTCCCGCCGCTCGGCCACCACGTGTTTCGCCTCCAGGCTGGCAATGGCGCCCGCCATGCCCGTCACGGGGAGGAAGCCGGTTCCGTAGGGCCGGATGCGGTCCAGCAAATCCGGGCGGGCGAACGCCAGCCCGGCGCGCAGCCCCGCCATGCCGTAAACCTTGGAAAACGTCCGCAGTACGAACACATCCTTGCGGTCGCGCACCATGTCCATGCAGGAGGGCGCGCCGCAGAAGTGAATGTAAGCTTCGTCGATGAGCACGACGATGCCGGCCGGCTTTTCGCGCACCAGGTGCTCGATGGCCGGACGCGGCGTAAGCGTCCCGGTCGGGTTGTTCGGGTTGCAGATGTAAAAGACCCCCGCCCCGCCGCCCGCCGCCCGCAGCATTCCCTCCACGTCGTGCGCGTAATCTTGGGTCAGCGGCACGCGGTGCACGGGCGCCTGTACGAACCTGGCCGCGCGCTCTCCCGCTTCATAACCGGGATCGGCGGTGACGAACGCCCGTCCCGGGCCGCAAAACGCCAGCACCACCCGGTGCAATGGATCGCTCGATCCGGCGAACGACTGTACGCTGTCCTCCGGCACGCCCTCCAGTTCTGCCGCCTTCCTCGCCAGCCTCAGAGTCTCGCCGAACTGATACCGCCCGCCGTTGCGCGCCGCCCGCTCGATCGCCGCCAGCGCCTCGGCGCACGGCCCCAGCGGGTTTTCGTTGGCGTTCAGCAGCACCGCGTCCGGGGGCGCCTCGCCCGGGTAGCTCAACTGCGCCAGCGCCCGTTCGGTCAGTACCGGCAGCGCCGCGCCTAGCGCGGCGGCGCGGGCGAACCCGCGGCGGGATAAAGGTTCATGCGCTCCCATCTTTCAATCGTCCCCTCTGCCAGTTTCGTCATGCAATCTACCACGGCCTGAAAATACTCCTTTGCCTTGGCGCCGTCAAACCGGACCGACCCTTGTCCCGGCTGGTAGAGGATCACCGGGGCCGGAAACGGGAACGCCGCCCAGCTTCCCGCCGCCGGGCGCGGGATCTCGAGTTCACGGCTGTAACGTTCCGGACGCACGAGGTTCGGCCGCGCGGCCTGCGCGAACGCCGTCTCGTTCCACCCGGCGTGGCCGCCGTCCTCCCCGAAGACGCGCAGCGTCTGGTCGGCGCACGCGGCCCACCAGTTGATCACCATTACGCGCACGCGGTGCTCGCGGCTGGCCTGCTCGGCCAGATCGTTCAGGATGGCCGTCTGCGGCCCGCCGTGGCCGTTGATGACCAGGATGTTGCGGAACCCGTTGCGCGCCAGACCTCGCAGTACCTCGGCAACAAAGGGCCTGTAGGCCGCCTCGGAGATTTGAAAGGTGCCAGGATAGCCGTCCAGGCTGCCGGTCACGCCGTAAGGGATGAGCGGCGCGATCAACGCATTCAGCCGCGGCGCCATCGCGCGGGCGATGTCCACAGGCGCCGTGTTGTCCGCCCCGTTGTGGATCACGCCGTGCGCCTCCAGCGTGCCCGTGGGCAGCAGTACCGTCCGGATCTTCGCTGGCACCAGCTCGGCGAATTCAGCCCAGTTGAGTTCCTCCATTTCGCGGCCGCTCTGCCCGGAGCAGGGAATCAGGCAGAGCACCAGCAGGGCGATGCAGGATTTCGTCATGTTGCGCCTCCCGTGCCATTATTGTGCACCTGGCACGGCAAGGCCACCGGCGGCGACGCCGGAACTGCTGGCAGGGCTCTACTGGGCGAGGCGCAGGATCTCGGAGGCGATTCGCGCGAACGCCTGGTTCAGCTGGGTCTTGTCCGGCGCGTAGACGTAAAGGCCGGTGGGTTCATCGCGGCTGTAACTGGGGCTGGAAGGATCATTGGCGACACGCTTCAGCAATACCGAGTCGACATCGCCAAGCCCGATCACGTAAAAGATGGTGGGCATGGCCATGTTTTGGCGAATGCGCCTGGCGGCATTGTCGGTCGCGTTGGTGGCGGCGGCGCCGACCGAAGACGGCCGGTCAGGCCGGATCCTGCCCGCATAGGGGCCGCTTGTGAAGGTGGAGACTGTGCGGTAGCAGCAGTCCGTGCGGTTGTTGTACAGATCGAAATCCGGGATATGGGCGATGTCCCGCCGCGCATAGCGCATGAGGTTGAAGTCCGTCGTGCCCGCCCCGAATGCGCAACCCGCGCCGCTGTCGAGCGCGCCCAACGGGCCATTGATCGAGCGGTCGCTGGCGGTCATGGTGGAAGCGTAGGGCTGGATGAGGCCGTAAGTGGCGCCGGTGCCGGCCGTGCCTTCGCCGCTGGACACCAGCACACCCACCCGGTCCTGCGGGTTCCAGCCGGATTGCAGGTAGCTCCTGTTGGCCGCGTCGCGGCACCCGCTGCGTTCCATGCTGTAGATCGTGCCGGTGTTCGGGTAGTAGTAGGTGATGCCGTCCACTTTCCGGTTTTCCCCGTTGCCATAGCGGGAATCAATGGCTGTTTTCACCGGAAACTGCGCAGTCAGACCGGTGGGGATGCCGTCGGTGAACAGCATGATGATGTTCAGCGCGCCCGGTTCGGCGATGGCGGACAGCTGGTTGTAAGCCTCGCTCACCGCCATGGCGGTGGAGGTTCCTCCCACGCAGGTAATGGTGCTGATCACGGAGTCCAGCGTCGGGGACTGCGTTTTGAAATTCTTTGTCAACGGATAGGCGTAATGCCACGAAGAGCTGTAGGTGATCATCCCCAGGCGGTCACGCGCCTCGGCGAAACGGGACACGAAGCTCCGCGCCGCCGTTTTCATCGGCTCGCAGGCGCCCGCGCTCTGCATGCTGCCTGACCTGTCCAGCACCATCATCATGTTGACGTCGCGGCGCGAGGCCTTGCCCGTCGCCGCCACCGGGATTGACTGGATGCCCGCCAGCCGCATGAAATACGTTGGCGCATCCATGCGGGCGGAGACCGTTACCGAGCGCGTCCGCAGCGCCGTCTCCTCCACCGCCACGCTCGCGCTCCGGTTGCGCGTGTTCAGGTTGCCGTCCGGGAAGTTGGCGTCAAAGAAGGCGTGCGCCCTGGCCCGCGCGGAGTCCTCCTGCTCGGCCATTGTGAGGCCCACGTTCAGCGAGCGGGCCGCCGCCAGCGCTGCTGCGTCACACGCCATCGACAGCTTGGCGCGCACCGTGTAGAGGTAGGAGGCATCCACAGCCAGCGCGACCATGAAAAGGATCAACACCAGGCTGACAGCCAGCATCACGATGGCTATGCCGCGGCGCTTCTCAGAAGATCGTACGCGCATAAAGAGGCCCCCTGTTGTTCAAGGTCGGGAAGTCTTTCACCGGCGATTCAAACCATGCCTCGGCCACATAGGCCGTTTCGCCCTCGGCCAGGTTCAGGATGGCGTTGAAACTCTCCGCCCGCACTCCCGGTTTCGTCAGGTAGTCGCTTGGTATGACCGATCCGTCGCTCTGCAACAGTCCCCCGTCCGGCGTGGCCACGAGGCTCGGTTTCAGGCCGGCATTGCCTACGACGATCCGTTGCGTCACCACCGGCTGCCCCAGGTTGGTGCATGAACCGACCGAAATGCCGCCATCGGCGCAATCCTGCTCGCCGACCTTCAACAGCCGCGTCAGGATCACGACCCCGGCGCCTCCGGTGCGCGTCATGTTCATCCCGGCTGCCAGCCGCACGAGCACCTCCTGGTTGCCCGCCAGCGAAAAGTCCACACCGCGCGCGTACATATGCCCGGCGTCGCGGCTCACCTGCCCGGTCTGCATCATCCGCCGCAGATCCAGGCCAAAGACGAGCATCCACACATACAGCGGCATCAACAGCGCGAACGCGAGCGCAAACTCGATCAGCGCGTTGCCCCTCTCCGACTTTCGGAGGCTCTCCTGCGCCATGGCCATCCTCCTGTCCCGGCTATCTCGGTGGCGGCGAGGCGCCGGTCGGCAGCCCCTCCATCCGGTCCGCCGCCCTTGCACCCAGAGTGATCCCTCCCGGCGCGCGCCACAGTGCCGCCAGCCAGCGGTGCTCGTACCCTTCAATGGAGACCTCCACGATGTTTCCCGGCACGTTGTCAGGCACCTCGTTGAACGTGACCGGATCGAAATACCGGATCTTCACCGCGTCTTCTTTCCCTCTCAGGAAACCCATCGACTGTTCCACCACGATCTGCCGGATCGAGGCGTCATGCCCCATCCCGCCGATCGTCTGATAGGTCACCGCATATCGAACACCCTCTCTCACTGCGTGCTGGAACGTCGACTGCAGGAAGACCACCAGCCCGTGGTCGATGAATGCATACGTCAGCGCCAGCAGCGGCAGCAGGATCAGGGCTGTCTCAACGGCTGCATTTCCCCGCTGTCTGTTCCCTCGCAAAGGCATTTCTCCCTTCATCCTGCGGGCGTCTCTTCCCGCACGTCGACCTCATGACGGGAAGAGGCCGGCAATTCTTGACGGCGCACCGGCGTCTAGGGCAATATCCGCCCTGAATTCGGTAAAATGCCCTACCTTTGGGCCTTCCGGCCATTGCCTTTTTCTTCCGTATGGCGGAAAATTCATAAAGGCGTGTAATGAGCCACGACCCCGCTTCGGAGCAGCCCGCAGACATCTTCCTCCAGGCCGACCTTTTCGCCTCCGCGCCCGCGAACCTGGAGGCGCTCCTGCTGGAAGAGCTTCGCGTCCTGTATCAGGCGCACGCGCCGATGCTGGTGCGGCTCGCCATGATTGAATGCCGCAACCTCGCCCTGGCGGAGGACGCCGTGCAAGAGGCGTTCCTGCGCTACTACGCCGAACGCCGCCGCGGGTTGCTGATCCGCACGCCGAGGGCCTGGCTGGCGCGCGTGATCCTGAATCTCCTGGTGGACGAGGCGCGGCGGCAGAAGCCCAGGGTGCGGCTGGTGGAGAGCATCGCCGCCGGCGAGCAGGAGACAGGCCCCGCCGCGATGCTGGAGCAGCTCCGCTCGCGCGTTTCGCCCCGCGAATTCGAGTGCCTCCAGCTTCGCTGTCTGGGCTTCAAGTACCATGAGATTGCCGAGACTCTTGGCATCAGCGGCGGCAGCGTTGCGCGCCTCATGTCCCGCGCCCTGAACAAGGCCAGAAGTTATCTGCGAGATGAGAGGCGGAGAAAATGATCCGGCGGATGCGCCAGCTCCTGGTACGGCTCCTGCGGCCCCATCTGTCCGACACAGCCCTGTTGGCCTTCGACGCGGGAGCCCTGCCCCGGGCCTCCCGGCGCCGCGCTGTCCGCCATCTGGGGCAGTGCCAGCGGTGCCGCAGCCGGTTCGACGAGCTCCTGCGGGATCTGGATGCTGTGGCGGCGCTGTTTGAGAAAGCGGCCGAGGCCCCTGCCGGCGCGGGACAGAACTGGCCCGCGCTGCTCGAGACGATTCGCAAATCGAAAGGAACGCAGCGAACGGGCGCCATTTCCCCGCAGGCGCTGACGCCCTACCTCGGGCGGCTGGCTGGCCACGCCGGCGCGCCGCTCCCTCCCGGTCAGACTCCTGCCGACGTGCTGGAGGCTCTTTTGGGCGCCCGCGCCGCCTCTTGCATCTCAGGTCTGGCTTCACGGCGCACCCGCTCCTCCAAGGATTCGCTGCACAAATAGAGCACTGCCATGAAGAGGCTCGAACCGATTGCGTGGCCGCCCCTGATCCTCAGTACAGCTGCGGGCTTCACGATAACCGGGATCCTTTTCATTTTCTGCTGGATCGAGACCGGGGACGCACAACCGCTCAATCTCTGGTTCCAGGAGTTTGGAGCTTTCTTGCTGGTGGCGTTCCCTCTGTCCGGCGCCTTCACAGCCGCCCGCGTCGTCTCTCTCTTCGGCCCGGAGGAGCCGATGCGGCAAAGCTGGCTCCTGCTGGCCACGGCCGCCGCCATCCAGGCCGCCTCCCACTTCGTCCGCCACATCCTCGGGCGCGACATCCTGCTGAACCCGCTGAGACCCTTCCCCGACCTCCATTCCTGGATGCCCGCACTGGACGAATTCGGGCGCCTCCTGGGCGGCGTTCTGTTCCCTGCTGTGCTCATCACCGGCCTCGTGCTGGCGCTTCGAACCTACCTGCGGTTGGGCCTGCTGCCGAAGCTCAGTACCTTTGACTTCCTCGTACTGGCCGTTCTGGCGATTCTGCTGGCCTGCCATTTGCTCAATGCGTTCCGCTGGCTGGGCGATCCACGCGTCCGGCCCACTCCCCTGTTGTTCCTGAATCTGACCATCGACCCGCTCTACGCCGCGCTTTTCGTCGTGGCCATTTTCCTGCGCCGGGCCAAGCTCTCGCTTCGCCATGGCCTGATCGAACGTTGCTGGACTGCCTACAGCTGGGCCATCTTCCTCACATGCGCCGGAAGCCTGGCGATCACTCTGAACGCACAAGGTGCGTTGCCCGACCGGTGGATGTGGCCCACATGGGTGCTCTGGCACCCGGCCGCGGCGCTGTTCGCCCTCGGGCCCGCCTATCAACTGGAGACGATGGAAATGGCCATGGCATCGGCCTCGATCGCCCGTTTGCGCCTTCGCTTTTGAGGCTCGCGCCTATCTGGGCCTCTCGCGCTTCTTGTAGGGGAACTTCTCCCACACCGTGGCCGCGCGGCCCAGACGGTCCCAGACCACAGCGCCGTCCTTGATTGTCACTTCGGCCGTCAACCAGCGGTCCCCGTCCAGGCGCGCTCCGGCGGAATCGACAAAGCCGAACCGGCCCTTCTGAAGGCTGAGCAGTGTGATGTCGGCCTCCGCGCCTTCGCTCAGGTGTCCGAGTTCCGGGCGGCCGATCTGCTGGGCCGGCGTCCAGGTCGACATCCGGATCACATCCTCCAGCGGCGCTCCCAGGTTCAGGATCTTCGACATCACGTTGATCATGTCCTTCATGCCCGCGTTCATGCTGCCCGTGTGCAGGTCGGTCGAGATCGAGTCCGGCCAAAAGCCTTCCTTCGTCATCGGGACCGCGATATTCCAGTAGAAGCTGCCCCCGCCGTGGCCGACGTCGAACCGGACGCCGCGCTTGCGCCCGGCCCACATCGCCGGGTTGGTCTTGCCCTCCAGGAGCTCGTCGCGATGCCCGGAGTAGCAATGCGTGTAGATGTCGCCGGGGCGGAGTTTCTCCTCCAGCAGGATCTTCAGGTTGCGCCGCTCGTTGGTCCAGCCGAAATCGACCATGATGGGCAGCTTCAGCTCATTGGCCGCTTTCAGCGCATTGTCGATGTCCGGCCACCCTTCCTTGCTGTAGTGCGCCACCTTGATGCCCACGATCAGGTCCCGGTTCTCGCGCGCCATGCGGATGGCCGCCTCCGGGCTCATGTCTGCCGGATCGTCTTCGCTCGTGATGCCCATGCCGCCGCCGACGATGTTGAGAAACGCCAGCACGCGCGTCTTGGCCCGCTCGATCACCCGCTGGCGGAAGTCGGGAAAATTGCGCCACCCGCTGGTGCCGGCGTCCACCATGGTCGTCACGCCGGTGCGGAAGGAGAAGCCGTCCGGGTACACGCTCAGATCGCCCGTGTAGACGCCCTTGAGCCCGGTGCCGGCGTAGACGTGAACGTGCATGTCGATGATGCCGGGGACCACATAAAGCCCTGTAGCGTCCACGGCGCGAGCCGCCTGCGCCGGATCGATCGACGCCGCCACGCGCGCAATCCGCCCCTTGGCGACCGCCACGTCCCGGCGTGCGCTGATCCCGTTTTTCGGGTCGATCACGTGGCCGCCCCTGAGGAGCAAATCGTAGGCGGGCTGCGCGCCCGCCGGCGCAGCCGCGGCCAGCAGAGCCAGAATCGCGAATCGCATCACATGCCTCCTTGCACCGCGCCGCCCGGGATCCCGCCCTGCGCCATCGCCACCAGCTCCCGGCCGGCGCGCAGGTTCTCTTCCACCATCTCCCATGCGCCTTCGTAAAAGCAGAGGTCGGCGCACCACCACTCCACCCGCGGCAGCGCCGCCAGCGCCGGAGCCACGAAGCGCCACGGCACGCGCCCGCGCCCGATGGGAACGTGACGGCTCGTGTCGTCCCCATACAGTGTGCCGTCGCTGTCGATGACGTGGACGGCGCCGATGGCTTCGCCCAGCTTCTCGATGAACGCCGCCACGCCGCCCTCCAGCGTCTCCTTCGGACCATGCTGGCGCGCCCCCACGACCGCGCACATGTAGGCGTGCGCCGTATCGAACAGGATGCGGAACCACGGATGCCCCACCAGTTCGTACATCGCCGCCACCTCGGACGGCTTGTTGAACACGAAGCCCGGCTCGAACTCCCAGGCCATGACGACGCGCGCCTGCCGCGCCGCTTCCGCGCAGTCCCGCCACAGGTCCGCCACGCGCCGGAACGCCAGGTGATATTCCCGGTCCGGCATCACGCCGGGCGCCGTGCCGGTATCGACGCGGATCATCGGGCTGCCCAGGTCGTGACACAGCTCCACGAGGCGCCGGAACCGGTCGAGGTAGACCTCGCGGTTCTCTTCGATCGAGGGATTCCACGCGCTCAGATCCGCGGAATAGCCCGAGATGCCCAGCCCCAGCCCGTCCAGCATCGCCTTCAGTTCGGCCCGCGCCGCCCGGGTGGGGTACCGCTCCAGAGTCGCATGGGGCGGATAGCCGTTCAGCTCGATGCCGTCGTAACCGGCCCGCGCCAGCCGCTGCGCCACTTCCTCCAGCGGCTTCGGTGCGGCCGCATAAGGGCCGAAAGCGAACGACCAGGAACCCATCGAAATCCGGATGGCCATCTCCCCCATAGCTTACTACCGGCGCGCCGGCGGTTCCGGCCTGCCGGTGGAACGATTACAGCTTGACGAACCGCCCGCCGATACAACAGAATGGGTGTGTCTTGTTTGACCCGGGCGGGACGCCGGGCGCGTCTTCCGCCTCGAAACCAAAATTCGAGAGGAAGAGAGAATGGTTCGTCTCATTTGCCTGGCGTTCTTTACTGTTGCGCTGCTGCCTGCCGGGACGCAAAAGGCCACCTCCGGCGCCAAGAAGAAAGCAGCCGTCTCGCGCACCAGCAGCAAGGAAGCGCCGGCTGCGAATGCCAAGCCGCGCAAGCCGCCCGCAGCCAAGGCGTCTCCTGCCTCGCGGTCTGCCTCCTCGGCGAAAAGAAGGAAATCCGCGCCAGTGCGCGCGCGCGCTGCCACACCAGGCACAGGAGCCTTGGCCGTTGCCCGCAAGCGGCGGGTGCGAGGCACACGCCGGCGCTTCTACAGCCCGTGGTCGACGCCGACCTACGCCGATTCCACCCTCGGCGATGTGGCCGACGGCGAGGATCCGGTGGTGCGCCGCGCCGCGGTGGAGGCCCTCGGGCCCTACAACGGCAGCGTCGTGGTGGCGGATCCCTTTACCGGCCGCATCCTCGCGATGGTGAACCAGAAGCTGGCCCGCACGGGCGCCTACCAGCCCTGCTCCACCATCAAGCTCGTCGCCGCCGTCGCCGGACTGCACGAGGGGATCATCGACCGCGAGACGCGCCTGCGGCTGACGCGCCGCGAAAGCATGGATCTGACGGAAGCCCTGGCGCGCTCCAACAACAAGTTCTTCTTCGACATTGGCGAGAAGCTGGGCTTCGACCGGATCTATCATTACGCCCGTTTGTTCGGCCTCGGCGAAAGATCCGGTCTTGATATCGACGGCGAAAGCCCCGGCATCCTGCCGGAGTGGAAGCCCAAGGACGTCCCCTGCGGGATGATGACCAGTTTCGGCGAGGCCATCGCCATCACCCCGCTCCAGCTCACCGCGCTGGTTTCGGCCATCGCCAACGGAGGTTCGCTGTACTGGCTCCAGCATCCTCGCACGCTGGAAGAGGCCGAGCGGCTCACTCCCCGGCTGAAGCGCCAGATCGAGATCGCCGCCCGGATCGAGGACATCCTGCCCGGCATGATGGGCGCCGTCGATTACGGCACGGCGCGCCGCGCCGCCTTCGACCCGTCGACGCCGATCTTCGGCAAGACGGGCACCTGCACCGACGCGCGCACGCATCTGGGCTGGTTTTCAAGCTTCAACGACGTCGGCGGCCGCAAACTGGTGGTCACCGTGCTGCTCACCGGCGGGGCCCCAGTCAATGGCCCGGTCGCCAGCGGCATCGCCGGCCAGGTCTACAGGGCGCTCTCCGAACAGCAGTACCTGGCGGAACGCAAGCCCTACAGCCCGTCGGCGCTGATCCACGAGTCCGCCCGCTGACGCGGGCGGCTGGTCAACCGCCGCGCGCCGTCAGGACTGCCTCGGCGGCTGCCTGCAGGAGCTCGCTCAGCCCGCGCCCGGTCACGGCTGAAATGGCGAAGAATGGCAGCCCGCGCCTCTTCGCCTTGCGGCGCAGGCTCTCCAGGCGGCGCCGGTCGTTGAGCACGTCGAGCTTGGTGGCCACCACGAACATCGGCTTGCGCGCCAGTTCCTCGCTGTAGCCCGCCAGCTCGGCCAGGATCACATCGAAGTCGTGCTTGGGGTCGCGGCCGCTGGCTTCGCTCACGTCCACCAGGTGCAGCAGCAGGCGGGTGCGCTCGATGTGGCGCAGGAACTGGATGCCGAGCCCGTGTCCCTCGTGCGCGCCTTCGATCAGTCCGGGAATGTCGGCCACGACGAAGGTGCGCAGATCGGGCATCTGCACGACGCCCAGGTGCGGCTCCAGCGTCGTGAAGGGGTAATCGGCGATCTTGGGGCGCGCGGCGGAGATGCGCGAGATCAGCGTCGACTTGCCGGCATTGGGAAAACCCACCAGCCCGACGTCGGCCAGCAACTTCAGCACGAGCCTCAGGCGGCGCTCTTCACCGGGCTGGCCAGGCTCGGCGTGCGCAGGCGCCTGCCGGGTGGGCGTGGCGAAGTGCTGGTTGCCACGGCCGCCACGGCCGCCGCGCGCCACAGTGAAGCGCTGCCCGGGCGTGGTGAAATCGCACAGCAGCTCGCCCGTATCGGCATCATAAACCTGCGTACCCACCGGCACGGGGACCTCGATCGCCGTTCCACTGCGCCCCGTGCGGTTGCTGCCCTCGCCGTGGCGGCCGCGCTCGGCCCGGTGCTCGGGATTGAACCGAAAATGCAGCAGCGTGTTGTGATGCTCGCTGGCCACCAGAACCACGTCCCCGCCGCGGCCCCCGTCGCCGCCGCTCGGCCCGCCCCTCGGGACGTACTTTTCCCGCCGGAAAGCGACGCAGCCGTTGCCCCCGTCGCCGGCTTTCACGCGAATCAGCGCCTCATCGACAAACATCGCCCTCTCCGGTTCGCAGACAGCAAAAGAGCCGCCGGGGCCGGGGCCCGCATGGCGGCTCCAAAACGGAACTACCTGATCTCGGCTGGCGGCGTCCCGTCAGGACTCCAGCTCGACGACGCTGACCCACTTGCCCAGCCGGCCACGGTCGCGCCACTCGACGCGGCCCGGGATGCGGGCATACAGCGTGTCGTCGCTGCCCACGCCGACGTTCAGTCCGGCCTTGTACCGCGTCCCGCGCTGCCGCACCAGGATGGCGCCGCCCTTCACCGTCTCGCCGCTGAAGACCTTGATTCCCAGCCGCTGGGCCGCGCTGTCGCGCCCGTTCTTGGAACTGCCAAGCCCTTTTTTGTGCGCCATAGCTCGCCTTCTCCCTGTCCTAGAGCACGATCTCGGAGATCTTCACAGCCGTGAAGTTCTGCCGGTGGCCGATGGTGCGCTTGTACTGCTTCTTGCGCTTGAACTTGAACACGATCACCTTTTCGCCCCGGCCGTGCTTCGAAATCTCGCCGCGCACCCTGGCCGAGGCGGCCTCCGCGCCGGTGAGCAGCTTGCCGTCGTCGGTGCCTACAGCGAGCACGCGGTCAAACTCCACCGCGGCGCCGGCGTCTCCGGCCAGCGTCTCCACCACGACCGTCTCGCCCGGCGCGACGCGGTACTGCTTACCGCCTGTTTCGATCACTGCAAACATGGGTTTGTCCTTCTGTTGACGCTGCGGGAACCTTGGCGCGAACCGTCCCGGCGGGTTTGCCGACGCCCGGGCGGGCACACGCGCCTGGCCGGGGCGTCACAACTTCTTATCCTAGCCGATCCGGGCCGGATGCGCAAACCCGGCCGCCTCCGCCAGCGCCAGGATTACGATTCCTCAATTCCAGCCATGCCCGTCCGATAAGGGGCTTGAACGCGTCAGCGCCAAACAGCATGGGCACCAAAGACTTCATCAGCCTACGCGCCAGTCTCGACCGGGCCGAATACCAGCATGCGCATTTCCGTGCCGCTCTGGAGGCGTATCTCGAGGCCCTTGCGGGGGTCGAGCGTCACGTCTTCCAGCCCTGCGCCGGGAAGATCCGCGGCGAGCCTCCCACGGTGGAAACGTCCCGGCGGCGTCTGGCCGCGGAGCCCGGCCGGGAGCAGTTCGCCGCGGCGCGGCGGGAGCTGGACCAGGCGTTGCACACCGCGCACGACTTCATCTCCAACGAACTGGCGGGCACTGTGGAGCTGGCCGAGGTGGTGAGGTTGCTTGAGGCCACCGCCGCCTCCTTGCAGCAGAGGGGTAGCCGGCACGAGTCCGAGTTTCTCGGCGTGGCCACGGGGCTGCGCCGGGCCGCTGAACGGGAAGACCTCAAGGAGCTGCGGCAGCACATCCTTTCTCAGGTGCAGCTCATCACCGCGCTGGTGGAGGAGATGCGGCATGAGAACCGCCAGATCATGGGCGAACTGGAAAGGGAGATGCAGGCTTACCGGCGGCGGCTGGACGAAGTGGAGCAGTCGGCCCGCCGGGACACGCTGACCGGGTTGAGCAACCGCGCCTCATTCGAGCAACGCGCGCAGGAGATGATCGACGCCGGGGTTTGCTTCAGCCTGGTTCTGGCCGACCTCAATCACTTCAAGCGGGTCAACGACGCGCACGGCCACCTGGCCGGCGACGAACTGCTGCGCGTTTTCGCCGGCCGTCTGAAGCGCCAGCTGCGGTCCGACGACATGGCCGCCCGCTGGGGCGGCGACGAGTTCGTGATCCTTCTGCCGGCGCCGCTGCGCGACGCCATGGCGCGGGCTCGCCTGCTGGAGCAGACCCTGGCGGGCGACTACCAGTTGGCCCTCGGCGGCGAGACCTTGCGCGTGCGCGTCGGCCTCAGCATGGGAGTCGCCGAGTACCGCCCGGGCGAGTCGCTCGAAGACCTGCTGCACCGCGCCGACCAGGCGCTCTATCAGATCAAGGCGCGCCGCTGACCACGCCTCCTCTCTTGCTAGGATCGGGAGGGAGAGAAAGTTGCGTGGCGGAAGCAGGTGAGTTCGCAGATCGGGCGGTCTTGATCTCCGGCGCCGGCCGCGGCATCGGCAAGCGTCTGGCCTTGGCCTTCGCCGAAGCGGGCGCGCGGGTGGGCCTGCTGGCCCGCTCCCGCGCGGAACTGGACCTGGCGGAACTGGAGATCTCGCACAACGGCGGAAAGGCAGTCGGGATTTGTTGCGACGTGCGGGATTGGGGGCAGGTGGAGTCTGCCGTGGAGCGGTTCCAAGCCTTCGCCGGCCCTGCCAGCGTGCTGGTTTGCGCCCACGGGGCCTTCGGCGCCATCGGGCCTCTGGAGGCCTGCGACCCGCCTGCGTGGATGGACGGCGTGATCACGAACCTCGGCGGCACGATGCATCTTTGCCGGGCCGCGCTGCCGGAGATGAAGGCTGCCCGCGCGGGCAAGATCCTGATCCTCACCGGACCCGGAGCCGCTCGCCCGCGACCCCATTTCTCGGCCTACAGCGCTGCGCAGGCGGCTCTGGCGCGCCTGGCGGAGACGCTCGCCGAGGAGGTCCGCGAATATAACATCCAGGTCAACTGCATGAATCCGGGGGCCACCTACACGAGCCTGACTGACGACATCATCGCCGCCGGGCCGTTGGCCGGGGCGGCCGAACTGGAAGAGGCGCTTCAATTGCGTTCCTCCGGCGGCACGAAGCCCGGACAGCAGGTGGAACTGGCGCAATTTCTCTGCTCGGCGCGCTCAAACCACGTCAGCGGGATGTTGATCGCGGTCAGCGACAACTGGCGCAAGCTCGAGCACTCCCGCTCGCACGCCGGCATGTTCACGCTGCGCCGGATCTTTCGCAGTTGAGGGCGGTGAGTTTCCTGCAGAATCGGCCGGACGCGTCCGATAAGAGGGATGCGGAGCCCCGGCCATGGCCCTTGCCCCACTCACATTCACCGGCATCAGCAGCTTCTCCGATGATTTTCAGCTGATCCTGGACCGTTCGGTGTCGATCGCCAGTCTGCCGGCGCGGGCGCTGGAGCAGGAGCAGGCCGGGCTGCTGACCCGCAAGATGGCCGCCGCCGAGCTGCGCACCGCCGTGGCCGACCTTGCAGCGGCGCTGCGCAACCTGGGCGAGCTCTCGCGGGGCGGCGCGCTGGCGGCGACTTCCGGTTCTTCGGCCGTCCAGGCCACAGCCGGGGCGGGCGCGGCAGCGGGGCTGTACCGGATCACAAATGTCGCCAGCCTGGCCACGCAGGCCGTCTCGCGCTCGGCGGCCGGCTATGGCGACACGGACACGACTGCGGTGAGCGGCGGCAGCGGCACGCTGGAGCTGGTGCTGGACGGCGTCAGCCATACGATCGAGCTGGCCCCGGGGGCGGACAACCTGGCCGGGCTGCGCGACGCCATTAACGCAAATGGCCTCGGCCTGACGGCGTCGATTCTCGATACCGGCAGCGGCCCGCAACGCTACTATCTCTCGATCACGGCGAACCAGACCGGCCAACGCTCGATAGCGCTGCTCCGCACGCCCGGCGACCCCGGCTCGGACATGCTCGAAGCCATCTCGGCCGGCTCCAACGCGCAGTTCGAGTTGAACGGTGTCGCCATTGCCTCTTCTTCCAATACGATCAGTGCCGCCATCCCGGGCGTGACTCTCGAACTGAAGGCGACCACCGCGCCGGGCGAAATCATCGACGTCCGCGTGCGCCCCTCGTCTGCCGGCCTGGCCAGCGCCCTGCAAAGCTTTGCGGGCGCTTACAACGCGGTCGTGGACAAGCTCGACGCCCACAGCGGCGAGAACGCCGGCCCGTTGGCCGGCCAGAGCTTCCTTTACGACATCCAGGCTGCCCTACGCGAAATCACCGGCTACCGGATGGAAGGCGAACGCGGAAGCCTGTTCGAACTCGGCGTTTCACTCGGCTCGGACGGCCGGATGAGCTTCGACCCTTCCGCCGTCCTCGGCCTCCCGGAAGCCGAAATCCCCGCCGTCTTCTCCCTGTTCGGCGACGGCGCCAGCGGACTGAGCGCCCTCGAATCTCGCCTCTCCTACTACAGCGACCCGCTCAGCGGCGCTATCCCCGCTTTCCTCCAGAGCCTTGACCGCACCGATCAGCGCCTGACAGATCAGATCAATGCCATTTACGAACGCGTCAGCGCCACCCGCCTTACCCTCGTAGCCCGCCTCCAGGCTGCCGATACTCTCCTCGCTCAACTCGAAGGCCAGAAGTCCATGCTCAACTCGGCCATCGAAAGCCTCAATACGGTCCTCTACGGCAAGCGCTCCAATTCATGACCCAAGCCGGCACACTGGAACAGACCCTCGCTGAGCTCGTCAGCGCCACGGAGACCCTCCTGGGCCAACTGCGGCGCCGCGACCCCGCTTACCTGGAGGCCCTCCACTGCCGCCAGATGCTGCTGGAGCGCCTCCAGACCCTCTGCCCCAACATCGAAGCCAGCCCCCCCGCCCGCGCCGTCCTCGAACGCTTGCGCCTGCTTGGCGAAGCCTGCCAGACGGAGGCCGAGAGCATGCGCGCAGAAATTGCCGCCGCTCTGGCGGAACTCCACCACCATGCCTCTTATGCCGAGTCGCTCCAGCGGATCACCCACCCTGCCGGGCCTTCCCTGCTCGACGTCAAAGCGTGAAGCCCCTGCCGGCGCCAGCGGCAATCTCAGGCTGTCGTCACGCGCTCCTGGTAGGTCCCTTCGGACGTGTTCACCCGGATCACGTCGCCTTCGTTGACAAACTGCGGCACCGTCACCACCAGCCCCGACTCCAGCTTCGCCGGCTTGCCCACGTTGGACACGCTGGCGCCCTTCAGCCCCGGCTCGGTCTCCACCACCTTCAGATCTACCGTCGGTGGCAGTTCCACGCTGATCGGCTTGCCCTCATAGAACTCGACATGTACTTTCAGGTTCGGCACCAGATACTGCGTCCCCTCGCCGAGTTCCTCCTTGGTCAGGTGGATCTGCTCGAAGTCCTCCGTGTTCATGAAGTAGAAGTACTCGCCGTCGTCGTACATGTACTCCATCTCCACTTCCTCGAGCACGGCTTTCTCCACACGGTCTTCCGAAGAAAACCGGTGCTCGATCATCGCGCCGGTGCGCAGGTTGCGCATTTTGGCCTGCACAAAGCCGCGCAAATTGCCCGGCGTGCGGTGAAACGTGGAAAACACGGAGTGAAGTTCGTTGTTGAACTTGATCACCATCCCCGGGCGCAGTTGGGTCGCCTGGATCATGCAGAGTGAAGCTCCTTGCTGTAGGCTGAAACTATCAGTTTAGCGAATTTCCCAACGCCGCGCCTCCGCCCGCATCCAAACAACTGTAGCCGCTTATGAAGAGTCTCTGCCTCATGGTTGTTCTCGCACTGCCGCTGGCCGCGCAGAGCGCGCCGGCAGATGTCGAACCTGCCGGAGACAGGCCGTCGCCCCGCGCCTGGGGCCGTTACTTCAACACCGTGGACCGCGCCGATTGGCGCCCGCTGGAAGGCAACCAGCGGTGGAACATACACTGGCGCGCCACATACGCCTCTCCGGGCACCTTTTTCCGCGCTGCCGGGCCCGCTCTGGGCGATCATCTGAACGACCGGCCCGAGGTCTGGCCGCAGGGCATGGAGGGCTACTCGCGCCGCTTCGCCAACCGCTTCGCCCGCTTCGCTTTGCAGGATTCGCTCTCGCACGCCTCTTCGGCCGCACTCGGCTACGAGGTCCGTTACGTCCGCTGCGGCTGTTCCGGCTTCGCGCGCCGGTTCGGACATGCGCTGTTGTGGAACTTTCTGACGCTGGACCGCAACGGCAACACGGTGCTGAACACGCCCCGCATCGGCTCTGCATTTGCGGCCGAATTCATCGGCAACACCTGGATGCCCGCCGGCTACCGCACCCGGGCCGAGGCGTTCCGCGGAGTCGGCATCCAGCTCGGCGCGGGCGCTTTGTTCAATACGATCCGCGAGTTCGCCCCCCGCGGCAAGAGCCGCTGAGCGCCCGCCCCTTCAATCCTTCACGCGTACTTCCACAGGGATCCCCTCGCGGACGCTCTGCGTGACGACGCAAAAATCCTCGAACAATTCCAGGCAGCGCGCGGCCTTCTCCCGTTCTCCCGGGGCGAAACGCGGGTCGATTTCCACCTCCACGCCGGCGATGCGGAGCCGCCCGCGCGCATTGCGCCCCAACTTCACATGCACGCGCGTCTCGGCCGGCCCCATCTCGACGCGCGCCTTGCGCGTGCAGAACAGCAGGCTGGCAGTGAGGCAGTTGCCAATAGCGGCGGCCAGCACGCGGGAGGCGTTGGGCGCGGAATCGCGGCCGAGCGGCTCCGGCTCGTCCATCCTGAGCGCAGAATACTGCTCTTTGTCGAACCACACCTCGAATTCGAAATTCTCGAGTTGCTTCATCGAAATTGTGAATTCGTGAACCGTCTCCAGAGGCTGCTTCTCCATCTCCGCTCCTTGCCTTGACAGCATACCGCGCCGGGGGGATTCAACCAATCGACACGAGCCGTTCACGATGTTTTGAAATGCCTTGCTCACAATGCGGGCGTGCATCTGGACAGACTGATTCGCACCGTGGCCTCCGCGCGCGCTCCCTTGCCCTTTCCGCTCACCCGGCCGGGCCAGGCCATGTGGACCGCAGCCTCTGAGACCCTCTGCAGCGGGCTTCGTGAACTGGCCAGGCGGGCGGGCAGCGAGTCGGGACCGAACGTGTTCGAGCGACTGCTCCGCGCCCTCGACGTGGAAATCGAGGCGCCTCCGGGCGATCTGGCGCGCATCCCCGGCACCGGGCCTGTCGTCGTCATGGCCAATCATCCGACGGGGCTGTTGGACGGCGCGGTCGCGGCCGCGGTCTGTCTTCGCGTGCGTCCGGATGTCCGGGTTCTTGTCAACCATCTGCTGCCGCCGGACCCCGCCTTCGAGCCGTACCTCATCCGGGTGGATCCCTACGCCGGGCAAGGCAGCATCGGGCGCAATCTGGCATCCATGCGAGCCGCCTTGCAGTGGCTCCGCAAGGGCCATGCTCTCATCGTCTTTCCTGCCGGCGATGTCTCGCGCGTGGACTGGAAGCACTGGACAGTGGCCGATCCGGAATGGAACCCTTCCGCAGCGCGGCTGCTGCGGGCTTCCCGGGCCGCAGCGCTGCCTGTGTTCATCGGCGCCGCCAACAGCGCCACGTTTCACGTCCTGGGCGCGGTTCATCCCCGTTTGCGGACCTTGCGCCTCCCTTTCGAACTGCTCAACAAGCGCGGGGCGTGGGTGCAGGTCCGGATCGGAATGCCCGTGCCATGGCGCAAGCTTTCCGCTTTCGACGACCGTGCGATGGTCGCGCACTTGCAGGCCAGAAACAACCTGCTCGGCAAGTGCACGGAACCAACGCCACACGGGGATGCCGGCGCCTCTTCCGGCGGTCAAACGCTTCCCGCCCGCCGCGACTTGCTCGAACGGTCCCTTGGGCGATGCTGCCTCGCCGAAAGTGCTGACTGGGCCGTGGCCCTGTTCCGGGGAGGCGAGGATCCCGAACTGCTGCGCGAAGTGGGAATTGCCCGGGAGGCCACCTTCCGGGCCGCGGGCGAAGGGACCGGACGGGATGTCGACATTGACGGATTCGATCCTCACTACGATCAGCTCCTGCTGTGGAATCTGAAGGACGGCGCCATTGCTGGCGGCTACCGCATCGGCCACACGGGTTCCATCCTGCCGGCCCACGGTCTGGAGGGTCTTTACACCTCCACACTGTTCCGCTATCAGCCGGGCCTTTTCCGCCGCCTTGGGCCTGCGGCGGAGCTGGGGCGCTCGTTCGTCAGTCCCGCTTACCAGAAGCACTACATGGCTCTGCTCATGCTCTGGCAGGCGATCGGCGCCTGGGTGTGCCGCCATCCGGAGGTCCGGTATCTGTTCGGCCCGGTAAGCATCAGCCAGTGCTATCAGCCCGTCTCCCGGGCGTTGATGTCCATTGCACTTCAGGCGACGGCTGGCGACCGCGAGCTGGCGCGCATGGTTCGCCCGCGCAGACCGCTGCGCACGCCCGGCAGGCGCGCCATCCGGCGCGAGTGGCAGCGGCTGTGGCTGAAGGAAGCCGAACAGCTCTCGGATCTCGTCGCCTCCATGGAGCCGGACGGCAAGGGGCTTCCCGTGCTGCTGCGCCAGTACCTGCGGCTGGGGGGACGCCTGCTGGCGTTCAGCGTCGATCCCGATTTCTCGGACGTCCTCGACGGCTTGATCCTCGTCGACCTTCTGCGAACGGAGCGCACTCTGCTGGAGAAGTACTTGACTCCCGAAGGCGCGCGCTCCTATCTGCAGCGCTGGAAGCCGGCAGCCTGAGGCGGCTGTCCCTAGCGGCGCACGCTGACCACCGGCGTGGAGCGGAACGTCGTGGAGCCGGCCGTCATGTTGTTGCTGGCCATGCTGCGGTAGATCACGGCGAAGCCGTAGTTGCCGTCCGTGGCCACTTGCGGCACGCGAATCCGCACGCGCCACACGCCCGGCTCGTTTGGATCCAGCGCGGCGGATAGAACCTGCGCCGGGATTGCCCCCTGCGAGGGCAACAGGAATGCGAGCACGTCTCCAACCGGGATCTCGCTCCCCGGCGCCTCCCCGTCTTCCGGCATTCCCTCCAAAGGACCAGAACCCGTCAGATAGACGGTCAACTCCTGGCCCACCGAGACCGGATTCGAGGAGCTGTTCGGGGCGCCGTTCTGATTCACGGCGCGCGCCTGTCCCGAAGCGGCGGGGTTCGTCCCGGCAAACAGGACTGCGGGCGAGGCGTTGTACATCGCGACGTAGCCGTGCGAAAGGATCTCGCCCGTAGCGGGACGGCGCACCAGAAACTCCGCGGCGCCGGAGATCGGGGCGTCCTTGGGCACGATCAACCGGATCGAACCGCCATCCACGCTCAGCAGAGGCGCAGGGATGCCGTCGACGAGCACTTCGATGCCGCCCAGTTCCTTCGGCAGCGGGGTGGCGCCCGCTTCGACGCGCACTTCAACAAAGCGGACGCCCGGCGCCTCGAGTTGCACGATCGTCGCCGGCGCCACGCGCGGGAAGCCGCTGGCGCCGTTTACCACCGCATGCAGCGGGTAGTGCATCGTGATCCGGTGAGCCGCGTCAGCCACCATCAGCGCGCCGCTGCGGTCCACCAGCATGGTCCTCGGACCGTAGGTGGTGAAGGCGTAGTTCCATTGGGCGTCACCGGTGATGGCCAGGTTCTCGTAAGCGGGATACCGCAGCAGGCGGCCCCCTTGGCCGTCGGCGACCCAAACCTCGCCAGAGAGGCTATGGATGGCCAGTGCGACGGGCGTGACGTTCCGGTTGTTGGCCGCCAGATTCAGCGCCAGCGCCGGGGCGCTGCCATCGGCGAGAAATTCGGCGCGGTCGAACACCAGGAGGCGCCGGTTGTTCGCGTCGGCGACGTAAATCCTCTCCTGCGCGTCCACGGCCACGCCGAGCGGCAGGTTCATCTGGCTCAACTCACTGCCGGCTGCCGAACTCTCGGCGTCGGCCTGCCCCAGGACGAGCGTGGCCGGCTTGCCGTTTTCAAACGGCCCGTCAAAAACCAGCACGCGGTGATGCGCCAGGTCGGCGGCCACCACCTTCCCGCTCGCCGTCAGCGCCACACTCACCGGACGGTACATGCGGTCTCTCTTCGGTTCACCCTCGGGAGGCGTCTCGAAGTCCGGCTGCCCTAACACCAAGTCCGCCTCCTGGTGGTTCTCCCACCGGTCGAACGGGCGCGGAAAACGCACGAGTCTGCCATTGCCTGTATCTGCCACCCACACGTTGCCCTCGGCATCCACGGCCACCGAAGAGGGCAGGAACAATCCGGTGCGTGTCGGCAGCGAAGGGTTATTGAACGGGGAGTTCACCAGGCTCCGGCTCTGCCCGACCTGCCCCAGGACAAGATCGGCCACCGTTCCGGCCTGGAACCGCAGCGCGTCCCAGAAGGCCAGCACGCGGTTGTTGCCCGGATCGGCGACATAGAGGTGAGGCGGCTCGTCCGGATTCTCCGGATAGTGGATCGCCATGGCGGGCCCCAGCCCGAGTTGAACGGTCTGGTTGCCGGATACCACCGGCAAGGTGCCGCCGCTGAGCTCGCGGCCTTCGATCAGGTTCGGCGAGCGCAGCGCAAATTCCATCTGGCCCAGGGCGAACTCTGCCGGCTGCGGCATCTGGTTGTCGGCGTCGTAAGGGTGGACAAGCACCCGGTGGTTGCCCTGGTCGGCGAGAAACATCCGGCCCGCAGCGAACACTCCTGCCACGGGGCGCTGGAAGGACTCCGCCGTCGGCTCGGCGAATTCCCATCGGTTGACCGTGCCGCTGTTGAAATCGTCATGGCCGAACACGGCGGACATCGGAGGGGAAATCTGCCCCTCCACGGGATCCTCGGCGGGCCACGTCGCAACCGGATCGAAGCGCACGATGCGGTGGTTGTAGGTGTCGGCCACAAACAGGAAGTCGCCCGCGCACCACAACCCTTGCGGGCCGCCGGCGAAAATTGCGGTGGAGCCGCTTTGCCCGAGCTGGAAACCGAAGGTGTAGTTGTTCACCTTCGGCAACGGTTCGGCGCCGGGGCGCTCAATGTAGAGGCCCACAATGCGCGCCGCCGCCTTGCCGTTCTCAAACGGCGGCTGCCAAACCAGCACGCGCGCCAGGTCGTCTGCGTAAAACAGATTGCCCTGCGAGTCGAAGGCGAGCGGTCCGCCGAACCGGATGCTGTCGCGGCGTAACCGGTCTCCCCGCGCAGGGTCCGCACCTCCGGGGTTGGCAGTGGCCGTGTTGAAGTCCGTTTGGCCCAGCACGAGGTCCGCTGCGATCTCTGCTCCGCCCTCTTGCGTGTTGGATGGACCGCGCACCGCCTCAGCCGGGTAGCGAAGAATCCGGTGATTTCCCGAATCGCTGAACCAGAGGTTGCCTTCGGCGTCGAAGGTCAGCGACGCGTTCTGCACGCCGCCGATGCTGGAGGCGTTCGTCTTGATCGACGAAGCCGTCGGTGGCGCGGAGGCGGAGCTGCTCCGGTTGGGCAGGTTGCTCCTGAGGTCGGGCTGGCCGATCACGAGGTCCGCGCAGATGGGCTCGCCCTCGGGCTGCTCGAAGGGCTTTGGGAAGCGGAGGACCCGGTTGTTGCCGGCGTCGGCAACGAACAGGTTGCCCTCGCCATCCACAGCCACCGAGGTCGGCGCCCACAGCGCGCTCGTGAAGCCCTGCGCCGCCGTGATATTGAGCGGCGCACTCGAGTCAAAGTCCCGTTGCCCGATCACGAGGTCCGCGGGCCTTGCCATCTGGGACAGAGTCGCGTCACGCCATGCCAGCACCCGGTGGTTGCCCGTGTCGGCGACATAGAGGATGGGAGGATCGGCGCTTGTGTCCACGGCCACGCTGTTCGGCCGGAACAGGCTGCGCGCCTCGGCCAGGTTGGGCGCGATGGCGGGCGGGGAGGCCAGTTCTGCCAGGCCGCGCGGCGTCCCAGGCTGTCCGAACACCTTTGCAGGCAGAGGGTTCAAGGTCTGCCCTGCTGCAGCACATGCAACCGCCACCAACAAAAACATCGTCACCCAGGCTCTTCTCATTGCAGCGGGCCTCCTCCTTGTTCATTCGCCCTTCCATTATGACGCGAATCTCCTTTTCGAAACAGGAACTTCCGGTTCATCGAGCCCATTACCATCGGAATGGTAAACTCGTACTTGAACCACGCCCGGATCACCCCCGCAAGGCCGCGCATTTGCGCTGTCAGCTATCTGAACACGGCGCCTCTGGTTTGGGGCCTGCTCCACGGACCGCAACGCGGCGCCGTGGATCTCTCCTTCGCGGTTCCCTCGGAATGCGCACGCCGGGTCGTGGAAGGCGAAGCCGATCTGGGCATCGTACCCGTGGTGGAGATGGACCGCCACGGCCTTCAGCCGTTCTCGGAACTCTGCATTGCCTGCTGTGGCGAGGTGCGGAGCATCCTGTTGTTTGCGCGCTGTCCGTGGCCGGAAGTGCAGACCCTGGCCGCGGATACCGGATCGCGCACTTCGGTGGAACTCGCCCGGGTCGTTCTGAAGGAGAGGTTCCACTCCAGCCCGCGCGTGCACGCCGCGCCTCCGCAGCTCGGCCGAATGCTCGAACAAGCCGACGCCGCGCTGCTCATCGGCGACGCGGCCTTGGCGGTGGATCCGCACACATCCGGCTTGCGCTGGCTCGATCTGGGCCAGGAGTGGTTCGAACTCACGGGGCTGCCCATGGTCTTCGCGGTCTGGGCCGGCCGCCCAAGCCCTGCCCTGGACGGCGTCGCGGCCATTCTGGAAGGATCGTTTTCTTACGGCCAAGGCAACCTGGACGCTATCATTAAGAGCGAGGCTAGATCGAGGGGCTTTTCCGCCGAACTGGTGGCGCGGTACTTCGAGCGCAACGTCACTTTCCGCCTGGGGGCGCCGGAGCGCGCCGGCCTGGAGGCGTTCCTCGCCGCGAGCCGCGCCCTCAACGGCGCGCCCGGAGCCGAGGTGCATGCGCATGACGCAGAAAGAAGCCGTTGACCTGTTCCGCAGCGACGACCTGATCGGTATCGGCATGGCGGCAGACGCCGTCCGCCGGCGGCTCCACCCGGAAGGCGTCGTCTCCTACATCATCGACCGCAACATCAACTACACCAACTTCTGCACCGAGTATTGCAGCTTCTGCGCCTTTTACCGCCCCATGGGGCACGCCGAAGGGTATGTGCTCGACACGGAAACCATCTGCGCCAAGATCCAGGAGACCATCGATCTCGGCGGCACCGGCGTGCTGATGCAAGGCGGGCTGAACCCGGACCTGAAGATCGAATGGTATGAGGGTCTGCTGCGGGCGATCAAGCAGCGCTTCCCGCGGATCTGGCTGCACTGCTTCTCCGCGCCCGAGATCTGGTGCATCGCCGAGGCCAGCGGACTCACGATCCGCGACACCATCGCGCGGCTCCGCGACGCGGGGCTGGACTCGATCCCCGGCGGCGGCGCCGAGATCCTCCACGACGACGTGCGCCACCGCATCTCCCGCCTCAAGTGCACCTCGCAGGAGTGGATCGACGTCCATCTGACGGCCCACCGCCTGGGCATGAACACCACCGCCACGATGATGTTCGGCTGCGGCGAAACCATTGAACAGCGCGTCCACCACCTGGAAGTGATCCGGCGGATCCAGGAAGAAACCGGCGGATTCACAGCGTTTATTCCGTGGTCCTTCCAGCGAGAGAACACCTCGCTCGGCCGCTTTGTCAAGGAGGAGGCCACCGGCGTCGAGTATCTGAAGACGCTGGCCATTTCGCGCCTCTACCTGGAAAACGTGCCCAACATCCAGTCGTCGTGGGTGACCCAGGGACTGAAAGTCTGCCAGGTGGGGCTCCGCTTCGGCGGCAACGACGTCGGCTCCATCATGATCGAGGAGAACGTCGTCAGCGCCGCCGGCGCGCGCAACCGCGCCTCCGAGGAGGAGCTGAGGCGCATCATCCGGGACGCCGGCTTCGTCCCGAAACAGCGCGATACGCTGTACCGCACTTACTTTCTGAACTGAGCCGCCGCGGCGCGCAAGGCGCTGTCCACTCCGCCCGCGTGCAGCAGCCCGGGGACGAAAAACTCACGCTCGAGCCGCGCCTCGTCCTCGTCGAACTGCTCTGCCGCGGCCTCAAAGCGGGCGGGCGCCCCGGCGATGGCGGCTCCGAACAGCGCCCACCACCGCGCCCTGCCTGTGGCGCGAATCTCGACAGGCTGCCTGGTGCGGCGAGCCAGCTCCCCGATGGCCACGGCCACGTCCTGCACGCGTCCGGCGTCGTCGCTCACATTGAAGGTCAGAAAGTGGCGGTGCGAACGGTCGCGAGGCGCCTGCGCAGTTCCTGACTGAAATGCGTCGAGCAGCAGCACCGCCCGCCCGGCGGCGCACAGATCCAGAAAGTCCTTCGACCGCTCCGCCGCGGCCATCCCTTCCGGATCGAGCAGCAGCACAGCCGGTGCGCGTCCTGCAAACCACTTCGACGGCAAATCCTCGAACTGCGGCCGCTGCTCCCACGCAAAAGCGGCGCGCAGCCGCTCGCTCGCCTCCTCCCCGCTCATTCGCCGCGCCGAGGCCCGCGCGGCCCGCTTCCACCAGGCGAACAGTTCGTCAAAAGAAACCGCTCCCTCCGGCAGCCGGCGCCCGTGAAACACCAACATGTCCTGCAGCTTCTCCACGGTTGCGTTCCGCTCGCGCCACGGAGCGCGCTCCGGCGTCAGGTGCTTGCGGAAGAACTCGTACACGGCCTCCCGGCTCTCCTTGTGGTAGTTGTGGGGCGCGTCGAACTGCACCGCCTCGATCCTTTCCGCCTGTCCGTACAACTCCCACACCTTGCGCATGGCGGGAAATTCCACTTTGGGCACTTCCCGAGTCCAGTCGCCCGTGGCCGCCACCAGCAGCAACGGGCGCGGCGCGAACATCGCCGCGATCTCGATGTTGTTGGTTCCGGTCCGCAGCCCCGGAGCGTTCTCGCACACGCAGCCGCCCTGCATCAGTCCGCTCACCATGTTCACCGGCGCCGCCGCCGCCAGCCGCGCGTCGACGGCCGCCATCAGGAACGTCTGCGTTCCTCCTCCGCTCGCGCCGGTCATCGCCAGCCGCTTCGGATCCACGTCCGGCAGTGTCTCCAGAAAGTCCGCCGCCCGAATCGAGTTCCACAGTTGCAGCCCGAGCGGCGTGAAGTTCCAGAGCTGATAGGCGGGACCTGTGAAATCGTGCGGCGCCTGCACGGTGTCGTTGTAGCCCAGCATGTCGTAGGCGAACACGACAAAACCGTTGCGCGCGAAGTTGGCGCCCAGCAGCGGGGTGGAGCACAGGGCGCCGTTTTCCAGCCGCCCGTAAGGCCAGTGCCCGTGAGGGTGCAGCACCGCCGGGTGACGCCCCGCCGCCTTCGGGCGGTACAGGTTGCCTCCCAGCCAGAAACCCGGCAGGGTCTCGATGGCAACCCGTTCCACTGTGTAGCCATCCCGTTCCACCCGGCCCGCAGACAGAACGTTCAGGGAATGTTTCGGCGGCGCCGGCCAAAGCCCCGCCGCGGCCAGAATCTGCTTTCGCAGCCACTCCCGCCGTGCCTCCCAAGCCTGCGCCGTATCCGGCGCACGGAACGACATCCGTGTGTCCGTGTCAGGCGTCTCCGTGTTGCGCCGGTCAGCCGCTGCCGCTCCCGCCGCCAGCGCGAGGATCAGAAGAAGCCGCATATCCGCGGATTGTATCGCTATCGAGCAGAAAGCGCTCGCGGAAGTCGTAAAACTGGAGCCGGCAAAAGCGGCAATACAGCAGCGGCGCCCCCAGCCAGCCCCAGAGCGTGCTCAGCGGTCCGCGGTAGGTCTTCTCGATGGGGTCGCGCTTGGCCAGGACACGCAGATCTGTGGTTCCGCAATGCGGGCACCGCGCCACCCGGGAAAATTGCGGGTAGACGAGCGTGATGGGCACGGCTGCCTCGAAGCGGCAGCCCGGGCAGCGATAGATGGCCGCGTGCCGGAATTTCTCCGCAAGAGTCCGCCTCCGCCGCACCAGGGTCTTGGAGCCGCAAACCGGGCATTGATGCAGGAGAATTGCCGCCATTTCCGCTGCGTTGGGCCGCGCCAAATGTTCCACTATACACGGCTTCAGCCGGCCCCGTTTCCGCCGCGCGAAAATCGCGGCAGCATCCGCCTTCCGTCTACGGCCGTCTCCCGGACGTGCCATGGCGGGCGGGCGCAGCGGGATTCACAGGAGTCCGGCCCCGCGGCGTGTGGATCCGCCCGAAGGCGCACAAGGGCGCGCGGACCGGGGCGGCGAGCCTCGCAGCCGTCCCCGCGGTTGACACGCGTCAGGAGGCATGATGACATACCAAGCGCCATCCGAGTCGACAGCCCCATGAAATTCCCCCCTGTGATCCTGATTGCCTTCTGGCTGGCAGAAGCAGCCGTGGCGGGGCAGGTTCTCCGCGCCGGCGCAGCGCAAGTCCGCATCACTCCGCCCGGGCCGCAGCCTCTGGCCGGCTACTTCCGGCCGCGCCTCTCTACCGGCATCCATGACGACTTGCATGCGAAAGCGCTTGTGCTCGATGACGGCGCCACGCGCATTGCGATGGTGGCTTGCGATCTCATCTGGATCCCTGCCCCGGTCGTTGAACAGGCGCGCCGGCTGGTCGAGGCGCAGACCGGCATCCCGTCCGGCCAGGTGCTCATCAGCGCCACTCACACTCATACGGCGCCGGAGATCGCCGGCGACTATGCCGAATGGCTGCCTCGCCGCATCGCCGAAAGCGTTGCCTCGGCGGCCGGGCAACTCCGTCCGGCGCGCATCGCCGCCGCTGCCGGAGCGGAGCCCGCGCTCGTGTTCAACCGGAGATTTTTCATGACCGATGGCACGGTGGGCTGGAATCCCGGCAAGCGCAACCCGAGGATCGTCGCCCCCGCCGGCCCTGTCGACCCGCGCGTGTCCGTCGTCACCGTCGACGCCGAGGATGGAGCGCCGGTCGCCACGCTGGTCAATTACGCCCTGCATCTGGACACGGTCGGCGGCACGGAACTCTCGGCTGACTATCCCTACACGCTCTCGCGCCTGGTTTCCTGCGCGCGCGGCGGCGGGCTCGCCATCTTCACCATGGGCTGTTCCGGCAACGTGAATCATTACGACGTCTCCGACCCCCGCCCGCAGAAGGGCCACGCCGAAGCCTCCCGCATCGGCACGGTGCTCGCCGGACAGGTCATTCGCACCCTGCCGTCCCTGACACAGGCGGCCCGGCCGCGGCTGCGCACGGCCAGAACCATCCTCTCCCTGGATCCCGTCCCCCACACCCCCGAAGAACTGGCCTGGAGCCGCGCCATCGCCGCCCGCTGGGAGCAGGGTGAAAACCTGCCGTTTCTCGACATCGTCAAGGCGCGCCGGATCCTGGATCTGGAAACCCGCGGTCGGGCCGCCTGCCAGGCGGAAGTGATGGTGGCAGCCGCCGGCGGCGACGTCGCCTGGGTCGGACTGCCCGGAGAAATTTTCGTCGAGCTCGGCCTCGACATCCAGCGGGCTTCGCCTTTCCGCCACACCGTGGTGGTCTCCCTCGCCAACGGCAGTCTCGGATACTTCCCCAACCGCAAGGCCTGGAGGGAGGGAAACTACGAAGTGGTGACCGCCCGCTGCGCGGAATCCAGCGCCGAGGCGCTGGTGAAGGCCGCACTAGACTTGTTACAGGAGCTGCATGAGCCATGATTTCGAGACGAGGCATTCTCGCCGCGCCCGCCCTGCTGCGGGCGCAGGGACGCCCGGAGAAGATTCGGGTGGCTCTCATCGGAGCCGGCAACCGCGGCGCCTTCCTTTTGCGGCATCTGCTGGAACTGCAGGGGGCCGTGGTCGTCGCTGTCTGCGACATCCTGCCGGAGCGCGCCGACGCCGCCGCCACCGCCGTCGCGGCCAAGGGCGGCGCGCCCCGCACCTTCACCGACTATCGGCGCCTTCTCGATGAAATGAAGGATCTCGACGCCGTCATCCAGGCGACGCCCGACTATACGCACCGCGAAATCGACATCGCCGTGCTCGAGCGCGGCCTGCACCTTTATGCCGAAAAACCGCTGGCGCTGACCGTGCCGGACTGCCTTGCCATCCGCGACGCCGCCCGCAAGGCGAAGGGTCTGATGCAGGTCGGCTTCCAGCTGCGGCATGATCCGGCGCGCGCCGCCGCCATGCGCTGGATTCACGACGGCAAAGCGGGGCGCGTCCTTCTGTGCCACGGGATGCGGCACGGGGGCGACCTGCCGCGGGACATCCCCTGGTATTTCGATAAAACAAAGTGCGGCGATATTGTCGTCGATCAGGGCATCCACATCCTGGACCTGTTCCGCTGGGCCATCGGGCGTCCGCCCGTGCGTTGCTACGGCGACGGCGGCACCACCCTGTTCGTGGATACGCCGCCGGGGCGGACGGTCATGGATCACTACAGCCTCATCTACGAGTTCGACGGCGGCGTGCAGATCAACTTCAGCCACCATTACTTCGACCCGCCCGGGTTCACCGGCATTCAGGAGCGCGTGTTCCTGAGCGAAGGCGCTGTCGACCTGATCCGCGCCGAGTTCCAGCCCCGGCTCTCCCGTGAGCGAAAAAAGCTGGAGGTTCCGGATGCAGGCCAGGACGCAACGCGCATGTCGCTGGCTGCCTTTCTTGAGAACATCCGCGAAAACCGCCGCCCGCTGAACGACGTCGAGAGCGCCTTCGAGGCAACCATCGTTGTCCTGATGGGCACGCGCGCCATCTACGAGAAGCGCGTGGTGACGTGGGCGGAGATGACCGCCTAAGTAAGGCGGCAGCACGCATCCGGCGTAGCCGGGATCCGAAGAGCCGGCCCCGGCCTCGCCGCAATGGCTCAGAAAACCAGCCCGAAATAGGGTTTGCGGGCGCGCCATCGCCCGCGCGTGAAATCGGGGAACGGCACGGGCGCGCCGCCCTTTGCGATGGACTCCTCGCTCGCTGGGATGACGGCGCTCATCGTGAGCGAGTCGATCAGGTCCAGCGGCAGCGGGGCCTTCCACCGCGCCGCATTGAGAAACAGCCGCACCTCCAGGTCGTCGGTGCCCCCATGGCCGGCTGCCAGCGGGTCGCCGCCAGTGTCCGGCTGCCGCATCGCCTTCCACCAGGCGTGATCGAACTCCTCCTGGTACGGAGCGAAGGGCTCCCACTCGTGATACTTCGGCGAGCGGTCGACGATGTAGACGGCGCTGCGGGCCTCATCGTACAGGCCGCGCGTGCCCTGCACCATCCAGCGGTTGTCGTACGGCCGCGGCAGTTGCATGTCGTAGTTGATGACCACGGTCTTGCCCATCTTCGTGCGGACGACGCTGGTGACGATGTCGCCCTGCTTCCATTCCTGCCGCGCATAGGGATGGTTCGGGCCGAACCGCCGGCGGAAGTACTCGTTGATTCCCTTCGAGGCACTGGCGTGGGAAGAGATCGTGTCGAATGCGTCGCCGCAATTGATATCGAGCCAGCTCAGCACAGGGCCGAGCGAGTGCGTGGGGTACTGATCGGCATTCCGTCTGGCCAGGGACTCGCCGCCCCAGCGCATCTGGCCCTCGCGGTCGAAGAACCAGTGATCCACGCAGTCGTGCGAGTGGGCGCAGTGGCAGTGAACTAGGCGGCCGAGCAAGCCGCCGCGGATCATGTTCAGCACGGCCAGGTTGTCCCGCCGGAAGCTCCAGTTCTCCATCATCGTGCAGGGCGTGCGCGTCTTCTCCCACGTCTCGAGCAGCATCCAGCACTCGTCGTAGGTCTGGGCAACGGGCACCTCGACGCCCGTGTACTTGCCGGCGCGCATCGACTCCGCCGCCATGGGCGCGTGCCACTGCCAGGGCGTGCTGATCAGCACCGCATCGGCATCCTGCATCTCGAGCGCGCCGCGCCAGGCGGACTCCGACCCGGCGAAGACGCGGGGCGTGCGGCCTGTGGCCGTGGCCGCCATGTCGGCGGCCCGCCGGGCCGCCTCTTCCCGAAGATCGCAGACGGCGGCAATCTGCACGGCGGGCGCGCGCAGTGCAGTGCGCAGCAGCGCCGTGCCGCGGTTGCCAGTCCCGATCACGGCAAGCCGCACGGGCGGCAATTCGGGGGCGGCGGCGCTCAGGCCCGAGAGAACGAATTCGCGGCGGTCCATGGGGGGCTCCGCGCCTGTTCTACCACGATTTGCCGGAGAGCGTCCGCGCCGCTTACAATGAAGATTGGCTCGGGGCGTGGCTCAGCCTGGTTAGAGCGCCTGGTTCGGGACCAGGAGGTCGGTGGTTCAAATCCACTCGCCCCGACCATTTCCCCCCATCTTGCCGATCCATTGAAGCCTTGAGCTGACGGATTGCGTCCTCTTGTCCGCACCCGGCGACGAGTGAGACTGGCTTGCACAGGCCTGCACCCTTCGACTTCCTTGCGAGCTCCAGGCGCCGTCCATAGTGAACGCAGACATAACCATGGATGGAACAAGGTGCCATAATAAACGCAGCGTTAACTACACAAGGCGGCGCGCGCCATGATAAACGAACGAAGTGCGTTGGCAGGCCGGGCAGGCCGGTACATCATGCAGCCGGCGGGGTATCGGGCGTTCCTCCCCTCGCCCCTCCCTCCGGATCCCCCGCTGGATCTGGGGGGAACGCGCCAAGCCATTTTGTCCCGGGCTGATTACGCATTGGGGCGCCTGGACGGCGCAATCGTCACGCTGCCGAACCCGGACCACTTCGTATTTATGTACGTCCGTAAAGAGGCCGTTCTTTCCAGTCAGATCGAGGGCACGCAAAGTTCGTTACAAAACCTGTTGGCCGCAGAAGCCCGGATTCATGACCCGGATGCTCCATCAGACGTCAGCGAGGTTGTGAACTATGTGAGGGCGATGAACTACGGACTAGAGCAGCTCGCCCGGTTGCCGGTGTCGGTACGCCTGATTCGGGAAATCCACGGTGAACTCTTGAAGGGAGTACGTGGGGGCAACCTGATGCCAGGGGAATTGCGGACAACCCAGAACTGGATTGGGCCGGCAGGTTGCACCTTGAGCGAGGCGACATTCGTACCGCCACCTCCGCAGGACCTTCCCGCAGCCATGAGCGACCTTGAGCGGTTCCTGCATTCCGAGTGCGGTCTCCCTACTCTGGTTCAGATTGCATTGGCGCATGCACAGTTCGAGACGATCCACCCTTTCCTAGACGGCAACGGACGCATCGGGCGTTTGTTGATAACGTTTCTGCTGACGGAAAGGCAGCTTCTCACCCGTCCGGTTCTGTACCTTTCTCATTTCTTCAAACGGCACAGAACCGATTACTACGAGAAGCTGCAAGCGGTGCGCGACCAGGGAGACTGGGAGGCATGGGTGGAGTTCTTTCTTCAGGGCGTGGCTGAGGTCTGTGACGAGGCAATGAGGACCGCAGCTGCCATTCTGCAAATGCGGGAGCACTACCGGGCAACGATCACCGCGCGCATGGGGCGTGCTGCAGGCAACGGACATCGCATTTTCGAAAAGCTCTTCGAACACCCATTGGTGAGCGTGGCTACAGTGCGCGGGTGGCTGCAATGTACCCCCCCTGCCGCCCACTCTCTGGTAAATCAGCTGGAAAAGCTGGGAGTGCTGAAGGAGATTACCGGATATTCCAGAAACCGGCGGTTCCGGTTTGATCCGTATCTCCGCCTCTTCGAGGATCCCGGGCCGGACCGACCGCAATGACAGGCGTGGGAGGCAACTGTTGGCGGTGGCGAGGCGCAATGGTCAGTGCCATCGCGGCAGCGGTCCGGAATGATTCTGGCTCGGAACATGGCATGCCCGGGACGGGACGCATACAATCCCTTCTGCTTCCGGCCGTCGGCACGAAATGGGCGGCCCCATGCCTGCAATCTGTTGCGAGTACAACAGAATCACTCCTCGCCCCGCCCGCCAGGGTCTGTTCGTCCGGCGACAGCCTTGGAACTCCCCTTTGTGGAGCGGGGCACCCGCCTGTGGCATCTTGAAATTGAACACAGTGGCAGTCATTCAGCTCATTGATGTCGTCAAGGAGTTCGACGGGAAGCGCAAGGTCCGGGCCCTGGACGGCGTGAGCCTTTCAGTCGGGAAAGGCGAGATGACCGCTCTCGTGGGTCCGTCCGGCTCCGGCAAGTCGACGCTGCTGAATCTCATCGGCACGCTGGACCGTCCGACCTCGGGCGAGATTTTCCTCGACGGAGTCCGGCTCTCGGAGCTGAGCGACGATGAACTCACGCTGGTCCGGCGCGACAAGATCGGTTTCATCTTCCAGTTCTTCAACCTGCTGCCCTCGTTGACCTGCCTTGAGAACGTGGCGATGCCGCTGCACCTGCGCGGCTGGAAGCGTTTAAAAGCGAGGGAACGGGCGGCGGAGCTGATCGAACTGGTGGGTTTGAGCCACCGTATGGATCACCTGCCCGACGAGCTGTCCGGCGGGGAGCGGCAGCGCGTGGCCATCGCCCGGGCGTTGAGCGTCTATCCGCCCATCCTGCTGGCGGACGAGCCCACGGGCAACCTCGACTCGCATACAGGCGCCGAGATTCTTGCCCTGATCCGCGACCTGCACGCGCGTCTGGGCGCCACCGTGCTCATGGTGACACACGATGCCGGCGTGGCGGCGAGTTGCGAGCGCACCATCACGCTGCGCGACGGGCGGCTGGCGGGCGACGAAGTCCGGGTATCGCGGCGATGATGCTGCTGAGGCTGATCGCCTGGCCCTACGTGCGCAAGCACCTCCTGCGCAGCGTGCTGACCACGGCGGGCATCGTGCTCGGCGTGGCGGTGTTCGTCGCCATGCACACCGCCAACCAGAGCGTGCTGCACGCCTTCAACCGAACGGTGGACCGCATTGCGGGCGCGACGCAACTGCAAGTCTCGGCCGGCGAGGCGGGTTTCCCGGAGGAAGTTCTCGAAAAGGTCCAGGCGCTGCCGGACGTCGACGTGGCGGTGCCGGTGATCGAGGCGACGGTGCAGACAGGCATCCCCGGCGCAGGCAATCTGTTGGTGCTGGGCGTGGACATGACCGGCGACCGCTCGTTGCGCGACTACGATCTGGAGAACGCCGACGAGACCATCGTCGACGATCCGCTGGTCTTCATTGCGCAGCCGGACTCGATCATCGTGAGCCGGCAGTTCTGCGAGAAGACCGGTCTGAAACTGAACGACCGGCTGACGATGCAGACCATGGCCGGACCGCGGCAGTTCACCATCCGCGGCGTGATGTCGAGCGAAGGGCTGGCCTCGGCCTTTGGCGGAAGCCTGGCCGTGATGGACATCTACGCGGCGCAGATGGTCTTCGGGCGCGGGCGGCGCTTCGACCGGATCGACCTCACGGTCAAGGAGGGCGTCCGGATCGAGGAAGCCCGGCAGCGCATCCAGGCGGCGCTCGGCGAGGGGCTGCAGGTGGAGCCGCCGTCTTCGCGCGGCGCGCAGTTTGAGGCGATGGCGCGCGTCTATTCGATGACGGCCAACATCACCAGCGTGTTTGCGCTGTTCATCGGCCTGTTCCTGATTTACAACACATTCTCGATCGCCGTGACGCAGCGGCGCGGCGAGATCGGGATTCTGCGCGCGCTGGGCGCCTCGCGGGCGCTGATCCGGAATTTGTTCCTGGCCGAAAGCGCCATTGCAGGGCTGTTCGGATCCGTGCTGGGCATCTTGCTGGGCGTGTCCCTGGCGCGTGGAGTGGCCGGGTATCTGGGCGAGTATTTCGGCGAGGTCTACGGCGTCGGAGAGAAGGCGCAGGAGGTTTCCGCCGACCCGCGCCTGCTCGGGCTGGCGCTGCTGATCGGGGTGGCGACGAGCGTCTTCGCCGGCTGGCTGCCGGCGCGCAACGCGGCGCGCGTGGATCCGGTGAAGGCTCTGCAGAAGGGGCGCGTGCAGGTGATCAGCGAAGGGGAAAACCGCGCGCGCCGCATCACGGCCGTGGCCATGCTGGCGGCGGCCGTGGCGTGCGTTTTTCTGAGCTCCTCGACCTTCTTCTTTTATTTCGGCTACATGCTGAGCGTTCTGGCAGTGCTGCTGTTGACGCCCTCGCTCTGCGCGTGGCTCGTGCGATGGCTGCGCCCGCTGATGAAGTGGATGCGCCCGGTGGAAGGCGCGCTGGCGGCCGACAGCCTGTTGCAGGCGCCGCGCCGGACCTCCGGCACAGTGGCGGCGCTGTCGCTCTCCCTGGCGCTGGTGATCGGGCTGGGAGGCGTCTCCCGCGCGAGCTACGCAACCATTGGCGCGTGGGTGAAGACTTCGCTGAACCCGGACTTCTTCATCACCGGCTCGGAAGCCATCACGCAGCGCAGCTTCCGCTTCCCGGAAACCTTCGCGGAAGAAGTGGCGCGGGTGGAAGGAGTCGAGGAAGTGCAGCCGGTGCGCTCCACGCGGATCCTGTACAAGGGCACGCCCGTGATGCTGGTGGCGGCGGACGTGGAGAAGATCGCGCGGCGCGTGCGGGCGCGAGTGGTGGAGGGAGACCGGGAAACGATGTACGCGCAGACGGCGCGCGGCGAGGGCGTGGTGATCAGCGACAACTTCTCCCTGCTGCGGCGCGTGAAGCGCGGCGACTTGCTGGAACTGGCCGCGCCCAACGGAGTGCTGCGGCTGCCGGTGCTTGGCATCGTCACCGACTACAGCGACCAGCAAGGCACGATCCTGATGAGCCGCGACCTGTTCAAGCGCTACTGGGGAGACGACACCGTGAACGCCATGCGCGTTTACGCCCGCCCGGGAGTCGACCGCGCCGTCCTGCGGCAGCGCCTGCTCGACGAGTTCGGAAGCCGCACGCGCCTCTTCGTGATGACCAACGAGGAGCTGCGCGCCTACATCATGCGGCTGACTGACCAGTGGTTCGGCCTCACCTACGTGCAGATCGTGGTGGCAGTGCTGGTGGCGATCCTCGGCATCGTCAACACGCTCACGGTCTCGATCGCCGACCGCAAGCGCGAGCTGGGCGTGTTGCAGGCGGTGGGCGCGCTGCGCAACCAGGTGCGGCACACCATCTGGATGGAGGCGGCGGCGATCGGCGTGCTGGGGCTGGCCATCGGCTTCGCGCTCGGCGGCGTGCACCTGTACTACATCCTCGACGTCGCCAGGCGCGACGTGGCGGGGCTGCGGCTCGACTATCTTTACCCATACGGCATCGCGCTGCTGCTCGTGCCGGTGATGCTGGGCTCGGCGTTCGTCTCGGCGCTGGGACCGGCCGAGGGAGCCGTGCGCGCTTCTCTGGTGGAGGCATTGGAGTATGAGTAGACTGCTGGCCGCGGTGCTTTCCTGCGCGGCGTGGGCGCAGGCGCAGGACGCGCGCGCGATCATCGAAGAGAGCCAGCGGCGGGCGCGTTCGGGCAGCCAGCGTTACGAGGGCACGCTCGAGGTGATCGACGCGCGCCGCAAGGTGAGCACGAAGCGGTGGGTCTATGAGCGGCTCGGTTCGGCAGGCAACTCCAAAGCCGTCCTGCGCTTCACGGCGCCCCCGGAGGTGAAGGGCGTGGCGCTTCTGATCCACAACTATCCCGACCGCGCCTCCGACCAGTGGATGTGGACTCCCGCCGTGCAGCGCGAGCGGCGCATCGCTTTCCAGGACCGCAGGACGCGCTTCTTTGGCACGGACTTCACGTTCGAGGACCTGGAGGAGCGCGACGTCGACCGCTCCACCTACCGCATGCTCGGCGAGGAGGCGATCGCCGGCGAGCCGTGCTGGAAGATCGAATCCACGCCCAAGCCCGAGGCTCGCAGCCAGTACACGCGGCTCTACGTATGGATCCGCAAGGCGGACTACGTGGCGGCGCAGATCGACTGCTACGGGCGCGACAGGGTGGTGCGCCGCATCCGTTACTCCGACATCCAGAACGTGCAGAAGATCTGGACGGCGCGGCGGATTGAAGTGGAGGACTTGACGCGGAACTCGCGCACCGTGCTGAAGCTGGAGAAACTCGAGTATGACGTTTCGCTTCCGGCGGAGCTGTTCACGCTCCAGGCGCTGCGGCGAGAGCGTTGAGGCCGTCCTGCGCGCCCTTGCGGGTCTGGCGTGGCTTTCCGCCGCCGCCTCCGGGCAGGCGTTCTCGCAGAGGGGCTTCGTCGAGTTCCGCAACTTTGCCTATCCGCAAACTGCGCCCGGCGACAGCGGGCGGCTGGTGAGCGAACAACTGCTGCGGTGGGAGGCGACGCTGCGGCTCAATTCGTGGCTGCAACTCAACGCGGGCGCCGACGCGCGGTTCGACTCGCACCGGCAGTTCGAGCGCGCCTGGCGGCTGGACTGGGCGGACAGGCGGAAGCAGCGCCCGGCGCTGAGCGTCAGGAGGCTGAGCCTGCTGGCGCACCGCGGCGGCTTCACCTTCGAGGGCGGGCGGCAGTTCATCCGCTGGGGCAAGACGGACATCCTGAACCCCACGGACCGGTTCGCGCCCAAGGATTTTCTGAACGTTCTCACCACGGATTTTCTCGGGGTCACGGCACTGCGCGCCACCTGGGAGCGCGGTGGAGAGACGCTGGACGTGGTCGTGCAGCCTGTGTTCACGCCCAGCCGCACCCCCCTGCTCAACCAGCGCTGGGCGGCGCTGCCGGAAGAGGCGCGGCAGTTCACGCTCCTGGAGGCGCCGGTGCGCTATCCGGGCCGCGCCGCAACCGGGGCGCGCTGGAACCACGTGGGCGATGGATACGAACTCTCGCTCAGCTTTTACGACGGATTCAACCACCTTCCGGTGTATTCGGCGCGGCAGGCGCCTCTGCCTGCGCCGGCGGTGGTCTTCGAGCGAATCCATCCGCAGATGCGGATGTACGGCGCGGACGCAGCCGTGCCCACACGTTGGCTGACGCTGAAGGGGGAAGCCGCGTATTTCACGAGCAACTCGCCCCTGGCGGACAACTACGTCCTGTATGTGATCCAGGCCGAGCGGCAGCGGGGCGAGTGGCTCTTCGTGGGCGGCTACGCGGGCGAAGCGGTCACCGAGCGGCGGGTGCAGATCGACTTCGCGCCCGACCGCGGGCTGGCGAAAACGTTCCTCGGACGCGCCTCCTACAACATCGACACGAACCGTTCCGTGGCGGTGGAGGGCGCAGTGCGGCAGAACGGCAACGGGTTCTACGGGAAAGTTGAGTACACGCAGGCGGCCGGCACGCACTGGCGCGTCACGCTGGCGGCGAACCTGTTGCGTGGGTCGGCCGAGGATTTTCTCGGCCAGTACCGCCGCAATTCGAACCTGATGGTGGTGCTGCGCTACAGCTTCTGAGACGGCCCGGCGGCCTGGCGTTGCGCCGCTCGCAGTCAGAAACGGACCGTGGCGCCCAACCGGAAAGTACGCATCTGCCGGGGCCCGTACACGTAATTGGAGTCGCGATTGCGCCCGCGGTCGAGATCTGTCTGAAAAGTGTCCAGCACGTTGTCCAAAGCTCCATAAACACGGAGCTCGCGCCCGCCCCGCCGGCCGGATCCCGGCCGGAAAGTACGCGCGGCCTTCAGATTCCAGACGGCAAACGAAGGGCTGTTCTCCAGGCGGTCAGCCGGAATATAGCCGGCATAATGCGGAACGATCATGGGTCCGGTGAACTCGGCATCCACATAGAGGGTCAGCTCCTTTGGCAGGGAGATATCCGCGCTGGCAAAACCGTACCGGCCCGGGGTGCGGAAATAACGCAAGCTCCCGAAGTTGGGTTCAGGCTCGCGGTAACGGGCCAGCTGGAAGGTTGCACCTCCTCGCAACGAAACGCGGCGGTGAACGCGCCAGTTCAGGTCCAGTTCCGCTCCCCGCAAATATGAGCCGGGGGCGTTCACCCGTAGAAACCTGCGGAAGTCCTGCCCGGGCAAATCCTCCTCCCGGAGCACGTGGACGTCGTTGAGTCTGGCCCAGAAGAAATTGACCCCGGCCTGAAAAGGAAGCCCGCGCAGGGCGCCGACGTAGTCCAGCGAGCCGGTCGCGGTCACGGATTTCTCTTCCTTGAGGTTCGGCGCGTTCTGGATGACGAAGCCTTCGCCGCCGACTGCCGCCACGTGCAGATCCTCGTCGAAGATCGTGGGCGCGCGGAACCCGGTGGCGACCCCGAAGCGCACGTTCCACTTGTCGTTCAGGCCGATCCGCACGTTGCCGCGAGGGCTGAGCACCCAGTGATTCAAAATATTCGACTTGTCGCCCCGAACGCCCGCCACAACGGTGACATGCTGACGCAAGCGGTATTCGTCCTGAAAATACAGGCCAGTGTTGCGAAACACGTTGTTGAAATGACGGCGGTACGCCAGAACGCTGTCTTCCACTCGCTCCCGCTGGAATTGCAGTCCGCCCATCAACATGTGCGGCCCGGCCTGGTGAGCAATTTGAGCATCCATGGCCAGCAAAGGGTTCCGGGTGTGGCCGTAGGCATTCGGGTCGAAGCCGGTTCCGTAGTAAGTGTCGCGCTCAAGAAAGCTTGTGCTGCCGGCCAGGGAATAATATGTGTCGCCTGACAGCGAGTGGTTCCAGCGGACAAAACCACCCGAACGCGCCGTGTCGACCATTTCGGTGATCCAGGTCCGGTCCGGTCTCAAATCGAGATGGTCGCCGCCCCGGCGAAACTCGCTGAGGGTATTGCCGCCGAAGACGAGGCGGCCTCTTCCGTCCAGAAAACGGTGGAAAAGAGTGGCGCCGCCGGCCAGGCTTTTCCGTTTCGGACGGTCGCTGAAACCGTCCCGGTCCCGATCGATGGGCGCAGCGCGAGCCCCCCGGAAGTAGAAGTCGGCCGCAAAAGAACCCGGCAGTTTCTCCGCCTGTCCCATGAAGCCCGCCGATTGGGCCGGACGCCCGTACTGCCAGCCGGTCTCGCTGGTCGCCAGCAACGCACCAGACCGCGGTTCGCGCCGGATCAGGTTAATCACGCCCCCTATCGCATTGGGTCCATAGAGCGCGGAGGCCCCGCCCTTGACCACTTCAATCGACTCCACGAACTCGGTGGGAATCTGGTCCAGCGCATAGACCATGGCCACGCTTGACATCGTCGGCAGGCCGTCCTCGAGGATCTGGGTGTACTTGCTTTCCAGGCCGTTCAGGCGCACTCCGGTCACGCCACAGTTCTGGCAGTTGTTCTCGACTCTTACTCCGGTGATCGTGGCCGTCAAAGCCTCGGCGAGATTGACAGCCACCTTCCGTTCGCAGATGTCACGTTGGGTTAGCACGTCGGTCCGCACCGGGGCGTCTACCTGGAGATGCTCGGTCCGCGTGCCGGTAACGACCACTGTCTCGCTGACGATTTCCTTGGGGGCGAGCTGGATCTCGATGCTCACTAGCGCCTCCGGCGAGATTGTCACGGCGGCGGGGCGGCTCCGGTAGTAACCCGGGGCTTCAGCGATCACCGTGACACCCCCCGGCGGAAGATCCTCAAACAAAAAGCGGCCATCCGCGGCAGTGAATTTCTCCAGGGAAAGCTCCGGGATGGAAACGGCCGCTCCCCCGATGGGCGAGCCAAGCGGGTCGGCGACCCTGCCGGTCAACGCGCCCGGCCGGCTCCAGGGCGGCCCCTGATGGCGATGCCTGTTCTGTTGCGGCGCCGCGTGCACCGCCAGCGCCGAGATCAGGAAGATTCCGGCAATCGGATGGCTTCGCAGCAAGTGAGTCTTCGCGAACTCAGCAGTTTCAGACCGTCAGTTCCACTTTACAGTAGATGACAGTCAGTTGCAACAAGAAGCTCCGCTTGGCGCAGGTCTCGCGGCGACCGGGAAACGTGGCCCCGGTGCGATGCGTGAGTCGGGGACGCGGCGGACCGATCCGGGCGCGCCCGCGGAGCAGCACCGGGGCCGGCGCGGGGCGTCCGGGCCGAAGCCCCGCGAAGTCGGCTCGCGTTGGGCGGCGCGCTTGCCGCAAAGCGCCGCTCTGCCCAGGCCATGCGCGAGGACTTTCCCGGCCAGTACCGCCGCAACTCGAACCTGATGGTCATCCTGCGGTACAGCTTCTGAACTGCAGTGGCTGCCGCCAAGGAAAGGAGCAGACTCGCCGCCCCTGTTGTCGACTGCTTTCTGCTGAACGCCGCGAGCCGCGAGGCTGTGCCCGGAAAGCTACAGGCGCGAGGGATCCAGCTTCTCCGGGCATCCTTGCGCACACGGCCTTTGGCCTCACAGCCCTGCAAGGCTCTGAGCGCCTGGCGCCGCGTCCTCGCGCCCCCCACTTCAGCCGCGCCGTGATTCGGAATCCCGTGCGATGACGTCCGCTTGGGCGCCTGTGGCAGTCCGGGAGGGCGCGACGCCTTGAGCATGCAATCGCAGTGGCGCCCCGCGTTTGCAGGCAACGGCTGTGGCAAGAGTCTGCGTCGCCCCCGATCCACAGCGACGAGCCCGCCAGTGCAATATGATCGGGGAACACCCGGAAGGAATGCGCCGCGCCTGACAGGCGTGGGCATCGAGGAAGGAGTCCTGAATGGCGATCGAGCCGTATCTGTTTTTCAATGGCCGTTGCGAGGAGGCACTGCGGTTCTACGAGCACGCCTTCGGAGCTCGCCTGGAGACGTTGTCGCGGTTTGGCGACAGTCCGGATGAATCCGCGCTGGAGAGGCTGCCGCCGGGATGGCGCGAGAAGGTGATGCACGCGAGTTTCCTTGTCGGCGACGCGCGCATCATGGCGTCCGACGGGAACGGGTCCGGACCGGCGGAGTTCGCCGGATTCGCGTTGTCGTTGGGGATCTCGTCCGAAGAGGAAGCGCGCCGTGTATTCGATGAGCTCAGCGAGGGCGGGCGCATCGATATGCCGTTCGGCCCGACATTTTGGTCGCCCTGGTTCGGCATGGTGACGGACCGCTTCGGCGTGCAGTGGATGGTGACTGCCCCGTTCCAGCCGGCGACCTGACCGGAGGACGCCAAAGGCATTGACCCACTGCGACCGGAACAAGGCTGGCACGGAGCCGCCCCACAGTGGCTCTTGGGGCCTCTCCGGTTGGGCTCACTGCCGGAAGACCGGCCTGCTCGCGCAGCGCGAGCCCACGCACACGCCGGGTTCCTTGCCCGGCTGCGGCACTCGCACCGCGGAGCGGCGCCGCAAGAACCCTTGTCTTCCTGGCGGCGCCGCCCGCTGATTCGATGGTCCGTCAGACCGCCGCAGCCAGCATCGCGCTGGCGGTCTTCTCCGGCACGTGGCGCTCGCCTTGGCCGACGTAGATCTGGCGCGGGCGGGCGATCTTCTGCTCGGGATCGGTGAGCATCTCCTCCCACTGCGCCAGCCAGCCGACGGTACGGGGGATGGCGAACAGCACGGTGAACATCTCCGGCTTGAAGCCCATGGCCTGGTAAATGATGCCGGAGTAGAAGTCCACGTTGGGATAGAGCTTGCGCTTGATGAAGTATTCGTCCTCGAGGGCGATCCGCTCGAGTTCGAGGGCGATGTCGAGCTTCGGGTTCCGTCCGGTGACCTCGAAGACGCGGTCGGCGGTCCACTTGATGATGCGGGCGCGCGGGTCGTAGTTCTTGTAGATCCGGTGGCCGAAGCCCATGAGTTTCAGCTCGCCCTTCTTGACGCGTTCGATGTAGGCGGGCACCTTGTCCTTGGACCCGATCTCGTCCAGCATCTTCAGGACTTCCTCGTTGGCGCCGCCATGCAACGGACCCGACAGCGCCGCCGCGGCAGCCGCCAGGGAAACATACGGATCGGCGTGCGAGCTGCCCACGCTGCGCATCACATTGGCGCTGCAGTTCTGCTCGTGATCGGCATGCAGGATGAAGAGAATGTCGAGAGCGCGGGCCATCACCGGATTGGCGTGGTATTTCGGCTCGACCATCTTCCACAGCATGTTCATGAAATTCTCGGTGTAGCTGAGGTCGTTGTCCGGGTAGACGTAGGGGTAGCCGAGGCTGTGGCGGTAGCAGTAGGCGGCGATGGTGGGCACCTTGGCGATCAAGCGCGTCATTTGCAGCCGCCGAACGTCCTTGTTGAAGATGTCGCGCGCGTCCTTGTAGACGGTGGACAGCGCCGCCACGGTGCTGATGAGCATCGCCATCGGGTGGGCGTCGTAGCGGAAGCCTTCCAGGAACGCCTTGGTGGTTTCGTGCAGCATCGTGTGATGCCTGACTTCGGCCTCCCAAGCCTTGAGTTCGTCAGGTGTGGGCAGTTCGCCATTGACGATCAGCCAGGCGACTTCCAGGAACGTGCACCGCTCGGCCAGTTCCTCGATCGGGTAGCCGCGGTATCGCAGGATGCCCTTGTCGCCGTCGATGAAGGTGATGGCGCTCCGGCAGGAGGCCGTGTTCATGAATGCGGGGTCATAGCCCATGACGCCGAAGTCTTCCTCGTCCTTTTTGATTTGACGAAGGTCCATGGTGCGAATGCAGCCGTCGATGAAAGGGATCGTGTAGCTCTTCCCTGTGCGGTTGTCTGTGATCGCGAGAGTATTCTGGTTTTCCATCAGTGCAGCTCCAGCCAAAGAAGGATCATGCCGCCTCATCCGGCGCCCTCCAGACTGCCGGACGGTACGGCGAGCCGACACTCGCCGCCGCCTCGGGGGCGGCAGCAAAACCAACCCTCAGCCGGGGATCGAAGCCCCCATGTCCGATCTACCACCGCCGCGGCCCGGATTCAAGGCCCTTCGGGAGGATTCGGCCTGATTCTCCGGAGCGATATACTGCGGGAAGCAGGCGGCTTGGCCTGGGCGCCGCGCCCGCAACCGCCGGCAAGAAGCGCAAGAGGTGCAAATCATGGAATCCTACAATGGCGTGCCAGTGCCCGCAGAGGGGCAGCCGATCGAATTTCAGAACGGGCGGTTCCTGGTGCCGGACAACCCGATCCTTCCGTTCATCGAGGGCGACGGCACGGGACCGGATATTTGGCGGGCGGCCAAAGCGGTCTTCGATGCCGCCGTGGAGAAAGCCTACGGCGGCAAGAGGAGGGTCGTCTGGTATGAAGTGTTCGCCGGCGAAAAGGCCTTCCAGAAATTCAACAGCTGGCTGCCGGAGGACACGCTGAAGGCGATCCAGCGCTTCCGCGTGGCCATCAAGGGGCCGCTGACCACGCCGGTTGGAGGCGGCATCCGCAGCCTGAACGTGAGCCTGCGGCAGTTGCTGAATCTCTATGTCTGCATGCGGCCCGTGAAGTACTATCCGGGCGTGCCTTCCCCGATGAAACGCCCGGAATTGCTGGACATCGTCATCTTCCGCGAGAACACGGAAGATGTTTACGCGGGCATCGAGTGGAAGCAGGGAACGCCCGAGGCGGCGAAGGTGATCGAGTTCCTGACCCGCGAGATGGGTTCGAAGATCCGTCCCGATTCCGGCATCGGCGTGAAGCCGATCAGCGTCACCGGATCGAAGCAGCTGGTGCGGCGCGCCATCCGGTACGCGCTGGAGAGCGGCCGGAAGAGCGTCACGCTCGTGCACAAGGGCAACATCATGAAGTTCACCGAGGGCGCCTTCCGCG
>CAYWJB010000002.1:0-323324 GCA_964458495.1 uncultured Arcobacter sp.
TGGTGGACAGGGGAGGATTCGAACCTCCGTAGCTCGCAAGGAGCGGCAGATTTACAGTCTGCTGCCATTAACCACTCGGCCACCTGTCCACGCTGTGCCGTCCGGGGCCGGGCGACGTTTTCAATATACCGCACAGCGGCGCGGGATGCATCATTGCCCGCGCCGGGCCACTGGAGAAAGCCGAGGCCGATGGCATCGCCCCCACCAATGGGCAGGCGAAGCTGGTTGACAAGCCCTGCGGGCTCCGGTATAGTTCTGAAGTGTCGCACTTTCAATGATTTGTATTGAATCTGGAAGGCAGCGGCCAGCACCGGTTTCCAGTTTGCGGCGAGTTTCGACCTTGCTCACCATCGTCAGCCACCCGAAAGTGCCGATTCGACCGCCGGCGACTGCGTCTGGAATGCCGGTGCAACTCGAGGCGTTTTCGGAGTCTGGGGCATGACCGGCAACCAGGAAGACCGCCCGGTGGAGTATCCCGCCAACGGCGAAGAGAACTACGAGCAATTGCTGGACGACTACGGCCATCTGGCGCCGCCTGCAGAAGGCGAAGTGATGATGGGGCGCGTGCTGGAGGTGACGCCGGAAGGACTGATCGTCGACGTCGGGCTGAAGCAGGAAGGCTTCGTGCCCATCGCGCAGGTCTGCAACCCGGACGGGACGGTGAGCTACCAGGAGGGCGACTCCATCGAGGTGATGCTGGACCGGCGCGGCGAGATGGAGGGTTACATTCTGCTCTCGCACGAGCGCGCCCGCCGCATCGGCGCCTGGGAGACGCTCGACAAGGCCTACCGCGAAGGGCTGATCGTCAGCGGGCGCATCACCGGGAGAGTGAAGGGCGGGCTGAGCGTGGACGTCGGCCTGCCGGCCTTCATGCCCTCCACGCAGGCCGATATCCGGCCCGTGCACAACCTCGATGCGCTGATCGGCATGGACATCGCCGTCAAGGTGCTGAAGCTGAACCGGCGGCGGAACAACATTGTGGTTTCGCGGAAGGCCGCGCTGGAAGAGGAAGTCCACGCGCGAAAGGCGGCCCTGCTCGAACACTTGCAGGAGGGCGCGCTGGTCTCCGGCGTGGTGAAGAACCTCACCGAATACGGCGCCTTCATCGACCTGGGCGGCATCGACGGGCTGCTCCATGTCTCCGACATCTCCTATGGGCGTGTCGCGCATCCGCAGGACGTGCTGCACGTGGGCCAGGAGATCACGGTCAAGGTGCTCAAGTTCGACCGCGAGAAGGAGCGGATTTCCCTGGGCCTGAAGCAGGTGGCGCCCGATCCTTGGGAAACAGTGGCCGAACGCTACCATCCGGGCATGCGCGTCGTGGGGCGCGTGGTGAGCGTCACCGACTACGGAGCGTTCGTCGAGCTCGAGCCGGGCGTGGAGGGCCTGATTCACATCTCGGAGATGACCTGGAGCCGGCGGATGAAGCATCCGTCCAAGGTGGTGCGCGCCGGCGACAACGTGGAGAGCGTGGTGCTCGACGTCAGGCCGCAGGACCGGCGGATTTCGCTGGGGATCAAGCAACTGGAGCCGGATCCCTGGACGACGGTGGAACAGAGATACGCGGTGGGTAGCGTGGTGGAGGGCCGCGTCCGCAAGCTGGCCGACTTCGGCGCGTTCGTCGAGATCGAGGAAGGCATCGACGGGCTGGTGCACGTGTCGGACTTGTCGTGGTCGAAGCGCGTGCAGCATCCATCGGAGGTGCTGAAGAAAGGCCAGACGGTGCGCGCCGTGATCCTCAGCATCGATGCGCAGAACCGGCGCCTGTCGCTGGGCGTCAAGCAGTTGCAGCCCGACGCCTGGGAGACCTTCTTCCGCGGCCATGCGACAGGTGACATCGTGAAGGGCAGGCCGACGCGGGCGGCCAACTTCGGCGTCTTTGTCGAGCTGGCCCCGGGCGTGGAGGGGTTGTGCCACAACTCGGAGATCCCCGCCGAGATGCGAAAGCACTCCCCGCCCCTGCCCATCGGGGAAACCTTGAGCTTCCGGATCATCAAGCTGAACGAAGCCGAGAAACGGATCGGCTTGGCGCTGGTGACCGAGGAGGCCGAGAAAGAACTGGAGCGCCTGGGCGATTATCACCGCCAGGCGGCCGAAGCGACGCAGCACATCGAGACGGCGCTGCACGGCGCCGGACCCGCGGCGCCTGCGGTGGAACATCCGCCCGCCGAGTCTACCGGAGAGGAACGGAAACAAGATGACGAAAGCTGACCTGATTGAGGAAATTTCCCGTGTGTGCGAGTTCACTCGCAAGGATTCGGAGGTGATCGTCGAGGCGATCTTCGACAGCGTCGTGCGCGCCCTGCGTGAAGGCGACAAGATCGAGATCCGCGGTTTCGGCAGCTTCCGGACCCGGCAGCGGAACGCGCGCATCGGACGCAACCCGAAGACCGGCGCGCGGGTGGACGTGCCCGCCAAGCGGATCCCTTACTTCAAGCCGAGCAAGGAGCTGAAGGACCTCGTCAACCAGGAGCATCCTCCAGCCGCGCCTCCATCTGAATAGCCGCCCGGCGGATCCTGCCATGGACCGGCTCTGGAGCCCCTGGCGATACCACTACGTCAGCACCGTCAGCCCGGGCGACGAGTGCATCTTCTGTGCGAAGCCGCGCGAGGACCGCGACGCGGAGAACCTGATCCTCTTCCGCGGGCGGCGCAACTACGCGCTTCTGAACCTGTTCCCGTACACGACCGGGCATCTGATGATCACGCCTTACAGGCACGTGGCGCAGCTTGAGGATCTCGACGGGGAAGAAGCCGCCGAGCTGATGGAGCTGACGCGCGCCGCGGTGCGCCATCTCAAGACCGTGTACCGCCCGCAGGGGTTCAACCTGGGCATGAACCTCGGCGAGTGCGCCGGAGCGGGCATCGCCGGGCATCTGCACATGCATGTGCTGCCGCGCTGGACGGGCGACGCAAACTTCATGACCACCATCGCCGAAACGCGGGTGATGCCCGAGGATCTGGGCGAGACGTGGCGCAAGCTTTCGGCCGCGTTCCGCGGCGCCTGAGCCGCGGGGCCGGCGCGATACTGGAAGCGGGCAGGCCGTGATCGTTTCCGCCAGCTACCGCACCGATATCCCCGCCTTCTACTCCGAGTGGTTCCTGCGCCGGCTGAAGGAGGGCTTCGCGCTGGTGCGCAATCCGTATTCGGCGCAGTTGTACCGCGTCGACCTGCGGCCGCAGCGCGTCACCGGCATCGTCTTCTGGACGCGGAATTTCGGGCCGTTGCTGGAACACCTGGACTGGCTGCGCGCCCTCGGGCGCCCGTTTGTGGTGCAGTTCACGGTCACAAATTACCCTCGCGCGATCGAGCCTGCAGTGATCCCGGCGGAGAAGGCGGTCGCCCAAATGCACCGGCTGGCGCGCGAAGTGCATGCGCTGTGTCCCGTGTGGCGCTACGATCCGGTGCTGGCCACCTCCTTGACGCCGGCGGAATTCCACATCGGGAATTTCGCACAGCTGGCAGCGGCGCTGGAGGGCGCGACGGACGAGGTGGTGATCAGCTTTGCACAAATTTACGACAAGTCGCGCCGCAACCTGAATGCGGCGGCGCAGAAGCACGGCTTCCAGTGGTGGGACCCGCCCGGTGAGTGGAAGCGCGAGCTGGCCGCGCGGCTGGCCGAAGTGGCGCGCCGTCACGGCATGAGACTGGCAATCTGCTCGCAGCCGGATTATCTGGCTCCGGGCGCGGAGGAAGCGCGCTGCGTGGATGCGCGGCGGCTGGCGCGCATCAGCGGCGAGCCGCTGGAGGCGCCGCTGAAGGGCAACCGTCCGGGCTGCGCCTGTCACGAGTCGCGCGATATCGGCGAATACGACACCTGCCCGCACGGGTGCCTGTATTGCTACGCGGTGCGGCGCCGCCGCGTGGCGCTGGCGCGCTACCGGGCGCATGACCCGGCCTCGCCATCGCTGCTACCGCTGGCCGGGGAGCCGCCCGCGCTTCTGCCGCTGCTGGCGCCGTAAGGTGCCGGGACGAAAAGAAAGAGCCTCCCTCGGGGGAGGCCCTTTCCGGCAAAGAATGTCGCGTACGCGAGGCGGCTTATGCCTTGCGGCGGCGGGCCAGCAGCCCGAGTCCGATCAGGCCGAGGCCGAGCATGGCATAGGTGCCCGGCTCGGGAACCGGCTCGTACTTGAACTGAACCAGCGAGTAGTCGGACTGGTTGGTGCAAGGGCCGCTGCCGCAGGTTCCGGGCAGCGCCGTGAACTGGATGCTCGTAATGTCATTCAACAAACCGAAGGGATTGTCCACGCGCCAGACGGCAGCGCCGGAGGAAGTGGACGGAGAGAGGTTGGTGACAGTACCCGGCCCGGACCACACGGTGGGGCTTCCGAAGTAATTGGTCAGCGTGTAGGACTGTGTCCCGAGGCTATTGCTGGTAATGGTGACCTGCGCCACCTCCTGCACGTCATTGAACTCCGGCCCGTCGAACAAAAAGCCGACCGTGAACGAAGGCACATGGAAGGTCAAGCCCGGGCTGATGGACCCGGTCAGGAATTCCTGGATGTCGATTTCTCCGGCCGTTCCTCCCGAGATTCCGACGCCTGTATAGCCGGCTACGGTCTTCAGCTGGAAGTTGCCTGGGGCCGACGTCCATGTGATGTGGTGGATGGTTTGATTGTTCAGGCCGTTGGTGAAATCGCCTGCGTTGATCGTGATCACAGTGGCGCTGGCGGGCAGAGAGGCCGCAAGCCAGGCCAATCCGGCAAAGGCTGAAAACATCTTGCTCATGAACTGCTCCTCCTTAGAGCGGCCGGCGTCCGCAGTTCCCTGCCCCGGCAGGGGCTGCCAGCCACACTGCAAGGCAAGGCTGAGCGACGCCGGTTCCCAGTGTGGGCAACTGTCCTGAATCAGCCAATAGACCGCTCCGCCGGCTTGTACTGGCCGCGGGCGCCCACGGCACTAAAACCGGCGTCTGGAACTGTTCCGGGACAAAAAGAGACGGGCTTGTCATGAACTCGCGGCGGGATCTACAAAGGAGATGACATGCGCGAACCGTATCTTCGGATCACCCGCAGAGCACTGATGGCAACGGCGCCGCTCTGGCGGCTGGCGCAGGCGGCGGGGCCAGCTGCGTCCGGCTTGAACGACCCCTGGCGGGCAGCGGCGGAGATCGCGGGGCGGATTCGCGCACCGCAGTTTCCGGAGCGTGGCTTCGATGCCAGGAAGTTCGGTGCGCACGGCGACGGCGCACACGATTGCACGGAGGCCCTCGCCCGGGCTATCCATGCCTGCCACGCGGCGGGCGGCGGCCGCGTGATCGTGCCAAAGGGCGTCTGGGCCACCGGCCCGGTGCACCTGCTGTCGGGCGTGAACCTGCATCTGGAAGAAGGCGCGACGCTGCGCTTCTCGACCGATCCGAAGCGGTACCTGCCGCTCGTGCCGTCGTTCTGGGAAGGGATGGAGTGCCGCAACTATTCGGCGCTGATCTACGCGCTGGGGCAGCGGGACATCGCCGTCACCGGCGCGGGCGTGTTGGACGGGAGCGCCGACTGCGAACACTGGTGGCCGTGGAAAGGCCGCACGAATTGCGGCTGGTCGAAAGGGCAGCCGCACCAGGGTCCGGCGCGGGACCGTCTCATCCGGATGGTGGAGGAGGGCGTGCCACCGGAGCAGCGCGTCTTCGGCGAGGGCGCTTATCTCCGGCCGAATTTCGTTCAGTTTCTGCGTTGCCGCAACGTGCTGGTAGAGGGAGTCACGATCCTCAACTCGCCGATGTGGGAGATCCATCCTGTGCTGTGCGAAAACGTCACCGTGCGCGGGGTGACAGTGGTCTCGCACGGTCCGAACAACGACGGCTGCGACCCGGAGTGCTCGCGCGACGTGCTGATCGAGAACTGCCTGTTCGACACCGGCGACGACTGCATCGCCATCAAGAGCGGGCGCAACGCCGACGGGCGGCGGCTGGCTGCGCCGAGCGAGAACATTCTGATCCGGAATTGTGTGATGAAGGACGGCCACGGGGGCGTTACCATCGGCAGCGAGATCAGCGGCGGCGCGCGGCACGTTTACGCCGAACGTTGCCGCATGGACAGCCCGAACCTGGACCGGGTTCTGCGGCTGAAAACCAACGCCATGCGCGGCGGCGTCATCGAACACGTCTACATGCGGGATATCGAGGTCGGGCAGGTCGCTGACGCGGTGCTCCACATCGACTTCTTTTACGAGGAGGGGCCGAACGGCCCGCACCTGCCCGCGGTGCGCCGCATCGAAATGGAAAACATCCGCTGCCGCAAGACGCGCTACGGGGTCTACATCCGGGGCTTCGAGAAGAGCCCGGTCAGCGACGTCAGCCTGCGCGACTGGCAGGTGGGCGAAGCGCCCGGCGGGAACGTGATCGAGCACGCCCGCAGTGTGCGCGCCGAGCGCGTGCGGATCGCCGGAAAGGACGTCCAACTGTAGGCGCGGGCGTCAGATGTTGTCGCCGAAGGGCTCCGACTCCCGCTTCTTTTCCAGATAGCGCTCGCGCGCGTCGAGGATCGCCCGGCGCGCCTCGCGCGGACCGCCCCATCCCTGCGTGGTGGCGACGCGTCCCTCGAGCTCCTTGTAAATGCTGAAGAAGTGCTCCAGTTCGCGGCGCACGTGGGGAAATACCTGGTCGATGGTGTGGATCTCGTCGTAGCGCGGGTTGCGCGTGGGCACGGCGATGATCTTCTCGTCCATCTCGTCGCGGTCCACCATGCGGAGCAGCCCGATGGGGCGGACCTCAATGAGGCAGCCGGTAAAGCTGGGCTCGTTGACCAGGGCGAGCACGTCCAGCGGGTCGCCGTCTTCGGCGAGGGTGCCCGGAATAAAGCCATAGTCGCCCGGGTAGTGCATGGGCGAATACAGGGCGCGGTCCAGCCGGAAGACGCCCAGCTTGCCGTCGTACTCGACCTTGTTGGCGGAGTTCTTCGGGATCTCGACGATCATCCGGACCAGCTCGGGGCATTCGGGTCCGGGATCGAGGTCGTAAAGCTTCGGATACACAAAAGTCAATGTAGCAGAGACAAAGGGGTGCGTCCACGGGCCACTGGGGCGAAGAAAAGGAAAACAAAGGAGATAGCGCAAAATTGTTGGTGGAAATCTCTTGCATTGCCGGGGCGAATGGACGTAGGATCATTACACGGTGGCCCAAAAAGGCCCATCGGTGACCGATTCGGACCGAAATGGAAGGACAGAATTCAGTCCCGCCGTCTCCTACGCCGCCTTCGGTGCAGGGGAGTTTGCGCGCCCCGCTGGGCTTCCATACGGGCAAGGTGGACTCAGCGGGCAGGCTGAAGCTCCCCGCCCGGTATCAGGACTACCTGGGCAAGCTGGCGGACCGGCGCCTGTTCGTGACGGAGCATAAGGGTCTGGCGCGGATCTTCACCAACGGGAGTTGGGAGAAGACGCTGGAGCGCATCACCGACCCGGCGATGAAGCGGCGGTTTGCGTTTCGGGCGGAGGCGGCAGGCGGCGAGGTCGACATCGACCCGCAGGGCCGCATCACGCTGCCCCAGCAGTTGCGCAAGGAGATGGGGCTGGAGGAGAAGGCCGTCCAGTTGCGATTTTACGAGGACGTAATCACGATCTACCCGCAGGAGCGGTACGAAGAGGAACTGAACCGGGTGAAGCAGTTCGAGGCCAGCGACCTCGAACGGCTGACCGAGATGGGCATCGATTTCTGATGTGGCATGGAACACACGCCGGTATTGCTGCGCGAGACGCTGGAGTGGCTCGCGGTGCGGCCGGACGGCGTGTATGTGGATTGCACGTGCGGGCTGGGCGGCCATACGGCGGCGATAGCAGAGCGGCTGGAAACGGGCCGTGTGGTGGCGCTGGACAGGGACGCGGAGTCACTGGAAGAGGCGCGCCGGCGCTGCTTGACGCTGGCGGGCAGGATCGTTTTTGCACAGAGCAGTTTTTCCGGGCTTTCGTCCACTCTCGACTCTCTCCTGCTGGCGCATGTGGACGGAATCCTGGCCGATCTGGGCGTGAGCCGTTATCAGCTGACCTCACCCGAACGGGGCTTCACGCTGCAGGCGGCGGGACCTTTGGACATGCGCATGGACAGGCGGCAGAGCCTCACCGCTGCCGCCATTGTCAATCACTATCCGGAACGGGAACTCGCCCGGATCTTCGAGGAACTGGGCGAAGAAAGGAGGCGCCTAGCGGAAAAGACAGCCAGAGCAGTGGTGCGGGCGCGGCCGATCGCCGACACGGCGCAACTGGCGCGCGTGGTGGCATCGGTTGCGCCCCGTACCGGGAAGATCCATCCGGCGACGCGGGTATTTCAGGCGTTGCGGATGGCGGTGAACGACGAGCCGGGGCAGCTGGAGGCGTTGCTGCAACAGGCGCCTGCGCGGCTGAAGGCGGGGGGGCGGCTGGTGGTGATCGCGTTTCACTCGCTGGACGACCGCAAGGTGAAGCAGCGGTTCCGGGAGTTGGCCCGGCAGGGCGGATACCGGATTTTGACGAAGCACGTGGTCCGGCCCGGGGAGGCGGAGAGGAGAGCCAACCCGGCGAGCCGCAGCGCCGTTCTGCGGGCACTGGAGCGGACGGGGGATTGATGCGCATGCTGGATGAATTCTGGAGGGATGTCAGATGAGCGGCCTGGAAGCGTTGCTGGACTGGTTTGCGGCCGGCAAGGAGGCGGCGGCCGCCGAGCGCCAAGCGGAGTGCGATGCGCGCCTGCGCACGCTGCCTCGCGAAGAGATTTTTCTTTATGTCAAGCCGATCGACAACTCGCGCGTGCCGTGCGTGGCGCACCGCGGCGAGGTGATGTCCTGGGTGATGACAGCCGTGGTTGTCGTGCTGGGGGCAATGGCGCTGACCGCCGCCATTCTGCCCTCGATGTCCAGCCTGACGACGAGCCACAGGCTGGAAAGCCTGAAACAGGAGCGCGCCGAGTTGCTGAATGAACTCCGGGAGCTGCGCAGCCAGGAGGCGGGCCTGCGCAGCGCGGAGCAACTGGAGCAGTACGCGGGCGAGCGGTTTGTCGCGCCGGCGCCGAAGTCGCTGGTGTTCGCACCGCCGACGAAGAGCACGGTGGCGGCGCTCGAAGCGCGCGAGTGAGGCGCCGGGCGGGGCGCCGGGACGGGCGGGAAGGTGGAAGCGATGGGCGATGAATTACCAACACGACAGGCAGCAATCCCTCCGGCGCGCGCGCATCGCCGCAGGCATTCTCGGCCTGATGACGCTGGCCGTGCTCGTTCGCCTGTTCGAGCTCCAGGTGCTGCGCCATGCGGAATATGTGGAGACGGCGCAGCGGCAGCAAATTCATGAGGTCACCGTGCCCGCCCTGCGCGGAGAGGTGCTGGCGCGGGACGGCTACCCGCTGGCGATCAGCGTGCGGACGGAATCCGCGGTGGTGAATCCCAGACAGATCCAGAATCCGGAGTTTTTCGCCGAGGTGGTGGCGCCGGTTCTGGGGCTGGAGGCGCGCCAGCTCGCGGCGGTACTGAAACAAAAGAAACTGGGAGCGCGCCGCAGTTCCCAATACTACCGGCTCGCCCAACACCTGACGCCGGACCAGCGCCGGCGGCTGCGGGCCCTGGGACAGACGTTTCCCATCCACATCATTCCGGACATGCGCCGCGACTACCCGAACGGGCTGACGGGCGCGCACGTGGTGGGAGCGATCGACGCCGGCGGCGACGGCAATGCCGGCGTGGAGCAGAAGCTCAACGGCGAACTGAAGGGGCGGCCCGGCAGGCTCGCCTTCCTGGCGGGCGCGCGGATGGACCGGTACCTGAGCTGGACCAAAGAGGAGAGCGTTCCGGGCATGAACGTGAAGCTCTCGATCGACCGGGTGATCCAGTACGATGCGGAGCGATTCCTGGCCGAGGGCATCCGCGAATCAAGCGCCGAGAGCGGCACGGTGGTGGTGATGGACCCGCGCAACGGCGAGATTCTGGCGCTCGCCAACTATCCGACCTTCGATCCCCGCCGCACCACTCCCACGCCGGCGGAGGCCGCGGCGCGGCACACCAACATCGCCGTGCAGATCCCGTGCGAACCGGGCTCGGTGATGAAGATGATCACCGTCACGATGGGGCTCGACACGGGGCTGTTCCGCCCGGAATCGCTGATTTACTGCGAAAACGGGGCGTTCCCGCGCCCCGGGCGGCGGGCGATCCACGACGTGCACCGCTACGGGACGCTGGACGTCAGCGGCGTGCTCATCAAGAGCAGCAACATCGGAGTGGCGAAGATCAGCCTGGCGGCGGGACCGGCGAAGCTGTACGACTACCTGAAGAAGTTCGGCATCGGAGACCGCACGGGGATCGAGCTGCCCGCCGAGTCGCGCGGCATCCTGCGGCCGCGGGCTTGCCGCGATTCGCGCGACCGCAACTGCTGGACGCCCACCTCGCACGAGTACATTGCTTTCGGCCACGAGGTGAGCGCCACGGCGGTGCAACTGGCGCGCGCCGTCTCGGTGATCGCCAACGGCGGGCTGCTGGTGCAGCCGCATCTGGTGACCGGCAAGAGCCGTCCGACACCGGAAGGGCGCGAGGTTCCGGAACCGGTGAGGATCGAGCCGCCGCGCCGCGTGCTGCGGCCCGAGACGGCGTTCACTGTCCGCCGCATCATGGAGCGGGTGGTGGAGGAAGGCACGGGAAAGGAGGCACGGATCCCGGGCTATTCCGCAGGCGGCAAGACGGGCTCGGCGGAGATCTTCGAGAACGGGCGCTGGCTGGACCGCCACAACTCCTCCTTCATCGGCTTTGCGCCGGTGGCCAATCCGCGCATCGTCGTGGTGGTGACGCTGAACCGCACGCCCAAACTGGGCGGCGCCTCCGCTGCGCCGGTGTTCCGCAAGGTGGCCGGGACGGCGTTGCGCGTGTTGCAGGTGCCGATGGACCAGCCGGAAACGGTGCCGGAAGGAAGGAAGCCGGAAGAGACGAAACCGCCAGTGCTACTGGCGAAGATGGCCGAGGAAGAAGAGGAGCCGCCTGCCGGCCCCGTGCCGACGCCTGCGCTCGTGGGTCCGCGTGTGCCGGATTTCCGTGGCCGGCCATTGGTGGCCGTGCTGCGCGAGGCCGCCTCGATGGGCCTGCCGCTGGAGACCACGGGGCGCGGCAAGGCTCGGGCGCAGTCGCCGCCGCCCGGAACCATTCTGGCGCCGGGCATGCGCGTGCAGGTGCGCTTCTCGGTGACGCCATGAATCTCGCCGCTCTCTTTCAGGACGTTCCGTTGCGGGCAGCGAACGCCGCGTGGGAGCGGATCGAGGTGCGCGGGCTGGAATACGACAGCCGGCGCGTGGAGCCGGGCTTCGTCTTCTTCGCCTTTCCCGGCAGCCGCACGAGCGGGGCGCTGTATGCGCAGCAGGCGCTGGAGCGCGGCGCGGTGGCAGTGGCGAGCGAGTTGCCGGCGCCGCAGGGCTTCCCCGCCCCATGGATCGAAGTGGATCATGGGCGGCGCGCGCTGGCGCTGGCGAGCCTGCGGTTTTACGGGCATCCGGATGCAAAGCTGCGGCTGACGGGCGTGACGGGCACCAACGGGAAAACCACCACGGTGTTCGCCATCGACTCCATGCTGCGGCATGCGGGGCGCCACAGCGGCATGGCGGGCACGGTGGTGTACCGCATCGGCGGGCGCGAATCGCTGGCGGTGAATACCACGCCCGAATCTCTCGACCTGGTGCGGATGATGGACGAGCAGGCGCGCGCGGGCGGCACGGACTTCGTCTTCGAGGTCTCCTCGCATGCGCTGGCGCTGGAGCGTGTCTACGGATTCTCCTTCCATACAGCCGTCTTCACGAACTTCACGCAGGATCACCTCGACTTCCACGGCACAATGGAGGCTTATTTCGCGGCCAAACACCGGCTGTTTGAGGGCGCAGGCGGCCCGCCGCCGAAGTTTGCGGTGATCAACCGCGACGATCCCTGGTCGGAGCGGATCGTGACCGGCAGCGGCACCGAGCGCTGGACCTACGGCGCAGGTGAAGGCGCGGTCTTCCGCCTGAAAGAGGTGGACGCCAGGTTCGACGGCGTGCGGTTCACGGTCGTGCATCCGCGGGGAGAGACCGTGATTCGCTCGCCGCTGTGCGGGCGTTTCAATGTCTATAATCTGGCGGCTGCTTTCACCGCGGGCGTGGCGCTGGGGCTCGAGCCGGACGAGGCAGCGGCGGGGCTCGCCCTGTGCCGCAGCGTGCCGGGGCGGTTCGAGCGCGTGGATGCGGGGCAGCCGTTTCTGGTGATCGTCGATTACGCGCACACCGAGGACGCGCTGAAGAACCTGATCGATGCGGCGCGGGCGCTGGGACCGAAGCGGGTGATCACGGTGTTCGGCTGCGGAGGCGACCGCGACAAGTCCAAGCGGCCGCGGATGGGGGGGACGGCTGCGGCGCTGAGCGACCTGGTGGTGGCCACGAGCGACAATCCGCGCAGCGAAAACCCGCTGGACATCCTCAATGACATTCTTGTGGGGCTGCGCAAGCACGACACGCCGCACATGGTGGAGCCGGACCGCCGCAGCGCGATCCGCCTGGCCATCGGCCGCGCCGCAGCGGGTGACATTGTTCTGATCGCCGGCAAGGGCCACGAGACCTATCAGGTGCTGGCCGAAGGCACGGTTCCCTTCGACGACCGGCAGGTGGCGCGCGAGGTGCTGGAGAGCTACGGATACGGCGGGCAGGAGCGCGCGTCATGACGATCACGGTGGCCGGGCGACCCTGCACGTCGGCGAGCGTGGACACGCGGACGCTCGAGCCAGGCGCGGTGTTCGTGGCGCTGCGGGGGCCCAACCACGACGGGCACGACTATGTGGCGGCGGCGTTCGGGAAAGGCGCGGCGGCGGCGGTGGTGGAGAGGCCGGTGGAGGGCTGCGGGCCGCTGGAGATCGTGCCGTCGGCTCTCGGCTGGCTCCAGAACACGGCCGCCGAGGCGCGCCGCCGCTGGGACGGGCTCGTGGTGGGCATCACCGGCAGCGCCGGCAAGACCACGGCGAAGGAAGCCGTGGCGGCGGTGCTCTCGGCGTGCCTGCGCACGGGCAAGACGCAGGGCAATTACAACAACCACATCGGCGTGCCGCTGACGATCCTGAATCTGCCGGACGAGGCCGAAGCCGCCGTGGTGGAGATCGGCATGAATCACGCGGGCGAGATCCGGGAGCTCGCGAAGATCGCTGGGCCGCGGATCGGCGTCGTGACCAACGTGGGTACGGCGCACATCGAGAACCTGGGCTCGATCGAAGCCATCGCGGCGGCCAAGCGCGAGCTGGTTGAGGCGCTGCCCCCGGATGGCGTGGCGGTCTTGAGCGCTGACGACGCGCGCGTGCGCGCCATGGCCGGAGCGTTCTCCGGCCGGACGGTGTTTTACGGTTCGTCTTCCTTTGTTCCTTCCGAGGCACCCCACGTCCGGGCCTCGAACGTCGTCTGGCTGTCGGACGGCGTGCAGTTCGAGGTTCCGGACGTGGGCTCTTTTTTCTGCCCGCTCGCCGGGCGGGGAGGGCTGATGGCGGCCCTGGCGGCGCTGGCCGTGGCGCGCGCGCTCGGCCTGGATCCGGGACAATGGAAGGAGACGATCGCCCGCCTGAAGACCGTTCCCATGCGGCTGGAACGGATCGAACACAACGGCGCCGTGGTGTGGAATGACTGCTACAACTCGAACCCCGAGGCGGCCATGATGATGCTGGACCTGCTGGCGGAGACGCCGGCGGCGCGGCGCATCGCCGTGCTCGGCGAGATGCTGGAGCTGGGCGGATGGAGCGAGCCGCTGCACCGCGAAGTGGGCCGCCACGCGGCCGCGCGCGGCGTGGACCTGCTGGTGGGCGTCCGCGGGGACGCCCGCGAGATGCTGGCGGGCGCCGTGGAGGCGGGCCTGGCGCCGCAGAAGACGGCTTATTTCGACGACCCGGCCGAGGCCGGCGCCTTCGTGAAAGAGTTTGCGCGCGAAGGCGACGCGCTGCTGTTCAAGGGCTCGCGCGGAGTCCGCATGGAGCGGGCGCTGGAGGCGTTCCTGGGCTAGCCATGTTCTACTGGCTCTTCTACGAGATATTGTTCCCGCACTTCTCCCCGTTCCGTGTCTTCGGATACGTCACGTTCCGCACGTTCGCGGCCAGCCTGTTCGCTTTTCTGCTGGGCGTTGTGCTGGGGCCGTGGTTCATCCGCAAGATGCGCGAACTCGAGATCGGCCAGCCGATCCGGGAAGACGGGCCCGAGAGCCATCAGAAAAAGGCGGGCACGCCGAGCATGGGCGGTCTGTTGATCCTGTTCTGCACGCTGGTTCCCACGCTGCTGTTCACTCATCTGGCCAATCCCTATGTTTGGGTGGCCATGTTCGCCTGCGCGGGCTACGCCGCCATCGGTTTCGCCGACGACTATCTGAAGGTCCGGCGCGGCCGCAACCTCGGACTCACGGGACGGCAGAAGATGGCCATGCAGGCGCTGATGATGGTGGCCCTGGGCGTCTGGCTGCTGGAGCTGCACCGCCGCGGGCTCTATAGCACGGCGATGAACGTGCCCTTCTTCAAGAACGTTCGTCCGGACCTGCTGATCGACGCGCTGCTCGAAAACCCGTGGACTTACCCTCTGGGCTTCTCCGTCTTCTTCGCGTTCCTGCTGCTGGTGATCGTCGGATCGTCAAACGCGGTGAACCTGACCGACGGGCTGGACGGACTGGCCGCGGGGCTGATGGTGATCGCCGGCGGCGCGATGACGGTGCTGTGCTACGTGAGCGGGCACGCGCAGTTCGCCCGTTATCTGGAGCTGGCGCGCCTGCCGGGAGCGGGCGAGCTGACAATCTTCTGCGCGTCGCTCACCGGCGCTGTGCTGGCCTTCCTTTGGTACAACGCGCACCCGGCGGAGATCTTCATGGGCGACGTGGGCTCGCTGGCGCTGGGCGGCAGCCTGGGTGTGGTGGCGGTGCTGATCAAACAGGAATTGATGCTTTTGTTTATCGGCGGCGTGTATGTGATCGAGGCTCTGAGCGTGATGATCCAGGTGGCGAGCTACAAGACGCGCGGCAAGCGCGTGTTCCTGATGGCGCCGCTGCACCACCATTTCGAGAAGCTGGGATGGGACGAGACCAAGGTGGTGGTGCGATTCTGGATCGCCGGGCTGGTGTGGGCGCTGTTCGCGCTGACGACGCTGAAGCTGAGATAGCCATGGACGTGCGCGGCAAGAGAGTCACGGTGTTCGGCATGGGCGCCTCGGGCGTGGCCGTGCTGGACCTGCTGCGCCGTCACGGGGCGCAGGTGCGCGCGTCCGACGTGAAGCCCCGCGAGGCGCTGCCGGAGTTTGACGCGCCGTTCGTGCCGCAGTCGCCGGAGGCGCTGGAAGGCTGCGACATCGCCGTACTGAGCCCCGGCGTGCCCGCAGACCTGCCCATGTTCGGGCAAGCCAGGGCGCTCGGGACGCTGGTCGTGGGCGACGTGGAAGCGGCATCGTGGTTTCTTCAGGGGCCGGTGCTGGGCATCACCGGCACGAACGGCAAAACGACGACGACGGCGCTGACCGGACACCTGTTGCGCACGGCGGGCGTCGCTTGCCAGGTGGGTGGAAACATCGGACGGCCATTGGCGGCGATGGTGGAGTCTTCGCGCAAGGACCAGTGGAACGTGCTCGAGCTTTCCAGTTTTCAGCTGGAAACCACGCACACGCTGCGAGTACACATCGCCGCCGTGCTCAACATCACGCAGAACCACCTGGACCGGCACCACACTTTCGATGCGTATGCAGCGGCGAAGGCGAAGATCCTCGCGGGCCAGCAGCCGGAGGACCACGCGGTGCTGAACGCCGAAAACGCGGCCAGCGCGGCGCTCGCCGGACAAGCCAGGGGTCGCGTGTGGTGGTTCTGCGCGGGGGGCGCGCGCGAGCCGGGCTTCTGGCAGCAGGACGGCATGCTGTGGGCGGGCGGCGAGCCGTTCATGCCTGCGTCCGGGATTCCGCTGCGGGGGCGGCACAACCTGGAGAACGTGCTCGCCGCAGCCTGCTGCGCGCATCTGGCGGGCGCGCCGCTGGAGGCGATCCGGCGGGGCGTGCAAACGTTCGAGGGCGTCGAGCACCGCATCGAGTTCGTGCGCGAGTTGGGCGGTGTGCGCTACTACAATGACTCGAAGGCGACCAGCGTCGACGCCACCCGCAAGGCGCTGGAATCCTTCGAGGGGCGGCTGTGGGTGATTCTCGGCGGCAAGGACAAGGACAGCGACTACCGCGAACTGCGCCCGCTGCTCGCTGAACGGGCCCGCGCCGTGCTGCTGATCGGCGCCGCGGCGGAAAAGATCGCCTCTCACCTGGAAGGGGCGCTGCCCCTGATTCACTGCGGCGACCTGCGCGCGGCTGTAGAAACAGCGTGGCGAAAGGCCGAACCCGGCGACACGGTACTGCTGGCGCCTGCCTGCGCCAGCTTCGACCAGTTCTCCGGCTACGAGGAGCGAGGGCGCGTCTTCAAGTCGCTGGTCCACGCGCTGGAGGGCCGGCCATGAACGCCATTCGCACGCGAACCGACTGGTGGCTGTTGTCGACGACGCTGGGGCTGGCGGCGTTCGGACTGGTGATGGTTTACAGCGCCACCGCGGTGCCGGCCGAGGTCTATTCGCAGAGGCCCGGCTGGGAGCTCGCCGTGCGGCAGCTGGCGGCGATGGCGCTGGGGCTGGCGCTCATGTTCTGGATCAAGTACGTCGACTACCGCCGGCTGCGCAACGCCGCCGCCGTGGTCGCGCCCCTCTGCGTGGTGTTGATCCTGCTGGGAGCAGCCGTGGTCACCGACCGGACCGCACACCGCTGGATCCGGCTGCCCGGCTTCGGGCAGCTGCAGCCGAGCGAGCTGGCCAAACCGATGATCGTGCTCTATCTGGCATGGTTCGTCGCCTGGCGCGGGGGCAACGTCAACAGCCGCTACTCGATTGTTCCGACCCTGCTGGTGGTGGGACTGACCACGGGGCTGGTGGCGAAAGGGGACCTGGGAACGGCGCTGATCCTGCTGGTTCCCGCTCTGGTGGTGTATTCGGTGGCGGGGATCCACCGCAAGCACTTTTTTGTGGCGCTGGCGATGACTGTGGTAGTGATGACCGGGCTGATCGTGCAGAAGCCCTACCGCCTGATCCGCGTGACGTCGTATTTCGGGTTGACGGAGCAGAAGATCGCCGCCACGCCGTGGCTGCAGTGGCTGGCCGTGCGGACGGCGTCGAGCGGCGCGACGCGGGACGCCGACTATCAGGCGCGGCAATCGCGCATCGCCATCGGGAGCGGCGGGCTGACCGGAGTGGGTCTGGGGCAGTCGAACCAGAAGCTCGGCTTCCTGCCGCTGGCGCACAACGACTTCATTTTCGGCGTCGTCGGCGAGGAGACGGGCTTTGTGGGCTGCGTGCTGCTGCTGGGCGCCTATCTGGTGTTCCTGTGGAGGGGATGGCGGGCCTGGCATCTTCTGGAGGACCCGTTCGGCCGCTACCTGGCGCTGGGCGCTTCGTCGATGATCGTGTCCCAGGCGCTCTTCCACATGCTGGTGACGCTGGACGCGGTGCCCACGAAGGGCATTCCGCTGCCGCTCATCAGCTATGGCGGCAGTGCAATGGTGGGGACGCTGATCACCGCCGGATTGCTGATGAGCGTCAGCGACCGCGTTCCCGACCCATGAGGAGGCGCGCATGCTGTTCGTGATGGCGGGCGGAGGCACGGGCGGCCATGTGGTGCCGCTGCTCGCCGTGGCGCAGGAGCTGCGGGCGATGGGGCACAGCTGCCTGTTCATAGGGACGCGGGAAGGCATCGAGTCGCGCATGGCGCCGCAGGCGGGCTTCCCGCTGGAGTGGATTCCGGCGGCGGGTTTCCAGCGCGCCGGGCTGCGCGGCAAGGCGAGGGCGCTGGCGCGCCTTCCGGTCGCGTTCCTGCGGTGCCTGAGGCTGATGCGCTCGCTGCGTCCGGCGGCGGTGTTTTCGCTCGGCGGGTATGTTGCGGCGGCGCCGGTGGCGGCGGCAGTGCTCAAGCGCGTGCCCGTGGTGCTGATGGAGCCGAACGCGGCGCCCGGTCTGACCAACCGTCTGGCGGCGCCGTTCGCCGCCGCGGCGCTGCTGGGCTTTGAGGAAACGCTGCCGCGCTTCCCGCGCGGAAAGGCGGTGGTGACGGGAATGCCGGTGCGGGAGGGGTTCTTCCGGATCCGCTGGCAGCCGCCGCAGGACGTGCTTCGCCTGCTGGTGACCGGCGGCAGCCGCGGGGCGCGGGCGTTGAACCGCGCCGTGCTGGAGAGCCTGCCGCATTTCCGCGAGAGCGGTCTGCGGGTGAGCATCACGCTGCAAGCCGGGGCGGCGTGGGCGGAAGAGCTGGAGAAAGCCCTGGCCGGCTGCGGCGTGGAGGCGCGCGCGGTGGCGTTTCTCGAGGACATGGCGGCGGCCTATTCGCAGGCTCACCTGGTGGTGAGCCGCGCAGGCGCGGGGGCGGTGGCCGAACTGGCCGCGGCGGGCATGCCGTCGGTGCTTGTGCCCTTCCCGTTCGCCGCCGACAACCACCAGCTGCGCAACGCGGAGGCGATGCAGCGCGCCGGGGCGGCGGTGCTGATCGAAGAGAGCGGGCTGAGCGGGTGGCGGCTGTTCGAAACCGTGGCGCGGCTGGCAGCCTCGCCGGGAGAACTGGAGAGGATGAGCCGCGCGGCCCGCGCGGCGGCGCGGCCGGACGCGGCGCGGCGCGCGGCGGAGGCGCTGCTGGAGGCGGCTCGGCGCGAGGGCCGCGCGCCCGTTTCATTGACACGGGAACCGCGGGCCTGAACAATAAAGAGGCAGAATGTTTTTTCCCGCCCAACCGCTTCACTTCACCGGCATCGGCGGCATCGGCATGAGCGGCCTGGCGCTGCTGTGCCGGGAGCTGGGCTGCGCGGTTTCGGGCTCCGATCTCCGGACGACCCCGCTGACGCGCCGCCTGGAGGCCCTCGGCATCCGCGTGGCGCAGGGCCATGCGGCGGAAAACGTCCCCGCCGAAGCGCGGGCGGTGGTGGCGACGTCGGCGGTGGGCCCGGACAATCCGGAAGTGGCCGAGGCGCGCCGCCGCGGGTTGCCGCTGGCCACGCGGGGCGAGCTGCTGGCCGAGCTGATGCGCGGCCGGCGCGGCATCGCCGTGGCGGGCAGCCATGGCAAGACCACCACGACCGCGATGCTCGCCTGCGCCGCCCTGGAAGCAGGGCTCGACCCCACGGTCTACGTCGGCACGCTGGCGCCGTTCCTCGAAGGCTGGAACGCCCGGCTCGGCGGGGAGATCTTCATCGCGGAGTCCGACGAAAGCGACGGGTCGTTCCTCGAGCTGGCGCCGGAGTGCGCCGTCATTACCAACATCGACCGCGAGCACCTGGATCACTGGAGGACCTTCGAAGCCGAGCGCGAGGCGTTTCTGCGGTTCGCCAACAGGATCTCGATCGGAGGCATCGTGGCATTGTGCGCCGACGACGTCCACGCGCGCTCCCTTCTTCCCGGGCTGCGGCGCACGGCGGTCACCTACGGACATGCGCCGGACGCGCGGCTGCGGGTGGAGCGGCAGGAGTTGCACGGCGGCGGCAGCCGCTTCCGCCTGCGTTTCGGCGGAGCGGATCTGGGCGAGTTCGAGCTGCGCGTGCCCGGCGCGCACAACGTGCTGAACGCCGCCGCCTGCGCGGCGGTCCTGCTGCATCTCGGCTTGGACCCGGAACGCATCCGCGCGGGGCTGGCCGCTTACAGCGGCGCCGGGCGCAGGATGGAGGACAAGGGCAGCGCGGCGGGCGTCACGGTGATCGACGACTACGGGCACCATCCGGCGGAGATCCGCGCCACGCTGGCCGCACTGCGGTTGCGCGCGCCGCGCCGGCTGGTTGTGCTGTTCCAGCCGCACCGGTACTCGCGCACCGAACTGCTGTTCGATGAATTCGCGCAAGCCTTCTCCGGCGCCGACGCGGTGCTGGTCACCGACATCTACGCGGCCTCGGAGCCGCCGCGGGAGGGCGTGACGGCGGCCGCGCTGGCCGAGGCCATCGGCAAGGCGGGCCACCCGGACTGCCGCTATGCGGGGCCGCTGGAAGAGGCGGTGCGCCTGGCGGCGGAGGGGCTCAAGGAAGGGGATCTGCTGCTGACGCTCGGCGCGGGCGACGTGACGTCGGCGGGGGGGCGCGTGCTGGAACTGCTCAGGGAGACGAGTGATGTCTCGCAGGAAACGGAAAGAGAACGGCGCTGACGAGCCCCGGCGCCAGCTGCCGGTGCGGCGGTGGCTGCAATGGGCGGGCTGGATCCTCGCCCTGTCCGGCGCGGCTGCCGGCGCCGCCTTCTTCCTGCTCGAGTGGAACCGGTTCCTTTCGCAGGACCCGCGCTTTTTCCTGGCCGAAGAGGACTCGCCCCGCTCGGGCATCTCCATCGAGGGCGCGCGCCGCGTGCCGCGCGCCGCCGTGCTGAAGGTGTTCGCCGCCGACCGCGGCCGCAGCATCGCCGACATCGACATCGACCGCCGCCGCGAGGAACTGCGCCGCCTGGACTGGGTGCGCGAGGCCACGGTGCGGCGGGTGTGGCCGGACCGCCTGCTGGTGAGGATCGAGGAACGCGAACCGGTGGCGCTGATCCAGGCGCCCGCAGGCATCTCGGGCAGCTTCGGCGAGCCCCTCCGCATGCGTCCCATGCTGATCGACGCCGACGGCGTCATCCTGCCCCTGGCGGGCCCGGCGCCGGGCTCGCTGCCGCTCCTGCTCGGCGTGCGGCCCGAGCAGGACGTGGAACACCGCAGGAAGCTCGTGCGGCTGATGCAGCGCGTGCTGGAGGAGCTGCGCCCCGCTGCCTCCAGCATTCCGGAGGTCGACGTGACGGACCCGGAAAACATCCGCATCGGATACCAGACGGGGGACCAGATGGTGGTGCTGGTGCTGGGCAACGAGAAGTTTCTTGAAAGGCTGAACGTGTTCCTCGGGCATCTGGATGCGATCCGGGACCGGCTCTCGCACCGCGCCGTGCTCGACCTGACGACGGAAGGCCGCATTACACTGGTGGAAGCTTCTCCGGAGGACAGACACTAAACCGTGGCCAAGAGAGCGCAGTACGCCGCCGGACTGGACCTGGGCAGCGCATGGACGCGGCTGGTGGTCGTGTCGCTGGAAAACGGGCTGGTCCGCTACCTGACGCATGCGGCCGAGGTCTCGCGCGGCTGGCACCGCGGCCAGATTGCGGACCAGAATGCGGTGGCCGGCTGTGTGCGCCGCGTCTTCGAGCAGTGCGCGCGAAAGCTGCGCGAGCCGGTGGGTTCGGCCGTCGTGGGCGTGGGAGGGCCGGGTGTGCGCTGCAGGCAGGGGCGCGGGGTGTACGATTTCGGACCGCGGCGGCGCGTGCAGCAGGACGACATCGTGCAGGCGCTGAAGCTGGCGGCGCAGTCGCCGCTCGAGCCGGACCGGATGCTGCTGCAGGTGCTGCCGCAGGATTTCACGCTGGACGGGCGCCCGCCCATCCCGCATCCGCTCAACGTGGAGTGCGAGCGGTTCGAGGCGCATGCGTTGATGATCACGGCCTCGCGGCAGGAGCACCAGACGGTGGTGAGCGCCGTGCAGCAGGCGGGCGTGCAGGTGGAAGAGACGGTGTTCGAGGCGATGGCCTCGGCCTACGCCTGCATTCTGCCCGAGGAGCGGGCCAGCGGTGTGGCGCTGCTCGACATCGGCGCGCACAGTTCGAACGTGGTCTTCTATGACGGCGATTCGATGCTGTTCGCCGCGGGGCTGCCGGTGTCCGGCGATCACTTCACGCGCGACATCAGCACCGTGCACGGCGTCTCCTACGAGGAGGCGGAGCGGTTGAAGCTGGCCTACGGCTGCGCGCACACGGCGCCTTCCGGCGACAACATCATCATCGAGCTGCCCGCCGAGGGCGGGCGCACGGGCCGGGAAGTGAGCCGCCGGGCCCTGGTGGAGACGCTGGAGGCGCGCGCCGGACAGGTGTTCGAGATTGTCGAGTCCTGCCGGCAGCGCCACGCGCGGGACATGCACCTGGGCGAAGGGCTGGTGCTGTGCGGCGGCGGCGCGCTGCTGGAAGGGATGGTGCAGGAGGCCGAGCGGCTGCTGCGCTGCCCGGCGCGTCTCGGCCTGACGCGTGGCGTGCTGGAATGGCCCGACGAGCTCTGTTCGCCGGCATGGACGGCGGCCGCCGGGCTGGCGATGTATTCGGCAAGGCTGCAGTCACGCCGCGAAGGCGCGGGCAGCACGGGACTGTTCGGCCTGTTTCGGGGAAAATGAGGAGAACGCGCCGGCGCCAGGCGCGAGGCAACTGAGGTCACCATGGCAGAACTGGATTCGCTGAAGTTCGAGATTCAGGACGAGCAGCTCGGCGGCACGCGCATCAAGGTGGTGGGCGTGGGCGGCGGCGGCTCGAACGCGGTCAGCCGGATGATCGATGCCGGCGTGCGCGGTGTGGAGTTCTTCGTGATGAACACCGACGCGCAGGCGCTGCGCTCGTCGCCGGTGCCGAACAAGATCGCGCTGGGGGCGCGCATCACGCACGGGTTGGGCGCCGGTTCGGATCCGGAGATCGGCCGCCAGGCGGCGCTGGAAGACACCGAGCGGATCCTCGACGTGCTGGAGGGCGCCGACATGGTGTTCATCGCCGCGGGGCTCGGAGGCGGCACGGGCACGGGCGCCGCGCCTGTGGTGGCGGCGCTGGCCAAGCAACTGGAGGCGCTCACCGTGGCGGTGGTCACCCGGCCATTCGCGTTCGAAGGGCCGCGGCGCATGAAGCAGGCGGAGCGCGGCCTGGCCGAGCTGCACGCCACGGTGGATTGCGTCATCTCGATTCCCAACGACCGGCTGATCGAGCTGGTGCCGCCGGGGACGTCGTTCTTCGAAGCATTCCGCCTGGCGGACGACGTGCTGCGGCAGGGCGTGCAGGGCATCAGCGACATCATCACCACCCCGGGCCTGATCAACCGCGATTTCGCCGACGTGCGGGCCATCATGCTGGGCATGGGCTTCGCCATCATGGGGACGGCGTCGGCGCGCGGGCCGCAGGCGGCCGTGGAGGCCGCGCGCGGCGCCATCGCCTGTCCGTTGCTGGAGGAAGGCGGCCTGCAGGGCGCGCGCGCCATCCTGCTCAACATCACTGCCCCGCCGTCGCTGAGCCTGCACGAAATGCACGAGGCGTGCAAGCTGATCCGCGAGGCCACGGGCAACCCGGATGTGCAGATCAACTTCGGGCTGGTGCCGGACTCCTCGCTCGACGACGAAGTGCGCATCACCGTGATCGCCACCGGCTTCCAGCGGGAGGGGCTGCCGCAGGTGGAGCGCACGCAGGTGCCGGTGCAGCGCCGCGCGGCCGGCGCAGCCGCGCCGGAGGCGCCGTCCGGGCCGCTGATTGTCGAACCGCCCGCCCCCGCGCCGGCTGCGGTGGCGCGCCGGTTCGAACCCGAACCCGAGCCCGAGTTTGTCCCCGGGCCGGAACCGCTGGACGAAACCGTCTTCGATCTCGAACCGGCGCCGGAAGAGACGGCGCCCGTGGCGGGGCCGCCGCCTCAGGCCGCTCCGCCGGCAGCGGGCCCGCCCGACGAGATCCTGCCCTTTGACGACATCGAGACCCCTCCGGTGCTGCGCCGCGAGAGAAAATTGTTTTCGTAGATGAGCATTCCGGGAGCCGCGCTGAAAGCCGAACCGATGGTTCTTCGCGGGGGCAAGCCGCTGGCGGGCGAGGTGTCGCTGCGCGGGGCGAAGAACGCACTGCCGAAGATCATGGTGGCTGCGCTGTTGACGGATGAGAAGTGCGTGCTGCGCAATGTCGCCCGCATCCTCGACGTCAGCATCACGGCGGAGCTGATCCACGCCCTCGGCGGCGAGGTCGTCGAGCCCGAACCCGGAACGCTCGAGATCCGCGCCGCCAATCTGCGCCCCATGGAGCGCTCCGTGCTGCGCGAGTTCTCCGGCAAGAGCCGCATCCCGATCCTGACCTGCGGCCCGCTGCTGGCGCGTTTCGGAACGGCGCCCGTGCCGTCGCTCGGGGGCTGCCGCATCGGGTCGAGACCCGTGGACTTCCACCTTCGCGCGCTGCAGGACCTCGGCGCCGTGCTCCACGACGAAGCCCACGACGCGCACCTGACGGCGGCGAGGCTCCAGGGCAACAAGATCAGGCTCGACTATCCCAGCGTCGGCGCCACCGAGCAGGTGATCCTCGCCGCGGTCCTCGCCGACGGCGTGACCGAGCTTTCCAACGCCGCCGTCGAGCCCGAGATCATGGACCTGATCATGGTGCTTCAGAAGATGGGCGCCATCATCAGCGTCGACGTCGACCGCGTGATCAAAATCATCGGCGTGCGCCAGTTGCGCGGCTACGACCACGAGACGATCCCCGACCGCCTGGAGGCGGCCAGCTGGGCCTGCGCCGCCGTGGCCACCAACGGGCGCATCTTCGTGCGCCATGCGCAGCAGGCGCCCATGATGACGTTCCTCAACAGGCTGCGCCAGATCGGCGGCGACTTCCGCGTGGCCGCCGATGGCATCGAGTTCTGGCGCGCCGGCGAGCGGTTGCGCTCCACCGCCGTCGAGACGGACGTCTACCCGGGATTCTCCACCGACTACCAGCAGCCTTTCGTCATCGCGCTGACGCAGGCCGAGGGCGTCTCCATCGTGCATGAGACCGTCTACGAGGACCGGTTCGGCTACGTGGAGGCGCTGCGCCGCATGGGCGCGCAGATCCAGCTCTACCGTGAATGCCTGGGCGGGCTGCGCTGCCGCTTCGGGCAGCGCAACTACCGCCATTCGGCCGTGATCGTCGGCCCCACGCCCCTGCGCGGCGCCGACATCGAGATCCCGGACCTGCGCGCCGGTTTCAGCTACGTCATCGCGGCGCTCGCCGCCGCGGGGGAGTCCCGGCTGTCGAACACCGGCCTGATCGAGCGCGGATACGAGAACCTGAGCGGCAAGCTCCGCGCCCTCGGCGCGGAACTGCTTTGAGCCGCCGCTGCGCCGGCCAACCCGCCACGGCTCAGGCCACTCTTTCCTGCGGAAACCGCTTGCCCGGCGCCTCCGGCCGCGCCGCCGGCGCCGGTTCGTCATCCATGCTGCGCCACGGATTCTCCGTCCGCCCGTGAAAGTACTCGTCGATCGGGTAGAGCGAATAGGGCTGGAGTTCGCGGAACACCTTGCCCAGCTTGGCCTCGATCCGGTACACCATGTGGAAGAACTGCCCGCGGTCGATTTTCAGTTTGCGCACGCACAGGCGGGAGTCGGCGCCGAGCAGGAAATGGTAACGGAACAAATTCCACTCTTCCGGCGTCAGGTGGCGGCGGCTGACGAGGTAGAAATCTGCGATGTATTCCTCGTTTTTCATGCCCCAGGTAATCCGCCGTCCGCCGCGCGGCGAGTATTCGAGGCTCACCCGGCTGAATCTCTTTTCCTGCTCCACACATTTCCGGAACCGCGCGTAACAGGCGCGGAAAATGCTGCGAAACACGCAGGCGCAGGGCACCATCCGGCCGCGGGCCTCCCGGAGGCCGAGTCCGCGGCAGTGCACACATTTCATCGAGGCCAGGCCGATTGTTTCGGAACGGGTCCACTCCATATTGGTTCTTTCCTCTTCTGATTCAGGCATCCGGCCTCACCCCGGACGCCCGGAATTCCTGCCTCCCATCTTCTCCGCGCCGCACAGACCGTCAACAGATTCTCCGCGCGCCCCGGCAACTCTGCCGCCAGGAAATTCCAGGACATCCATAAGTTATAGATATACATAGAGATAATATATCGGTGCGCTTTGTATTAAATCTTGTTAATTTCCAGTGCCGGCCTTGAGTACTAGGTGTACTAGTACTATCCTATTTCAAGGAGAAATCACGTGCGCCCCGCTCCAGGGCCCGGGTTTGAGCGGCTGCTTCAGCGCCTGGTGCGCCGCCTCGGGTTGCTGTTGAGCAACGGCGAATACACCGAGCGCGGGCTGGCGCGTCTGACGGGAATTTCCCAGCCTCATCTGCACCACATTCTGGCCGGGAAACGGTCGCTGACGCCGCATATGGCAGATTCGATTCTCGCCAATCTGGGCTGGACGGCCGGGGAATTGTTCACGGAGGAGGAGGCAGACCAGGTTCTGCTGGCAAGGCGGATCGGGAAGGAGAACCGGCGCAGGATTCCGGTGATTTCGGGCAAAATCGGGCCTGGTTCGCCGTGGCCGGACACGGGAAGGGTGGAAGAGTGGGTGGCATTCCGGTCCATACCCTGGCAGGGAGTGCGAAGATTGTTTCTGGCCGGGCTGGAACCGGATCCGCTGCTGCCATTCGCCCGGCGTGCGGGACAATTCGCGCTGGTGGCCGAGGACGAGGAGTTGCGGGTGAGTGTAGCCGAGGGATGCTGGCACCTGTTGCGGTGGGGCGGCGCGGGGCTGATCCGCCGGGTCCGGGTGGAGGCCGGCCGGCTCAGGATTCTCGGGCAAGGGTCGCTGGACGAGCCGGTGGGCCCGCAGGCCATCCTGCTGGAGGGGCAATCGCTGCTGTCGGTGATCCGGGGCCGTGTACTATGGGCGGGGCCCGATCCGCGGAACTTCGATCCTTTCACTCACTCCGGCAGCGGGTTTCCCATCGCCACGGCCTCGTAGATCGCCAGCACCCGGGCGGCGGTGGTCTCCCAGCGGAATTCGCGGCAGCGCCGCGCGCCGCGCTCGATGAGCTCGCGGCGCCGTTCCTCGTTGAGCAACACTTCGAGGATGCCGCGGGAGATGTCGAAGACGTTGTCCGGGCTCACCATTTCGGCGGCGTCGCCCACAGCTTCCGGCAGCGAGGTGGCGGAGGAACACACCACCGGGGCGCCGCAGGCCATCGCCTCAAGCGGAGGTAGGCCGAAGCCTTCGTACAGCGAGGGGAATACAAATGCCGCGGCGGACTCGTAGAAGATCCGCAGCGTATCGGCGGGCACGAATCCGAGAAAGCGCACGTACGGCTCAACGCGGGACTGGATGACGGCCTGGCGGACGGCCGGGTACTTCGAGATTTCGTCGCCGATGATGATCAGGCGTAGGTCCTTCCATCGCGGGTCGTTCTGGAGCTTGCCGCGCACCAAGGCGAAGGCTTCCACCAGGCGGGGAATGTTTTTCTGGGGGCGGATGGTGCCGGCGTAAAGCAGGTAAGGGTAATGCACCTGGTAGCGCTCCAGCTCGCGGCGCCGCTCGTGTTCGCGCGCTTCGGGGCCGGCGGCGCGCGCCCAGCGCGGGGGGCGGGGATCGAGAAAGCTGGGATCGACGGCGCCGTAGATGCGGCGGATCTTGTCCGCCGGAACCCCGACCAGCGAGACGAGGTCGTTGCGGGTCCACTCGCTGACGGCGATCACGCAGGCCGCCTCCACAAGCGACCGCCGCAACAGCGATTGCTGGAGGGCGCTCTGCCATCCGGCCGCCTTTTCGATCACCAGGCTCGAGATGTCGTGGACGGTGACGATGTAAGGGCGGGGCAGAAACAGGGGCACGCGCGCCAGCGGGATGTGGACCGCAGAGGGAAGGTGCTTCCGGGCGAAGAAAGAGAACAGCACGCGGTCGCGCGGCTCGGTGTCCGGCCTTTCGTAAGGAAGGAAGTGGAAGTTGGGCGGCAGGTCCGCGAGTTCTCCCTGGTCGGACGGCCGGACGGCGAGCAGGAACTCATGGGGAGCGCCGATTGCGGCAAGACCGCGAACGAGGTTGCGGATATAGGTGCCGTAACCGAAATCGCGGACGTGGCGGGCGTCGATCAGGATCCGCAGAGGCACCTGGACTCCCCTTGGCTACGCCCGCACAGCGGCGCGCCTCCATTCGTAGAGCGGGAACCGCTCGGTGAGTTCCTGGACGCGCCGGCGGACGGCGGCGAGATTACCCGCATCGGCGGGCGCCTCCAGCACGCGGGCGATGAGCTCGGCCACCTGCCGCATCTCCGCCTCGCCGAAGCCGCGCGTGGTCACCGCCGGGCTTCCCAGGCGGATGCCGCTGGGGTTCAGCGGCGGGTTCTGGTCAAAGGGGATCGAGTTCTTGTTCACGGTGATCCACGCCTCGTCCAGCGCCTTCTCAGCCTCCCTGCCCCGCAGCCCTTTCGAGAAAACGTCCACCAGCATGACGTGCGTGTCCGTGCCGCCGCTGACGACGCGGAAGCCTGCTTGGCTCATGCCCGAGGCCAGCGCCTGGGCATTGGCCACCACGCGGCGCTGGTACTCGATGAACTCCGGCTGCATGGCCTCCAGGAAGCAGACGGCCTTGGCGGCGATCACGTGAACCAGCGGGCCGCCCTGCACGCCCGGAAACACGGTCTTGTCGATGGCCTGCGCGTATTGCGCGCGGCAGAGGATCAACCCGGAGCGCGGCCCGCGCAGGGTCTTGTGGGTGGTGGTGGTGACGATGTCGGCCCACTGGCACGGGTTCGGATACAGGCCTGCGGCCACCATTCCGCTGAAGTGGGCCATGTCGACCAGCAGCAGGGCGCCGGTTTCGTCGCAAATCTCGCGCAGGCGGGCGAAATCGATGATCCGCGAATACGCGCTGGCGCCGGCCACCACCATCTTCGGCCGGTGCTCGCGGGCGAGCCGGGCCACTTCGTCGTAGTCGATCCGCTCATCCTCGCGCCGCACCCCGTACGGCACCACCTTGTAGGTTTTGCCCGAGAAGTTCAGCGGGTGTCCGTGGGTGAGGTGCCCGCCGTGGGCCAGATTCATTCCGAGGATCGTGTCGCCGGGCGAGAGCACGGCGGCGTAGGCGGCCTCGTTGGCCTGCGAGCCCGAGTGCGGCTGCACGTTGGCGTGTTCGGCGCCGAAGAGCTTTTTCGCGCGTTCGCGGGCGAGGTTCTCGACGATATCGGTGAACTCGCAGCCGCCGTAGTATCGCTTGCCGGGGTAGCCTTCGGCGTACTTGTTGGTGAACACGCTGCCGGTCGCTTCCAGCACGGCTTCCGACGTGAAGTTCTCGCTGGCGATCAGCTCCAGCCGCGAGTGCTGCCGTTCGGCCTCGTCGCGCACCGCCTGCGCGATTTCGGGATCGACCTCGGCCAGGGGCCTCGCCATGCGCTGTTGTTCCGTCATCCGCTGCAACCCTCCTCGCCCGCGTCCATCTTGCGGACGCGCCGCTCGTGCCGCCCGCCGTCGAATGGAGTCTCCAGAAAAATCCTCACCCGCTCGCGCGCCTGCGCCGGGCTGGTGTACTTGGCCCCAAGGGCCAGGATGTTGGCGTCGTTGTGGCGCCGCGTCAGCTCCACGACATCGGAGTTGAAGCCGAGAGCGGCGCGCACGCCGCGCGTGCGGTTGGCGGCGATCGACATGCCCACGCCGGTGAAGCAGACCAGGATGCCGCGCTCGCATTGCCCGCCGGCCACGGCGCGGGCCACCTGCTGCGCGTAGTCGGGATAATCGGTGGATTCGGCGGAGTGCGTGCCGAAGTCCGTTACCTCGTGTCCAGCCGCTTCCAGTTCGCGGCGCAGAATCTCTTTCAGGGAAAAACCGGCGTGATCCGCACCAAGCGCGATCTTCATGGGGGGAAGTTACGAGTTTAGCACGCCGGACGCTTCACTCCCCGCCCGGCGCGTGTTCACCGCGGTTTTGCACGTATTCCACCGGATCGAAGGGCTTCACCGGCTTGCCGTGGATGGCGTCGACGGCATCCTGTTCGGAAGAAAACAGGTGGAAGACGCCGCTGAGCTTGGTGAGCAGCATCAGGTCCACCACGCGGTCGGTGAGGTTGAACATGGCCAGCATGCCCCCGGCGTCGCGGGCCACTTTGTGGGCCACGACGAGGAACCCCATGCCGCTGGAATCGATATACTCGGTTCCCTTCAAGTCCAGGGCAAGCCGCGTCTGCCCGCCTTTGATCGCCGCGTCGATCCTGCGGCGGAACTCCTCCACCGCGTCGCCGATGGCGAGCCGCCCGTCGAGGGCGAGCACGAGCACGTCGCCGTTGGTCCGTTCAGTCACTCGCAGGCTCATAGGGAACTTCCCACTCTACCCGATGCACGGCACTCGCGCCAGCCGGCCGGAGGGGCCCGGCTGTGATGAAATCGGATCATGCCCGGCGAACTTCCTCCGACCGCCTCGATTCTCGATTCCGGCGACACCTCGCTGTGGGACGTCCGCAGCAAGGCGCCGGGACCGCAGGGGCGGCTCCCCTACACCGAACAGATGTTGCGCGAGCGGCCCTCGGGCGACCTTTACGGCTGGACGATGAACGCCGCGATGGGCTGGGAGCCGGCGCGCATGAACGCCGCCGAGGTCCTGATCCTGTCCACGCACGGCGGACTGCGGGCGCCAGACGGATCGCCTGTCGCGCTCGGCTACCACACCGGGCATTGGGAGGTGTCGCTCCAGGTGGAAGCCGCCGCGCGGGAGCTGAAGGAGCTGGGCGCCATGCCGTTTGCGGCCTACTGCTCCGATCCTTGCGACGGGCGCTCGCAGGGCACGCCAGCGATGTTCGATTCGCTCCCCTACCGCAACGACGCGGCCACGGTGTTCCGCCGCCTGATCCGGTCGCTTCCGAACCGCGCCGCGGTACTTGGGGTAGCCACCTGCGACAAGGGGCTGCCGGCCATGATGATGGCGCTGGCGGAGCAGCGCGGGCTGCCGTGCGTGCTCGTGCCGGGCGGCGTGACGCTGCTGCCGGAGAAGGGCGAGGACACCGCCGTCGTGCAGTCCATCGGCGCGCGTTTTGCACATGGGGAGATTCCGCTGGAGTACGCGCAGGAGGTGGGATGCCGCGCCTGCGCTTCGCCGGGAGGCGGCTGCCAGTTCATGGGCACGGCGGCGACGTCGCAGGTGGTGGCCGAGGCGCTGGGCATGGCTCTGCCGCATTCGGCGCTGTCGCCCTCGGGCCACCCCATCTGGCTGGATTTGGCCCGCCGCTCGGCGCGCGCCGCGCTGCACCTGACGGCTGCCCGCATCAGCATGGGAAGCATTCTCACGCCAGAGGCGCTGGAGAACGCGATGGTGCTGCATGCCGCCTGCGGCGGCTCGATGAACCTCATCATCCATCTGGCTGCGGTGGCTTTCCATGCCGGGCTGCGCCGGCCGACGGTGGAGGACTGGATCCGCGTCAACCGCAGCGTGCCGCGGCTGGTGGACGCGCTGCCCAACGGCCCGCGCAACTTCGCCACCGTGCAGGTTTTCCTCGCCGGCGGCGTTCCCGAGGTGATGCTGCACCTGCGCCGCGCCGGGCTGCTCCACACGCGAGTCCTGACGGCAACGGGCAGGACGCTGGACGAAAACCTCGACTGGTGGGAGGCGAGCGAGCGCCGCGCCGCGCTGCGCCGGCGCCTGCGGGAGATGGACGGAATCGAGGCTGACGAGGTGATCTTCAGTCCGGATCAGGCGCGCGCCCGAGGCATCACCTCCACGGTGTGCTTCCCGACCGGCAACCTCGCGCCGGAGGGCAGCGTGGTGAAGGCCACATCCATTGATCCTTCCGTCGTGGATGCCGACGGCGTGTACCGCAAGCGGGGCCCGGCGCGCGTGTTCACCTCGGAGGCCGCAGCCATCGGCGCCATCAAGGAGGGCCGGATCCGGGAGGGCGATGTCGTCGTGCTGGCCGGGCGCGGACCGGCGGGTTGCGGCATGGAGGAGACCTATCAGCTCACCTCGGCGCTGAAGTATCTCCCGTTCGGGAAGCATGTGGCGCTGATCACCGACGCACGCTTCAGCGGGGTCTCCACCGGCGCCTGCATCGGCCACGTGTCGCCCGAGGCGCTGGCCGGAGGCCCGATCGGCCGGTTGCGCGATGGCGACGTCATCGAGATCGTGATCGACCGCAACCGGCTGGAAGGCTCCGTGAACGTGGCGGGCGTGGATCTGGATGCGCGCGCGCCGCATCCGGGGCTCGCGCCGGATCCGCTGCTGCCCGGGGACACGCGCCTGTGGGCGGCGCTTCAGCAGGCGAGCGGCGGTTCGTGGGGCGGCTGTGTGTATGACGTGGAACGGATCGTCGAACTGCTGGAGGCCGGGCGGCGCGTGTTGGGCGAGGTCCGCGGCGGGGGTCTCAGTTCACCGCATCGCCCGCCTGCATCTTCCGGTCAAACTCCATGAAGCAGCGGCCCCAGTACAGGCTGTCCTTGCGCCCGTACCGGCTGCAAAGCAGGTAGAGACGTCCCAGCAGTTCGGTCGATTCGGGGGTCTCCAGGCCTGCAAATTCCTGCGCGCTCTTGCCGGGCTGCGGCTCTTCCTCCTCGTCGAGCAGCCAGTAAGTGTCGAGCAGCTCGAAGACGTGGGCCTGCGCTTCCAGGGCGGGATCGTTTTGGCCCGCCTCCTCCAGCGCCAGCGCCACCTTTACCCAGGTAAGAATGCACAGCAGCGCGAGCGCGCGAACGTCCTCTTCCTCCACCGGAAACTGGTCCACAATCTCGAAGACGCGGCCGAAGGCATCATTGGCGGTGTCGGCGTCCCCGGCCGCCAAGGCCTGGTCACAGCGGATCCAGCACTGGCGGATCTCTTCCGCGCAGTCGCGCATGGCGTTCGTCATCTGTCCCTGCCCCTCCTTCGGGGTGCCTTCACTATATGCTGAAAACACGCCGGTGTACAATCCCGGCGGCAAGGAGCCTGCTGATGATGCGCAACCGGATGGTTTCGACGCTGTTCCTGTTCCTGGCGGCAGCGCCGCTTTCGCCGCTGGCGGCTGTGGAGGGCAAATGGACCCCGCAGCAGGTGCTGGAACTCGACCCCGCATGGCTCCGGCAGCTGGGGCTCCAGATCCCCGTGGAGCGTCTCTGGGACCCGCGGCGCGGCACGGGACTGCTGGCAGCGGCGGTGAACATCGGCGGCTGCTCGGCAGGCTTCGTGTCGGAGACGGGCCTGATCCTCACCAATCATCACTGCCTGTTCGGCGTGCTGCAGGAGCACAGCACCCCGCAGCGCGATCTGATGACGAACGGCTTTCTGGCGCGCACGCTGGAAGAAGAGTTGCCCGGGCGCACGACGCGCGTCACCGTGCCGCGCAGGTTCACCGACGTGACGCAGGCGGTGCTGGCCGCCGTGCCCGCGGGCGCAACGGACCTCAAGCGGTGGGAGGCGATCGAGAGGAAACAGAAGGAACTGGTGGCGGAATGCGAACGGCAGCAGGAGGCGCGCTGCCGCGTCGCCGTCTTCGACGGCGGAGTGCAGTACGTGCTGGTGGAGAGCCTGGAGCTCACGGACGTGCGCCTCGTCTACGCGCCGCCGCGGGCGATCGGCGAATTCGGCGGGGAGTTCGACAACTGGATGTGGCCCCGCCACACGGGCGACTTCGCCGTGGCGCGCGCCTACAAGGACGGCAAGCCATACCGGCCGGAATTCTGGTTCCCGGTCTCGCGCGCCGGCGTGAAGCCCGGCGACTTCGTGATGGTGCTCGGCTACCCGGGGCGCACCGTCCGCTCGCTGACCGCGGCGGAGATGGCCTTGCAGCGGGACGGCTGGTTCGCCCTTCGCGCACGCATCTACGGCGAGTGGATCCGCCTGCTCGAAGAGGCATCGAAAGACTCCCGCGAAGGCGCGATCGCCGTGGCGGGCACGCTGAAGAGCCTGCACAACGTGGTGAAGAACGCCGAGGGGCAACTGGCCGGGCTGGCGCGCGGCAGGATCATCGAGAAACAGGAACAGCAGGAGAAGGAGGTCCTGGCGTGGGCGGCAAGCCGGCCGGAATGGAAGGCGGCCATCGAAGCGCGCCGGGATCTGGATGAGCGGACCGCGCGGCGCCGCGCCGCGGCGCTGCGCGACTTTCTGCTCCAGACGGGTCTCAACGGCCCTGTGGCGCTGCGCCATGCCACTCAGCTCGTCCGGTTGGCCGCCGAACGCGGCAAGCCCGACATGGAGCGCGAGGCCGAGTACATGGAGCGGCAGTGGCCTCAGTTGAAGGCGCGGCTGGAGCGCGACCAGAAGAGCTTCTTCCGCCGCGCCGACGAGGCAGTGTTTGCGAGCTGGCTGCGGCACGCGCTGAGCCTGCCGGAGGGCGCCCGCATCCGGGCCGTGGACGCCCGTTTCCGCGCCGGTTCACTCGAAGAGGCGGTGGCGCGGTTGTACGCCGGCACGCGAGTGGCCGACCCGGCCGAGCGCATGAAAATGTTCGGCGAGACGCTGGATCAGCTCCGCGCGCGCCGGGATCCGCTGATCGACTTCGCGCTCGAACTGGAGCCGGAGCTTCGCGCGTTCGACCGGTCGCAGCGCGAGCATGAGGGCGCGGTGAGCCGCCTGCGCCCGGCGTGGCGGCGGGCCGTCATGGCGCATGCCGGCAAGCCGGTGGCGCCCGATGCCAACGGCACGCTGCGCGTTTCATTCGCCCATGTAAAGGGCTACGTTCCGCGGGAAGCCGTCGAGTATCTGCCGCAAACGACGCTGGCCGGGATGCTGGAGAAGCACACCGGCGAGGAGCCGTTCGATGTGCCCAAAGCCTTGCTGGAAGCCGCCGCGAAAACGGATCCGGCGCAAGTGCCGCTGAATTTCCTGGGGGACGCCGACACCACCGGAGGAAATTCGGGCAGCCCGACGGTGAACGGGCGGGGCGAGCTGGTGGGGCTGAATTTCGACCGCGTGTGGGAGAATGTCGCCAATGATTTCGGCTACAATCCGGCCATTGCGCGGAATGTGAACGTCGATATTCGCTTCTTTCTCTGGCTGCTGGAGCATGTGGAGCGCGCGGACGGGCTGCTGAAGGAGCTGGGAGTGAAGGGGCCTTAAGGGCTGCGGTGTGATAGCGTCGTAACTGAAACGGGGTGCATGCGATGAAGCGACGGACGTTGATCCAGACAGGTGCAGGCGCGGCGTTTTTCCGCTCATTTCCTCACTTTCTCTACGCATCGGCCGTGGAGAAGCGCGCCTCTGATATCGTCGAACTCGGGCCGAAGAAGATCCGCGTGAGCCGGCTGGCCGTGGGCTCCGGGACCAACGGGGTGGGCGGCGCCTCCAACCAGACGCGCAAGCTGGGACTGGGCGGGCTGGCGGACATGTTTCGCGCCGCCTACGACCAGGGCGTCATCTTCTGGGACTCGGCCGACCAGTACGGCACGCACCCCCATGTGCGCGAGGCGCTGAAGCGCGTGCCAAGGGAGAAGGTCGTGATTCTCACCAAAACGCATGCCTCCACCGCCGCCGAGATGAAGGCGGACATCGAACGCTTCCGCCGCGAGCTGGGAACGGACTACATCGACATCCTCCTGCTGCATTGCATGATGGACGCCGGGTGGCCGCAGCGGAAGCGCGGGGCGATGGAGTACATCTCGGAGCTTCAGGCGAAGGGCATCGTCAAGACCAAGGGCGTGAGCTGCCACACGATGGCGGCGTTGCGCGCAGCAGCGGCGAGCCCCTGGGTGGAAGTCGACCTCGCGCGCTTCAATCCTGCCGGCGTGCAGATGGACGCATCGCCGCCGGAGGTGCTCGCGGTGTTGAAGCAGATGAAGGCGGCGGGCAAAGGGATTATCGGCATGAAGATCCTGGGCGCGGGCGCGCTGCGCCGGCGCACGGACGAATGCCTGCAGTACGCGCTGGCGCACGACGTGATCGACTGCTTCACCATCGGCCATGAGAGCATCGCCGAGCTGAACGACACTGTGCGGCGGATCCCGGCGGCGAGCCGGCGGGGCTGAGACCGGTTTCTGTCCGGCCGACGAAGTTGGGATAGGCTGTCCTTGGATCCAGCGAGGGAATTCTGATGAAAGTTGGCGTACTGAAGGAGACGGCTCAAGGCGAGCGGCGGGTGGCCCTGGCGCCGCAGTCTGTGGCATTGCTGGCAGCGAAGGGCTTCGAAGCAGTGGTGGAGAACGGTGCAGGCGAACCTGCAGGATTCGGAGACGAGGAGTTCGCCGGCAAGGGCGCCCGCATCGCCTCTTCGCGCGAGGAGGTGATCGAAACCTGCGACGTCATCGCCCGCGTGCGGGCCGACGCCGCCGGACTGCGGCGCGGGCAGGCGGTGATCGGCTTCTTCGATCCGCTGTCGGAGCCGCAGCGGGCGCGCGAGTTCGCCGCGGCGGGGGTTTCGGCGTTCGCCATGGAGCTGATGCCCCGCATCACGCGCGCGCAGAGCATGGACGCGTTGTCCTCGATGGCCACCGTGGCGGGCTACGAGTCGGTGGTTCTCGCCGCCCACTACCTGCCGCGGCTGTTCCCGATGCTGATGACCGCGGCTGGCACCGTCGCCCCGGCGAAGGTGTTCGTGGTGGGCGTGGGCGTGGCGGGGCTCCAGGCGATCGCCACGGCGCGGCGGCTCGGCGCGGTCGTCTCCGCCTACGACGTGCGCCCGGCGGTGAAAGAGCAGGTGCTGAGCCTCGGGGCGAAGTTCGTAGAGCTGCCGCTGGAGGCCGGAGAGGCGGAGGACAAGGGCGGCTATGCGCGGGCGATGGACGAGTCCTTCTACCGGCGGCAGCGCGAGTTGATGACGCGCGTCGTGGCCGAGAACGACGTGGTCATCACCACAGCCGCCGTGCCCGGCAAGCAGGCGCCGGTGCTCGTCACGGAGGAGATGGTGCGCGGCATGGCGCGGGGGTCCGTGGTGGTGGACCTGGCCGTGGAACGCGGCGGCAACTGCAAGATCACGGTGGCGGGCGAAGTGGTGGAACGCCATGGCGTCACGCTGATCGGGCTGCTGAACCTGCCTTCGATGGCGCCGTACCACGCCAGCCAGATGTACGGGCGCAACGTGGCCAACTTCCTGCTGCACATCGCCGCCAAGGGATCGATCGATTTCTCGAGCGAAGACGAAATCCTGCGGGAGACGCTCGTCGCGCACGAGGGCCGGGTGGTTCACGGCCGCATCAAGGAACTTCTGGGAGAAGCCTGATGGAACTGTTTGTCACGACGCTTACGATCTTCGTTCTGGCCATCTTCATTGGCTTTGAAGTGATCACCAAGGTTCCGCCGACGCTGCACACTCCGCTGATGTCGGGCTCGAACGCGATCAGCGGCATCACCCTGGTCGGGGCCGTGCTTTCCGCCGGGACGCAGCACACGACTCTGACGACGGTGCTCGGCTTCCTGGCGGTAGTGTTCGCCACGATCAACGTCGTGGGCGGCTTCCTGGTCACGCACCGCATGCTCGGAATGTTCAAACGGAAATAGCCATGCCAACCGCAGTCATCAACTTCGCGTATCTGCTTGCCTCGGCGCTTTTCATCTTTGCGCTGAAGGGAATGTCGCACCCGCGGTCAGCGGTGCGCGGGAATTTTCTCGGCGCGCTGGGCATGTTCATCGCCGTGCTGGTGACCGTTCTCGACCGCCGCATCGTGAGCTACGAGATCATCCTCGCCGGACTGGTGGCAGGGTCAGGCGTCGGCGCGCTGCTGGCCGTGAAGATCCAGATGACCGCCATGCCGCAGATGGTGGCCCTGCTGAACGGCTTCGGCGGCGCGGCGTCGGCGCTGGTGGCGGGCGCCGCGCTCGCGGAGACGGTCCACATGGGCGGACCGTTCGATCTTCAGCTCACAATCGCCACGGCGCTGTCCGGACTGATCGGCGGCGTGACGTTTCTGGGCAGCCTGATCGCGTTCGGCAAGCTCCAGGAGCTGATCACAAGCGCTGCGGTGGTGTTTCCCGGACGCCATGCGGTGAACGCACTGTTTCTGCTGGCCAACGTGGCGCTCTGCGTGATGGTGGTGATGCAGCCGGAGCAGCTCCTCTGGTACTGGCTGCTGCTTGCCGCATCGTGCGTGCTGGGCGTGCTGGCCACCATCGGAATCGGCGGCGCGGACATGCCGGTGGTGATCTCGCTGCTGAACTCCTATTCGGGGCTGGCGGCGTGCGCCACCGGCTTCGTGCTCCAGAACAACATGCTGATCATCGCCGGCTCGCTGGTGGGCGCCTCAGGCATCATCCTGACGCAGATCATGTGCAAGGCGATGAACCGCTCGCTGGCAAACGTGCTGTTCGGAGGATTCGGCGCGCAAGCTGCGGTGAAAGGCGACGACATCTACAAGGGCAAAGTGAAAGCCGCCTCTCCGGAGGAGATTGCCATGCTGCTCGAAAACGCGCAGCGCGTCGCGTTTGTTCCGGGCTACGGGATGGCGGTCAGCCAGGCGCAGCACGCCGTGCGCGCGCTTGCCCAGATGCTGGAGGAGCGCGGCGCAGAAGTGATCTTCGCCATCCATCCGGTGGCGGGACGCATGCCGGGGCACATGAACGTGCTGTTGGCGGAAGCCGACGTTCCGTACGAACAGATGAAGGAGCTGGATGAAGCCAACCGGCTGTTCCCGCAGACGGATGTATCGATCGTTCTCGGCGCCAATGACGTGGTGAACCCGCTGGCGCGCACGGATCCGAAGTCCCCCATCGCGGGCATGCCGATCCTGGACGTCGACCGTTCGCGCACGGTGGTGGTGATCAAGCGCAGCCTCAGCCCCGGCTTTGCCGGGATCCCGAATCCTCTGTTTGCCGCCGACAACACGTTGATGTTCTTCTCCGACGGGCAGAAGGCGGTGAACGACATCATCAGCGCGCTGAAGGAAGCCTGACGGGGACATCCCCAAACGCCCGGAACAGACGACCATGCTCGACCGTTCCCGTTTTCGCGGATGCTTGCTGGGCCTCGCCTGCGGCGATGCCGTGGGGACCGCTGTGGAATTCCAGGCCCCTGGATCCTTTGAGCCGGTTCGCGACATGACCGGCGGCGGAGCGTTCGGCCTCGAGCCCGGGCAGTGGACCCTCGAGCCCGGGCAGTGGACCGACGACACTTCGATGGCGCTTTGCCTCGCGGCCAGTCTTGTGGACCGGGGCTGGGATCCGCGCGACCAGATGGAGAGGTACGTCCGGTGGTGGCGCGAGGGCTACTACGGCAGCACGGGCTTTTGCGTGGACATTGGCGGCGCAACGCACGCCGCGCTCTCCAGGTTTGTTCGAACAGGCGATCCCTTCAGCGGCAGCGAGGATCCGTATTCGGCCGGCAACGGATCGTTGATGCGGCTGGCGCCGGTGGCGATGTTCTATGCGGCAAGCCCGGAAGAGGCGATCGAAAGAGCGGCAGAAAGCTCGCGCACGACGCACGCGGCCGCGACCGCGGTGGACGCCTGCCGTTACTTCGCCGGGTTGCTGGTTTCCGCCCTCGAAGGTGCGCTGAAGGAGCAATTGATCGAGCCGCTTCACGCGCCCTGCCCCAACTACTGGCAAACGCACAGCCTGCATCCGGAGATTGCAGAAGTGGCAGGCGGCTCATTCCGCCGCCGCGAGCCGCCGGAAATCCAGGGTGCGGGATTCGTGGTGCGCTCTCTGGAGGCGGCGCTGTGGGCCTTCGACCGGAGCAAGAGCTTCGAGGAGGCGGTGCTGAAGGCAGCCAACCTCGGCCGCGATGCCGACACGACGGCGGCGATCTGCGGCCAGATTGCGGGCGCGCACTACGGCGCCAGGGGCATTCCGCAGCACTGGCTCGGCAGGCTTTGCATGCGCGAGGAGATCGAGAGGCTTGCCGATGAGCTGTTCGCCCGTGCATCGGGCGCGCGCAGTTGACCCGCTCGATTGCGGAGCCGCAGAAAAGGACAAGCGCGGCGGAAGCCCGGATGGCCTCCGCCGCGACGGATTGGTACCCGGAATGAGCCTCAGAGGGGCTTGTAGCAGCTCCGGGTCTCGTTGCACTCGTATTCGTCGACGGGCTTGCCGTCGGGACCGATGGGGATGTGCGTCTTGTCGCACCAGAAGGCGCGGTCGTTCGAATGCGGGACGGTGGGGTCCCATTCCGCTTCGATGTAGAGCCCCTTCCAGCGGAGGTTCTCGCAGCGGTCCTCCCCGATCCGCGTCAGGCCAGCCCGTTCACGGTTCGTGATGGCCATGCCGCGCCTCCTCAGGCTTTCACGCCGGCAGCGGCAATCAGTGCGCGCTTGACAGCCGTGGCGGCGATCTGCACCTTGTAGGCGTTCATGCTGAGCGGCCGCGCCGAGGCGACAGCCGCCTTGCCGGCTGCCTCCGCGGTCTCAGCGGTCACCGTCTTGCCTTCGATGGCCCGGGCCGCTTCGGCCGAGACCCAGGGCGTGGGCGCCACATGGCCAAGCACGATTCGCGCCGAAGCCACGGACGCGCCCTTCATCGTCAGCGCCACCGAGGCCGTGGCCAGAGGCCAGTCGAGCGCATCCTTCTGCCGCGCCTCATAGGTGGCGTTCTTCGCGCCGGTGGCCGGAACGATCACCTCGGCGAGGATCTCGTTCGGCTTCAGGTCGATTTCCCGAGCGTCGCTGGAAGCAGGCGACACGAAGAACTTCTCCGCATCCACCTCGCGCGTGCCCGCGGGCGAGGCGATCTTGAGCTTCGCGCCGAGCGCGACCAGCGCCGGGCCGAAGCTCGACGCCGAAACGAAACGCGCCGGACCGTTGCCGAAGATTGCGTGGTACCGGTTGTCGCCTTCCGCGACAAGGTCTTTGCCTTCGTGCCGGGCGATGAGGCCGAAACCGGCGCGGAAGTACCAGCAGCGCGGCCGCTGGCACAGATCGCCGCCGAAGGTGCCCATGTTGCGGATCTGCGGGCTGGCCACGCCGCGCGCGGCCTCGGTCAGGGCGGGGAACGAGGCGCGGATCAACGGGCTGGAAAGCACCTCATCGACCGTCGCCAAGGCGCCAATGCGGATGCCCGCGGCGGTCTTCGATATGCCCTTCAGCTCGGCGACGTCCTTGATGTTGACCACCCGCTTCGGGCTCATCACCTCGTCCTTCATGAGGCTGATGAGGTCGGTGCCGCCGGCAAGCACCGCCGCATCGCTCCAGGCGCCGCCAAGCAGAGCCAGAGCTTCTTTCAGGGTCTTGGGACTCGCGTATTCAAACGGTTGCATCAGCTCATCCTCCCGCTCAGCGTGTTGAGCACGTTCATGGGCGTCATGGGCACCAGAGGCACACGGACGCCGATGGCGTTGGCTACCGCGTTCGCGATCGCCGCGATGCCGCCAATGGCGGGCGGCTCGCCCAGGCCGATCACGCCGCGCTTGTCGTTGATCTCGTCGATCTCCAGGTGGATCAGGATCTCGCCGATATCCTTGATGCCGGCCAGCTTGTAGAATTCCATCTCGTTGTTCAGCATGCGGCCGGTGATGGCGTCCATCACACGCTCTTCCATCAGCGCGCCGCAGACCGACATGATGATGGCGCCGTAGATCTGGCTCTCGGCGGTCTTGGGGTTGATCACCGTGCCGCAGTCCTGCACGGCGACGATGCGGTTCATCTTCACGATGCCGGTTTCCACGTCCACAGTCACGTCGGCGATCTGCACTCCGCCGACGCCGCCCGTGTTCAGGCCTTCTTTCGGAGCATCGCGCGGGATATTCTGCCCGGTCTCGCTGATGGTCTTCACGCCGAGCTTGGCGCAGGCGGCTTTCCAGGCGAGGCTCTTCGCCGGATTGCCCTTTACCTGGATCTTGCCGTCCACGGCTTCGAGTTCCGTGGCGGGCGCGCCAAGAGCGGGCGCTACTTCTTCGAAGAGCTTCGTGAGCGCGTTGACGGTCGCCTTGCGGGTCGACGAGCTGACACCGCCCACAGTGGTCGATCCGCCCGAGGTGCCCGAAGGCGGATAGTTCGTGTCGCCGATCTTGACGCGGATGTCGTTCACCCGCAAGCCGAGGCTCTCCGCCGCCACCTGCGCGATGATCGTGCGCGTGCCCGTGCCGAGATCCTGCGAGCCGAGCTCCACCTCCACGGTGCCGTCGGCGTGGATGTTGCAGCGCGCGGTGGAGTCGTGCCCCGCGCCGCCCCATGTGTTGACGCCGATGCCGAGCCCGCGCTTCAAGTGGCCGCGTCCAGAGTCGCCGCGGGGGTGCCACAGCTTCTTCCACTCGGCCATCTCGGCCGCCTTCTTGAGCTGGCGTTCGTAGGTGTCGGGACGCGCCGTGAGGTCCACGTTCTTCAGGAACAGTTCGAGCGGGTCCATCTTCATCTTCGCCGCCAGGTCTTCCATGGCGGCGCAGGTGAGGTAGGAGGCCTGCTGATGGTTCGGAGCACGCCAGGCGCGGATGGGGGCCGTGTTCGTGCTCACGGCGCTGTGGTTCTTGCGCTGGTTCGGAATCCGCGTGTAGACGTAAGGAATCGGCGGGCTGCCGCCGCCGGTGAATCCGCCGGTGGCCCAGCTATTGCTTTCCCACAGCGTGATCTTGCCGTCCTTCGTGGCGCCCAGTTTGATGCGCGCGAAGGCGGACGGGCGGCACCCGGCGATCACCTGCTCGACGTTGCGCTCGAGAAACAGCTTCACAGGACGCCCGCCGGCAGCCTTCGACAGTTCGGCAGCCGCCACTCCCCAGCGGTCAGGCTGGAATTTGGAGCCAAAGCCGCCGCCGATGTGATCCTGGTGGACATGCACATTGGCTGCGGGCACGTTCACTGCCCGCGCCATGTCGCCGCGGATGCTGGTGACCGCTTGTGTGCTGGGGTTCAGCTCCACTTTGTTGTCCGGCGTCCAGGAGACGACATTGCCGTGCGGCTCAAGACAGGAGTGTTCGAGAACCGGAATGCCGTAGAAGCCCTCGCTGATCACGGCGGCTTCCTTCAGCGCCTGGTCGGGGTCGCCCTCGATCTGTTCGCCGGCGGCTTTCGCGCGGGACTGCGCCTTGTTCAGGTCGGCCTCATGCACCAGATGGGGCAGCACTTCGTATTCGACCTTGATCTTTTTGAGCGCGTCCCTGGCTGCCAGCTCCGTCTCGGCGGCGACGAACGCCACTTCCGTGTGGGCCCAGTAAATCTCCGTGCCGGCGGGCGAAACCACACGCACGCTCGTCACGCCCGGGTGCTTCTCGGCTGCGCTGGTGTCGATGGCCTTCACCCGCGCGTGCGCGTACGGGCACACCAGAGTGGCACCGTGCAGCATCCCCGGCTTGTTGAGATCCGAAGAGTACTTCGCCCTGCCCGAAGCTTTTTCGACGCCGTCCAGACGGTTCAGGCGCTTGCCCATCACCTTCCGCTTGGACATCTCCGGCCATTTGTACTCAGGCATTGGACCCTCCTTTCATCGTCTTCGCCGCCTCCAGCACCGCCTGCCGGATGCCGACATACGTGCCGCAGCGGCAGAGGTTGCCGCCGAGGCCGTCCTTCACCTGCTCGTATGTCGGATTCGGGTGCGTGTCGAGGAACGCCTTGGCCGCCACCACGAAGCCGGGCGTGCAATAACCGCACTGCTGGGCGTCGTGATTCACAAACGCTGCCACGACCGGGTGCGGCCGCCCGCCGCTGAGAGCGAAGCCCTCGACTGTGGTGATCTGCTTGCCCTGGGCGTCTATGGCGAGGATGGTGCAGGCATACATGACCTTGCCGTTGACCAGAACCGAGCATGCGCCGCAGGTGCCGCGGTCACAGACGCGCTTGGCGCCGGTCAGGTCCAGCTTGTTGCGCAAAACGTCGAGCAGCGTCTCGCGCGGCTCGACGGACACCTTCATGGGCTTGCCGTTGATGGTCAGCGTAACGGGCACGGCGCCCGGCCCCATCACCCCCGCCGCCGTCTGCGCTTCGGCCGGCTGCTCCAGCAGCGCCGGGGCCACGGCGCCCGTGACGCCAATGCTTTGCAAAAGTCCGCGGCGCGATACGCCGCGCCGGTTTTCGTGATTGGATTTGAGTTCGGAATCTGGGTGTCGACTCACAGTGGTTCCCCTTCCCTCCCCCGGGGCCCTGGCAGAAACGGCAGGGAGCCAGGCCGCCGGGATCTTCTTCAGTCTATACCAGTGCCATTCGCACGATGCTTTCGATTGCCGTGGATCCCGATTAAGGCTTTTTCAGTATTATGAGGCCCCGCCTTGGGCAATGCGCCGCGGCCGCCAGGCTCAGATCTCGCCTGCCGCTTCCAGCAGCAGATGCACGAGACCGGAGATGGTCTCGGGATCGTCCGGCAACCGCCAATGCCGGGCGAAGCCGAGGCAGAAAGAGCGGAGCAGGATCAGCCGGTCCGGGAAATCACGGTTCATGGCTTCGCGCGTCAGCGGCGCGCCGCGGCGAAGATCCGCCCACATCCCGGCCGAGAGCATCCCCCGGAGTTCATCGAGCGTCTGAGGCGCCCGAGGATGGTCCGGCAGCATGAGACCAGCGTGCCAAACTTGCCGCGGCGCGAACAATTGCGGAAGACTTGCGCCTGTGAAGATGAAGCGCCGTAGCTGCCTTGCCGCCGCGCCGGCGCGCGCGGCGCGGCAGCTCCTGTTCCTCTGGCCGAACCGTCGGATGAACATTCTGATCTCCAGAGCGCCACTTTGGACGAAGAATTTCCCTCCGCGCCCCGCCACGAACTGCTGCGAGTGCGTGTCAGGCGGCGGCACAGCGGGGGTGTTTCACGCAACGGACACACAAGGGTCATCCTTCGGAAACAGATCCCTCCTACCCTGAAACAGTGCCCGCGCCCCGGATGCGCGGCCGGATCGAAATCGTTTCAGGAGGACGTCGTTGTTCGTACTCAGGCTGTCCAGTCTCGCTGCCGCCCTTCTTCTGGCCCCTGGCGCCGTGGCCCAGAGCACATTGGGCGTCATTCTGGGAACCGTCACCGACCCCAGTGGCGCCGCCGTTCAAGGCGCCGACGTCAGAATCCGCAATCTGGCGGAGAATCTCGAGCTGTCGGTGCGCACCAGCACCGCGGGCGATTATGAAGCGCCGGATCTCAAGCCCGGCAACTATATGGTGACCATCGCCGCCCCCGGTTTCCGCCAGTTCCGCGTCACGGATCTCGTCTTGCAGGCCAGAGTCCGTCTGCGGGTCGATGCCCGCCTTGACGTGGGCGAATTGAGCCAGACCGTCGAGGTGGTTTCTTCGGCCGGTGTCATCGCCACCGACACGCCCGCCATCGCCTCGTATTTGACCGCCAACAAGGTTCTCGACCTGCCCTCCAACGTCCGCGGTGCAGGCAGCACCAGCCCTTACGCGCTGCTGCAGACGCTACCCGGCGTGCAGGCTGACAACGGCCTCGGACTTTCCGTGCAGGGCGGCCTGCCCGCCCAGAGCGAGTCCAGCGTCGATGGCATCTCCATCACGCAGGTCACGGGCAACAGCCCCAACCGCAACCAGTTCCTCTCGGTGGAATCGATCAACGAAATCCGCGTGCAGGGCGTCGGCAACACCGCCGAATTCGGCCAGCCCGGCGATATCACCGTCATCTCGAAAAGCGGCTCCAACGACTACCACGGCGCGCTCTTCTGGTACCACCAGAACAAGGCCTTCGACGCCCGTTCCTACGGCCAGAATGTGCTGCCGGCCAAGATCGGCAACACCTTCGGCGCCACCGCCGGCGGCCCGCTGTCCATTCCCGGCCTTTACAACGGAAAGGACCGCACGTTCTTCTATTTCACTTGGGAGTCGCTCCGCTTCCCCCGCCAGAGCACCATCCAGAACACCGTGCCCACCGCCTTCGTCAAGCAGGGCGACTTCAGCCGCGAGGGCGTCAACATCCGCGACCCGCTCACCGCACAACCCTTCCCCGGCAACCTCATCCCCGCATCGCGAATCAACCCCGTGGCCAAGGCGATTCTTCCCTTCTACCCGGACCCGAACACCGGCCCCGCGGACCGGCGCGCCGCCGCCAATTACCGGGACAACCGTCCCACCACCATTGAGTCCGACCAGTTCGAGTTCCGCGGCGATCAGAACCTCGGCGTCAGCCACCGCGTCTTCGGCCGATTTTTCTACAAAAACATCCCGTCTTCGGCCCCTAACAACCTCACGCTGCCCTCCGACACCATCCAGGAGAAATACTGGCAGTTCTCAGGAAGCTGGTCTTACACCATCACGCCCAGCCTGTTGAATGAACTCCGCATGGGCTTCGTGCGGTCCGACGCATCGCGCATCTTCGACTTCGACGGCCGCGCCTTCACCAACAGCCTCGGCCTCAAGGACATCCAGCGCGACATCTTCTTCAATGGCCTCCCGAACTTCAGCATCGACCTCTACACGGCCTTCAACAAGGGCCGGCCCGGCTACGGCATCTCCGACAATTTCCAGCTCATCGACAATCTCACCTGGACCCGCGGCCGCCACACCTTCAAGTATGGCGGCGATATCCGCAATCTCCGCGCGCGCTCCGACCTCGGCTTCACCACCGGCAACAACTACGGCGACTTCGGCTTCGGCCCCACCTTCTCCGGCTACGGCTTCGCCGACTTCCTCCTCGGCGTCCCCACCCAGTCGGCCATCGCCGTCGTCAGCCGCGACAATGACGGCCAGGCGTGGCACTACAAGTTCTACGCCCAGGACACCTGGCGCGCCACCAACCGGCTCAACATCGACCTCGGCGTGCGCTACGAACTCCACCCCGGCTACAAAGACAACGGCCTGAACATCGCCAACTTCGACCGCTCCATCCCCGTGACCGGCCGAGTCCTGATCATGTCCGATCCCAAGGCGCGCGAATTCGTCGCGCCCGGCGCCGCGCTTTCGTTCAACGCATGCCCGGCGCCCGCCATCAACGGCGTTCCCTGCACGCCCATCGTCACGGCGCAGGAAGCGGGCCTGCCGGAAGCCCTGCGCAAGACGTACAAGACGCAGTTCCTCCCGCGGCTCGGCTTCGCCTACCGCCTCAACGACCGCACCACGCTGCGCGGCAGCGGCGGCTTCTACAACATGATCATCCTCGGTTCGGTGTTTTATTCGCTCACCGGCACCGTGCAGAGCGATGTGCGCAACTTCAACAACGTCGGCGCCGACGGCCGCCCCATCTTCACGCTGCCTGAAACCCGCACCCCGGGCAGCGGCGTGCGCGGCGGCGCCATCGGCACGTTCGAGTTCCGTACCGCCAACCAGATCGATTTCCGCCCGCCGCAGATGCTGCAATGGTCGCTGTCGATCGACCGCGAGCTCGACCGCCACACCGGGCTGCGCGCGTCCTACATCGGCAGCCGCTCCTACCAGATGCCCTGGGCGCCGGACATCAACCAGATGCTGCCCTCGGACCGTTTCTTCTCCCAGCGCAGCAACCTCGAGCGCCCCTTCCCGAACTTCGGCCTGATCTTCAGCCGCGACGCCGGCGCCAACGCCCTTTACAACTCGCTGCAACTCGAAGTCAACCGCCGCCTGGCCTCAGGCCTCGCTTTCACGAGCGCCTACACGCTGGCCAAGAACCTGGCCGACAACGCCGGGCCCGCACCCTCCGGCTTCGCCGGCGAGAACGGCGGCGGACGGGTCACCAACTCTCTCGACAGGCGCGCCGACCGCGGCGATGTCTACGCCACGCGCCGCCACCGCTTCGTGAACACGCTCGTCTATCAGCTGCCCTTCGGCAAGGGCCGCCGCTATCTCTCGCAGGTATCCCGCCCGGTGGATCTGCTGCTCGGCGGCTGGCAGATCTCTTCAATTCTCACGCTGCAATCCGGCCCGTTCCTCACGCCCGTGTTTTCCGGCGGCGATCCCTCGGGCACCAATGCTCCCAGCCGCGGCTCGCAGCGCCCGGACCGCCTTGGCGCCGCCAACGGAAGCGTCTCCAATCCCACCCGCGACCAGTGGGCTGACCGTGCGGCCTTCGCCTGTCCCGGCCGTGCCCCGGGCGCACTCCAGTTCGACTGCCGGGTCGGCGCCGTCCCGGGCCGCGATCCCAACCCCATCGCCCGGTTCGGCAATGCAGGCGTTGGCATCCTGACCGGACCCGGCACCTTCGCCTGGAACGCCGGCTTGCACAAGCGCGTAGTCGTCGCCGAGGGTGTCAGCCTCCGGCTCGAAGGCAGCTTCACCAACCTGCCCAACTGGACCAATCTCGGCGATCCCAACCTCAACATCGCCGACAACAACTTCGGCCGCATCACCGGCAGCCGCGGCGTCGACTTCGGCGGCGGCCGCACGGGTCAGGTTTCCCTGCGGCTCGAGTTCTGATCCATCCGACGTTTATTCGTCTCCTCTACGCACAGCCGGCCCGCAGGAATGCGGGCCGGTTGCTTGATTCTCCCGGCGCCCGCCCGTGCGCCGCATTGACGAGCGCTTCTTCACCGGTCTCAGGGGCTTCTCCACCAGGCTGTGCGACCTGCGCTGCCACAGGGCCTGCGTCTCCGCCAGGGGCCGCGCAGATGCGGCCTTCGATCCTCGCTTCCAGCGCCTGGAGGGCAAAGCCGGAGTCAAGCTGGTCTGCTGGGACCTGTCGGCCAACTGCAGCTCGGTGGCCCACCGGCACTTCCCCTGCGCCCTCATCTTCGCCGGCCGCTCCCGCCGCAGCCAAGAGCCCAGGAGGCGCCGCTGCGTAAACCGGATTGCGGCTGAGAAGGCGGTTGTCGTGTCGCCCGCCGGGCGAATCATCCCCGGGCGCATCCATGACCCGATCCGCTGCCCGGTTCTTCCGAAGAATTCGGGGAGCGGAATCTGGCCTTCCGCCCTGCCTGGTTGTCAGGCGCACGGGACGAAAGGCCGGACTTGCCCCGGCGGCCGCCGATGCGGAACACTTGTGCCAATGAAGCGCCGCAGCTTCCTTGCCGCCGCACCGGCAGGTGCGTCCACAATCCTGCAACCGGCGGGACTGGTGAAACCACGCGCGTTGCGTCCCGGGGACACCGTCGGGCTGATCACGCCCTCCACGTATGTCTCCGATCCGGATCGCCTGTGGCTGGCGCAGCGGACCATCGAGGAACTGGGGCTGCGGTGCAGGATGGGAAGGAGCGTGGGGCGGCGCGAGGGCTATCTGGGAGGCACGATCCGCGAGCGCGCCGGCGACCTGCACGCCATGTTCGCCGACCCGGAGGTGAAGGCGGTCTTCTGCGTTCGCGGCGGCTACGGCGCGGCAATGCTGCTGGACTCCCTCGATTACGCATTGATCCGCAAGAACCCGAAGATCCTGCTGGGCTACTCCGACATCACGGCGCTGCATCTGGCGGTGCACCGCATGGCAGGGCTGGTGACCTTCCATGGGCCGGTGGTGCTGAGCGGGCTGACGGACTGGACGCTGGAACATCTCCGGCGAGCCTTGTTTGAACCAAAACCGTTGGGGAAGCTCTCGAACCCGCCCGAGCCGCGCCCCATCCGCCCGAAGCATCCATGGCGCGCGGTGCGCCCGGGCAAGGCGCGCGGCCCCCTCGTGGGCGGCAACCTGACGCTGGTCTCGACGACGCTTGGCACGCCGTACGAGATCCAGACCGAGGGAAGGATTCTGTTTCTCGAGGATGTGGGAGAGGAGCCCTACAGCATCGACCGGATGCTGACGCACCTGCGCCTGGCAGGAAAGCTCCGCGGCATCCGCGGGCTGATCTGGGGCGAGTGCGCGGGGTGCCGCCCGCGCGAGTTCCAGCCGGGATTCGAGTCGACGTTTTCGACTGGCGAGGTGGTGCAGAACATTTTGGGCTCGCTGGACGTGCCTGTGTTGACCGGACTGGTGATCGGTCACACGGACGATCAAATGACCCTGCCGCTGGGCGTCGAGGCGGAACTCGACGCCGAAGCGGGAACGCTGACCATTCTGGAGTCCGCCCTGGTGGAGTGACACTCATGCGATACGTTCTGTTCTTTGTTCTCCTGCCCGCTTTGGCGGCGCAGAGTCCGCGCACCGAACTGCTGTGGCCGGAGGGCGCTCCCGGCGCTGTGGGAAACGAGGACGCCGACAAGCCCGCGCTGACGGTTTACCCGGCGGTGCAGCCCAGCGGCGCCGCCGTCCTGATCTGTCCAGGCGGCGGATATGTCAACCTCGCCATGGACCACGAAGGGCGGCAGGTGGCCGAATGGTTCAACTCGTTCGGCGTCACTGCATTCGTTCTGAAATACCGCCTGGGGCCGCGCTACCGCCATCCGGCAATGATCGAGGACGCGCGCCGCGCAATGCGCATGATCCGGTCGCGCGCGAAGGAGTTCGGCATCGATCCGGCGCGGATCGGCGTGATGGGCTTCAGCGCGGGCGGGCATCTGGCCTCGACGCTGTCGAACCATTTCCAGGAAGGTGAACGGCCGGACTTCGCCATCCTCTGCTATCCGGTGATCAGCTTCACCACCCGCTACACGCACAGCGGCTCGATGCGCTTCCTGCTGGGCGATCCGCCCGATCCCGCGCTCGTATGGGAGCTTTCCAACGAGCTGCGCGTGTCATCGCAGACGCCGCCGACGTTCCTTTTTCACACCAACGCCGACACGGGCGTGCCGCCGGAGAACAGCATCCTCTACTACCTCGCCTTGCGGCGCGCCGGCGTCCCGGCGGAGCTGCACATCTATCAGGAAGGGCGCCACGGCGTGGGGCTGGCGCCCAAGGATCCGGTACTGTCCACGTGGCCGGCGCGCCTGAAGGACTGGCTGGCCGTCCGCGGCATCATTCCGCCGCAGTAACCGCATCGCGATGGGCGGCGTCTCACCAGCGGCGATGAAAGCCCGCGCCGCGCTCCTGATTCTTTTTCTGGCGCCGCTTGCGGCGCAGCAGGCGCCCGAGCCCCCGCCGGACCCCGGCAGGCCGGTGCTCCGCCGTGGTGGCGCGGCCCAGAAACGGGAACCTGTGACCGCCCCCGAGGACCGCCGCCCCGCGCAGGGACCCTACCGCGAAGCGGTAATAGACGAGGAGGGTCGCACCGAGAAGGTGCTGGCGGGCAAGGAGTCGGCCGAACGCGACGATTTGCTGGAACGGGCGAGCGAAGCCGCCGCCGAGTTCAACGAGAAGCTGCCGAGCTTCATCTGCGACCAGTTCGTCAACCGTTACGAGAGCAAGACGCTCCAGCCCAAGTGGAAGCTGCAGGACCGCGTGCAACTCGAACTCGCCTACACGAAGGGCAAGGAGGAGTACCGCAACATCCGGATCAATGGCAAGCCGCTGAAGAAAGGCAGCCCGGAGGATTCCGGCTCGTGGTCCACGGGGGACTTCGGCTCCACGCTGGCGAGCATCTTCGCTTCAACGCGCCCCGGGGATTTTCGGCTGCGGGGCGATTCCGATGCCGCGGGCTTGAAAGCCAAAGTCTACGATTTTTCCGTGCCGAAAGAGCGCTCCCAATGGACCATCCGCTACGGCTATGCCGTGAAGCCTGCACATGAGGGTTCGCTGTGGATCGATCCGGAGTCGGCGCGCGTGCTGCGGATCGAGATGAGTTCGCGGCGGCTCCCCGCCAACTACGACATCGACAAGGTGGAAATGACGGTCGACTACGGCTGGGTGGACATCTCCGGCACCCGGTACCTTCTGCCCGTCCGCAGCGAGAACCTGGCGTGCTTCCGCGGTACGTTCACGTGTACGCGCAACGAGATCGAGTTCAAAAACTACCGCAAGTTCCAGGTGGAGTCGCAGGTGCTTCAGGTGGAGAGCGAGATCACCTTCCCGGAAGCGGAAGACGACAAGCCGAAACCGAAGACGGTGCCGCCGTCGATTACGCCGGAGCCGCCGAAAAAGAAGAAGTGATCAACGCCCCGCGGAGCTTCGCACGGTTGTGCGCGGATTCCGAGTTCCAGGTTGCGGATCCGGCCGCGCCGGACACAGGCAGGCGGCACCCTGCCTAGTGGCAGCCGCAGCCCTCGCCCTTCAGCGCCAACCAGCCTTCCCGCGCGATGAGGGGCGCCATCACCAGCCCGGCCACAGGATCCGCCCACCACCACCCGAGTGTCGCGTTGAGCGCCAGCCCGCCGAGCAGGATCGCCGACAGGTAGCTGCACAGCAGCGTTTGCTTCGCGTCGGCGGCCATGGCGTTGCTGCCGATTTCGCGGCTGACGGCCTGCTTTTTGCGGGACAGCACAGGCATGATGGCCAGCGAGCAGCATGCCAGAATGATGCCGGGAATCGAGCGGTCCGGCGCTTCCTGCTTCCAGAGCTTCTCCGCAGCCTCATAGCCGACGTACGCCGCCAGCACGAAAAACGACGCGCCGATCAGGCGCAATGCCCGCTGTTCGAACTCCTCGCGCCGGTGGTGGTCATCCAGCCGCAGCCGCCACAGCATGGTGGCGCCCGACAGGCTTTCGATCACGGCATCCACGCCGAAGCCCACCAGCGCGATGCTGCCGGCGATCAGCCCGGCGGTGATCGATACCACCGCTTCAATCACGTTGTAGCTGAGCGTCAGGATCTCCAGCCGCAGCCCCCTGCGCACCTGCTCCTGCCGTTCTGTCAGCCCGGCGACGGCCATCACCCTCATTGTCCTACACGCCCCTTGCGGCGCGGGATTTCACACGCCGCTATCCTGAGAAAGAAAGGCTCACTCATGAAACGAACCAGGTTGCTCCTTGCCGCTTTGCTGGCAGCCAGCCTCGTCCAGGCCGACGAGGGGCTGTGGCTGTTCAACGCGATTCCGGAGAAGCAGCTCGCCGAAAAGCACCGCTTCCGCCCCACCGCCGAATTCCTCGACCATCTCCGGTTGTCGTCCGTGCGGTTCGGAGGAGGCTCCGGGTCATTCGTGTCGCCCAACGGGCTGATCTTTACCAACCATCATGTGGCGTCGCGCTGCATCCAGAATGTGAGCTCGAAAGAACACAACTTTATGCGCGACGGCTTCTATGCCGATTCGCAGGAGAAGGAGATCCGCTGCCCGGGGCTTGAGGTGCAGGTGCTGCTGGAAATCGAGGATGTCACCAGCCGGGTCAATGCCGCCGTCACTGCACCCCCTTCCGATCCCAAAGCCGCCACGCAAAGGCAGGCAGCGATGAACACGATCGAGAAGGAGTGCATGGACCGGCACGGGGGCGCTTGTTCGGTGGTGACGCTGCATGCAGGCGCGCTGTATCATCTCTACCGCTACAAGAAGTACACCGATGTGCGGCTCGTGTTTGCGCCCGAGGAGGCGATCGCGTTTTTCGGCGGCGATCCGGACAACTTCACGTACCCGCGCTACGACCTCGACATCACCTTCCTGCGCGCGTACGAGGATGGCAAGCCTGCGGCCACGCAGCATTTCCTCAAGTGGTCGCGCACGGGTCCGCGGGAAGGCGAGCTGGCGCTGGTCAGCGGGCATCCCGGATCGACGGACCGCTTCATCACGATGGCGCAACTCGAGTACCTGCGCGACGTCTCCTATCCGCGGACCCTGCGCACACTTTCGGCCATCATCCAGGCGTTGAAAGAGTACGGCGCAAAGAGCGAGGAGAACCACCGCGTGGCGCGGGACAAGCTCTTCGGCGCAGAGAACTCTTTCAAGGTTCGCGATGGAGAGCTCAAGGGCATGCGCGAGGCGTGGCTTGTGGAAGCAAAGCGGCGCAGCGAGGAGCGGTTCCGCGCCGCCGCGGCGGCGGATCCGAAGGCGAAGCAGGAGATCGGCGACGCCTACGAGCAAGTGGCCGCCGCCTACGAGAAATGGCGTCCGCGTTCGGCGGAGTACCTGCTGGAGTCCGGCGCCATTCTCTGCGACATGTTCACCTACGCCCGCCACCTCTGGCGGCTCGCCGAAGAGCGCGGCAAGCCGAATGCGGAGCGCCTCCGGGAATACAGCGACGCGGCGTTGCCGTCGCTCGAGCTGCGGCTGTTCGCACAGACGCCCGTGACGCCCGAACTCGAGGCGCTGATGCTACAGAAATGGTTCGAGCTGCTGTCAGCCGAACTGGGCGCGTCACATCCGGTGGTGCGGCAGATCCTCGATGGAAGGAGCCCTGCTGAAGCCGCTCGCGCGTACGTGTTCAGCTCGAAGGTGCACGACGTGAACGAGCGAAAGCGGCTGGCTGCCGATCCGGCGGCTGTCCGGAACTCGGAAGACGGCATGATCCGCCTGGTGCGGATGATCGACGCGCAGGCGCGCGCCATCCGCAAGGGATTCGAGGAGGAGTTCGACCCCGCGATCCGCGACGCCTCCTCGCGCATCGCCCGCGCGCGGTTTGCGCTCTACGGCGCCAGCGTCTATCCGGACGCCACCGGCTCGCTCCGGCTTTCCTTCGGCAAGATTCAGGGCTACCGCAACGCCCAGGGGCAGCCCGTGCGGTGGACGACGGATTACGACGGGCTGTACCGCCGCGCCACGGGCGTGGAGCCGTACAAGCTGCCGGAGCGGTGGCTGGAGCGCAAGTCTGCGCTGAAACTGGGAACGTCTTTCAACTTCGTTTCCACTGCGGACATCATCGGCGGGAATTCGGGTTCACCGACTGTGAACACGCGCGGCGAGGTGATCGGCATCGTCTTCGACTCGAATTACGAAGCCATGCACAACCGCTTTGTCTACGGGATGGACCGCGGGGAGCGCTGCGTGCATGTCTCCTCGGACGGGATCATCGAGGCGCTGCGGTCGGTCTACGGCGCCACCCGCGTGCTGGAAGAGCTGGGTTTCGCGAAGACGGCGAAGTAGCAATCGAAGAGGACCTGGCGTTCCCCGGCGCCGAAGACGCCTGCCAGCGTGGCGCCGATCCACGAGCGGATAGCGTCGGGATTCTCTCCCGCGCGGAGCGCGGCGGCGACGTTGGTTTCGGTCATCATGTAGGCGGCGTATGCCTGTGCCGTGAAGAAACCGGAATCCTCAAAGACCTCGGAGGCGGCGGGCTCAAGGACTCCAGCGGTGAGCTGTCGGAGCTCTTGCGGATCAAGCGGCACGGCGCCGTCGCACGGTTTCGGCCAGCGGCGCATGAACTCTGCGAACCACGCCTCGAGGGCAGAGCTGCCTCGGAGCCTGCGCCCGGGCGCGAAGTCATAGAGGACGAGAAGCCCGCCGGGGGCGAGGACGCGGGCAAGCTCGCGGAGCGCTTCTGGCACATGTGTGTAATTCAGGCTGCCCGCAGCGGTGACGAGATGGCAGCAGCCATCCCGCAGAGGCAGCGCTTCCATGCGCGACGCGAAGAACGCCGCGGCGGAGACGCGGCGCGCGGCCCGGGCCGCCATCGAGACCGCCACATCCGTTCCGGCGCACTGCCGGACAAAGCTGAGCATGGCCTCCGTGGAAAGGCCGGCGCCGCACCCTGCGTCCAGGCCCAAGCCGCGCGGGCCATGCCATCCGGCTGCGCGCAAGGCCCTGGCAACAATCCGCGCGTGCAGCCGCGGGCGGGCATTCGCGTAGCCCTCCGCCATTCCGGGCGCCTCAAACGGACATTCCTCTCCCATGGCTCGCCTCGTTGCGTCTGAAGTGTAGCATGGGGATATGTTCCGCTCCGCCTCTGTGATCCTGATTTCGGCGGCGCTCGCCGCCAGCCTGCCGGCACAACAGAAACAGGGCCTCGCCGCCGAGACGCTGTTCGACATGGAGTCGGTTTCGAGCCCCGCCATCTCGCCCGATGGGAAGGCCATCGTTTTTGCGCGCGGCTTCGTCGACCGGATGAAGGACCAGCAGCGCAACAACCTCTGGCTGATTACCGGCTGGTCGGATCCCGCCGGCGCGAAGCTCCGCGAGCTGACCGCCGGACCGTGGCGCGACTCCTCGCCCGTGTGGTCGCCCGACGGCCGCCGCATCGCGTTTCTGAGCGACCGCGACGGCACGACGCAGATCCATGTGATGTGGGTCGACACGCGCGAGGTGGCGCAACTGACGCGCGTCGAGAAGGCGCCCTCCCAGATCCGCTGGTCGCCGGACGGCAAGCGGATCGCCTTCACGATGACCGTGCCCGACGAGGATCCGATTCTGCCGATCAAGCTGCCGAAGCGGCCCGACGGCGCGCAGTGGGCCAAGCCGGCGGTGATCGTCGACCGCCTCTCCTGGGCCAGCGACGGCGTGGGCCCCGTGCCCAAAGGATGGTCGCACATCTTCGTGGTGGACGCCTTCACCGGCGGCACGGCGAAGCAGCTCACCACAGGCAAGTACAACCACCGCGACCCGCAGTGGTCGCCGGATGGAAAGGCCATTTACTTCAGCGGCATCCGAAAGCCCGACGCCGAATATCTGCGCAACGACACCGAAATTTATGCGCTGGATGTGGCCACGGGCAACATCCGCCAACTCACGGACCGCAAGGGGCCGGACAACAATCCGAAGCCCCACGGCCGGTGGATCGCCTACACCGGTTTCGACGACAAGCTGCTCACCTACCACCTGCCCTCCATTTACCTGATGGACGCCGAAGGCGGACAGAAGCGGCTGTGGGCGGGCAACCTGCCCTCGGGCCCGGGCGAGCTGCACTGGAGCGCCGACGGCTCCGGTGTGTTCTTCACGATGGAAGAAAAGGGCACGGCGAACCTCTATTTCCTTCCGCTGAACGGCGCGCCGCGCAAGGTGACCGACGGAACGCATGTGATTTCGCAGGCGTCGCTGGCCCGCACAGGCGACGTTGCCGCCGTGCGCTCGTCCTTCCATGAGCCTCCGTCCCTGGTTCACATCCGGGGCAACGCCGTTGCGAAGATCCTCGATGTCAACGAAGATGTGCTGGCGGAACGGGCCCTCGGCGAAGTGGAAGAGATGTGGTGGGACGGGCCGGACGGCTTCAGGGTCCAGGGCTGGCTGGTGAAGCCGGCGGGCTTCGATCCGAAAAAGAAGTATCCGCTGGTGCTGTACATCCACGGCGGGCCGTGGTCGATGTACAGCGTCGCCTTCAACTGGGCGTGGCAGAACTTTGCGGCCAACGGGTATGCCGTGCTCTACTCGAACCCGCGGGGCAGCACGGGCTACGGGCAGGATTTCGTCAACGGCATCCACCAGTCTTACCCCGGCAAGGATTACGACGATCTGATGGCCGGCGTGGATGCCGCGCTGAAGAAAGGCTTCATCGACGAGCGCAACCTCTTCGTTTGCGGCGGCAGCGGCGGCGGCGTTCTGACGGCGTGGATCGTCGGCCACACGAACCGTTTCCGCGCCGCCGTGTCCATGCGCCCGGTGATCAACTGGCACAGCTTCGTCGGCACGACCGACGGTCCCATGTGGTACGACCAGTTCCGCAAGAAGCCGTGGGAGGATCCCGTGGAATACGCAGCCCGCTCGCCGCTGCACTATGTGGCCAACGTGACCACGCCCACCATGGTGATGACGGGCGAGGCGGATCTGCGCACGCCGATTTCCCAGAGCGAGGAATACTACCGCGCGCTCAAGCTGCTGAAGAAGGAGACGCTGCTGGTGCGGGTTCCCGAAGAGTTCCACGGCTGGCGCCGCCCGTCGCACCAGTTGATGCAGCAGCTTTACCTGCTCGCCTGGTTCGAAAAGTACCGGGTGAAGGACAACTGATGCAGCTGAACGTATCCGAAGCCCTGCTCAACGTGATCATCTTCTGGATCCTCACCACGCCCCACGAGTTTGCCCACGCATTCGTGGCGGACCGTCTCGGCGACGACACGCCGCGGCTCGAGGGACGCGTCACCCTGAATCCGCTGGCCCATGTCGACTGGATGGGGACGGTGCTGGTGCCCCTGCTGTCGTCGCTGTTCGGCGGAGTGTTCTTCGGGTGGGGCAAGGCGGTGAACACGAACCCGGCGCGGCTGCGCGGCGGCGCCAACGGTCTGCTGGCGGTCGCCCTGGCAGGCCCGGCGAGCAACGTGGTCTTCGCAGTGGTTCTGGCTCTGATCGCCCTGGCCTGGCCCTTCGGCACGGAGATCCTTTTCCGCGCCGCGTTCATCAGCCTGTTCCTGGCGCTGTTCAACATGATCCCGATCCCGCCCCTGGACGGGTCGAAGATCCTGATCGCGGCGCGCATCCCCGTTGCCGCGTATGTGGAACTGTCGCGCTTCGGATTCATCCTGCTGCTCGTCCTCATGTTCTCCACCGGCCTGGGCCGTTGGATGGTGGAAGCCAGTTATCTCGGCGCCATGCGCCTGTTTCTGATGTTTCGATAGAAGGACTGCCCATGATCACCAGACGTTGCCTGCTTGTCGCATTCGCCGGTCTGCTGGCCTTCGCCCAGCCGCGCACCGCCGCCCCCCAGCCCCCGCCCCAGGTCCTGGAGCGCGCCGCCTACATCCGCCAGCATTACACCAAGCACGAAGTGCTGATCCCGATGCGAGACGGGGTGAGGCTGTTCACCTCGATCTACGTGCCGAAGGACAAGAGCCGGACCTACCCCATCCTGCTGTTGCGGACCCCGTACAGCGTGGCGCCGTACGGCATCGACAACTACCGCGCCAGCCTCGGGCCATCAAGCGAAAAGTTCATGCGGGACGGCTACATCTTCGTCTATCAGGACGTGCGCGGGCGCGGCCGCAGCGAAGGCGAGTTCGTGCATGTCCGGCCCCATATTCCTGTCAAGAAATCGAAGACCGACATCGACGAATCGTCCGACACCTACGACACCATTGACTGGCTGGTGAAGAACATCGGGGGCAACAACGGGCACGTCGGCATGTGGGGGATCTCGTATCCGGGGTTTTATGCAGCGATGGGGGCCCTGGACTCGCACCCTGCACTGAAGGCTGTCTCGCCGCAGGCTCCGGTGATCAACTGGTTCATCGGCGACGACTTCCGCCACAACGGCGCCCTGTTCCTCGTGCACGCCTTCAATTTCCTGGGCGCGTTCGGCAGACCCCGGCCCGAAGATGCGCTGCTGGCCGGCTCGCGGTTCCAGATCGACGGCCCGGACGCCTACACATTCCACCTGTCCGTCGGCCCCCTCGCAAACTACGACGAAAAACTGTTCAAAGGCCAGGTGAAATTCTGGCGCGAACTGCTCGAAAACGACACATACAGCGACTTCTGGAAATCCCGTGATTTGCGCCAGCATTTGACCAGTATGAAACCGGCCATGCTCACCGTCGGCGGCTGGTTTGACGCCGAGGATGTCTACGGCCCGCTGCGCCTGTATGAATCGGCCGAGAAGCAGAACCCGGGAGCGGTCAACATGCTGGTGGAAGGACCGTGGAGCCACGGCGGCTGGGCGCGCTCCGACGGCACGGCGCTCGGCAACATCAGCTTCGCCTCGAACACTTCGAAGTTTTTCCAGGACGAGATCGAGTATCCGTTTTTCGCCCAGCACCTGAAGGGCGAGGGCGGCAAGTCCTTGCCGGAAGCCTTCGTTTTCGAAACCGGGCGCAATGAGTGGCACCGCATGGATGCCTGGCCGCCCCGGGAGGCCCGCAAGCGCACGTTCTACTTCCGCGAAGACGGCCGGCTCTCGGCCGATCTCCCCGCGGCGGCCGAGGCCTTTGACGAGTATCTGTCCGACCCGAACCGCCCCGTGCCGTTCCTGCCGTATACCGACCGCGGGATGAACTACAACTACATGACGGACGACCAGCGCTTCGCCGCCACACGCCCGGACGTGCTCGTTTACCAGACCGAGCCGCTGGAAAGCGACGTTCGCGTCGCCGGTCCGTTGAAGGCTGTCCTGCATGTCTCCACGACGGGCACGGACGCGGATTGGGTGGTGAAGCTGGTCGACGTGTTTCCGAATGACGCCCCCGATCCGCAGCCGAACCCCGGGGAGGTCCGCATGGGAGGCTACCAGATGCTGGTGCGCGGCGAGCCGTTCCGCGGCCGCTTCCGCAACGGCTTCGACAAGCCCGCGCCGTTCACGCCCGGCAAGATGGAGCTGGTGGAATTCGAACTTCCCGACGTCTTCCACACGTTCCGCCGCGGCCACCGGATCATGATCCATGTGCAGAGCTCCTGGTTCCCGCTGGTCGACCGGAACCCGCAGAAGTTCGTCCGCATCCACGAGGCGAAGCCTGCGGACTTCATCCGGGCCACGCACCGCGTCTTTCGCTCGAAGCAGGCGGCAAGCGCCGTCATCCTGCCGGTACTCGAGTAGCGCCCCAAAGCACAAGCAGCGTGGCTGCCGCGATGGTGACCGCCCGCGGCAGCCCCATGGATTTCTCTCCTCCGGCTTCGAGTTCGCTCTCCCGTTGCAAACGGAACATGCGAGGAATGTTCCGGATCGTTTTCATGAGCCGCCCCCGGGCGATCACCACCACGAGCGCAGCCGCGCCGCCCAGGATCGCGTCGAAAACAAAGATCACGATCATGTAGTGCGCCCCGGCCAGCGCTCCGATGGCGCCCATCAGCTTCACGTCGCCGCCGCCAAGCCAGCGCATGATAAACAGCGGGATGAAGATCAGCGCCGCCAGTCCCAGCCCCGCTCCGGCTGTTTTCAACCCTGACAATCCGGCAGTCCCGACATTCAGCGCCAGGCCGGCGGCAACGCCGCCGAACGTGAGCCAGTTGGGGATTTCACGGCGTTTGAGGTCGGTGAACGCGGCGATGAGGACCATCGCTGCAAGCACGGCTTCGATGTAGGGGTGCAAGGGCGTCATGCGGCTCCGGCTCGCGGAATCTCCATTCTGCCAGAGCCGCGCGCGCCCTGCCGCTCAGTTGGACCGGGTTGCGAGCTGCAGATGCAGCACCACCGGGTTGTAGACGGGCTTCAGCGTCCGCAGGTATGCGTAGATCGCCCGGAGGTCGTCCTCCTTCATCTGCGAGAAGCCGAACCACGGCATCACGGTGAAGTTCTCCTGCACGGTGCGCGGGGCGGATTCGTAGGCCAGGGAGCCGTAGTCGCGGAACTTCCTGACGAAACGCTCTTCGCTCCACTTGCCGATGCCAGAGTCGTCATCGGGCGTCAGATTGGCGCTTCTGGCCACAAACGGACCGATGGCGAATTCATGGCCGCCGGCGAACTCCCTGCCGGGAAGCGGTTTGCCGTTTTTCAGTTCAGTGTGGCATTCCATGCACCCGGCGACGCCAGCCAGGAATTCGCCGTAGCGCACGCGGTCATTCGGATTCGGAGGTTGAGCCGGCGCGAGCACCGGCGCCGGTTCGAAGCGGGCGAGGATGCTGACGGGAAACTGCAGCTCTGTCCTCGGCAAGGCGTTTTTCACGGCAGGCAAGGTGTTCATGTACGCAACGAGAGAGTAGACATCCTCGTCGCTCAATTTGGCGAACTGAGCGAACGGCATGAACGCGAACAGCGGCCTGCCGTCGCGGGAAATCCCCTCCCGGATGGCGCGGATCTTCTCGCCGTCGGTCCAGGCGCCAATCCCGGTTTCCACGTCGGGCGTAATGTTGGCGCCCACGATGCGTCCCGGAAATCCGAGTTCCGCAGGGAAGACGAATCCCGAGCCAATCTTGTCCGGCTCGGGAATCAGAGAGAACTTCGACGGATCGCGCGGGCTGTGACAGCCGGCGCAATCGGCGACGTTGTGAAACAGATACCGGCCGCGCGCAATGCGCTCCGGCGTGGACTCCACGCGGATGTTCTGCGCAGGCCTTGATTTCGGTGTTGCCAGCGCGATCCAGGCGCCGGCCCCTGCCGTCGCCGCCAGCAAGCAGGCGGCAACAGCAGTTCCCAGGTACTTCAGGCTCATGGCCCCTCCAGTTGTAACGCTCTTTCAGCGTAAACGGGCGCGGCGGCCGAAGGTTCGGGATTTCAGATTTTGTTTACAGGTATCACACGGACTCACACCGCCTCGCCCACGCGGTGCAGCTTCATCATGTTCGTCGTGCCCGGGCGCCCGATCGGCTGCCCGGCGACGAACACAACGGCATCGCGGGGCTTGACGAGCCCCCGCTCGACGAGAACGCGATCCATCAGCGCCATCATTTCGTCCGTGGAGGAGACATGCGGCTGCGGGATGGCATGGACGCCGTAAACCACGGAGAGCGCTCTGGCGGCGCTTTCGGACGGTGTGAAGGTGTAGATGGGAACCGGCGGGCGGTAACGCGCCACCAGCCGCGCGGACGTTCCGGAAGCCGAGAAGACGACGATCGCCTGCGCCCCGGCCAGCCGCGCCGCGTGGAATGCGGCGTCAGCCACGATCTCGGCGTGAGTGACCGAATCGCGGCGGGGCAGCTCGCGGAACCCCAGGCGGCTCAGCGACAGCTCCGCCTCATGCGCCGTGCGGTCCATCACGTGCACGGCCTCCACCGGATACTTGCCCACCGAAGTCTCCCCGCTCAGCATCACGGCGTCCGTACCGTCATAAATCGCGTTTGCGACATCGCTCACCTCGGCCCGCGTCGGGTAGGGGTTTTCGATCATCGACTCGAGCATTTGCGTCGCCGTGATCACGAATTTTCCGGCCCTGCGCGCCTGCTCGATGATCGACTTCTGGATGAAAGGAACCTTTTCCATCGGACATTCCACGCCGAGGTCTCCGCGCGCCACCATGACGCCATCGGTTTCCGCCAGAATGTCCTTCAAATTCTCTACCGCTTCCGGTTTTTCGATTTTCGCCACGATGGGAAGATTCGCGCCTTTTTCCTCCAGAAACAGGCGCAGGCGGAGGATATCTGATGACCGCCTCACGAAGGATAGCGCCACCAGGTCGATGCCCTCTTCGAGCCCCGCCTGAAGCACTTCCATGTCTCGCCGCGTCAGCGACGGGGTGGACAACTGCACCCCCGGCAGGTTGATCCCCTTCTTGTCCGTGATCACACCGCCGCGCACCACCCGGCACCGCGCCTTCACACCGTCGGATTCGAGCACCCTCAATTCCAGCGCTCCGTCAGCCAGCAGCACGCGGTCGCCCGGCTTCACATCCTTCGCGAAGTCCTTGTATGTGGTGGAGGCTGCCGTCGCGTCACCCTCGATCTCCTCGGTGGTGATCACGAAATCGGCTCCGTCCTCGAGCAGCGCCAATCCTTCCTCGAACGTGCCCAGCCGGATTTTGGGCCCCTGAAGATCGAGCAGAATGCCCACAGGGAACGCCGCGTCCGCGCCGGCTCCGCGCACGGCGCGGATCATTTCCGCCCGCCACTCCGGCGTGCCATGCGAGGCGTTCAGCCGGAACACGTCCACGCCCGTCTCGATCAGCTTCCTGATCATCCCGGGCATGGAAGTCGCGGGGCCCAGCGTCGCGATGATTTTCGTATTTGTCATAAACGGCGGCGGCGCGGCGTGCGCTACCATGTCTGTTTCCATTATGCCCATCCTCCAGGCGGCGATCCTCGCCATTCTTCAGGGCCTCACGGAGTTCCTTCCCATCAGCAGCTCGGCGCACCTGGCGCTGGCCCCGTGGCTGTTGGGATGGAAAGATCAAGGGCTGGCATTCGACATCGCACTGCACTTCGGCACGCTGCTCGGGGTGGTCGTCTACTTCGCGAAGGACTGGTGGCGGATCCTGGCCCTTGCATTTGGCCAGCGGCCCCATGGCGGCGCATCGGAAGAGATCCCCCGGCACATGCTCTGGATGCTGGCTGCGGGCACTGTTCCGGTTGGCATTGCCGGGTTGCTGCTGAAACATGCTGCCGAGACGGTGTTCCGCACTCCGTGGGTCATCGGAACGATGCTGATCCTTGTGGGGCTGCTGATGGCATGGGCAGAGCGAAGCGCCCGCTTCTCCCGGCAGATTCGCGACATCGGCTGGAGCGACGCGCTCGCTGTCGGCGCCGCGCAGGCGCTGGCGGTGATTCCCGGCACTTCACGCAGCGGCATCACCCTGGTTGCGGGCCTGTTTCGCGGGCTGGACCGAGCCTCCGCCGCGCGCTTTTCTTTCCTGCTGGGAACGCCCGCCATCGGCGCGGCTGCCGCCGATGCGTTCCTCGACCTTTACCGCGCCGGCGGCATTCCGCCCGGCGAGCGCGCAGTCTTCTTGACGGCGATGGCCATCAGCGCCGCCACCGGCTGCGCCGTCATCGCATGGTTCCTGCGGTTCCTGCGGCGCAAAACCCTGCGTTTCTTTGTTGCATATCGTGTGATTTTTGGTATACTGATACTCGCTCTGGCTGTTTTCCGCCGGCTGGCGGAATGAACACGATTCCGACTGAATCCTCCTCGCGCCTCAAGGAGTTCTCAGGGGTTGTTTGCCTCGCGATCTCCTTTTCGGTCCTCTTTGCTCTGGCCTCATTCGATCCCCTCGATCCTGCGTGGAACACGGCTACAGGCAGGCATCCGGCCTCCAACAAAATCGGGCTTGTTGGCGCGTTCGCGTCGGACCTGTTGTTCCAGTCGTTCGGGCTCGCCGCGTGGTTGTTGCCCGTTCTGCTGCTGTGGGTGGGAATCCGCTGGCTCCGCCACCGCACGCTGACGTCCCCGCTGGTCCGGATCACAGGCTACGGACTCCTGATCCTGTCGGCTGCCGCAGCCCTCGAGCTGGCGCGCGCAGGCAGCCTGCTGGAAACATCGTTCGCCGCCGGAGGGCTGTTCGGGTTCCTGTTCACTTCGTCGCTCGAATCAGTTCTCAACACGGCCGGCACTGCCATTTTTCTCGCGGTTCTCGGCGTTCTTTCGGTCTATTTGATCTCTTCTTTCTCAGTCGAGCGGCTCGCGTCCGCCATCGAACCCCGCCTGGCAGGCTGGCTGCCCCGGTGGAGACGCAAACCTGCGGACGCCGCTTCCGGGCTGGAAGCCCGCGCGCCTGAGCCTGAGCCGCCGCGCCGCGCTGCGGCTGCTGCCGCGGGCGCCGCCGTCGCCGTCTCCCCCGGAGGGCTGACAGCCGACCTTCAGGCGGCCGAGGATCTCCTGGAGCGGTACTCCCCGCCGCCGATCGTCGAGCAGCCGCCCGCGCCTCCCGCACCGGACGTGGTCGACGACATTCCCATCCGCCCGCTGGAGGAGCCGGAGCCCGCCCCCGCCGCGAAACAGAAGCGATCCGCGAAAGAGGATGCCGTGCGGCGCGCCTTCTTCAAGCTGCCGCCCACGCGTCTCCTTAACCCGCCGCCGGAGCGCGAAGGGTACGACTCGGAGGAATTAAAGGAGATCGCCGGCCGCATCCGCAGCAAGCTGGAAGAGTTCAACGTCTTCGGAAATGTCGTCCAGATCAACCCCGGCCCTGTGGTCACGACATTCGAGTTCAAGCCCGACGCCGGCGTCAAAATCTCGAAGATTACCACCCTCAGCGAGGATCTCTGCCTCGGGCTTCAGGCAGAGTCCATTCTCATCGAGCGGATCCCCGGCAAGCCCACCGTAGGCATCGAGGTCCCGAACACACGGCGCGAGACCATCAGCCTGCGGCAGATCCTCGAGTCCGACGATTTCATCGACTCTCCCCACCGCCTCACCTTCGCACTCGGCAAGGACATCACCGGCCGCATTCGCGTCACCGAACTCGAGCGCATGCCGCACCTCCTCATCGCCGGCTCCACCGGCAGCGGCAAGAGCGTGATGCTGAACACGCTGATCATGAGCGTGCTCTACAAGTCCACGCCGGACGAAGTGCGCATGATCCTGATCGACCCGAAGCGCGTGGAGCTCGGCATCTATGACGGCATTCCGCACCTGCTCACGCCCGTGATCATCGAGCCGAAGAAGGCGGTCAACGCCCTTCGCAACGCCGTCTTCGAAATGGAGCGGCGCCTGAAGCTGCTGGCCTCCTACGGCGTCCGAAACATCGAGCAATTCAACAAGCGGATCCGCGAACTGAACGAGCGCCCGCTCTCGCTGTTCGATGAGCAGCAGGGCGCCGAAGCGGCCGAACCCGAACGCCCGCTGCCTTACATCCTGATCGTCATCGACGAACTGGCCGACCTGATGATGCTCGAACGCGCCGGGGTGGAAGAGTCCGTCATCCGCCTGGCCCAGATGGCCCGCGCCGTCGGCATGCACCTGGTGCTGGCCACGCAGCGGCCCAGCGTCGACGTGATCACCGGCCTGATCAAGGCCAACTTCCCCGCGCGCATCAGCTTCCGTGTCGCCACGCGCGTCGACTCGCGCACCGTGCTCGACGTCATGGGCGCCGAGCATCTCCTGGGCAAGGGCGACATGCTCTTTCTGCCTCCCGGCTCCTCCCGCCTGGTCCGGATCCACGGCGCCTTCGTCACCGAGAGCGAGATCACCGAAGTGGTCGACTTCTGGAGGAAGCAGGCACAGCCGGATTACGACCAGTCCTACCTCCTCGCGCCTCCGACCGGAGACGAGGAGGAAGCGGAGGACGACGCGGACGGCTACGACGACCCCCTGTACGTGGAAGCGGTGCGGATCCTTTGCCAGGTGGGCAAGGCCTCGACATCCATCCTGCAGCGCCGTCTGAGGATCGGGTACGGCAGGGCGGCGCGCCTGCTGGACCGCATGGAGAAGGAAAAGATCATCGGCCCGCCGGACGGAGCCCGCCCCCGCGATATCCTGCGCCGTCCCGACTGGCTGGACTCTGGCGGCGACGAAGACGCTCCGGGCATGACGCCGGTCCGTTAGAGAGAAGTTTTGCGCTGAAACGCTTGAGCCCCCCGGGGACCGACCCTGAGCCCGGCCCCCGGGGGCTTTTTTGTTTAAATCATTTTCCGCTGCTTTTGTTTTGATTGGCCAGCTCGCCCCGCGCCACCCGCTCCCCGCGCACGATCACGGTGTGGATCCTGCCCAGCGCCCTGACGTCCTCCAGAGGATCGCCTTCCACCAGCAGAAGCGTTGCGTCGAATCCTTCCCGCACGCGGCCCAGGCGGCCGCCCGCGCCGGCGCGCGCGGCGGCAAGCGAGGTCGCTGCCCGGAGGATCTCCTGCGCCGGCACGCCTTCCTTCTGCCAGAGTTCGAGCTCGCGCAGCAACGCGGGCCCGTGCAGCCCCAGCCAGCCTGCGGCCGCACCGGCCGGCGCAGGCAGTTCGCCGCGGCCCCACATCTCACGCAGCCTCGCCGCCGCCGCGCCATATGCCCGAGGCAGCTTCGGCCGTTGCGCGCCCTGAGCCGCCAGCCCCTGCAGATAGCCGGCGGAGAAGAACTGCCGCGCAAGATCCTGCTTGAGAATGGACAGATCCCCGCCCTCTGCTTCCGCCGCCGCCAGACTGAACGGCGGAACCCATGCGCCCGGCAGGATCTCCGGCCCGATCACTTCGCCCTCGTCCACCTTTTTTCTGTACTTCTCCGCCACGCCAAGAGGATCCGGCAGCGCCTGGATCGCACCCACGCCCCAGTACACGTATCCGGAGAGCACGCCCTCCAATCCCTGAGGCGGCTCTTTCTCGCCTGGCTTGGCGAGAATCACACCGGAATCGACGAGCGCCGGCAGCAGCGTGCGTCCGCCTGCCTCAATCCCTTCCGCCCGCGCCTCCCGCGGATCCGGCACTGTGCCGCGGTAGACCCGTTCGATCTTTCCGTTGCGGATCAGTACGCCGCCGCGCTCGATCCACTCTCCACTGCCCTCGAAGATCCTCGCGTCGCGGATGAGCCAGCTTTGGGAGCGCCGCGTCTGCCGCTCGAGCATTCTCATCTTGCGTTCATTGCCGCGGTGATGCATCTCCCAGGCACCGATCAGCACGAAGGGAAGCATGATGCCCGCCAGCCACAGCTTGGCGGCAGGCTTCACCTTCTCGTCCTTCTCCCAGCGGAAGAGCTTGATGCTGATCACGAGCCCGGCAGCCATCGCCAGCAGCATGGATCCGACAGCAGCCCGGTTGTCCCATGCGGTTTCCCCGCGCACCAGGATTCCCTGCGTGCCCAGATACAGGTGGGTCGCGGGCAGGAACTGCGCCAGCTTCTGAAGCCACTCCGGGAAAATGTGCAGCGGCACGGCGGCGCCCGAAAGCAGCAGCATCGGCATGTACAGCAACTGCGCGATGATCTGGCTCTCCTGCATACTGTTGACCACCGAGGCGATGATCAGCCCCATGCTGCGGAACGCCAGCACTCCCACGCTGGTCACGATCAGCAGCGACGCGAGGTTCAGCGGCTGGTCCCAGCCGTAGCGCCACCGCGCCAGGGAAAGGAACAGGAATACGGAGGGCAGGAACACCGCCCAGCCCGTCACCAGCGACGCTACCAGCAGCGGCGCCGGCGAGATGGGCGCGACCTTGAAGCGGCGCAGAATGCCCGCCTCGCGGTCCATCGTCGCCCGGATGCCGCCGCCGAAGAAGCCCGTGCCGAGCACGCCGAACATCAGCACCATGCTCACCGTCTGCGACATCGCGCCGGAGCTCGTGCCCGCGCCCAGACCCTCGCCGAAAGCGATGAAGAAAAGCAGGGGCATGAGGTAGTTGAAAAACAGCACCACGCGGTCGCGCAACGTCAACTTCAGCGTGATCTTGATATAGGCAGCGTAAGCTCTCAGCCGCACGGCTACTCCCTCAGGCTCTTGCCTGTGAGCTCGAGAAAAACGTCCTCCAGCGTCGGGCGGCGGATGTGCAGGTCTTCGATCTCGATCCCCGCCGCCTCCAGCCACTTCACCAGCTCCACCACCACGCGGGCGGGCTTCTCCGCCGACGCGGACAACATCTTGCGCCCGTTGCTGAATACTGTCGCCACGCCATCCCGCCACGCCCCGGGAAGCTCTTCGGGCATCGGCGCGGCGGTCTTCACCTCAACGCGCGCATGCCCGAGAACGCGGTCCTGCAGCTCGCGCGGGCTGCCCATCGCGACGATCCGGCCCTCGTCCACGATCGCCACGCGGTCGCAGAGGCGCTCGGCTTCCTCGATGTAGTGCGTCGTCAGGAGCACCGTCTTCCGTTGCTCCCTCAGCCGGCTGATCAGCGTGTGAATCTCCAGCCGCACCTGCGGGTCCAGACCGGTGGTGGGTTCGTCGAGAAAGACCAGTTCGGGGTCGTTGACCAGCGCCAGCGCCAGCGCCAGCCTCTGCTTCTGCCCGCCGGAGAGCGTGCTGTAGAAGGCGTGGCGTTTCTCCCAAAGCTGAAGCCGCCTCAGCAGCGCGTCCGCATCCACGGACCGCGTGTAGAAGGCGGCGAACAGCTCCGCAGCCTCGTAAACCTTGATCTTGTCCGGCAGGTTGGTGGATTGCAGAGCCACGCCGATGCGGTCCTTCACCGCATCGGTTTCCTTCTCCGGATCACAGCCCAGCACGGAGACTTCGCCCGCGCTGCGTTGCCGCAACCCCTCCAGGATCTCCACCGTGGTCGTCTTGCCCGCGCCGTTCGGCCCCAACAGCCCCAAAATCTCGCCTTCCGCCACTTCGAAGTCGATCCCGCGGACCGCTTCGAAATCGCCGTACAGCTTGCGCAGCCCGCTTGCGTGGATCGCCGCCGGGGTTGCCATACGACTTACCGGCTCTCAAGAACCTTCATGCAGGCCTTCATGAACGCCGGGAGGTCATCGGGTTTGCGGGATGACACGAGATTTCCGTCCACGACCACCTCGCTGTCCTCCCAGAGCCCGCCCGCGTTCACCACGTCGTCCTTGATGGCAAAGAACGACGTGCAGCGCTTGCCCCGCAGCACATTGGCCGAACACAGGCACCACAGCCCGTGGCAGATCGCCGCCACCAGCTTGCCCTGCGCATTCATCCCGGCAATGAAGTGGCTGGATGCCGTGTGGCGCCGGATAAAATCGGGCGCGAACCCGCCCGGCACGATCACCCCGTCATAATCAGCCGGGCGCACCGCCTCGTAGGTCTTGTGCGAGACGCAAGGATAGCCGGTCTTCGAGGGGTAGCTCTTCGGCGCCTCCGCAGCGATGAAGTGCGCCTCCGCGCCCGCCTCGATCAGGCGGTAGTAGGGGTACCAAACTTCCATCTCCTGATACTGCTGGTCCACGAAGATCGCGACACGCTTGCCTTTCAGATCCATGTTTCTCAGTGTAGCGTTCCGCCCGCGAGCGCTCACCGATGGACCGGCTCGGCGCGCCTGAGCCGCGGCCGGAGCGCTTCCGGAAACTCCGCTGCCTTCGAGCGGTCCGGGTGCCGCAGGTTGAGCTGCCCGCCCCGGTCCGGCTGCAGAGGAATGTACATGCCACCCGTCTCCTCGAGCACCTTCCAGAGCCTCGCCCGCAGTTCTTCCGCCGTTTTCCTCATTTCCGGACGCAGGATCAGGTTGCGGCTCTCCAGAGGGTCTTCCTTCAGATCGTACAGCTCGTCGAGGTCCCACAGCCCGTGCACGCGCACGTACTTGTACCGGTCGGTGCGCAAGGCATGGATGGTGGGCGTGTGCGGGAAATTGCGCTCCCAGTAGTATTCGTACAGAAGCTCGCTGCGCCACCCCGCGCGCTCCCCGCGCATCAGCCGCAGCCAGCTCATGCCGTCGATTCCCGCCGGCGCCGGCACGCCGCACGCCTCCAGCACAGTCGGCATGATGTCGAGGTTCGCCACCACCTCGTCCACCTTCCGCCCGCCGCCGAACAACTCCGGGCAGCGCGCCAGCAGGGGCACGCGCATGGATTCCTCATACGCTGTCCGCTTGTCGATCAGCCCGTGCTCGCCAAAGGCGAACCCGTTGTCCCCCATGTAAATCACCAGCGTGGAGTCCAGCTCGCCGCGCGCCTTCAGGGCGTCTAGAACGCGCCCGATGCTCTCGTCGACAGCCATGAGAGTTTCCGCGTAGCGCTTGTAGTACTCGCCAACATCGAGATCGGAATGGTAGGGGTACTCCACGCCGTGCCAGGAGTTGCGCTGGTTCTGCACCCACATGGGCCGGCCCTGGGCATACTCGCCCTCGGCAGCCATCGTCTTCGGATACACGAACTGCGCGTCCCTGTACATTCCTTTGTGCCGCGGCGCCGGCTCGAATTCCGCGTGCACAGCCTTGTGCGACAGGTACAGGAAGTACGGCTGGCTCTTCGGCAGCGAATCCAGCCACTGCAACGCATAACCGGTCAGCTCGTCCGTGATGTAGCCCTTTTGCGGAACCCGCTTGCCATTGATGTTGAGCCCGCTGGCGCTTGGGTTGTAAGTTCCCTGCCCGCGGAAGCTGATCCATTGATCGAAACCGGGTTGCGGGTCGTCGCCCTCGTTTCCCATGTGCCACTTGCCGAAGAACGCCGTCCTGTAACCGGCTTTCTGCAGGTAGGAGGGGAAGAACACGGTGCCCTTCGGAATGGCCGTGTTGTTGTCCACGATGCGGTGCCGGTGCGAGTAGACGCCGGTAAGGATTGTGGCGCGGCTGGGGCTGCAAAGTGCGGTCGTGACGAAAGCGTTCGGGAAGTGCGCGCCTTCGGCAGCCATGCGGTCCATTTGCGGCGTTCTCAGCCAGGGCTGCGCCTTCATGAACCCCATCGCATCGTAGCGGTGGTCGTCGCTCAGGATGAAGATCACGTTGCGCCGCCTGCCGGCCTGCGCCGCCGCACCGCGCAACACCGCGGGCGCGCCGGCCATCCATTCTCTTCTCGTCAGCATGGGTATGGACTCCTCAGGCAAGCATATCCGATGCCTGCGGGGAAACGGGCCGTTTCCGGTCCTGATCTCTCTGAACCGTGCGGCCGGGGAGTCCCTGCTACACTCCGGAATGTATGATGTACACGGGACTTGAGCACACGGCGATTGCCTCGCCCCACCCGCAGAGGCTGGCGCAGTGGTACGTCGATACTCTGGGCTTCCACATCAACTACGAGTACGACGGCAATTACTTCGTCAAGGCGCCCAACGGCGCCATGCTCGAGATCATTCCCGGCCAGGGCGACGCCCTTCCCGCTCAGATGAAGACGCCGGGGCTGCGCCACCTCGCCGTCTCGGTGTCCGACTTCGACCAGGCTGCCGCCGACCTGCAACAGAAGGGCGTGAACATCGTCTCCGGCCCCCTGAATCTCTCCGGCAACAGGCTGCTGTTCTTCACCGATCCGGACGGCAACCTGCTGCATCTGATCTCAAGACCGGCCCCGCTGCCCTGACGGACCTGCGCCTTGCTGCGACGCATCTTCTCTGCATTCCACTACCGCGACTTCCGGCTGATGTGGTCGGGCGCGTTCGTGTCAAGCATCGGCACGTGGATGCAGAAGCTCGCCCAGAGCTGGCTGGTGCTCCAGCTTTCCGGTTCGGCGTTCTATCTCGGGCTCGACAACTTCCTCGGAGAAATCCCCATCTTCCTGCTGGCGCTGTTCGCCGGCGTCGCCGCGGACCGCATCGACCGCCGCCGCCTGCTGGTCGCCTCGCAGTGCGTGCAGATGGCCTGTGCATTCCTGCTCGCCGCGCTGTTCGCTTTCGGCCATGCGCGCGTGTGGCACATTCTGACTCTGTCATTCATTGTGGGCACCGCGCAGGCGTTTGGCGCTCCCGCCTACCAGTCGCTGATCCCTTCTCTTGTGCCTCGGGACCACCTGCCGAACGCCATCGCGATGAACTCCATCCAGTTCAATCTCGCCCGCGTCATCGGACCTGTCATCGGCGGGCTGGCGCTCACGCATCTCGGCGCCGCATGGTGCTTCGGACTCAACGGACTGTCCTACGTGGCCGTGATCTCTTCCCTGCTTTTGATCCATGTCCGCTTCATCCCGGCGCCGTCACAGGAGAGCGTCCTGGACTCCATGAAGCAGGGCCTTTCCTTTATCCGCAGCCGCCCGGGCATGTTGCCGCTGATCCTCGTCGCGTTCGTTTGCACGTTCCTCGGCATTCCGATCCTCGTGTTTCTGCCGGTGTTCGCCCGCGACGTCTTCGGGGGAGATGCGGCGACGTATACAATCCTGCTGTCCACGGAAGCCGCCGGAGCCATCACCGGCGCGCTTCTCGTCGCCGCCCGCGGAAAGCGCCCGCATCTGGGCCGCGACGCGTTGGCCGGCCTCATTCTGCTCGGCTTCTTCGAGGCCCTGTTCGCCTTTTCGCGAAACTTCAGGCTCAGCCTGGTCTTCGCATTCTTCGGCGGCATGGCGCTGATCGCCTGCTTTGCCATGCTGAGTTCCCTGGTTCAGTTGATCGCCACCGACGAGATGCGCGGCCGCGTGATGAGCCTCTACAACATCGCCTTTCGCGGCGGCATGCCGATTGGCAGCCTGGTGGCCGGGGCGCTGACGCCTGTGTTCGGCATCGCCGCCGTCGTCGGCTCTTGCGGAATCCTGCTGGCCTGCCTGGCGGCCTACCTGCTGGCATTCCACCGCAGGCTGGCCGCGCTGTGATCCCTGTTCAGGCCTCGGCCCAGTTGCGCCGTTCGACGAAGGTCTCCGGTTCGTAGGCGACGCCTTTTTCGAGCTTCTTCTCCTCGCGCTTCGTCAGCCACAGCATCAGGGGGCCGAGCGCGGCCCCGACTGCCGCCGCCAGCGCTCCGCACTCCCGCCGGATCTCTTCCCGCAACTCGTGCACGCGCTGCGCCACCTCGGCGTTCTTCTGCCGCATGTGCCGCTCCATCGCCCACAGCACCGCCGCGTAAGACGTCTTCAACGCCTGCGCCTCCCGCTCGAACCTCTCCCGCACCCGCCAGTCCGGGTAGAGACGGTACTTCCTCACTCCTTCCAGCGTCGTGCGGCAGATCCGGTACAGCGAGGGGCCATTCAGTTCGAAGTCCCGCCAGAACGCCCAATCGAGGAACTTCTTGGAATCGTCCCGGCTGATGAACGGATGCCGCCAGTTGAACTTGTACTGCCCGTGCACATCGGCCAGGTCCACGTCGATCAGCGTGCCTTCCTTCTGCATCCGCTGGTGGAGCGGCGTTCCGGGCAGCGGCGTGTAAAGCATGAACTGGTGGAAATCCGTCTCGTGGCTGCACGCATAGTCGATCTCCTCGCCGATGTTCTGCGGCGTGTGGTGGTGCATGCCGACGATCGTCGATCCCAGCACGCGGATGCCGTTGCTGCGAAGTTCGCGCACCAGGCTCAGCGTGTCGGATCCGGCGAGCTTCGCGTAACCGCTCTGCGGCGATTCCAGCCCCATCCACACCCACGAGATTCCGAGCTCCACCAGCTCTTCCATGCTGTACTTGCGGATGGCGTTCGCCGACGAGAACACGTACAGATCCCAGCTCTTCCCGCCCTCCTTCATGCAATCCAGCAGCTCCATGGCGCGCTTCCGGTGCAGCAGGAAGTTTTCGTCCATCACGAAGAACGACTTGTAATGGAAGGCGCGCTCCGCCTTCTCCATCGCCTCGTAGATCTCGCGCCCCGTCTCGAAGAAATTGATGAAATTCCCCTTGCCGCCAAAAAACGCCGACGTGGTGCAGAAGTCGCACCCGAGCGGGCAGCCGACAGACGGGATGATCGTCGCCGCGGTCGATCCCAGCTTGCCTGGCAGCTTGAGCCCCATCACCCTGTGCCCGAATCCGGAAGCGATCAGCGGATGCTCCACTTTCGCGCGCGGATCCTGCCCCAGAAACTCACGCATCCACCGCACGCCTTCCCCTTTCACGATGTAGTCGGCGTCGATCATGTGCTCCAGCCCGGGAATCGCCGCCACGTGCCCCCCGACCACGATCACGGACTTCGGCGACAGCCGGCGCACAATCCGGCACATCTCGCGCACCTTGCCGAGGTTGACGATGATCGAACTGATCCCCACCACGTCATACTCGTGTTCCCGAAGCTCGCGCTCGAATCGCTCCCGTGTGGGGAAGTCCAGCACCGTGGACGGGTTCTCGATGTTCGCCTGGATGAACATGATCCCCCAGGAGCGGTGGAACATCCGCAGCGAATAGGGACCCTGCGCCCGGGTCACCTGGTTGTGGTAAAGCTCCATCGGGTTGATGGAGCGGCTCCCGTACTCGTCGTCCTGCGCGTAAGGGCCGAACACGCTCGTCAACAGAACCCGGGCCTTCGGCCCTTTCGGATGCACAATCATCGGACACTCGCTTTCTATCTCGGAAACTCGGATCTGGAGCCCCGGTTCTCTTAATTGTACACCCGCACACCGGCCCTTCCGGAGAAAAAGCGCGGCGAGCCTCAGGCGCTGACGGACGGCAGCCCGGCAAGCGCCATCGCCAGCTCGCTCTCGTCGTACTGCTGGTCGGTCAGCTTGCCGGCGAAGTAATCCATGTAGGCCTGCATATCGAAGTGCCCGTGCCCGCAGAGGTTGAACAGGATCGCCTCGCTCCGGCCCTCCTGCTTGCAGCGCAGCGCCTCATCGATGGCGGCGCGGACGGCGTGATTGGCTTCCGGCGCCGGCAGGATGCCTTCGCTGCGCGCGAACAGCACTCCTGCTTCGAAGCAGCTCAGCTGCGTGCAGGATTTCGCCTCGATCAGCCCGAGCTCCTTGCAGTGGCTCACCAGCGGCGCCATTCCGTGGTAGCGCAGCCCGCCGGCATGGAAGCCCGGCGGCGTGAACGTGCTGCCAAGAGTGTGCATCTTCACGAGCGGCGTCAGGTGCGCTGTGTCGCCGAAATCGTAGGCATATTTGCCGCGCGTCAGCGACGGGCACGCTGCCGGCTCCACCGCCACGATTCGCATCTTCTTCCCGCCCCGCAGCATCCTCCCGAGAAACGGAAAGGCGATGCCAGCGAAGTTTGAACCACCGCCCGTGCAGCCGACCACAACGTCCGGCTCATCGCCCGCCATCGCCAGCTGCTCGATCGCCTCTTCCCCGATCACAGTCTGGTGCAGCAGCACATGGTTCAGCACGCTGCCCAGCGCATACTTGGTGTCCGCGCTTTGTGCCGCCACTTCGACAGCCTCGGAGATCGCGATGCCGAGGCTGCCCGGGTGGTCGGGGCGTTTTTCGAGAATCGCCCGCCCGCTGGCGGTTTCCATGGAAGGCGAAGCCACGCACCGCGCTCCGTAGCTCTCCATCAACGCTCGCCGGTAGGGCTTCTGCTCGTAGCTCACCCGGACCATGTAGACTTCGATCTTCAGCCCGAAAAACGCGCCCGCCAGCGCCAGCGACGATCCCCACTGTCCCGCTCCCGTCTCGGTGACGATCCTTCGGACGCCCGCTTCCTTGTTGTAGAAAGCCTGCGCCACCGCCGTGTTCGGCTTGTGCGAGCCCGCCGGGCTGACGCCCTCGTACTTGTAATAGATCCGCGCCGGCGTGTCGAGAGCCTTCTCCAGGCGCCGCGCCCGGTACAGCGGCGTCGGGCGCCACTGGCGGTAAATGTCGCGCACCGGCTTCGGAATCTCGATCTCCCGCTCCGACGACACTTCCTGCTCAATCAGGCTCATCGGGAAGATCACTTCCAGATCCGCAGGCGTCACCGGCTGCTTCGTGCCCGGATGCAGCACGGGCGGCACGGGCTTCGGCAGATCCGCCGCAATGTTGTACCAGAACCTGGGAAGCCGGCTCTCGTCCAAAACGTACTTGATCTCTTCGCTCATCGCTGTATGTCTCTCCCGCAGGGATTCCGAAGCCGCGATTGTACCAACACGGGCCGCCCGTCCGCCCATAGAATGGGGGCGGAGGCTCCCTTATGCGCGCTCTGCTTCTGCTGGTTCTGCTGCCCGCCCTGGCGCAGCCGCCTTCCTCTCCGCCAAGGATCCGGACGCTCCTGGTCACCGGTGGCGCCATCGGCGGCCATGACTGGCGCATCGTATCCCCGCTGCTCCGCAAAGCCCTCGAAGACACCGGCCGGTTTGAGGTCCGCGTCACCGAGGACTTTCGTGGCGCAGGTCCGGAAACACTCGCCGGCTACGACCTGGTTGTGCTGAACTACTACGACGCCCGCGACCCCGCATTCGCCTGGCCTGAACGCACCCGCGCCGCCCTGCTCGATTTCGTCCGCTCCGGCCATGGCCTCGTCGTCTACCACTTCACCATCGCAGCCTTCCAGGACTGGCCCGAATTCGAGACCCTCTGCGGCGGCAACTGGCGGCCCAATCAGGGCCACCACTCGCCCGCGCACACGTTTCATCTCGACATCCGCGACCGCACGCACCCTGTCACACGCGGCCTCCGCGCAAAGCTCGCCCAGCCCGACGACGAGCTCTACGCCAACCTCAAGTGGCAGGCGCCGGGCTCCTATCATGTGCTTGCCACCGCCTGGGACGATCACAAGCTGTACCAGGGCAAGGCGCGCCAGCCCGTTCCGGGCGACGGCCTCGATCATCCTGTCCTCTGGACGCTGAATTATGGCAGCGGCAGGGTCTTTGTCACCGCGCTCGGCCACGACGGGCCGGCGGTGAAGACCCCTGTGTTCACAGCCACTTTCACGCGCGGGGCGGAATGGGCGGCCACCGGCGACGTCACTCTTCCTGTCCCGCCCGCTGTCGCAGAGGGCCCGCCGGCGCCTTTGCCGGAGCCGCGCGCCGTCTCGCCGGGCGCTGCCGCTGGCGATCCGCCCTCGGACGCAGTGGTTCTCTTCGACGGATCGGGCATCGACGGATGGACGCGCCCGGACGGCTCGCCGACAGGGTGCAGGGTTGAAGGCCGCGAAATGGTCTGCCGCACCGGCGCCGGGGACGCCGTCTCGCGCGCGCAATTCCGCTCCGCACAGATCCATCTGGAATTCCTGGTGCCGGATATGCCCGGTCAAAAGGGGCAATTGAGAGGAAATTCCGGCGTCTATATCCAGAAAATCACGGAAATCCAGATTCTCGACGGATACCGCAACCCCACCTACGCCACCGGCGCCGTGGGCGCCGTCTATGACCAGCACCCTCCGCTGGTGAATGCTTCCCGCAAGCCGGGCGAGTGGTCCTCCTATGACATCGTCTACCACGCGCCGGTCTGCAACGAGCGCGGGCAGGAGGTTCGCCCGGGAACGCTGACCGTCTTTCTCAACGGCGTGCTGGTCCAGGACAACGCCCCGCTGCGCTTCCGCAGGGCCATGTGCGATCCGGGTCCGCTCCTGCTCCAGGACCACTCGGGGTTCCCCGGCGCCCCGGACACCACCATGCGCTTCCGCAACATCTGGTACCGGTCGCTGGAGTGAGCCCCGGCCGATACAATGAAGGCAGGCGGGCCATCCCGGCATGGCGGCTCCGCCGCATACATTCTTCATCGGAATTGTCTTACTCTACGTGGATTCGAAGTTGCACCCAGCCCAGCCCTACACCATCGCCGTAGCCGCTTCCTTTACTGCGGAGCCCCTCGTTCCTTTTTTCACCTTCTGGGAACGCCGGCTTGGCGCCCGCCTCGACGCCGTCTTTGCTCCCTACAACCAGATCCTCCAGACGCTGCTCGATCCCGGTTCCGCCTTCGCCGGCAACCGGTACGGGGTAAATGTGATCCTTCTGCGCGCCGCCGACCTGGCCCGGCTGCCCGCCGGCGAACCGGGCATGGCGGAGGCGGCGGCAGCCAATGCCAGGCAAGCCGCAGATACGATCCGCGCCGCGCTTTCGCGTTTCCAGGTTCCGCTGATCGTCGTCATCTGCCCCTCTCCGGAAGGCGCGCCCGTCCGGGACGCGGAGGAGATCCTGAGCCGGTCCCTTGGACAGCTGCCCGGGCTGCATTTCTTTGACCATGCCGACGTCCTCTCTCTTTATCCCGTGAGCCGGATCCACGATTCCCGCGCTTCGGAGATCGCCCAGATCCCTTACACCGAAGAGATGTACGCAGTGCTGGCCACTGTAATCGTGCGTCGCGCCCATGCCCTCACCGCGGCCCCGTACAAGGTGGTTGCCGTCGATCTCGACAATACGCTGTGGCGCGGCATCTGCGGCGAGGACGGACCTGCGGGCGTCGTCCTCGATCCGCCCCGCAGGCGGCTCCAGGAGTTCCTGCTCGCCCAGCGGGAGGCGGGCATGCTGCTCGTCATCGCCTCCAAGAACAATTTCAGCGACGTCCAGGAAACGTTCAACGCGCACCCGGAGTTCCCGCTCCGCCTGGAGCACTTCGCAGCCTGGCGCATCGACTGGAATCCGAAGCCGGTGAACCTGGATTCGCTTGCCGCGGAGCTGAATCTCGGCCTGGACTCGTTCATCTTCCTCGACGACAACCCGAAAGAGTGCGCGGAAGTCGCCTCGTCATGCCCGGGCGTGCTCTCCATCGCCCTGCCTCCGGACATCGCCGAGCTGCCAGCCTTCCTCGATCACCTGTGGGCGTTCGACCATCCGGCGGTCACTGAGGAGGACCGCCGCCGCTCGGAGTTGATCGCGCAGTCGCTCGAGTTTTCGCGGGCCGCGCAATCGGCCGGCTCTCTGGAAGAGTTCCTGGCCTCGCTGGACCTGCGCGTCGAGGTCCAGCCGCTCGACCCGGAGCGCATCCCGCGCGCCGCCCAGCTCACGCAGCGGACCAACCAGTTCAACACAACCACCATCCGCCGCACGGAGGCCGAAATCACAGCGCTATCCCGGACTCCGGGCGTGCGCATCTTCACCGCCGAAGTCAGCGACCGCTTCGGCGAATACGGACTCACCGGCCTGGCTGTCATATTCACTCGCCTCAACGAACTCTACGTGGACTCGTTCCTGCTCTCTTGCCGCGTCCTGGGCCGCGGGGTCGAGCACCGGATCCTGGCCAGGCTGGCGGAGCTGGCCCTCGACGAGGGCATCTACACGGTGACGGTTCCCTTCACTCCCACCGCCCGCAACGCGCCCGCGAGAGCCTTTCTCGAGTCCATCCGGTACGGAGAAGCGCATGAGGACAACGGCGGCCTCGTGTTCCGCTTTCCCGCCGTGGAACTTCAGACGCTGCGGTGGTCGCCGGCGCCCGCTTCGCCCGCCTTGCCGCAGCCTGCCGCGCCGCGTCCGGCCGCTGCGCGCTCCTTCACCGGGTACGCCGAGATCGCCTGCTCGCTCAGGACTCCGGCGCAGATCCTCGCCGCAGCCCGGCGCGAGGCCGCCGCCATCCAGGCCCCGGCGTCCGCAGCCGCTTTTGCGACCGAAACGGAAGAAACACTGGCCAGAATTTGGGCGGAGCTTCTTCAGAAACCGGTCGAACATTCCGAAGCGAACTTCTTCGATCTCGGGGGCCATTCCCTCTTGGCTGTACTCCTGCTCATGCGGATCAGGGAGGAATTCGGAGTGGAGCTGGCAGTGGACGAGGTCTACTCGGGATCGCTGACCCTGGGCTCGCTGGCCGCTGTCATCGACGCCCGCCGCCTCGGCGCCGCCGACCCGGAGGAGTACCAGGCCCTGCTGGCCGAAATCGCCAGCCTGTCGGACGAAGAGGTCCGCGCCTTGCTGGAGCGCGAACTCGACGGGGAGCGTTAGCCGGTGCGCATCCTGCTTGCCTCCAACGCCTCCTACGATCCGCCCCGCGGCGGTTCCACCCGGTCCAACCTCGCCTGGCTGCGCATCCTCGCAGCCTCCGGGCATGAATGCACAGTGGCAGCCTCCTCGCTCACGCCGGAGCGCCGCACTGCCTGTTCTGGCGGGATCGCCATCCACTCCATCCCCTCGCTCTCCCTGCACGCGGGCGACCTGGCCGGGCTCATCCGGGAGACCCGGCCGGACTGGGTTCTTGTCTCCAGCGAGGATCTCTCCCACACTCTTCTGCGCGAGGCCGCGCGCTCGGCGCCGGGACGGCTGGTCTACCTTGCGCACACGCCCCAGTTCCTTCCTTTCGGGCCCGAGTCCTGGCATGCGGATCCGCCCGCTGCGGAACTGGTCCGCCGCGCTGCCGCCGTGGTCGTCATCGGCCGTCACATGGCGGCCTATGTCAGGACTCATCTTGGCCGCGAAGCCACCGTGATCCATCCGCCGATTTACGGCCCGCCACCCTGGCCGGACCTGTCCGGCTTCGGCAGAAAACGTGTGCTGATGATCAATCCTTGTGCGGCAAAAGGAATCAGCATTTTCCTGGAACTCGCGCGCAATTTCCCGGACATTCCCTTCGACGCGCTGCGCGGCTGGGGCACCACCCCTGAGGACGAGGCCGCGCTGGCCGCCCTTCCCAACGCCACGCTGCTCGAGAACGTTCCCGACATCGAGGACGCGTTGCGCCGGTGCTCGGTCCTGATCATGCCCTCGCTGTGGTACGAGGGCTTCGGCCTCATCGTCATGGAGGCGATGCTGCGCGGCATTCCGGTCGTGTCGTCCGACTCCGGCGGGCTGCTCGAGGCCAAGCATGGCACCGGCTACGTCATTCCAGTGCGCCCGGTCGAGGGATACCGGCTGGAGTTCGACGCCGCGCACATGCCGCGCCCGGTGCTGCCGCCGCAGAACATCGAGCCCTGGATCGCCGCCCTTCGGCGCCTGCTGGAAGACGAGCGGGAATACCGCGAGGAAAGCGCGCGCTCCCGCGCCGCTGCGACTGCGTTTGTTTCGGCTATCGACCCCGGCGCCATGGGAAAGCTGCTGGCTTCCCTGCCCCGCGCGGCTGAAGCCGCCTCTCCGGGGCAGGCGGGGAAACCGCCGCTCGACGACGCCCGCCGCGCGCTGCTGCTCCGGGAACTTCAGAAGAGGCGCCGCCAGCCATGAAGGTTCTGCTCGCCCACAACTCGACGTACTTCCCCGCCCTGGGCGGCGGCGACAAAAGCAACCGCCTCCTCATGGAAGCTCTCGCCTCCCGAGGGCACGACGTGCTCGTCGTCACGCGCGTCCCGGAGTTCTCCGAAGCGTCGCACGAAGAGTTGAAGCGCGAACTGGCCGCACGGTGCATCGACGCAGAAGAAGACCCCGAATCGTTGTCCTACGCCTTGAACGGAGTCCGCGTCCGCGTGCTGACGAGGCGCCCTCACCTGCGCGGATTCTTCCAGTCCTGCCTGGAATCTTTCGATCCGGACGTGATCGTCACCTCCACAGACGACCCCGGGCAGATCCTGTTCGACATCGCTCTGCGCCACCCGCGGGCTCGCGTCGTCTATCTCGTCCGCGCCACCATCGCCGTGCCGTTCGGACCCGACAGCTCGATGGTCAGCGCCGCCAAGACGGCGAACCTGCGCCATGCGGATCTGATCGTCGGAGTCAGCCATTACGTCGCCGGCTATGTGCGCGAGTGGAGCGGTCTGGACGCCATCCACGTCCCCATCTCGCTGCTCGAGCCCGGCTCGGAGTTTCCGCTCCTGGGCCGCTTCGATAACGAGTTCGTCTCGATGGTGAACCCCTGCGCCGTGAAAGGAATCTCGATTTTCCTGGAATTGGCGCGGCGCATGCCGGACTTGCGGTTCGCCGCCATCCCCACCTGGGGAACGACGCCGGAGGAACTGGAGCAGCTCAGGAGCGTGCCGAACATCACTCTTCTGCCGCGCGTGGACAACATTGACGATCTGCTGCGGCGCAGCCGCGTCGTGCTGGTCCCGTCCGTCTGGGCGGAGGCACGTTCCCGCATCGTTCTGGAGGCCATGAGCCGCGGCATACCTGTGGTCGCCTCCGACGTCGGCGGCCTCCATGAGGCCAAGCTGGGCGTGCCCTATCTGGTGCGGGTCAACCCGATCGTTCGTTATCAGCCGTCGCTGGACGCTTCCATGGTGCCCGTCGCCGAGGTGCCGCCGCAGGACGTGGGCCCCTGGCGCCGCATCCTGCACCGCCTCGTCACGGACCAGGCCCACTGGGAGGAGATCGCCGCCGCCAGCCGCCGGGCCGCTCTAGAATACGCTGCGTCGCTTTCCGCCGAACCCTTCGAGCATGCGCTCCTCGACCTGCTCAGGAAGCCGAAGAAGTCGCCTCCCCGCACGGCGGCGGCGCCGCAGCTGTCGGAGGAGAAAAGGCGCCTGCTCGCCCTGCGGCTCTCGCGGCGCGCCGCCGGCAAGCCGCCGGCCACGCATCCCTGGTTTCCCACCATCCACGCCGCAGAGGAAAACAAATTGCGTCTTTTTTGTTTCCCATGGGCCGGCGGCGGCACGCTGCCCTTCCGCTCCTGGAGCGGCGCCCTGGAGCCCGTGGCTGCCCTCGTGCCGGTGCGGCTGCCCGGGAGGGAATCGCGCGCCTCGGAGCCTCCCTTCGAGCGCATGGAGCCGCTGGTCGGAGCCCTGTTGGAGCAGATCCGCCCCTTCCTTGGAGAGCCCTTCGCGTTCTTCGGCCACTCCATGGGCGCAGGCATCGCATTCGAGCTCGCTCGAGCGCTTCGGCGCGGCGGGCTCCCGATGCCCGTCTCGCTGCACGTCTCCGGCGCCCGCGCCCCGCAGTTCCGGCTGAATCATGTGCCGCCGCCCGAGCCGTCGCTGCGGGACTTCATCGAAGAGCTCCGCCGCCTGGAAGGCTTCCCGCCCAGCGTTCTCGGGCAACCCGAGTTGCTGAAACTCGCCCTGCCGGCGCTGCTCGCTGACGCCCGGCTGTACCGCCATTACGTCTACACGCCGGAGCCGCCGCTCAACGTCCCCATCTACGTCTACGGAGGCGACGCGGACCCCAACGTGACTTCAACCCACCTGGAAGCGTGGCGCGAACAGACGACCGCCGCCTTCGAACGCATCGAGTTCCCCGGCGGCCATTTCTACTTCGAGTCTGCCCTGCCTGCGCTGCTGGCTGCGCTTCGAACGCGCCTCTCTGCTGCGGCGCCGGTTTCACAAGGCTGAAGCCGGCTCGTGTCCGGTCACTTCCCTTTCATGGCCAGCCCTTCTGTGACATCGAGCCGCGCCTTCCAGGGATCAGTCTTCGCAGCGGCCTGCTCCGGGCCGAATTCGAGGATCGTGTCACAAGCGGCATCGCAGGCGGGCCAGGCGGGGCGCCCGCTGCCGTTCGGATCGCCTTTCTTCACAAAATCGACCCAAAATGAATGCGCCAGATCCGCCATTGCCTGATCCGCAGGGGCCAGTTTTTCGCCGTATTTCGCCTTGACAGTGTTGAACACGAATGGAATTTCCGTGGCATGCGGGGCCCCGGGCCACTCTTTTCGCATCGACTCCGCCACATAGGAAAACCGGTAGTGGAAAGCGTTCTGCCCGGCTGCTGCCATGCGGCGCACCGTGAACCGCGCCGGCTCGATCATCATCCGGTCCATCGCCACCTGGTAGCCGACCATCCGCACTTCGCCCTTGCCGTCGCCGTTGTAGGCCGCCTCGGCACGGGCCCGCAAATCGCCGAAGGGCTTGAAGACGTCCTCCATCGTCTTTGCGAAGCTGAACCCGATGTCCATGTTGTTGGCGCCCGCGATGAAGGGGACTTTCGCCTGCCGCCCGCCGAGGAATGCGTCCTCTACGCTCTCCACGATGATCTTCCCGTCCAGCATCGGCCCGCTGTAGGTGGGCGTGTTCATCGTCGCCATGTTCAGCCCGTCCACGATTTTCTCCGGGGGTAGCGCCCGCAGCGCCTCCAGCGCTCTCAAGTCCTCCCCCTCGATGCCCATCTTCTTTGCAAACGCCAGGCCCACGCTTTCGGCGGATGAAAGCTCTCCCTGGGCTTCACGCAGCCTCCGCATCGGTCCCAGCAGGTTTCTCCCGCCGCCGGACTGGACGATGGCCTTGTGGAACAGCCCCCGCGCCGCGGGCGACGTCATCAGCGTCAACACTGACATTCCGCCCGCCGATTCGCCGAAGATCGTCACATTTTTCGGATCGCCCCCGAATGCGGCAATGTTCCTTTGCACCCATTTGAGGGCCGCGATCTGGTCCATGAAAGCGTAATTACCCAGCATCCCGTCCGGATTCTCTTTGGTCAAAGCCGGATGCGCAAAGAACCCGAACCGCCCGAGGCGGTAATTGAAGCTGACAAACACGATCCCTTTAGCGGCAAACCGGCTGCCGTCGTACACCTCCGGCGAGCTGCCGCCATTGACGAAGCCGCCGCCGTAGATCCATACCATTACGGGAAGCCGCTTGCCCCCCGCGGCAGGCTTCCAGACATTCACATACAGGCAGTCCTCCGCGGGTGGAACGCCGAGCGGCGCAGCATCGCCAGGAAATGGCAGTTGCATGCAGTCGGCGCCGTAACGGCTCGCGTCGCGCACACCGGCCCACTTTGCTGCCGGCTGGGGCGGGCGCCACCGGTTGGCGCCCGTTGGCGGCGCCGCGTAGGGAATTCCTTTGAACGCGATGACGCCGCCCGTCATCACCCCGCGGAGCTTGCCCGTTTCCACTGTGGCATCAACCACGGCAGCCTCCAGCACCACGGCTGCCAGCGCCATTCCCGCAAAAAGTACAGCTCTCATTCTGCATCTCACTTTGGTTCGGATCGCCGCCTTGCGCACTTGCAGAACGCCGGCGCGGGCGTCGGGAAATCGCTTACAGCATACAATGGGGGTACCTGCACACGCTGGCCGCCCTTCACGCGGCCTGATCGTGCCGGTCTGGCCGCGGAGGATGCTTGCGGGCTCCGGGCGAAGCGCTCCGTTGCGAGTCCACACCGTCGGGATGCGTTGCCGCGCATCGGCCTACTGTGCGCCGGCATTCCCGTGCCTGCTTTGTGATCGCCGGTCAGGGCGAGGGTGCTCTGCGGGCGCTTGGGCTGTTGGCCGGACGCCACGCAACCCGAAGGCCCCCGTCAATCCGCCGGCTCGATGGCCACCACGCTATCCATGATGCAGCCGGAGCCGAGCCAGTTGCCGTGCTGGTAAGCATCCTCGACCGATTGCGCCGGCACGAGATCGTTGTCGCAGAATCCCTTCCCTCCTGCCAAGCTGAGCCACGCCGACTTGTGGCCGAAGCCGTGTGGCACGACGACGACGTCAGGCCGGACGGTTTCGGTCAGCCTCACAGGCCCGATGACCATTCCGGCGCGGGAGCGCACGCGCACCAGCCCGCCGTTCCGGATGCCGTGCCTCTGCGCCGTGGAAGGATGGATCTGCACGTAGGACTCGCCGCCGATCTCGTTCAGGATCAGGTTGTTCTGCGTCGAGTTCCTTTTGTGCTCGCCGGGCAGAGTTGTGATGAGGTAGTAGGGATACTCGGGGCCGGGGAGATCCCGCTTGGGGCGCCAGTTGGGCAATGGATCGTAGTTTTTCGCCGCGAACTCGGGGACGTAGATCTGACACTTGCCAGTCGCAGTCGCGAACGTCGTCCGCGGCGTGAATGCCTGCTCCTTCGCGAAGAAGCCCTTCTTGCGGAATTCCGCGAAGCTATCTCCCAGGCCGGCTCTCTTGACCTGCTCATCGAGGAGTTCCGACCCGTTCAGCCACGCGCCGTCCGGCTTTTTGAAGTATTCCGGTGCGAGCCGCTTGCCGAGCTCGATGGCGATAAAGCTGGCGCTCTTTGTCTCGAACGGCGCCGGAGTCACCGGTTGCCGAACCACCACGAAAGGCGACTTGGCGTTGTAGGTGCGCGAAATCAGATCGCTGCCCTCCAGAAACATCGTGCCCGGCAGCACGACATCGGCGAAGTACATGGCATCCATGGGCAGGATATCCACCAGCACCATGAATTCCACTGTCTTCAACGCCTCGGCAATGCGGCGGTAATCGGGAAAGCTGTTCAGGTGGTAGTTGTTCCAGAACAGGAATTTCACGCGGCCCGGATAAACGCGGGTCATCCCGTCGGCCAGAGTGGAAAACATGCCGTAGCTTCCCGCCAGCGGAAGCTTCTCGCGGCCGTCCACCCTCTTCGCGGGGAGCTTGGGGTACGCCGGAGGCTTCCAGATGGCATCGAGCGACGGAATGGAGATCGTCCTGGGGAAATAGTGCCCGCCAGGCCGGTCAATGTTGCCCGCGAGGATATTCAGGATCGCGATGGCGTGGCACACGGGCGCGGCGTTTTCATAGTTCGCCGCCAGGGTCTTCTTGTGAATCGGAACGACGGCAGGCTTTGTCGTGCCGAATTCCCTCGCCACGCGCCAGATGACGGATGCCGGCACATCGCTCTCCGTCTCCGCCCACTCGGGCGTGTATTTCTGGAAGTGGCTGCGGATCTCGTTCTCGTACTGCGCGAAGTTCGCGTACTTGTCCACGAACTCCTTGTCGTACAGGTTCTCCTTGAGCAGAACGTGAATCATCGCCAGCGCGATGGCCAGGTCGCCTCCGGGGCGCACGGGATACCACTCGTTGCTGAACTTCGCCGTTGCTGTATGGAGCGGATTGAAGTTCACCACCCGCGCGCCGTTCTCTTTTGCGTGCAACAGGCGGTTGGCGAGCACCAGCTTCGCGCGGGTCATCATATCCCAGCCAAACAACACGATGTACCGGGCGTTCTCCAGGTCCCAGGCAAAGGTGTGCGCGCCAATCGTGCGCTGGGAAACCACGACGTCCACGCCGTAACACATGTCGTTGTGGTCCACGCGCTCCATCCCGAGGGCGCTGTAGAGCCGGGCGAACCAGGCCGGGCTTCCCCGCGATACCGCCAGCAGCGCCTCCTGACCATATTTGTCCCGGATCTCCCGGAACCGTGCCGCGATCGTGTCCAGCGCCTCGGTCCAGCTCACCCGGACCCAACGCGGGTCCTCTTCAAACCCCTTCCTCGGATTCGTCCGCATCATGGGGAATTTCAGCCGGTCGGGATCGTTCTTGACCCACGCCGATGCCGTACCCTTGGCGCACAGCCTCCCCTCGTTGTGCGGATCTTCCGGCAGCCCTTGCAGGAACCGGATGGCGCCGTCCTGCACCGTCGCCCGCATGCCGCACGCCGAATCGCAAATTCCGCAGCAGGTGACGATCGACGCCGGCGGATAGGGAACGGTCCTGGCCTCCTCGAAGTAGCCGGCAAAGAGCTCCTCCCACGGCGCAGCGCTGAGCACCGCCGCCGTGCCAGTGCTTCGCAGGATGGTTCTTCTGGTGATCATTTCATCGCCTCCTTACGATCGCCACTGCTCCGTCACAAACCGGACATGAGGTTGCATCTGCCGCGGATGCACAAAACCAGCCACCCTGTCGGCGCCCTTGCCCTGGATGTCCTCCCACTTGCCCCATTGCAGCGCGCCCGTGGGGCATGCCGTCGAGCATGCCGGTTCCAGACCCTGCTCGATCCGGTCGAAGCACATGGTGCACTTGCTGGTCTTTCGGGTGGACAGATTCAGCTGCGGCGCACCATACGGACAGAACACGTAGCACTGCCCGCACCCTACGCACCTGCTCTGATCGATCAGCACCGCCCCGTCTTCGTCCCGCCGCCAGATGGCCTTCACCGGGCAGACCTTCTGGCAAAAGGCGTTCTCACAGTGATTGCAGGCCATGGACAAGGCAGTCACCGAAACATTCGGGAACGTGCCGGTTTCCTGCTTCAGCACCCGCCTCCATCTCACGTTGACACCGGTCTCCACCTGGTTCCACTGCTTGCAGGCCGCTTCGCAGGCGCTGCACTCAATGCAGCGCTTCGGTTCGATCAACCAGCCATATGAGCTCATAACCACTCTCCATGAATCCCGGCCGCCACATCCCTGGCGGCTATTCATACCATACGGTCTTTTTCTCTGGAGTGCAAGCATTGCATAGCCATGTAGAATCATCCAGCGATTCTCCCGCCGGTCAGGCTACCGTCACAGGATCCCGGAACTCGCCCTCCGGCTCCTGCCAGTCCTGCTCAGGCTCGGGCAGCTTCCCCGCCGCGTTGGCCCACGCCCAGAAGACCGCCGTCGAGGCGCTCAGCGCGCCCGCCACCAACCCGATCTGCCTCGGGCTGTAATGCGTGACAGCCACGGCAGCTGCGGCCATCGAGATCATCATCACGCCGTTGGTGATCCCTTCAGCGGCGGTGAACACACGCCCGCGCAACCGGTCCGGCACGTGCAGCAGCAACATCGTGCGGTTCATGACGGAGTTCAACGCCACGCACAGCCGCGACAGGAAGATCCACGCCGCCGCCTGCCACAGCCCCGCAGCCACGCTGAACATCATGTAGAACAAGCCGTGCAGCAGGAAGGTCACCGTGACCGTGTGCTTGTAGAGCCGGAAGTTGAGATGGCCCTCCCACCTCCGCGCCGCCAGCCCGCCCGCCACCAGCCCGAAGCCGGCAAAGCCCCACAGGATCCCCGTTGCCGCCGGGCCCCGCGCAAAGACGTTTTCACCGAAAAGTGTAAAGAGGATCTGAGCCGCGCCGCCCCCCGTGGCCCAACCGGCCCCGAGCAGCAGAATCCCGAGGATCAGCGGACGGCTGCGGATGTATCGGACGCCGTCACGAAACTCCCTCCAGCCGGAGCTGCGCTGCGGACCGGCGGGCGCCGCGCCCGCGGGCGCGAAACCCCCTTCCACCTTCAGCGACCCGATCACCCAGGCGCTCCACAGAAAGCTCGCCGCGTTGATCAGAAACGCCCCGCGGTAGCCCAGCCAGCTCGTGCTGAATCCGCCGAGCATCGTGCCCGCCGCCACAGTCAGCCACCCGGTGGTCTGCGTCAGCGCGTTGGCCGTGTGCAGGTCCTCGCGGGTCACCAGCCGCGGCAGGATCGCAGCCCGCCCGCTGTTGAAAAATGGTGCGGCGAAGGTCAGCAGCGCGCTCAGCCCATACAGCAGCCACGTCTGCGGGTAGGCCAGCAGCAGCAGGTGCGCGGCGGCAACCACTGCGCGCAGCAGGTCGGAGAGGATCATCACCCGCCGGCGGTCCATCCTGTCGAGCCAGACTCCCGCCAGCGGCGCCGCCAGAAGCGCCGGTCCCACGCGCGCCAGCATCACGCCGCCGACCGTAGCGCCGCTGCCGGTCAGGTGCAACGCCATGGACAGCACGGCGATCGAGTTGAAGTGATCGCCGATCTCGCTCACCACCTGCCCGAGCCAGCAGCTGCGGTAATTCCGGTTCTCTCTGAGCAGCCGCGCGAAACCGCCCACTCTCCTATTAGACAGGTTCGGCCGGCGGAACCTCAAACCCGAGCCCGCGCCACGCTACGGCTTGGCAAATCGCGAATCGGGGATGTCGGCGTTCGCCTTGACCTCGGTGAAGCGCGTGATAATCTCGCCTACAGGGAGCTTCTGCTTGATCAGGTGCGGGGCCTTCATCCCGGTGCCGGCCACCTCGCGGTAGTCGCCGAACTCGGTCTCGATTTCCGCCTCCCCCTGGTCGGTGATGCGCACGCCGGAGGTCTTGAGCATCAGGAACGTCTCGGCGTCAAACCAGGCGGTGACGGGGTTGCCCTTCTCCGGCGTCATTACGACGATCCACGCCTCCCGATCGCTCGCCTTGCCCTTGCCCTTCACCTCGATCTTCGGATAGATCTGCTTCAGCTGAAGCTCCTGGTGCAGCAGCGAGTCGCGCTTCATGTCTTCCAGCATCTGCCCGCTCATGTCGATCGAGCCCATCGGACTGACGCTGAAGCCGCGCTCGCCGTCGAAGCCCTGGAAGATCTCGCCGAAACCGTCGATGTTGATCACCGTCATCCGCTTGTTTGGAGCCTTCGCGTACATCGTGATGGTGCCCGTCGCCCCCATGGCGGGCAATTCAAACGAGCCGGTCATCACAGTGCTGGTCACCTTCTCAAGCGCCTCGCGCCCTCCCACTGCTGCCACGTGCTTTTCGATCAGGTCGTCAACGGCAATGGTGTCCTGCGCCGCGCCGCACACAGAAGAAATAGATACAGCCAGCAACCAAAACAGTGCCTTCAAAGCCTTGACCCTCCAATGGTCCAGGCGAATTATACCGCACGGCCGCCGGCCCCAGGGATCCCGTGCGCCGAAGCCGTCTCACTCAACGGTCTCGCAGTTCCGGCCGGACTCGGCCGGCACGGAACGGAGCATCCGGCGGAGTCCTTCCTCCAGGCTGACTCTAGGCCGCCAACCGAACAAGGATCGGGCCAGCGTGATGTCCGCTACCACGTCCATCACCTCGGTCTGCCGGTTCTCATCTCTTGAATACAGGGTCTTCGGCCGCGGCAGCTCCCGGTTGAGAATGTCGACGATGTCCCGGATGCCGAAGGACCGGCCGGAGCCGGCGTTCACCGTCACTCCGGGATGGCTCCGGAGACTCGCGCAGAGCAGGTCCACGAGATCGTCTACGTAAAGAAAATCCCGGCGCGGCCGTGCATCGGCGACTTCAAAGCGGTCCACTGCAGGATCCATCGCCTGGCGCACGAGCAGAGGAATGAGATAGCGGCTGTCCTGTCCCGGCCCGTAGACGTTGAAGGGGCGAATAATTGTCACTGGCAGTTCGAAAACCTGCCGGTAAAATTCGGCGATTTCCTCGGCAAGCATTTTCGAATGGGCATAGGGATTCAGGGGCTCCCTGGGGTGGTCCTCGGCAACGGGCAACTTCCGCGGCTGCCCGTAGACGTAGGAACTGACCAGAATCACCGGTATGCGATGGCGCCGGCACTGTTCAAGAACGTTGGCAGTCCCCTGGACATTCACACGGTAGTAGTCGCGCGGATTGTTCCAGCTGTCGGGCACAAAGGACCTGCCCGCCAAGTGAATCACGTGCGTCATACCGGCAAGGTCGAATTCAGCGCTCTGGATATCGCCCAGGCCGGAATGGTGGGTGCGGAATTCCATCCCCTCCGCGTGCAGAGCCGCCACGAGATGCCTGCCAATGAAGCCCGTCGCGCCGGTGATGAATGGACGGATCATGGCAGGAGCCTCTGGCGATGCTGCTCGAAGGTATCGATCGCCAGAGCATAATCGTCGGGGCGCCCGATGTCGAGCCACAGTCCGTCATGAGTCTCCACCTGAACCGGACGCCCGTTCTTCAGCAGATCGAGCATCAGATGGTCGAAGCCATACGGCTTTCCGGCGGGAACGAACTCCAGGATCCGCCGCCTCACCGCGTATACACCCATGCTAACCAGGTAACTGGCCGTCGGCTTCTCCTCAAACCCGGAGAGCCGGGACTCCGGGTCCACATGCAGGACCCCGTAATCGATCTGGTGAACGCGCCTGTGCGCGGCGATCGTAAAATCCGCTGTGCCGTTCACGTGCCGGTCGAAAAAGGCCCTGAAGTCCAGGTCCGTCAGGACATCGCCGTTCAGCAGGAGAAAATTCTCGGGCAAATCCGGGATCAGCCGCAGAGGGCCGATTGTCGACAAGGCCGCCAGCTCCAGCGAATAATCCATCCGCACGCCCCATCTCTCGCCGTCGCCGAAAAAAGCCCGGATGATCTCGGCTTGATGATTGACTGCAAGCGTGATGTGGTTGAAACCACGGAAGGCCAGTTGGCGGATGAGCACCTCGATCACGGGATATTCCCCGATGGGCATGAGTGGCTTCGGGAGAACGACCGTGTACGGCCGCAACCGGCTGCCTTTCCCGCCTGCCAGAAGTACTGCCCGGTCAGACATTGTAGAGGCTCTCCTTGTACAAGGAGAGATTGGCCGGCTCCCGGAACCACTCCACCGTGCGGCGAAGGCCTTCTTCCAGGCTCACCTGAGGGCGGTAGCCGGTTTGCCTGTGCAGCTTGTCGTAGTTGCATCGGAGCCGCTGTACTTCGCTATGCACCGGTCTCAGGCGCTGTGGGTCCTGACGTACCCGCACCGGACGATCCATGATCCTCGCGATCCTTTCCACCAGTTCGCCTATCGAAATCTCGCTGTTCGATCCTATATGGAAGACTTCTCCCTCACCGCCCGTCATGGCGGCGATTGCCAGAAAACCACTGCAGGTATCTTCCACATAGGTGAAATCGCGTGTGGTTGTCAGGTCGCCCAGCATGATTTCCTCACGCCCGGCAGCCAGTTGGGTGATGATGGTCGGGATCACGGCTCTGGCCGACTGTCTTGGCCCGAAGGTGTTGAACGGGCGGGCCACCACTACAGGCGTCTGGAACGAGTAGAAGAAGCTCAACGCCACAGCGTCCGCCGCGATCTTGCTGGCGCTGTAAGGCGATTGTGGCGCCAAGGGGTGAGACTCGTCGATTGGTACATAACGCGCCGTGCCGTAGACCTCGCTGGTCGACGTATGAATGAAGCGGCGGACGCCGGCATCCCGGGCCGCCTGGCAAAGGTTGAGCGTCCCCTTGACGTTCGTGTCGAAGTAGCTGTCGGGCGCCCGGTAGGAATAAGGGACCGGGATCAGGGCAGCCAGGTGGAAGACGATGTCCGCGCCTTTCAGCAGGAGACGGCAGAAATTCGGATCCCTCACATCGCCCGTTTCGACGCGCACCTGGGAAAGGCAGTCGAGCCGTTCCAGCCAGCCCCAGAAGTTGAAAGAGTTGTACTGCGCCAGGGCAGTCACGTCGGCGCCTGCGCGCACCAGCCGTTCCACCAGGTGGGAGCCGATGAAACCGTCAGCTCCTGTGACAACCACCCGCCTGCCCTGGATCGCCTGCGGTTCGGCCCCCATTCCTGCTACCTTCCTCATCGGAGTTGCGCTGCATCCTCCTAGTATAGGAGTGTGGATCCTGTTCTACCCGCACCGGGATGCGGAATTTTCGCCGGCGGATTCGCAAGGCGGCCGGGCTTGGACCGCGGGAGGCACACGCCGGCACAGGCAGCAGCCACACCCGGCCGCGGCTCATGGCCCGGCCGGCTTGTATTTCGCTCCGGACACCTTTTCAAAGACCGAAAAATACCGGGCAAGCATGACATCTTCTGCAAATTCACGCCGCACCTTTTCCTGTGCTGCCGCTCCCATTTTTCTGCACAGCTCCTCCGACTCCAGAAGCCGCAGCGCCGCAGCCGCAAACCCTTCCATGTCACCGGCTTCGCACAGGATCCCCGTCACTCCGTCCTCGATCATCTCGGGCACGCTCCCCACGCGCGAGGCGATGACCGGCTTGCCCAGCGCCTGCGCCTCCAGAACCGCCAGCGGCATTCCGTCCAGATGCGACGTGAGAATGGTGAAAGCGCAGGCGGCTATCCAGTCATGGACGTTGCGAAGAAATCCGGCGAGGTGGATTCTGTCTTCCAGCCCTCGCCGCTGCAATTCCTTCCGGACGGTCGCCATTTCCGGGCCGTCGCCGGCCATCACAAAGCGGGCCTCCGGGAAACGTTCGAGGATTTTTGAAGCAATCTTGACAAAATCCACCGGCGCCTTCTCGGGCGAAAGCCGGCCGACAAAGGCCGCCACCGGCTTGCCGACAAACGACGCAGGCCAGCCCGGCGGAACCGCGCCGGGAACCACGCGCGGCAGCCGGATGCATTGCCGCACGATGGCGACCCGGTCCGGGGACTCGCCGAACTCCTTCAGGAGCCGTTGAGCGATCCGCTCCCCCGGCACGCTGGTGCAATCGATCAGCCTTGCGAAGGCACGGTTGGTGTGGAAATGAACCTCATCGTTAAAAAGCTGATCAATGACGCATATCCGAGGAAAGTGTTTCTTGATTTCAGGCAACAAGCTGTAGAACAAATCGCTGCCGGCTGTGAAAACAAGACGCGGTCCGTACCGTCGGAGGAGATAGTAGAGAAAGCCTGATTGCAGGTCCTCCCTTCCCGGAAACAGGGCCGGGAGCGCGTAAACGTGGGAAGTGAAGCTGCGAAGCTCGTCTATGCGGTCCGGGATTTCGGGGGCCAGCTGCACCGTGGTCACAACCACAACTCTCGTGCCGCGCCGCCGCCATTCCGCTGTCAGCGAATAAAAGATCCTCTCCGCTCCGCCGATCGTGTAGAACGGGATCACCAGCATGACGGTGGGCGCGTCACTCGCCGCAAAGCACTCCCATTTCAGCCTGCCGGTAGCCGCCGCGGGCCTTGGCGGCAACGATTTCAGGCGCGCCGAGTTCTTGTGCACTTTGCGGATCCGCCTGGCCAAGCCCGCCAGCCCGCCCGTCTCCTGACGCGAGAGGCTTCCGGGAAGCACGCGATATTTCATCAGCGTGTCCCCAAGCGCTTTTCCCGAGAACCCGGCGGCCACAGCCCGGATCCAGAAGTCCCAGTCCTCCGGCACATGTTCGGTTCCCTTCCCCCAATCCCGGAATCCGCCCAGTTTCTCCCAGATTTCACGGCGGAAAAGCGCCACAGTCGAGACACAGTTCTTGCGGAGGATCTCCGGCCATGACGGATCCGCGACCAACCATCGCCCGGAGGTTGCTCCAAACTCCTGCAGCGAGGGATAGACAAAGTCGCAGTCCCCGAATTCCGCCGCGAACAGCGCCGTCTCCAGATAGGACGGATCGAGCAAGTCGTCTGCGTCCAGGCAGCAGATATAGCGCCCCCGGGCCTGAGAGATGCCGAAATTCCTGTTGTCCCCTGCCAGGCAGGGCTTGTCGCGATACAGCACCCGAACTCCAGGCAAGTTCGCACGCTCCAGCCTCCGCACCCTTTTCCTGGTTTCGGGATCCGTGGAGCCACCCTCCACGACGATCACCTCAAGGTCGCGCCACGTCTGCCGGAGCACGGACCAGACGGCCTCTTCCACGTAGCGTCCGAGGTTGAAGCAGGGGATGACGACGCTCACAACAGGAGAAGCCGTTGCCGAACCCGCTTGGGCTGCAATCGCGTTAAACGCCTCGCCAGGCGCTGGAAGGCTGGCCGGCAGCGCGATCCTGCCTTCGGCGCGTCCGTAAGCGGCGAAGTGTAGCAACGGGTTCCACCCGGCGGCGGCGACGTCTGGATTCCGTTTCCAGTAACGCGCCGTCGAGAACGCCAGAGACGGATCGGCGTTCTCCCAGGCGCCTGCCAGCAGATAATGGATGGCGGGCGCAACCCCGGCGGCGGCCACGTCCGGGCGCGAGGCGGCATAGGACTCCCCGTCGAAATATCTCTGCCATTCGCTCCGCGCTCCCCGCCTTGCCCACGCCCGCGCGAACAATGCCAGGTTTCGCGCAGCCCGCCAGGAGTCGGCCGGTTGCAAGGCTTGCGACACGGCCCACGCCACGGTCCTCCACAGCGACGGAGGCGTTCCGCGCCGAAAAGTCTGGCTCTGCGCAAGCAGTCCGTGCCGCTGTGCAATCATCGCCTCATTGAGCTTTGCGGCCAGTCTTCTCGACTGCCGGCGTGCAGCGGCCAAGGCCTCGTCCTTCTTCAGCGAGTATTGGACGCTCTCGGCAAACTGTCTGGCCATGAGACGGAACACGTCCGTGCCGTACGCCTCATAAAGACGGGCATGGCGGGCGTGAATCATGGCCACGATTCGTGCATAATTGGCCGGTTTCCGGGTCTCCGAATACATGGATCCGGCTCGAATTCGGTAGTCGAAAAGAACCTCGGGCAGGAGCTCCCCCTCCCAGCCTTTTTCGAGCATCGAGATCCACAAATCCCAGTCCTGCATGGCCGGAAGCGATTCGCAATAACCGCCGGCGGCGGTCCAGGCATCGCGCCGGAAGACGCTCGCCACGACAGCCTCATTGCGCACCAGCATCCGCGGCAGCCGGGGCCTCGGGCAGCAATGCCGGCCTTCGCTCCCGTCGAACAGCTCGTAGAAGCAGGTGACAAAGCCGGCGCGGCCATTCGCTTCCAGCGCCGCCACGGCTTTCTGCAGGTACGGCGGCCGCAGGCTGTCGTCGGCATCCAGGCAGCAGATGAATTCCGCGCGCGACTCCCGGATGCCCAGATTGCGCGCGGCGGGCAGCCCGCGGTTCGCCGTGCGGAGCACGCGCCACCCATCTTCGGCGAGCGCATCCAGCCGCGCCACTGTGAAGGCGTCCGTGGAGCCGTCGTCGACGATCACCGTCTCCACTTCCTGCAAGGTCTGCGCCTTGACGCTGGCCAGGGCTTCCGGCACGTACTCGCCGAGATTGAAACAGGTCACCACGACCGAGACTCGCGGCGCGCGGGGTGCCGCCGGCGCAGGCAGCGGGCGGAACCAGATGTCCCGGTGCTGCCGGGGAGCCTGCTCCGGGACGGCAGTGTTCTCAAGGTGGAAGCCAAGAGCCGGCAGACGCCGGAACGTCCAGGGGCCCGCATAGGGCAGGTCACCCTCCAGCAGCAGACCGATCGTGTGCAACGAGCACAGGCGCGTCCACGTCGCCCACACGTCGCTGCCACCCAGCCGCGCCTTCATCGCCGGCCAGCTCGAATACTGGTATGTAGCGTCGCCCCGAATGTCGGCGTAGGGGAATCCGCCGTCCTCGCGCTGCATGTTCCAGATCGCCCAGAACGCCCGCGTCAGCGCTCTGCGAACGTCCGCCGACAGCCGGCCGGTGGCTCTCACGGACGTGCAGAGGAGATCGATCGCATCCAGATCCTCGCACGCGCCCCCGCCCGCCGACGGAGCGAACAGCCCGTCCTCGTTTTGCAGCTCCAGGCAGGCCTCCACGATCTTGGGCCAGCAACGGACCGGACGGCGGGCATACCTGTAGAACGGGACGAAGTGATAGGCTCCCGCCACGGCGTTCAGCAGCGAGGCGCCACGTTCCGTCCCCCAGAGTCCGGTGTGTGGATCCTGCCTCTCATCCAGCCAGTCCAGCACATCGTGGTAACGCTCAGCCGCCCACAGCTTCTCTTCCCGGAGCAGGGCGAACAACAGCGATGAAAGCAGGTGCATCACGAGGTTGCTTTCGCGCCACGGATCTCGCCAGTCCAGACTCTCCAGCCAATCCCTCACACGTTCCTGGCGGCGGAATTCATCCAGGAAAGACAGCGGATATGCCGGCTTTTCTCCCAGGGCGTCCAGCGCATGCAGGGCAAAGTAGGTGCAACTCCAGTCGAGATAATTCCGGTCGTGCAAGCCGCCGCTCAGCGGGAGCCGGTCTGCCAGCGGCTCGAGAAACATTCCGGTTTTGCCGTCCTGCGCCGACAGAATGGTCCTGGCCACTGCTTCCCGATGCGGGATCGCAACGCCCAGTCCCTCTGCCAGAAGCACCCCCATCGAGGTTGAGTGAACCGTCTGCTTGCCGCCGGGAGTGAAGAGGAATCCTGGGCCGCTGTGGGCGTTCAGCAACCATTCAACCGCCTTCTCGTGCAGGCGGGGGCACGACCACCGGACGGACGTCCCGCCTTCCGGTTGCGGCTTCAACTTGCCGGCGTACAAGAAAATCGGCAGGTCGCCATCGGTGTCGATTCGGGCGGACAGGCAATCGAAAAAGGGATCGAGGAGGCTCCGGATCTCCTCCTCCGAGTACTCCACAAAGTGCCATGGATTCCCGGAGTGCCTGTCATCTTTCCTCAGAGGCGTGGAAAGGACGAGAATCCCGCCGGGAGGGAGAACGCGGCGGCACTCGGCCAGGAATTCCCCGGCTGCGCGCGCCGACACGTGCTCGATCGCCTCCAGGCAGGTTACCGCGTCGAATGCGCCGGAACGGAAGGGCAGACTCCCCATCTCCGCAGCTGCGGCATGACGGATGAATCCGAGCCGCCGCCCTTCTTGCAGCGCCTCTTCGGAAACATCAATGCCCACAAGGCCGCGAACAACGCCAAAGTCGGCCCATCCCCAACCCGTTCCGCAGGCGATGTCGAGCACGTTTCGCCCCGCCACATACGCGGCTGCGAAGCGGTGCCGCTCGTGCATCTTGCGCTCGTATACCGTGCCCTGAAAGCCGGGATCGTTCGGGTGTGCTCGTTCAGCCACGGATCTCCCTCTCGCTCCTTGCGCGGAGTTTCCCCATGCCTCTATTCTCCACCGGGCGGAGCGGCGGCCGCCGCGAGGTGACGGCAACGGGTAAAGTCGGCAACTCGTTCTGCCGAAGCTATCAGTGGAGGTAAGCCATGCCGCTGCCAGCCAAGGTGACGCTGAGTGCGGTCCTGGCCGTGTTGTATCTGCCGGGAGGCGCAAGGCATAACGCACTCGGAAGCGAGCCGTGGCAACTCGTCCACCCGCAGGCCAGGTGGATCCTCGGCGTGGACTGGGCGCGCGCCCGGAACTCCGCAGCCGCGCAGGTGGTTTCGAAACAGCTTGCCGGTGCGCGCGGCAGGTTGGAGACATCCGGACTCGGACTCGGCGCCATGGTTTCGCTCGAGCGCATCGTCGCATCCGGAATCTCGATGGAAGCCGGCAATGAATCGCCAAAAGGACTCGTGGTGGCCATGGAAGGCAAGCTGGACCGCGCCCGTCTCAGGAAGGAGCTGCCGCCGGGCACGGCGGTCGAGAAGTTTCGGGGCGCGGATCTCTATGTGCCTCCAAAAGCCCGGGACGGAGAGCCACTGGTGGCCGTCGTCCGGGACAATCTGATGTTGATCGGGGATCGCGAGTCGTTGGGGCTGATCCTCGCCGGCAGGGGTGGCCCGCAGGACGCGGATCTGTTCGGGCGCGCAGCGCGGCTGGCGGGTGAGGCCGATCTCTGGCTGGTGGCTTCGGGCCTGGAAAAGTTGCCTGGCGGACCGGCCCAAACCGATCCGCTGCGCGAGTTGCGGAGCATGGAACTGGCCATCTCGCTCCGCGAAGGGCTGCGCATTCAGGCCTCGATGGAAGCCGCCACGGCGGAGGCCGCGCAAAATCTGGCCGGCTTGCTGCAACTGGCCGCCGCCGTGGGCGGCGAGACAGCTGCATCGGCCTGGCTGCGCCAGATGCAAGCCGAATTCAGGGGCAACTCCCTGCAGATCTCCCTCTCCATTCCAGCCAGCGAACTGGAGCGCGGGATTGAGGCGGGCAAGGCGGCCGTGCAACAGGCAGGGCAACGGGCAATCGAATCCTGGATCGCCGGAGACCCGCGCGACCCCAAGGCAGCTCTGCAGGCCGCCGTCCGGGCCAAGGCCTCTGGTGACGACGGCGTTTCCCACCTTCCCGCGCCACCTCCGCCGCCGAAGGTCCGGACGATTCGCATCACGGGCGCTGACAGCGGTCCGGCCGAGATTCAGTACATCCCGCCCCGCTGATCCGGGCGGGCGCCGCTGCCTTTTCGGCGGGAAGGCGCTTGCCGCTGGCGCCCGGCATGGAACTTCCTGGTGCGCCCGGAAAGAATCCTCCACACGGTGCAACGGCACGGGATCCGGCCGCGTATAATGGACAAGGAGGTCTGATTCATGCGCAAACTTCTCCGGTTGTTTGTTCCCGCAATTTTCACTGCAATCGTGGTTCTGCCCGCTCTCGGCGCCGGCGACGCGGAAAAAGGCAAGGAGCTCTACATGAAGCGCTGCAAGACGTGCCACGCCGATGATGGCGCGGGCACGCCTGCCATGCAGAAGAAGTTCGGCGAGAAGCTCCTGCCCCTGGGCGGCAAGGAAGTCCAGGCGATGAAGGACGCCGAGATCGCCAAGAAGTTCAATGAAGCCGCCAACCACAAGGCTCTGATCAAGGCTCTTCAGCCCGGCGATCTCGACAACGTCATCGCATTCATCCGCACTTTGAAGAAGTAGCGCCGTCTGCGGTGCTTTCCCGATAGCTTTTCGCCCGCCCGGTTCATCGCCCGGGCGGGCTTCTGGCTCTCCACACCTCTTCCACACACAAGCCTTTTCCATCCGGAGGCAGGTGTTGCTGCGCGCCGGCTGTTCCGGTTGGCCGCCGCGATTCTCGTGGCAAACTGGTAGGGCACACGATGAGAGATCCCGCATCCGGACTGCGTCTGCTCTGCGTCGGCGGGGCAAGGCCGAATTTCATGAAGCTCGCGCCGCTGCTCCGTGCGCTGCGCTCGGACGATGCCTTCCATCCGCTCCTGGTCCACACGGGGCAGCACTACGACCATCAGATGTCCGGCGCCTTCTTTCGCGATCTCGGCCTGCCCGATCCGGACTTTTACCTCGGCGTTGGTTCCGGCTCCCACGCACAACAGACCGCCGAAATCCTGAGATCCTTCGAACCGGTGGTGCTGGATGCAAAACCGCACGCCGTCGTCGTCGTGGGCGACGTCAATTCCACCATCGGCTGCGCACTGGTAGCGGCAAAGCTCTGCGTCCCTGTGGTTCATGTAGAGGCGGGGCTCAGGAGCTTCGACCGCACGATGCCCGAGGAAATCAACCGCGTCCTTACCGACGCCATCTCGGATCTGCTGCTGGTGAGCGAGCCGAGCGGCATCGAAAACCTCAAACGCGAAGGCGCCGATCCCGCAAGGATTCACCTCGTCGGCAATCTGATGATCGATTCGCTCCGCCGGCATCTGGAGCAGTCGCGCCAGCTTCGCATGGCGGAGCGGCTGGATCTCACTCCACGCTCCTACGGTGTGGTCACTTTGCACCGTCCCGCCAACGTGGACGACGCCGCCGCGCTCGCCGGCATCATGGAAGCGCTCGCGCAAATCGGCGACGATCTCCCGCTTGTATTCCCGGTGCATCCCCGCACCCGTTCGCGGCTCCAGGCGCTCGAAACTTGGCCGAGCCACCGCATCCGTCTGCTCGAGCCGCTCTCCTATCTGGAGTTCCTCAGCCTCATGTCCGACGCTGCCGCGGTCTTTACGGACTCAGGTGGCATTCAGGAAGAGACCACAGTGCTCGGCATCCCCTGTTTTACGTTGCGGGACAACACGGAAAGGCCCGTCACGATCGCACAGGGTACGAACGTGCTGGCCGGCACCACCCAGGCTTCGATCCTTGACGCATGGCGGCGCCATGGGCTTCAACGCCCTGCCGCGCGTGTCCCTGATCTGTGGGACGGGCAGGCGGCGTCACGGTGCGTCAGCGCGCTGCGCAACCGCTTTTCACGCGGATGAGCCGCTCGATCCCCCGCAGAGCCCGGAGTGCCGGACGGTTCCGCTGCCGTTCCTATCTTCCCGCGGAACTGATCTGCACCAGCGGGGGACGCGTCTGAGCGTCGAGCGAGCGGCGGGGATCTGCGATTGTCTGCGGCGCGCGCCAGAAGTCGAAATACGACACGTAGTGCACGCAGCTCACCGTGCAGTGCGGCGCGCAGTCCTTTTCGGTGACGTATTCCCGGCGGAAATCCTCGAGCGTATACTCCGCCAGCGGCTTCGCCGGATAACCGCGCTGCTGCGAGCAGTAATGCACCAGCCCGTCCTCGCAGATGTAGAGGTACCGGGCCCCGGCGCGGCAGCGCCACTGATTCGGCAGTCCGCGGGCAATGTTTTCCTGGAAGAAGCTGAGCTGGGAATAGTTCCGCTTTTCCAGCGCTTTCACCTGCAGGTAGATCTCGCGCTCCCGCTCGCTCAGGGGCTTCAGCTGCCCGGTGTGGTCATGAATGATGCCGATCGTCGAGCTGAAACCGAGCTCTAGAGCGCGCCTCGCGATCACGAGCGCGTCCTCGGGATAACGGACGCCGCCGCCCACCACCGAGTTGATGTTGACGTGGAAGAGCGCGTGCTTCGCCAGCAGCTGGAGCTTCTTGTCCAGCACCTTCAGGCTCTTCTTCGACACCTCGTCGGGCTTGACGTTGTCGATCGAGATCTGCATATGATCCAGCCCGGCGCGGTTCAGCCGCTCGATCCTTTCGCTGGTCAGCAGATAGCCGTTGGTGATCAGGCCCGCAATGGCGCCGTTGCGCCGGATGCGCGTGATGATCTGGTCCAGATCCGGATGCAGCAGCGGCTCGCCCCCGCTGATCGTGATGATCGACGTGCCGAGCCGTCCCAGCCGGTCGATCCGCCCGAACATCTCCACCGTGTCCACCGGGCGCGAGACGTCGTCGTATTCGTTGCAATAAGCACACGAAAGGTTGCAGCGGCGAATCGGAACGATGTGCGCCATCACCGGGTGCTCCACATGGAACGCACCCCAGGCGATCATCTTCAATTCGCGCAGCCGTCTTTTCAGAGCTGCCCAGTCGCGGCGGGCACGGAAGCCGTGATCCGTCATGAACTACCTGACATTATCTCTGACGCCGCCAGCGGCAGGGAAGATGCAACGCCGAACGGTGAATCTGACGCGCCGAAAGGCGAAAAGAAGGCGTCGAACGGATCACTCTTGCTTCTTGGCCGGGGGCTTGGGCGGCTCGGCGGACGGCTCGTCCACGCCCTCGTAGGTGATCACCGTCTCCGCCTTGAACTGCTTGTAGTCGCGGTAGGTGATCACGAGCTTGATGGGAATCGACCCGGATTCGAAGTTCAGCACGTCGTTCGACACGGTGTAGGTGGGGAACCAGTACTTGCCGTCGATCTGCTCGCGCCATGTCTCGAACTTCGGGAACCGCTGACCGGCTACCCGCTTGCCCGTGCCCACGCCGCGCCCGTAGGTCTTCACGATCTGCAGATCCCGGTCGTCCACCCACACGATGCCCGAGAAGTAGCGCTGCCCCTCCACCATGCTCTTCGGCTTCACTGCGAAAACGTAGCAGTCGATCTCATCGAGCCGCTCGCGCCCCAGGTAGCGCACCCGGTAGTTCGGCAGCTCCTTCACGGTGAACACGAACGGCTGCACGTTGCGCATGTCCTGCTCGTCTTCGGGCGTGAAGATGATGTTGCGCAGGGTGTTCATCGGCGCATAGGTGATGCGCTCGATCCGCTTGCCGCTCTTGTCGAACACGATGTCGGCTTCCATCTCGAGCTTGCCCACCGGGCGGCGGTCCGGCCCCAACTCGTCAAAGCGGTACCGCTGGCGGTAGGTGTAATTCTCGCGGGCGCGCGCGAACTCCGTTTCCTTCTCCGCCACCTTCCGGATGATCCGCTCGATCTCCTCCGGCCCCGGATCCGGCGCGCTCTGGGCCACAGCGCACACCGCCACAGCCAGCGCGAGAAAAAGCAGCCGCTTCATCACACGACCCTCTTCATTGTAGATGCCCGCTGACGGCGGCGCGTTGCGTATCAACCCAACACCTGCTTCGCGATTGTGAGCAACTGCATGTTCGTGGTGCCTTCGTATATCCTGCCGATCTTGGCATCGCGGTAGAGCTTCTCCACCGGATAGTCCCGCGTGAAGCCGGCGCCCCCGAAGATCTCGATGGCCCGCGAGGCGACCGTTTCCGCAATCTCTGAGGCCCGGTGCTTCGCCATCGCCGCCTCTTTCACGAAGTCTAGCCCCGCCTCCCGGCGCCGCGCCGCGTTGTAGACCAGCAGCCGCGCCGACTCCACATCGGTCGCCATCCGGGCCAGCTCCATCCGCACGGCCTGGAATTCCGCAATCGGCCGTCCGAACTGCTTTCTCTGCTTCGCATACTCGCACGCGTGATCCAGCGCCGCCGCCGCCAGGCCGGTCATCTGCGCGGCGATCCCGATCCGTCCCACGTTCAGCGACTCGATGGCGATCCGGTAGCCTTGCCCTGGCTCCCCGAGCACGTCTTCTGCCGGCACGCGCACATCGTCCAGCACCAACTCACACGTCGACGACGCACGGATGCCGAGCTTGTCCTCCTTCCGCCCGACCTGAAGCCCCGCCGCGCCGCGCTCCACCACGAAGCACGTGATGCCGCGGTAGCCCGCATCGGGGTTCGCGTTGGCAAACACCAGAAACAGGCCCGCCTCGGCGGCGTTCGTGATCCACAGCTTGCGCCCCGTCACACGGTAGCCGCCGCCATCCCGCACCGCCCGCGCCGAGAGCGCGAAGGCGTCCGAGCCGGCGCCCGCTTCGCTGAGCGCGAAGGCCCCCAGCGTGCCTGCGGCCAGCGCCGGCAGCCAGCGCCGCTTCTGCTCTTCCCTGCCCCATCGCTGAATGGCGCAGTTGATCAGCGTGTTCTGGACATCGACGATCACCGCCACCGCCGGGTCGACGCGGGCGATCTCCTCGATCGCCAGCAGCGCCTGTGTGAACGTGCCCGCCTGCCCGCCATACTCCTCGGGGATCTCGATGCCCATCAGGCCCATCTCGAACAGCGTTGCGAGCAGACCCGGATCGAGCTTGCCCGACTCGTCCATCTCCCGCACTCGCGGCGCAATCTCCTTGCGCGCGAACTCCGCCACGGCGGCGCGGAACATCCGCTCCTCTTCACCCCACTCCAGCAGCGGCGCGGCCGCGACCGTCGGCTCCCGGTACGTCATGCCATCATTAAACCATGCGGTCTTCGTTTCTCCCGGATTGGGCCGCTCTGGCGGCGGCGCAGAAAATCGAACTCCCGGAGGCCTCTCTCCAGCGCCTGGAGTCGCTGTCCCGCACCATGCTGGGACTGCGCGGAATGCTCGACTGGGGCGAGGAGCCCGCGCAGGTCTTCCAGGTGGATCTGCCGCAACCGGAGCCGCGTTCATGAGACTGACCGAGGCGGCGGCGGCGCTGCGGCGGCGCGAGATCAGCTCCGTGGAGCTGACACTGGATTGCCTGGCGCACATCGAGAAGTGGAACCCTGAGCTGAACGCATTCATCACCGTCACCTCGGACCTGGCTCTGGAACAGGCGCGTAAGGCCGATGCGGAGCTGGCCGGTGGCATGGACCGGGGCCCGCTTCATGGCATCCCCGTCGCCCACAAGGATCTCTTCTGCACGCGCGGCATCCGGACCACGGGCGGCTCCAGGACCTTCGCCGGGTACGTGCCCGAATTCGACGCCGCCGTCGTCGAGCGCCTGCACAATGCCGGCGCCGTTCTGGTGGGCAAGACCAACCTGCACGAACACGCCTACGGCATCACGTCCGAAAACCCGCATTATGGCGCCGTCCGCAACCCCTGGGATCCAGAGCGCAGCCCCGGCGGCTCCTCCGGCGGCAGCGCCGTGGCAGTGGCCACGGGCATGGCGCTGGCCGCCACCGGCACCGACACGGGCGGCAGCATCCGCGTGCCTGCCTCCTGGTGCGGAATCACCGGCCTCAAACCGACCTTTGGCCGCGTCTCCAAGCACGGCGTCCTCCCGCTCGGCTACACGCTCGACCATCCCGGGCCCATGGCCCAGACCGTGCGCGACGTTGCCCTGCTGTTTCAGGCCATGGCCGGACACGATCCGAGTGATCCCAGCTCCGTTAACCGTCCCGTGCCGCGCTGCCTCCCGGAGGAAGGCGAAATCTCGCTGCGCGGCGTGCGCATCGGACTGCCCCGCAACTTTTACTTCGAGCGCATCGACAAGGAAGTCGACGCAGCGGTCTACTTCCTGGGCTACACGGCCGAGGACCTCGGCACCGAACTGATGCGCGTGCAGGTGCCCGACGGCGAACAGCTCAACGCGCTGGCGCACCTGACGCTGCTGGCGGAGGCGGCGTCGGTTCATGAACCCTACCTGCGCAAGCGCCGCAAGACCTACGGCGACGACGTCCGCACGCTGCTCGACATGGGCAGGCTCGTTCCGGCGGTCGATTACCTCCAGGCACAGCGGCTGCGCAAGCGCATTCTGGGCGTCTATCTCGACATCCTCAAGCGCGTGGATGCGCTGCTGCTGCCAGCCACTCCAATGACCGCGCCGCTCATCGGCCAGAAACAGGTGGAGATCTGCGGCCAGACCGAAGATACCCGCATCGCCGCAACCCGGCTCCTGCGCGGGTTCAATCTGCTCGGGCTGCCGGTGCTCGCCCTGCCCGCTGGCTTCTCCTCCGCCGGGCTGCCCATCGGCTGCCAGCTCGTCGGCAGACCGTGGGACGAGCCGTTGTTGCTCCGGATCGGAGCGGCGCTCGAGGACCGCGCCGGTTTGAGCCGCCGCCCGCCGCGCTTCGCCTGACGGGACGCAATTCTGCACCCGTCCGTGGTCCCCGCGCATCTGATTTGTCATGAAGTGGTCTGCCCTTGGCAGCCTGGTTCTTGCCATGACGTTCCAAGCATCCGCCGCACAGTTCCCCGACCCGCCCGTCGACGAGAAGCCCGCGCCCGGGCTGCGAAAGGCTGTCCTCGCCGGAGGTTGCTTCTGGTGCACCGAAGCGGTCTTCGAGATCGTGGAGGGCGTGAAAGACGTCGTCTCCGGCTATTCCGGCGGCACGCCGGAGACGGCCAATTACAAGCGCGTCTCCATGGGCGACACCGGCCACGCGGAGGCCATCGAGATCACCTACGATCCTGCGGTGGTCACCTACGGCCAGCTCCTCCGGGTCTTCTTCGAGGCCGCCCACGACCCCACACAGCTCAACCGCCAGGGCCCGGACGTGGGCCCGCAATACCGCTCGGCCATCTTTTACCTGAACGAGGAGCAGAAGCGGATTGCGGAGAGCTACATTCGCACCCTGAATGAAGCCAAAGTGTTCCGCTCGAAGATCGTCACCGAGGTCGTGCCCTTCCGGGCCTTTTACCCTGCGGAAGATTACCACCAGGATTACGCGGCCAACAATCCCGGCAACCCCTACATTTACTTCAATGCGGTTCCCAAGGTGCAGAAATTGAGGAAAGCCTGCCCCAGGCTGGTGCGGGGCGGCAAGAAATGAGATTGCCGTTCCTGAGAGGGAAACCGATGAAAATTGCGGAATTCGACGACTCCGGGCGTTTTCTCGGCTATTCGGAGGTCGAGCCCGTGCGCCGAAACGAAGAGGAATGGCGCCGGCAGCTGGCCCCGGATGTCTGCTTCGTTACCCGGAACAAGGGCACCGAGCCGCCCTTTGCAGGCGCCCTCTGGGACTGCCACAAAGACGGAATCTACCGCTGTGTCTGTTGCGGAACGGCGCTGTTTGATTCGAAAGCGAAGTTCGAATCCGGCACCGGCTGGCCAAGCTTTTTCGCTCCTCTGGACGCTGCGAACCTGCGCCTCGAGAAGGACTATTCCTGCGGCATGGTGCGCGTGGAGGTGCAGTGCGCGCGCTGCGAGGCACACCTTGGCCATGTCTTCCCCGACGGCCCTCCCCCGACCGGCATGCGCTACTGTATGAACTCGGCGGCGCTCCGCTTCGTGCCGAGAAGCGCCCCGGCTTAAAACTGGCGCGGCGGGCGCGGTTCGGGTATAGTTTGCGGGGAGACCCGCAGGATGAACCGCCGTATCTTTCTCGCCGCCGCCAGCGCGGCGCCAGCCGCTCTGGCGGCTCCCGAATACAACCCTGTGATGCAGGCAGGCGTCTATGTCTGGACGCAGTATTACAGCCGCCTCGGCCAGCGCGCGCAGGATCATGTGCCGGAGATCTGCATGGCGTTTGCGCGAGCCGGGTACGCGGACGTCGAACTGATGAGCCTGTTCTTCGAGCCCGGTCTGGACCGCATTACGCTCCAGGCTCTGGAGCGGGCCGGGCTCGCCTGTTCCTGCGTTTACAACGGCGGCCCGATGCACACGCCGGACTCCGCCCGGCAAACCATCGCAACCACCGTGGAGCTGGCGCAGCGCATCCTGCGCCACAGGCCTTTAGATGCCATCGTGTTCAACCCCAACCCGGTTGGCCGCGCGAAGACCGATGAAGAACTCGGAGTGCAGGCCGAAGCGCTCAACACGCTGGGATGGGCGCTCTGGAATTCCGGGGTCCGGCTCATGCTCCACCAGCACGCTCCCGAACTGGCCGAAAACGGCCGCGAATGGCGTTTCATGCTGGCCAATACCGAACGCCGCTGGCTCCGCGTCTGCCTCGACACCCATTGGGTCTACCGCGCGGGACTCGACGTCATGACCCTGCTGAAGGAATGCGGCCCGCGGCTCTACGGCCTCCACGTGCGCAACTCCCGCGGCGGCGTCTGGACCGAGGATTTCGGCGACGGCGACATCGATTACCGCCTGGTCGCCCAGTATCTCCGCCAGACCGGATTCACCGGCTTCCTTTCGGTCGAGCTGGCCTGGGACAAGGAAACGGCCGTCACCCGCCCGCTCGAGGAGAACCTCCGCCGCAGCCGCCAGTACGCCCAGAACGTCTTCGGCATCGCCGCCGGATAAACTGTAGGCATGAGAAAGCTGACCAGCATCCTCTGGCTGGCCTTCGCGCTGGCGGCCGCCCTGCCTGCGCAGAAGAGCGGCATCCACAAGGAAGACCTCGATCCTTCCTGCAAACCTTGCGAAGATTTCTGGCGCTATGCCGCCGGCGGCTGGCTGGACCGGAACCCGATGCCGGCGCGCCTGGCCCGCTGGGGCACCATGGCGGTGATCAACGAGAATAACCGCGAGCGCCTGAAGGCGATTCTTGAGGAAGCCGCCGCTGCGCCCCCCGGCGCTCCCGCCTATGTCAAACAGATGGGCGATCTCTACGCTGCCTGCATGGATACCGCCGCCATGGATGCGCGCGGCCTGGAACCTCTCCGCGCCGATCTGGAGCGGATCTCGAAGATCTCGAACCTGGACGGGCTGCGCACCGTGCTTGTCGACTTCCAGATGACCGGACTCGCGCCCGGCGCTCTCTTCGCCCTGCCGGATCTCAAGAACAGCAAGGAGATGATCGCCAACATCGGCACGGGGGGCATCTCGCTCCCCGACCGCGACTATTACTTCCGTGAGGACCCGCGTTCACAGAAGATCCGGGAGGAGTTCCTCAAGCACGTCGAGCGGATGTTCGTGCTGATGGGCGAACCGCAGGACCAGGCTGCCGGCGCCGCGCAGAAAGTCATGGCGTTTGAAAAGGAACTGGCGGGATCCATGCTGACCAACGTGCAGCGCCGGGACCCCTACGCCCGCTATCACAAGATGGATCTCGCCGGCGTCAATGCTCTGACCCCCAACTTCGACTGGAAGGCCGTTTACCGCCTCTTCGACCTGCCTGAGACAACGCCTGTGAACGTCAGCGAACCCGGGTTTCTCAGGAAGCTCGACGCGCAGATGACGGTTGTGCCGCTGGAAGACTGGAAAACCTGGCTGAAGTGGCGGCTGGTGAAGAGCGCCTCGTACATGCTCTCCAAGCCATTCCGCGACGAGGACTTCCAGTTCTCCAGCGCCGTGCTCACCGGCGTCAAGGAGCCTCTGCCCCGCTGGCAGGAGTGCGCCAATATGGCGGACCGCGCCCTGGGCGATTCGCTCGGCCGGGAATTTGTCTCCCGGCATTTCCCGCCTCAAGCGAAGAAAAGGATGCTGGATCTGGTGGAGAATTTGCGCGCCACTCTCCGCGAGGAACTCCAGAAAGCGGACTGGCTGACGGCGGAGACGAAGAAAAACGCCATTGCCAAACTCAACGCCTTCTATGCCAAAATCGGCTACCCGGACCGGTGGCGCGATTATTCCGGTGTCACGGTCCGCCGGGACCGTTTCTTCGAGAGCGTGCGCTCGGCCACCGAGTTCGGCCGCAAGTACCAGATTTCGAAGATCGGCAAGCCGATCGACCGCAACGACTGGGGGATGACGCCTCCCACTGTCAACGCCTACTACAACCCCACCATGAACGAGATCGCTTTCCCGGCCGGAATCCTCCAGCCTCCCATGTTCGACATGGATGCCGATGACGCGGTGAATTACGGGGCCATCGGCGCCGTGATCGGCCATGAAATGGGACACGGCTTCGACGACCAGGGTTCGAAATACGACGCCGAGGGCAACCTGCGGAACTGGTGGACTCCGGAGGACCGCAAGAAGTTCGAGGAACGCACGGCTTGCATCATTGAACAGTTCGACTCGCTTGATGTCGGCGAGGGGCTCCGCCACAACGGCAAGCTTGTGGTCGGAGAAGCCTTGGGCGACCTGGGCGGGCTCACGCTTGCCTACCGCGCCTACAAGCGCTCCTTGAAAGGCAAGGAGGGGCCGGTACTGGACGGGTTCACCGCCGACCAGCGCTTCTTCCTCGCCTTCGCCCGCGTCTGGGCCACCATCGACCGGCCCGAAGCCATGCGCCTGCGCCTGAACACGGACCCGCATCCGCTGCCGCGCTTCCGCGCCATCGGCACCCTGCAAAACATGCCCGAATTCCACAAGGCCTTCGGGTGCAAGCCGGGCGACCCCATGGTCCGCCCGCCGGAGAAACAATGCAAGCTCTGGTAATCGCCATCCTCGTCGCTGCCGTGGCGGCGGGGCAGACCTTCACGGTCTCCCTGCCCGCCGCCCGCGCGGACAAGCCGCTTGACGGCAGGCTCCTCCTCCTGCTCTCCACCGATCCTTCCGCCGAGCCGCGCTTTCAGATCACCGACGGCCCGAAAACCCAGATCGTTTTCGGGCAGGACGTGGAAAGCTGGCGCCCCGGCACACCGGTCCTCTTCCGTCCGGACACGCCCGGCTATCCTGTTTCGAGCCTCGCGGATCTCAAGCCGGGCAAGTACTTCGCACAGGCGCTGCTCGACATCTACGACACCTACCGCCTGAAGGACGGCCGCGTGCTGAAGCTCCCCGTGGACCGGGGCGAGGGCCGGCAGTGGAACCGCGCGCCCGGCAACCTTTACTCGAAGCCTGTTCCGGTCGAATTGCGCCGTGACGCCAAAATCACGCTGGCGCTCGACCAGTCCATTCCGCCCATCCAGCCGCCGAAGGACACGAAGTACATCCGCCACATCCGTATCCAAAGCCGGCTGCTCAGCGAGTTCTGGGGCCGCCCCGTCTATCTGGGCGCCCATGTCCTGCTGCCTCACGGCTTCGACGAGCACCCGGAGGCCCGCTATCCGCTCATCGTCTTCCACGGCCACTTCCCGGCCGACTTCAGCGGTTTCCGCGCCGAGCCCCCCGATCCGGACCTGAAGCCGGACTATAGCGAGCGCTTCCGCCTCCACGGCTACAACCGGACCCAGCAACAGGAGGCGTATGACTTCTACCGCAAATGGATTTCAGCGGATTTCCCCCGTTTTCTGGTGGTCGAAATTCAGCACGCAAATCCCTATTACGACGACTCTTATGCCGTCAATTCGGCGAATCTTGGGCCGTATGGCGACGCCATCATGCGCGAGCTGATCCCGGAAATCGAGCGGCGTTTTCGGGGAATCGGCCAAGGATGGGCTCGCTTTACATATGGCGGTTCCACCGGCGGATGGGAGGCGCTGGCGGCGCAGATCTTCTACCCCGACGACTTTAACGGGACCTTCGCGGCCTGCCCGGATCCCATCGACTTCCGCGCCTACACGCTCATCAACCTGTACGAGGACAAGAACGCCTACTATGTGGAAGGTCCGCACTTGCGTGTTCCGCGCCCCGGCAAGCGGAACTGGCTGGGAGAAGTGTCCATCACGCTGGAGCAGATGAACCGCATGGAACTGGCGCTCGGCACGCGCTCGCGCAGCGGCCAGCAGTTCGACATCTGGGAGGCCGTGTATTCTCCCATGGGTCCGGACGGCTACCCGGCGCGCATCTTCGACAAAATCACGGGCGCCATCGACAGGAAGGTCGCTGAATACTGGCGCGAGAACTACGATTTGCGCCACATTCTGGAACGCGACTGGAGCAAGCTCGGCCCAAAACTTCGCGGCAAGATCCACATCTACGTGGGCGACATGGACAATTACTACCTGAACAACGCCGTCTACCTGATGGAGGAAGCCCTGAAGAAGCTCCGGAACCCTCCGGCCGAGGCTGTCGTGGCATACGGCGACCGCTTTGAACACTGCTGGAATGGCGACCCGAACTTGCCCAACGCCATCAGCCGCCTGCGGTACAACACCATGTACCTGCCACGCATCCTCAAGCGCATGGAAGAGAACCATCCGCCGGGCGCCGATCTGAAGAGCTGGCGTTACTGAGGACGCGGGCGGCCTGTCGCCGGCTCAGAGCAGTCCGGAGCGGCGGGCCGCATCACACTCCGGGCAGGGGCAGATGTGGCGCAGATATTCGTAGCTGTAGATGCCCGCGCTGTGGCCGTCGTTCCAGTCCACACGGAACGCATAGGTTCCCACCTCCTCGATGCGCTCCATCTTCAGCTTCGGCCGGTACATCGGGAACGGACTGGCCTGCGGCTTCGAATAGGAGGACGGCTGCGGCTCGGTGCCGTGCGCGCCGGTGCAGGTGGCGCAGGGACAGTGGTCGCGCAGGTATTCGCAGCTGTAGTGGCTCTGGTGGCCGTCGGCCCAGTCGATGGTGACGCCCCGGGAGCGGGAAACAGCGATGTGCTGGGGATCTGTGCTGATCGTCATGGCTCTGGCAGGCGGACTCAGGATCAGTGGATTCTTTCGATGTCGCGCACGCCCGGCACGCGGCGCATGGCCTGAACGAGGCGCTCCAGCTGCTTCTTGTCGCGCACCTCGATAGTCATCTCCACCATCGCCGAATCAAAGTTCTTCTCGTCGGCGTGCGCCTCGACGCTGCGGATGTTCACATTGTCGTCGAACAGGATCTGTGTGAGCTGGTTGAGCATCCCCGCCCGGTCGTCGGTGCGGACCACCAGCCTCACATGGAAGCTGGAACTGGCCGAACGCGCCCATTCGACCTCGATCCGGCGTTCGGCCTCATACATCAGGTTCTGCACGTTCGGGCAGCTCTTTGAGTGGACGGCCACGCCCTTGCCGCGCGTGATGTAGCCCACGATGGGCTCGCCTTTGATCGGGTTGCAGCACTTGGCGCGGTAGGTGAGCAGGTCGTCGACACCCTTCACCTGAATCACGTAGTCGCCCACCTCGCCCGTCTTCTCCCGCTGCGCGGGCGCCTCCGCCGGCTCCGGCGCCGCCGGCACCTCTTCCGGCACCGCTTCGGGAGCGAGCTTGCCCAGCACCTGCCGGGCGGAGAACTTCCCCCACCCAAGCGAGGCGTGGAGGTCCTCGATCTTCGCGCAGCCGTATTCGGCGGCGACGGCTTCCATCTGCTGGCGGCTCACGCGGCTCAGCGCGATGCCGAGCCGGCGCGCCTCCCGCTCCAGGATGCGCTGGCCGAGCTCTATGGCCTTCTCCCGCTCGGTAGCGTTGATCACATGGCGGATCTTGTTTCGGGCGCGCGCCGTCTTCACGAAGGCGAGCCAGTCCCGGCTGGGCCGGCTGCCGCTTTGGGTGAGAATCTCCACTACGTCGCCGTTGCGCAGAGGGTGTTTCAGAGGCACCATGCGGCCGTTCACCCGGGCTCCGGTGCATGTGTGCCCGACATCAGTGTGGATGGCGTAGGCGAAGTCCACCGGCGTGGCGTCGCGCGGCAGCACCACGATTTTGCCTTTCGGCGTGAAGCAGTAGACCTCCTCCGGATACAGGTCGACCTTCAGGCTGGAAAGGAAGTCCGAAGGGTCGCGCATCTCGCGCTGCCATTCCACCAGCTGGCGCAGCCACGCAATGCGCTGGTCGTCCTCTGCCGGCCCCCTCCGGCCCTCCTTGTACTTCCAGTGCGCCGCGATGCCCTCTTCGGCGAGACGGTGCATCTGCTCCGTCCGGATCTGCACCTCGAACGGCACGCCGCCGGGCCCCATCACCGAGGTGTGCAGGGACTGGTACAGGTTCGGCCTCGGGATGGCAATGAAGTCCTTGATCCGCCCCGGAATGGGATGCCATTCGTGGTGGATGATCCCGAGCGCGGCATAGCAGTTCTTCACCGAATCCGTGATGATCCGGACGCCCAACAGATCGTAGACCTGTTCGATGGTGATTTTCTGCCGCCGCAATTTCTGGTAGACCGACCAGGGACGTTTGATCCGCGCCTCGACCCGCGCGGGAATCCCTTCCTCTTTCAGGCGCTTCTCGATGTGGGCACGGATGGAGTCCAGGTCCAGGTGGCTGGCCTGCCGCCGCTGCTCGATCGCCTCTGTAATCTCCTTCCAGGTGTCGGGATCCAGATACTGGAAACCGAGATCCTCCAGTTCGGCGCGCAGCTTGCCCATGCCGAGCCGGTGGGCGATGGGAGCGTACAGCTCAAGCGTCTCCGCGGCAATCCGCTCCTGCCGTTCGCGCGAGAGCGAGCCGAGAGTCCGGAGGTTGTGCAGCCGGTCGGCCAGCTTGACGATGATGACGCGAATGTCTTCCACCATCGCCAGGAGCATCTTGCGGACGCTCTCCGCCTGCCGCTCCTCGCGGTTGTGCATCTCGATCTTGCTCAGCTTGGTGACGCCGTTCACACAGCGCGCCACCTCTTCGCCAAACAGGCGGCGGATCTCTTCAAGCGTTGCCGAGGTGTCTTCCAGCGTGTCGTGCAGGAGCGCCGTCACCAGGCAGACCTGGTCCATCTGCATTTCGACCAGGATCTCGGCGACGGCGAGGGGATGCGCCATGTACGGCTCGCCGGAGTCGCGCGTTTGCCCGGCGTGGCGGGCGGCGGCGAACTCGAAGGCGCGGCGCAGGGGAGAGAGTTCTTCGCCCGGACGTCTCTCGCGCAGTTTGTTCTCCAGACCCTGATAGGCAGCCTCAATCTCTGCCGGGATGACCGGGCCGGATGGTTCCTCGCACGGGGGCTGCCCGGCAGGAGCTGCGGATGCGGGCTGTCTTCGGGTCACTTTCGGAAGCCGCCAAACACAAAGGCGAGAGCGCATGCTCTCGCCTTCATTTTACAGGAACCGCGCGGCTGAACCGCAGCGGCGGTTACTGTTGCTCGCTGACGATGCCCGTGGACTTTGGCTGGCGCTCCGCCTTGATCTTGCGCGTCTCCAGCGTCTTGTTGATCCACATATCGGCCTCGTCGATGTCCTTCTTATACTCCGCCACTTCCGCGTGCAGATCCGCCCGCTCGCGGTGCAGCAGGTTCAGATAGGCCATCGCGTCGTCATACTCGGGGTCGATCTCCAGCGACTTCCGAAGATTCTGGATCCCGTCCTCAATCAGATCCCAGTACTTCGCCCGCAGCTCCTCGCGCACTTTCTTGTCCTTGAACGGTCCGGGCTCATCGGGTTTCATCCCGAGCTTGTTGCGCGCCGCCATCCACTGGGGATAGAACTTCGCCCACGCGATCACGCCCAAGGAGTAGTAGGCTTCCTTCTCCTTCGGGTCCACCTGGATCAGCTTCCTGTACCACTCGGCGGCTTTGTCCAGGCGGTTGAGCTTCTGTTCCACCGTCGGCGCGCCGCTGGACTGCTGATAAGCCAGGGACGCGAGGGACTTGATGGCCGTGGTGTTGTTGGGATCGTCCTGGAGGACCTCCATGAAGTACTTCGCTGCATTCTCGGCGAAGGCAAGGTTCTCCGGCGACTCGGCCCCGGGGATGTACTGGCTCATATAGGCCGTGGCCAGATACAACTTTGCCGTCGGATAAGTCGGGTCCAGCTCGATTGCGCGCTTGAAGAACTCCACGGCATCGGCATACTTGGCGTTCTTGAACGCCGCGACGCCCTTGTTCAGGTTGTCGCGCGCCTCCAGCTTCTTGCAACCCGCCATGGAACCGGCGAGCAAAAGCACGGCGGCAGCCGCAAGCGTGATGAGGATATTGCGTTTCATCCAGCGTACCTCCGGCTTATTCGCCCGCCTCGACCTTGGCGGTCATCAGGCCGACCTTGTCCATCTGCGCGCCCTTGGCGATGTCGATCGCCTTGGCCACGTACTGGAACTCAAGGTCGGGATCCGCCTTCACAAAGACCACTCGCTCGGCGCGCGTCTTGAAGACGTCCAGCAGCCTCTCGCCCAGCCGGTCTTCGTTGATCGGCTCGGTGTTGAGCATCATGGACCGGTCCTTGTTGATGATAATGACCACCGTGCGGTCCACCTCCGGCGGCGGGGCGTTCGGCGGCGGGGGTTGGGGGATCAGCGCCTCAAGCCCCTTCGGGGTCAGCGGCGTGATCACCATGAAGATGATGAGCAGAACGAGCAGGACGTCGATCAGCGGCGTCATATTGATGTCGGCTTTCGGTCCCTGACCGGAGCCGCCCACTGCCATTCCCATAGCAACTCTCCTTGACGGTACTCAATCTCTACCTGCCCCCACGCCGGGGGCCAAACGCGGACGCCGCGCCGGGGAATTGCCGCCCGGCAGCGCCGCTGCTCACTGCGCCGTCGTTGCGGCGCCCCCGCTCAGGGCTTCCATGCGCGCCTTCGCCTTGGCATCGAGCTCGGTCAGCAGACCGATATTGTCCACACCAGCGGCGCGCAGATTGTCGACCACCTCGACCACGCGTTCATACCTTGCCCGCGCGTCGGACTTGACGTAGCACGTCTTGTCGAGACGGTTCGCGAGCAGATCCTTCACCTTCGGCGCGATGTCGGCCGGGTTTGTCTGTTTGGAGCCGAGGAACACCTTGCCGTCGCGGGTGATCGCGACAACCACGGCGTCTTCCTTGTCGGCATCGTTCATGGCGATCGGGTTCGCCGTCTTGGCCAGGTCCACGCTGACGCCCTTGGAGAGCATCGGCGTAACGACCATGAAGATGATCAACAGCACCAGCATCACGTCCACCATGGGCGTGACGTTGATGTCGGAGATCGCCTGCGGAATCTTGGATTTCTTAGCCATTCACCAGGCCTCCTTGCCTCACACTCGATCCGGCTCCGCCCTGCTGCGGGGAGCGGCCGTAAGCCGCTCCCCGCCTCAGGCTTCAACTCGCCGGAAAGTCCATGCGCGGGCGCCAGGCTCCTGCCGGAACCTTACTTCACGGCCCCGGCGCGAATCCGCTTCAGGAAGTAGTCGATCAGCTCGGAGCTGGAGTTCGACATTTCCACGTCGAACGCCTTCAGGCGCTCGTTGAAGTAGTTGAACATCCAGACCGCGGGGATGGCGACGAACAGGCCGATGGCCGTAGCCACCAGGGCTTCCGAAATGCCGCCGGCCACGGCGCCGAGGCCCGTGGACTTCTCGGTCGAAATGCCCTTGAACGCGTTGATGATGCCGACCACCGTGCCGAACAGGCCCACGAACGGGGCGCTCGATCCGATCGTCGCAAGGCCGCTGATGCCGCGGTCCAGCTCGGAACGGACGATCGCCTGGGCGCGCTCCAGGGCGCGGTTGGACGCCTCGACGATGTCGCCAGGAATCTCGGCGCTCACTTCGTGCGCGCGGAATTCCTGCAGGCCGGCCACCACCACCTTCGCCAGATGGGATTTCTTGTAACGGTCGGCGATCTTGATCGCCTCATCCAGCTTGCCTTCGCGCAGGGCGCCGGCAACGGCGGGGGCGAACAAACGCGACTGCTTGCGGGCCGCATTGAAGACGATCAGGCGGTCGATCATCACGCCGATGGACCATGCCGACATGATGAACAGGATGATGACGACCGCTTTCGCCATCCAGCCCATCTGGTTCCACATCGAACGGAGGTCGAACCCGACGGCGCCGGCTTCCTGGAGCAACAGGAACGACCAGACTTGCAATTGAAGAAGCATCTTCTTTTCTCTCCTGCGAGTTGAGTTGAATGGAACGGACTACATTTGACCTTTTGGATCGCCGTCCGCCTCACGCTACTGGCTGAGCGTGAAATTGACGTCGATCTGGGTGACCACTTCGACCGGCTCGCCGTTGAGCAACGTGGGCTTGTAGCGCCACTGCTTGACGGCTTCGGTCGCCGCCTGCACCAGCAGCGGGTGACCGGAAACCAGAGTCAGGTTCTGGATGGTCCCGTCGCGGCCGATGATGGCGGTGAAACGAACCGTGCCCTGGATGCGCGCCTGCTTGGCCAGAGGCGGATACATCGGCTTGGGCTGGAAAATCAGCATTGCCTGCTGAACGTTGCCGCCCACGGTGATCCGGCGGATCACCGGCTTCACCTCCTGCTTCACGGGCGGAGGCGGAGGCGGCGGAGCGGCGGTCGGAACACTGCTGATGATGCCGCCGATGACGCCGCCGGGAGTGCCGCCAGGCACGCCGCCAGGGACGCCACCCACTACGCCGACACCCGTGGAGGGCGGCAGCTCATCTTCCTTGATGATGGCGATTTCCTTCGGCACCTGCTTGGGCGCCATCAGGCGGGAGCCGTCGAACTGGCGCGGGATCACCTTCTGCACGCGGACTACGGCGGTTGCCGGCGGCGGCGGAGGCGGCGGCGGAGGCGGAGGCGGCGGCGCCACCAGCATCGATTGAAGGGCCGTCTGCGGCAGCATCTCCGGGTTCAGCAGCGGGATGATGATCGCCACAACGACCAGCAAAACCTGAAGGGTGGTGGAGATGATGACCGTCCACCCTTTGTTGGTTTTGGCGCGTCCTTCAACAAGGGATTGTTCAAACATGGGATCTTCCTTCTCCTTCGATCCGGGCCGCCGGCTCGTGGCGGGCCGAGACCGTTTCCAATCCTATGGACACCATCCGGGGCGGGAGGTTCCCAAAACCGCCCGTCCCTCCAACTTTCTTTCCGGCCGGTCTCTCCAGGGCATTTGCATGACTGGAGGTCACTTGGCCGATGCCGGGGCCGCCGCCCTCCTCCCCTTCTGGAACTTCTCATGCCAGAAGACAAGGATCGGGCTGGCGATAAAGATCGACGAGTACGTGCCGACGATCACACCCACGACAAGAGCAAACGAAAACCCGTTCAGCACCGGGCCGCCAAACAACAACAGCGCAAGGGCGGAGATGAAGGTCAGCCCGGAGGTCAGCACTGTTCGGCTGAGCGTCTGATTAATGCTATCGTTGACGATCTTCGGGGTCAACTCCCTGCGCGAAAGTTTCAGCGTCTCCCGGATCCGGTCGAACACCACGATCGTGTCGTTCATCGAGTAGCCGACCAGCGTCAGCAGGGCGGCGATGACGTTCAGGCTGATCTCCTTGTCGGTCAGCGAGAAGAAGCCGAGCGTGATGATCACGTCGTGGAAGACGGCAATCACCGCCGCCAGACCATAGACAAACTCAAAGCGGAATGCGAGATAGACGAGCATGCCGCCGAGAGCGTACAGCACGGCCAGCACCGCCTTGTTGCGCATCTCGGCGCCGATCTTCGGGCCGATCACTTCCGCCCCCCGGATGGTGAAGGGCGCCAGATAGCACTGCTGGCGGATCACCTCCAGGATTTGCGGCGTCACGCCCTCCACTTCCTTCAGCTGGTCAAAGCTTGACAGCACGCCGGAGCGCGGGGGGGTGTTACGGAAATCGAAGATCCGCCGCGCCAGCTGCGCCAGCTGCTCGTCATTCATGGGGATCGAAGCCCGCTGGAGCGGTTCGCGCAGACGCTCGGCCAGCGCCTGCGGGTTGGCGTTGTTCAGGTCGAGCCGGTCGGTCTTCTCGCCGAATGTGGTGTTGAGCGTCTCGACCACCGTCTCGCGCTCCCGCTGGAGGGCGGAGTCTTCCTTCAGCGGCAGCCCGATGATCACCTCGTTCTCGCCCGTAACCTCCTGCACCGAGATCTCGCCCGGGATCCGGGCGCTGATGGCGGCGCGGATGCGGTCGATGGGAGGCGCAGAGGCAAAGCGGACGTTGATATTGGCGCCGCCGGTGAAGTCGATGCCGTACTTCAGGCCTCCCTTCGCCGCCCAGCTGCCGATGCCGATGGCCAGCAGGATCAGCGAGAGGCCGATAAAGTACTTCTGCTTGCCGAGGAAGTCGATTTGAGTGTTCTTGAATAGCTCCATGAGGCTTCCCGAAACAATCGCGGGGCGCCCGGCGCCCCGCTGCCGTCAGATTCCGATGCTGATCCTCGGATTGAACCCCTGCCGCGCCACCGAGAACTGGAACAGGGCGCGGGAGACGAAGACCGAGGTGAAAACGTTGGCCACCAGGCCGATGACGAGCGTCACGGCGAACCCGCGGATGGCGGGCGTGCCGAACATGAACAGGAACGCGCAGCTCACCACCGTGGCGACGTGCGTGTCGATGATGGTGAGGAACGCCTTGCTGAAGCCGGTGTCAATGGCTGCCAGAGTCGCCTTGCCGGCGCGGATCTCCTCGCGGATGCGCTCGAAGATCAGCACGTTTGAATCCACCGCCATGCCGATCAGAAGGATGATGCCGGCAATGCCCGGCAGCGTCAGGACCGCCTCCAGATACGCGAGGCAGCCGATGAGGATCACGCCGTTCAGCACCAGCGCCACCACGGCGTTGACGCCCGCCCCGGCGTAGTAGGCCAGCATGAAGGCGACCACGAACACGAGGCCGACAGCCCCGGCAATCAGCCCCTTGCGGATGGAGTCCGCCCCGAGCGAGGGCCCGACGGTCTGCTCCTGCAGGTACACGACGCCCGCCGGCAGCGAGCCCGCCCGCAACACCAGCGCCAGGTCGCTGGCCTCCTGATGCGAAGCGGCGCCGGTGATCCGTCCCTGGTCTTCGATCCGGCTCTGAATGACCGGTGCGCTGCGGATCTGATTGTCCAGCGCAATGGCCAGGCGGTTGCCCACATTGGCCTCGGTGAAACGCGCGAAACGCCCCTTGGACTCCTGGGAGAGCACGAACGCGGTCTCCCACTTGCCGAACTCGTCCTGCGCGGGACGTGCGTCACGCAGGTCGCGGCCGGTGATGACCGGCGTGCGCGCCACCAGATACCAGCCCTCGCCCGCCGGATCTCCGGGCCGGGGAGCGCTGCGCATCAGCTTGGTGTTCAGAGGCAGCACGCCGCCCAGCTTGGCCAGAGCGTCCTCCTGGCGCGGGAAGGGCCCGTCCTTCACCTCATACAGCTCCAGCAGCGCGGCAGTCTGCAGGATGCTCTTCACCCGCGCCGGGTCGTCCAGCCCGGGCAGGGAGATCAGAATCTCGGCTTCCGAGCCGGCGCCCCCGCGGCGCTGCACGCTGGCTTCGGCCAGGCCCAGCCCGTTGATGCGGCTCTCAATGGTGGTGATGGCGCGCGTGATGGTGTCTTCCTTGATCTGCAGCGCCTCGGTGGGCTTCAGCGTCAGCCGGTAGTCGGTGGAGCTGAGCGGCGTCAGCACCCAGCTGGGCAGGAGCTCGGCGACAATGTTGCGGAACAGCTGCGATTTCTCCGCCGGGATGCCCCGCACCTGGATGGCGATCTGGTCGGCCTCGCCGAGCGTCTGCGGATCGTTGTGGTCGATCGACGCATAAGCAATGGACTGCTTGCCGAGCTCTTCCTTCAGCCGCTCGATCTGCGTGTTGGCCTCCACCTTGAAGGCGTCCTGAAGCTGCACCTGGACAACAAGCAGACTGCCGCCCCGGAGGTCGAGCCCCAGCCGGATGTTCTTGTTCCAGTTGGCGGCCAGCTCGTCTTTTGATTTGGGCAGTCCGATCACGCCATACAGGCAGCCGAGCGTGATGGCCACAATCAGAGCCGCTTTCCATTTCAGGCTTTTCATGGGATGTCGGTTCTCGCTGTCGTCGGGCTTACGATTTCTTCTCTCCGGTGATCTTGCTGGCCACCGAACCCCGGGCGAAGGTCAGCTTCACGTTGTCCGGCTTGACGCGCAGCACCAGCGTGTCGTCGGCGCCCACGGAGAGGATGGTGCCGATGATGCCGCCGTTGGTCAGGACTTCATCGCCGGGCTGAAGCTCCGCCAGCATCTTCTGCTGCTGCTTCTTCTGCCGCTGCATGGGCAGGAAGAGCAGGAAATAGAAGATGGCGAAGATCAGGATGATGGGCAGGAATTGCAGCAGGGGGCTCGGCGCCTGCGGCGACTGTAGGAGGAGCAGGAATGCCATGGGCGGTCCGTTCACTAACGGGGATCCGTGCTGGACGCCGTCCGCGGCAAGGGTTCGCCCGCTTCTCCGGCAGTCGAGGCTGGGCCACAGGCCGGTCCGGAGGAGCGGACGGCGCTCAAGAACGCGGGAAACGTCCCAAGCAAAATAGCCTCTCGCATCCGGCGGGCGATGTCAAGGTAATGGGTCAGGTTGTGAAGCGTGGCGAGCGTGCTGAACAGCAACTCGCCGGCCTGGAAAAGGTGGCGCAGGTAGGCGCGGGAGAAGGTCCGGCAGGTGTAACAGGAGCAGGCCGGGTCGAGCGGCCGCGGGTCGTCGCGGTACTGGGCCTGCTTGATCAGGATGCGCCCCTCGCTGGTGAACAGGCAGCCGTTGCGGGCGTTGCGCGTGGGCATCACGCAGTCCATCATGTCCACCCCGCGGGCCACGTACTCCGGCAGTTCTGCCGGCAGCCCCACACCCATGACGTACCGCGGCCGGTCCGGCGGAAGCAGCGGGACGGTGGCCTCCACCATTTCGAGGCTGAGCGCCCGCGGCTCGCCCACGCTCAGACCGCCGATGGCGTAGCCGGGCGCGTCCAGCCACACCAGCTCCCCGGCGCAACGGCGGCGCAGGTCGGCATACATCGATCCCTGCACGATGGGGAACAGCGCCTGCGGCCTCGGCCGTTCTTCCATGCGGCGCCGGTAGTGCTCCATGCCGCGCCGGGCCCAGCGCAGGGTGAGCTCCATCGAGGCTTTCGCCTCGGCGTGGGAAGCCGGATACGCCGTGCACTCGTCGAGCATCATCAGGATGTCGCTGCCCAGCGCCAGTTGGACGTCGACCACCGATTCCGGCGTGAACAGATGGGCGTCTCCGTTCAGGTGCGAGCGGAACAGCACGCCGTCCTCGCGCACCTTCCGCAGCTGGCTCAAGGACCACACCTGGAAGCCGCCCGAGTCGGTCAGGATGGCGCGCGGCCACTTCATGAACCCGTGCAGTCCGCCAAGGCGTTCGATGAGTTCGTGGCCGGGGCGTAGAAAAAGATGATACGTGTTGGCCAGCAGGATCTTCGCGTCGAGTTCCTCGAGCAGGTGGCGCGGCGTGAGCCCCTTCACCGTCGCCTGTGTCCCCACCGGCATGAAAACGGGCGTTTCCACCGTCCCGTGCGCGGTGTGAAGCAGCCCGGCGCGGGCGCCGGTGGCCGGGCAGACGGCCTGAATTTCAAAGCGGATCGGCTGCAAGGGTTAAACTAGCTAGTTTAGCCCCCCATGCCCTTGCGCTTCTACAACACGCTGACGCAGCAGATGGAAGAGTTCCGGCCCCTGGACGGCCAGACCGTGCGGATGTACACCTGCGGGCCCACCGTCTACCACTACGTGCACATCGGCAACTTCCGCACTTTCAGCTTCCAGGACGTGCTGCGGCGCGTGCTGCGGATGCGCGGCTGGAAGCTGTTCCACGTCATGAACATCACCGACGTGGACGACAAGATCATCCGCAACGCCGTGGCCGAAGGCAAGACCCTGCAGGAGTACACGAAACGCTACACGGAGGCGTTCCTGGAGGACGCGGCGAAGCTGCGGCTGGAGCGGCCGGAAAAGCTGGTCTTCGCCACCGAACACATCGAAGACATGGTGCAGGCCATCCAGCGGCTGGCCGAGCGGCAGCACACTTACTTGAGCGAGGGCTCCACTTACTTCCGGATCGCCAGCTTTCCGGAATACGGCAAGCTTTCGCACACGAACTTCAGCGGCAATGTGGCCGGCGCGCGCGTCGACGTCGACGAATATGAGAAAGCCGACGCGCGGGACTTCGTGCTGTGGAAGGCGCGCAAGCCGGGCGAGCCGTTCTGGGACACGCCCCTGGGACCGGGCCGCCCGGGCTGGCACATCGAGTGCTCCGTGATGGCCATGAAGTACCTGGGCGAGACGATCGACATCCACACGGGCGGCGTGGACCTGGTCTTCCCCCACCACGAGAACGAAATCGCGCAGAGCGAGTGCATGACCGGCAAGCCCTTCGCGCGCTTCTGGCTCCACGCCGAGCACCTGATGGTGGAGGGCCAGAAGATGTCGAAGTCGCTCGGCAATTTCTTTACGCTGCGCGACATTCTCGACAGGGGCTACTCGCCCGAGGCGATCCGCTACCTGCTGGTCTCGGCGCCCTACCGCAAGCAGCTGAACTTTACCTTCGACGGGCTGAAAGCGGCGGCTGCGGCGATTGAAAGGCTGCGGAACTTCGAGACCCGGCTGAAGACGGAGCGCTTCGACGGCGGGTTGGACGAGGAGCAGGAGAAGCGCGCCGCCGATGCCCTGGCCGCCTACCACGAGGGGCTGGACGACGACCTGAACACGGCTGATGCCCTGGGGGCGGCGTTCGAGTTCGTCCGCGAGTCCAACATCGCCATGGATCAGGGACGGTTCCGCGCGGGCAACCGTGCCAGCGCACAGCGGCTGCTGGAGGACTTCGACCTCGTCTTCGACGTGCTGCGGCCCACGGTGCAGGAAGGGACGCTGGCCGACGAGGAAGTGGAGGCGCTCGTGCGCGAGCGCACCGAAGCGAAGAAGGCGCGGGACTTCGCGCGCGCAGACCGGATCCGGGCTGAACTGCTCGAAAAGGGCATCGTGGTGGAAGACACCCGCGACGGCGTGCGCTGGAAGCGCAAGTAGGATGAGCGGGGGCGCGAGAGGGAAGCAGCAATGAGGATACAGACAAAGGCCGTGCATGCCGGCGAGCGCAAGCGGCCGCAGGAGCAGGTTCCTGTCTCTACTCCGGTGCATTTCGCAGCCTCGTGGATCTGCTCGAGCCAGGCGGAACAGGACCGCATCTTCGCGCACGAGCAGCACGGCTACGCCTATTCGCGTTACGCCAATCCAACCAACGACGCGCTGGAGGAGCAGGTGGCGGCGCTCGAGAACGGCCACGGCGCGCTGGCCTGCTCGTCGGGGATGATGGCGCTCGAGCATGCGCTGATGTGCGCGCTGGCAGAGCGGCCGAAGCGGGTCCTCTGCGCGCGGGACATCTATGGCGCCACGCTGAAGCTGCTGTTCGACGTGCTGGGGCCGTTCGGCTTCGAGACGCTGCTGGTGGACGCGAACGACGCGGCGGCGGTGGGGACGGCAATGGAGGAGTTCCGCCCCGGCGCGCTGCTGGTGGAGACGATCTCGAACCCGCTGCTGCGCGTCGCCGACCTGGAGGCGCTCGGGCGGCTGTGCCGGGCGCGCGGCGCCGCGCTGATCGTGGACAACACCTTCGCCACGCCTCTGCTGGTGCGCCCGCTGGAACTGGGCGCGCACATGGTGGTGCACAGCTCCACCAAGTATCTGGGCGGGCATGGGGACACCCTCGGCGGCCTGATCGTCAGCGACGAGGGCCACTACGAAACGATGCGGCGGTTCTCGCGCGTCGCCGGGCCGGTGATGGGGCCGATGGAGGCCTATCTCACGATGCGCGGGATCAAGACATTCCCGCTGCGCATGGAGCGGCAGTGCCGGAACGCGGCGGAACTGGCGGCGTGGCTGCGGCGGCATCCGCGCGTCGAGCGCGTCTTCTATCTTGACGACCCCGCGCACCCGGACGCCACCGTGATCCGGCGCCTGCTTCCCGAAGGGCTGATGGGGGGCATGGTGAGTTTCGAGATCCGCGGGGCGGCGCGCGAGCAAGTGTTCGCGTTCCTCGACCGGCTCAAGTTGTGCGTGCGGGCTACCTCGCTCGGTGATGTCCACACGATGGTGCTCTATCCGTGGATCGCCTCCCACCGGGACGTGCCGCCGGAGCAGAAGGCGGCAATGGGGCTGCGGGAAAATCTCGTCCGCTTCTCGGCCGGGATTGAGGCCGTCGAAGACGTCATCGCCGACATCGCGCAGGCCCTGGAAGCCTGACCCTTCGCGCCGCCCCTCCCGGTTGAGAGAACGGCCACAGGCCGCGGGGCGGCCCTCCCAAAGAACCTTGACCGATTTGGTCCAGAATGCTATAGTTGGAAGTGGACTGATTCGGTCCGGGATTTAGCCGCCATGCTCAAGCTGACCAAGAAGGCCGACTACGGGCTCATCAGCCTGAAGCATATCGCCACACTGGGCAGGGACCGCTCGGCGAGCACCAAGGAGATGGCGGAGGCTTACGGGATCCCGGCGCCGATTCTGTCGAAGGTCTTGCAGCGGCTGGTGCGGGAAGGGTTCCTGGTCAGCGAGCAGGGCGTGAACGGGGGCTACCGGCTGGCGAGGGATCCGGCGCGGATCACGGCGCTCGAGGTGATCCGCGCCATCGATGGTCCGGTGCTGCTGACCAACTGTTTCACTGCCGACAGCGACTGCGACATTGCCGGCTGCTGCAACGTGCGCGAGCCGCTGCGCAAGGTGCATGAGCGAATCCAGCAGGTGCTGGAGAGCATCACGATAGCAGACCTGAGCGACGAGGATCCCCTGCGCGGCTCGCGGGGTTTGGGGCGGGCAGGATCGCTGACGGTGATCCCCGGTTAGGGCGATGGAGAGGAAGAGACGGCCATGTTGAAATTCCCGATTTATCTTGACTATCACGCGACGACGCCGATGGACGAGCGCGTGCTGGAAGCGATGCTCCCCTACTTCCGCGAGCATTTCGGCAACGCCGCCAGCCGCAACCACAGCTTCGGCTGGGTGGCGGAAGAAGCCGTGGAGAAGGCGCGCAAACAGATCGCTTCCCTGATCAACGCTTCGCCCAAGGAGATTGTGTTCACCAGCGGCGCCACCGAGTCGAACAACCTCGCCATCAAGGGCGTGGCGGAGATGTACGCGGAGAAGGGCAACCACATCATCACCGCCGCCACCGAGCACAAGGCCGTGCTGGACACCTGCAAGCGGCTGGAGAAGCGCGGCTGCCGCGTGACCTACCTGCCGGTGCGCCCCGACGGGCTGATCGACCTGGACCAGCTGCGCGACTCGATCACCGACAAGACGATCCTCGTTTCCATCATGTATGGCAACAACGAGATCGGGACCGTGCAGGACATCCGCACCATCGGGCAGATCTGCCACGAAAAGGGCGTGCTGTTCCACACCGACGCCACGCAGGCGGTGGGCAAGATCCCGGTGGACGTGATCGCCGACAACATCGACCTGCTCTCCTGCACGGCCCACAAGATGTACGGGCCGAAGGGCGTGGGCGCGCTCTACGTGCGGCGCAAGAACCCGCGCGTGCAGCTCACCGCCCAGATGGACGGCGGCGGCCACGAGCGCGGCATGCGCTCCGGCACGCTCAACGTGCCCGGCATCGTCGGCTTCGGCAAGGCGGCCGAGCTGTGCCAGCAACTGATGCCGGAAGAGATGCCGCGCCTGCAGCGCATGCGCGACCGGCTGAAGGACGCGATCCTGGCGCAGCTCGACGAGGTCTACATCAACGGCACCATGGAGCGCCGGCTCCCGCATAACCTCAACATGAGCTTTGCCTACGTCGAGGGCGAAAGCCTGCTGATGGGCATCAACGACATCGCCGTGTCGTCGGGCTCCGCCTGCACGTCGGCGACTCTTGAGCCCAGCTACGTGCTGAAGGCGCTGGGCGCGGGCGATGATCTGGCGCACTCCTCCATCCGCTTCGGGCTGGGCCGTTTCACGACGGAGGAGGAGATCGACTACACGATCGGCAAGGTGGTGGAGGTGGTGAAGAAGTTGCGCGAGCTTTCGCCGCTGTACGAGATGGTGAAAGAGGGGATCGACCTGACCAAGGTGGAGTGGTCGGCGCACTGACGGCAGGAATTCGACTGCGGTACCAATACTGAAGCAGAAGGGGACTTGAGAAAACATGGCATACAGCGACAAGGTTCTGGATCACTACAACAACCCGCGCAACGTGGGCAGCCTGGACAAGAACGACCCGAACGTGGGCACCGGGCTGGTGGGCGCTCCCGAATGCGGCGACGTGATGAAGCTGCAGATCAAGGTGAACCCGGAAACGGGCATTATCGAGGACGCCAAGTTCAAGACCTTCGGCTGCGGATCGGCCATCGCCAGCTCGTCGCTGGCCACCGAGCTGCTCAAGGGCAAGACTGTCGAGGAAGCGCTGGAGCTCAAGAACACGGTCATCGTCAACGAGCTCAGCCTGCCGCCGGTCAAGATCCACTGCTCGGTTCTCGCCGAGGACGCCATCAAAGCGGCCATTGAGGACTACAAGAAGAAGGCGGGCGTGCCCGCCAGCGCCGGGCAGACGGCGTAATCTGGAATTGGAGCCGGGCGCCCGCCGCGCAGCGGCCGGGGCCCGGCCGGAGACGAGGCCATGCCGGAAATCCAGGTCACACCCAAAGCCATCCAGAAGATCCGCGAGGCGTTCGCCAAACAGGGCGTCCAGGGCGGCGGTCTGCGGCTGGGCGTGCAGGGCGGCGGCTGCTCGGGCTTGAGCTATCTGTTCCGCTACGAGCCCAGGCCGCGCCCGTCGGACCACATTTTCCAGTTCGAGGACGTGGAAGTCTATGTCGATCCGAAGAGCATGATCTTCCTCGACGGCATGACCCTCGATTACAAGGAATCCCTGATGCACTCGGGCTTTGCGTTCGACAATCCCCACGCGACGAAGAGCTGCGGGTGCGGAACGTCATTTTCCGCCTGATGGCCCATCTGCACGATTGCTGGCATTGCGGGGCGAAGGACGCGGCATCGCTCTTCTGCCGCTACTGCAACACCATCCAGGCGCCCACGCCTGACTACTACGAGTTCTTCGATCTCCCCCGCCGCCTCGCCGTCAATCCAGAAGATCTCAAGAGCCGCTTCTACACTCTCAGCCGGCTGCTCCACCCCGACCGCTACACGCGCCGCTCGGAGCAGGAGAGGCGCTTTTCGCTGGAAGCGTCCTCCATTCTCAACGACGCCTACCGCGTGCTGAAGGACCCGATCCAGCGCGCCGAATATGTGCTGCGCCAGGAGGGCTTCCCCATCGGCGACCAGCGCAACAAAGACGTTCCTCCGGAGCTGCTCGAGGAGGTCTTCGAGCTGAACATGGCGCTCGACGAATTGCGTGGCGGCGATCTCGATGTGCTGCCGCAGCTTGACGCCATGCGGCGGCGTTTCCTGGACATGCTGGCCGAAATCGACCGCAGCCTGGAAGCCCTCTTCGCCCGTCATGACGCCGCGCCGCCTGAAGAGCGCAAGGAAGCGCTCGCCGCCATCCGCTCGATGTTGAACCGCCGCCGCTACATCAGCAACCTGGTCCAGGAAGTGGACAAACAGCTGACCGCACGCAACGCCTGAAGGCGCACCTCCGCCAATCCCATGAGTACTTTTCAGATTGACTTCTCTTCCACGCAGAAGCGCCGCATCATCGGCATCGACCTCGGCACGACTAACTCGCTGGCTGCCTTCATGGACCTGACCGGCCCGGAGATCATCCCCGGTCCCGACGGCAGCCGCATGGTGCCAAGCATCGTCAGCGTGGCCGCCGACGGATCGTTCGTCGTGGGCGAGCCGGCGCGCCGCCTGCTGATCGACTCGCCCGAGCGCACTGTCTATTCGGTGAAGCGCCTGATGGGGCGCGGGCGCGAGGACGTCGCCGAGGAGCTGAAGCTGTTCCCGTTCCGCATCGCCGAAGGCAGCGAGCAGGTCATTCGCCTCCAGCTCGGCGAACGCACGTTCACCCCGCCCGAAGTTTCGGCGCAGATCCTGAAAGAGCTCAAGCGCCGCGCCGAGCAGTATCTGGGCGAGGAGATCACCCAGGCGGTGATCACCGTGCCCGCCTACTTCAATGACGCCCAGCGGCAGGCCACGCGCGACGCCGGGCGCATCGCGGGGCTGGAGGTGCTGCGCCTGGTGAACGAGCCCACGGCAGCCTCGCTCGCCTACGGGCTGGACAAGCGGCGCGAGGGCGTCGTCGCCGTCTACGACCTGGGCGGCGGCACGTTCGACATCTCCATCCTGCGCCTGCATGAGGGCATCTTCGAAGTGCTGGCCACCAACGGCGACACGCACCTCGGCGGCGACGACATCGACAACCGGCTGCTGGCCATTGCGCTCGAGGACATCGCCAGCGAATGGGGCGAGGACCTTTCACACAACGGCGAAGCCGTGCAGACCATCCGCCAGGCGGTGATTCGCGCCAAAGAAGAGCTCTCCTTCCAGCCCGCCACGGTCATCGACATCGATTACCGCGGGCGGCGCTATCAGCGCGAGCTCCGGCGCGAACTGTTCGAGAACCTGATCCGCGACATTGTCGACCGCACGCTCGGGCCATGCCGCCAGGCGATGCGCGACGCCGGGCTCGAGCCGGAACAGATCGACGAGGTCGTGCTCGTCGGCGGCTCCACCCGCATCCCGATGGTCCGCCGCGCCGTGGAGGCGCTGTTCAAGGCCAAGCCGCACTCGGAGTTGAACCCGGACGAGGTCGTGGCGCTCGGCGCCGCCGTGCAGGCGGCGATCCTGTCGGGCGACGTGCAGGACAAGCTGCTGCTGGACGTCACGCCGCTCTCGCTTGGCATTGAAACCATGGGCGGCGTGGTGAGCAAGCTCATCCACCGCAACTCGACGATCCCGGCTTCCGCCACGGAGATCTTCACCACCTCGGTGGACGGGCAGCGCAACGTGCTGATCCACGTCGTGCAGGGCGAGCGCGAACTGGTGAAGGACTGCCGCTCGCTGGCGCGCTTCGACCTGAAGGAGATCGAGCCGATGCCCGCCGGCATGGCGCGCATCGAGGTGAGGTTCCTGATCGACGCCAACGGGATCCTGAACGTCACCGCACGCGACCTGCGCAGCGGCAAGGAGCAGAGCGTCGAGGTGAAACCGAGCTACGGGCTCACCGAGGAGCAGGTGGAGGCGATGATCCGCGAGTCCTACGAGAAAGCGGAAGAGGACTTGCGCGAGCGGCAGGTGCGCGAAGCGCGCGTGGAGGCGGACAACATTCTCGCCGCCGTCGACAAGGCGCGCATGAGCGATGCCTGGCTCGATCTCGGCGATGAAGAGCGCGCCGCCATCGACGCCGCCATCAACGAGCTTCAGATGGTCTACCATGCGGGCGACTACCTGCTGATCCGGGACCGGATCGAGAAGCTGGACGCAGCCACACGCCGGCTGGCGGAAACCATGATGAATACGGCGGTCCGCGAGGCGCTGAAGGGCACCAAGATCGAATAGGGGGCGACGATGACCTGGAACGATTTCGAAGACATCGGGATGGCGCTGTACGAGGCGCATCCGGATGTGGATCCTCTCTCGGTGCGCTTCACCGACCTGCATCGCATGGTGACCGGGCTCGAAGACTTCGACGACGACCCGATGGCGTCCAACGAAGCCAAGCTGGAAGCCATTCAGATGGCCTGGTACGAGGAGTGGAAGGACAACCAGGGCTGAGTTACCGGCAGGCCTCCTCCCGCGCCGCAAGCCTCTGAAGCAGCATCTCTGCAAACGCCGGCGCGGCGGTCGAAGCCGCCTCGATCACTTCCGCTTCGGCCCATCCCCAGCGGCGGCGCACCTCCACGAGCAGCTTCGGGCGCACCACCCAGACCACGGATGCGGGCAATCCGCCCATGCCGTCCAACGCGGGGGCCCAGCCCTCGCCTCGCAGCTCCATGGGCCCGACTTCGTCGACGAAGATCACGCCCGCGGCTGCAAGCCGTTCCGGCGAGAGAGCGGCAAGGCCGGCGGCGACCGCTTCGGGGTGGAAGCGGTAGCATCGGCCTGAGTCCGGCGGCTCGTTGGGGTCGAGCTCGGCGAGCGGCAACCGTTCGCCGGTGTCGAGAATCAGCAGATCGTACCGCACGCGCCGGCCGTTTTCAAAAGAACCGGGTGAGAGAATGCCCGCCACGCGCAGGCCGGCGGCCGCCAGTTGGCGGGCCGCGGCTTCCAGCAGCGTGGTCTTGCCCGATCCCTTAGGGCCGGTCAGCAGGATGCGCGGAGCACGGGCGTGCTGGCGCTCGAACTCTTGTTGCCAGAGTTCGGCGCGGTCGAGCAGTTCGGCGATGGCGCGCCGCGGATGGCGCCAGAGCGCGGGCAGATCGCGCAGCGAGGCGATGAAATCCGGCAACGCCTGAAAGGCTGCTTCCAGCGCCTGCCGCGCAGGAGCGAGCCGGCCGCTGCCGAGCCGGTGCATCCACGGCGCCCGCTTCAACTCTGTACCAACGGCGGAAAAGAAGACGATGACGAAAACGGCCCGCACGGTCATCTCCGCGCCGGCAAGCAGGCCGTCCCGCCAGCTGCGGCCGCTGCCCAGCGCGCCGAGCACGAGTCCCGACAGCAGCAGCACCAGCGTCAGCTCGATCCACAAGCGCGGCTTCGCCAGCCGGCGCATGCCGCGGCGGTAGCGGTACGCGGCGAACCAGGCCGCAGCCAGCAACGGCGGGCCGCCCGCCGCCAGCCCGGCGCGGCCGAACCACCAGAGCCCCAGCACCAGGATGAGCACTAGCAGCGGGAGTGCTGCCGGGCGCCCCGTTTCCTCGTCCAGCCGCGGAGCGGTGGCGGCGGGAGGAGCGCCGTTCAGCGCCTGGACGCCCGCCTGCCGGCGCTTGCGGCCGATCCACCAACCGCTGGCGCCTGCCGCCGCGCCCAGACACCCCTGCACGGCCAGCAGCCCGAGAACGATTCCTTCCGGATCCAGCGACTGCCAGCCGGCCGCCTTGGCCGCAAAACGGACCAGCCCCTCGTAGAGGGAGATCAGATCGGGCCCGTAGGTGATCAGAAGCGAGAGGATTTTCTGCCCGAGCGTCCAGGCCACTGCCAGCGCCCCGCCAATCACGCAGCCGGCCAGGCCGCGGCCCAGCACGGACACGGCCAGGAACAGGATGATGCCCTCGGACAGGATTCCCACCATCGGCCCGAGGATGATCGCGCTTGGCGAGATCGACTTCATGAGAGCGGCAATGAGCGCGGCTCGCCACGCCAGGCCCGGCGCCGGCCAGCGCTGCAGCGCCGTGGTGATGAGGAACACGCCGCCTGCTGCCAGCAGGGCGCCGGCGAACGGAATGCGCAGGTTGTGCAGCAGGCTGCCGGCGGTGATCTCCAGCGCCGCCCACAAGCTCCCCAGCGCCGCGGCGCGCGTCCAGAGCCGGGCGGCGTCAGAGGCGGAAGCGGAGTTTGACATAGAGCGTGCGTCCGGCTTCAGGATAGCCTTCACCGACGAAGTAGAACCGGTCGCCCGGGTTGTTCACGCCGGCCAGGAGGTCGGCCCGCGGATGAAGCCGGACCAGTGCCCCCAGCCCTGGGACCGCAAAGCCGGGCACACGCCCGGTGCGGCCGGCGTCGTTCTGGAAAAGGCGGCCCGTTTCGGCCTGGAGGCTGGCCTGAAGGCTGAGCCTTCGCCAGGGAGAATAACTCATGCGGGCGGAACCGCTGTGGCGCGGCACGTCGATTAGCGTCACGTCTCCGGCGGAGAGGAACCGGCGGTCGAGAAACGTGTAGTTCGCCTCCCAGGCCAGCCCGCGCCACGACGAGCCGCGCAGCGAGACTTCGCCTCCGCGGTGGCGCACGTCGCCGAGATTGCGCAACTGAAACAGGTTCGGCTGCAAGTAGTAGCGCTGCACGAGGCCACCGATTTCACTCCAGAACAGCGACACTTCCGCCAGCATGACGCGGCCGAACAGCCGGGAAACGCCAGTCTCCCAGTGAGCGGCCGTTTCCGCCCCGAGGTCAGGGTTGGGAAGCGCCATCCCCAGGCGGTATGAGTAGCGGTCCTTCATGGTGGGAAGACGGGTCTTGCGGGCGAAAGTGAAACGCGCCTTCGTCGAGCCGCCCAGAGTGTGGAACAGGCCGGCCTGCCCGTTGAGCGCGCCGCGGGAGTTGCGCGGGAATGGCAGCACGCGGCCGCCCTGGAAGTCTTCGGCGTTCAGCGAGGAGAGCCGGTCTGCGTTGAAGCCGAGCACGGCGGAGAGCCGCTCGCCAAGCTGGATCGTGTCCTGTACGCCGGCCGAGATCGAGCGGTCGCGGAAGCTGCGCCACGGCTGGCCGGTGTTGCGCTCGCGGTGGGTGTCGTCTTTGTAGAACAGCGACGCGTTGAGCGTGTGGCGGCGGCCGGCGCGCGCCGAATATTGCGCGATCCCGCCCCAGCTGTCGTCGTCGTACAGGCTGTCAAAGGAACTGGCCCGCGTCTGCGTGCTGTAGCGGGCGTCATCGAAGGAGCGCAGCAGGTTGTCGAACTTGTCGTAAAACAGCCTTGCTGTCCAGGAACCACTCGCACGGACGCGGCCGCGTCCGGAAAAGTAGAAGCACTCCTTGTCCCACGTCGGCCAGCGCCAGTAGCGGACGCGCACGCCGGGATCAGTTCCCGCGTAAGGCGGCTGCTGCTTGCCGCCCCGATGCCGGTAATACGAGAGAACGTATTGCGCATCCCCGGACGGAGTCCATGCGGCGCGGAGGCGCAGGTCGATGTCTTCCGAGGATGCGTTCAGACGGTCGCCGGGAGGCTGGGCGGGAGCGCCGCGAAAGGAGCCGGGCAGCGGGAACGTGTCCGCCGAGAGCCGCGAAAAGCCCGCGTAAAGCCAGCCCTCTTGCCAGCGGCTGCCGAGGTTCAGCCAGGATTCCAGTATGCCACCGGAGGCGAAGCCTTGCCCGCCGTCGGCGCCGAAGCTGGACTCGGGCTCTTTCGAAACGATGTTGATCGCGCCTCCCATCGCGTTGGGCCCGTACAGCGGCGAGGTGAACCCTTTGGCGACCTGGATCTCCTGCACGCCGCTGGTGATGAAGCGGTCCAGATCCACATAGCCGTCGTAAGGAACGTAGACGGGAATCCCGTCGATGTACAGGGGCGTCTGGCGCACGTCGAAGCCGCGGAGGAAGACGGCGCGCTCGTTGCGGGCGCCGATCCGCTGGATGGTGACGCCCGGCAGGGTTCCCAGGGCGGACGCGAGCGCGGGCTGGTTCCAGTCCCGCCAGGAAGGCTCGTCCTGCACCACGGCCGTGGGCGTTTGCAAGCCCGGGGCGGTCACATCGATGCCGATTCGGCCGAGGCGGAAGGCGCCTCCGGGCCTCTGCCGCTCCTGCTGTTCGATCTCGCCGCGGAGCCGCGAAAGGTAATCGCGCAACTCGGCCGCGCCGGCGGACTCAGGCACGGGGCCGGTGTCGAGCGTCCTTGACAGGGAGATCTCCCTGTAGAGAAAGCGGAGTTCCGCTGCGACCGCTTCCACCTCTCCGGCGCCGGCCGGCCCGTCTGCGGCGAGCCTGGACTGCAGGGACTGGAGCGCGGTCAGCCATTGGATGGCCGACGGGGCTGTCTGGCCCCAGGCGAGGGCCGCGGCGGCCAGCAGGAGGCGACAGGGCCGCCACGCGTCATTTATACTGGACATAGTCAAGGAAAGTATACCATTGCGTCTTCCCTCTCCGGACCGGGAGAATCGGCGGATGAGCGGCTCGACGGGCATTCAGGTTCGCCTGGCCGCGGCGCGCCAAGCGTGCGGCATGAGCGCCGCCGAGCTGGCGCGGCGCGCCGGCGTGAGCCGCCAGACGGTGTACGCGATCGAGAGCGGGACGTTCGTCCCCAACACGGCGGTGGCCTTGCGCATGGCGCAGGCGCTGGGCGTGCCGGTGGACCAGTTGTTCTCACTGGCGGCGGAAACGGAGCCGCCGGAGGCGCGCCCCCGCATCTGCCGGGCGGTGATGATTGCGGGCACGCCGCAGCCGGACCTGCCCGTCCGGCTGGCGAGGTCGCCCGCGGGGTGGGTGTGCGCGCCGTGCAGGATGCAAGGCTATTTCCTGGCCCAGATGGACGGGCGCATCCGCCGCGTGCTGGGCGGGGCGCGGGTGGAAGTGGAGTGCCTGAACCCAGACGCCGGCGAAGGCGCGGTGGTGGCCGGCTGCGACCCCGCGCTCGGGCTGCTGGCCTCGGCCGCGCAGAGCGCCGGGGCGGCCCGGGTCCTGCTGGCGCCGGTGTCCAGCAGGAAGGCGATCGACCTGCTGAGGAGGGGCCGGGTGCGCGTGGCGGGAGTCCACCTGAAGGACCCGGCCACGGGCGAATGGAATCTGCCGCTGCTCCGGCGGGCGCTGCCGGACGAAGAGCTCACCGTGGTGACCTTCGCGCGGTGGCAGGAGGGGCTGGTGGTGGCGCGCGGCAATCCTTTGCGGCTCCGGGCAGTGGAGGACCTCGCCCGCCCGGGAGTGCGGTTTGTCAACCGCGAGCCCGGCACGGGCAGCCGGGCGCTGCTTGACCGGCTGTTGCGGCAGGCGGGGCTGGGCGGGACCTCGATTCGCGGCTATGAGACTGTTGCCGGCGGACACCTGCCCGCGGCGGCCGCAGTCGCCCGGGGCGAGGCCGATTGCTGCATCGCCGTCTCCGCGGCGGCCCGGGCTTACGGGCTCGACTTCATCCCGCTGGAAGAAGAGCGGTTCGACCTGGCGGCGCGATGCGGGGATCTGGAACTGCCTCCGGTGCGCAGCCTGTTCGAGGTGCTGTCGACGGGCGGATTCCGAAGACGTCTGGCCGCGGCGGCCGGCTACGACGTCACCGAGACCGGGAAAACGCGCAAATGGTGACGTTTCCGGGCTTTCCCCAGCTTGTCGCAGTGCGATTCTTCGTTTAATCTATGGAGGGCACTTGTTCGGATCACTTGCCCTCAGTGGAGGTTCATCCCGAGATGAAGCGAATCTGGATGGTGGCGGCGGCCTTGGGACTCATGATTTCCGCCGCCTGGGGCCAGGCGCCGCAAAAGAAGCGGGTGGCCGTTTTGAACTTCGACTACGGTACGGTGCGGAGCGGCGTGGCGGCGATCTTCGGCACGGACGTCGACGTGGGCACCGGCATCAGCGACATGCTGGTGGAGAAGCTGGTCGAGGGCGGGGCCTACTCCGTCATTGAACGCAAGGCGCTGGACAAGCTGCTGGCGGAGCAGAACTTTTCCAACAGCGACCGGGCCGATCCGGCCAGCGCCGCGCGCATCGGGCGTTTGTTGGGCGTCGACGCCATCATCGTCGGTTCCATCACGCAGTTCGGGCGCGACGACCGGCAGGTGGGCCTGGGCGGCTTTGGCCGCAGCGTAGGCAAGTACGGGCTGGGCGGCACAAGCGTGCGCAGCGCCAAGGCTGTGGTGGCGGTGACGGCGCGGCTCGTCAACGTGGAGACGGGCGAGATCCTGGCCGTGGCCACGGGCGCAGGGGAGTCCAAGCGCAGCGGCACGTCGCTGCTCGGCGCCGGGGGCAGCGGCGGCTCGGCAGGCGGCGGCGTCGTGGATATGCGCAGCACGAATTTCGCCAACACGATTCTCGGCGAAGCCACGCGCAACGCGGTGGCGCAGCTGGCCACGCAGCTCACGGCGAACTCCTCGCGGATCGAGAGCAAGGCGCGGCCCGTGGAAGGGCTGGTGGCGGACGTCACCGGCAACACGGTCATCATCAACGTCGGCACGCGCGCCGGCGTGCGCCCGGGCATGACGCTCAGCGTGCGGCGGCTCTCGCGGGAGATCAAGGATCCTGCCAGCGGGCGGGTGATCCGGAAGGTGGAGGACACGCTCGGGACGCTGACGATCACGGAAGCGGACGAGGAATCCGCCGTCGGCACCTTCACCGGCGCCACGCCGCCAAAGGTAGGCGATACGGTGAGAAACTAGGCGCCTGGAGGGGCGCGAAGAGGAGGAGTTCATGTCCTATCAACCGGGAGACCGGATCGGAGACTATGAAGTGCTGGCCGTGCTCGGCGCCGGCGGCATGGGCAAGGTGTACAAGGTCCGCAACGTGATCTCGGACCGGGTGGAGGCCATGAAGATCCTGCTGCCCAACCTGGCCGAGTACCCCGAACTGGGCGAACGCTTCGTGCGCGAGATCAAGTTGCAGGCGACGCTGAACCATCCCAACATCGCCGCGCTGCATACGGCTCTGCATTTCGAGAACCAGCTCCTGATGCTGATGGAGTTCGTCGACGGTGTGACGCTGGACGAGCTGGTCCGTTCCGGCCCGCTCCCGCTGGAATATGCCATCCACTACATCGCTCAGGTGTGCGACGCGCTGGCCTACGCGCATGCGAAGGGCATCATCCACCGCGACCTGAAGCCGTCCAACATGATGCTCATGCCGGACGGCACGGTGAAGCTCCTGGATTTCGGCATCGCCAAGTTCGCCCAGGACCGGTCCATGACCAAGACCGGCTTCCTGGTCGGGTCGCTCCCCTACATCTCGCCGGAGCAGATCGAAGGCGTGGCCGACATCGATCACCGTACCGACATCTATTCGCTTGGCATCACGCTTTACCAGCTGGTCACCGGCCGCGTGCCGTTCGAAGCCGACAGCGAGTACTCGCTGATGCGGAAGCATCTCCAGGAGATACCGGTGCCGCCGGTGCAGCTGATGCCGGACGTGCCGCAGGGGCTGAACGACATCATCCTGATGGCGATCGAGAAGGATCGCACCCGTAGGTTCCAGACTGCCGCGGCGATGGGCGCGGCGCTGCGCAATCTGGGTTCGAGCCTCGGCGTGACGGTGGCCGCGCAGCCCGTCGCCACTCCGGCGGGCGCGTGGAACGCGCCGGCGCCGCAGGGAGGCCCGGAGCAGGCATGGGGCGCGGCGCCGGTACCCGAGCCCCGCAAGCACTCCAGCCGCGCTCTCTACGTGGTGCTGGGATCGGTCGTTACGATTGCTGTGCTGATTGTGGCGGCGATGCAGCTGCCCCGTTTGTTTGGCACAAGGGCGGGCGAGCCGGCAACCGCCGAGGCGCCTGTCTCCACCCCTCCGGAGGTTCAGACACAGGCACAGGAGCCCGCCGCCTCCCACGAGGAACGGACGCCCGCCACACCCGAACCGCTGCAAGTGGAGCCTCTGCAACCGGCGCCTTCGGCCGCCGCCGCTCCTGAGCAACCTCGCGATTCCGGCGCCGCAACAGGGCGGGCGGCCGCGCCTCGCCCGGCGCAGCAGGCGCCGGTTACGCGCCCGCCGCGCGTGGAGACGCAACAGGCCGCGCCGGCGCCGGCCGCAGCGGCGCAGGCTCCCGCCGGACAGCCGTCCGCGCCCGCGGCAGCCGCGCCGCAGCAGCCTGCCGCGCCTGCGGTGGACGAAAACGCGGTGGCGGAGCTGCGCGAGCGCCTGATGTTGCTGGGCGCGCGCGTGAATGCCGCACAGGCGAGCCTGAACCGCCTGAAGCAGGAGCAGGCGCGCATGGGGCTGGGGTTGCGGGGCGACATCGCCGCCGCCGCGCAGCGGATGGAGTTCTACATGGACGAGGCCGAAGGGGCCATCAAGCGCGGCGACGCCGCCGCGGCGAAGAAGCATCTGGACAACGCCGACCGGGAGACGGCGCGGATCGAGAAGTTCCTGGGCCGCTGACGGCGGCCTCAGACGAGGATTGCGAAAGTCGCCTCGTTGCGCTCCACACGGCGGTACTCCGTGTCGCGCTCCACCGGCTCGCGGCCGGCCATGCGGATCAGGTGCAGCAGCTCGCTGCGCCGCATCCCCTGGCTGGTGGTCGCGCCGGCGTCGTGGTAGATCCGTTCTTCCACCACCGTGCCATCGATGTCGTCGGCGCCGAAGCGCTGCGCGATCTGCGCGATCTTCGGCGTCATCATGATCCAGTAGGCCTTGATGTGCGGAACGTTGTCGAGCAGCAGGCGCGCCACGGCGATGTTCTTCAGATCGGCGAATCCGGTGGTTCTCGGGATATGCTCGAGCGGCGTGTTGTCGGGATGGAAGGCGAGCGGAATGTAGGTGACGAAGCCGCCGGTTTCGTCCTGCAAGGCGCGCAGCTTCAGCAGGTGGTCGACGCGGTCCTCTTCTGTCTCGATGTGCCCGTAAAGCATCGTGCAGTTGGACTTGATGCCCATGCGGTGGGCCAGCCGCGCGACCTCCAGCCACTCGCCGCCATCGATCTTGTGGTCGCAAATGATCCGGCGAACGCGCTCGGAGAAGATCTCTGCGCCCCCTCCGGGCATCGAGTCCAGCCCCGCTTCGCGCAGCCTGCGCAGGACCTCTTCCAGAGGAATGCGGAAGCGGCGCGACAGGTAGGCGACTTCGACCATCGTGAACGCCTTGAGGTGGATCTGCGGGAAACGCTGTTTGATCCCGCGCAGCATGTCGCAATACCAATCCAGCGTGAGCTCGGGGTGCAGCCCGCCGACGATATGCAGCTCGGTGATGCCTTCGGCGGCGCCCTGCGCGGCGCGCGCCCAGACGTCTTCCAGCGACATTGTGTACGCGTTCGGGTCTTTCGCCTTCTTGCCAAACGCGCAGAGCTTGCAGGAAGCGACGCAGACGTCAGTGGGATTGATGTGGCGGTTGACGTTGAAGTAGGTGACGTTGCCGTGCATCCGCTCGCGCACCAGGTTCGCCATGTAGCCGATGGCCAGCAGGTCGTGCGAGCGGTAAAGGAGAACGCCGTCGTCGAAGGTGAGCCGCTCCCCGCGCTGCACTTTCTCCAGCACGGGCCACAGGCGCGCATCGTCGAACACGCGGGTCTCAAGCGTTGTCGTCATCACGGAATCAAGCTCCCAGTGGCCGGAAGAGGATGTCGGCAGCCCAGAAACCAAAGAATAACACTCCCACCCAGCCATTCACTGTGAAAAACGCGGCGTCCACGCGCGACAGGTCGTCCGCGCGCACCAGCCGGTGTTCCCAGACGAGCAGAGCCGCCGTCACGGCGATGCCCGCCCAGGCCGGCGCGCCCGCTCCGAAGCTGTACGCGAGCATCGCCAGAGAAGCCATCATGACGGCATGGAATGCGCGTGCCGCCACAAGCGCTCGCGCAATGCCGAGGCGCGCCGGAAGGCTGAAGAGCCCCTCGCGGCGGTCAAACTCGTAATCCTGGCAAGAATAGATCACGTCGAACCCGGCTGTCCAGAGCGTCACCGCCGCCGTCAGCCAGAGGATGCGCAGGTCGAGCGAACCGGCGACGGCGATCCACGCCGCCGCCGGAGCGATGCCCAGGGCGAAGCCCAGCACAAGGTGGGACAGCGACGTGAAACGTTTGGTCCAGGAATAGAAGAACACGATGGCCAACGCCACGGGCGCCAGTTGCAGGCACAGCCGGTTCAGCATCCCTGCCGAAAGAATGAACAGCAGGGAGCAGGCGGCCGTGAAGCCCCAGGCGAAACTGCGCGACAACAGCCCGGCGGGCAGGTGGCGGTTGCGCGTGCGCGGGTTTCGCGCGTCAATCCCGGCGTCGAGAATCCGGTTGAACGCCATCGCCGCCGAGCGCGCCGTCACCATGCAGGCGAGGATCCAGCCGAGCCGTGGCCACAGCGAGGCGGCCGGGAGCGCCGTCTCCCGCCATGCCAGCAGCGCCGCGGTGAGCGCAAACGGCAGCGCGAAGACGGAGTGCTCGAAGCGGATCATCTCCAGCGTGAGCACAAGACGGCGCCAAAGGCGGCTGAAAGGGCTGGCGAGAGGAGCGGCCGGATGCATGGGCGGCTGCGGTTCTTCTACCATCTTAAGAGATGCGCGCCCTCAGCCCGGCGGTGTGGATCCTGGTGGCCGGACTTTCCGCCTGCAGCGGTCCCGGCACGGCCATGCGGCCGGAAGAGTACAACACGGTGCCCGTCCGGCTTCCCGGCGGGAAAGTCATCCGGGCCGAACAGCTCGTGCAGCCGGAAGAGCTGGCGCGGGGCATGATGTTCCGCGACGATTTGCCCGAAGACCGCGGACTGCTGTTTTACCACGGCAAGCCGGGCCGCTACCCGTACTGGATGTACCAGGTGAAGGTGCCGCTGGACATCGTCTGGCTGGACGGGCAGAAACGTGTGGTGCAGGTTGTCCATGCGGCGCCGCCCTGTCCGGGACCCCAAGACCGCTGCCTGTCCTACGGAGGGGCCTTCGATGCACTCTACGTGCTGGAGGTGCGCGCGGGTATGGCCAAGGCAAACGGGCTGCGGCCCGGGGCACAGGTGGAGTTTTAGACGGCCGGGGAGGGACTGATGGACCAGGATCTGCTCAAGAGCCTGCTCGAACAGGTGCGAGACGGCGCTGTGGATGTGGACCAGGCGTTGGAGCGGCTGCGCCATATGCCGTTCGAGACTCTGGGCTACGCCACCATCGACCACCACCGCGCCATCCGCGTGGGCATGCCCGAGGTGGTTTTCGGCAAGGGCAAGACGGTGGAGCAGACCGTGAACATCGCGTCGCGCTTGCTGGAGCGCGCCTCCAACGTGCTGGTGACGCGCACCAGCAGGGAGGTGTTTGAGTCCCTGCGCACGCGCTTTCCCGAGGCGGAGTACTTCCCCCTTTCCGGCGCGGTGCGCGTGTGGCGGGACCGCAGCCCGAAGGGCAAGGGCAAACTGATGGTGATCAGTGCCGGCACGACGGACCTTCCGGTAGCTGAGGAAGCGGTGGTCACCGCCGAGGTGATGGGCAATGACGTGCTCCAGGTCCACGACGTAGGGGTGGCCGGCATCCACCGCCTGCTGGGGCATTACGAGTTGATCCGGCAGGCTCGCGTGATCGTGGTCTGCGCCGGCATGGAAGGGGCGCTGCCGAGCGCCGTCGGCGGCATGGTGAGCTGCCCGGTCATTGCCGTGCCCACCAGTGTGGGATACGGCACCAGCTTTCACGGGCTGGCGGCGTTGCTTGGCATGCTGAACAGTTGCGCGAGCAACGTCAGCGTGGTCAACATCGACAACGGCTTCGGAGGCGGCTATGTCGCCAGCCTCATCAACAGGCTCTGACGGCGCGCCTCACACCGCCGCTTTCAGCGCGCCCGCCTTCAGCGGCTCTGCGAACACGTAAATGCCAAACAGCGGCTTCTGTTCGCCCCTTCCCCACCGGTTGACCTTCCACTGCGCGCGGAGGAACTTCACGTCGGGATGATTGCGAAGGTCGAGCACCCGGGAATAAACGCCGCAGTAGAACTTCTGCGGGAAGGCGAGCAAGGGTTTGGCCTCCCATTGAACGCCGTCCCCGGACCCGTGGATCGCCACGTCCAGACTCTCCTGCTCGATGATCCGGTGGATGCCTAGAGTCACCGTCAGCAGCCCGCCGGCCGAGGAGCCGAGCTCCAAAGCCGGGCCATTGCCATTCTCCCGGATTTCCAGCTCAGGTACGAGAAATGCAGGCAGCATCGGACTTTCCTCGAAACCGAACCTGAATGGCCACTGCCGCCGCTGCCGCCAAGGCCGGCGGCGTCAGACTGTGCGGAGCCGTTCAATCAGTAGCCGGCCCGCCTCTTCCAGAGTCTCATATTTCTTGCAAAAACAGAAGCGGATCCAGCCCGCTCCGGCCGCTTTTTTGTCGAAGAAGCTGCTGCCGGGCACGGCCGCTACACCGGCGCGCTCCGGCAGGCGCCGGCAGAGCTCGTCGCCGTCCTCAAATCCGGCGCTGCGGATATCCGCCATGACGTAATACGCCCCTGCCGGGGGCTCGCAGGCGAAACCCGCTCGCCGCAGCCCGTCCACCAGGATCCGGCGCCGCTTCGCGTAAGACGCTTTCAGTTCTTCGTAGTATTCGTCCGGCAGCGCCAGCGCCTCTGCCACCGCGTGCTGCAAGGGAGCGGGCGCGCCCACGGTGAGAAAGTCATGCACCTTGCGGATGGCGGCCGTGATCTCCGGCGGCGCCGTCACCCACCCCACGCGCCAGCCGGTCACCGAATACGTTTTGGACGCCGAGCTGACCGTCACCGTGCGGTCCCGCATCCAGGGAAACGCCGCCATGGGAATGTGCTGCGCGCCGTCATATGTAATGTGTTCGTAAATTTCGTCGGTGATGCAAAGGGCGCCGAATTCCAGGCAAAGCCCCGAGATCTGCATCAATTCATCTGCGGTAAACACCTTGCCAGTGGGGTTATGCGGGTTGTTGACGACAATCGCCTTCGTTTTCGGGGAAAACGCCCGGCGCAATTCTTCCAGATCGAATTTCCAATCCGGGGGATACAGTCGTACATAACGCCGGGTGGCGGAACAAAGATCGGTGTCCGGGCCGTAATTCTCGTAGAAGGGCTCGAACAGGATGACCTCGTCTTCCGGGTTCGTGGTCGCCAGCAGCGCCGAGATCATTCCCTCTGTGGAACCGCACACGACGGTGACCTCGGCGTCGGCATCCACCTCCATCCCGTAGAACCGCCTGTAGGAGGCGGCGACCGCGCGCCGCAGCGGCTCGGCGCCCCACGTGACAGCATACTGGTTGCGGTCCTCCGCGATCGCGCGCGCGGCGGCTTCCTTCAGCACGCGAGGCGCCGGGAAGTCCGGAAACCCCTGCGCCAGGTTCACAGCGTTATGGCGCAGCGCCAGGCGGGTCATTTCCCGGATCACACTCTCGGTGAATCCGGCGGTACGCGAGGCGCGGAAGCGGTCAGCGTTTTCCGGCATCGGATCTCGCTCCTTTCCGAAGGGATGACTTCCGCGGACGCTTCGCCGGCTGGGGCTTTGCCCGGGGGGCTGGCTTCACCGACGCAGGCGGGCGGGGCTTCGCCTCCGGCGCCTGTGGTTCGTACAGCCAGCGGTAGATCTCCCGATTCCGCAGGATGATCTGGACGTAGTCGCGGGTCTGCTGCAGCGGAATCGTCTCTGCAAACTCGGCCGGCTCGCGGAACTCGCCCCATCCGGTCCATACCGGAATCCGTGTGGGCCCGGCGTTGTAAGCCGCCAGTGCCTCTTCCACCCGTCCCTGCCTTGACTCGAGAAGCCGCGCCAGAAAGTAAGTGCCGACAGTCACGTTCACCGCCGGATTGTGGAGCGAGCGGCGCGTCACCGGGCGCATCCGGAGCCGCCTGCCGAGTTCCCGCCCGGTGGCGGGCATCACCTGCATCAGCCCGATGGCGCCTGACGGTGACACCGCTTCGGGATCAAACTCGGATTCCTGCCGGATGAGCGCCGCCACGAGCAGCGGATCCAGACCGTGCTTTTGCGCCTCTCGCCGGATCAGATCACGGTAAGGAAAAGGAAACGCCAGCTCCCAAAAGCGCCGGGGCGCCGCCTCACGGGGCAACCAAAGATAGCCCGGAACGGTCCCGCGGATGTGCCGGACGGCAACGCCCCAGGCGCCCCGGGCGCCGGCGATCTCCGCCGCCTCCAGGGCCAGTGCATACGGCGAGTTGCCGTTGCGCGCACCGAAGCGCAGTTCGATCTCCGCCCAGACACCCAGCGATTCCGCCGCCAGATGGCGCGCCCGGGCGATGCGCCACTTCGCCTCTTCGCCGGGGCGGAAGTCCGCGTTCCGCGGCCTCTCCGGCCAGCGGACCGACTCCACAAACCGCGCGGCAAGCCCGGCCCCGCCCCCGTTTCCGGCGGCGGGTTGCGGCTTCGAGGCCGCCAGCATGGCGTAGTAGAAGTTCGGGAATCGCGACCTCAATTCGGAATAATAGACATGCGCTGACTGAAAATTGCCCCGCTCTTCTTCAATTTTCCCCAGGAAATACAGGACCGTTCCGGCACGATCCGACCCGGGATGCCTCGAGAGATGCTCTTTCAGAAGGTCCTCGGCCGCAGTACTGCGGTCCATCCAGGCGCGCCAGACCACCTTCCAATGGCAGCCCGCCGCCTCCGGTTCTTCGGGAAAGTCCTCGGCGCACGCCCGGAACAGAGGGACGAAGGACGCCGCCTCGTTCCGGACCAGAAAATGATTGGCCGCCTGGATGGTCGCCAGGAGCGTCCAGCGCGACTTCGGCGCCAGGCGCCGCAGTTCCGCCAGCGCCTCGAGCATCGCCTGCGGATCGTCCAGCCGGCGGTGGCACAGCACGATGTAGTGAAGGCGTTCCGCCTCCGCCCCGGTGTTCGTCAGGCGCATCGCGCCCAGCTCTGCCAGCGCGTCGCGCGTCTTCCGTTGCGAATACAGCGCTGCCGCCGCCCGCACCTGGGCGGTTTCCCGCATCTCCTGCGCCGCGCCCGAGCGCGCCAGCGACAACCATTCCGCGCGCGCCTCCGCATCCCGTCCGGCGGCTGCCAGCCGCGCCGCCCGTTCGGCCAGCAGTTCGTCCGGCATGGGAGGCAGACGCAGAGAAGGGTCTTTCTCGAGCGCCGCCAGCGCATCCCGCGCGGCCGAAGATTCTTTCGACAGAGGGTAGAAACAGTAGACCAGCCGGTAGAGTTCCGCGGCGCGGGTCTTCTCTCCGAGTCCTTCACGCGCCAGCGCCGCCGCCAGCGTCGCCTGCGGCTCAGGAAGATCCTTCCCCCCCCGCTCCAGCATTTTGAGCGCGTCGGCGAACCTTCCCGCCTTGACAAGCGACTCCGCCCCCAGCACTGCCGCACGTCCGGCGATGGAAGAGGGGAACCGCGTCTGCCAGACTGGCCCGAGCACCGCTGCTGCCTCCTCAAACCGCCGCGTACCGGCCAGCGCCTGCGCTCTCCAGTAGGCAAGGAAGTCCGCGATTTGAGGATGCTCCGGAGCCAGCGCCGCCAGCCGCTCCGCCGCTCCGGCCTCTCCGCGCGCGGCCGCCGCGGCTGCGGCCGCCAAAGCCCCGTTCCGCGCCGCCGGGGCCGGCTGCGCGGCGGCCAAGGCCCCGCACAGCGCCAGCCAGGCCGCCGCCTCAGGCCAGCGGACCCGGATAGTCCGGCCCGAGAAGGCTGGATTCGTCATTCGCCAGGGTCCTGAGGATTTCCAGGTGGAGATAATCGATCATCGACGGCACGAGCATGAATTCATGCTTGAACTGAGCGCGGCTGCGGTCGATTTCGTCCTTCAAAATAGCGTAAATGTTTCCGATTTCCCTCCCCTCCCGCACTTTCTTCGCGTGATAGAGCCGGATCTCCGCCACGCGCACGCGTGCGAACCGCTGCGCTTTGGCGTGAAGCTCCTGCTCCTCGCGCGGCAAGGCGGACCACTCCGGCGCCTCCGGAGCGGCTGCCGCGGCGGCAGGCGCGGGCAGCGGCGCCGCCGGCAGAATCGGGATCACCGGCGCCCGCTCCGGCTGCGCCGCCCCGGACGCTTGCAGGGCATCCAACGCCGGCCCGGCCAGCGCCGTGACCACCTCCAGAAGATTCAGGTCCACCGGCTCCGCTCCGCTCTCGATGTAAAGCACCGCCGACACCTTGCGCTTGCCTTCCCGCTGCCCGGTCACCACCGGCAGGAGGCAAATCCGCTTCTCCTCGTCGCCGTCAAGCGCCTCGCTCAACTCCGCGCCCAGCTCGCCCGCCGAGGCCATGCAAATCACCGTGTCCATCGACTCCAGCACGTTGCGGAACGCCGGCGCCTGCGAAAGCGGCACGGGGCTTTCCGGCGTCCTCGCCAGCGAAAAATCCGCCGTGGCGCGGTGGTCCTCGTATTGAATCCTGCCCGCGGCGACGCTGAACAGCACCGCGCGCGGCGCGAATTCGAACGCGCCGTCCAGCAGCGCCGATGCCCACGCGGACGCGCTGTCGGCCTCCGCCAGCCGGCGCGCGGCGTGGTTCAGGCGTTCGCCCAGCGCCCGCATCGCCGCCGAGGCCGCCTGCGCCGTCTCCCTTTCCATGCGCTCCGCCACGCGCGCTTCCAGCTCCTGCGTGAAAGCCTCCCGGAACGCATCGAACCGCTCCTCGATCGCCCGCCCGAGGTGCTCCTGCCAGCCGCGCTCCAGCAGCTCCTGCACGGACTCCACATGCAGCTGCCAGGCGGCGGCGATCTGTTCTTCGGCCGTGCGGCGCTCCCTTTCGAACAAATCTTGTCCGTTTTGTTGTTGCATCGGGGGTTCCATGGCTCGCGTCCGGATCCGGCTGCTCTCAAGAGTGTATCGCGCCGTCAGCGCGCTGCGGGCGCAAGCGCGGGAGGCCACAGCGAACCTTCCCACCGCACAGCCGGCGAGGCGAACCACACCCGCACAGCACCGTCGGCGGAGGCCTCGCCGCGCCCGCTCCAGAAGTGGCCGTCCATCCAGAAGTTGACGCCGTTCAGGCGCCACGGATTTTTCGGACGCTCCCCGTCGTAACTCAAAGAAGCCCTCAGCTGCCGGAGGTTTGCGCCGTCCGGCAGCCGCAGCAGCGGGCTGCCGGCCTCCGCCCAGCCGCGCGCCCTGCGTTCCAGCCCGGGCTCGAGCGTCGGCGTGAACGCCTCCATCTCGGCGTCGATTGTGCCGGATCCCGTCTCCAGATCCGTCACCGCCGCGCGCAGATGGTACCCGGGCTCCTCGCTCCAGAGCGTCACCTGCGCCGCTCCGTCCACCTGGGCGCCTTTCCATCGCGCCCGCAGCCCGTCGAACCGCACATGGGCTCCGCGCCATGCGAACGTCGCCTCCACGTCCGCGAACTCCTGCCTGCCGAGCGCCAGAACCGCAACCCTCGCCCAGCCGCGGACGTGCAGCCGCCTGAGCCACGCCGGCATGCCTGCGCGGCGGCGCAGCGTCCGGTCCAGCAGCCCTCTTGGGGGCGGGTGCGCCATGCGGAACAGCGACTCGATCTGGCTCCCCTCGAGTCCTTCCGCCTCGATCTGCACCGAGAGCGGAGCCTGCGCGGCCGGCTCATACCGTGCGGATGCGCGCACCGGCTTCCCCGCAAACCGCAGTTCGGCATCGCGCAGGCGCCAGCCCGCGCCCGCCAGTTCCAGAACCGCTTTTTGCAGCGACAGGGGCGCGGCGAAGCCCTCCGGCTGGCATCGCGCGTCGGTGAGGACGATCCTGCCCGACCACCCCTGCCTGCCCTGCACTGGGCCGCCGTCAGGTTCCTTCAACAGCGCCACCCGCCCGCGCCACTTGCCAGCCCCGCAGCTTGCCAGGACAGGCAGACTGCCAAGCGCCGGAACCGCGCCCAGGGCGCCATTCAGTTCGGCGATTTCCATCCCTTCCGTGGCGGCTTCGTAGCCGAACTCGCCTGTCGCCAGATTCCAATGCCCTCGAATCGCCGCCTCGGCCTGCCCGGGCGTTACGATCCGCGCACTCTCCAGCGACAGCGCGTCGCCTTCCAGCCGCAGCAAGCCTTCCGTCACCTCGACCGGTGGCTCCCCGCCGAAGCGGACCGCCAGTGAGGGAAAACGCAACTCGCCTTTCGCCGGCGCGCCACTGGCAAACCGCGCCGACCCGGACACAGCCCCGTCGGCGGCGACGCCCCTCGGCACCGACAGCCCCAGCCGGTGGCAGATGTCAAGCAAGGCGGGGGCGGGCAGGTTCTCAAAGCCGACTTCCGCCAGCCAGCGCGGCGATGCCAGCAGCCCGCTTCCCTCAAGGCGGAACTCCAGCGGAGCCGCGGAGCGGTCCTGCTGCGGGGCCCCCGAACCCAGAGAGAGAGTCTGCGCTTCCAGGTTCAGAAGGCCTCGAAAAGGAAGTTGAATATTCCGCGAGCGAAGCCCGAAGAACGCGGGCCTTTCCAGCTCCTCCATTTCGATCTGGCCGCGCAATTCCAGGGCGTTCAACGGACCGTCGAGAAACGCCCGGGCCGTGAAACGCCCCTGCAGCCCGATGTCCCTTCCGGCCACCAGCTGCATCAACTCGGGCACCGCGCTGCGCTCCAGTTCCACGTCCACGGCGAAGCGCCCGCCGCCCTCCCCGGGCATCCACCGCCCCGAGCCGGTGAACCTCCCGAAACCCTGTTCCGAACGGTCGGTTCTCGCCGGCGACGCCTCGTAACGCCACCGGAATTCTCCTCCGCCCGGGCGCGGCGGCTCCGCGTCCATGTCCACATTGTTCAGGAAATACGCCGATTTCACCGCTCCGGTGCGGAAATTGATGCGGCTTTGCCGGAGCGAGAATCCGGGAACTTCGCTCAACTCCCGCGCCGCCAGCAGATTTTTGAGAAAGGCGCCGAGATTGAAACCCGCCTGCTCCAGCCGCGCTACGTTCACGCTGGCGCCCTCCAGCCGGATTTCGCGGAGAGCCAGCGATCCGCGGAGCAGCGCCGGCAGGCTGACCGAGGCGCGAACCTGGTCGGCGTAGGCGAACGGTTCCAGCCCGAAAGCCGGATCTTCTTCGATCACCAGGTGCGAGGCCACCAGAGCCGGAACGGGGAACAGGGTACATCGCACCTGTTGCAGTTCCACCCGCCGCCCCAGGGAGCGCGATAGCGCGGCTTGCAGCGGCGGCGCCAGCGCAGGCATATCCAGGAAAGGCAGCAGCGCCGCCACGCCGGCCACAAACACGGCTGCCGCCAGCGCGGCGGTCCTGCGGCGTGAGCGCTTCATTCGAGCCGCCCCTCCAGCAGCCGCTCGTAGCTCTCCGGCGTGTCCACGTCCAGCAGCGCGAACGGATCCGCCACTTCCACAAACCGCCTCTGCGAACGCCGGACGAGGTCCCGCGCCGACGCCTGCGGCGGCAACGACAGCAACGCCGGCGCCATGCGCGCCGGCGCCAGCACCGGATGACCGTGCCGCCCCTGGCAGACCGGCTGAACGAAATCCGCCGTCCCGTCCCAGGCTTCCAGCAGCGCCTCGAGGGTCGCCGGCAGAACGCCCGGCGAGTCGGCGGGCGTAAAGAAGAACGCCTCCGTGGCGGCCTGCATCGCGCGAAGCCCGCATTGCAGCGACGAGAGCTGGCCCGACTCAGGCGACGGGTTCAACACCAGCACCGCCTCCGCCGCCCGCCGGAGCGCTCCTGCCACCAGGCTCGAATCCCTGCCGAGCACGCAGATCACGGCCGCTCCGGCTTCCGAATAGAGGCGGATCTGCCTGTCCAGAAACGTCTCGCCCCGGTATTCGAGCAGCGCCTTCGGCCGCCCCATGCGCGACGAAGCTCCGGCTGCCAGCAGGATCGCGCTCAGCCTCGGTCTCACTTTTCAGCCGCCGCGGGCGAGCCCGCGCCAAGGACGGTCATCGAGAGGGCGCGCCAGCCGGAGGACGCCTTCCGCCGCACGGCGATCATCTCGGCCGCCACGCTCACCGCGATCTCCTCCGGCGTCACCGCCCCGATGTCTAGCCCCATCGGTGCGTGCACGCGCTCGAACAACTCCGGCGCCATGCCCTCCCGCACCAGTTCCCTCACAACGCTCAGGACCTTCCGGCGGCTTCCGATCATCGCGACGTAGCCCGCCTCGGTCCCGGCCGCCCACCGCAGCACCCGCATGTCGTCGCGATGTCCGCGCGTCACGATGATCAAATAGCAGCCGGAATGGATCTCGAGCTTCGGAAAAATGTCCTCATAATTTCCGGCGATGATTTCACTCGCATCGGGAAACCGCTCCCGGTTCGCATACGCTTCGCGGTCGTCGATCACTGTGACGGCGAAGCCCAGCATGGAGCACAGCCGGGAAAGGCTCCGGGAAATATGTCCGGCGCCGAACAGAAAAACGCGCAGCAAGGGTTCCACGGGTTCCACGTAGATCTCCAGTTGTCCGCCGCAGATCAGCCCGTTGTCATAGGCGGCGTCTTCGGCCAGCGAGAAAGAAAGGATCCGCGTCTTGCCCGTCTCCATCACCTCGCGCGCCGCCTGCCAGACCTCCGCTTCCACGCAGCCGCCGCCGATGGTGCCCGCAATGGTTCCGTCGTCGCGCACCAGCATCTTCGCGCTCGGATAGGCGGGAATCGAGCCGTTGACCTTCACGATCGTGGCCAGCGCCGCCCTCCTCCCCGCCCGCCGCAGCCGCACGATTTCCTCATACAGGTCCATGGCATTCCCATTGTAGCCGCAGCCGCGTTTTCCGGGCGTTCCCCGCAGCCTGTGCCGCAGGCGTCTTGCGGCATTCCGGCCCCGCCGCAGGCGGCGCTGCGGCATCAGGGTGTTATCATGGCGGCGAATGCAAGACAAGCTCACTGTGGCCCCGGGGCTCGCGCTGCTGTTTGACATGGACGGGGTGCTGATCGAATCCACCGGAGTCCACACAGCGGCGTGGGAGGCCTACCTCGCCCGCCACGGGATTCCTTCCGCCGGCGTCATGGAGAAGATGCTCGGCAAGCGGAATGACCAGATCGTCCGCGTTCTCTGGGGGCCGTTGATCACGGAGGAGGAGGTATTCCGGCACGGTGCGGACAAGGAACAGCTCTACCGGGAAATGATGGCGCCGGTTTTCGAGCGGCACATTGTTCCGGGAGTCGAAGGCTTTGTGAGGGCCGCCCGGAGCCAGGGCGTGCCCTGTGCGCTCGCCACCAATGCCGAGCCGGCGAACGTGGACTTCGTCCTGGACCGGCTTGGGCTGCGCCACTGTTTCCAGGTCATCGTCGACGGCCATCAGGTCCGGCGCCCGAAGCCCGATCCGGAGGTTTATCTGACTGCGGCTTCGCGCCTGGGCATCGCGCCGCACAATTGCGTGATCTTCGAGGATTCGCCCGGCGGGCTGCAAGCGGCGCGCGCCTCCGGCGGCCGTGTCGTGGCGGTGCTCACCACCCTGAAGGACGCGCCCGAGGCGGATCTCGCCGTGCGCGATTTTCTGGACCCTGCGCTTGAACCATGGCTTTCCCGGCAGACCCCCCGCTGACCGTTACGGCCGTCCTCACGGCCGCGGCTTCCATCGCACTCGCATCGCTGGTGTGGTGGCGCCGTCTCAGCCGCCTGGAGCGCATGCGCCGCCGGGTTTCCGCCATCCGGGCGCTGAGCCGGGAGGCCGCCCGCGGCCCCGATGCCGCCTCCATCGCGCTCACGATCCAGGAATCCCTGAGGCGAACCCTGGGAGATGCCGAATTGCGGGCTGTGATTTCCCAGCCGGGCGACAGCGCGCAGGCAGGCGCCGGGCCGCAAAATCGACTGGAATTTCCCCTCGATCCGGAAGATAAATTGCGAGGTTTTGTCCTCATCCGCCATTCGCGGGAAGAGGGGCTTCCGGAGGAAATCCACGAAGCGCTCGGCGATCTCGCCCTCCATGCGGGCATCGCCCTCGAGATGCGCGAGCAGCGCCGCCTGAAGGAACAGGTGGTCCGCGGCGAGCAGCTGGCCGCCTCCAGCCTTCTGCTGGCGGGCATCGCACGGGAGCTGCGGCCGCGGCTGGAGGGCATCTTCCGGGAGGCCCGCCAGCGCAACCTGGACGGCCTCGCCGCAGAGGCCGAGGCGGCGCTCGGCCTCGTCGAGCGCCTGGCTGCTTTCGGCGAGCGGGAACTGGCCCGCCCCACCGTGTTCGATCTTTCCGACGTGCTGCGGGAACTGGGCGACTTGCGCCGCCATGCCTGGCGGCTCATGCAGGTGGACGTGCAAATGGCAGCGCCGGACCGGCCGGTTCCCGTACGGGCGCCCCGCGGGCTCGTCGAGGAAGCGGTTCTCGGCCTGATCGTCGCCGCCGAACAGGCGCTGGGCGGAGGGCCGTCCGCCCGTCTGGCACTGGCGGTGGAAACGCGCGGCGGGCGGGCCGTCTTGTCGCTGGCGCTGGGCGCGCCCCCGGCCTTGGCTGCAACGGCCCCGGCCAGTGTCTCCGCCTGCCGGAGCCTGCTGGAGAGCTGCGGCGGAGGTCTGGAGTGGAGCCACGCCGGCGGCCAGCTGCGGTTCGAGATTGTGCTTCCACTGGCTGCGCAGGATCCTCCTCGCCAAAGCCGGCAACAGCCTGCCTTGCCGGCACGCCAGCTGACGCTGTTGCTGGTGCACCCCGAGGCCGGCGCGCTGCGGCCTCTGATCCGCGCACTGGCCGAACGCAACCACCGCGTGGTGCCCGCCGCCGATTCGCTCCAGGCTCTGGAGATGACCGCGCGCATGCGCTTCGATGCCGTGTTCGCCTCCCCGGCGCAGCCGGACCTGGAATGGCCGGAGTTCGCTGCCCGCATCCGGCAGCATGTGCCCGCTGTGGGCTGGCTCTCCACCACTTCCCGGCCCGCTCCCCCGGGCGTCCTCTCGCTGCCTCTCCATCCCTCGGAAAGGTTCCTGGAAGACCACCTCGCAGCGTTGGAGGGAACCGCCCCGCCGCCGCATTCATCCATTCCTTCGTGAGGCAATTTGCCATGCTTCGGTTCCTGATCTCCCGCGCCGTTCCCCTCCTGCTCCTCCTCTCGGTCCCGGCGGCGGCGCAATCTTCCCGGAAATACACGGGACCGCGCCCCGACAAGGCGGACGTCCCCTACCTGCTGCACGCCTCGCGGCTGATCGAACTGGAAAAGAGCGTCGCCACGGAATCGAAGACCAAGGATGGAACGCTGTACACGGTGCCGGGCGCGGAGAGCCCTGTGAAGACCCCCGTGCCGGAGCCGATCTTCCTTTTCAAGGCCGGAACAATCAATCCGGAGAACCTCTCCCTCTTTCGCATGGTTCCGCGCGGCGGCAGCCGCACGCTCCAGTTTCCCCCGGAAGGGAAGCGGCGCAAGGACGCTCCCCGGCCCGTTTTCGTTCTGGTCACGATGCTCGAGCCTGGACTCTACCGCGTCGAGGTGAACGAGCCGCTGGAAGACGGCGAATACTGCCTGTCCCCGGAAGGCTCCAACGACGTCTTCTGCTTCAGCGAGTACTGACCCGGGCACAGCGCCCTGCCGGCGCCGCAATCAACCGGCCGGGACACCATGCGGAAGGACGGCGAGGCGGCTGTTGCCTCCCACCACGAATCGCAGGACGGGCAGTCAGGACGAGCTGCTGCTGCGAAGGGCCTCGATCAGCGCGGGGGCGATCTCAAGGAGGTCGCCGACCAGAGCGTAGTCGGCAATCTCGAAGATCGGCGCCTTCGGGTCGCGGTTGATGGCCACCACACAGCCGGATCCCTTCATGCCCACAATATGCTGGATGGCGCCGGAAATGCCCAATGCGAGATACAGCTTCGGCGCGACGGTCTGTCCGGAGCTGCCCACCTGCCGTTCCATCGGAAGCCAGCCGTTGTCGCAGATGGGGCGCGATGCGGCCAGCTCCGCGCCGAGCGCCGCAGCCAGCTCCCGCGCCAGTTCGAGATTGCCTTCTTCCTGGATGCCCCGGCCGACGGCAACTATGCGCTCGGCGGCGGTGAGATCCACCGCCCGGGCCGCGTCGCGGAAGGGCGGTTCCGGATGCTGGCGGATGCCGGCCGCCTCCAGCGCCGGCCTCAAGACGGTGACAGCGGCCGAGGCGCCCGTCGGCTGCGCCGCGCGGAATGCGCCTGCCTGGAAGGAAACGAAGTTCGGTGCGGGAGTCTCGAAGGCGAAGCGGCCCACCAGCCTGCCCTGGAACAAGAGGCGTTCGAAGACGGGCGCGCCGTCTTCCATCGCGAAACCGGTCGAATCGCCCATCAGCGTGCGGTCCATGCGGGCCGCCAGCGCAGGGGCGAAGTCGCGCGTCTGGTAGGTGTGCGGCAGAATGACCCATTCGGGTTGCCGGTCGCGCACGGCTTCCATCACAGCCGCCACCCACGCATCCGCCGTGTATTCGGCCAGCGCCTCATGCTCGAGCGCCAGCACTTCGGACACGCCGAACGAGGCCAGCTCCGCCGCCGCTTCCGCGCGGCCGAATCCCGGCGCGCAGGCGACCACTTCTCCCCCCACGGCCCGGGCCAGCTCCAGGGCGCCCGCCAGCGCCTCGAACGACATTCGGTGCCAGCCGCCGCCGCTCGGTTCGAAGACCACCAGGATGCCGCTCATAGCACGCGCGCCTCAAAGCGAAGTTTCTCGACGAGCTGCGCCGCCTGCTCGGCGGGCGAGCCTTCCAGGTATTGCGTTTCGCGCTGCCGCCGCGGCTCGCCCAGCGCCTTCAGGCGCAGCCCCGCGGCGGGCAGGGCCGGCTCGACCCGGCGGATCTCCTTCGTCTTGGCCCGCTTGATGCCCATCAGCGTGGCGTAACGCAGGCGGCTGATGCCGCTCTGCACCGTCAACACGGCGGGCAGCGGCAGCGTGACGTGCTGAAACCAGCCAGCCTCCAGTTCACGCTTCACCCGCACCTGTCCGGCGGCGGGCTCGATGGCCACCACCAGGGTGGCATGGGGCCAAGAGAGCCGTGCGGCCAGCACCACGCCCGTTTGCCCGCTGCCCGTATCGTCGGACTGCAGACCAGTGAGCACAAGATCGGGCTGCTCTTCGCGGACGGCGGATTCCAGAAGCCTGGCCGTCACGGAAGGATCGGTTCCGCGCGCAGCCTGCCCTTCCACGGCGATATGGATGGCGCGGTCGGCGCCTTTGGCCAGCGCTTCGCGCAGCGTGGATGTGACGCGCTCGGGCCCGCAGGACACGGCAACCACCTCGCCCCCTGCGGACTCTTTCAGCCGTAGCGCCGCCTCCAAGGCGTACGCGTCAGGCTCGTTCATCTCGTAGCTCAGACCGGATTCGTCGATCCACGCGCGGGCGCCGTCCGCCTCAACAGGGAGGTCGCGCGCCGGCACCTGTTTCAGAGCGACAAGGATCTTCATCAAACCGACTCCTGCCGGCAACCGCGCACCGCGCCGGGCGGCGAACTCAGCCGGCGAACCGCTTGAAAATGAGACTGCCGTTGGTGCCGCCGAAGCCGAATGAATTCGACAGCGCGTACTCGATCTTCATGGGCCGGGCTTTGTGCGGCACGAAGTCGAGGTCGCACCCTTCGCTGGGGTTGTCGAGGTTGATGGTCGGCGGAGCGATCTGGTCCCGGATGGCGAACACCGTCAGCGCGGCTTCCAGCCCCCCGGCGCCGCCGAGCAGGTGCCCGGTCATGGACTTGGTGGAACTGACGGCGATCTTCGCAGCGTGTTCTCCGAAGGTCCGCTTCAGGGCGGTGCACTCGATCAGGTCGCCCACCGGCGTGGAGGTCCCGTGGGCGTTGACGTAGTCGATCTGCTCCGGCCCGATCCCCGCGTCGCGCATGGCGTTGCGCATCACGCGGTAGGCGCCGTCGCCGTCCTCTGACGGAGCCGTAATGTGATAGGCGTCCCCGCTCATGCCGTAGCCGACGATCTCGGCGAGAATGGGCGCGCCCCGGCGGCGGGCGAGTTCCAGTTCCTCAAGGATCAGTATGCCCGCGCCCTCGCCGACGACGAAGCCGTCGCGGTCCCGGTCCCACGGACGCGAGGCCCTTTCGGGCTCGTCGTTCCGGGTCGAAAGAGCGCGCATGGCCGCGAAGCCGCCAACCCCCATGGGCGTGATGCAGGCCTCCGAGCCACCGCAGATCATGGCATCGGCGTAGCCGTGCTGGATCAGGCGGAACGAGTCCCCGATGCAGTGGGCGCTGGTGGTGCAGGCCGTCGCTGTGGCCGAGTTGGGCCCCTTCGCCCCGGTACGGATGCTCACGTTGCCCGAGGCGAGGTTGACAATCGACGCCGGAATGAAGAACGGGCTGATGCGGTCCGGGCCCTTCTCGAGCAGCGTGCGGTGCTCGCGCTCGATCACCTCGAAGGCGCCGATGCCGCTGCCGATGTAGACACCCACCATTTCGGCGATATCGGGTGTCACCTGGAGGCCGCTGGATTGCAGCGCCTCCTCCGAGGCTGCCACAGCGAACTGGATGAACCGGCCCACCCGTCTCAGATCCTTCTTGTCAAAGTACCGGAGCGGATCGAAGTCCCTCACCTCGGCGGCGATGCGGCAACTGAAATTCGCGCAGTCAAACTGCGTGATCGGGCCGATCCCGCACTTCGAGGCGAGGATCCCCTTCCACGTATCCTCTGCGCTGCAGCCCAGCGCCGAGATGACGCCGACACCGGTGACTACCACCCTGCGTGCCAATGGAAATCTCCTATGCGTGCGACAGATTCCGTGCGGCGCACGGGATGAGGACGGCGCGGACGCCTAGTCCTTCTTCTTGGCCTCGATGTAGTCGATGGCGTCCTTGACCGTCCTGATCTTCTCCGCGTCGGTGTCAGGAATGTCGATGTCAAACGCCTCTTCAAAGGCCATTACCAGCTCGACCACGTCGAGCGAATCCGCGCCCAGATCGTCCACGATCGAGGCGTTGTCCTCGACGGCCGACTCTTCCACGCTCAGCTGTTCCATGATGATCTGCTTCACTTTGTCGCGAACGGACATGAAACCTCCCGAAAGTCCACAAAGCTCCGATTCTACCCGCGCATGCCGCGGGAATGCAACGAAGCCCGGGCAGCGACCGGCGGACCGTCAGATCCGCTAAGCTTCAGTTTTAGCATGATTCGGACCCTCTACCTGCACGGCTTCGGCTCCTCGCCGCAGTCGGCCAAGGCGCAGGAGCTGGCGCGCCGCTTCCACGCCGAAGGCTGGCCGTTCGAGATCCCGGACCTGAATGGCGCCGATTTCCGCCGCCTGACGCTGACGGAGCAGCTGGAGACCGTCGCCCGCCATACGGCCGGCGCGCCGGTTCATCTGATTGGCTCCAGCCTTGGCGGCTATCTGGCGGCGCTGTACGCAGCCCGGCACGCTGAAGTGCAGAAGCTGATCCTGCTGGCGCCGGCGTTCGGATTCGCCCACCTGTACGAAGAATCGCTGGGGGCCGGGCGCCTGGAGCAGTGGAGGACCAGCGGCGTGCTGCGCGTCATGCACTACGGGCAGGGCGTGGAGGTGGAGTTGGGCTGGCAGTTCCTGGAAGATGCGCGCCTGTACGAGGAAGAGCCCGCCATCACGCAGCCTTGCCTGATCTTCCATGGCACGCGCGACGCCGTCGTGCCGGTCCAGGTCTCCCGGCAGTTCGCGCGCACCCGTACCTGCTGCCGGTTGTACGAGGCCGAGTCCGATCACGAACTGCGCGATCAGGTCGACGCGATCTGGGAAGCGGCCAGGGAATTCCTGGCATCCTGAGCACCGCCGGCTTCAGGCACGATCCACGCTTCCGGAAGCCCCATGCGTTCCGCCGTCGAGCGCGAGAACAGCCCAAAACCCGCCCACGTCAGATAGAGCAGCGCCGCAGCCGCATCCCGGTTCCGCGCGCGCAACAGCCAGTAGCCTGCCAGGGACCACAACGCGCAGCCAAGCAGAGCCTCCAGCAGGCGGTGGACGGAGTCGGCTCCGCAGAAGGGCATCTGAAGCATCAGGGCAAAGCCAGCTGCGTGCCACGCAATGCCCGGCAGCCAGGTTCGAGCGGGAAGGCGTCTGGCGGAGCCGGAGCCAAGGAAGCGCGTCATCCACGGGTGGATCAGGATCAGCACCACAAGGCACGCCAGCATCGCGCCCGTCGCTCCTCTTGCGCCCCACCGGATGCCCGCCTGCAGGATCACCAGCGAAGAGAGCGTCATTGCGGCGAACTGCGCCGATTCGGCGCGGAACAGGGTGCCCAGATACACCGGCAGCAGGCGGCAGGAGCGCTGGTGCCGGCACGGCAGCCAGTAGCCCGCCCAGACATCGAAGGGAAGGCTCAGCGTGGCGTAGGCCATGTAGAACACGGTGAACGCCAACCAGTGGAGCCAGAACGGCCCTTCCGTGTGCGGGAAGAAGGTGGAAGGAAGCTGATAGACGAACGCGGCCAAGGCCAGCGCGAACAACCAGCCGCCCCCGGCCAACGCGGCCAGGCGCCGCGAACGCAGGTACGCTTCCGTTTCCATCTGACGCTCGGTTGGATGCGGCAGGAATGGATCGCGCTGGAAAAAAGGGGCGGATTGAGCCTGCCTCCTCCAGACTGCCATACTGGAAGTTCATGCGCTTGCGCCTGCTTTCTGCCGCATTGCTTTTGCTGACTCTCGCCCTCCCCGCCTGGCCCTGGGGACCGGAAGGTCACCGACTGGTGGCCGAGATCGCGTGGAAGCATCTCTCTGTCACCGCCAAGGCGGAGATCACACGGCTGCTGCCGGAGGGCGCGACGCTGGTCTCCATCGCGCCGTGGGCCGACGAGGTGCGGCCTCAGCGGCGGGAAACCGCCCCCTGGCACTACATCAACATCCCGGTGGAGGCCTCCCGCGGCGCGTGGCGGCCCTACTGCCCCAACGGCGAGTGCATCGTCACGGCCATTGAGCGCATGGCAGCGCGGCTCGCCGACCACACTCTGCCGGCGGCAGAACGGGACGAGGCGCTGCGGTTCGTCGTTCACTTCGTGGGCGATCTGCATCAGCCGCTGCACTGCGGCGACCGCCGGGACCGTGGCGGCAACGATGTGGCGGTGATCTTCCGGCAGCGTCCCACCAACTTGCACTCCATCTGGGACACTCCCCTCCTCCAGGAGATGTTGCAGGCAGAGGGCGTGCGGGAACGCCTCCTGCGCGATGCGGAGCCTGAAGAGTGGCAAAGGGAGTCCGCAGGCACGCCGGAGGATTGGGTGTGGGACTCGCACCGGTTGTCCCGCGACGTCGCCTACGCCGCGCTCCCTCCGGAGCGCCCGGCGCTTCTCGATGACGAGTACGCCGAACGCGCCTACCCGGTGATCGAAGAACAGATCCGGCGCGCCGGGCTGCGGCTGGCAGCGCTCCTGGAGCGGACGCTGGGCCAGCCCCCGGCTTCGAGCGCGCAGTGATGCGCCGCCCGCCGCAGCGGCCCCGGGCGTTACCAATTCTCATAGGCCATCGCCTCTGCAAGAGGACGCATGCTACAATTTTTGGGAACAGTCCGGCCGAGTCGCCTGCTTTCGTGCAACTTTCCCCGGGAGGGTGCGTCTAAGCTGGCAGAGGCCCGGGACCGGGCCTGGACCAGTCGTTAAAGGTGTTTTCGTCATTATGCAGGCGCACGTGCCCAAGCCACCCGTAGCGGAACCGGCTCCCGTTCCGGCATCGCCCCGGGACACCGCGCCGTTTGCCGACATCCTTGCTCTTCAGCAAGAACGGCGACCGTGGTTCATCAACCTTTTTCGCACGTTGCGCGACCTTTCCGCCATGAAGCGGCAGCCGCCGCTGATGGTCACCTTCCGGCCGTTGACGGAAGAAGAACTCATCAACAGCAAGGATCCCGAGCTCCAGCAGCTGGCGCACTTTCAGGTGGAGCGGACATTCTGGCAATCCTTCCGGGAGAACCTTCGTTATCTGTTCACCAAGGAGCCGCCGCTTCAGACAACAGTTCGGCCGTTGACCAAGGAAGAGCTGCGCGGCTCGGCCCTGGCGGAGTTCGAAGACATCGAGCAGCCCTGGTACGTCAACCTGGCGCGGAACCTCAAGGAGTTGGTCTTCCCTCCGAAGCTCCCGCCTCTGGAAGTGACGGCGAAGCCGGTGCAGGTGAAGGAGCTGTTTGCTCCCGATCCTTACCGCGGGCGGTCTCACTTCCTCTCTCTGCTCGTCCACATCGGCCTTGTCGCCCTTGCTTTCACTCTGGGCACGAACAAGCAGGTGCAGCAGGCGGTGAAGAACACAATTCAGCTGGTGGCGCCGGTCGAGATTTCGCCTTACATGCCGGATCTGCCCCCGGCGCCCAAGACTGCCGGAGGCGGCGGTGGCGGCGGCGACAGGTCTCCGCTGCCGGCGAGCAAAGGCAGGCTTCCGCGTGCGGACCTGAAGCAGTTCACGCCTCCGACGGCGGTCATCCAGAATGAGAACCCGCGGCTGGTGATGGAGCCCACCATCATCGCGGATCCCAACATGCCCCTGCCGAACGTGAATATGCCCAACTACGGCGATCCGTTTGGCCAGATCGGCCCGCCCTCCAGCGGTCCCGGCTCCGGCGGCGGCATCGGCTCGGGTTCCGGCGGCGGCGTCGGCTCGGGACGGGGACCCGGCGTGGGCCCCGGCTCCGGCGGCGGATTCGGCGGCGGGGCGTTCCGCATCGGCGGCGGCGTCAGCGCGCCGGTGCCAATTTACAAAGTGGAGCCGGAGTACTCGGAAGAGGCTCGCAAGGCGAAATTCCAGGGCACTGTGGTGCTGGCCATCGTCGTCGACGAGACCGGCAAGGTCACCAACGTGCGCGTGCTTCGCCCGCTCGGGATGGGGCTCGACGAAAAGGCGATCGAGGCCGTCACCAAGTGGCGCTTCCGTCCCGGCTACAAGGACGGCAAGCCTGTGCCCGTCATGGCCAACGTGGAAGTGAACTTCCGGCTGCTGTAGCCGCTGCCCGCAATCTCAACCGGAATCCCGGATCACCGCGACTCCCTGCGGGGCCTTCACGTCGATTCGGTAGCGCGCGCCGTCGCGTTCCACTTTGACCTCGATCAGACCTTTCGGATGCGGTACCGTGCCGGAGACCCGCTGCAGCGGACCAAGGTGCGGCTTCACGATCACCTTCGACCAGCCGGGCGCGGCTGAGTCGACCCCGAGCACGGTGCGGAAGAACTCGATGTTCGGACTCGCGCCCCAGGCGTGGCAGTCCGAGCGCGTGTAGGGGTTGTCGGTTTCCGCCCACGTGGTGAGCCCTTCCTTGAGCATGAACTCCCACGTGGCCAGGCGGCTCAGGTAGCGGTCGCCGAGTCCCGCAGCCACCATCGCGCGGTCCAGGTAATAGCGGAAGTACACTGAGCACTTCGCCATCTCCTGCGGCGGTTCGACGCGCAGCATCAGCTCTCGCGCCTCTTCTGGTGAAGGCGGCAAGCCGGCCAGCACAGCCAGCGCGTTGGCATGTTGGGACCAGTGCCGGTGAGCGAGGTCTTCGCTATAAAGACGCCGCTCCGGGCTCCAGAACTGTTGAACCGCGCGCGCCAGCCGCTGCGCCTGCCCGCGGCAGCGCTCCGCCAGAGCCGCTATGCCCAGCGCCCCTTCCAGTTCAGCAGCGGATTGCAGCGCCAGCACAAGCTGCAGATGGATGGAAGCGGGCATGACGTCCGGCTCCGACGGCGGGCGCCCGCCCTGCCAGCCCTCCACCCAGTCGACGTAATTCCACCACGGCATGGACCCCAGCAGCCCGTCCGGCCGAAGGTAGCGCTCGTAGAAGCCCAGCACGGCGCGCACGCCGCCCAGCATCTCCTTCACAAAGCCCGGATCATCCACGTAGCGCCAGTAGTCATGCACCATGCCGATCCACCAGAGCGAAAACGGCGGGATGTACTGCTGGAGCGTGCTGGGCGCGCGCGAATAAGTGGCGCCTTCGTGCGTGCGCGAGGCGTCGATCTGCTCGATGGCGTTCCGCATGAGGCGCGCATCGCCGCTCATGTAAACGGAGACCAGCGCCTGGATGCGCGTGTCGCCCACATACTGAAGCTGCTCGTAGTAGGGGCAGTCCATGTAGGTCTCATGCGCGCACAGCCGCGCCGTGCGCCAGCCCGTCTCGAGGATCTTCTGGTGCAGCGCATCTCCGGAATCGAACCGCGCTTTCACGATGAACGGATAGCCCGTGGCCACGCCGCGGACGTCGTGGATGGTCAGCGGCTGGTCCGCCGTCTCGATGTCGAGCCGCACGTAACGGTACGTCCGCCAGAACAGCGGCCTCCAGAGGCGCCACGAGCCGTCGGGAAGGAGCGTGTCGCCGTAGCCGATGAACTCCTTGCCTTCGATCTCATCCCGGTGGCCCTTCATGCGGCGCGGCTTGAGCTGCTGCCACAGCGCCTCCGCGTAGCGGATGGAGAGGGATGCGCCCGCGCCGCCTTCCGTCTCGATTTCCGGGAAGGCGCAGGTCAAGTATCCCTGATCGAGCAGCAACCACGCCTTCGTGCGGGGCGGCACAGTGACCGGCGCGGGGCGCGACGGGAAGGCTTCCGGCGGAGTTGCCAGCCCTTCGGACTTGCGCAGGCGGGCGAACCGCTCCGGGCGCTCTTCCATCAGCGGAATGGAGCGGGGAACCAGCATCCAGCGCGTGGGCGCGTCGCGCTGCCAGCGGGAGGAGGCGACAAGGCCCGCACGCGCCTCTGCCCAGCCCGAGTCGTCAAAGTCAGGCTGCTGCCAGCCCCACGGATAGCGGGCGGCGTCGAACCGCTCCATCGGGCCGATGGCATGGTAGCCCGTGGGCTGATAGGTCGGCACGGGAACGGGACTGTAGGCGGGGTTCTTCAGGCAGCGCCAGCCGGCGCCCGTGTTGAAGGCGGCGTGATCGCTGTCCGCCGCCTGCAGCAGGAAGCCGGTGCGGTGGGACCACTGCGCGATGGCGGCGTGGGGCCCGTCATTCCACACCGTGGCCGCAAGCACGTTCTTCCCTGCCTTGAGGAACGGCGCGATGTCGATGGTTTCATAACGCCAGTGGTAGAGGTCGCCGCGCGCCGGCCCCCACACCGCGCGCGTGCCGTTGACGTAGAGCTCATAGCGGCTGTCCGCGGTGACATGGACCAGGCACTTCTGCGGCTTCGATGCCAGCTCCACTGCGCGGCGGAAATGAAAAACGCCGCAGGCTTGCAGGTTCTCTTCGCCCGCGGGGTGGATCCAGCGCGCCGTCCAGTTCTGGCGCGTCAGATCGATCTCAACGGCCCGCGCCAGGCCGAGTGCTGCGGTCTGAAGAAGAAAGGTGCGGCGCTGCATGCATGGCAGTATATCGCCGCGCGCACTTACCGGACCAAGCGCCGGAGCCACGCCACGTTGCGCTTGAGGTCCTCTTCCTTGTTGCGCGATGGCGCGCCGGTCTCCAGAACCAGCCAGCCGCGCCAGCCGATCTCGTCGAGGACTTTCACTGCGCCGGCCACGTCCACCGCGCCTTCGCCCAGGTAGCCTTTGTCTTTCACGTGAACCTGGCAGATCCGTTTGCGGCCGAGCAGGCCCAGCTCTTCGAGCGGATTCACATGGTAGAGATTCGTGGCGTTGCCGATGTCGTAATAGATCTGGAGGGCCGGCGAGGCCACCTGGTCGAGAATGCGCAGGTCGTCCCCGGCGCGGATCGTGTTCTCGAAGCCGAGGATCACGCGCGCGCGCTCGGCTTCGCGCGCCAGCTCTTTCAGCGGGCCCGCCACGGCGTCCATCTCCTCGCGCGTCTCCAGCGCGCACTTGCCGAAGAAGACGAGCATGAGGATGCGCGCATCGAGCTTGCGCGTGATGTCGATGCCCTCCACGGCCCACCGCAGGGCCTCGCGGTCGCTCTTCAGGCAGTGCGCGTGGAGGATGTCGATGTAAGTGGAGACGATGGGGATGCGGTGCAGCTTCGAAGCGGCGAGAAAGGCGCGCTGGCGTTCCGGGGAAGCCATCACGAGATGGCCCGCCGTCGTCTGGCGCCCAAGAGTGACCTGGATGCCCTCGCACCCGGCGCGCGCCGCCACGGCGACGGCCTCCGGATCGGATGGCGCGAGCGCCACGCCGTCCATCACGCCGATGCGCAGGTTCGCCCCGCGCGCCAAAGCCATGGAAGGCGCAGCGAGCAGTGCGCGTCTCGTGATCGCCATGTCCGTCAGACTAACGCTTGCGGCGCACGAGCGCCACCCAGTCGCGGGAACGCTCGGCGGGAGGCAATCCCAGCCACCGGCGCCCCTTGCCGCCTTTGAGTTCGCGCACCTCCCCCTGGATCAGTTCGCCGCCGGTACGCGGGTTGAACCAGTGCACCGTGTAATCCCCCTCGGGCAGGGCGATCTGCGCCGAGCCGCCGCGCGGTAACTGGATCGCGTAAACTTCGCCGATCTTGGCGAAGATGCGCATCGGCGAGCCATCGGCGACCCGGAACGGCGGCACGACAGGCTCCATCTCGTGAAACCGAAGGTAGCGGTGGAAGAACTCCAGCGCGATGCGCGTCTGGTCCCACATCCGCTCGCGCGAGCGCCAGTCTTCGCAGTTGAGATCCATGTGCGGGAAGCGGTAGCCGAAGTACCACTCGACGCCGGAGCCGCCGCCCATCAGGTTGCCCCACAGGGCTTCGATGCGCGGGATGTCGTGATCCGGGTCCTCGCTGTCGGGCAGCACGCCCATGTCGGCGGGGGACTGCTCGTCGTGGAAGATGGCCCACTTGCGCCCCGCCTCGGCGCTGCGCCGCCGCAGCTCGACGGTTTCCTCGTGGTAGAACGCCATGTCGGACTGGATGGAGCTCGCCTCGAAGCAGGGATCGCCGAGGATACCGTTGTAGAACCGCCGGGCAGCGTTCAGGTGCGTGTGCACGGCGATCGGGTGATCGTAGGGGTCGAGTTCGCGGATCCAGGCGGCGATGGCTTTCCGGTCGGAATCCGGCGTGTTGTTTTCCTCGCCGAGGTTCCACAGGAGCGCCGGATGATGGGCGAAGCGCGCCACAAGCTCTCGCAGGTAGAGCTTGCGGATGTCGTTCAGAGCCGGGCTGCCGCCGAGTTTCCGGTCGTTCTCCGTCTCCTGCGTCACCACATGCAGCATCAGTCCGAGCCGGTCCATATGGGAGAAGACGATCTCCCACTGGGCGAGCTTGCTCACGTCGAAGCGGTCGCGAATTTCCGGCGACGTCCACGGCCAGACGTCTTTTCCGTCGCCGCCGTCGATGTTGTAAGTGAGAAAGTAGACGCTGTTCATGCCCTTCGATGCCAGGTAATTCAGGGCTCCAATAATGCCTTTCCCCTTGGTTTTCTGCCAGAGGGGATCGCCGGGCCGCCAGTCGCGCGCATGCGGCGCGTAGCGGTGGAGGAAGGGCTTGCCGGTTGTGTTCTCACCCTCGTTGAAGCGTGCGTCGAGATCCTGCGTGCCGTCGAACTCGAAATACGCAAGGAAATTCTCCGGGCTGTCGGCGCCTCCTTTGAGGAAATACTCGCCGCTGCCTTTGAACCTGAGGTAAGATTCGCCGGCATAATGCAGCAGCCCGCGGGCGCGGAAATCCGGGGCCTTCTTGTCCGTGGGCCCGATGGCGAAGCGGCCTTGCGCGCCGTCGAAAGAGGCAGACTCGCCCGCTTCGCGGCGGGGATCGATAGCGATCCACGGCCCGCGGCGGAAGGAAGCGCGGAAGGTCCATTCGCCTGTGGCGTCGGGAAGAAACTGCGCCTGCCACACACGGCCCCGCGTGGCCGAGGTCTCCGCAGCGATTCCGTCGGCGGCATAGAAGCCCGGCACGCGAACAATGCGTCCGGTCGCCTCGTGGCGGAACTCCACGGTCAGGCGGTAGTCGGTGAACGGGTTGGGGGCGGCATCCTCGCCGGTTTCCGGACCTTCAAACGAAACAGTGACCCGGTGCCAGAGCTTCCGTTCGCCCTCCAGGCGCTGGGCAGCCAGAACGACAGGGAGAAATGCAATCAGAATCAATGTGCGCGGCATGGGGTTCTCCATTCTGGAAGGACCTTCCATCCTATCGCGCCGGCACAACGAGGGCGCCGTTCAGGGCGCGCTCTTCGACAGGGAAAGAGGATTACGGCGTGAGTTCGAACTCGAACGGGACGAGGAGCGGGGCGCCCGTTTCAGTGACCGTCGTATTGGAAGCCTCCAGCCGGATCGCAACGCGCCCGGGCGCCTTCGGCGCGTCGCGGCGCAGGCGGACCTGCACCACAGTGGTCGACCGCGCCGGAACCACGGCGGGCAGCACCTCCATCCACGCGGGCGCTTCGGCCGGCTTGAGCTCGAACGCGATGGCCGAGTCGTTGCGCAGCGGCAGCCCGTTGTACCAGAAGCCCGGAGTGAAACGCACCTGCCGGGGCGCCTGAAGGTACGAACGCGCGAGGGTCTCCAGCCACTCGCGCTTTCCGATGAGCCGGCGCGCTCCGTCCCATGCCACCGTGCGCCCGGCGTGCAAGGCCTCGCGCAAGCCTTCGACACTGCGCTCCCTGGCGAACACGAGGTTCACGGTGCGGGAATCCTCCGGCAGCGACGCATTGTGGATATCGGAATTCCCCATCACGGTGAGCCCGTACTGGCCGATCCACTGCCGCGCTTCTTCATAGTAGGTGGGGCCATTCAGCAGTTCGATGCCCTGAAACAGCTTGTCGGAATAGGCGGTGGCGATCACCGGCCACCACTCGGCGCGGCCTTTCCACCCCGGGTGGTTCCAGAAAGAGAACGCGCCCTGCTTCCTGGCCTCCGCGAGGGCGGCGAGGAGTTCCTTGCCGCGGAATGCGTTGTGGTCGCGGACGAAGAGGGCGTTGAAATGGATGTCGCCTTTTGTGATCTCGACGCCAGGCACGATGAGAAGCCCGAGACCTTCGGCAATCGGCCGCGCGATCTCGTAGGGGCGCGAAAGATCCATGCTCACGTCCTTCTCGTTGGGGCGGTAGTCGTCATGATCCGTGATGGCAAGGGCGTCCAGGTCCTCGCGCCAGGCTTCCATGACGCGGGTCGTGGGCCACACCTGCCCGTCGGAGAACACGGTGTGCATATGGAGGTCCGCCTTCAACACGAAGTACTCGCCCGCCTTCGGCATGGGGCGGTGCCGGCGGACCATCTCCTGCTGGGCGTGAAGAGCGGGCAGCACCGCGAGAACCGCGGCAGTGAACCGAAGCAAGGTGCGAATCCGGAACATACTCCATCCATATCACCCGCAGGTGACGGCTGCGTGAAACACGGCGCGGCGCGCCCTCGGCCGCTGATATCCTAAGGGGTTCACCCCGAACGAGGAGGTTCTCATGCTGCGCGTCGGCATTATCGGAACGGGCGCCATCAGCCACAAGCACGCCCAGGCTTACGCCAACATCGGCTACAAGGTCACCGTCTGCACGGACATCTCGCGCGAGGCGGGCGAGAAGTTCGCCGCGCAATACGGTTGCCGGTATGTTCCCACTTATGAAGAGCTGTGCAGCCACCCGGACGTCGATTTCGTGGACGTCTGCACGTTTCCGGACTTCCGGCTCCAGCCGCTGGAGATCGCAGCCAGACATGGCAAGGCGGTTCAGGTGCAGAAGCCGGTCTCGACCAACCTCGAGACGGCGCGCAAGATGATCGAAACCGCCCGCCAGGCGGGCATCGTGCTCGGCGTGGTGAGCCAGCACCGCTTCGACGACTCGACGATCTTCGTAAAGAAGGCGATTGCGCAGGGCAGGCTGGGGCGCATCCTCCAGGCGGACGCGTATGTGAAATGGTGGCGCAGCGAGGCCTACTACTCCCGCCCCATCAAGGGCAGCTGGGCGGTGGAAGGCGGCGGCGCGCTGATCAACCAGGCGGTGCACCAGGTGGACGTGCTGAATTACCTCACCGGCGGCGTCGACGAGGTGTTCGGCTACTGGCAGCTCGGCGCGCGGCACAAGATCGAGAGCGAGGACGTGATCTGCGCGGTGATGAAATACACAAGCGGCGCCACGGGTGTGATCCAGAGCTCGACGGCTTTCTGGCCGGGCTATCCCGAACGGATCGAGATTCACGGCACCCGGGGCACCTGCGTGTTCACCGGCGACAAACTGACCACCTGGGACGTGGAGAACGACCAGGGCGAGCCGGCGCCGGTCGAGAAGCAGGTGATGAGCGGCGCCAGCGACCCCATGGCCATTCCTCTCACTCCGTTCGAGCGGCAGTTCCTGGACTTCGGCAATGCCGTGAAGAACCGCACGCAGCCGCTCGTTTCCGGCGAAGAAGGGCTGAAGGCTCTGGAGATCGTGCTGGGCATCTACGAGAGTTGCCGCAGCGGGCGCCCGGTGCGGCTGGCAGGCGCATGAGCTGGACCGAAGTCCGCGTCCCGGCCACCAGCGCCAATCTGGGGCCCGGCTTCGACGCGCTGGGCATGGCGCTCAGCATCTACCTGGAGTGCCGCTTCCGGCCCTCGGAGACGCTGAAGATCCGCGCCTCCGGACGCGACGCGGAGCTGATCAGCACCGCCGAGGACAACCTCATCTGGCAGACGGCGCTCCAGGTGGCCGGCCACCTGGGCCGCCCGATGCCCGCTATCGAGCTCGAGATCGTCAACGACATCCCCATCGGCAAAGGCCTTGGGTCGTCTGCGGCGGCGCTGGTGGCAGGCGTTGTGATCGCCGACGAGATCCTGCAACTCGAATGGGACCGCCACAAGATTCTCGACGAAGCAGCGCGTATCGAAGGCCACCCCGACAACGTGAGCGCCGCCGTGCTCGGTTCGATCGTCGCCAGCGCCATTGACAGCGAAGGCGTCACGCGCGCCGTGCGCATGCAATTGCCTGCCCGCTACGGCGTCGCCATCGTCGTTCCGGATTTCGTCCTTCCGACTTCGGAAGCCCGCGCCGTGCTGCCCAGGACCTATTCGCGCGAGGATGCCGTGTTCAACATCCAGCGCTCGGCGCTGCTGATCGCCGCCATGCTGACGCAGACCACCGACGCCTTCCACGAGGCGCTCATGGACCGGCTGCACCAGCCCTACCGCGCGCCGCTGGTGCCGGGGCTTCAGCAGATGCTCGAGCTGCGCGCGCCCGGCCTGCTCGGCTGCGCGCTTTCGGGCGCCGGTCCGAGCGTGCTGGTGTTTTTTGAACGCGGCCACGAAAGCGTGTGCGAGCGGATGCGGGAAATCTTCGCGCGCCACGGCCATTCCAGCCAGATCCTGCCCGCCCACATTCCCGATCACGGCTACGACCTGATGCACGGGCTGTGACTGTCGCCAAGAGGCGCCAAGAGCTTGAAATCCCGAATCAGTTCTTGAGCACGTAGTGTGGAATGACCATCTCTCCACGCAGTTGTGGCCGGGTTCTCACCTCCGGATGGACTTGAAGTATAGTAGCTCAAACAAGTGAGCAGGACGAGTCTGGTTACTCGAACGCTGCCTTTGCAGGGGGCGGATTGCGGTCATAATGCATTTGACACGTCGACTATACTGAGTCCAGAAAACTCACTGCAGAAACACATTCCACGGTCATCTGCTCGATTCAGTACACTCTTTGAGCAGAGGTCGAAGCAGCCGTTTGATGGCAGTCATGGACATTGATGCTTCAAAGCATAGGTTGGCGCAAAGCAAATGCCCCGTGTCAGCGTAGTTCTTCCTGTTTATAATGGTGCCCCCTGGGTCGCAGGAGCAATTGAATCCATTCAGCGGCAAACATACCCGGATTGGGAGCTGCTGATTCTCGATGATGGAAGCACGGACGGATCATTCCATGTGTGCAGCCAGCTAGCTGAGCGAGATCCTCGAATCCGGCTCTTGAGACATGACTCGAACATGGGACTGGCAGCGGCTATGACTCACTTATGCGGGAACGTCAAGGGCGAGTACGTTGCGGTTCAGGAACAGGACGACATTTCACTGCCCCATCGGCTTGAGCGCGAGGTGAACGCCCTAGACGAGAAGCCAGATGTTGGCTTGGTCAGCGGCATTGCAGAATGGCTGGACGATGACGGCAAGGCGATCAAACTGTTCCCTGGATTGCTGACTAGAGGAGAGCAGTTCCCCCAGGACCACATGGAGATGGTCAAGTTTCTTCTCTTGGAGCAATGCAAGGTTGTCAATGCGGCTTGCATGTTCAGGCAAGTAATATTGAATGAAATACCAAGTGCGTTTGATGTGTCTGCTCGAATGTCCATTGATTGGCAATTTTTTATCCGCGTTGCACATAGGTGGAAAATCTGGGGGCTAAATGAGGTTCTAGTGAGGATGCGGAGAGGTTCTGGACATAGGCATTTGACAGAAAAGAAGTGCATTCAGTTCAATGAAGGAAGACGTTGCCTCCGCATCGTATATCGTGACTTCAAGAACAGACCGGATTCCTGTGTCAATCTGCAACTGTACCGGCAAGCCCTTTCCAATCAGCTCGTCCTTGAGAGTCGTTACTGGGGACGCTGGAGAGGAGTTGCCCTTGTCCTGCAGGCACTCGCGCTGTCTCCGGATAATCCCCGCGCTTGGCGAACCCTAAGAGAGCTCTTCAGCCGCGGTGTGCGAAAACTCTCGTGGATCTCGCCAGATGATGAGCGAAACACGGATTATGGACCAATGGGCTGATGACAAGAGCTAGCCTGCCACTCAGCGCTTAGCAGGTCGCTGTAACGGCCTGTTCGGTCACAAAAGAGCTACGCAATGTGTTGATCTCATATCGGCGCAATTCAGATTCTGGCCGTATTTCAGTGACCCGTCGGCGCTGCTGATCGCCGCCATGCTGACGCAGACCACCGACGCCTTCCACGAGGCGCTCATGGACCGGCTGCACCAGCCCTACCGCGCGCCGCTGGTGCCGGGGCTTCAGCAGATGCTCGAGCTGCGCGCGCCCGGCCTGCTCGGCTGCGCGCTTTCGGGCGCCGGTCCGAGCGTGCTGGTGTTTTTTGAACGCGGCCACGAAAGCGTGTGCGAGCGGATGCGGGAAATCTTCGCGCGCCACGGCCATTCCAGCCAGATCCTGCCGGCCCACATTCCCGATCACGGCTACGACCTGATGCACGGGCTGTGAGTCTTTCTCACGCCGCTCTGCACCACCCCCTGCCGGTGGGAGACCGCACGCCGGAAGGCGCCGCCAATAAAGGGCTCCGGTTTCAACAACATACAGCATATTGAAGATTTCTCTTGACCTACCACAAGATGTTGGGGTATTGTTTCCATTGCCCCCCCTTGGACAGCCAGCGCAGGCGAGCCTTCCTGCCGGGGGCGTTCTTCGGAAAAATAGAGTCAGGAGCAATCGGATGGGACAGCTGAGCGTTGACGTCAGTTCGCAGGGCAGGAGCCTTCGGAGGAACCTGCGGAAAGAGGAGCGGACGGGGGTGTCATTCCCCCGGTATTTCACTGCCCGGCTGGAGCCGGGCAAGACGCCCTATGACGAGATCCGCTGGGAGCTGCGCACCGCCACCATCGGCAACGACAAGGGGGCGGTGATCTTCGAGCAGAAGGACGTGGAGGTTCCGGCGGACTGGTCGCAGACGGCCACCAACATTGTCGCCTCGAAATACTTCCACGGGCGGCTGGGCACGCCTGAACGCGAGACCAGCGTAAGGCAGCTGGTGCACCGCGTGGTGGACACCATCACCGAATGGGGCATCGAGGGGCGCTATTTCCGCTCGCTGGAGGACGCGGCCAACTTCCGGGACGAACTGGCGCACATGATGCTGACGCAGAAGGCGTGCTTCAACTCGCCGGTGTGGTTCAACGTGGGGGTGAAGGAAGAGCACCGGGGCTACGGCTGGTACTACGACGAGGCCGCCGACACGGTGAAGAAGCTCGACCGCAGCGTGCACAAGCCGCAGTGCTCGGCCTGCTTCATCAACTCCGTGCAGGATTCGCTGGAGTCGATCCTCGAGCTGGCCAAGACCGAGGGCATGCTGTTCAAGTTCGGCTCGGGCACGGGCACAAACCTTTCCACTCTGCGCGAGGAGAACTGCCCGCTGTGGGGCGGAGGGCGCGCGTCGGGGCCGCTGTCTTTCATGAAGGGCTTCGACGCCTTCGCCGGCGTGATCAAGAGTGGCGGCAAGACGCGGCGGGCGGCGAAGATGGTGATCCTCAACGCCGAGCACCCCGACATCGAGCAGTTCATCTGGTGCAAGGCGAAGGAGGAGCGCAAGGCGCACACGCTGATCGAGGCGGGCTACGATCCCAGCATCGACGGCGAAGCCTATTCCTCGATCTTCTTCCAGAACGCCAACAACAGCGTGCGCGTGTCGGACGAGTTCATGCGCGCGGTTGTGGAGGACGGCGAGTGGTGGACGCGCTCGGTGGTGAGCGGCGAGCCGGTGAAGAAATACAAGGCGCGGGACCTGCTGCGGGAGATCGCCGAGGCGACGTGGCAGTGCGGCGATCCAGGCATGCAGTTCGACACCACCATCAACCGCTGGCACACGTCGAAGAACTCCGGGCGCATCAACGCCTCCAACCCGTGCTCGGAATACATGTTCCTGGACGACTCGGCGTGCAACCTGTCGTCGCTGAACCTGATGAAGTTCCTGGGCGCGGGCGGGAAGTTCGACGTGGAGGCGTTCCGGCACGCGGTGGACACGATGATCCTGGCGCAGGAGATCATTGTGGACAACGCCAGCTACCCGACGGAGAAGATCGCGCGCAACTCGCACGACTTCCGCCCGCTGGGGCTGGGCTTCGCCAACCTGGGCTCTCTGCTGATGTCGCTGGGACTGCCCTATGACAGCGACGCCGGCCGCGCCTGGGCGGGAGCGGTCACGGCCATCATGACCGGCCAAGCGTACCTGACCAGCGCGCGGATCGCCGAAAGCACCGGCCCGTGCCCCGGCTTCGCCGCCAACGAGGAATCCTTCCTGGGCGTCATCAAGATGCACTGGGACGCGGTCAACGGCATCGACTCGAAGCTGGTGCCGCCGGCGATGTTCGAGGCCGCGCAGCAGGTGTGGAAGAACGCCTTCGAGCTGGGCCGGCGGACGGGCTACCGCAACTCGCAGGTGACGGTGATCGCGCCCACCGGCACCATCGGTTTCATGATGGACTGCGACACGACGGGCATCGAGCCGGACCTGGCGCTGGTGAAGTACAAGAAGCTGGTGGGCGGCGGCGTAATCAAGATTGTGAACAACACGGTGCCTTCGGCGCTGATCCGGCTGGGCTACTCGCCCGGGCAGGTGGAGGAGATCGTGCGCCACATCGACGCCACCGGCACCATCGAAGGCGCGCCCCAAATCAAGCCGGAGCACATCCCGGTGTTCGACTGCTCGTTCAAGGCCCCGGGCGGGACGCGCTTCATCCACCACATGGGCCACATCCGCATGATGGCCGCCGTGCAGCCGTTCATCTCGGGCGCGATCTCGAAGACGATCAACATGCCCGAGGAAAGCACGGTGGAGGACATCATGAACGCCTACATCGAAAGCTGGAAGCTCGGGCTGAAGGCGGTCGCCATCTACCGCGACGGATCCAAGCGTGTGCAGCCGCTCAGCTCCGGCAGCTCGAAGGGCGAAAAGAGGACCGCCGGGCCGGCGCCGGCGCGGGTGGAGGAACGGATCGTTTACCGCCCGACGCGGCGCAAGCTTCCTGACGAGCGGCAATCGATCACGCACAAGTTCTCCATCGCCGGCCACGAGGGCTACATCACCGTGGGCCTCTACGAGGACGGGCAACCGGGCGAGCTCTTCATCACCATGGCCAAGGAGGGATCGACGATCTCCGGCCTGATGGACAGCTTCGCCACGGCGGTGAGTTACGGGCTGCAATACGGCGTGCCGCTGAAGTTCTTCGTCGACAAGTTCAGCCATGTGCGGTTCGAGCCGTCGGGCTTCACCAACAACCCGCAGATCCCCTACGCGAAGTCCATCATGGACTACATCTTCCGCTGGCTGGCGCTGAAGTTCATCGGGCCCGAGGCCGTGGAAGCGCCGGAAGTGGGCGAGACAATGAAGCTGCGGCCCACCGAGCCCGAGCCGCAGCAGAAGCTGCACTTCGCGCCCGCCGACGGCATGGAAGACGCGCCGGCTTGCGCCGAATGCGGCGGCATCATGGTGCGCAACGGATCCTGCTACAAGTGCGAAAACTGCGGCAGCACATCCGGGTGTTCCTAAGGCTGGCAGCGGCCCCGGGATAGGAAAACGCCGCCCCGCGCGGGGCGGCGTTTTCTCTTGGGCGCTCTCGGGCCGATGCCCGATGACGCCCGCGGGCCCGGGGGCCGAACAATGAACGGAGGCATTCCATGGAACCGATCCTGTATCTCGGCATTCTGCTGGGCGGGCTGGTGCTGGGCGCTTTGCTGGCCGGCTTTCTGCTGCGTTCGGGCGGCGCGGGGCCGGCTGCGGCCAGCGCGGAAGCTGCCGAACTCAAGGCCCGGCTCGAGGAGCGCGACGCGCAACTGGAACGGCTGGAGCAGGCCCTGTCGGACAAGGAAGACCTTCTCTCCGGGCTCCGCCGGGAGCTGGAAGAGCGCAAGGTGGCCGAAGCCGGCCTGCGGGCGCAGCTCGAGGCGGAGCGCGCGCAACACGCCGAGAAGCTCGCCCTGCTGCGGCAGGCGCAGCAACAGCTGGAGGAGTCCTTCCGCAGCCTCGCCGCACAGGCGCTCCAGCAGAACAACGAGAGCTTCCTTCAGGTGGCGGGACACAACCTGGACGCGCGGCTGAAGACGCTCGACGAGATGCTGAAGCCGTTGCGGGAGCGGATCGACACGCTCAGGAAGGACAACACGGAGATGCTCGCCGGGCTGGCGAAGCATCTCGAGCTGCTTGAGCAGACGCAGCGGCAGGCATCGGAAGAAACGAGGAAGCTGGCCGACGCGCTGCGCAAGCCCTCGGTGCGCGGCCGCTGGGGCGAGATGCAGCTGCGGCGCGTGGTGGAGATGGCGGGGATGGTGGAGTACTGCGACTTCGAAGAGCAGGCGCAGGTGGAGACCGAGGGTGGCAGGCTGCGGCCCGACATGCTCATCCGGCTGCCTGGCGAACGGCTGATCGTGGTGGACGCCAAGGCCCCCCTGGCGGCGTATCTCGACTCGCTCGAAGCCCCGGACGAGGCGCGGCGCGCCGAGAAGCTGGCCGAGCATGCGCGGCAGGTTCGCGCGCACATCCAGCGGCTGGCGGCGAAGGCCTACTGGGACCAGTTCGCGCAGACGCCGGACTTCGTGGTGGCGTTTCTGCCCGGGGAGACCTTCTTCAGCGCGGCGCTCCAGCAGGATCCGGAGCTGATCCAATACGGCGTCGAGAACCGTGTGCTGCTGGCCACGCCGACGACGCTGATCGGACTGCTGAAGGCGGCCGCCTACGGGTGGCGCCAGGAGAAGCTGGCCCGCAACGCGCAGGAGATCTCCGATCTCGGCAAGGAGCTCTACGACCGGCTGCGGATCTTCGCCGCGCACTTCGATGGCGTGCGCGGCGGGCTGGAGCGCGCCGTCGAGGCCTACAACCGTGCGGCGGGCTCGCTGGAGGGCCGGGTGCTGGTGAGCGCGCGCCGGTTCCGGGACCTGGGGGCGGCCGACGGGGACGAACTGCCGGAAGCCGAGGCCGTGGGCCGCACGATCCGCGCACTGCAAGCGCCGGAAGTGGATTGAGGGAAGGGGCGCGGCATCGTCAGAGGCCGCACCCTTTCCCCTCCGGGAAGCGCCGACGCAGCGTTCAGAACAACAGCTTCAGCGCCAGCTGCACGTAGCGGGGGTCCGCCGTAGCCGTGGCGCGGCCGAAATTGGCCGCCGCCAGATTGACAGTCGGCGAGAGGAAGTTCGTCTTGTTCAGGAAATTGTAGAACTCGCTGCGGAATTGCAGGCGCCCCGCCTCGCCAAGAGCGGGCATGGTGAAGTTCTTGGCCAGAACAAAGTTCACCTGGTGGAGCGCAAAGCCGTAGGCGGCGTTGCGCCCAAGGTTGCCAAAAGGCGCGGTCACCGGGGGGGTGGCGAGATTGGAGCGGTTGAAGTAGTTGAGGTAGGTGCGCTCGCTCTTCGGCGCCAACACGCCTAGAGCGCCGTCGATCACATTCGGCCGCAAAGAGACGGTGCCGAGGAACGACTCCGGCTGGTTGTCGCTCAGGATGCCCGAGGCGTCCGGGTAGCGGATGTTGAGCGGCTGGCCGCTCTGGAGGAAGAGGATCGAGCTGGCCTGCCAGCCGCCCAAAACGCCGTTGAGAGCGGCAGGCATGGAAGAAGCGAAGCGGCGCCCGCGGCCGAATGGCAGCTCGTAAACGAAGCTGGTAGTGGAGTTGAAGCGCTGGTCGAAGCTGGACGGGCCCTTGTCGTTGCGCGGGTTGCGGACATCCTGCACATTGGGGCCGCTGCCGTTGGTCGGCTCCAGCACCTGTCCGGCGTTGTCGATCGACTTGCTGTAAGTGAACGAACTGAGCAACTGGAAGTCGCGGCCGCGGTGCTCGAACTTGGCCTGAAAGGCGTGGTAGCTACCAAAGCCGTACGGCAGCACCGCGGTGATGTTGTTGAAGCCCTGATAGGGGCGGCGCGCCAGCAGGGTGCCGAGGGTGGTGAGGCCGCGCGAAAGTTCCTCCTGGGTGATGGGCCGCGCCTGGTTGAAATCTCCGAGGATGGGGAGGTCGCGGCTGCGGTTGCCCACGTAGGCGACTTCAATGACGCCGTCGCGCCAGAGGCTGCGCTGGACGGTGAAGTGCCAGTTCTGGGTGTAGCCCCAAGGCAGGTCGCGCGGAATGTAAAGGATCACGTTGGAGGGCGCGTTGCGCGGGTATCCCGCCTCGCGCGGGCGGAAGCAATTGGCGAAGTTGTCACCCGTGCACAGGTTGCCGAGGTTGGCGGCGCTGTTGACGGCGGAGAAGCGGGTTACGAAGGGCGCGTTCGTGTTCAGCAGTTCGGCCGATGCCATGCGGTTCCAGAAGTTCCAGGCATGAGACCAGCCGGTGCGGACGACGGTTTTCTGATTGAGCTGATACGCCGCGCCAAGCCGGGGCGAGAAGAGGAGCCAGCGCATGTCGCGCATCGACCGCTCGCTGATGCCGCCGCCCGGGGAGAGAACGATCCGGTTCTGGACGGGGTCGAAGTTGGACAGCTCGTCGTTGGCATCGTAGGGGGGCGTAGTGAGCTCGTAGCGGAGGCCCAAGTTCAGGGTGAGGCGGTTGGTGGCGCGCCAGTCATCCTGGAGGTAGAACCAGTGGGCCTGCTGGCGCATCTTGGCGATCTTCTGGGTGGCGAGCTGGTAGGAGCTGCGGGCGCCGAAGTAGAAGTCGGCGAGCGAGTGGACGGTGTTGGCAGCGGCGCCTGCCAGCGCGCCGAGGCTCTGGCCCGGGATGCGCGAGTAAAGGCCGCCGTAGCCGTCCAATCCGTAGAGCGGGTTGGTGTCATCCACATCCTGCATCAGCAGGAGGTACTCCCAGCCAGACTTGAGCGTGTGGCGCTGGAGAATCTTCGAAAGGTTGAGACGGCTGTTGACGGTGGTCGGGAATTGCGCCTGCGGATTGGTCGACTGGCGGCCAAGGCGAGGAAAGCCGAGGACGTCCTGGGGAGTAATTCCGCCCTGGATGCGCGGTCCTTCGGGCAGGCCGGTGATGCCGAACAGCTCGCGCATGGAGGGACCGCCGACCTGCGCCGGCAGCCGGTCCATGCCGAGGCGGGTGACCGCGAAGCGGTATTCCACCATCTCGGTGGCCGACTTGCTCCAGTTCACCGCGGCGATGCCCTGCTGGTTGTAAGTATCGAGAAGGCCGAGGTTGTTGCCGCCGGAGAAGCCCTGGATAAGTCCAGGCGCGAACATGTTCTGGCGGCGGTGCGAGTAGCGGAAGAAGGAAGAGACGGCGTCCGTGAAGCGGTGGTCGATTTTGGCCGCGCCCTTGTCGTCGTCGATTTCGTTGATGTCGAAAGCGCCGAAATTGTTTGCGATACCGAGCGGTCCGCCTCCGGGCTGGTTGGGCAGAGGCAATTCCGCGAGAACGCGGCGGGCGAAGCGGGTCATCGGGATGGGCGAGCCGGCCGCAATTACCGTGCCTGCCGGGATGGATCTGCCCTGATCGTCAATGAAGGCGAAGGGCACTCGGACATCGAGAGGCAGCACGCCGTTGCGCATGGCCTCATTGGGCAGACTGGTGAGGGCGAACGTGTGTGCGCGCCAGCGGGAGCCTTCATAGTCGATGAAGTAGAAGGTGCGGTCCTTGCGCAGCGGCCCGCCGAGGGTGAAGCCGAACATGTTGCGCTTGTTGATGGGCTTGCGGTTTTGCACCGGTTTGAAGAAGCCGGTGGCGTTCATCTTTTCGTTCTGGAAGAAATGCCAGACGCTGCCGTGCAGCTCGTTGGTGCCGGACTTGGAAGAGACGTTCATCACGGCGCCAGCGGTGCGGCCGAACTCGGCCGAATAGGTGTTCGTGATGAGGCGGAACTCGGCGACCGAATCAGGCGATGGCTGAATTGCCTGGTTCGAGAAGCCCTGGTTCGTGGTGCCGTAAAAGTTGTTGTCTACGCCGTCGAGGAGGAAGTTATTGTAGACACTGCGAAGCCCGTTGACGTTGTAGGAACCTTCCCGGCGGAAGACGATCGAGCCCTGGTTGGAAAACTGCGACTCGCGCACGCCGGGCGACAACAGCGCGAAGTAGGAGTAGTTTCGCCCGAGGACGGGCAGCTCGACGATCTTGCGGGAGGTGATGACCTGGCCCTTGGACGAGTGGTCCGTTTCCAGCAGCGGCGTGATTTCCACCACCGTCACGGTCTCCGTCACTTGCCCGACCTTGAGCACGAGATCGACGCGCTGGCGGGCATTGACGGTGAGAACGACGTTGTCGGCGGTGGATGGCGCGAAACCGTCCTTTTCCGCGGTGACCCTGTAGGCGCCGATGCGGACGGAAGGGAAGATGAAATCGCCGAACTCGTTGGTGACTGCGACCTGCTCAAAGCCGGTCTCCGGGCTTTTCAGGGTGACCTTGGCGGCGGGGATGGCGTCGCCACGCTCATCACGCACCGTGCCAACCACGGCAGCCTGGTCAAACTGCGCTGCCATGGGCACGCACACGGGGACGAGAAGCAGGAACAACGAAGCGAAGTGTCTGATGATTCGTGTCTTCATGCGGGATCTTCCAACCGGGGAAAAATGCACACCACCCTCGGGGATGCGCCGGCGCACAGGCGCGCCTGCATTCTGATAAGTACCAGCGGAACGCTACAAGTGGATCAAGGCAACGTGAAGATCTTGTATCAATCCGGCGAGGCGTCAACAACCTGCAAGAGATTCGCCCGCCGGAACGTTTCCACTCTTGCGCCGGGCTTTGCGGTGGCGTTTCTGCCCGGGGAGACCTTCTTCAGCGCCGCTCTCCGGCAGGACCCGGAGCTGACGCAGTATGGAGTCAGGATCCGCGTTCTGCTGGCCACGCCGGCGACGCTGATCGGAGTGCCGAAGGCGGCCGCGCAGAGATGGCGCCAGGAAAAGCTGGCCCGCAGTGCGCAGGAAATCCCAGATCCCGGCAAGGAGCTTTTCTGCCGCCTGCGAACCTTCGTTGCGAGGTTCGACGCATGGATTGACCTGTCCGTAAAGGCCGGCGGAGAACCTGCCGGCCCGTCCTGATACCGGCCTTTGCCAGTGCGGTCCGTTACCAGGTGCCGGTCCGAAGCACAACGGCCATCGTCAGCGACATGCCCTGGTTGTAGCTGCGGCCGTTCAGGGGCGGCAGCCACGAGCGGCGGTACTCCAGGCTGGCCAGGCGCAGCGCCACCACGGGATTCAGCCGGACGTCCATGCCCGTCCCGGCGGCCATCGAGAAGCCGTTCGCGCCCCAGCGTTGCGCATATCGGGCATGATCCTCGTAAGCGTTCCGCCCCTCCCGGCGGGCGGTTCGCGTCAATTCATCCCGCAGGACCGGATCGACCTTTTCGTGGGTGACTTTCAGCCCGCCCACCAGCAGGTGGGCGTAGGGGTTCACGCGCCCGCTGGGCCTGGCCGACCAGCGCGGGCCGAACAGGTAGCTGAAGGTGTCGCCGCTGCGGTTCGGCCCCAGCCCGTTCAGCATGCAGCCTGAGACGTCGGCCACCACTTGCCAGCCCGGATTGAGCCGGAAGGCCGCCTCGCCGCCTCCGGCGACGCAAGCGCCGGTCGTCCCGCCGTAGAAGATGGGCCGGGCCGTAGCCGAGAGCTCGAACGAGGAGATGCCAAACGGCCCGTCCAGCTCGGGGCCAGGCCCGGAAGGCCGCGTGCGGGCGCCCGAGCGGCGGTCCGCCACGAACGAGCTCAGCACGGGCGAGAACACGCCCGGACGGTCGTCCCGCGCCCAGGGCACCTTCCACCGCATTGCGTTCGCGAACGAGCGCGAAGGGTTCAGTACGCCGCGCACCAACAGCCGCAGATACGGGTTTTCGAACTTTTCCTCAAACCGCTGGATGACGTACTTGTCCAACGCATCTTCGCCAATCATCCACCCCATCCCGATCACCGGCGTCACCACGTGGTCCACAAATCCCTGCTGCGGATAGCGGCTCTGGATTTTGCCGATCGATGCCTCGCTGAGCGGGCCGATCTCGAACATCGTGCTGTAGGCCCAGGAGTAAGCCGTGGCCCGTAGCCGGCTCTTCCAGTAAAGGGAGTCCTTGCCGATTTCGGCGCCGATGTAATCGCGGTCGTTTTGGGTCCAGATGTAGCCGCTGACGGCGCCTTGCATTGGATGTCCGATGTAATTGACGTAAAAGGGGTCGCCGTCGGACCAGCCGTGCAGGCCGCGGATTGAATCCATCCAGCCGCGGAAGAACGGCCCTCGCATTCCGGCGCGCGTGCCTGGCTCGGTGGCCAGGCGGAAGGCGTGCTGAACACCGAGGAAGAAGCTGGTTTGACGGCCCAATCCGTCCCAATCAACTCCCGTGCCGCGTTCCGGCCGGATCCATGTTTCGCTTCGAGACGCCGGGCGCACGGTTCTCGCCACGCCGGCGACGCCCGTATCGGGGTCCGTGGCGGATTCGCCATCCGGCACGCTTTCCCCGAGCGATTGCGCCTGTGCGCAAAACACTCCGAAGAGGAAACAAGCCAGCCAGCAGAAACACTTCCACCTGCTCCGCATTGATACCGTCCCTCTCCTCCTCGTATTGAGGATGTGCCAAATGACAGGTGCGTTTCAACCAAACGCACGCGCCGGGCAGCGGCACTCTGCGCCCGCAGGTGTCCATGTTTGGCGGAGACGCGGTTCCCCTGCGCCGAGCCGTGGCGCGCAGCGCCACACGGCCCATCCACTCCGCTCTGCACGCAGGCTAGAAGTTGGCCGTGGCCGAGCCTGATCCGGCGCTGTTGGTCAGCGTCACCTGCACCGACGCCAGCGCGCCCGCGCTGCCCTGCAGCGTGAACGGCACGACGAGCAGGAACTGCCCTCCGTACTGGCGCGACTGCTCGCTGGCGAACCACGCCTGGAACGCCGAGGCCACGGGCACGTTCACCTCCGCGGCGGTGAGCGTGGCGCCCGGCGCGGGCGTGAACCGGAACGTCGCCCCGGTGATCTGGCGCGTGTTCGTGTACCCGGTCACCTGGACCTCGAACCCCGTGGGGTTGCGGACGATGACGAGCCTTGTGATCTGTGGTCCCGCGGCGGGAATGCGCACGGTCTTGACCGAATATGGATCCGGGTTGAGAACCGTGCTGCCCAGGCGCAGCCTTGCGCGAATCGTGATCGTGCCGGCTGTAGTGCCTGTCTGGAGCGCGAACAGCGAGCCAGAGGAAGGCACGGCGGCGGCTTGTCCAGCGGGGATCGTGAAGTTCACAGACGTGGATCCGTTGGCGAACCGGACTGCCGGATCGGGCGGCAGCCCGGCTTCCGGCGTGAATTCGAGTTCCGCCGTTCCGTTCAGCTCCGCCGGGAAGGCTTGGGCGAGCTGAAGTCCGAAAGAAGGCTGGCTGGCCGGCTGCACCGTCTCCTGGATCTGAGTGATCGTGAGCGGGGACAGCGGGGGCAGTTCGATGTTGACTGTAAAGGTACGGCTGGCCGAGAGCGGCGGCTGGTTGCTGTCGGTCACCGTGGCTTCAAAGGTGAACGCCCCGTGCAGGGTGGGCGTGCCGGAGAGAACGCCAGTGTCGGTGTTCAGCGCCAAGCCAGGCGGCAGCGAACCGGAGGTCACGCTCCAGCGGAACGGTCCGCGTCCGCTGGCTTCGAGCGTGGCAGAATAAGCGTCGGCCACCCTGCCGTTGGGCAGCGTCGTGGTGAGCACGCTGGGCCGCAGGAAGACGGCCAGGCTGAAGGCTCGGCTGGCCGTCTGGCCTTCGCTATCGAGCACCTGAACGGTGAAGGAGAAGTTCCCGGAAGCGGCCGGCGTGCCCGTGAGCGTTCCATCCGCTGCCAGCAGAAGGCCGGGCGGCAGGCTGCCTCCCGCGAGCGAGAACGCATAGGGCGGGAAGCCGCCCGCGGCGGCGAGGCTGGCCTGGTAGGCGGTTCCTTCAGTACCCTCCGGAAGCGAACTGGTAGTGATCTGGAGCGGATCCGAAATCCTCACGGTGAATGTTCGCGTTGCGGTGACCTGGGCTGAGTCGGTCACCAGAACGGTGAAGGTGAACGACCCGTTCGCCGAAGGCGTACCCGAGAGCAACCCGGTTCCTGCTGCAAGGGCGAGACCTGGCGGAAGGGTCCCGGCACTGACGCTCCAGACATAGGGAGTGACGCCTCCCGTCGCCACCAATTGCGCAGAGTAAACCGACCCGGGCGAACCGGCAGGCAGCAGACCTGTCAGGATCGAAAGCGGCGCCGGGCGCACCGTGAGTGTCAGCCAGCTGGAGGCGCTTCCCTTGGCAGCATCGGTCACCGTCGCCCGGAAAGAGAACTCTCCCGGCTGGGTGGGCACGCCCGTCAGGGCGCCATTGGATTGGAGCGTCAAGCCCGGCGGGAGCGAGCCTCCGCTGAGAGAGAATGAATAAGGAATCGTGCCTCCGGAAGCGGTCAAAGCGGCCGAGTATGAGCTGCCCACCCTTCCCTCCGGCAGCGCCGCCTCGTTCAGCGTCAGCGGTGGAAGTTGGACATCGATCCTTAGTTGCGATTCCGTAAACGCCCCGTTGGCGTCCGTCAGGCGCGCCACAAAACTGTAGGTCCCCGTGGCGGTCGGCGTGCCCGTGATGGCGCCGGTTGACGCGTTCAGACTCAACCCGGGAGGCAGGGCGCCAGCGCCGCTGGAGATGCTGAAGGAGAATGGCGCCGTGCCGCCTTGCGCCGAGAGCGTGCCGCTGTAAGGCTGCCCCACCTGGCCCGTGGGAAGGTTGGCGCTGATCTGGGGCGGCGGGTTCACGGTGATGGCGTAGGTTCTCTCGATGAACTGTTCCACGAAGTTGAAGGCGCTGACGTAAACAATGAAGTTGTACGTCGTGGGGGTTTGAACCGGTGGGAAGACGCCGGTCATTTGCAGCGTCGGGCCGCCTAACTCGCCCCCCGGGAAGATGAAGCTGATGCCTGCCGGCAAGTTCCCCGATCCGGTATCCCAGTATGCCGCCATGTTGGCGGAAATCGAGCGAGTCATCGGCACTCCGGACGTCGCGGGAGGGAGCGGGGTGGGAGTCAGGAGCACGAGCCGGTTGTCGACGGCGAAGACATAGTCGCCGGTGACCGTAAACGACCCGCCGAAAGAAACAAACGTATATGAGCGGGACACTGAAAACGAATAGCTGCCCGTTGCCGTCAGCGTACCCGACAGCAGGCCTGTCGACGGGTTGAACGTCAATCCCGGCGGAGCCGTCCCACTGAGTACGAACGGCCCCGCGTTGCCCCCGGCGGGCGGGTTGACCACCTGGAATTGAATGCTGACCGGATCGTTGACATAGCCCTCGAAGTACGTCCCCGTGGGCGGCTGCATCGAAGGCGCTACCTGCGCGGCAAGAGGAGCCGCGGAGAGCAGAAGCAACAAACAGGCGATCTTCAGGCCGCGCATCACTGCTCACCTCTCTGCCGCGCCTGTCCTTCACCGCGCGGGACAAAAAATACCGACGGCTCCACCGCGCCCAGGTCAGCCATCCACACGGGTCCGGCTCCGCGCGCCGCCAGGCGAAGCACCCCCGCCGCGCCCGTCGGCTGCAATGCGGCCACCTCCCCCGGGACAAGCCACTCGCGTTCGAGCGCGCCTTCCAGATTCCACAGCCGCACGTGGGACTGTCCGCCCGAGGTTTCCGCCAGCAACAACTTCCCTGCCGCGCTGGCGAGCAGCCTCCGGCTCCCTTCGGCCGTATCACCCAACTCGATCCACTCCGGCGCCGTCTCGCCGCCGCCGAAGCGCAGGGCTGAGCCTTCGATCCAGGCAAAGCGCCCGCCGCCGGCGAAGAACGCGAAAGCTTCCACTGGTTGGCGCGCAACCTCAAGAATGCCGCCATTGTCCTCAAGCAAATAGAGAGCCTCTTCGGTCCGGGCCAGCACCCGGCGGCCGCCGTCGCTTATTGCGGCTGTCGTCGCATCCAAAGCGAACTCACGGGCAAGCGCCGGGGCGTCCCCCTCGAAGCTCCACACCTGGAGGCGGCCTCCGCCTGCCAGCAGCAGTGTGTCCCCCGATGGACTCCAGACCGCCAGCGCGGGGTTCTCGAGGGCGCCCTCCAGCGGCTGCCAGGGGGTCTCCTCCCCCACCGCTTCCAGCCGCACCAGGCCCGCAAGGCCCTCCTCGGAAACCGATACCGCCATGGCGCTGCCGGGGCGGATGGCCGCGAGCCTGCCCGGCACGACTTCCGCTTCAATGTCCAGCATCGCCGCTCCGGCGATGCCGGTCACGCGCTGATACCGGCCAGGCTCTTCTCCCGCGATCCATCCCAGCCCGGGCACGGCTGGCGTTTGCGCCAGGCAAACCGGCGCCAAAAGCAACAGAAAAACGCCCTTCCTCATCTTGCTCCTCCTGTTCCGCGATCACGGCCGGGGCGCGCCCACCGTGGGCGTGCCCGGCGTGACGGTGGCCGAGTTGGACGCGCCTGGAGCCGCGGGGCCCGCGCCTCCGCCATTGCCGCTCTTCACGGCGGCCACGGTTCCCGCCGCCGCCCCTGCACCGGCGATCAAGAGAAAGGTCAGCAGCTTGGCGGAGATGCCTCCGGCGGCCACCGCGGCAGCCACGTTGGTCATGGTGATCTGCGTCGAGCCCCGCATCGTGCCCTTCACGGCGGTGACGCGGATGGCGTATTTGCCCGGCGCCTTGTTGGGCCGGATGCCGCGCACGACGGCGCGTCCGGACTCGTCAGTGGTCAAGGTGATGTTGTTCAGCCCGTTGCTGAAGACGGCGCTGGCGCCGTCGCGCGGAGCGGTGAGGGTGATCAGCGCGCCTGCCACGGGCTTGCGGTTCTCATCCTCCACCTGGATGATGGCCTCGCGGCTCACCCGCTGCCGCACGTTGAAGATCGCCTCGTCTCCCTCCACAATGGTGATGCGCAGCCCGCCCTGCTCCTCTTGCGCCAATGTGGCGCGGGCGGAAAGCGGGGAATAAACGAGAACCGCGGACAGAAGAACCGCAAGTCCCGGCCGAAAAGAGAATGCCCCAGCCATTATGCTCCTCCAGACGCTCCGGCACAGGCCGCGCCGGAAGCGCGTTGCAATCTCCCGTATGATACACGAGAACGGAAGCCGAATGAAGGACAAATTTCCCCCGCCGCCGCGGGGAGAATTCCGGCGCCGCACCGGCGCGCCGCGTTGCGGGAGAACGCGCCCATGAACGAGGCGCCCCGGGTCTTCCGCCGCGTCGCCATTGCAGGGCTTGGCGCGCTGGGCAACGAGCTGTTCCGGCAGGTCGGACTGCTTGGCGCCGAAGAGGCGCTGCTGATCGATCCGGATTGCGTGGAGCCCTCCAACCTGGCCAAGTGCGCCTTCTTCCGCGCCCCGGGAGCCGCCGGCAGAGCCAAGGCGGAAGTGCTGGCCGAAGTTGGAAGCGCCTGGTTTCCTGCCACGCGATGGATGCCGCTGCCCGTGGAGATCGCCGATGTGGGGTGGCGGCGTCTGCGGGGGCTGGACGTGCTGTTTTGCGGCCTGGACCGGGATTCGGCGCGGCTGGAGGCGGCGCGCATCTCGACACGCCTGGACTTGCCCGTTTGCGATGGCGGGATGAGCACGACCGGCGCGGCTTCGGGCCGCGTGACATGGTTTCCCGGCGCCGGCGCGGCCTGCTTCTGCTGCCGGTTGACGGCGCAGCGCCGGCGGGAGCTGCTGCAATCCTGGTCCGGCAGCGCGCATCCATGCCGGGTGCCGGAGGAGCCGGGCGGCTGGAGCGCCACGCCCATTCTGGCTGCGGCAACAGCAGCGTTCCAGGTGCATTGCGCCGCCGCCTGGCTCCGCCGCGGCGAGCGCGAGGCGCGCAGCGTCGAGTTTCGTCTCGAAGAGCCGCTCCGGCTGGAAGAGTTCCGGATCCAGGCTGATGAGACCTGCCCGTTCCACTCGGCCCCGGAACGCCTGGTTGCGGTGGAAGGCGCGTTTCGCCATTCGCTGGGCAAGGGACAGTCCGTGGCCTGGGAGTGGCCAGTGTGCCTGCGCGCGAGGTGCCTCGACTGCCGCGCCGAATTCGAGCCGCGACAGAGGGTGACAAAATTCCGGCGCGCGGGGCGCTGCCCGCAGTGTGGCGGCCGCCGCCTGCTCGAACTCGACAACCGTTCGCAGCTCGACTTCGAGGATTCTCTGGCCGCGCTGCGGCCCGAAGAATTGGGCTTGCCCCCCGAACACCTGTATAGTATTCGAGAAGGACAGATGATGGAGGAGCACGCATGAGCGCCCGCGATGCCGCGGTGGTGGCGGCAGTGACGTTTCTGCTGACGCTGGTTCAGTTCTTCGCGGCCATGGGCGGCGCGGGCATTGCCGTGGCGGCGGGGCTGGCGCTGGCTTTCCTGTCCGTGCTCCTGCTCAGGCTGTTCGAGGCGGAACTGCCGAATCCGTGGCTGGCCGTGGCGCCGCCTTTTCTGGCGGGGCTGCTGGGCGTGCTTCTGTGGAGCCTGGCGCAACCGCGGATCGACCGCCTGTACTGGATGGCCCCGGCGCTGGCGGCCGTCCTGTCGGCGGCGATCGTCTGCTGGCAGAACCGCGACGCACGCCGCTGCGCGTTGTGCAACTGCCGTCTGGCGGGAAAGATCTCTTTCGTTTGCCCGCGCTGCAATCTTGAGGTTTGCGAAACCAAATGCTGGGACTTTGAGAAAATCCGCTGCCGTCTTTGCGTGCAGAATTCCGTGCCTCTTTTCCCTCCCAACCGCCAGTGGTGGGACCGCTACGTGGGCCCGCCGGCCCTCCAGGGGCGCTGCCAGGTCTGCCAGGTGGGGCCCGAAGAGGCCGACCTGCGCTCCTGCCCGCGCTGCGGCAGGCCCCAGTGCATCGAGTGCTGGGACGACTCCAACGGGCTCTGCTCGCGCTGCGGCTGGCGCGTCGAATCCCTGCCGGATTCGCTCAAGATGTTCCTCACAGACCAGAAATGAGGGGGTGCAGATTTATGCCGAAATATCAAATGTATTTCGACACCATCCAGGGCGAGACGAAGTACAACGTGGACATCGACGAGGGCGAAGTCCTCGACGACGTCCTCCATGAAATCCTCTACGACCTGCGGGAGCGCGGCGACGTGCTCCAGGGCGAAGGCGAGCCACAGGTGGTGTGGAACGGCGTGGCGCTCGATTTCCGCCGCCCCCTTCCGGAGCAGGGCGTGCGGGCCAACGACGTCCTGCGCGTTTCCACCGTGGCCACAAACGGCTGATGCCGCAAGCGGCCTTCGTACGCATCCGCGAGCGCCGCATCCGCCACGAATGGGACTGGCTCGGCCGCGCCGCGGAAGCCAACCCCGGCGAACTCGTTCTTCCCGGCTCTCCCGGCGGGCCCGTTCTGCTGCCCCGCACCCCCTGCTACGCCCTCGACGGCACGCCTTCGCAAGGCGTCGCCGTCCGGTTCCGTTTTCCTGAGTATTACCCTTCGGTGCCGCTGGAGGCCTGGCTGGAAACGCCCGTGCTGCATCCGAACGTGCATCCTGAAAACGGCTTCGTCTGCCTGTGGGATATGCGCCACGAGGGGGCATCGCTCGTGCAGGCCGTGCTCCAGTTGCAGCGCGTCGTCACCTGGCATTTGTTCAACCTGTCCGCCGACCACCTGATGCAGCCGGAAGCCGGACGCCTGCCGCCGCTGGACTACCGGCCCATCGCGGTTCCGCCGAACTATTTCATGGAACGCACCGTCGCATCGCTCTCCGGCCCCCGGAGAAAAAGACTAAGCTGATGGAATCCCGCCATGTCCAACGCCTCCCGTAATGCCATTCGCGCAGCCCTGCACCAGGTGCTGGGGGACAAGTACGAGATCCTGCAGTGGATCGGCGGCGGCGGCATGGCCGAGGTGTTCCTCGCCCGCCACCGCGCTCACGGCGCCCTGTTCGCCGTGAAGGTCCTCTCCGAGCAGCTCGCCGACGAGCCGGAAATCGTGGCGCGATTCATGGACGAGGCCCGCACTGCTGCAACGCTGGGCGGCCACCCCAACATCGCCCCTGTCTACGACGTGGGGGAGTGGGGCTCGCTGCATTACCTGATCATGCCCTACATCGAGGGCGAGGACCTGAAAAGCTACCTGGAAAGGCGCGGCAGGCTGCACCCTACTGAAGCGGTGACCATCATCCGGCAGGTGGCCGAGGCCTTGGTATGGGCCGGCGAGCGGAGGTTTGTGCACCGCGACCTCAAGCCTGCCAACATCCGCATCGACATGAGCGGGCGCGCCATTGTACTCGACTTCGGCATCGCCAAGGCGGGCGATGCGCCTTCGGCCCGCACGCGCGCCGGCGAGACGCTCGGAACGCCCTATTACATGTCGCCGGAGCAGATCCGCGCCGAACCTTGCGACCACCGCAGCGACCTGTATTCGCTCGGCGTCATCTTCTTCGAGCTGCTCACCGGCATGAAGCCCTTCACCGGCGACAGCTACCGCGCCATCGAAATCGGCCACTGCCAGCGGACGCCGCCCGCCATCAGCACGCTGGCGCCGGACGTCGACCCCGAACTGGAGCGGATCGTCAACCGCCTGCTCGAGAAGGACCGCGAGCGCCGCTACCAGTCGGCGCGGGAGTTGCTGGAGGACCTGCGGCGTTCCTACAGGCTTGAAACCGAGATCCGCCTCGAACCGGTGATCGACAGGCCGGACCTGCTGGAGGCAGCCCGCGGCGGCGGAGGACCGGAGGAGGACTTCGCCCCGGCGGAGCCGGGCGCCGGCGCGCCTCCCATGCCTCCGGCGCACGCAGGCGCGGCGCGTCCGGCGAAAAAACGCACCGGGCTTTACGCCGTCCTGGCCCTGGCCATGGTGGCCGTGGCCGCAGGGGTTTACTTCGCCGTTCAAAAGAGCGAGAATGGGCCGAAATCTGGGGAAGCGGCAAAGCAGCAGGAAACGCCCGCGCGCGAACTGCCGTCCGTCGTGCAGGTGGAGGGCACGATGATGTTTCTGGTGCGAGAGGGGCCGTTCATCTTCGGCGACGACAGCCCGGAGTCGCCCAACCCGAAGGCCGAGATGCGCCTGCCCGCCTTCTACATGGACGCCACCGAAGTCTCGAACGAGCAGTACGCCCGCTTTGTGCAAGCCACCGGGCATCCCGCGCCGCCTTCGGAGGATTTCCGCTCCTCGCCCTCCCTGCCGGTGACGCATGTGAAGCTGTCCGACGCGCGCGCCTATTGCGCCTGGGCGGGCAAGCGGCTGCCCAACGAGCAGGAGTGGGAAAAGGCAGCCCGCGGCGAAGACGGCCGCATCTACCCGTGGGGCAATCAGCCCATGCCGAATCCCGGCACGCTGGTGCCCGTCGACGACTACCCCGAGCGCCAAAGCCCGTACCGAGTGCTGGGCCTTTCCGGCAATGCCTTCGAGTGGGTGGACACGCCCTTCCCGGTGACGAGCCGGGAAATTGAGGATATGCGGCGCGCGCTGGGCGGCGCCGAGGTCTCCCGCGAGTGGTACTGCATCAAGGGAGGCAGCTTCCTGCTGAAGGATGAGCGGTTTTTGCGTGTATATATGCGAAGGGGCTGGCCCGTTGACCTGCCTCATGCAGCCATTGGTTTCCGGTGCGTGAAAGATGCCCAATAAGATCCATTCCGCCGCTTCCGGCCTTCTGCTGGCCGCCTTCGCAGGATTCCTGACAGGCGCGCAGGAGCCGCTGATCAACGCCCGCGACGCATTCTTCTCGGCCTCCGACATGATGGCCGTGCAGAAGAAGACGGCCGTGAAGAAATCCGCCAAGACCGCGCCGGCCCGGCGCCCGGAGCCTGCCCGGCAGGACGCGGGCAAGGCGGCGGGGCCCAAGCCTGAGCTGGCTGCGGCGCCGCAGCTGGCACAAGCCGAGGCTTATTTCCAGAAAGTGTCGCTCACGCCCGAGAACCTGCCGCCGATGGGCCTGCGCTACAGCCTGCTGAAGCGCACGGCGCAGGGGATGGAGGAGGTGAGCACGGACACCGAATTTCATGCCGGCGACAGCATCCGGCTCAGTGTGATGGGGAACCGCCGCGGGTATCTCTATGTGATCGCGCGTGGTTCGAGCGGCGTGTGGACGCCGCTGTTCCCGCATCCGGAGTCCTCGCAGATGACCAACGAAATCATCCCCGGCCGCCTGTATCAGGTGCCGGGAGGCGAGGGCGAGTATTTCACTTTCGACGAACAGGCGGGCGAGGAGCGCCTGTTCCTGGTGTTCTCGGCGCGGCCTGTAGATGACCTCGAGCAGGTGATCGCGGCGCTGTCGGGCAAGAGCGCCCCCGCGCCGGACCGCCCGGCGAAGGCGGCGACGCCGCCGACGCTTTCCGCCGCCAACCGGATCAACGACGCCTGGGTGGACCAATTGCGGGCGGGCATCCAGAGCCGGGATCTTGTGTTCACGAAAGTGGACAAGGACACAGCGGCCGCGCCGGCGCCCGTGGGCGCGGGGCCGGAAGCCGCCGTGTATGTCGTGAACGCCTCCACCACCGGCGGCGCCGCAGCAGCGGGCCGTGTGATTGCGGAGCTAAGGCTCCGCCACCGGTAGGCCGATAGATGGAGGAGCAAGGGAGGAGCCCATGCATCTGCCCATCTGTCTCAAAACGGCTGCCGTTTTCTGTGCCGCTGCGTGGCTGGCAGCGGCTCCGCCGCCCGGCGGCGCTCTGCGCCCTTCCGCGCCCGGCGGGCTGTCACCCGATCTGCGGGGCGGACTCGACGCGCGCCCGGAGCCGGCTGCGGGCAAGAGGATCGAGATCATCGTCGAACGAAACGAGCGCGGCGAGGCGCGCCGCGCCGATCCGGGCCAGGTGTTCCGCACTGGCGACCTGGTGCGGTTCCGGTTCCGCGCAACCTTCAACGGCTACCTGTATGTGATGAACCACGCCAGCTCGGGCAGCTTCGTTCTGCTGTTTCCGAAGGAGGAGACCGGCACGATGAACCGCATCGAGGCCGGCCGCGAGTACCTGGTGCCGATGACCGAGAACGGGTGGTTCCGCCTGGAAGGGCCGCCGGGATATGAAGTGGTCTACTGGCTGGTGAGCCCGGTGCGGCTCAGCGACGGACGCAGCGCGCTGCCGGTGCCGAAGCTGCCCGCGCCGGCGCCGCACCTGAATCCCTCGATCACGCCGCGCTGCGATGACACGATCTTCCGCGCCCGCGGCGAGTGCATCGACCACGCGGCAGGGCTGAAGCCGCTCGAAAAGAACGCGGCGCTGCCGGAGAACCTGGCCGGGTACTCCGGCGCGGCGTCGCGGGAGCTGACCATCATGAAGTCGAACAAATCGGCAGCCGTGGCCGTGAACGACGACAGCGAGGAGCCGTTCCTGTACACTCTGCGGCTGGCCCACCGGTGAGGAAGGACCGATGCTTGCACGCCTGATGCTTGTGGCCGCCTCGGCGGCAGCCGCCGCCCAGCCCCCCGCCGCGCCTCCCGCGGAACAGCAGCGGGACCTGAAATTCACGCGCGAGCCGGCCGCGCCGGTGGTCAAGCCGGGCGAGGCCGTCGTCATCCCGCGCAGCTACGCGCTGGTGGTCGGCATCAGCGAATACCCGAAGCTGCCGCCGCAAGGGCAGCTTCGCTTTCCCGCGCGCGACGCCGCGGCCATGTATGCGGCATTGATCAGCCCCGAAGGCGGCCAGTTCCCGCCGGAAAACGTGCGCCGCCTGATCGGCAAGGACGCCACGCTGGCCAACATCCGCGAGGCGCTGGAGAAGTGGCTGCCGTCGGTCTCGAAGGACGAGGACCGCGTGGTGATCTACTTCGCGGGGCACGGTTTCGTCTCCGGAGGCAAGGCGTTTCTGGCCCCGTACGACATCGACCCCGCCGACATTCCCGGCACGTCGTATCCGATGGAAAGGCTGGGGCGCGTCATCGGATCGGAGATCCGGGCCAAGTGGAAGGTGCTGCTGACCGACTCCTGCCACTCGGGCGCCATCACGCCGGAGGCGGACACGCGGCAGATCAACGCGAGCCTGCTGCAGCTGGACCGCTCGCTGTTTTCGCTCACCGCCAGCCGCGACCGTGAGCAGTCGTTTGAAAGCGAGATCTGGGGCGGCGGGCACGGGGTGTTCACCTACTACCTGATCAAGGGCATCGAGGGGGAGGCGGACGAAAACGCCGACGGCGTGGTCACCGCCGACGAACTGGGCGAGTACGTGCGGGTCAACGTCCGGCGCGACACCAAGACGCGGCAGAATCCGACCGCCGAGCGCGGCAGCTACGACCCCAACATGATTCTGGCCTTCAATCCGGCGCGGGCGCCGTCGGCGCCGCTGCAACCGCCGAAGTTCGGCGCGCTGGTGATCGAAAGCAACATGGACGGCGTGGAGGTCTTCGTCGACGGCAAGAGCCAGGGCGTGGTCAGCAAAGGCAAGCCGCTGCGCCTGCCGGGCATTCAGCCCGGCGTGCACACCATTCAAGGCGTGCGCATGGGCTACGAGCCGGACGGGCCACGCGAGGAAACCGTGTACCCGGGGCAGGAGACGACGGTGACGCTGCGCATCGTCATCCCGCGCGTGCGGAAGCGCTCGGCCGTGGATGCCTTCAACGAGGGGATGGAGTATTACCAGAAGGGGTTCGAGAAGAACTACCTGAAAGCCGCGGGACTGTTTCAGAAAGCGCTGGCCGAGGACCCGAAATACAGCCAGGCGGCGCTGTTTCTGGGCCGCGTGTACCACGCCCTTTACGATTACGACAAGGCCCGCAAGGCCTTTGAGCAGGCCATCGCCATCGACCCTGACTATGCCGAGGCGCAGGCCTCCTTTGGCGGCATGCTGCTCGATATCGGCGATCTGGATGCCGCCATCCGGCACCTGACGGCCGCACAGCAGCGCGATCCCTCCAATTCGCTCACGGCGGCGCTGCTGGCGCAGGCGTTCACGCGGAAAGCCGCCTACGAGGAGGGGATCAAGTTCGCCCGGGAGGCCATCCGGCTGAATCCGGGCCACGGCGAGGCGCACTTCTGGCTGGCAGAGGCGCTGCGCTTCAGCAAGCGCTGCCCGGACGCAATCCCCGAATACCAGCAATACCTGCGGCTCAGCGATTTCGACTCGAAGCTCGCCGGCAAGCTGAACTACTATGTGCTCGGCTACCTGGCGGGCATCGGACGCAAGAAGCGCGCGGCGCAGACCGACATCTGGCGCGAACTGCAATTCATGGCCAGCTTCGGGCTCTGCGATTGCGAGCGCATCGGGCGGCGCTTCGACGAGGCAGCGCGGTGGTGCCAGCAGGCGCTGCGGCTCGATCCTGCCGACCTGTACGCGCATTATGCGCTCGGCCTCATCTTCACCGAGAAGTTCAACCAGTCTTCCTCGGCCGGGTATCTGTCGGCGGCGCGCACCCACTTCGAGAAGGTGATCGAGCTCAACCCCGACACAGGCGAAGCCGAGCGGAGCAGGAAGTATCTGGCGCGGATCCGGCAGGTGGTGTCCCAGTTGAGCCAGCCGGGCACGGCCCCTTGAGTTTTTCTCTGGAAACTGATGCAATAAGTGCTCCGATGGACTACAATCACCTGCATACGGTTTCGGAGGAGAACCGGGGATGAGCCTTTATCAGACGCTCTACTTCATGTCCCTGGCCGGCGGCTTCGCCGGACTTCTCTCCTGGGGACTGACCGCTCTTCTCTCCGCCACGTTGCTTTCGAGCCGCCCTGTGCTGGCAGACCTCACGGCGGCGGCGATTCTGGGCCTGATGATCGGCCTGCTGACGGTGGCCTTCTCGGACAAATGGTCCGGCAACAGGGTCGTGGCCCGGTATGTGCTTGCGGGCGGCGGCATCGGGCTGGTGGCCGGCATTCTGGGCGGCCTCGCCATGATCCCCATCACGCAGAACCTCGGCGACGCCTTCCCGTTCCTGGCGCGCCTGCTGAGCTGGACGCTGGTGGGCAGCCTCATCGGGCTCGGGCTCGGCTTGCGCTGGGTGATGGCCAACAAGATGCGCGTGGTACACGCGTGCCTGGGCGGGCTGGTAGGCGGCGCCATTGGCGGCTCACTGTTCCACGTGCTGGGCAGCCGGATCCCCGACCTGACGCAGGCGCTTGGCTTCGTGCTGGTCGGGGTGGGCATCTGTTTCGGCGTCACGCTGGCGCCGATCCTGCTGCGCGACGGCGTGCTGAAGTTTGTCTCGAGCGGCGACGCGCGCGCGCAGGCCAAGTTCGGCCGCAGCGGCAAAGAGTGGGAGATCCGGCAGGGCGACACGCTGTTGATCGGTTCGCAGTCGCTGGACCTGAACAAAACGGCGTTCGCGGTGGGCGTGCAGGTATTCATTCCCGACGCCGCCATCGCCGCGCGCCACGCGATACTTTTTGGAAAGGACGGGCGTTTCTACATCGCCCGCCACCCCGACATCAACAACCCGCAAGGCCTGGCGCGCTATGTTCTGCGCGTCCGCGGCCGGACGGTGACGACGTCGCAGGAACTGCGCGCGGGCGACGACATCCTCGTCGGACGCACGGCGATCAAGTTCCTCACCAAGAAAGAAGGCTGACGATGCCAGGGAGAGAGCGTATGAAAACCGGCAGCTTCGCACTCGCGCTGGCGGCGGTTGCCTTCCTCGCCGCCTTGCCTGCTTCCGGACAGAATCCCGGCCTTGACTTCGCCGAGCCGCTGAAGCTCGTCTCCTGCGAACCCGCCTCGACGGTGCCCTGCTTCCGCATGAAGCTGAATCTGGTGGACGGCACGGGCCAGCCATACAACGCGCAACTGCCGCCGCCCGACAAGCTGGCTTCCCAGATCACGGTGACCATCGGCGGCCAGCAGGTGACGCCTTTCTACGCAACGTCCGCGGGCGAGTCCGTGGCCAAGGTGAAGGGGCGTGCGGCGCTCGTCATCGTGGACAATTCGGGAAGCATGAAGAAGATTCTGCCCACGGGGCAGACGCGGTTTGATGCGGCGAAGATGGCGGTGAAATCGTTCCTCGGACAATTCGAGGAAGGTGTGGACCGCGTGGCGGTGGTTCCATTCGAAAGCCACTTGGTGCAGGAGCGGATCCGCTCGGCCGTGTTCGCACGCACGCGTTCGGCGGCCATCGCGCAGGTCGACGGCCTGCCGGAACCGGAACTGAGGAACAACACGGCGCTGTTTTCGGCCGTTGTGTTCGGCATCGAGACCCTACGCGATGCGCTGCCGCGGCTCGAGAAAGAGATGGGCGAATCGCCGGAAGCAATGGTGATCGTGCTCACCGACGGCAACAACGAAGTGCTGCGCGGCGACGATCCCGGACTGCTCGCCGGGCCGGCGGGAATGGACGAAGCGGCGCGGTACGCGCGGCAGGCGCCGTTCCCGGTGATCGCCATCGGGTTCGGCGAGCCGGGCGCGCTGGACGAGGCGGCGCTGCGGCAGATCAGCACGAAGTATTATCTCGCCTCCGACTATGAAGGACTGCGGCGGATCTTCACTTTCACCCGGACGTTCCTGAACAACCGGGTAGCGGCCACTTTCTCTTCGCCCTATCCGGACCGCGCCTCGCTGGCCGGGCAGAACCTGCCGGTGACGGCGGAGCTGAGGTTGCCAAACGGGCAGGTGCTGAAGTCGCCCGAAACGCTGTGGTCGGCGCCCCAGATGGGCGTGCCGGTGTATGCGGGCAAATGCACGCCCGACGAGATGAAGGCTGTGCTTCAGGCGTTGCCGGTGAGCGCGGGGTGGACCTCGATCGTCCGCCCCCTGGGTGTGTTTGTGGGGCTGGCGTTGCTGCTGCTGTTGATGTGGCACTGGTTGCCGCGCCTGGTGTGGCCGGAACAGTTCATCGGCGTCATGCCGGGCACGGGCGCAGGCCAGGCCAAGTGGGCTTCGCAGACGAGGATCGTCAACGGAGTCATCGCCGGGAGGCCCGCGCCGCCGGGCTTCCAGAAGGGTCCTGGAGGCGTGGCCATGCCGCCGCGCAGCGCCGCCGACGCCACGGTGGTCAATCCCCAGGCGCACCGCGATTTTTCCCAGACACGGCTCGGCAACCGCCAGGGTCCGGGCCCGAGGGAGCCGTTTTAGACAGCGGCGCCGCGCCGCTGTCCGGGCTGTTGTTTGGACGACGACTGACCGGAAATCCAGAGAGGAGACCAACTCATGCCGCTAGTCAAGGTGATTCGCAAGGGGGTGACGCCCTCCGTGCGAAAGGTGCCCACATCGACGGCCGCCGTCATGCTCCCGATGACCCTGAACCGGGTCGGCAAGGAGGCGGCCTCGGAGAACGAGGAACTCACGAAGGTCGAGGACCTCAACGACGCGTTTGCCAAGTTCAAGCCCGAGCTGAATTTCAAGGCCACCGCAGGACCCGAGGAGACCGAGTTCCGCGCCGAGTTCAAGTTCCGCTCGATGAAGGACTTCGACCCGGAGAACCTTCAAAAGAAGCAGGAATTTCGCGACGAGGAAGGCAACGTCACCTACGCCCGCAACGACATTGCCGACCTCAAGGCCAACATCGACCTGCTGTACCGCCTCAAGGACCGCTGGAAGCTGCCCGCCGTCCGGCGCGCCTGGAACAGCGAGGAACAACGGGGCGAAATCATCCGTGCATTGGGCCGACTGCGCGAGGAGCTGCAGAAAGTGGCCGGAAAGGGAGGGGCTCAGTAAATGGCTGAACTCGTGGAAACCCGAACAACCGCCGAGATTCTCGGCGAAAGCGTCGCCAAGGAGCTGTTGCAGGAGATCTTCTCCGACCTGCATCCGGGCTTCATGGACGAGTCGCGGACCATCTCGTCGATCTTCACGCCGCAGTCCGCGACCGACTTCCTGAAGCAATTGATGGATCTGGAAAACCTGCTCTCGGTGGAGGACACCTACGAGCAGACGGTGAAGAAGCTCCAGGAGCAAATCGACAAGGCGGAGGCCATTCGCGACGAGCTGCTCGAGAAGCTGTTCGCGCAGATCCGGCCCATCGAGCGCAGCTACCGCCAGGTCCAGCTGTTCTTCGAGAACTCGAAGGTGATGGACGGCAAGGTGCGCAAGCCCGTCGAGCTGTACGTTCTGAACGCCGATCCCAAAGCGATGAAGGACGTCTTCTCGATGAACATCGCCGCCGTGGAGAATTTCGTCCGCAAGCGGAACGACAACTTCAATTTCCGCGATGACATCTGCAACCTGGTGGTGCCCGGCATGATCCCGCAGCCGGTGCGGGAGAAGTTCGAGGACATCGCCAACATGTGGGGCATGCTGCTGATCACGGACGTCGACGACGAGAAGTCGTTCCGGAACCTGGAGCGGAACTTCCTCCCGGGCGGCAAGTACGAGTTCATGAAGCGTCCGGAGGACCGGGCGGCGGCCGACGTGGTCTGCTCGGGCTACCTCATGGCCCGGTCGAAGCACTGGTTCGAGAAGACTGTCGACGGCGGCGACGACCTCTACGTTCCTCCTTCGCTGGTCTTCGCCGGCGCGGTGGCGCGCGCCGACGACGGGCAGGGCATGGCACAGGGGCCCGTAGGCTCGCGCTTCGGCCAGATCGTGGGCGTGGAGAAGGTGCGCTTCGAGCCTTTGATCGGCGAGATGGAGCATCTCTCGATGGAGCGCCAGCTCATCCCCATCATCCGGGACGCCGACAACCACCTGTGCTTCTTCGGCTGCCGGACGCAGGCCGAAGACCCCAACGGCGTGCTGAAGTTCTTCACGAGCTACCGCATTCTGCGGTATCTGGAACGCTGCTGCCGCCACTACCTGCTGCAGGTGGCCGGCCAGGTGCTGACGCGCGACTTCATGGAAGAGAGCATCGAGAAGCCGCTGAAGCGCCTGTTGGACGAGCAGGTCGAGCAGGGCACGATTCTTGGCTACGACCTGTTCGTGGACAAGGACTCCAACAAGCGCATGCAGGGCATCTGCGACATCAGCCTCAACGTCATGCCCACGGGCCCGGCCGAAACCTTCGTGCTGAAGATCGACACGCCGGAATTCGCCAAGGGCGAGCAGAAACAGTGACCGGTTCTCGTTTTTAGGATGGAGCGAATCGGGTGAGCGACGGACGCGAACACTGGGCCGGTTCGGCCGCCAGAGCCCACGAAAAAACGGGCGGCAACGTCCGGGCGGGCAAGATGCCCCTGCCCGCCGGGGGCGACGCCGCCCGCAAGGCGGAGACCGAAGGCGACCTGATCAACGAGGCGCACGGAATCCGCACCGCCCCGCGCGGCGAGTACCGCAATTCCATGCAGCTCAACCTGCCGCGCGTGGTGGGGGCCCGGATGGCAGAGCCGGCCGCCGCGCCGCCAGATCTTTCAAACAGGAAGGCATCCGATTACCTCCCGCCCGCTTTGAAAGCGCAACTGATCGCCCAGGGCAGGCTGGCGCCCGAGGAGGCGCCCGCGCCCGCCCGGGGGGCAGGCAGCGCAATGGAAACCACCACTGCCGGCGGCGAGGCCCGGGCCAGCGAGGCGCCCGTCCCGCAGACCGCGCAAACGCCGCTGGTCAAACGTTTCTTCGGGAAACTGTTTGGCCTGTTCAGCAAGTAGAGGAGGAAGAGATTCATGGCCGCATCGCCCTACCGGTGCACCGTCACCATCGACGGAACCAAATTCGATGCCGTGTCCACTTCCGTCCGTTTCCACACGGACAAGGACCGCACGGGCATGCCCCAGATGGGCAGCCTGGACACCAAGATCCGCGTCATCGCCGATTTCCACGATGACAAGAACCTGCCGTTCTCGGCGCTGAAGAAGTTCTTCGACCTGGCCAATGTCGTCACCCGCGACAAGATCAAGGACATCAAGATCGAGTACTGGAAAGACGACAGCCACGAGGACGCTCTGGTCAGCTTCGGCTTCAAGGGCTGGATCAGCCGCTTCGAGACTTCCAACCCGCACCCGCTCGGCCTTGCCGGGCTGCGCACGGACGAGGACTTCGCCAACAATCCGGCCACGGCCTTTCCGAGCCTGAACCACGTCCTGGTCCTCGACCTGGAGCCCACGCTGAACCAGGAGAAGTTCAAGGACATCAAAATCAGCAAGTGAGGGGCCTGTCAGAGGAAAAAGGAGGATAAGCCATGCCGAATCCCTATCGCAGCACCGTCACCATCGACGGAACCAAGTTCGAGGCCGTCAGCGCACAGGTCGTCTTCACCACCGACAAGGACAAGGCGGGAATGCCGGAGATGGGCAGCCTGAAAACGCGCATTCGCGTCTGGGCCGACTTCCACGACGACAAGAACCTGCCTTACTCCAGCCTGCAGAAGTTCTTCGACCTGGCCAACGTCGTCACCCGCGACAAGATCAAGGACATCAAGATCGAGTTCTGGAAGGACGACAGCCACGAGGACGCGCTCTGCTGCTACAAGTTCAAGGGCTGGATCTCGAACTACGAGGTCTCCAACCCGCCGCTGGAGATGGCCGGCTCGGCCGAGGGCCTGAACCACATGATCGTGATGGATCTCGAGCCCGTCATGAACCAGCAGAACTTCCAGGAGATCACCTTCAGCACCTAGTCCGCCGGCCCAGCCGGCTGCGGGCCGCGCAGCGGAAGCTTGCGGCGGCCCGCGCCCGGCAGAAAGGAGAGGCTGCCATTCCCTTCATCGCGTTTCCTCTCCGGCTGGAGGGCGGTTTCCTGCGGCGGACCGGCGAGGCCGAGGCGGTGTTGCGCTTCATTGAGATGATGGCGCGCACGCCCGGCGGAAGCTGGGCCGGCTGCCCCAGTTTCGGAGTGCGCCATTTCTTCGAAAACATGCGGCTGCGGCCGGAGGGGCTGCGGCAGGCCGAGAAGGCCATCAACGACACGCTGGCCGATCTCGGCATTACCCACTACCGTTTGAAGTCGATTCAAAAGGAGCCGGGGCCCAACCCGGATGTGGATGTCTATTCGGTGACGCTCGTCTCCACAGAGGATCCGTCCATGACCTGGACCTCCCGGCTGGGCGATTAGAAGCAAGGTTCCCGCGGGCAAGCCAGCCGGCGCGGGGCAGCAGGAAGAAGATGCCATACCAGCGCGCCACGGCAATCGAGATCGACAGCAAGATGCGGGAGGATTTCCGCAAGCGCCTCAAGGAATACGGCGTCAGCGCGGAAACCACCGATCCCGTTCTCGCCGTCCTGTTCCGCACCTTCGCGCAGCAGCTGGAGACCCTGTACAGCGACACTGGCCGCATTCGTCTCGCGCTGCTTGACGAACTGATCGCCGGGCTTGGCATCGAACCCCGCAAGGCGCGCCCTGCGCAGGCCGTGGTCCGCATCCTGGGCGCTGCCGCGCCGGTGCACATCGACGCAGGCGCGCCGCTCCGCAGCCAGTCTCCCACGGGGGAGCGGTTCAACTTCAGCACGGACGCTGCCGTGACGGTCAGCGGCGCGCAGATCGTCTTCGGCGCCGCATACGAAAAGAACCAGATGCGCGTGCTGCCCGGCGTGGAGATGCCGGAGCGGTTTCTGGCCGCGCGCCCCGCCCTCGACCCGGTGAAGGTGAACCTCGGCCCCAACCCCGCACTCTTCCTGGCCATCGAACCTCCCCCCAGGGAACACCTCAGCGGCCACAGCGTGTATTTCGATCTCACCCCCGACGCTCGCCCCGTGCAGGAAGCCCTGGGCAGCGAGACCTGGTGCCTCGCCGGGCCTCACGGCGAATTCTCGGCGCCCGGCATCCTGCGGCCGCGCCCCGCCAATGCGGGGCTGCGGCGCCTGGAGTGGCTGGTGCGCCCCGGAGCGGCGGCGCCCGGCGACGAGTTCCAGGACAAGACGCCCATGCTGCCCCCGGGTTTCTACTCCGGCCGCGTGTTCCTGCTGCCCGCCATTCCGCCGGAGCGGCAGTTTGTCTGCGCCGTGCCGCGCGGACTGGAGGCGCCGCTCGGGCGCATCTTCGGGCGGGAAGCACAGCAATTGTTCGCGCAGCCGCGGGCGTGGATCAAAATCACGTTCCCGCGCGACCTGCCCCCGCTGCACACCGCCATCGGCGGCATCTTCCTGCATGCCATTACCGCGTCCAACGTGGAGTGCTTCAACCAGACGATCGTCTTCGAGAAGCACGGCACCGCCATTCCCATCAGCCGCGAAGGCGGTACGGACTGGCAGCTCGTGTCGCCGCTGTCGCTGATCGGGGAAAACGACACGCCCTATCTCGACGAAATGGCCCCGTCCACCGACCCGAACGTGGGCCGCTACGCCATCCGCAACGGCCGCATCGAAATCACGCCCGCCAAGTGGCCGGACGGGCGGCCGCAGTCGCAGGTGAACGTGCGCGTGTGGATCAGCGCCGGCGAGGCGGCCAACCAGGTGGGGCCGGGCATGGTCACGTCGATCGAGCTGAAGGGCTCGGGATCGGCGCTGCGCGTGCTGAATCCGACCTCTGCCGCGGGCGGCACCAGCAGCGAGTCGTTCGCCACGGCGCAGGAGCGCTTTTCGGCCGCGCTGCTGTCGCGGGACCGCGTTGTCACGCGCGGCGACCTGCTGGCCGTGGTTCGCGCCTTCGACCGCCGCATCCGCGACGCGCGCGTCTCCTCGGCCGTGGAGCGCGTCGGCGGGGCGCTTCGCCGCGTCGAGCGCGTCACCGTCGCATTGAACCGCGAGGACTTCACCGACCCGGAGCTTGAGGCGGGCTATCTCCGCGACGAGCTTCACGAACTGCTGGCCGCGCGGTTCCTCCATGACATCGACCTGAGCGTCCGCACGGAGTGGGTGGAATCATGAGCCTCGTGATGCCAGACCTCTCCTCGAGCTTCCACGGCTTCCATCACACCGTGGATTCGGCGCTGGAGGTGTTGTCGAACCTGGGCGTTTCCGCGGCCCGGATCACTTTGGCGATGGAGGGCCCGGGATATCCTTCGCGGTGGGTGGTGTCGCAGTCGCCGGCCGCCGGCGCAGAGCTGCGGCCTGGCGACGCGATTCAGTTGCGCATCGCCGGGCTCGGCTACTTCCATCATCTGCCCGTGCCGTTCTGGGATTCGGGCGGCGAGGCCGAGCTCGGCACGCGCGAGATCGTCTCCGTGATCGACGATCCGTTCCAGAAAGCCGCGCACTGGCTGCGCGAGGGCGCGCGCCTGTTCGACATCAGCGAGCGCAACCTCGACGCTTGCGCGCGGTGGATCTCCCTGTTCGGCCTCGATCCCGAACAGTGGCCGCAGGATCTCTGGTTCCGGCTGTCGCTGCTGCTGCCGAGCCTCCAGTCGCTCGCCGGCAAGGAGCGCGGCATCCGGTTCGCCTTGCAGTTATTGTTGGATCTGCCGCTGGAGACCATCCGCCGCAAGCCGCGCGTCCGTTATCTGGCCGAGGAGGATCTGAGCCTGCTGGGCGAGTCCCACAGCCGCCTCGGCGTGGATTACGCTTTGGGCGACCACATCGAGGACCTGGCACAGCTTGTCCTCGTCATCGGCCCGGTGCCGCTGAATACTTATTACAAGTTCCAGCAGGAAGACCAGCGCTACCTGCTGAACGCGACGCTCTTCCTCGTCACCACCTGCCACCAGCGCTGGACGGTGGAGTGGAGCGTGGCCGACCGCAGCCGCGCGCCGCGGCTGGGCGAGGAAGCGCTGAACTCCCGGCTTGGGTTGAATACATGGCTGGGCGCGGCCGCGCCCGCGGGAGCCGGATCATGACCACTCGAACGCAGGCCGGAGCAGCCGCCCTGCCCGCGGTTCCAATGGAGAGGAAGCGGTGGTGCATTCGGCGCAAACCGGCTGGCCGCGGATCACGGCGCGAAGATAATTTAGGGGTGGGCGTAGCCGGCATGACCGGCGGCAGGAACAGACAGGAATAACCCGATGAACTCCTCCGATCTCAAGCTGAGAAGCGTGAACTGGGAGCACGGAATGCTCCTCACACCGGACCATTTCCTCCGGCAGGAGCGCTATTTCGACTCCCTGTTTCTGTGGACGTTGCGCTATATGACCAACGCGCGCGGACTGGTCGGCCCGGGTCCGCGCGTTTCGGAAAATGAAATCGGCGCAGCCCGCTACGACCCCGTGGTGAGCCTGCACGAGGACGAGGAACAGCTCACCATTACGGTGTCGCAATGCCGCGGCGTCACTCCCGCAGGCTGCATCATCGATATCGACCCGGCCAGCCCGGTGACGCGCAGCTTCCCGAGGACCGACCTCGAGGGCGTCCAGGAAGCGCCGGTCTACATCCTGGCTGCGCCGCACGACAAAGCCGCCGCCGAGGGAGAGGCGGACGAATTCAACCCGCAGATGCAAACCGAGCGGCAGTGGAACTACCGCATCAGCCTCCAGCCCTCCGCCGATTCCATCCCGTACGCTCTGGTGGCGGCGCAGATCCGCCGCCAGCGGTACGGCGCGGGGTATGAGAAGAACCCGGACTTCATCCCCGCATGCACGACAATGGCCTCGCACAGCGAGCTCGCCGCCGGCTACCGCAAGATCGTCGAGGAGGCCACGTTCCTCGCCGAGCGTTACGCCGAACTGCACCGCGCCATGCGCGAGTACCTCATCCTGTTCACCGAGCGCGGCATCGAGACCGAGGTCGACACGCAGACCGTGCAGTTCGTCGACCGCATGGTGGCTGCGCTCCAGGATCTCGTCTACGAGCTGCTCGATTACACCCAGCCGCCGCAAAGGTTCTTCGGCCAGTTGCGCAAGTTCCTGCATTCGGCGGCTGTCTACTTCGACCTGACGCCGGGGTTGCAGACTTACTACGACACTCTGAAGGAAGTCGGCGAAACGGAATTCATCCAGCTCATCAACCAGCAGAAGCGCATCCTGCGCATGACGCGCACGTGGCGCGTGCAGGACGACCTCGGCGTTGAAGTGCGCTCGGCGCTCGCCTCGATGGCGGCGTTGCAGCGGCTTGAGCGGGCGCTGGAGGGCAAGTACGTGGACTTCCGCGTCAGCCCGCAGCTCGAAGCCATGAACTTCGTCTTCGACCGCGGCGGCAACGTGCTCTACAAGCTGGCCGCCAAGCCGAGCCGTGTACAGGGCGTCGGCGACGACATGGTGACCTTCTTCAGCCAGCTGCGGCTGGAAGGCCGCGACAAATACCGCCTGATTCTGGTGGGCGAGCTCAACGCCACGTTCGAAAAGGGCATGAGGATTCCCGCTGAAATCCGCATCAACGAAGGGAGCGGATTCCAGCGCGCGCCCCTGAATCTGGTCAGCGAGGCCGTCATTCCGGGCCAGACGAATTTCGAATTCGACTTCGAGGCGCCGGACGTGCCGACGATCACCGATTTGCGCGTCGCCGTGCCGGCCCACATTCCCATCCGCACGGCGCTGCTGTTCAACCGCCACCGTTTTTACGCGGGCAGGGCCCAGGAGCCCGCTGCGCGCCCCGTGCAACCCATGGAGCGAATCGTCGAGCCTGCTGCGCCGCCTCCGGCTGCGCCCGCGCCGCCGCCTTACGCTCCGCCGCAACCGCCGCCACAGGCGGCGCCGCCGCAATACCCTCCGCCTCATGGGGCGCCTCCGCGCCCTGCGCCGTATCCGCCGCCTCACGGCGCACCCCCGCATGGGGCGCCTCCGGCCGCTCCGCCCTACCAGCCGCCTCCGCCGCCGGCGGAAGAACCCAAGCGGGGCGGAGCGCCGTGGGAGTTTTTCCGCCGCGCGCCCAGCGCGCCGGAGCCGCCGGTCGAGCCGCCGCCGCAGGCTCCTCCCGGACGCCCGGCGCCGCCGAGACCGCGCTTTGACCAGGGAGAGGAGCCACCGCCGCCTCCGCCACCGCGCCGGCGCCGGCTCGAATGAGATTCGCGCGGGACGCCCACAGGCGTCCCGCGACGTTGTTTAATGGAACGTCAGTCCGCCAACCACCAGGAGGAACCCAGTGGCCATCGACCTCGACAAGATCTCCAACGAGCTGGAGGATGCCCTCGAACGCTCCCGCATGCTCGCCGAGCAGCGCAAGCAGGCGCAGATTACTCCGCTGCATATGCTCTTTGTGCTGCTCGACGCGGAATCGCCGCTGGCGGCCGTGCTCGACAAGTCCGGCATCGCCGTCGACGCCCTGCTGGAAACGTTCGCCACCCGGCTGAACACCGAGCGCAACTCGCCGCTCGAACCCGGACGCCGACCGACCGCCTCTTCCGCGCTGCGCAATCTCATCGAGAAGTCTTTCGAGATGATGGAGCGGCGGGGCGCCGAGCGCGCCGAGCCGATCGACTTCATCATGGCCGCCGTCGAGTTCGGCGAGGAAGCCTTGCGAGGCGACCTGCGACAGAACGGCCTCACCAAACAGGCGATCGAGAAGACCGTCGAGACCCGTGCCGAAATGGGGGAGACTCTCGGCGAGAGACAGCAAGGACGATCCATGCCCGGCGCCGCGCCCAAACCGCTTTCGGGCGGGAAGCTGCTCGAAAAGTACGGCCGCGACCTCACCGCCTCCGCCGCGCGCGGCGAGCTGATGCCCGTCATCGGGCGCGACGACGAGATCCGGCAGGTCATCCAGACGCTGCTGCGCAAGAGCAAGAACAATCCCGTGGTGGTGGGCGAGCCCGGCACAGGGAAGACCGCCATCGCCGAGGGACTCGCGCAGCGCATCGCCGCAGGCGACGTGCCCGAATCGCTCAAGAAATGCAAGGTGATCGCGCTCGACCTGACGGCCATGGTGGCGGGCGCGAAGTACCGCGGCGAATTTGAAGAACGCATCAAAGGCGTGGTGGACGAGGTGCGGGCGCGCAAGGGCGAGATCATCCTGTTCCTCGACGAGCTGCACACGCTCGTGGGGGCGGGCGGCACCGAGGGCGGCATGGACGCCGCCAACATCCTGAAGCCGGCGCTGGCGCGCGGCGAGCTGCGCTGCCTCGGGGCGACGACCTTCGACGAGTACCGCGAGAAGATCGAGAAGGACGGCGCGCTGGCGCGCCGTTTCGACACGGTCCAGATCAAGGAGCCCACCGACGAGATGATGATGGTGGTGCTGCGCGGGCTGAGGCCGCGCTTTGAGGCCTTCCACGGCGTCAAGCTCACCGACGATGCCTTGCAGGCGGCCATCAAGCTCAGCCGCCGTTACATCCGCGGCCGGTGGATGCCGGACAAGGCCATCGACGTGGTGGACCAGGCGTGCGCGCGCATCCGCATGCAGAAGGAATCCAAGCCCACCCACATCGACCAGAAGGAGCGGCTGCTGCTGCGGAAGAAGGCGGAGCTGGAGGCGCTGGAGTCGGCGGCGTCGACGCCGGCGGCGCTGCGCGCCGTGGAGGCGTTGCGCAACGAGATCGCCGTCATTGAGCCGCAGGTGACCAAGCTCGTGGAGGAGTGGAACAACCAGAAGAATGCGCTCGATATGCTCCAGAAAACGAAGCAGGCGATCCAGGAGCAGTCGGCGGCGCTGGAGGCTGCCGAGAAGAAGGGCGACATCGCCAAGGCGGCCGAGATCCGCTACGGCTCGTTGAAGTATCTGGAACAGCAGCTCTCCGATCTGGAGAAGCAGACGGCCCATATCAGCCTGGTGCCGGACACGGTGATGCCGGAGCACGTGGCCGAGGTGATCGCCGACATGACCGGCATCCCTTCCAACCGCATGATGGAAAGCGAAAAAGAGCGGCTGATGAAGCTGGAGGAGCGGCTGGGCGAGCGCGTCTTCGGCCAGGACGAAGCCGTCTGCGCCGTGGCCGACGCCGCGCGCCGAATGCGGGCCGACCTCCAGCCGGGCCGAAAGCCCAACAGCTTCCTTTTCGTCGGACCCACGGGCGTGGGCAAGACGGAACTGGCCAAGGCGCTGGCCGAGGCGCTGTTCGACGACGAGAACGCGCTCATCCGCATCGACATGGGCGAGTACAAGGACAAGAGTTCGGTGTCAGGTCTGATCGGCAGCCGCCCCGGGCTGGTGGGCAGCGAGGAGGGCGGCTTCCTGACCGAGCAGGTGCGGCGCAACCCCTATTCGATCGTGCTGTTCGACGAAGTGGAGAAAGGCGCCCCGGAAATTCTTGACCTGCTGCTCGGCGTGCTGGACGAAGGCCGCCTCACCGACGCCAAAGGCCGTTTCTGCGATTTCTCCAACACGATGGTCTTGTTCACGTCGAATCTCGGCGTGCGCGAGGCGATCGAAGTGACCGACGATCCGCAGGAGCAGAAGAACGTGATCCTGGAGGTGGTGAAACGGAGCCTGCGTCCGGAGCTGTTCAACCGCATCGGACAGGTCGTGACGTTCAACCCGCTCACCGAGCACGAGCTCGAGGCGATCGTGATGAAGAACTTCAACCAGGTGCGCAAGAAGCTGGCCGAGGACCGCGAGATCGGACTGGAGATGACTCCGGAGGCGCTGTCTTACATCGCGAAGGAGTCTTACGATCCCGCGTACGGGGCGCGTCCGGTGCAGCGAACGATGCAGCAGATGGTGCTTTCGCCGCTGGCGGGCATCATTCTGTCGGGCGAGGTGGTCTCCGGACAGACCATTTCGATCGGCTACGATCCCGGAGAGGAGAAGGTCATGGAAGGCGCTGAAGGCGCCGAGCCGGTCACCGTGCGCGAGGGAGAGGGATTGACCTTCAGCGTGGTGACGCCGGATTAGGAGAATTGGCCGGCGGCGGATTCGTCCCCCGTTCTGCGTTATCCAGTATGGGAGGCCGCCGGCGGCCGGCTGCGAGAGGAACGAACATGAAACGGATCATCGCCATGACAGCCATGCTGGTCCTGGCGGGCTGGCTGCCCGGCCAGGCGCCCGCGCCCGGCGATGGCTGGATCGTGCTGCACGATGGCGAGTCCCACTATGGCTGGACGCCGGCAGGCGGGGCATGGTCGGCGGCACGCGGCGTGCTGGTGGCCGATGGCGGCAGCGCGGGCACGCTGCGGTTTAACGCGCCGTTCGCCGACTTCGTTCTCCAGTTCGAAATCCGCGCCGAAAAGAGCGCCCACGGCGCTCTGTATGTGCGCGCCGCGCGCGACGGCAACCCCAAGGAGACGGGTTGGGGCATTGAGTTCTCCTCGCTGGCTTCCAGTTCCTGGGTGCCGGTTGAGGTTGAAGCCTCCGGCGCCGGCGTCGGAGTCCGGGCGGGAGGCCGCATGGTGGATCATTCTTCCAGCCCTGTGGCCCCGGCGGGATTCTTCATTTTGGAAGCCAAGCCGGGCGGCAGGGTGGAGATCCGGAACCTGCGGCTGCGTCTTCTGAAACCCGACAGCCTGTTCAACGGCAGCGACCTTTCCGGCTGGAAGTCCACAGGTGAACCCGCCAAGCAGAGAGGCGGTCTTGGAAAGCTGTTCGGCGGCGGCAAGCCCAAGGAAGCCAAGTGGACCGTGGCAAGAGGCATGATTCATGGCTCTGACGGGCCCGGGCAGCTGGAATCGCTTCTCCAGTTCGGCGACTTTATCCTGCAGGCCGACGTCCGCATCAACTCGAAGCGCGCCGACCAGCGCCGGCGCTACGCGATCCTTTTTCGTGGCGATCCCGGCCAGCTCGGAACCGGTTACGAAGTGAACATCCAGCCGGGAGCGACCGGCGCGCTGATGGGGCTGACGACGGCGCGCAAGAGCATCGGCGCAGCAAATCAGTTTGTCACCCTCACCATCGCCGCCCACGGACGCCACATCCAGGTGTGGGCCGACGGCGTCGCCGTGACCGACTTCAACGACGCGCGCCCGGAGGGCACGAATCCCAGGAAGGACGCGCGCAGCACGCCGGGCGTGATCGCCTTCTACACTCCGGAAGACGACGCCGACATCGACATCCGCAGCGTCCGCGCGGTGCAACTGCCCAAGACTTTCGGACTCGGGCCGAAGAAGACGGAAGTCACCGCGCTGCCGCAGGCCCCCGTCACGCCGTCGTTGCCGGCGATGCCCACGCCGCAGGCCGCGCCGGCCCCGGACGCGGGCGCCGCTGCGTTGCAACAACAGCTCCAGCAGCAGCAAATGGCGCAGATGAAACAGGAGCAGAAAACACAGCAGGAAGCGCAATTGCTCCAGCAAGCCCTGCGCACGTCGGACCCCGCGCAACAGATCGCCATTTTTGACCAGATCCTCGCGCTCAATCCCAACAATCAGGTGGCGTTCAATGGCCGCAAGGAGGCTGTGGCCAAACTCGAGGAACAGCAGCGCAAGGAAGCCGAGAAAGCCGCCGCCAGCAGCCAGCAGGAGCAGGCCGAGCAGGAAAAGCAGATGACGCTCGCGCAGAGCATCCAGTCTGCCGAGGCGGCCTTTCTCGCGGGCAATCTGCTGGCTGCGGAGAAGGCGCTGAACGCGGCGGAACGGATCTCGCCTGACAACCCGCAGGTGCAGGCGTTGCGTTCGCGTCTCAATTACGCCAACCAGCGGCGCTCTTCGATCCTCGCGCTCGGCGCGGCCGGCCTGGGCACGGGCTGCGTCGCGCTGCTCGCGTGGATCTTCGCCGCCCGCCGCCGCCGCGACCCCTATGTCGAGGTCGTAGCCGGACTGGACAAGGGCAAGCGGTTCAACGTTGACAAGGAAGTGATAATGATCGGCGCCATCCAGGAGGACGGAGGGACGAAAAACGACATCGTCCTGCGCGATGCCGAGCGCATGATTTCCCGCTTCCACGCGCAACTGCATTACAAGGAGGGCAAGCTGTACGTCGTAGACACGAACAGCTATAACGGAACGTTTGTAGACAAGAAGCGCCTGGAGCCAGGCAAGCCCGTGCTGCTGAAGGGCGGCTCCCGCGTCACCTTCGCCGGCACGTGCACGATCAAAGTCGGCTTCGAGAGGCGCAAGAAGAAGAAGTGAGTCTGGCGCGGGCGGGCGGCCCGGCGAGCTCTCCGCGCAGGCCGGGCCGCGCGGGATATTTTGGCTCTTTTGGAGGGGACGGGCGAGGCGGAGGAGGAAGACGGCTGTGCAACCTGCATTTCTCAAGATTTTGATCGACGGCAATGAGCCCACGGAGATGGCTCTGGTGGAAGCGGGCCTCGTACACCAGTTGAACCGCCATCCGTCCTGTACGCTGCGGTACCGCCAGTTGCCGGAGAGCCGGCGCAAGTTCGAGAGCGACATCGGAAAGCCGCTCACGGTGGTGGCCGTTTCGCAGGATGGCGTGGAACTGGAGATCTTCGAAGGCCTGGTGAGAAGCGTCGAGACCGAGTACGAGATGTCGGGGGGCTGCAACCTGCTGTACCACGGGGCCGGCTGGTCCTTTCTGCTCGACGTCACCCGGCGCTCCCGGATGTTTCTGGAAATGAAGCCTGCCGACATCGCCGGCGATCTGCTCGGGAGCCGGGCGGGCGACATCCGGCTGAGCGGCGGCTCGACGCTGACGCTGCTCCAATACGGCGAAACGGACTGGAGTTTTTTGCACAGGCTGCTCGACCGGCACTGCGCCTTTTTGCGCGTGGCGGGCAAGAAGGTCGACGTTCTGGACAAGTTCGCCTCCGACACATGCCCGCTGACGTGGCGCGAAGAAGGCAGCCTCTATCTGTTTCGCACCATGGGACGCGTCTACGAATGCGCCTGGCACGGCGTCAACTACGACCGTGCGGAGGCAGAGAGCAAAGAAGTGCGCGACGTAAGCGACGCCCCGCCTGCGGAAGACTCCCTCGGCGCGCTGCGCGGCGGCACAGACCAGGGATCGAAGGACAACCAGCTCGCCGATGCGTTGTATGACAAGTTCCTGTCGGGCGACCACGGGAAGTTCCAGGACGAGCTCAAGCTGGAATCGCGGCGGCGCCGGATTCATGCCTGCACGGCCTATGGCGAGTCGCGGGACGCGGCCATCGCCGTGGGCGGCAAAGTCGAGATCAAGGGCCAGATCGAAACCACGGGCAACTACGGCGTCTACAGGCTGGAACACCTTTGGCAGCTCGGCGCGGGCTATTCCAACAAGTTCTGGTGCATGCCGTTCCAGGTATACCTGGATGAGACGCGCCCCTCCCCGTCGGTCATCCGGGAGGCGCCGCTGCTTACGCAAGCGGCGCTGCCGACCCAGCCGCCGGCGCCTGCGCCGCCCGAGCCTCGCGCGGCGGCCGCCTCCGGGCGCAACTTCGGCGTGTATGTGGCGAGGGTGCTCGACAATGTTGATCCGGTCGACGCGGCGCGGGTGAAGGTGCAGTTCCCGTGGGAGAAGGACTCCAACGAGAGCAACTGGGCGCCGGTGGCGATGCCGCACGCCGGCCAGGGCCGCGGGCTGTATTTCATGCCCGAGATCGGCGACGAGGTGCTGGTCGCATTCGAACAGGGAGATCCGAACCGCCCTGTTGTGCTCGGATGCCTTTGGAACGGGAACGACTCGCCGCCCAACGAAGGGCTGCACGGCGACGAGCAGGGGAACAACGACATCAAGCGCATTGTCACCAAGAGCGGCAACCGGATGGTGTTCGACGACCAGGACGGCCAGGAGACCATCGTCGTCGCCACGCCGCAACATATCCGGATCACGATGTTCGAGGGAGACCAGACGCTCCTGATCCACTCTGACGGCGACATCAACATCCACGCCGGAGGAACCGTCCACATCAAGTGCAACCAGTTTCTGCGCGAGGTCGGCTGAGGCCGCCCGCAACACGACAGGAGGAACTGCAAGCCATGGCCACTTTCGACGCCAAGACGAAGACCAAGACGCGAGTCGATATCTCGAAGGATTCCTGGAAGCCCGGCATGGGCGCCCTCGGGAAGGGCTCCCAGAAGGATGAGGCGCTCATCCACGGCACCAAGAAAGAGCAGATCGACATGAACCACATGAGCACGGTGAACATCAACCGGACTTTCCAGACCAACGTGAACTTCCAGTGCACCGTGGGTGTGATGCGGAAGCTTCAGGACACGCAGTACATGCACACGACCAACGCGATGCTGAAGCGGGACGTGATGGGACCAAGCCTGTACAACCGCGTTGGACCCACCATGATCACGTTCGTGGCGCCGCTGGTGGAGAGCCACGCCTCGCCCCGGAGCCTGGCCGAACCGGCGGTCCGCATGGAGCAGGTCACCAACGCCATCAAGGCCGCGCTGGACGATCAGGAGGTGCAGGGCTTCGCCAAGTCCGCCACGGGGCTCAAGATGGAAGCTATCGGCATGAGCACGACGGCCACGGGCCTGGAGACCTTCGTGAAGGGGCTCGCCGCCGGCTTGACCGCACTGAAGGACAAGACCACTGCGCTCGAGAACCACACGGCGACGGCAAAGATGCAGCAGAAAGCGGTTGAACTCGACATCGAAGCCCTGGAAACCAAGACCGGCCTGGATCTGTCTTCGCTGAAACTGGCGGCCAACTCCATTACGCTCTGAGGACCTCCCATGCCCGTCACTCCGGAAGCACTGAAGCCGTGGGTCCGCGCGGAAAGCCTGACACGTTGCTCATTGTATTGGGCGGGCGTGGCCTCCACTCCTTTGCGGCAAGCGGAGCAGGAATGGTTCGTGGCATTTCTGATGGCCTTCATCGGGGCATGCAAGGGTCAAGGATGGATGCCCTGCTTCTTTCTCGATGTCGAAACCATCGAGCGGTTCTGCCAGGACCGTTTCCTTGCCGAATCCATCGAATTCCGCACCTTCCCGGCATTCGGGCGTGTCCCGTGGGGTCCCTTGCCGCAGCCCATCCCGGTGGAAGAAACGGACGCCATCCGGAAACAGGAGAAGCCGTTCCTCCTGAGCAATTACCTCAAAGGCTATGTCCAGTGGTTCCGCCGGTTCCAACCGGAAAAGGTCCTGCCGTTCTATTTCGGCTTCGGGGGCGCCACAATGCTGTTCGTGCCGCCTGATCCGGCGACCGCCCCGCCTCTTCCGGATTTCTCGCCCGGGGTGAAGAAGAGTCCGCTTCTGCGGGACGCCTTCGCCGCCGGCGATCCCATCGAGGAGATGCGGACGCTGCTGTTGCTGAAGCACAAGTCGTTCGCGGCGCTGAAAGCGGCCTTCAGCAAGGGCGCCGAGGATCACACGGCGCTGAAATCCATGCCGCTGCTGATCCCCCGGCTGCGTTCCCAGGACTTCTTCTCGCTCGAAGCGGAAGCGCTGGACGCGCTGTTCCAGGCGTCGCCGGTCTATCTGGCGGAAAGTCCGGAGGACCGGGGGATCCTGATCGCGTCGGCCAAGCCCATCGACGAGGTGATTGCCGCGCTTGCGGGCGCCGTCCACGAGCAGATCGCGCAATCCCGGAACAGGAGGGCACAGTGAGCGATCCACAAGCGCGGGACCGGCACGAGGACACGCTGTTTCTGGAGGTCCGTCCCCAGGCGCTGGGCTTCCATGTCTACCTCCTGCGCGACGCGAAGTTTCCGGTGAAGCCTTTCGATCTCCCCCGCTGGCTCGGGCTTTACCGCCAGTTGCGGCCCATCCTGTTTCCGGCCGGAACCAGGCCCCTTCCGGTCATCCAGATGTGGCACCTGCATCACAACAACGGAGGCGAGATCCTCAGCAAGCACGCCCAGGCGTGGGGGCCGGACTTCGGGGCCGGCGTGTGGCTGGACGCGCCTCCGCCCAGGCTTTGGACGCCAGAAGACTTCATGAACATCGGGCCCGGCGAATTGCTGCCGCCTCCGGTTCTCTCCGCCATCCGGCTGGCAGCGCCGAAGCTCGACCGGGAACAGGCGTGGATGCAACTGGGAGGACGCGGCTGCTACATGGAATTCACCGTCAGCGGCGACGCGGAGGCGTTTTTCCAGACGCAGGCGGCGGCCTACCGGACATGGATCGAAGAGCCGATGATCGCCGCGCAGACATTCTTCGTACCCCTGTTGAAAGCTTCCAGCTTCGAGTCCGAGTTGCTGGCATCGCGATCCATGCACGCTGACCCGCTGCTCGTATACGTCCGGGAAAGCGCCGAGGACAACGGGCTGCTGATTCTTTCCCGCGAGAAGCTCGAAGGGCGGCTGCAAGCGGCATTCAAGCTTGTTCCCTGGGCCAGCCCCGATCCTTCCATCGAGCGTTTTCTGATCCGTTCCGTCGCAGACTGACACTGGCGCACCATGCGGCGTGCCCGCCAGTTCCCGCAGAGCGCGGAGGTATCATATGGCGAGAGCCGGAGGCGCGCTTCCGGCGCGTCGAAGCCAGGGAGGGGACTAACGAGCCGTGGCTGAAGAGTCCGTCACTCAATTACTCGAACGCGTCCGGCAGGGCGACGGGAATGCCGTCGATGCGCTGATGCCGCTCGTTTATACGGAACTGCGGCGGCTGGCTCGCTCCTATCTGGGCGCGGGCGGGCGCGACCGGACGATGCAGGCAACGGCGCTCGTCAACGAAGCCTACATCAAGCTGGTGGAGAGCGAGGCCCGCAACATCCAGAACCGCACCCATTTCTTCGCTCTGGCGGCGCGCGTGATGCGGCAGATCCTCATCGATTATGCCCGCGCCAAGGCGGCGCAGAAGCGCGGCGGCGGAGCCGAGAAGGTGGAACTGCGCGAGGAGGTCGTCTCGCTGGACCATGACGCCACGCAGGTGCTGGCCATCCACGAGGCGCTGGAACGGCTGGCGCAGCAGGACGAACGGAAGGCGCGGCTCGTCGAGATGCGGTTCTTTGGCGGAATGACGGCGGAGGAGTCCGCCGAAGCGATGGGGCTGACGCCCGCGCAGGTGTACCGCGAACTGCGCCTGGCGCAGGCGTGGCTGCACAAGGAGCTGTCCGCTTGAGCCCGGAGCTTGAGCGAATCTTCCACGAAATCGCCGACCTGGACCCGGAAGCGCGCCGGCGCTGGCTGGACGAGCATTGCCCGGATCCTGCGCTACGCGCCGAGGCGGAGAAGCTGGCCGAATTCGACGCAGGCTCGGAGGAGTTCCTGCTCCGTCCCGTGCGCAATCTGGCGGCGCAGATCGAGCCGCCGGCAGCGGCGCCGCGCGAACGCGTGGGCCCGTGGCGGCTGAGGCGGCCCATCGGGCGCGGCGGCATGGGCACCGTCTATGAAGCGGAACGCTTTGATGGCGAGGTGCTGCAGCGGGCGGCGATCAAGTTCGTCCCCTTGGCGCTTCGCTCGCCGGTCGTGCTCGAAAGCTTCCGCCAGGAGCGGCAGATCCTGGCGGATCTGAACCACCCCAACATCTGCCGCCTGATCGACGCCGGCACCACCGCCGACGGCTCCCCGTATCTCGTGATGGAGCTGATCGAGGGCGTGCCCATCGACCAGTGGTGCCGCGAGCATGCCCTGGGACCGCGCCAGATCGTCTCGCTGTTCCTGAAAGTCTGCGCGGCGGTGGCGCACGCGCACCGCCACCTTGTCATCCACCGCGACCTCAAGCCCTCCAACATTCTGGTGACCGCCGACGGCGAGCCGAAGCTGCTCGACTTCGGCATCGCCCGGCTGCTGGACGCCGACGGCAGCAGCGGCGCCACGACGCTGCGGGCGATGACGCCGGACTACGCCAGCCCCGAACAGCTCGAGGGCCGGCCGATGAACACGGCCAGCGACATCTTCAGCCTCGGCTGCGTGCTCTACGCGCTGCTCACCGGCGAGCCGCCGCGCCGCGACCTGGCCCAGGCGCGCTCAATCACCTTGCCGCGCGCTTCCAGCCGGAGGCCGGAGCTGCGCGGCGATCTCGACAATATCCTGAACAAATGTTTGCAGCCTGAGCCCGAGCGCCGCTACGCCTCCGTGGAGAAGCTGGAGGACGACCTGCGCAATTATCTGGCGGACCGGCCCGTGTCGGCCACCGGCGACTCGTGGTCCTACGTCGCGCTGCGGTTCCTCCGCCGCCACCGGTGGTCGACGGCCGCGGTGGCGGCGCTGCTGGTCTCGATCCTGGCCGGATCGGCGGCCGCGGTCTACCAGGCGCGGCGCGCCGAGCGGCGCTTCCAGCAGTTGCGCCAGCTCGCCGGGGATCTGGTCTTCCAGTTCGAGCAGCAGATCCGCGATCTGGCCGGCGCCACGCGGGCGCGGCAGTATGTGGTTCGCAAGGCGATCGAGTACCTGGAACGGCTGGCCGCGGAGGCGCGCGGGGACACCGAGCTGCAATTTGATCTGGCTACAGCGTACCGGCGGATCAGCGAAATCCAGTTCGATCCCGCCGCCAGCAGCCTGGGCGACATCGCGGGCGCCGCCGTGAGCCTGGAGAAAGCGCGGGCGCTGCTGGATTCGATCCACGACGAGTCCCCGGAATTCCAGGGCGAGCGCGTGCGTCTGCTGGTGCGGCAGAGCGAGGTGCTGGAGGCGTCCGGAAGACTGGAAGAAGCGCTGGACCGCGCCCAGCAGGCGCAGCGGCTGGCCGATCAGCTCCTCCGCGAAGATGCGGCAGCCGAGCCTTTCCGCCGCCTGGCCTCGATGGCGGCGTCGCGCGCGGCGCGCGCCTGGAGGAGGCGGGGCAATCTCGACGAGGCTCAGCGCGCCATCGAGCGAGCCGTTTCGCTGGACCGGCTCTCCAGCGCACAGGGACCGTCGCTCGAGACGGCGCTGCGGCTTTCGGCCAGCCTCCGGCTGCTGGCAAGAATCCACGAGGCGCGCGGCGACTACGAAGCCGCCATCAGCGTTCAGCGGGAGGCGAACGGTGTGCTGGAGAGCCTGCGCGCCACTCTGCCGGGCAGCGCCACGCTGGAAAGAAACGTGATGGTGGGACAGTCGCTGCTGGGGTCTTTGCTGCTCTATCTGCCGGATGCGCGCGATTCGGAGGCGCGGCGGCTGCTGGAAAGCGCCTGGCTGACGGCAGAGCGACGCGCCGCCGCGGATCCGGCCGATCTGCGGGCACAGCTGGATCTCCAGGCTACGGCGATCCGCTATGCGGCAGCTCTGGCCGGCACGGGTGACTGGCGGCGCGGAGACGCCGTGCTGGAGGCCGCGTTGGCCTCTGCCCGGCGCCTGGCGGAGAACGACCCGGGCCACCGGGAGGCTCGGCTGAACTCGGCGATCGCCGAGGTCTGGCTGGCGCAGTTTGCCGCCCTGCACGGAACGCGGGCGGACCAGACCGCCCACCGGCGCCGCGCGCACGAGGCCTACGAGTCCCTGCTGAGGGAGACGCCTAACGATCCCGACGTGCTGAGGCCTTATCTGTCGAATGCCGCTGCGCTGGCCGGAACCCTGCCCTCCGGCGATGCGGCGGCGGTCTGCCGGCAGGTGCTGGAAAGCCGTGCCGACCGGGCCGCCGGCGCTTTGGCCGATCCCGAGGTACTGCGCGCCTACGAGGCTCTGCGCGAGACTTGCAGCCGCTGAGCGCGCGGGCCGCCGGCGCTCAGCTTTCCGCGGCTGCCGGCGCCGGTTCGGGTTCGGCAATCAGCCCGGGGATCACGAACCGGAATACGTCGTCTATCGATTCCGCAAAGAGAAACTCCATCTCCTTGCGCACGTTTTCCGGCAGGTCGCGCAGGTCCTTGGAATTCCGCCTGGGGAGCACGACGCGGCGGATGCCGGCGCGGCGCGCGGCCAGCACTTTCTCCTTGACGCCGCCAATGGGCAGCACGCGGCCGGTGAGCGTGATCTCGCCGGTCATCGCCGTGTCACTGCGGGCGGGCTTCCTGGTGTACAAAGAGGCCAGCGCAACGGCGATGGTGATGCCGGCGGAGGGACCGTCCTTCGGGATCGCGCCCGAGGGCACGTGGATGTGGACGCCGTAGTCGCTGAACAGGGCCGGATCGATGCCGTACGCCTCCGCGTGCGCCCACAGGTAGCTCTGGGCGGCCTTGGCCGACTCCTGCATCACATCCCCCAGCTGCCCGGTGAGCGTGAGTCCCTTGCCTTTGGGCAGCAGCATGGCCTCGACATACAGCACGTCGCCGCCGGACGGCGTCCACGCAAGGCCCGTGGCCACGCCTGCGGGCAGGTCCTTGCGCGCCTCTTCGGGGAGGAACGTCTCCGGGCCGAGCAGTTCCACGATCATCTCCGGCGTCATGACGATGGGCTCGCCGCGCCCCTCGGCAAACTTCAGCGCCGCCTTCCGGCACAGGCTGGCGATGTTGCGCTCGAGGTTGCGCAGCCCGGCTTCACGCGTGTAGCTTTCGATGATCTTGCGCAGCCCCTCTTCGGGGAACACAACGAGTTCCGCCGTAAGCCCGGTTTCCTTGAGCTGTCTCGGGATCAGGTAGCGGTTGGCGATGGCCACCTTCTCCTCTTCGCTGTACCCGGCCAGGCGGATGACCTCCATGCGGTCCAGCAGCGGCTGCGGAATGGTCTCCAGTGTGTTGGCCGTGGTGATGAACATCACCTTCGAGAGGTCGAATGCAAGGTCGAGATAGTTGTCGCGGAAGGTGTGGTTCTGCTCGGGATCGAGCACCTCGAGCAGGGCCGAGGCCGGATCGCCGCGGAAGTCGCGGCCGAGCTTGTCGACCTCGTCGAGCATCAGCACCGGGTTGCGCGCGCCGGCGCGGCGGATGGCGTTGATCAGCCGGCCCGGCAACGCGCCGATGTAGGTGCGGCGGTGGCCCCGCAGTTCGCTCTCGTCGTGCATGCCTCCAAGAGAGAAGCGCTCGAACTTGCGGCCCAGGGCGCGGGCGATGGACTGGCCGAGCGACGTCTTGCCGACTCCGGGCGGCCCGGCGAAGCAGAGGATGGGCGCCTTGGCCGAAGGGTTGCGCTGGAGCACGCCGAGGTGTTCGAGAATCCGCTCCTTGACGTCATCCAGTCCGTAGTGGTCCTCGTTGAGCACTTGCCGCGCCCGCGCGATTTCGAGGTTGTCCTCGGTCTCCGTGTACCAGGGCAGCTCCAGCACGAGGTCGAGCCAAGTGCGGATGACGTGCCGCTCCGGGCTCTGATCGGGCAGGCGTTCAAAGCGGCGGAACTCGCGCTCGGCCTCCTTGCGCGCTTCCTCGGGCAGCTTCGCCTCGTCGAGCCGCTTGCGCAGCTCCTCGGCTTCCGCCTTGGCCGGATCCTCCTCGCCCAGCTCCTGCTGGATGGCCTTGAGCTGGCGGCGCAGCACGTATTCGCGCTGCTCCTTGCTCATCTCCTCCTGCGCCTCGCTGACGATCTTCTGGCGCACCTCGAGGATGCGAGCCTCCTCGGTGATGTACTGGACAGCGAGCTGGAAGGCGTCTTTCAGCGTCGGCGATTCCAGCAGGTGCTGGAGCTTGTCCGCGCCGAGGTTGAAGGCGGTGGCCAGCAGCCACATCAGCTGCTGGGGGTCGTCGGCACTGGAAAGCAGGTTCGAGATCTGCTCGGCGGCCTGCGGGTTGATGCGCTCGAGCGTCTTGGCCGCCAGTTCGAACAGCGCTGTCTGGAGCGCCCGCTCCTCGGTGGAATGATCGGGCACCAGAGGCATGGGCTGCGCCTTCGCCTGGAGATACTGGCCCGTGGACTCCAGCGAAAGCACGCCCACGCGCTCCAGACCGGAAGCGACGATCTCGATCAGGGAGGGCGTGGAGCGCAGCACCTTGCGGATCTTGGCGTGCGTGCCCACCGCGTGGAGGTCCTCGGGGCCGGGAAGTTCGGTTTCCGGGTTCTTCTGCGTCAGCAGGATGAGGTGGCCTTCGTGATGCTTGATGGCAGCCTCCACGGCTGCGCGCGAGGCGTCGCGGCCGACGGAGAGGGGCAGAATCAACTTCGGGAACAACACCACGTTCTTCAGCGGAAGAACGGGCAGCTCAAGCACGCTGGCTTCCGGGTTCTGGACGTTTTGTTCGGTCATGGCCACCTCGGTCTGGGGTTCGTCAATCCGTGAGACGCGCGGCGCCGGTCACTGGGTGCGGACCGGCTCGCGCGCTTCGATTTCGAGGGCGCCGCGTGCGGCGGTGACATAGAGATGCGCGCCGTCGCGGATCCTGCCCTCGAGGATCCGCCTGGCGATCAGGGTCTCCAGCTCGCGCTGGATGGCGCGTTTCAGGGGCCGCGCGCCGTACTCGGGCTCGTAGCCGACCAGGATCAGGTGATCGCGCGCCTCGTCGCTGAGCTCTAGCGTGATGTGGCGCTCGGCGAGCCGCTTGCGCACGCGCTCGATCTGGATGTCCACGATCCGGCGCAGGTGCTCGTGCGAGAGCGGGTGGAAGATGACCGTCTCGTCGATGCGGTTGAGGAACTCGGGCCGGAAGAACGTGCGGAGGTTCTCCGGCGGCAGGTTCGACGTCATGATCACAATGGTATTGCGGAAGTCCACCGTGCGGCCCTGCCCGTCGGTGAGGCGCCCGTCGTCAAGCACCTGCAACAGGACGTTGAAAACGTCCGCGTGCGCCTTTTCGATCTCGTCGAACAGGATCACCGCATACGGGCGGCGGCGCACCGCTTCGGTGAGCTGCCCGCCCTCCTCGAAGCCGACGTAGCCCGGCGGCGCGCCGATCAGGCGCGCGACGGTGTGCTTCTCCTGGTACTCGCTCATGTCGATCCGGATCAAAGCACGCTCGTCGTCAAACAGCGCCTCCGCCAGCGCCCGCGCCAGCTCCGTCTTGCCGACGCCCGTCGGTCCGAGGAACAGGAACGAGCCAATGGGGCGGTTCGGGTCGCTCAGCCCCGCGCGGGAGCGCTGCACGGCCTCCACCACCGCGTCCACCGCGGCATCCTGCCCGACCACGCGGCGGTGCAGCTCGCTCGACAGGTGCAACAGCTTCTGCCGCTCGCCTTCGAGCAGCCGGCTCACCGGGATGCCCGTCCACCGCGAAACCACGCGCGCGATGTCCTCCTCGTCCACCTCCTCCTTGATGAGACGCTCGCGCGAGTCCTGCGACGCGAGCCGGCGCTCCTCCTCGAACAGTGCCCGCTCCAGCTGGATCAGCCTGCCGAACTTGAGTTCCGCCACGCGGTTCAAATCGTAGGCGCGCTCGGCGCGCTCGATCTCGAGCTTCGTCTGCTCGATCTCCTCGCGCAGCCGGCGCAGCTTCTGGACCGATTCCTTCTCCGCCTTCCACCGCGACTCGATCTCCGCCACGTCCCGCGTGAGCGCGAACAGCTCCTCCTCGATCTTCGACAGCCGCTCGCGCGACGCGTCGTCGGTTTCTTTCTTCAGCGCCTCGCGCTCGATCTCGAGCTGCATCTTGCGGCGCAGCTTCTCGTCGAGTTCGGCAGGCATGGAATCGATCTCCGTGCGCAGGCGCGCCGCGGCCTCATCGACCAGGTCGATTGCCTTGTCCGGCAGGAAGCGGTCCGAGATGTAGCGGTTCGACAGCACTGCGGCCGCCACCAGCGCGGCGTCCTTGATCCGCACGCCATGGTGGACCTCGTAGCGCTCGCGCAGCCCCCGGAGGATCGAGATCGTGTCCTCCACCGCCGGCTGATCCACCTGAATGGGCTGGAAGCGGCGCTCGAGCGCGGCGTCTTTTTCGATGTACTTGCGGTATTCATCGAGCGTGGTGGCGCCGATGCAGTGCAGCTCGCCGCGCGCCAGCATCGGCTTCAGCAGGTTGCCCGCGTCCATCGCCCCCTCGGCTTTGCCGGCGCCCACCACCGTGTGCAGCTCGTCGATGAACAGGATGATCTGCCCTTCGCTGGCGGCGACTTCTTTCAGCACCGCCTTCAGCCGCTCTTCAAACTCGCCGCGGTACTTTGCGCCGGCGATCAGCGCGCCCATGTCCAGAGCGACAACCCGCTTCGACTTGAGCCCCTCGGGGACATCGCCACGAACAATACGCTGGGCCAGCCCTTCCACGATGGCCGTCTTGCCGACGCCCGGCTCGCCGATCAGCACCGGGTTGTTCTTCGTGCGCCGCGAGAGGACCTGAATCACGCGCCGGATCTCCTCGTCGCGTCCGATCACCGGATCCAGCTTGCCCTGTGCCGCCATCTGCGTCAGGTCGCGGCCGTAATTTTCCAGAGCCTGGTAGGTAGCCTCCGGGGTTTGCGTCGTCACCCGCTGGCTGCCCCGGACCTCGCGGATCGCCTGCTCCAGCCGTTCGCGCGTCACGCCCTGCTCGCGGAAGAGTTGCCCGGCAAAGCCGTTGCCCGCTTGAAGAGCCAGCAGGAGGTGTTCGACGCTGACGAAGTCGTCCTTCATGCGCTTGGCTTCCTGCTCGGCGTTGCCCAGCACTGCGGCGAGCCGCTGCGTCATATACATGCCCGAGGCGCCGCCGCTTACGGTGACCTTGGGCTGCCGCTCGAGCTCGCCCAGCAGCTTGCGGTGGAGCTTCTCCAGATCAAAGCCCGCCTTCAGCAGGATGTTCGGCGCAATGCCTTGCTCCTGCTCGAGCAGCGCCACCAGCAGATGCTCGTTGTCGATGTGCTGATGGGTGAGCCGGGCTGCCAGGGTTTGAGCCGAGCGAAGGGCGTCCTGAGCCTTTTCTGTGAAGCGGTTGAGATCCATAGCGTGCTCCGGGTCAGGGTCTCCTGAGGATCAGGATAACAGATTAGCCTTTCGTTGTCTAGATTCTTTAGCGTCTTTCTGTCAAATATTGACGCAGCCCCGCACCAGCCGGTTGCCGGCTCTTCTTCCGAAACCGCGGCTCACTCTCCCACCTGCGCGCTTTCCTGCGAGTTTTCAATCCCTTCCACGAACGCCCATCGCCGCCCGACATGACCTCATGAGGGAATGCTACTCTGAAGAGTTCCGGACATCATGGGCTGGCTCGGGTCATGGTACGCCCGCTGGATGGAGCAGTGGGAGGAGAGGATGTGCTTCGCGGCCACCAACCGTGTGGTGCGCCCGTTCGAGTGGGGTCTCGAATGGACCTCCGCCTGGCCCGTGACAAGGCGGCTCGGCTCGGTCGACGGGCTGCTTCCCCGGGAGCGGCTCCTCCGGCTGAGCCGTCTGGCGATAGAGCATAGCGAGGAGTTTTTCGGTTACGAGCCTGTGTCCGACTACCATCTCTCGGGCGGACTGCTCCGCTTCACTTCGGCTGTCCGGACGCCTTACGAGGAGAACAACGTCGTCCACGGGCAGTGGTTCCCGGGCAAGAGCCCGGAGAAGGCGGTGCTGGTCCTGCCCCATTGGAACGCTCCCCACGATGCCCACAACGCCCTGGCGCGCGCGTTTCAGAAATTCGGCGTCAGCGCGCTGCGGCTCAGCCTGCCGTATCACGACTACCGCATGCCGGCCGAATTGCAGCGCGCCGACTACGCCGTGAGTTCCAACATCGGCCGCACGATCGACGCCACGCGGCAGGCGGTGATCGACATCCGCTCGGCGGCCGACTGGCTGGCCTCGCAGGGAGCAGAGCGGATCGCCGTCGTGGGTACCAGCCTGGGCTCCTGCTACGCTTTCCTGGCCAGCGCCCACGACACCCGCCTGGTGGTGAACGCCTTCAACCACTGCTCGACCTACTTTGCCGACGTCGTGTGGACGGGGCTCTCCACGCTCCACGTCAAGCAGGGGCTGGAAGGCAACGTCGATCTGGAGACGCTGCGCGAGCTCTGGCTCTGCATCAGCCCCACGGCCTACTTCGCCAAATTTCGCGAAAAGCCCAAGAAGTCGCTCTTCCTTTACGCGAAATACGACACCACCTTCCTGCCCGAATTATCCCGGCAGACCATCGAGTTGTGCCGCAAGCACGATCTGGATTTCCGCGAGGTGGTGCTGCCCTGCGGCCACTACACCCTCGGCGAGGCGCCGTTCAAGTTCATCGACGGCTACCAGCTCGTGAACTTTGTCCTGCGCAGCCTCTGACAGAGGGAGCGGCGCCTCCGGCGGTTCCCGCTATTTCTCGTACTGGCAGAGATGGTTCTCCGCCTTGATGAACCAAGGCTTGTAGTTCGACGCCTTGGGATCCATGCATCCCGCCAGGTTCAGCAATTCCACCTTCCGGAACTCCACCGGGTGGCTCTCGGATTGCAACGAGATCGAGCCGCCCCGCAGCAGCACACCGTCCCGCTTCACCTGCGGATCGTGATTGCTCACGTTGCCTCCGCCGATCTGCGGCATCTCGTACTCAAGCACCTTCTCCCCGTTGATGAAATGCTTGATCGTCCCGTCGCCGTGCACCTCCACTTCCGCCCGGACCCACTGATCCCCGTCAAAGGTCTTCGACGACGAGTTGATGCAATGCCGCGTTTCCAGCCGGTCGTTCATCACGACGTTCGTGCCCGGCGTGCAGAGGTTCGCCGTCGTCCGCGGCCCTTTTCCAAGACCGCCCAGCAACTGCACCTCGATTGAAATCGGGAAGTCCTGGTCCTTCCGCATCGTCTTGACGGGCTGCCCGTGGATCATGATGCCGCTGTTGCGCGTGGCCCATGCCGGCCCGCCCGGGCACTGCTCGCCCGTGAACCGGTACTCCACCGCCAGCCGGTAATACGAAAACGGCTCTTTGTAAAACAGGTGCCCGAACCGGTTTTTGAACTGGTCGTACTTGTCGTATGCGACCTTCAACACGCCGTTTTCCACGCGGAATGTGTCGCCGAAATTCTCGCCCGCTTCGTAGCCGGTGATTTTCGGCGTCCAACCGTCCAGGTTCTTCCCGTTGAACAGCTGGATCCAGTCCTCCGGCTTCGCCGTCTCCCGTCCCTGCGTCACGCCCTGCGTCTGCGCCGCCAGCGGCAGCAGGCACAACCAGGCCAAACCGTACAAATGGAACCGTCCTCTCATGGCGCCATCAGTATACCCGGAAAGGCCCCGCCCGGGTCAGATCATCTCGCGAAGCAGTTCCGGCCGCGGCTGTGGAATCACCACCTTGTTCACCAGCAGCCCCTTCATGGCCACCTGCCGCGCCCCGGCCTCCACCGCCGCGCGCACCGCCGCCACGCTCCCCGTGCAGGATGCGAACGCCTTGCCTCCCAGCGCCATCGCCAGCCGCACCTCCACCAGACGCACATTGGCCGCCTTCGCCATGGCGTCGGCGGCTTCGATCAGGCTCGCCACCGAAAACGACTCCACAATCCCCAGCGCCTCCAGTTGCCCGGGCATGGAGGTGCCGCTAATGGCCGGGAACACATCGTCGTGCAGGTTCGGGATCACGAACGTATCGATCACCGAGAAGTCCCCCGCCTGGCGGCCCGCCTCCACCGCCGCACGGACCGCCGCCACATCGCCCCGCACCAGCACCATGTACTTCCCGCTGCAGATGGTCCGCGCCAGCACCAGTTCCACGTCCGCCGCCTTGAGCATCGCGTCGCACGCCTCGAACCCCGCCGCGATGCTCGACAACTCGATCAGCCCTGCCGAATTCCCTGCCACTTGCCGCGCCTCCCTCCTACGCCTCGATCTCGATCATCTCCGGCGTCACACGTGCCACGCGCCCGTCGATGCTGGCATGCACGTCCGCGCCCAGCTCGCCCTCCCCCATCCGGGCAATCGCCTCCCCGCGCTTTACCGCCTGCCCTTCCCTCACCACTGGCGACGCCGCCTTCCCCGCATGCTGTTTGGTCGGGATGCGCACGCGCCCGGGCGACGCTTCGGATCCAAGGAACGGCGTCTCGCTCTCGTAGGCCTCCACCTGCAGCCGCTGCCGCAACAGCGCCTGCGGCACGCGCCGGTACTCCTTCATCGGATGCACGCGCACCGGCTGCGTCTGCGTGAAGCGAATCCCGGCTGCGCGCAGATCCGCCTTCGCCTGGTCGCACGCCTCCTTCGGGAACAGATCCTCGGGGCACGCATACAGCGTGCACAAACCGCACGCGCAGCACAGCTCCCCCCACTGGCTCCAGTTCTCCTTGCCCGAGAGCGTGAACCCCAACGTCCGCATCACCTTGTGCGGCTGCACGTCGTATCCCAGCAGGTAGCGCGGGCAGAACTCCGTGCAGTAGCTGCACTGGTCGCACGCCGATTTGCCGATGTGCGCCATCGCCTGCGCCGGCTGCCGCTTCCGCCTCACCAGCATGTGATCCTCAGGCAGCACGATCAGCCCGCACGTGGTTTTCGTCACCACGCCCGTGAGATCGAACTCGAGCTTCCCCATCATCAGCCCGCTGACAAACACGCCCGCGCGCTCCACCGTCATTCCGCCCGCCATTTCGATCAGCTCCGCATAGCTGGTCCCGATCGGCGCCCAGAACGAGCACGGCTTCTTCACCGCCCCGCTGATCGAGACGAACTTCCGCGTCACCGGCTCGCCCCGCGCCGCCCGTTCCACATTCAGCAGCGTCTCCACGTTGTTGACCACGCACCCCACCTGCAGCGGAATCCCCGCCGGCGGAATCAGCCGCCCCGTCGCCGCATAAACGATCTCGTATTCGTCGCCCGAGGGGTAGAAGTCGCCCAGAAGCGTCATCCCGATCCCCGCCTTCGCCGCCTCCGGCTCCACCGCTTCCACCGCCTCGCGGTTCTTCTCCTTCAGGCAAAACCGCCCCTGCGACGCCCCCACCGACTCCATCATCCGCTTCATCCCGGCGACAATTTCCGCCGGGTAGCGCTTCATCAACTCATAGTCCTTGTGCAGCAGAGGCTCGCACTCGGCGCCGTTGGCCAGCATATACTCGGCGCGCGAGGCCGCCTTCACTTCCGCAGGAAAACCGGCCCCGCCGGCTCCGACGACGCCCTTCTCGCGCAATGTCTGGCTCAGACTCACGGCAACCCGGAAAACAAACAGAATAGCGCAGGCGCCGGACTCAGGCGCCCGTGCCGGTCCCGCCCAGCGCCCGCCTCACCTCTTCCACCAGCCGCTCCGGCCCAAACGGCTTGGCCAGGACCGGCCATCCGAGCGCCTGTTCGCGCCTCGAATACCCGCTCATCAGCAGCACCCGCAGCCCCGGAAGTCTGCGCGTCAGTTCCCGCGCCAGTTCCTCGCCGTCCATTCCGGGCATGGACACATCCGTCAACAGCAGATCGAGCCTGTCTTCTCTCTCCGCGACCTGCAACGCCTCCTCAGCGTCTTCGGCCTCGTGCACGCGACAGCCCGCCCCACGCAGCACCTCCGCCACAAAGCGCCTCACTTCCGCCTGGTCTTCCACCACGAGGAGCTCTGCCTCCAGCCGGCTGCGGCCGTCCCCCTCCGCCCTGAATTCCTCCGCCAGCCCCTGCTTCTCTCCCGCCACTGGCAACTCGATCACGATACGCGCTCCGCGTCCCGGTTCGCTTTCCACCTCCACGCGTCCCCAATTCTGGGTCACGATGCCATACACGACCGAAAGTCCCAGCCCCGTTCCCTGCCCCTTCGGCTTCGTTGTGAAAAACGGCTCGAAGATGTGCTCCTGGATCTCCTCCGGAATCCCGGGTCCGGTGTCACTCACCTCCAGCCGCACCCAGCCACCCCTGCGCCCGGCACGGATCCCCACCGTCCCCCGCCCCTCCATCGCATCCTTCGCATTGACGCACAGATTCAGCACAACCTGCTGAAGTTGTGAAGCGTCCATCTCCAGCGCCGGGCAATTCTCCTCCACTTCGATCCGCAAGTCGCAGTGATCTCCCAGCAGGCTCTCCAGGACCGGCGCCAGTTTGCGGAGCGCCTGCCCGACGTCGATCCGCTCCGGCTGCGCGGGCTGCCGGCGGCTGAACGCCAGCAACTGCCTTGTCAGATCTGCAGCCCGCGCTCCCGCCTCGAGCGCCGCCTCCATCCGCCCGCGCGCGGCGTGGCCCTCGTCGAGCTGCATGAGAGCCAGCTGGCAGTTGCCGTTGATGACCGTCAGCAAATTATTGAAATCATGCGCCACGCCGCCCGCCAGCTTCCCGATCGATTCCATCTTCTGCGCCTGTCTTACCTCTTCCCCCAGGGCGATCTCCCGCGTGATGTCGCGTTTCACCGCCACGAAATATTCAATTTCACTGTCCTGATTGAAAATCGGCGAAATTGTGCTTTGCTCGATAAAAATCGTCCCGTTTTTCCTGCGGTTTTCCAGCCTGCCCGACCAGGACCTTCCGGAAAGAATCGTCTTCCAGAGCTCCTCGTAAAACTCCCTCCTCTGCCTTCCGCTCTTCAGGATTCTTGGGTTCCTGCCCAGCACCTCCTCCCGCCGGTATCCGGTCACGCGCTCGAAAGCCGGATTCACGAAGACGATGCTGCCGTTGCGGTCTGTGATCAGCACCGAATCCGACGTCTGCTTCACCGCCTCCGCCAGTTGCCGCGCCTCCGCCTGCGCCTCGATCAGCTCCGTGATGTCGCGCTCGCAGCCCCGCACTCCGATCTGCCGCCCAGCCTCGTCCCGCAAAGGCCCCCAGGAGGCGGCCATCCAGCGATTCTCTCCAGTCTTCGCCTCCAGCCGGTAAGGCGCCAGGTGGAACTCCTGCCCTTCGAAACATTTCTTCCACCGCTTCTCCAGCCTCTCCCTCTCGCGCGGGTGCGCCCAACAGCCGAACCCCTCTTGCGCCAGCTCCGCTGCGCCGCGGCCTGTCAGCCGTTCTGCCGCCGGGTTGCAGTAGATCAACCGGCCATTCATGTCGAAGGCGAGAATCATCTCGGTGAGGCTTTCCGCCACCAGCGCCAGCCGCTGCTGCGCTTCCTGCTTCGCGCGCTCGCTCTCTTCCGCTTTCCGTTTCTGTCTCCGGTAGGCCGTCATGAGCGCTACGCTCACGCCCAGCAGCATCCCGAGCACGGCTGTCGCCACCCGAAGCCTTTCCACGCGTTCCTGCGCGCGCATCAGCAATTCCATCTCGTGCGCGTCCCGGATCGTCGCCCTCCCCCACCTCGTCAGCAGCCCGGCGAGTTCCCCGCTCGTGGCCATCCGCCCGATCTCCTCCCTCAAGGCATCCGCGGCGCGCTTCGCTTCGAATCTGGCGCCGATCGCCAGTTGGAACGGCGGCGCCTCGGTGTCGATTTCCGCGAGTTCGACGCCTTCTTTCGCCGCGCCCTGCATCAGCGCCATCGTAATCGTCAGATCGTCGCCCATCATCGCGTCCGCCTCCCCGCGAGAGACCATCGACAGCGCCAGGACTGTCGTCGGCACGGGCACCACCATCGCCCCGGGCGCCCACTCTCGCGTCTTGGTCAGGTTGATGGGCAGGTCCTTCGCCGCAATGCGCTTTCCCCGCAGGTCCGCCAGCTTCTTCAACCCGGAGTCCCGCCGCGCCACGAATTTCATGTAGTTGTTCAGGTAGGGGGCAGAAAAATGGACATGCCGCTTGCGCTCCTCAAGGACCGTCATCGTCGGCCAGAGATCCACCTTCCCGCTCCGCACCGCCCGCTCCGCGCTCTCCGGACAATACACCCACTCCAGCCGGATCCCCGCCCGCCGTGCCGCTTCGTTCACCAGCTCCGGACCAAAGCCGTTCGCGCTTCCCCCGGGTCCGGTAAACATATTGGGCGGATCCTCTTCCCAGCCGGTGCGCCATACGCGCCCCAGAAGCTCGCTCCGCTCGTGCCACCACCACAAAGCAAATAGCACGCCGGCCGCCACGACGCCACTGAGGAGTTTCCTGCGCATGCGCATTACGCCGGTGCTCTGCCGCCGGCCCCCGGGACGAAATCTCTGGCGATTATATCCGAAATAGGCCGGCACCCCGGTCCGGCCGGTCCTCAGGCCATGCTAGAACGGAGCTATGGGTATGAATCGCGAATCCAGCATCCGCCTGCTCAACCAGGCAGTCGCCGACGAACTCCAGGCCGTTCATCAGTACATGTATTTTCACTTCCATCTGGACGACCAGGGCTTCGGCCCCCTGTCCATGCTCTTCAAACGCATCGCCATCATGGAAATGGGCCACGTCGAAACCCTTGCCGAGCGCATTCTGTTTCTGAAGGGCGACGTCGACATGGCACTCGCTGCCCCGGTCGAGCGCATCACGGATCCCGAAGCCATCCTCGCCAAAGCCATGTCCATGGAGGACGAAAGCGCGGTCTTCTACAACAAGGCCGCTCTGGAATGCGCCGCCAACGCCGATTCCGCGTCCAAACAGATCTTTGAGCAGCTCGTCGCCGATGAGGAGTCCCACTTCGACCTGTTCGAAAAACAGCTCGACAACATCAAGCGGTTCGGCCCCTCGTACCTCGCCCTGCAATCCTTCGGCCCTGGCGAGGGGGAAACCAAGGGGACGGGAGGGCAGACCTAGACCGCCGGGTTGCCGGGGAGCAGGCGGGCGCTTGCGCAGTTGCTCTCCCTGCCCTCTGCAGCCAGCCGCTTGCGCCAGCATTCCACGGCCCACCGCAACAACTCGGCAGGTGGCGCTGCTCCGCACGCTTCCAGCCCCAGAAACAGAAGCGCTGAGCGCAGGTTCTCCGCGTCCTTCGCCGCCTCCAGCGCGGGCGCCCGGTTCTGTTTGCTCAGTTTCCGTCCGTCCGTGCCGGCTGCCACCGGATGATGCAGATACACAAGCGGCCTGCCCCCCAACGCCCGCCCCAACAGCATCTGACGCGGCGTGGAATCCAGCAAATCCGCACCGCGCACCACGTGGGTCACTCCCTGCGATTCGTCATCCACCACCACCGCCAGTTGATAGGAGAAGCATCCATCGGCACGCAGCAGAATGAAATCCCCCATCTCCGCCGCCACGTCCTGTTCAAACCATCCTTGCCAGCGATCCTCGAAACCGACACGCCCCTCCCCCACGCGAAACCGCCATGAGCGCGCCGCCGCGCCTTCCGGCAGCCCGTTCCTGCACTTCCCGGAATAAGGCCCCCCGGCCGCCTCCCGCCTTGTGCACGCGCACGGATACGCCAGCCCATCCTTCCTCAGCCGTTCCAGAGCCTCCCTGTAAATCTCTTTCCTGGAACTCTGCCACCACACTTGCCCGTCCCACTCCAGCCCGAGCCGCTCAAGCGTTCGCAGGATCTCCTCGCCCCAATGTCTGCGGCATCGGGGCTCGTCGACGTCCTCGATCCGCACCAGCCATTCGCCCCCGTGCGCCCGTGCGTCCACCCACGAACACACCGCCGCCACCAGGGAACCGAAATGCAGCGGCCCGGTGGGCGACGGCGCAAACCGCCCCCGATACATGACCGGGCCGCAAGCAGGGTCTCCAGGCCTTCTCATCCTCGCCCCTTACTCTCCAATTCTCAGTCAACCCGGCCCGCAAGCGCTCCACTCCATCGCCCGCCCGGCCTGCCCGCCCTTGACATTCGGCGCCGGACACGCCACCTAATCAGGACAGGAGGATCCGATGATCGCATTGCCTCTTCTGCTGGCTCTCCAGGCCGGCACGATCCAGTCCGGCGCGATCCGGGGACTCTACGTCGAGGATCGCTCCAACCACGTCCACGGCTGCTACTGCGAATGGTCCGGTCAGAGCCAGACCGGCGGCCGCGAAGCCATCCTGGCCTGGCGGTTCCGGGAAGGCGGCTACTCCGGAGTTCCGCTCGCAGGCGCCATCGCCGTCGCCGTCATCCGCGGGGAAGCCACTCTTTCCATGGGCTTCGCCACCCGTCAGAGCGTGCTCTTCATTGATGCCCAATCTCTCGCGCAGCGCCGCGCCGCAGAATCCTTGCTGCGGGACAAATACGAGCGCTTCCTCGGGCGAATCCTTCGTGTGAGCCCCGCCGAGATCCGGATGGAGGTGGAGCCGGGCGGCGCCCGTGTCCACATCCCCGGCACTCTCGCCCTCGAGGTCCGCAAAGCCGTCCTGCCCGACGACGCACTTCCGGGCTCCACCAGGTGGTACGATCCCTTCGTGCCGCTGGAGGAAGCCGAACTCGGCACGCGCGTCCTCAGCCGCTTTTCCGCGACCGATTTCCAGTACGTCTGGTCCGATCATGAGCCGGCGACCTCCGGCTATTACGGGCGGTTCGTGTTCTACTCCCGCTGACTCAGCGCCAAACCCCTATGCGGCAACCCGCGGCTTCGCTCCGTTCACGCCTCGCGGAACCGGCAGGGGTGATATGATCCCTCCATGATCCGGATTACCCGCCGCGGCGTGCTCGCTTCTTCCGTCGCGCCATTGCTCGCCGCAAAATTCACACACCCTTTGGGCGTACAGCTCTACACAGTCCGCACGCTCATGCCCAAGGACCCGCGCGGCACTCTTGCCGCCATCGCCGCCATAGGCTACGGGTTCGTCGAACCCGGCCGCGGGCAGCTCGCCCAACTGGAGCCCTATCTCAAGGAACTCAAACTGGCCACGCCCAGCGTCGGCCTCGAACTCCCCCTCGTTACCGGCGCGTCCGGCGGCGGGCCGGACGCCTCCGCTCTCGAGGAGGCCATTGCCCCGCTGCCCGCCAAAGGCGCCCGTTTCGCCGTCATCGCCTATGTCGGGAAGCCCATGCGGGATGCTCCGGGTTTTTATGAAAAATTCGCCGATCAGATGAACCGTGCCGGTGAAATCTGCCGCAAGAACGGCGTGCAACTCTGCTACCACCACCATTCCTTTGAATTCGATCCGGCCCAGGGGAAACGCCCCTTCGACACGCTGGTGGAACGCTTCGACCCGAAGCTCGTCCACTTTGAAATCGACACCTTCTGGCTCAAAATCGGCGGCGAGAATCCCGCCCAAATGCTGCGCAAGCTGAAAGGCCGCGTGTCGCTGGTCCACCTGAAAGACATCGCCCGCGGCGCGGCCGTCGAATACAACGAAGGCAAGGTGCCGCGCGAGGCCTTCAAGGAGGTCGGCAACGGGGAACTGCCTTGGCAGGATGTTCTGAAAGCCTGCGAAGAAGCCGGCGTCCGCCACTACATCGTGGAACAGGATTGGTGGCCGGGCGACCCGCTCGACAGCCTGAAGCAGAGCTTCCGATATCTGCGCTCCCTCTGAGCCGTCACTCGCCGGGGCCGCCGCGTTCGCTCAGCGCCTTCCAGAGCGTGGCCGCCAGAATCACCGCGCCGCCGGCCAGAGCCTGTCCGGCGGGACGCTCGCCCAGCAGCAGCCACGTCCACACGGGGTTGAGCACCGGTTCGGCCAGCAGCAGGATCGACGCCTCAAACGCCGGCACATGCCGCATGCCGCGCGTCAGGCACCAGTACGCCAGCCCGATCTGAAACACTCCCAGGTATCCGATCACGGCCCAGTCCAGCACCTGCGGCGCTCCAAGCGGGACCGCGAACGGCAGGCACAACGCCGCCGCCAGCACATTGCCCGCCGTGATCGTCGACAGCGCCGCCCCGCTCTGTCCCGAATAGTGCGCCTGCCAACGCAGGCCGGCCAGCGCAAACGCATACGTCAACCCGGACGCCGCCGCCCAGAGGTTCCCGCGCGCCGGGTCCGGCGCGGTCGCCGCCCCGCGCTCCGCACCGGTCAGAAACAGCGCCATTCCGCAAGCCAGCGCCGCCGCCACGGCCAGGTCCCTCCGGCGCGGCTTCTCATGGAGCAGCAGCGGTCCGAGCAACAACAGATAGGCAGGCGCCGTCGATTGCAGAAAAATCGCGTTTGCCGAAGTCGTCAGCTTGTTGGCCTGCACGAAAAAGACGAGCGTCAGCGCGTACGCCACGCCGGTGAGCCACGCCCGCCAGTCGCGCAGCCTCCGCGCCTGCGGCAGCAAGGCGTAGAGCGCCGCCGCCGCCACAGCGCTGCGCAACCCGGCCGTTTGCCAGCCGGTCAGCGCCGTCGCTTTGATCGCCGCGCCGCCGGTCGAAAACAGCAGCGCCGCCGCCAGCACTTGCCACCGGCTCCACATCCTTCCCAGCTTATGGCGAAACCCGGCCGCCCGCCCCGCGCCTGCTCTCCCTTGTTACTTCCCCGTCCCGCCTTTCGGCAGCCGCTTGTAGTACAGGTTGCGGTAGAACGTGGTGGACTGCGGATCGTGACCCTGCAAGGCGAGCCATCCCTTCTGGTACGTGTTTTTCTCGTCGACGAAATCCGTAATCACTTTTCCGTTCACCAGAATCGTGATGTGATTTCCGCGCACGAAGATGTGCTGCGTGCCCCACTCGCCGGGTTTCGTCGGGCTCTCGAAATTCTTGTGGAAATTGTAGAGGCTCCCTGTTTTCACCGGATCCTTGTGCGTGGCGTTCACCTGCGCTTCGTACCCCTTCGGCCAGCCCGGCTCGAAAGCCGCGCGGAAATACATGCCGGAATTGCTGCCCTCGGTCACCTTGAAATCGGCCTTGAATTCGCAGTCCTCGCACTCCTCCACCATCCAGAACAGGTGGCTGCGGTAGCCCGTCGTTTTGATCGCAGGCTGGCCGTCCTCGATCACCACCTCCCACGCCTGCGGGTTCTCGTTCGCCTTCCACCCGTCCAGGTTCTTGCCGTTGAACATCGGCGTCCACTCGCCGGTCTTCACCTGCCAAGCCGCCAGCAGCGCCGCCAGCGCCATCATCATCAGTGCGGTGCGTTTCATCATGCCCGCCATTCTACTCGACCGGGCGGTCCCATGCGCTAAACTTTCCTTCACATGGAGTCGCGAATCGCCTATATCGAGCGCCTCGGCCCGGCGTCGCTGCCCTCGCCTCTCCCTTCGCGCGACATCGACCCGGACCACCCCAACCCTTTCGTCGCCGACAGCCATTACATTCCCCTCCACATCACGCGCTACGAAGGCCAGGACCGCCCCGGCAACGTCCTGTTTGAAAAGGCCGGCCCGCGCGAGACGATTTTTTTCGATCCTGCGCAAACTGCCGCCGCCATCGTCACCTGCGGCGGCCTTTGCCCCGGACTGAACAACGTCATCCGCAGCCTCGTCTTCGGCCTCCGCACGCAGTACGGCGTCACCCGCGTTTGCGGCATCCAGTATGGATATCACGGCCTGAACCCTGCCAACGGTTTCCCGCCCATCGAACTCACGCCGGAACTCGTCAGCGACATCCACGAACAGGGCGGCACGATTCTCGGCACGTCCCGCGGCCCGGAGGACCCGGAGGTGATGGTGCGCACGCTCCGCGACCTCGGCGTCAACATCCTCTTTCCCATCGGCGGCGACGGCACGCAGCGCGGCGCCTACAGAATCCACGAAGCCGCCTGCGCTCTCGGGTATCCGCTTGCCGTTGTGGGAATCCCGAAAACCATCGACAACGACATCCTCTATGTGAGCCGCACCTTCGGCTACGGGACCGCTGTCAACGCCGCCCGCCAGGTCATCGACGTCGCCCACACCGAAGCGCGCGCCGTCCTCAACGGCATCGGACTCGTCAAGCTGATGGGCCGCGATTCGGGCTTCATCGGCGCCGGGGCGACGCTCGCCAGCGGAGAGGTCAACTACTGCCTGATTCCGGAACAGCCCTTCGAACTCGAGGGCGAGCGAGGCCTGCTAGCCGTCCTGGAACGCAGGCTTCGCCACAAGCGGCACGCCGTCATTGTTGTCGCCGAAGGCGCCGGCCAGCACCTGATTCCTCGTGACAAGGTGGAAAAAGACGCCTCCGGCAACGTCAAGCACGCCGATATCGGGGTTTTCCTGAAAGACTCGATTTCCGCCCATTTTCGCGCCAAGTCCATCCCGGTGAATGTCCGCTACATCGATCCGAGCTACATGATCCGCGGCCTGCCCGCCGACACTGAAGACTCCATCCTCTGCGACGGCCTCGCCCGCAACGCCGTACACGCCGCCATGACCGGGCGCTCCGGCCTGATCATCGGCCTCGTCCACAACCGCATGGTCCACGTTCCTTCCCACATGATCGCCGGCGGTCGCAAGACCGTGAGCCTGGATGGCGAACTCTGGAAATCAGTCCTCGCCGTCACCGGCCAGCCCGCCACCTGGAAGTAACCGCCTCCCGCTCCACCCCCGGGGCGGGGCTTTCCAGCGCTTCCATCCGGCTGGGCCGCCCGGCTCTGCTATCCTCCGGAGAGGCCGCCCATGCCTGCCAGGAAGCTGGTTGATGTCATCTACTTCGATGCCGGGGGCGGGCACCGCGCCGCCGCCACCGCGCTCGAACTGGTCTGCCGGGAACAGCAGCGCCCGTTCCGGATCCGGCTCGTCCATCTCAAGCAGATCCTCGCTCCGGTGGACGTCTTCCGCAAGCTGCTCGGTATTGATCTCGAGGAGATCTACAACCTCATGCTGCGGCGTGGCTGGACGCTCGGCTCGGCACAAGGGCTCCGCTTCATGCAGGCGGTGATCCGCCTTTACCACGGCACTGAAGTAAGGCTGCTGCGCGAGTGGTGGGAGGGCCGCTCCGGCCAGCCGGCTCCGGACATGGTTGTGAGCGTGGTGCCGAATTTCAACCGGGCGCTGTTCGACGCATGGCAGGCCGTAAGGCCGGGCGCGCCCTACGTCACGCTGCTCACCGACCTTGCCGACTACCCTCCGGCCTTCTGGATCGAACGCCAGACGCAGTACATCATTTGCGGCACAGAGAAGGCGCGGGAGCAGGCGCTTTCCATGGGCCATTCGCCGGAGCGCGTGTTCCTCGCCTCCGGGATGATCCTCCACCCGCGCTTCTACCAGCCCATGGATCTCGATCCGGCAGCAGAGCGCCGCCGGCATGGGCTCGAGCCGGCGGCGCCCACGGGCCTTGTCCTCTTCGGCGGATACGGATCTGGCGCCATGGAGACGGTCCTCGACAGCATCGAACACGCGGGCGTGGAGGTTCAACTGATCCTGATCGCCGGAAAAAACGATGCGCTGCGCGCCCGCCTGGAGAGCCGCCGAACCCGCATCTGCAAGCACGTGGTCGGCTTCACCACGGAGGTGCCTTACTGGATGCGCATCAGCGATTTCCTCGTCGGCAAACCGGGGCCGGGCTCGATTTCGGAGGCGCTGCACTGCGGGCTGCCGGTCATCACCGTACGCAACGCATGGACTCTTCCGCAGGAGCGCTACAACGCCGAATGGCTCGTCGAACAGGGCGCGGGCATCGTGCTGAAGAGTTACCGCCACAGCGGGGAGGCAGTGGCGCGCGTGATCCGCGAGAATCTGCTGGAGCCGATGAAAGCTGCGGCCCGGCGAACCCGCAACCGGGCCGTTTTCGAGATTCCGGAGATCCTGGAGCAGATCCTTTCCCGCCACTGCTGACCTTGGGTCAAGGCTATTCGCCGTTTGTTTGCTTGTCAATCCACCCAAAGGCGCATATGATGCCCGATGGCTCCCCCGATGAGGCAACTACAACTGAACTGGTACGGCCTGCATGGCTGGGAGCGGATGGTGGCGCGAGTGCTTTCACTGGCATGGGGCGTCTTCTGGGCGTGGTTCGGCTTCGCCTCCGGCGTGGCGGAATACGCGTCCATCGGGGATGTGTTCCTGCAAACCCTGCCTGGTCTGATCTTTATCGGCGTCTCGCTATTCGCCTGGAAAAACCCCGCCGCCGGAGGCGCCATGCTGCTGGCGCTGTCGATGGTGGTTTTCTGCGCCTACTGGTCGAATATGTCGGGGGATGGCGGAGCCGGACTTGGCACGGCAATTCTGCTGTCCCTGCCGCCTCTGACCAGCGGCGTGCTGTTCCTGGCGGCAGCGCCGGCGCAGGCGCAGGAGCGCCTGTAGCGCCGGCGCCGACCTGATACACTCTTGGCATGAAGATGGACCGGAGGGTCTTTCTGGGCGGGGCGCTGGCATCGCCCATGGCACGGGCAGGCGCCCGCATCGGATTGGACCGTATCAGTCTTCTCACGGATGAGATTGCCCGCTCGCCCGAAGATGCCATCGCATTCTGCAAGCAGTATGGCGTGCGCTGGGTGGAGTTGCGCGGCGTGCCGGGCGGCGGCGGCACCTACGCCGTGATGGACGAGCCGGTGCTGGTGCAGACGGCTAAGGAGCTGAAAGAAGCAGGCTTGCGCGTCTCGTTCCTCAACACGCCGATGCTGAAGTTCACGATGCCCGGCACGGAGCCCGCCCGCCGCCGCAACGAGACGCCCGAGCAGCGGCAGCAGCGGGAGGAGCGCGAGCGCGCGCGTTTCGAACGGCGCCACGAGGAGCTGGCGCGCGCACTCCGTGCGGCTGAGATCTTCGAGGTGCCCATCGTCCGCGTCTTCACGTTCACCCGCGTCGCCGAGCCGGGCTCGTTCTTGCCGCGCGTCGCCGAGGTGCTGGCCCCGATGGCAGCGGAAGCGCGCCGCTGCGGCATGAGACTGCTGGTGGAAAACGAGGCCTCCTGCAACGTCGCCACGGCGGCCGAGCTGCGGCGCATCTGCGAACTCGTGCCCGACGCCGGGCTCGGCATCAACTGGGATCCGGTCAATGCCTTGGGATTTCAGGAGCAGGCATGGCCGGACGGCTACCGGCTGCTGCCGCTGGAGCGCCTCGGCAATGTGCAAATGAAGGCGCGCGGCCTTGTCCTCGGCCCGGTGTTCGTTGCCTGGGAAGAGATCTTCGAAGCGCTGGCGCGGGACGGCTACCAGGGCCGCATCGGCCTGGAGACGCATGTCTTCGATGGCACGCTGATCGAGAAGGCGCATCAGTGCATGCAGAAGATTCTCGAGATGGTCGCGGAGGGCTAGCCTGTGAGCCGCGTCCGCGTGCCGCCGGTTTTCTGGTGGAGCTGCGCCGGGCTGGGCGCAGTGGCCGCGCTGGCGGCGCTCGGTTATTGGTGGAACCTGGGGTCCCAGGCGCGGCTGGAAGTGCGCTGGCTGAAGGTACGGATCCTCTCCACGGGGCCTGAGTCCTCGCTGGCTGTCTTCGACCTGAGGATCCACAATCCGGCGAGGGTGCTGTTCCAGGTCGAGGAGGTCGAGGCGGCAGTGGCCGACGCGGGCGGCGGGCAGACGGACGGCCTGGTGGCCTCGCAGCCCGACCTCGACCGCGTGCTCTCCTACTTTCCACTGGCCGGCCCGCGCTACAGCCCGGTGCTGAAGTTTCAGGAACGCATCGCCCCGGGTGCGACGGCGGACCGGACTGTGGCCGCATCATTCTCCGTACCGGCGGATGTCCTGGAGTCACGCCGCAACTTCCTTCTCCGGATCCAGGACGCAGACGGGCAGGTGACCGTGGCGGAGGAGCCGCGCCGGCCGGCCCAATAACGCCTGATTGCAGGCTTTGCGCGCGCAGTCAGCAGGCCTGGCCGCTTGCCGCACCGGCTTTCTGACAGCAGTTCAGCGCCGGCGGCTGATCCGCGCGGCGGCACGGCGGGATTCGCCCTCCGCAGCCACCGCATATGCCCGTTAACGGCCCGGCCGAAAGGGCGCCAGGACTTCCTCCAGCTGGCCGGCGCGGCGCTGGGCGCACTCCACGCCGGTCCGGACTTCACCCCAGACGCTGTCGCCCGTGCCCGCCAAAGAGTCCACCGCCGACTCCATGCAGCCGCTCAGGATGGTAGCCACGGACCACGAACGGCGCAACGCGCTCTGCTGCGGCTCGGGCATCCTGGAGTAGAACGCGTCCAGTTCCTCGATCAGCTTGCGGATCTGTTTGGCCTGCGCGACCGCCTGCAGGGCTTGCGAGAGAACCGATTGGCGGTCCGGCTGCTTCTTGTCGAGTTCCTTTAGCAAGACAAAAGCCTGATTCTTCACGCTCTCCACAGCGGCGAGCACGTCGGCGGAAACGGCCGTCAAGTCGCGCGCCGCCGACTGTGTCTGCGCTGCGGCGCACATCGACAATGCAGCCAGCACGCAAAGAACCGCCTTCATCTGATCCTTCCCTCCTGCCATTCTGCAGACTGAACCGCCCCGCGCCTGTCCGGCACGTCCGGGCGTTAGAGGACCGGGGACTGGCCGTCCCCAAATGGATCGACGATCCGGCACGGCAAGCCGTTACGTCTCAATCGGAAGATGCCTTGGCGCCGGCATTTTTCACATACTTCTCGAACCAGGAAAGCATCTCCCAGATGGCGTGCTCGACGCTTTCGCGGCCCATGTAGCCGTGGCTTTCGTGAGGCAGCATCACCAGCCGCACGGTGCCTCCGTTGCCGCGCACCGCCTGGTAGAGACGTTCGGACTGAATGGGAAACGTACCGGGGTTGTTGTCCGCCTCGCCGTGGATCAGCAGCAACGGATCCTTGATCTGGTCGGCGTAGGTGAAGGGCGACATCTTGATGTAGATGTCGCGGGCTTGCCAGAACGTGCGCCGCTCGCTCTGGAACCCGAAGGGCGTCAGCGTGCGGTTGTAGGCGCCGGAGCGGGCCACGCCGGCCTTGAACAGGCGGGTGTGGGCCAGCAGGTTGGCGGTCATGAAACCGCCGTAGCTGTGGCCGCTGACGCCGACGCGGTTCCGGTCCGTCACGCCCATTTCGGCGGCCTTGCCGATCGCCGCTTCCGCGCCCATGATGAGCTGTTCGATGTAAGTATTGTTGACCGTTTCCGGATCGCCGACGATGGGGATGGTGGCGTTGTTCAGGATGGCGTAGCCCTGAAGCAGCAGGAACAGGTGCGAGGCGCCGCGCATCTGGACGTAGCGCTGGGTGGAGCCGCCGATCTGACCGGCCGTGTCGGCGTCGGTATATTCGAGCGGGTAGGCCCAGAGAATGGTCGGCAGCCGTTCGCCCTCCTTGTATCCGGGCGGCAGCATGAGCGTGAAGGACAGCTGCACGCCGTCCTTGCGCTTGTAGGTGACCAGCTGCTGGCGGATGCCGCGGAGCTGCGGCGTCGTGTCCCTGAAATCGGTGACCGGACGCCGTTCCTCGCTGCCGCGCGTGCGGATGTAGAGGTTCGGCGGCGAGTCGGGCGTCTCATATCGCGTGAGGAAGCGCGAGGCGTCCGGATCGAGCAAGGCGGCGAAGCTTTCGTAGCCGGTTTCGCCGGCGCGGAACAGGCGTTCGCTGGCGCCCGTTTCGATGTTGAACCGGTCGAGGAACGGACGGTCGCCCTGCGGCGTGGCGCCCTCGCCGGCCAGGAAGATCCATTCGCCGCTCTGGTGCATGACGTTGCGCCCGTTGGGCAGGATCTTCATGACAGGCGCGCCCGGGTTGCGGTAGCGGTCCTGCATGTTGCGCGACCAGACGACCTTCGGGGCGGCGCCAGGATCGTCCAGAAAGATGCGGACCGTCTCGATCCAGCGGCGGTCGCGGTCGTAGTCGGTGACCAGCGCCAACCCGCCGCGCTCGCCATACATGACGCCGCGGGCGCGGTGGCGGGTCTTGTGGATCTCGCGCGCAGTCTCCGTGAAGGGCGCCTTGAGGATCATGAGACGGTCGCGGTAGGCGGCTTTGGTGCGGGGGTCGCCGCCGTCGAGCGCCTCCCACCAGACGAGGGTCGCGCCTTCGGTGGGGCGCCAGGCCACGTTGCGCGGTCCCACAGGCACGCCCTCGATGGGGACGCGGTCCTCAAGAGGAGCGGAATGGACTTTGTGCACGAGCTTGCCCGCGCGGTCCCACACCTCTGTCTCTCGCGGGAACGCCATGAAGAGATGCAGGTAGGAATAGGGCTTGTGGACCCACTCCACCAGAAGGTAGCGCCCGTCGGGCGAGGCATCGGCGTCGAGGAAGATGCGCGGCTCGCCGATCGCCTGCGCGCGCAGCGTGTTTGCGTTCACGGCAGTGAGCTGCGAGGTGCAGTAGTGGTCGAACAGCTGCTCGTCGTAAGGGTTTGAAAGCATATCCTGGTAGGTCCGGACCGGGCCGGACTGCCCCGAGGATTCCTGGACATTGGGACCGGCGGGGGCGGGGGGCTTGGGAGGGGCGGCGCCGCGTTTGGCCGGCACGGTGCGGACGAGCAGTTCTTCGCTTCCGCTCAGCCAGCCCAGAATGCCCTGAATCGTGTCGTCGATCCGGAGTCCGGGGACACGGCGCAAGGTGGCGGAATCCACGGATCCGAAGTACAGCTCGACGGCGGAGGGCATGTAGCCGAGCAGCGCAAAGCGCTTGCCGTCAGGACTCCACTGGGGCGCGGTGAAGCGCACGCCAGCCGGCAGAACGATCTTCGTCTCCGTGCCGCCCTCCAGCGGTTTCACGGAGAGGCTCAGGAGCGTGAGCGGCGGCAAGTGCTTGCCGTTATTGGCGGGGTTGATGCGCAGCCCTGCCAGCCGGTGCATCGGCTTGGCAAGCTCGGCGATGGGGGGCGCAAGTTCGCGCTCGAAGATGAGCACGTGAGCGCGCGCGGGGCTGATGCTGGTTTGCGGCGGCGCCGGGGCGTGCAGAACGTCCAGGATTTCCTTCGGCGGTTTCTGGTAGGGGAATTCGGCGGCGAGAGCGAAGCCTGCGCACAGGAAAAGCGCGGAGATGGCCATGCGGCGGGTAATCATGGTCGGGGCCTCCAGCGGTTCTGAATGAACGGAGTATATCAAGACTTGCGCCGGCAGAGATCAGTCGAGGCCCCGGATGCGGTCTTCCGCGGAGGGGATGGGCGGAAGGCCGTTTTGCGGGCGGTCGAGGTAAAAGTAGGCGACGCTCGACCAGTCATCCTGCCGCTCGAAGAGCCCCTCTTCCAGGGGGCCTCTCTCCGAAAGCCCGGGCCCGGCGCGGTACAGCTTCGTGCCGAGCTGGTGCACCAGTCCCATCCATCGCGGATTGAGATAGCCGATTTGCTGGATGGCGCCGCGGATTTCCTCATAAAACCAGACCGGATCCGGGACGTGAAAGCGGTAGAACGAATATTGCATTTTTTCGTTATCCGCGACGTGGCAGCCTTGGTACAGGTTGTCGAACCGCCCCTGTCCCCAGGCCGTGCCGATGTAGTCCTCTGTGCCGGTCCCCACGAGAGTGGGCAGTTCACGGTCGCCGTCGAGATAGACTTTGACCTCGCCCTCGCCCCACCAGGTGAAGCTGTATTTCTGCCGGTCCGCCTGAACACCGAACATTACCCCGAGGAACCGGCCGCGGCCGCGGACAAGAGGCAGAAATTCGTAATCCTTTTGCAGCGTAGTGGGGCTCTCCCGCCGGAACCAGGCGTGAAAATAGAGGACATTTTCCGGATGGGAGTCGCCTGTTGTGTAATCCACATCGTAGTACAGGTTCGGCAATTCACGGCCTGTTTCATTGCGCACGAGGATGCGCATGCTTCTTCGGAACGGCATGGGCACATGGCAGACGAAGCTCCTCCCCTCGGGACTGGAAAAGAGCGCAGACTGGAAGGGCGCCATCCGGCCCATCATGTGGCCGAAGAAATCCCCCAGCGGCGAGTCGACGGCCGGCTGTGGCGAGCCGTCCCAGTAAATTTGCAGGCGCAGGCCGCGCAGGTTGCGCGGCGCTCGGTCGCCGAAGCTGAGCCAGATGCGGCGCACGGTGCCGCTGGCGCCGGCCGCTTCGGCGAGCACCGCCTCGCCGCCGGCAGGGATGGCGATGAACGGCCGCCCTTTTCGGCCCGCGTTGGCCTGCCCACCCGCGCCTTTTTCTGCGGAAGGATTCTCCGGACTGGCCCAGCGCGTTGCGATGCGGGTGGCGGGTAATTGATACAGTTCCTGCGCCGTCAAGGCCGCAGAGGCAGCGATGAAGCAGATCAGAGAGGCCTTCATGGCGCCATTCTACTGGAGCACCCCATCGCCGTCAGCAGCGTCCGGCGTCAATGAGAAAGGGCCTTCTGAATCTTGCGGGCGCCCCGAAGGGGGTCCAGCAAGGGGGCGCCCGCGACTGGCCATCAGGCGTTTACCACTGCACCCGCACAACGAGCTGGATAAACCGCGGGATGGACGAATCCATGTTGGTGTTTCTGTTGGCGACGTTCGTGATCACGCCGGCGGCTGCCAGGTTGTTCACGTTGAGGTTCGGATTCTGGTAGTTCGGGTGGTTCAGCGCGTTGGTGGCGACGACTTCTGTGCGGAGGCGGACCCGCTCCCCGATTGGCGTGATCTTGGCCAGGTTGGCATGCATCACGTTGACGCCGGGACCGATGATGACACCCTTCGCGGAGGTGCCGAAGGCGCCAGCCTGGGGTGCAGCGAAGGCGGTGATGTCGTACCACCGGTTGATCGCCGGATTACTCAAATTGGGATTGCGCAGAATGTCCGGCCGGATGGTGACGTTCGGTGCGGTACGGTTGGCGGTGAACCGGGTACCGGTGGGGTCGGGACCGGTCCACGAGGGAGTCAGGAACTGCCCGCGCTGAATCATGTAGGCAGCACCAACCTGCCAGCCGGAGATGAGGGTATCGGCCACCCTGCCGGTGCGGTTCAGCAACGGGCGCCCCTTGCCGAACGGCAGTTGCCAGAGCAGGTTTGTGGAGAAGCGGTGCGTAGGGATGTCACTCCATACGGCTCGCTCGCGGCGGCGGTTGAAGGCGTCTTCCGGCTGCTCGCCGTCTTCAAGGTCTCCGATGTCGCGGGCCAGGGTGTAGTAGCCCTGGAGCCGCAGGCCGTTACCAAGAGGCCTGTCAGCCTCGAGCGTGAGGGCATGGTATTGGTGGCCGGCGCCGTTGGTCTGGTAGTTGATGGTCGGATACTGCGGGAACATGCGGGGCTTGTCGACGAAGAGCCGGGTATCAGCCACAGGTTGGTTGATGTTGTAGGTGAAGACTCCTTTGCGGGTGTTCGTGCCGATGTAGGAGACTCGAAACGCCGTGTTCCACTGCTGCCGCTCGATGGTGAAGGTGTACTGCATACTGTAGGGGATCAGCAGCCGGGGATTCATCGCCGTGGGGATGGAGACGGAGGCCGGCCCGGCCACGCCGGCCGGCGGGAACGCCTGCGGCAGGAGGATCGGATTGGTGGTGGGGTTGGTGAAGGCCGGCTCGGCAATGTTGAAGGGGACCGAGGACAGCGCGGCGTTCTTGGCGGCGATGTCGTAGAACATGCCGAAGCTGGCGCGGAACACGGTCGAGTTGCCCCATGGCCTGTAGGCGAGGCCGATGCGCGGCGAGAAATTGTTGCGGTCGGCAAAGACAAGGCGGCTGGGATGGAACCCGGCCGCGCCGGCCTCCAGCACTCTGACGTAGCCGGCCGGCAGCAGCGGGCTGACCCGCGAAGCCGCTCCATCGGGGACGATGATCGCGCCCGTGCCGATGTCGAACATGGATTGCAGCCCGTCCTTGGCAGTGAAGCCGGGCAGCAGGTCATAGCGCAGGCCAAGATTGAGCGTCAGGTCCGGACGGATACGGAAGTCGTCCTGGATGAAGAAGCCGTAACGCCAGGACTTGGTGCTTTGCAGGAGCGCGGGGAAGTTGCGGCTCATGGTCGTGGGGATGCCGAGCAGGAAGTCGGCGTACGTAAAGCCCGTGAAGCGGTTCGAGAAGGTGAGGTTGCCGAAAAGCCCGGCGCCCTGGCGGAGGTCTTCGTAGGTACCGCGCATGACTTGGGCGCCGAACTTCACCGTGTGGCGCCCGGTGATCCAGGTGATATTTTCCTGGAAGCTGTGATTCACATACTCGATGCAGGGCAGGCACTGCACGTCCATCGAGACGCCCGTCAAACCGAGTTGCGTGAAGCTGACGGTGGGCAGCCCCGCGACGTCGGGCAGGTCCGGCGCCAAGCCTCGCAAGCCGAGGTCGCGCACCCACGCCAGACCCCGCTGCGGCGGAATGCTCGGGAACGCATCGGTGGCCAGACCATAGCGGAACTCGCTCAGGAGGCTGGGACGGATCATCTGCGTGTAAGCGAAGCTGGCGCCGTTGTTGCGCCGCTCGCGGTCGACGCGTCCGATTGTGGGCAGGCTTCCAATGAAAGGTTTCTGCGGCCAGCGCAGGATCGTCAGGCGGCCGTTGACGAAGGCGCGCTCGCTGAAGCGGTGGTCGAGACGCAAGACGGCAGTCGGGTTGGTGAGCTTTGGATTGTCGAGAACCTGGCGGTTGTTCTGGGCCGCGAATACATCCGGGTTGCCGAAGTTTGGCAATGGATAGAGCCGGTCCTGGATGGTCTTGGACACTGCGCTGATGCGCGAGGCGGGAATCTGGTTTCCTCCGAAGGGGGCATTGCCCGCGAAGGGATCGCGCACGACGGTGCCGGGCAGCAGGCCGGAGAAGTCCCCGGAGCGCCACGGGGCTATGGGAACAGAGGTGTTGAACGTCTGTAGCGACGGAGGCCCGAAGCGCTCGAATTCCAGACTTGTGAAGAAGAATGTGCGATTGCGCCCGTCGTAGATTTTCGGCAGCACCACAGGTCCGCCGAGCGACCCCCCGGGCACCCATTCAATGCTGCCTGTGCCGGTGGTGGCGAACGGATTGCGCGCCTGCAGGCCGGGGCTGCTGTAGTAGTTGAAGACCTCGCCGTGGAGTTCGTTGGTCCCTGAGCGGGTGACGACGGACATCTGGCCGATGCCGGGGTTCTCGGCGGAACTGCCGGCGACCTCAAGCCGGACTTCGCCGTAACTCTCCGTCCTGTCGCTGACAACGCCGCTGATCTGGCCGCCGAACACAGTGCCGATGGGAATTCCGTCGATTGTCACATCTCCCTGGCGCGCCCGGCTGCCGCCGAAACGCATGGTGAAACTGTTTCCCGCCTTCGACACATTGGGAGAAAGTTGAATAATGTCCCACGCGCGGCGGAGCGAGAGCGGCATGTCGATGAGCGTTTGCCGCACGCGCATGTCCGCCACGCGCGCGGTGTCGGTTTCGACGAGCGTGGCGCCAGCGCTGACTTCCACAGCAGTGGTCACCTGAGTCAGGCTGAGCGGAACGTCGATGCGGCGGATGTCGCGCGCCGCCAACCGGATGTCCTGCACGACATGTTCCTGAAAGCCCGGCGCAGCGGCTTTCAGCAAATAGACACCCTCCACGAGGGAAGCTATGTTGTACTGGCCGATTTCGTTGGATGCAGCTTTGTATTCATAGCCCGTGCCGGTGTTGGTCACGCTGATTTGCGCCCCGGCTACCGGCGCGCCACTAGGATCCGTCACCTGCCCGGTGAGAGTGGCAAAGGTGCTCTGCCCTGCCAGCGGGAACGACAATGCCCAAGAGCAGACCAAGGCCCCTGCGATCCACTTGGAGAGTTCCATACGCTCACCTCTTCTCGTTCTTGGCTCGAACGATCCCGATCCTCACTGACCTCACGCATTGAGGATCCGACCCCACGAGCGGTGCCATAATGCTAGACCCTGGCCCGGCAGAACGCGAGTGAATAGGGGATGACGGCATGGTGAACGGGCTAACTGATAGATAAATTGGGCGCGTTAACGCCGATATGGATTGAGTTTTCACGGGCCGCCTGCTAACATCTGGGCTGGGAGGAATTCCCGGACACTTGGCCGGCGCGGACCAGAACGGCGTTTTTCGGCGGCAATTGGAGGAGACCATCGCTGCCGTCCGGCAGTCAGAATCGCTGTCGCGAAAACCGAATCAGGCCCGTTTGTTCGACTTCCTGGCCAACCGCCTCTTAGAGGGTGCCGTCGAACCCGTGAAAGAGTATGTTCTGGGCGTCGAAGCGCTGGGCCGGCCTGCGTACTTCGACCCCAAGACGGATTCGATTGTCCGGGTGGAGATCCGGAAGCTGCGGCGGACGCTGGAGGAGCATTTTTCCGGCCCAGGCAAGGACCAGCCGCTTCTGCTGAGGGTACCGAAGGGTGCTTACAGTCTGGAGGCTGTAGCGCGGGGCGGCCCGGCCCGCCATGAAGAGAAGAGGACGAGGCGCAGGGCAATTGCCTGGCTGGGTGCATCCGTTGTGATCACGCTGGCGGGTGTGAGTCTCTGGACCGTGCTGCGCGCAAGAGAGCCTTCCGTGCCACGCCCAACCGCAGGGGTGCGCCTCGTGGGTTCGCTGGCGCCGGGCGCCGTCCGCATTCTCGCCGGGAACCTGACAGAGGGGTTCACCGACGGCGCGGGCAGAGAATGGTCGGCCGACCGCTATTTCGAGGGCGGCATTGCCACGCGGCAGGCAGACGTACAAGTCGTCAATGTTGACGAGCCGCGCCTGTTCCGGCATCAGCGGGAGGGGCAGTTCCAGTATCACATTCCGCTGAAGCCCGGCCTGTACGAACTGCGGCTCTATTTCGCCGAGACCCTTTACGGACAGGGCGCGCCTGCAGGTGGAGGCGAGGTGTCCCGCCTGTTCCGGGTCATGATCAACGGTCAGGTCGCATACGAGCCGCTGGACGTGTGCGCCGAGGCGCCCGGGCGGGGCGTGGCCATGAGAAAAGTCTTCCTCAACGTCTCCCCGGCGCAGGACGGCAAGCTGCACCTCGGATTCGAGGTCTTGCGCCCGGACAAGCCCTTTGTCAATGCCATCGAGATCGTTCCCGGACTGAGAGACCGGATGCTTCCGGTTCGGATGGTGGCCGCCGCGCAACCGGCAGTGGACGCCAACGGCGATCTCTGGGAGCCGGATTCCTTCGTTCTGGGCGGGCGGCGAGTGCCGCGCTCACGCGAAATCCGCGGCGCGCCGGCAGCAGCGCTGTTCCGCTCCGAGCGGTTCGGCCATTTCCAGTATCATCTGCACGCGGTCAAAGGCCACCGCTACCGCCTCACTCTGTGGATGGCCGAGCAGTATTTTGGCTACCCGGAATCCTCCGCCACCGCGTACCGCCTTTTCGACGTATGGGCGAATGGAGCTACACTGATGCGCTCGTTTCACCTGCTTCGCGAAGCCGGCGGATCCGGGCGCGCCGTGCGCAAGACCTTTTCGGGGCTCCGCACGGATGCCTATGGCGCCATCCGGCTCTCGTTTGTTCCAGTGCGGAACTACGCTTTGATCAACGCGCTCGAGCTGATCGACGAAGGGCCTCAATAAGAGGCGCGTGTCTGATCTGCAACTGGCGCCTCAACGGGACGGGCGGATGAGGACGGGCGACTTCCTGCCGGGGAGAAAGCGGAGTTCGAGAATGCCGCCGGGATCCGAGCGCGTCTCGAACATCTCCTCGCCGTCGACTTCCACCTCGTATGGCATGTCGGGCTCAAGCCCCACCACGAACGCCACTTCTTCGACGCTGCGTTCCCCCTCTTCCGGCGGCGGAAGCCAGCCGGTTTCGAACCGCATGCCACCCGGGGCGAAGAACACCTTGACGGGGCCGAGTGCAAGCGGGCGGGGCTGCGCCTCCGGGCGCACCAGGATGCGCTTGCCCGCAGTGAACAACTGTGCGCGCCCGTCCCAGAGACCGAACCAGGAGGCGTCCTCCTCCCAGCCGGAGCGCAGCAGCAGCTTGCCGCTCGAGTGGAAGATATCGGGCATGTACGTGAAGCTCAGCCCCGGTTGGTAGGGGTTGGCCCAGAGGAATTCATAGGGAATGCCCAGCTCGCCGCGCATCAGGAAGCGGTCGATCATCAGCCAGCCCTGAAGGAACTGGTGGGGCTGCGCGTTGGGGTCGTAGGAGACGAGGGCAAACTCTGTGGCGCGGGAGAAGACGGCCTCGCGGAGGTCGGGATCGCCGGGAGTCCAGTAGGCGGGAATGCGGTACTCATTTTCCGGAGCGGGCCAGGGTTGAGGGTAGTAGGACAGCAGCAGCAGAGGCGGAAGTTCCTGGAACCACTGGGCGAGACTTTCGCGGAGATCGGCGCGCAGGTTGTCGCGGACCACGTGAAGAAACTCGGTCATGGCGTAAAGGTCTTCGCGCGAGGGGAAGGGGTTGGATCCGCGGCGGATCTCCGGCACAATGCGCGCCTGCCACCAGCCCTCGACAGCGAAGCGCAAGGCGGCTTCCGAGGCGCGCGGTTCCGCATCGGCCAGGGCGATGGCGGCGAAGACGAGAGACCGAACCTCGCGCGGGCCGCCAGAGCGCGCGGAGAGGACCGAGGCGAGCTTGCGCGCCATCATCTGCGTGAGCGCTTCGCCCGACTGGGCCTGGCACCAGTCGTAGACAAGCGCGATCTGGCGCAACTCGGCGGGATCGGCCGGATTGGCTTTGGCGGCCCATTCGGCGGCCTCGCGGCAGGCGCCGGGTTGCCCGGCGACCGTCGCCCAAAGCGCCAAAGCAAAGCCAGGTTCGCTCATACGGGCGCGTCCGCGCATCAGAGCGTCGAACTGCTGCCAGCGGATCGACTCTCTTTCCCGTTCGCGCTTGAGAAGGCGAAGCCGGCGCTGGTTAAGCAGGAGCCGCGGGGCGTCGGTGTAGATCTGGTAGTCGATTTCCTGCGCCTGGACCGGCGGCTGGGCGGCCAGCCATAGGGCGAGCGCGAGGGTGTGTGTCACCATGCCACACCTCGTGGGGCAAGCCTGCCCGGCGTGCGTGAAGAGGCAGCCGGGGGCCGACCTGAAATCATGCAGTTAGGGCTGTGCGTGGATGGCAGGCCGTTTGCTACACTCAAGGGCGAATTGATGAAGTCTCTGTAGACCTGCCCTCTGCTGGAACGGGCCGGTGAAAGGACGAAGTGGAGTTTGGATACGCAGTGCTTGCGGGAGCCGGTGTTCAAGATCTCTCCCAATGCGTCTGATCGCTGGCAGGTCCCAGCAGAGGGTTTCTTTTTTTCCGCACTCATCTTTACGGGATTTGCTGACGGCATTACGGAGTTCCAGCCCCGGGAAACGGGAAGCGGTTCTCCGGATTCGAGTGGTGAAGAGTAGTCGAAAGCGGCAGCTTCATCAGGAGCGAAAGGGAACGAAGGCTTAGTCGGATCCGGGCGGAATCGCCGCCGTGACCCTCGCCCTGCCAGGGCGGGCCGCATTGGATTGGCTCATTTCGAGTGACCCCCGCCACGAGGCGATCCAATGCGGCTCTTTCTTTTCCTACCAGCAAAGAGTGCCAGTGCGGGGTTCCTCTTCTTCATTGGGAAGGTAAATGGCCTTGCATTTCTCGCAGCGGTAGACTTCGGCGTTGTCTCCAAACTTCTGGCGGATTTCGTCACCGTAGAAGTACCAGCGTTTCAGGTGTCCCGCGCAGAGCTTGCCCTTGTCGTCCTTGAGTCCGCAGGAGCGGATGCGCGGGGCGCGCCGGAGGATCCGGGTGCCGTCGCTGAGCGTGCCGATCTCGACAGCCTTGGGCACGGGGCGCGTCGCTTCTGCGTACTTCGGGTTGGCCATGGCAAACAGGACCTCGATGCCCTCATTATGTCACAGCGCCGCCGTCCGGCCGCGCGGACAAGGGCCTTGCCGTGATGGGACCCGGACCGCACGGCCAAGGGCGCGAGATCCGGTTCAGAACGGCGGGAAGCCGCCGCGGCGTGGGACAATCAGGGCAGATGGCGCGGGTCTCGCTCATGGTCAACGGCCGGGAACGCGTGGCCGATCTGCCCGCGGGCGCGACACTGCTCGAGTTCCTCCATGACGCCCTCGGCATGAGCGGCGTCCGCGTGGGCTGCGAGGAAGGCACTTGCGGGGCATGCACGGTGCTGGTGGACGGCGGGGCCACGCGCGCCTGCATGATCACCGCGGCAGCCTGCCAGGGCAAGGCGGTCACGACGCTGGAAGGACTCTCCGCCGGGGGTCCGCTGCACCCGGTGCAGCAGGCGTTCCTGCATCATGCGAGCCTGCGCTGCGGCTTTTGCACGCCGGGCGCGATTCTGGAAGCGGTGGCGTTGATCGATCACGACCCCCGGCCGCTGACACGGCGGCGGATCCGGCAGGCGCTGGCGGGCCACACATGCCATTGCGGGATGCACGAGCGGATCGTGGCCGCAGTGGAAGAGGCCGCAAGGCGCATGGGGCGGCTCAAATAGCGCGGCGTCGGCGCGCTCGCGCAGGTCAACGCGCGGGATTGAACCGGAGCGTCAGCTTTGGCTCGACGCGGGTATACTCCAGGCGGAAAGCCCCGCCTGCGAGATAGGTCTCCCACTGGTCGCCATAGTGGCCGCTCAAGCGATGGCCGGACTGGCCGGTGGGGATCACGATGAGGCTCTGGTCCGGATTGGAGAGGTCAGCCACAAAGCGCATGGAGGGTCCATAGGCTTCGGTGATGGCCCGCACGGTAGTGGCCGCGCCGTCCATCTCCACCGGGCCGAAGTTGAAGTAACGCCCCGCCCAGGGGATGCGGCCCATCACCGGGTGCGGCAGCGAGACGCGGTTGGCCAGCCCGTAGCGCCATTTCTCCGGGTTCCGCCCCTGCATCCTCCGGGCTTCTTCCACGGCGTCCCGCAGCTCGGCGGCGAGCAACTGGTCGAAGTCGCCGAACCATTCCTTCGGCCGTTCGAACACGATCCGCTCCACGACGCCGGGCGCAAGGAATGTTCGCCAGGCAGCGCCGTGTTTGGGGGACGCGCGCTCCCCGATGGCCCGGCGCAGATGCTGGTAGAGCAGGTGGGCCAGCAAGGGCGCAGCCTCCCTGGCGCGCATCTGTCCGTCCCAGGATTCGAGAATGCGGGCGCCGGCAAGCGCCGCTTCGTGCGTCTCTCCGCGGCGATTGACTGCCTCCACGGCGGCCCGCGCCAAGCGGTGATGCAGGCCGGAATAGACGTCCTGCTGAATCGACAGCAGGTCCTGCGGGGAGAGCTTGTCTTTTCGCAACAGACGCGCCTCAATCTGGAGCGCCCTGTTCGGAGCGGAGAAAAACCCGCTGACTGTGTAGGGAGTGTTTTGCGGAAAAGGATTGTGATTTGCCGAGACAAGAAGGCCCTTCCGGGGATTGAAATACGATGGCATTTGATCGAAGGGAACGAATCCCTTCCAGTCGAATTTCCCGGACGCGCCGTCGGCAGGCTCGCTGCCGTCGAAACCTTCGCGCACGGGGAGCCGCCCGGCCACCTGCCAGCCCGTGTTCCCGTCCACATCGGCATAGAGGACATTGATATTGGGGCCGGGCAGGCGGCGCAGGGCGGAGCGAAACTCCTCCCAGTTGCGCGCCCGGTTCCAGTCGAGCACAGGGAATTCGGCGCTATCCTGCGCCGCAGCCGACCAGGCCAGCGCCAGCGGGCGGCCCTCCTCTTCGGCGATCACCGGGCCGTGCAGCGTCACCCGGAAGGAGAGTTCGGCGGGCTTCCCGCCTTTGACGGCGATGCGCTCCACCACGCGTTCGGCCTGCAGGAAGCGGCCGGCGTGTTCGTAACGTCCGGTGCGCGCGTCGAGCTTCTCGAAGTAGAGATCCATATTGTCGAACTGGAGGGCCGTAATACCCCAGGCGATGCGGCCGTTGTGGCCGATAATGACCCCCAGAATTCCCGGCAGCGCCGCGCCGGCCACGTCGAGTTCCGCCGCGCGGAGATGCACCAGGTGCCAGGTGGCTGGCTGCGTCCACGGCAGGTGCGGATCGTTGGCCAGCAGCGGACGGCCGGTCGAGGTCCGGGAGCCGGCCACGGCCCAGGCATTGGACCCCGGCAAGGGCTCTGTGCCCAGCCTTGGCGGGAACAGCTGATCCACGAGGTTCCTGTCGCCGCTGCCGGCCATGCGGAACTTCATCAGGTCGTGCTCCCAGGCGCCCGAGAGCGTGCGGTTCATCTCCAGCGCGCAAAGCAGCGTGTCGGCCACCCGCCACGGGCGAGGAGCATAGCCCAGCAGCGTGAATTCGGGCGGCAGGCGGCGGTGGTTCCGTTCGAGGAAGTGATTCACGCCCCGCGCGTAGGCGGCCAGTTGCGCGCGCTGCGCCTCAGGCAGCGAGGCGGCCCAGCGCTCGGCGAGCCATCGCATCCGCAGTTGCCGTGCCCGGATGTCCAGGGGCAGCACAGCCTTCCCCGCAATCTCCGCCAGTTCGCCCGCTGCCAGCCGGCGCAGACTGTCCATCTGCCACAGGCGATCCTGGGCGGTGACGTAGCCTTGGGCGAAGAGGGCGTCCTCCACGGACCGGGCCTGGATGTGAGGAACGCCGAGGCGGTCCCGGTCCACACGAACCTCGGCGCTGACAGGGGCCGCCACTTCGCCCGAGAGCCCGGCGCCAGGCCGGTAAACGATCCACCAGGCTGCGGCCACCAGCGCAACTGCGGCTGCCAGCAAAAGCCAGTTGATGACACGGACGATGTATTTCCACACGGTTTCTTCATAGTACCGGGAGGAAGGACTGCGGAGGGAAAAACCCGGCTGCGTGGCCATCGCAGCGATCATCGAGAGTTACAATCAAGGGCAAAGGAGACGGGAAGTTGAGCACCGGCGTGGAGTCGTCACCCGAAGCTGCAACTGTAGAGCCGCCGATTCAAGAGCAGTGGCCTTGGTACGCCATTCGGGTGAAGCCCAAGTTTGAACGGGTGGTGGCGCAAAGTCTGGCCTCGAAGGGATTCTCGTCCTTTCTTCCGAGTTACAAAGAGCGGCGGCGATGGTCGGATCGGGTCAAGTTGGTGGAGTTGCCGCTGTTTCCGGGCTATGTCTTTTCCAGTCTGGACGTGCGGCGCCGCCTTCCGGTCCTGCAAACGCCTGGCGTGCTGTATTTTGTCTCCTTTGACGGAGAGCCTGCGCCAGTGGATCCGGCGGAACTGGAGACGCTTCGGCAGGCGGTGGCCTCAGGCGTGGGACTGGCGCCGTGGCCTTATCTGAAGGAAGGGCAGCGCGTCGTGGTGGCGCGCGGACCGATGCGGGACAGGACCGGGCTCTTGCTGAAAATCCGGAATGAATACCGGCTGATCATCAGCATCACGTTGCTGCAGCGGTCTGTGGCCGTGGAAATCGACCGCGAAGCGGTGCGGCCGGCCTGAGGGGGGAGGCAGGCAAGGCCAGAAAATCCTTCAAACTGCCGCAAGACTCGCCGATACGATCACTTCGATACCGCCACTTATTTTCATGGAGGCGCGTCAGTGGTTTTGTACCACACGAGCGGCGAGGCGTTCGCGTTGAGCCCCGCTCTGTGGCGCCGGGCGCTGGAAAGGGCGCGCGCCTTTGGCTGGCGTCCGGTCGCCCCGTTGCCGCCGCCGGTTTCGCTGGACGGGACCCCGAGCATGTGGGATGGCGGCTATGAGAGTCCCGCAGGGCAGCAGGTATCGCGTCCCGATGCAATGGCGCTGGGCCTCGCGCTGGAGCGCTCGCTCGCCGAGCGGCCCGAACTCGCTTCGGCTCTGCAGGACCTGGCGCGGTTTTGCAAAGCCGGAGGGTTCCTCGTTTGCCCGAGCCCGGGGATCACCGACAGCCTCGTATCGCTGGCGGATCATCTCGGCGTGGGAGCCGCGGCGGCTCCTCTCCGCGGGCAGGCGCAGCCCGTGAAGCCACCTCAGAAGGGCACGAAATCCGCTGCCCTCTAAAGGACACCGGACCGCGCACGCTGTGCTGCCACTCCTCCGAATCCGCGCGGCCGCTATAATTCCTCTTTGACGCTGCCTTCGGCTGGGACCGTCACCAACAAGGACCGGGCGCCGCTGTCACAGGCATTGCTTGAGCCGCGCGTGCGTCCCCGGCCGCTCTCCTTGTTGGGCTCGGCCGGGCTGCACGCCGCCGTCCTGCTGCTGGCGCTTCACTTCCCCACAACAAATCCGCGCGCCCTCCGCATGGAGGACTACCGAGTTCTACCGCCGCCATCCAAAGACAGGAAGCTCGTCTGGTACAAACTCGACACGCGGATGCCGGACTTGAGCATCGGGCGCAAGTATGGACAAAGGCCGCCGAAGGCGCGCCTTCGCTCCCGCGATGTCTCGATCCAGGCGTCGACACCGGAAGCGCCGGCGCGCGACCAGTTGATCTACCAGCCCGCTGCGCCAGCCGAGATTCCGAAGAGCGTACCACTACCCAACATGGCTGCCTTCCAGCCCGCGCCCCCGCCGCCGCAGCCTGAGGCGCCCAAGCCGGAGCCCTTGACCGCGCCGCCACCGGCGCCCGCTGCGCGTCCCAAGCCGCGCTCCTTCACGCCTCCACCGCCGCCTGCCCCAAGGAAGCCGCGGCCCGTGGAACTGACCGAAGCGCCCATCGATGCCTTGCCTTCCCCGGCAGCGCTGGGGCAACTGACCGCCGTGGTGGCTGGCGTCAAGCCCATGCCTGACGCTCCACCAGCGCTGCCGGAGGGGAACCGCCCCGCCAGCGTGTCGGTGGGACCAAACACGGGCAGCGGCGCCGGGGGCGCCCTGAACCCTTCGCCGGCATCCGGCGTGGAGCTGATCTCGAGCGGCGGCGGCTCCTCTGCAGGCGTGGCCGGAAAGCCAGACTTCACGCCGCAGACAGTCATGTTCACGCGAGCTGAAATCGAACAGCGGCGCGAAGCCGTGTCTGTCCCCGTCCGGCTGTCGATGGTGCCGGAAACGGCGCAGAAATTGTTCGGGAACCGGACCGTATATCTCACGTTTCTCGAGAAGCCGAATCCGCGGAATTATTCGGGCGATATTCTGCTGTGGTTTGCCGAACGGGGCCAGACGGCTGCGGGCGGCCAGGCGATGCACGCGCCGGTCCCTTTCCGGCAGACGGACCCGTTCGGTCCCGGCTCGCGGTCGCCGCGCGCGATCCGCGGCACCATCCGGATGGCCGGAGTGATCAGCGCCGATGGATTCCTTTCCGAATTGCGCGTGCTCGACAGTCCGGACGACGCGCTGGAAGCACCGCTCCTGGGGGCCGCCACCCGCTGGACGTTTCTTCCCGCAATGCGCGGTCCTGCGCGAATCGCCGTGGATTGCCTGTTTGAAATTCCCGTGGCGATCGCCGCGGTTCCGACTGCCGGCGCCTCCGCTCCTTCGGCCTCCCGATGAATCTCACAGCTGGAATTCCCTCGCCAACGCTTGACGCCTGCGCGTGACTCATGTACGGTTCGGCGGGAGGAGATGATGGCTGTCAGCCAGGCCGCCGGCACATCCCGGGGATGGAGGATTTGGGAAAGGACGTGGTGGCTGTTCACACTCCTTTTCGTCGCTGTCCATACGTGGGCCTGGAGCCGCTTCGGCGTGCTGCCGTTGCTGCGCTTCTGGTCCGCCTTTCTCGCTTTGCTGGGTGCGAGCGTGCTCCTGTACGCTCGCCGCATGCGCCGGATTGCTGAAGAGAGCCGCCATTGGCTGCCGGTAGAGGCCACGGTACTGCGCGCAGAGGTTGTCGAGGAGAGGCAAACGGCGAACCGGGAACCTGGTGATCCCGTGATCGTCTATTACTACCCGGAAATCGAATATGAATACGAGGCGGAGGGCCGCGCCTGGCGCTCGAACCGGCTGATCGCCGTCAGGGTGAATTTCCCGAGATCCGGGGCGGAGGCTTGGGTGGACCGTTTTCCGCCCGGCGCGAAGGTGACAGCCCGGCGCCATCCGCAGAAGCCGGGGCTCGCCGTGCTCGTGCCCGGCTTGAGCGGCTTCGAGAGCCGGTACCGGGTCCCTGTGTTCGTTGGCGCCGGCTTCTTGACTGTTGGGCTTGCCGGCTGGGCTGTCCTGGGGTCTTTCGGATAACCGCTGCTCCCGGCAACGACACTGCATGGGTCCGCACCCGGGAACGATCTCCCGCCGAGCCGTTCATAGGGACAAGCCGCAGCGGGTGGAAACATCCGCACGCTTGTGGGGCGGTGAGCTTCACGGAGCCGGAATCATTCCTCTGCTGAGCCTCATGAGCCCGGCGGCACGGCGCTTGCATGCGATACGATGCCTTGCCAGGACGCCTGCCGGAAGGCGGGCGCCGCAGGAGCGTTCGAGCCCCGCCAGAACCGGCGACGGCTTGTTCGCTCCGGGTTGAAGATCAGGAGGGATCGAAGTGCTCAAGCCGCTCGCCGCAATGATGGCGCTTGGCGCTTTTGCGTGCACAGCCCAGGTGAAGACAGAGGCGCCGCCGGTGGAGCCCGGAGCGAAGCCCGTGCGCGTGGAGACGGTGCTCATTCACGGATCGCGTCTCGAAGGGAATCTGGAAGGCAACGCCGTGGACCGCGAGGCGCTGGTGTTCCTGCCGCCCAGTTATCAGCGGGACCGCAGCCGCCGGTACCCGGTTCTCTATGCGCTGCATGGCTACAGCATCGGCGCGGCGCAGTGGGCCAAAGAGATTCATGCGCCTCAGACCATCGAAGGGGCATTCGCGCGCGGCGTCCCGGAGATGATCATCGTGCTGCCGGATTCGAAGACGGTACACAACGGTTCCATGTATTCGAGCTCTGTGACGACAGGCGATTTTGAACGCTTCATCGCCGAGGATGTGGTGCGGTACATGGATGCGCGCTACCGCACGATTCCGAAGCGCTCCAGCCGCGGACTCGCCGGGCACTCCATGGGCGGCTATGGCGCTGCGCGAATCGGCATGAAGCACGCGGATGTGTTCGGGAGCCTCTACATCATGAGCCCGTGCTGCCTGTCGGCGCGTGGCGCCGGTCCAGCCAACCCTGAGATGGAGAAAGCGCTGGCGGAGGTGAAGACGCCTGCCGATTCGGCCCGGCTCTCCTTCTTTCCTCGGGCGCAACTCGCCACGGCGGCGGCGTGGTCGCCGAACCCGAAGAACCCGCCTCTGTACCTGGATCTGCCGGTGAAGGATGGCAAGCCGCAGCAGGATGTCCTGGCGCGCTGGGCTGCAAACGCGCCGCTGGCCTTCGTGGACCAGTACATCTCCGATTTGCGCAGCTACCGCGGTATTGCTCTGGACGTTGGGGACAGGGACGGTCTGCGCACCGACACGGCGCGGCTGCACGAGGTGCTGGACACCTACGGAATCGCCCATGGCTTTGAGATCTATTCCGGCGATCACACGAGCGCAGTGGCCATCCGGTTCCAGAACCACGTGCTTCCCTTTTTCGGCAAGCACCTCTGCTCCGGCAAGGGCTGCCAGTAACCGTAAGGAGCTCTGGCGGAGGCAGCATGCAAAGCTCAAATTCCCACCACACCGCCCGGCGGGTTCTTGCAGCACTCGCAGCGGGCGTTTGTCTTGCCGCTGGAGGGGCGCAACCGGGTGGATCGCCGCAGCCGGGACCGGCAGCGCCGCCACGGGGCCATGCCGGCATCCGCATCGTTCCGCGCCTCGAGCGCCCCGCCGGGTTTCGCGCCCCGCGGGACAGGGATTTCGCCGGCTACCTGATGGTGTATTTCAAGGACGAAACGCATTGCGCCTATTTCGCCATCAGCCGCGACGGATCCACCTTCACCGATGTAAATGGCGGAAATCCCGTGCTCGACGGCGCCTTGCTCGCCGGGCAGAAAGGGGTTCGCGACCCGCACATCACACGCGGCCCCGACGGCGCCTTCTACCTGGCCATGACGGACCTCCACATCTATGGCCAGAAGGCCGGCTTCCGCTCCACGCGCTGGGAGAGGCCCGAGGAAGAATACGGATGGGGGAACAACCGCGCGATCGTGCTGATGAAATCCTTCGATCTGATCCACTGGACGCACTCCATCGTGCGCGTCGATGAGGCGTTCCCGGGCTTTGCCGGCCTCAGCGCCGCCTGGGCGCCGCAGACTATTTACGACGAGAAAGCGCGAAAAATGATGGTCTATTTCACCATCCGTTTCGGACCAAAGGCGGCCAAGCTGTACTACTCCTACGCGAACGCCGGTTTCACCCGGCTGGAGACAGAGCCCAAAGCCCTTCTGGAGACAGGCGGCATCGACGGCGACATCGTTCGCGCGGGCGGGAAGTTCCATCTCCATTTCGTCACCGAAGCGAAGGTGCGCCACGCCGTCTCTTCCCGCATCAGCGGCGGATACGTGGTGGAGGACAGGCGCATCGATCCGGAGACCGTGCCGACAGAGGCGCCCACCGTCTTCCGGCGGCTGGACACGGACAAGTTTGTTCTGATGTACGACGTCTACGGCGCGCGCCCCAACAACATGGGTTTCAGCGAAACCACGGATTTCATCACGTACCGCAACCTCGGGCGGTTCAACGAGGGCGTCATGCGGGGAACCAACTTCGAGCGCCCGAAGCACGGCGCAGTCACATATCTGACGCTCAACGAATTGCGCGCCGCCATCCGGCACTGGAAGGTGGATCTGCCGGAAGACTGACCCGCTTCAGCCGTGCCGCCCCGCTGCCAGCGACCAGGCGCGGCGCATCCACCTCGCCCGTCGCTCCGGGCTGATCAGAGACAGCCACATCCAGGGCGCGCCCCAGGCGGCGTGCCGCACCAGCAGCCACGCCACGCGCTCCTGCCCCGGCGCGAGCGGACCGCTCTCTGGCGCGAGGCGCAGCGGCAGCCACCGGAACTCCTCCGCCAGCCGCGCCGCCTGCCCGATGGCAGGCAACAAATCCGCGTCTTTTTGTTCCATCGCGAGGCGCCACAGGCGCAGCCGGAGTTTCGCGGCGCGCAGCTCCGGCCAAAGCTCGAACACCACCCACCACAGCAGCACTGCTGCGAGCAACGTGAAAGAAACCGCTGTGGCCCCGCCTTCGCTCATCCCCCGCGCCGCCCCTTCAGGCATTCCTCCAGGGTCTTCTCCAGTTCCCGCCTGACGGCTCGCTGCTGCAAGCCGTAGGCGACGCCCGCCATTCCGAAGATGAACGCGGACAAGCGTGTGACGCGCGCCCGTCCCATCCATGCGATCCAGACTTCGAACATCGAATCCTTCCCCAGAAGACCCGACGCCGTTTCGCGGATCAGCCACAACGCGAGCAGCAGCGCCGCCCACGGCGCCGCCTTCCGGATCAGCCAAAGCACAACCCGCTGGGATTCCAAGCTTCCTGTCTCCTTCAGCGGGAATGATACCGAAAAGCGCATGCCCCTCCGGGCGCGCCGGCTCGCTACCGGAAAACGCGCTATTCAGGCCTGATCGTATGTTATTTTGGGGATTGAACCTCCGGGCTGCGATTCTTCTTGCGGTTGTGTGGGTACAGGCCCCCGCCCAGCAGGTCTCCGAACACGCGATCGCTTCCAGCCGGCCGGCGCGGCGGTGGGTCACGACCCTTCAGACGGGATTCGCCGACACGTTCCAGCTCACGCTGGGCGGCACGTTCGGCGGCGGACCTGCGTGGCAGAACCGCGTCACGACGGGCGGCGCCAATCTGTTCCTGGCGGGCGACCTGCTTTCCGTGCACGGTTGGAACACGACCGACACGCCCTCGGGCGCCAACAACTCCATCGCCGGGTTGAGCTACCGGGCGCCCGTGTGGAGGAAGGGATCGCAGGCGCTTGCCCTGGGCTCCGGCCTTCAATACTGGAACTTTCCGGCGGTGCTCACCGGCACGTCGGACTGGCTGATTCCCGGCAGCCTCGTCTATACGGCGCGCACAGGGAGGCTGCCGTTGACGGTCACGAGCGACTCCTGGAGCCTGCTGGCCAGCCGGCTGCCCAAGGGATCGCTTGTGCACACCCAGTGCTGGTTGGATCACCCGTTAACTCGCTCGGATGCCTTGCGGCTCACCTTCCGCCACGGTCCTGCGCACACCTACTCCTGGGGCTTTTACGGCACCCACGGCCACCGCGTCGTGCGGTATCAAACCGCGCTCGTGCTTGCCTGGAAGTCAACTCAACTGGAAGCCGGATGGCGGCAGCAGCGGGGCTTGCAGCCCGGGATTCCCCACAACCGATACTGGCACGTCAGCCTGACGCGCCGTTTTTCGCGGTAATAGGGCGAGCGGGCGGAAGGGGCGCCGCAGCGCCCCTGCGGCACGGTCAGCGGGACTTGAAGATCAGCGCCCGCGAGATCGAATCGCGGTGCGCCTTTCTGTCGAAGACTTCCTCCTCCATCTGTTCGATTGCCTCGCGCTCGCCGGCGCTCAGCTTCTGCATGGATTCCTGGAACGCCGCACGAACCTTGTCCATCGCGCCCATGTCCGGAGCGATGAGCAGATACCACACTGTCCCCGGTTCAGCCGTGTGCACGGCTTCCACGTCGACTGCATAGTCGTAAATCACACCCTCCTTGATCAGCCTGTCCAGAACCGGCTTTTCGTGGTGCTGGAACATCATCCGCGCGACGGGCATCTTGCCAGGCTTCACTTTTTCCTGCTGAAAGAAAGTGATGGGCAGCACTCCCTCGGGCACCTTGCCGGGACCCCTCTCCAGGCTGCGGACGAGGATATCCCTGTGGTCATCGAAGCCCGTGACCACATAGAAATCCTTCAACTTCTCGGCGTTGGCCTGGAGAGCGCCCTGAACGGCCTTGTCCGATTGGGCGAGCCCGGCGAAGTCGCGGACGGTGACCCAGAAGGCCACGTTGGGCCCCGGCTGGTGGAGCACATCGGCATCCAGACCGTAGCCCAGAACCGCGCCCGACTGCCGGAGCTTCTCAAGCGCGGGCGTGACCAATTGCACCATTTCGACGAACCGCTCCATCTTGTCCGGTTGCACCCGGAACATGGCGACGGAGGTTAGCGGCGCCTGGGCCGGTTGTGCAAACACGCTGCCTGCCGCAAGCAGCAGGCAGATTACGGGCACTGGCGTACGAAACTGCATCACCAGAAGCCTCCTCTGTAAGTTGGGGTGGTTTAGTGTGCGCTGAATCGTGGACAGATGCAAGGGAAATCAGGCGTGGCAGCCGACAATTTACACTTGCGTCACCCCGTTCAGGCTTCCCTGGGCAGGAACGCGTAGGGCGCTCACACGGACAGGCGCAGCAACTCGCGCTGGATTTCGCCGGTGACCTCCGCAGCTGTTTCCGAACGGTAGACATTGACCTCGCTGCGGATGCCGAACTCTTCCAGATACACGCCGGGCTCGACGGAGAAGCAAAGGCCGGGCACGATGGGCCGTTCGTCGTGGGTCTCGAAGTTGTCCATGTTGGCGCCGGTCCCGTGGACGTCCTCGCCGATGGAGTGGCCCGTGCGGTGGATGAAGTACGCGTCCAGCCCGCGCTGTCGCAGGTAGCCGCGCGCCGCATCGTCCACGTGGTAACCGCAGATGGCTTCCCCGGAGGCGGCCGCGCGCCGGACGCGTTCGATGGCGGCGTCGCGCGCACCGGCGACGGCCTGGAACACCTCCGCCATGCGCTCCGGCGGCGCCTGGCCGCAGAACGCCGTCCAGGTGATGTCGTAGTAGACCGCGCCCGGCTCGCGCAGCTTCGCCCACAGGTCGATGAGCAGCAGGTCGCCGCGGCGGATGGGCGCGTGCAAATCGGCCTGCGGTTCGTAGTGGGGATCGGAGGCGTGCGCGTTCACCGCCACGATGGGGCCGTGATCGGTGAACAGCCCTTCTGTTTCAAACGCGTTCAGGATGAATTGTTTGATGTCGTATTCGCTCACCGGCTCGCCGCGCGCCAGCCGCTCTTCGGCGAGGCGAAAGGCGGCGGCACGGATCGAGTCGACCTTCGCCTGCGCGCGCTTGTGGCTTTCGTACTGCCGGGGCGTCCACAGCGCCTCGAACTGCTGCACCAGCGAGGCGGAGGAGGCAACCTCCACGCCCAGGGAGCGAACCATCTCCACGGTGCCGGCGTCCACCATGGCGACGTAAGGCACGGCGCAACGCGGCGAGTATTGCATCGCCACTGCGCGTGCGCCGGCGAGAATCTCCCGCAGGCGGAACTCCTGCTCCTGCCAGCCCGCGTAAAGGAGTTTCGCGCCGGGCAGGGCGTCCAGCATGGCGGCTTCGATGCGGTGGGCGAGTTTGCGCGGCTCACCGCGGGCGGGCACGTAGTAATACCAGCGGCGCGTGGGCGTGCGGGGCGGCTCGAAGCCGAGAATCCGGTAGGCGAGGGGGTCGCGGCGGTGGTGGTCGAAGAAGAGCCAGCCATCCAGGCTCTGCGCGCGCAAGGCCTCCTGCATCTCATTCAGCCGCATGCCCATAGTGTACGGGAACGGCCCCCTGTTAGACTGAAAGTTCACCCCATGACATTGGAGAAAGTCTACGAGCCGCAGCGGTTTGAGCCGCGCTGGGCGGAAGCCTGGATCGAAGGCGGCTACTTCACGCCGCCGGACAAAAAACAGGATGGCAAGGAAGTGTTTTGCCTGGTCATCCCGCCGCCCAACGTTACCGGGAGCCTGCACATCGGGCACATGCTCGAGCACACCGAGATCGACGTCACGGTGCGCTGGCACCGGATGCGCGGCGACCAGACGCTGTGGCTGCCCGGGCAGGACCACGCCGGGATCGCCACGCAGATGGTGGTGGAGCGCGACCTGTGGGAGAAGGAGAAGCTGACGCGCCACGACCTGGGGCGCGAGGAGTTCGTGCGCCGCGTCTGGGAGTGGAAGGAGCTTTACGGGGACACGATCATCCGGCAGATGAAGCGCACGGGCGCCAGCTGCGACTGGACGCGGAACCGCTTCACGCTCGATCCCGGGCTGTCCCGCGCCGTGCGCGAGACGTTCGTCAGGCTCTATGAGAAGGGCCTCATTTACCGCGGCGAGTACATGGTTCACTGGTGCCCGCGTTGCCACACGGCGCTGAGCGACCTCGAGGTGGTGCACGAGGAGTCTCAGGGCAACTTGTGGCACATCCGCTATCCGGTGAAGGGCATGCCGGGGCGGTTCGTGACCGTGGCCACGACGCGGCCGGAGACGATGCTGGGCGATACGGCGGTTTGCGTGAATCCGGACGACGAGCGCTACCGCGACCTGCACGGCCGCAGCGTGGTTCTGCCGCTCATGAACCGCGAGATCCCGGTGATCACCGATCCGCTGGCGGATCCGGAGTTCGGCACCGGCGTGGTGAAGGTGACGCCTGCGCACGATCCGAACGACTTTGAGGCCGGGCGCCGCCACAATCTTCCCCACGTGGTCGTCATCGGGCTGGACGCCCGGATGACGGAGGCAGCGGGCGCATACGCGGGGCTGGACCGGTTCGAGGCGCGCAAGCGCGTGCTGGCCGATCTGGAGTCGCAAGGGCTTCTGGAGAGAACGGAGGCCTACACGCTGAGCGCGGGGCGCTGCCAGCGGTGCAAGACAGTGGTGGAGCCGCTCGTGTCGAAGCAGTGGTTCTGCCGCATGAAGCCGCTGGCCGAACCTGCGATCCGCGCTGTGGAAGACGGGCGGATCCGCATCGTTCCGGAGAATTACGCGAAGACGTATTTCGAGTGGATGTACAACATCCGCGACTGGTGCGTGTCGCGCCAGCTGTGGTGGGGCCACCGCATTCCTGCCTGGCATTGCGCCGGTTGCGGCGCAGCCACGGTGGCGCGGCAGGATCCGGCGGCCTGTGCAAGCTGCGGCTCGACGCGGATCGAACAGGACCCGGATGTGCTCGACACGTGGTTCTCGAGCGGCTTGTGGCCGTTCTCGACGCTGGGCTGGCCGGACAAGACGGCGGACCTGGAGACGTACTACCCGACGACGCTGCTCATCACGGGCTTCGACATCCTGTTTTTCTGGGTCGCCCGGATGATCATGCTGGGACTCGAATGCACGGGCGAGGTGCCGTTCCGCACGGTGTACATCCACGGGCTGGTGCGCGATGCGCACCGGCAGAAGATGTCGAAAACGCGCGGCAACACGATCGATCCGCTGGAGGTGATCGAGCAGTACGGCACCGACGCGGTGCGCTTCGCGCTGCTGCGCGGCGCCGCGCCCGGCATGGACATCGCGCTCAGCGAGGAGCGGATGGCCAGCTCGCGCGCCTTCGCCAACAAGATCTGGAACGCGGCGCGTTTCCTCTTCCTCCAGATGGAGCGCGTGGGGCTGGAGCGTCTGGCGCTGGAGTCGCCCGCGGAGCGGGTGCTGCGGCCGCAGGCCATCGGCGGCGAGGTTCCGCTGGAGGACCGCTGGATCCGCCACAAGCTGGAGGAGGCCGCCGCGCGGATGGAGCAGGCGCAGCTCCACTACCGCTATCACGAGGCTGCCGACATCGTCTGGACATTCCTTTGGGATGACTTCTGCGACTGGTACGTGGAGATCAAGAAGCTGCGCGTGCAGCAGGGCGCCGAGCCGCGGGCGCACGTCGAGACGATGGCGGAGACATTCGAAATGGCGCTGCGGCTGCTGCACCCGCTGATGCCCTTTGTCAGCGAGGAACTGTGGCAGCGGCTGGTGGAGAAGGGCGCTGGCGTGCCCGCTTCCATCTGCGTAGCGCCTTACCCGCAGCCCGGCGGCGCGGGCGATGAGGAAGCCGCGCGCCTGTTTTCGCTGCTTCAGGCGGTGGTGACCGCCGCGCGCGCGCTGCGCGCCGACAGCAAAGTGGATCCGCAGGCGCGGGTGGAGGGCTGGATCGAGTCGCTTTGTTCAGACGTGCAGCGTGTGGCGGAGCGCGAGATGGCCGTGATCAACGCTCTCGCCGGCGGCAGCTTCGAGCTCAACCCCGCGGCGCGTCCGGCGGGAGTGCGGCGCGCGGCGGCCGATTTCGCAGTCGGGCTGAAGCTGAGCGGCGCGCAGATCGATGCCATCCGCGAGCGCGTGCAGAAGCGCGCGGCGGAGCTGGAAAAGGTGATCGCCTCCAGCCGGCGGCAGCTTTCGAGCGAAAGCTTCGTGGCGAAAGCGCCGCCGCACGTGGTGGAGGGCATCCGGGAGAAGCTGGCTTCCTACGAGAAGGAGCTGGCCGAACAGCAGGCGGTGATGGCGGATCTGGGATCCTGATCCCTATGGACTGGCTGCATCCCGAGGCCCTGGAACTGATCCGCCGCGCTCTGGCCGAGGACGTCGGGACAGGCGACGTCACCACCGAACTCACCGTGCCTGCCGGCAGGCGGGCCTCCGGGGGGTTTTACGCGCGCGAGCCAATCACAGTGGCCGGGATCGAGTTGATGCAGGCGGTGTACGATCTGGCGGGCGGCGATGTGGAAGTGCAAATCCTGACAGCCAGCGGAAGCGAGGTGGAGGCGGGCGCGTGCCTGGCTCGCGCCGAGGGCAGCGCGCGGCGCCTGCTCACCTGTGAGCGCACAGCCCTGAATCTGCTTCAACGCCTGTGCGGCGTGGCGACGCTGGCGCGCCGGTTCTCGCGGGCTGTGGAAGGGACGGGCTGCCAGGTTCTCGACACGCGCAAGACGACTCCCGGCATGCGCCGGCTGGAAAAGCTGGCGGCCGCGTGCGGCGGCGTGGTGAACCACCGCATGGGGCTGTTCGACGCCGTTCTGATCAAGAACAACCACATTACGGCCGCAGGCGGCGTTCGCGCGGCGCTCGAAGCGGTGCGCGGGAGTGCATTGCCGGTGGAGATCGAGATCCGCACGCTGGAAGAACTGGACGAAGCGCTCGACTGCGGCGCCCCGCGGTTGCTTCTGGACAACCTTTCGCCGGGGGAAGCGCGCGAATGGATCCGCAGGATCGGCGGGCGCGCCCCGGTGGAGTTGAGCGGCGGCATCACGCTCGAGAACGCGCGCGCATACGCGCTGGCAGGCGCGAACTACATCTCCAGCGGCGCCATCACGCATTCGGCGCGCGCCATGGACATCCATTTCCGGCTGGACCTCCATGCGTCAGATTGAGTGGCACGACACGATCGATTCAACCATGCGGCGCGCCGCGGAGATGGCCCGCGCCGGATGCCCGGCAGGCACGGTCGTGGCTGCGCGGGAGCAGACAGCCGGGCAGGGGCGGATGGGCCGAACATGGGACTCGCGCCCGGGCGGGCTGTACTTCACCATCGTGCTGCGGCCGCGGCTCGAGCCCGCGCAGGTGCCTCTGGCGACGCTTGCGTTGGGCCTCGCAGCTGCCGACACGCTCCAGACGTTTTGCGGAGTGGCCGCTGACCTCCGCTGGCCGAACGATGTCCTGATCGGAGGCCGCAAGCTGGCCGGCATACTGGCGCAATTGCAGGAGGGCGCCCTGCTGGCAGGCGTGGGCGTGAACGTGAACCAGCGGACGTTCCCGCCGGAACTGGCAGGGACGGCCACGTCACTGGTGCTGGAAACGGGTTCGGAACAGGATCCGGAGTTTTTGTTGTCCACCCTGGCTGGCTCCATCGAATCGCATCTCAGGATTTTGGAAACCAGCGGAGCCGCGGCGATTCTGCGCCTCTTCGAGGCCGCGTCCAGCTACGTCACCGGACGCCGCGTCAGTGTCGAGATGCCGGGCGGCGAGATCACGGGAACCACGGCTGGCCTCACGCCGGAGGGGTTCCTGCTGGTCCGGAGCGTGAGCGGCGAGCTGAAGACCGTCACCGCCGGCGGCGTGCGCCCTGCGGATTGATTCCGGCGTCGCGGCCGTCCCGGCATCTATCATGAAGAGGAACGGGATGAGTTCTCCTTCCGGAAATGGCGGGCGGCGGTTTCCTGCATGGTTCGGCCCGGCCCTGGCATATGCGGTCTCGCTCGGCTGCCTGTTGTGGGTCTATCACGACTTCGACTGGCGCACGGAACTGCCCAAGCTGAGGCAGATCCATCCGTTATGGCTCGTGCTGGCTGTCGCCGCCGACGTGCTCGTCTACGTCTCGCAGGGCTGGCGGTGGAACATCTTGCTGGCGCCCGTCCAGCGTTTGCCGCTGTGGCGCAGCGTGCAGGCGATCTACATTGGCCTGTTCGCGAACGAACTCCTTCCCCTGCGCAGCGGAGAGCTGATCCGCTGCTATCTGGTCGCAGTGTGGAACCGCATCCCGTTCCCGCTGGTGCTCAGTTCGGCGCTGATCGAGCGCCTCATTGACGGCGCCTGGTTGATCTTCGGATTCGCCGCGGTCTCGCTCTTTGTGGACCTGCCGCAGGATCTTGTCGCGGGCGTGTGGATCCTTGCGGGTGTCGTCGGCGCCATTGGGGCGCTGCTGGTGTTTGCGGTCCTCAACCGGCGCTTTGCGCACCATGTGACGACGCGCCACCGCTGGTCGGAGGTGTTGCGCACGGCCGTGGAAGGGTTGCACGCCATGGGGCGGTCGCGGACGTTTCCACTGGCTGTTGCCGCCAGCATCGTGTATCTGGCGTTGCAGGTGCTGCCGATTCACGCCATGCTGGAGGGCTACGGGCTGGATCTGCCGTGGGGCGCGGCGGCGGTGGTGCTGGTGGTGCTGCGCCTGGGCACTGTGCTGCCGTCAGCACCGGGCAACGTGGGGCTGTTCCACCTCTTCGCGTACCTGGGGCTGCACCGGGTGCTGGGCGTGGATGCGCAGACGGCGAAGTCGGTGGCGGGAGTCATGTTCTTCATCGTGACGGTGCCGCTGCTGGTCGCCGGGGCGGTGGCGCTGGCATTCACCGGCTCCGAGATCCGGGAGCTGTATCACCGCGCCCACCGCCATCACGCCGAGCACCGGCAAGGCGTGTCACAGCCGCGCGGATCCCTGCGATAGAATTGCACCGCAGGGTTCCCTATGCCGAGCAATCCAACCAATCCCCTCTCGCGGCGCGCCATGCTGTCCGCCGCAGGCGCTTTCACGATCGTGGCCCCGCAGGCCGTCCGCGGCACGCAGGCCAACTCGCAGGTGTCCATCGGCCTGATCGGCAGCGGCGGCCGCGGCACATACGACGCGCGCATCGCCCACAACGACCCGCGCGGCCGGGTGACCGCGCTGTGCGACCTGTTCGACGACCGGATCGAGCAGGCCAGGACCGCCCTGAAGCTGGAACAGGTGGACGCTTACAAGGACTACCAAAAGCTCCTTGCCAACCCGTCCATCGACGCCGTGATCATCGCCACGCCGCCCTACATGCACCCGGAGCAGTTTGAAGCAGCGGTCGCGGCGAAGAAGCACATCTACTGCGAAAAGCCGGCCGGCGTCGACATCGCCGGCTGCCAGCGGGTGATCCGCGCTGGGCGCAAGGCGGACCCGAAGAAGGTCATCTCGTTCGGGTTCCAGCAGCGCTACGGCCCGGTCTACCTGGAGGCTTGGAAACGCGTGAAGGAAGACGCCATCGGGCCGCTGGCCGCCGCGCGCGCCTACTGGATCGGCGGCGATCCCTTCACGCGCCGCGATTACCCGGGGCTCGACCCGAAGATGGCCGAGGTGCGCAACTGGTTCTGCTATGCGAAATACTCGGGCGACATCATCGTGGAGCAGGACTGCCACAATTTCGACGTGCTGCACTGGTTCCTCGAGGGGCTGCCCATCCGCGCCGTCGGCTACTCCACGCGCAAGGTGCGGCTCTCGATGGATATCGTCGACAACCTGACGCTGTCGTTCGAATGGCCGAACAACATGCTGGTCAACTATGAAGCCAACCAGCTGACCCCGCGCGGATTCTCGAAGGTGGGCGAAGAGTTCACCGGCACCAAGGGCACCATCACGGTCTCCCGCGGCGGCATGACGCATTTCAAGGGACAGAATGACAGCGAGCGCATCGACTCCAAGCGCGACATCACTTTCGAGGCGCTCGAGCAGTTCCTGAACCGGATTCTGACGGGCGACGTGGAGAACGTGGCCGAGCGTTCGGCGCTCTCGACGATGATCGCGCTGCTTGGCCGCGAGGCCATGTACACGCGGAGGGAACAGACCTGGAAGGGACTCTTCGGGAACATCGCATGAAACGCACAGCCCCCCTGTTCGCTCTTGCCTGCGCCGGCGCCCTGCTGTTCGGGCAGGGCGCGGCACAGCCGGCACGGAAGCTCCGGATCATCGCCATCGGCGCGCATCCGGACGACTGCGACATCAAGTTCGGCGGCACGGCGGCCAAGTTCGCCCGAGCGGGTCACGCCGTGAAGTTCCTCTCCGTCACCAATGGCGATGCGGGACATCAGACGCTGGGCGGAGCGGCGCTGGCCAAGCGCCGCTTTCTGGAGACGCAGGAATCCGCCCGGCGCCTGGGGATCGCCGAGTACGAGGTGCTGGACAATCACGACGGCGAGCTGATGCCCACGCTCGAGGTGCGCCGGCAGATCATCCGCGCCATCCGCAAATGGCAGGCCGACATCGTGATCGGCCCTCGCACCAACGACTACCACCCGGATCACCGCTACACGGGCGTGCTCATCCAGGATGCCGCCTACATGGTGGTGGTCCCGAACATCGTGTCCGACACGCCCGCGCTCGAGCGGAACCCCGTGTTCCTTTATTATCAGGACGGCTTCCAGAAGCCTGCGCCGTTCCGGCCGGACGTGGTGGTTCCGATCGACGACGTGTTCGACATCAAGGTCAGCGCGCTGGACGCCCATGTGTCGCAATTCTACGAATGGCTCCCGTGGGTGGACCGCCGGCTGGACCAGGTGCCGAAGGATCCAAAACAGCGCCGCGCCATGCTGGCGAAGATGCGCGTGCAGCCCATCAACGACCAGGTGCGGCAGGTGCTGGCGGAGGAACTGGGCGCGGAGGCGGCGGCGAAGGTGCAGCACGTGGAGTCGTTCGAGCTCTGCGAATACGGGCGGCGCCCGAAGCTCGACGAGCTCCGCGCCATGTTTCCGCTGAAGTGACGCGCCAGGACCAGCTGCGTGCATTGCCGGGCGTGGACGAACTCGCCCGTTCGGTGCAATTGCCATTGCCGCATACGCTGGTGGTGGCCGAAGCGCGTGCGCTGCTGGACGGATGCCGCGACCTGATCCGGCGCGGCGAGACGCTGGCCGAGGATCCGCGCACGGCGCTGGAACGGCGCCTGAAGGCGCTGCTCGAGCCATCGCTGCGCCGTGTGATCAACGCGACGGGCGTGATCCTGCACACGAACCTCGGCCGTGCGCCGCTCCCCGATTTCCCTGCCCCTTCAGGCTATTCGAATCTCGAATACGATCTGGAAACCGGGCGGCGCGGCAAGCGCGACGTGCATGCCGCAGCGCTGTTGGAGCGGCTGCTGGGCGCGCCGGGGATCGTGGTGAACAACAACGCCGCGGCGGTATTTCTGGCGCTGCATGAGCTGGCTTCCGGCGGCGAGGTGATTGTCAGCCGCGGCGAGCTGATCGAGATCGGCGACGGGTTCCGCATTCCGGAGATCATGGCGCGCAGCGGCGCACGGCTGGTGGAGGTCGGCACGACGAACCGTACGCGGATCGACGACTACCGGCACGCGATCACCCCCGACACGCGGCTGCTGCTGCGCGTGCATCCATCGAACTTCGTCATTCAGGGCTTCACGGGCCGCCCATCGATCGAGGAGCTGTGCCTGCTGGGCAGGGAGCGCGGCATCCCGGTCTATGAGGACCTGGGCAGCGGCTGCCTCGCCGATCTCTCGCCATACGGGGTTCACGAGCCGCTGCCGCAAGTGAGCCTGCGCGCGGGCGCCAGCCTCGTGTCGTTTTCCGGGGACAAGCTGCTGGGCGGTCCACAAGCGGGGATTCTCTCGGGCAAGCACGAGATTGTCCAGCGGCTGCGGCGCAATCCGATGTTCCGCGCGCTGCGCGTGGACAAGCTGATCTATGCGGCTCTGGAATCGGCGCTGCGGCTGACGCTGCTCGAGAAGTGGGACGAGTTGCCCGTGCTGCGGATGATCCGCCTGACGCCGGACGAGATCGCGGCGCGCGCACGGGCGCTCGCCGGAGAAATCAATGCCGCGGGCGCGCTGCACGCAGAGATTCTGCACGGAGAGTCCTTGCTGGGCGGCGGATCCACGCCGGGGCAGGCGCTGCCGACCTGCCTGCTGGCCGTCACGCCCGGCGCCGCGCAGCTCGAGCGCAGGCTCCGCATGCACCAGCCACCCATCATTGCGCGGATCGATGAAGACAGGCTGCTGCTCGATCTGCGCACGGTCGATCCGGCCGATGACGCCGTGCTTCTGGCGGCGCTCAGCAGCGCCATGGCGTAACCACCCGCCGGCTACTGGTTCACGTACGAGAGCAGGCGCTCGTGGACCGCTTTGGCGCGCTGGTTGTCCCAGCAGGCGACGAAGACCGTGTCGTCGCCCGCCACCGTGCCGGCAATCTCCGGCCAGTCTTCCTGGTCGAGTGCAACGGCGAGCGAATTGGCGCTGCCGGTGGACGTCTTGAGAACCACGAGGTGCTGCGCGAGGCGGACATCGAGCAGGTACTCTGCCATGACCTGGGCGAGGCTGGGGCCGGTGGGGTCCGGGAGGATCTCGCGGTAGCCGTCGGCGGTCTTGACGATGCCCATCTCGCGGAGGTCGCGCGACAGCGTCACCTGCGTGACTTCAATGCCCTGAGCCCGCAGCTCCTGGGCGAGTTCCTCCTGCGTGTTGATCCGCTTGGAGCGGATGAGTTTCAGGATCTGTCCCTGGCGGTAGTTCTTGGTCATGAGATCGACTCCAGGCGGTGCCGGGCTTCCGCGAGCGCGCCTTCGACGGTTTGCGGGGCGGCGCCGCCGGGAGCGCGGCGCGTGGCCAGCCCTCTTTCAGGATCGAGCAGTTCGGCCATTTCGGGCAAGAAGCGCGGGTCGAAGGCGTGAAGCTCGTCCGCCGTCCAGTCCTTCGGTTGCCGCCCGGCGCGCAAGCTCTCCAGCACGAGACGGCCCACCAGCTGATGAGCGTCGTGGAAGGGCACGCCGGAGCGCGCGAGTGCTTCGGCCAGATCCGTCGCCACCAGCCAGCCCTCGGCGGCGGCGCGCCGCGCGGCTTCAGGGCGGAGCCTGGCAGTTTCCACTACGGTGCGCGCCATTTCCAGAGAGGATTCGGTCTGGTCCGCGGCCTCGAAGAGCGGCTCCTTGTCCTCCTGCATGTCCCGATTGTAGGTGAGCGGGAGGCCCTTCATCGTCACGAAGAGTGACGTAAAACAGGCAAAAATACGGCCGCATTTTCCGCGGATGAGCTCCAGAGAATCCGGATTTTTCTTCTGGGGCATCAGCGAGGACCCGCTGGTCACGCCGTCGGAGAGCTCCAGCCAGCCGAACTCTTCCGACGAATACAGGATCCAGTCTTCGGCCAGGCGTGACAGGTGAAGGGCGAGGATGGAGGCGGCGGAAAGGAAGTCCAGCGCCCAGTCGCGGTCCGCGCTGACGTCCATGGAATTGGCGGTGATGCCGTCGAAACCGAGATCGCGCGCGAGAGCCTGCCGGTCGATGGAGAAGCCGCATCCTGCCAGGGCGCCCGATCCCAGGGGCATCAGATTGACACGAGCGCGCGCTTGCAGGAGCCGCTCGTAATCGCGCCAGAACATTTCGAAGTAGGCGAGCAGATAATGCGCCCACGTCACGGGCTGGGCGCGGCGCATATGCGTGTAGCCGGGAATCAGCGTGCCCGAGTGCCCCTCGGCGGCTTCGAGCAGAGCGCCCATCAGCGCGCGCAAGGCGGACGAGCAGCGGTCCACTGTGCCCCGCAGCCACAGGCGCGTGTCCAGGGACACCTGCTCGTTGCGGGAGCGCCCGGTGTGAATCTTCGACGCCAGCTCGCCGGTCTTTTCCTTCAGCACACGAATGACGTAGGTGTGCACGTCCTCATCGGGCGCGTCCGGCGGAGGCGGCGGGACCTCGGCCAGCGCCCGGCACAGCCTCTCCGCCTCCTCCGGTTGCAGGATGCCGGCGCGCGCCAGCGCGCGGGCCCACGCCTGCGAGCCGAGAATGTCCGCCTCGAACAGCCGCCGGTCGAAATGCAGCGACCAGGAGAAGCGCTGGAAGACCTCGGACGGGCCCTCCTCGAATCGTCCGCCCCAGAGTTTCACGCCGCGTCAGCCTCCTTGAACCCTCAGTGCGCCGGACCGTCGAGCAGCATCAGCAAGAGCGCCTTTTGCGCGTGCAGGCGGTTCTCCGCCTGCTCAAACACCAGCGAGACAGGCGACTCGATGACGTCCGTGGTGACCTCCTCTTCGCGATGCGCGGGGAGGCAGTGCATAAAGAAGGCTCCGGGCAGCGCCAGCGCCATCAGCTCCCGGTTCACCTGGTAGGCGGCGAAGGCGCGGGCGCGCTCGGCGGCTTCGTGCTCGAATCCCATGGACGCCCAGACGTCGGTGTAGACCGCGCCGGCGCCGCGCAAGCCTTCCTCCACGTTGTTCGCGACTTCGATCAGTGCGCCCGTTTCGACGGCAAATTCCCTCGCCTTCTCCACGATGCCGGGATCCGGCTCGTAGCCGAAAGGCGTGATGCATACGAAATCCAGGCCGAGCCGCGCGGCGTCGAGCATCAGCGAATGGGCCACGTTGTTGCCGTCGCCGACAAACGCGAGCTTGTGCCCGCGCCATTCGCCCCACTGTTCCTTCAGCGTGAGCATGTCAGCGAGCGCCTGGCAGGGATGAAAACGGTCCGACAGCGCGTTGACTACAGGGATGCGCGCGTGGCGTGCCAAGGCATCCACCGTCTCCTGCGAAAACGTGCGGGCGACGATAAGATCCGTCCAGCGCTCGAGGTTCCGGGCGACGTCCTCGACCGGCTCGCGCCCGCCGATGGGCCCCGTGGTCAGAAGCGCGTCGCCGCCCAGTTGCTTGGCGGCAACCTCGAATGTCATGCGCGTGCGCAGCGACGGCTTTTCAAACAGCAGGCTGAGAATGCGCCCGCGCAAAGCCAGCCGGAACCTTGCCGGCTGGCGCTTGACCTGCGCAGCCAGATCCAGAAGCGTGCGCAGTTCAGCCGCAGTGAGGTCAAGGTCCGACGCCAGGTCTCCAGCCCGGATGCGGGGGAATGGAGATGTGGGCGGTTCGGTCATGGTCTCAGGCAAGGGCGCTCCCTCAACTGTTTTGAATAACTATTCATCCAAGTGTATAATTACACATCCACGGTCCCAAGAGCAACCCGCGGGTCAGCGCAGCGCTTCTTCGAAGAAGCGTGTTTGTTCGGCCCAGCGGTGCTGGCTGGCACGTCCCATCAACCCGTGGCTCTTCTGCGGGTAGAGGAGAGTCTGGAAGGACTTGCCGGCCAGTTGCAGGGCGTTCGTCATCTGGAGGGCGTTGGCGAACAGCACGTTGTCGTCCTCGATGTTATGAATGAGCAGCAGCTTGCCCTTGAGATTGGCGGCGGCATGGACGGGGGAGCTGTCGCGGTAGCCCTGCTCGTTTTCAGACGGCAGCCCGAGGTAGCGCTCGGTGTAAATGGTGTCGTAGTTGCGCCAGTCGGTGACGGCGGCGCCGGCGGCGCCCGCTTTGAAGACGTCGGGCGCGTGGAGCAGGCAGTAAAGGGTCATGTAGCCGCCGTAGCTCCAGCCCTGGACGCCGATGCGGTTCTTGTCGATGAAGCCGAGAGTCTCCAGATACCGGATCCCCTCCAGCTGGTCGGCAAGCTCCTGCTTGCCGAGCCTGCGGTACAAAGGAGTTTCGAAGCGGTGGCCGCGGCCGCTGGAGCCGCGGTTGTCCATTTGCCAGATGACGAACCCCTTGTGGGCCATCACCTGTTCCCAGTTCAAGCCGCCGGCCCAGGCGTTGCGGACGCTTTGGGCGTGCGGCCCGCCGTAGATGGAGACGATGACCGGGTATTTCCGGGAGGGGTCGAAGTTGGCAGGGCGGATCAGGCGGCCGTAGAATTCGGTTCCATCCGCGCCCTGGAAACGGTGAATTTCCGTCTTGAGAATTTCGTATTCGTCGAGGATTTTGCGGTCGGCTTCACGCCAGACGCGCAATTCTTTTCCGGCGGAATCGTGCATCGTGGTGCGCGGCGGCGTTTCGAGGCTGGAGAACGCGTCCAGGTAGAAGTCGCAGGCGGGACTCATCTGGACCGAGTGCGTGCCCGCGCCGGGGCTCAGCAGCCTGGGTGGTGCGGCGTCGAAAGTGGAGACGTAAAGGTGGCGCTCGAGGGGGCTGGCCTGGGTGGAGGTGAAAAAGACGCGGCCGCCAGATTCGTCCACGCAGGCGATGGAAGAGACCTCCCACTCGCCGCGGGTGAGCTGCCGGAGTTGCTTGCCGCTTTTGTCGTGCAGGTACAGATGGCGGAAGCCGCTTTGTTCACTGGAGCGGAGAATGCGGCCGTCGGAAAGGATGCGGAAGTCGTCCGTGATGTTGATCCAGGCGGGATCGGTTTCTTCGATCAGAAGCCGGGAGCCGCCGGTGGCGGCGCCGGCAGCAAGGATCCAGAGGTGATTCTGAACGCGGTTGAGGCGGTGGACGATCACCGACTTCGAATCGGGCGTCCAGTGGACGCGGGCAATGAGGAAGTCGCGGGTCTCGCCGAAGTCCATCCAGCGCGTTTCGCCGCCGGAAGCGGAGACAACGCCTACGCGGACGTCGGCGTTCGGCTGCCCGGCCTTGGGGTACCGCTGCGGTTCGGAGACGGCGGCCATCTTGAGGAAATCGCCGTGCGGGTAGAGCGGCTCGCGGCTGACGTCGAACTGCAGATAGGCGATGCGGGAGGAATCGGGCGACCACCAGTGAGCCGTGCCGAGATCGAGCTCTTCGGGGTACACCCAATCGAGCATGGCGTTCCAGAGGGTTTCGCTGGAGTCGTGAGTCAGGCGGGTCACCTTCTTGCTGCCAATTTCGAGAACGTACAGATCGCGCTCGCGGCGGAAGCTCACTTTGGCGCCATCGGGAGAGAGCTTGGGGTCGCGTTCGGCGACCGGCGTCGAGATGAGCTGCACAGCGGAGGCGCTGGATTCGTCCCACAGGAAGAGGTCTCCGCCGGAAAGGATGAGGAGCTTCGTGCCGTCTTGAGACCACTGAATGCGCTGTTCGCGCACCCGGCGGTTCTCCCAGCCCATCGCCTCCGGCTGTGGAACCGGCTGCGCCTGCTTGTTCAGCTCGGCAAGGTTGACAATTTCCTTCTCCTCGCCGGAGGCGGCGTCGTGCAGGAAAACCTTGTCGGCGCGGATGACGGCGAGGCGCTTCCCGCGGGGCGACCAGAACGCCTGCACGGGCGGCGCCATCATGCGGGCGCCGACGGAAGAGAGCGCTTCCAGCGTGACCGGCTTCTTCGTCTGGGCGCTTGCGGGAGCGAACGGGACGAGCAGGAGACAGGCGGAGACAACGGCGTGCGCGGATCGAAGAAGGCTCATGCGAATCAGCATGGCACAATCGGGTTGTGGGCAGGATTCTGGGGCTCGACGTGGGCAGGCGGCGCATCGGCATGGCGATTGCGCTCGAGGGCGGACATGCGCACGGGCTGGGAGCGCTGGTCCGCCACTCCGTGCGCGAGGACCTGGAGAGGCTGAAGCGGATGGCGGCGGAGCGGCAGGTGGAGAGGATCGTCGTGGGCCTCCCGTTGCACATGAACAGCACCGAAGGGGAGATGGCGCGCGAGGTGCGCGCATTCGGCGAGCGCCTGGCGCGGGAGACAGGTCTGGAGGTGTTGTATCAGGACGAGCGGCTGACGTCGTTTGAAGCCGAGGAGCGGCTGAAGGCGCGCGGCATGAGTTTGAAACGGATGCTGGAAGCGAAGCGGCAGGGAGCGGTGGACGAGATGGCGGCAGTGATTCTGCTGGAGGATTTTCTGAACAGGACGGGCAGCGGCGGATGAGGCTCAAGTGGAAAGCCGCGCTGGCGGTGGCAGCGGCGACCGTAGCAGCTGCGGTTTACCTGGTGGAAGCAGACCGGTACGCGGGATTCCAAGGGGAAGTGTTCGTGGACATTCCGATGGGGACGCCATCGGTGCGCATCGCGGGCATGCTGGCGGACGCAGGCGTGGTGAGGCATCCGCTCGTGTTCTTGCTGGCGCGCACGTGGCATCCGAGGCGCAAGCCGCTGGCGGGCGAATACCGTTTTTCCGAGCCGGCTTCTCCGGCACAGGTGCTGGAGAGGCTGGCGCGCGGGGACGTGTACCTGTTTGAGTTGCGCGTGCCGGAGGGGACGGACGTGTACGATCTGGCGGCGCTGGTGGAATCCGCCGGGCTGGGACGCGCCCGCGAATTCTTGCTGCTGGCGTTGCCGCACGAGGGGTATCTGTTCCCCTCGACGTACCGCTTTGCGAGAAACTCGACGCCGGAAATGATCGTCAACACGATGCGGCGGACCTTCGAGAAGGTTTGGGAGGAGCTTGGGGGCACGGAGGAGAAGAAGCGGGAAACGGTGATCCTGGCATCGCTGGTGGAAGCCGAGGCGGTGAAAGACGAGGAGCGGGCGCGGATCGCAGGCGTGTATCTGAACCGTCTGAAGAAAGGGATGCGGCTGGAGTGCGATCCTACGGTGCGCTACGCCGCGAAGCGGCAGGGGCGCTGGCGGGGCGCGATCTACCGCAGCGATCTGGAGAGCCGGGACCGGTACAACACCTATGTGTGGTACGGGCTGCCTCCGGGACCGGTGACGAACCCGGGGCGCAAGTCGCTGGAGGCGGCGCTGCATCCTGCCGAAACAGATTCGCTGTATTTTGTGGCGCGGTCCAACGGCGACGGCGGGCACGTCTTCAGCCGCGATTACGAATCTCACCAGAAGGCGGTGAGAGAATATCGGCGGGAACAGAACCATGCGCCGCGGAAGGGCGGAGATCCTCGCGTGGCTGGAGCGGCAGGGCGCAAGGCGCGTTGACGAGGCGCTGGCGGCGAAGCTGCGGGAGGAGTTCAGCGGGGTTTCGGAGGCGACCCTGCGGCGGGCGCTGCGCGAAAGCGGTCTGGAGCTGGACCCGCTGGTGGAGGGCGTCCGGCAGGACACGCTCGACCAACTGGAGCGCACGCTCACGGCGCTGGCCGCCGAATACGAGCAAGGGGACGCGGCGCGCCGGGCGCAGGTGAGGACGCTGGTGTTGACGGCGCGCAGGCACACGGAGCTGGCAGCCCGGCGCCGTCCGAAGGAGGAAGAGCTCCTCTGGCTGCGGACGTGGCTGGAAAACCCGCTGGCATTCAGCACCTGGGTACGGCTGCGGCGGCGCGCTTGCTCTCCGGGCGGCGATGCGGTGTGATAAGCGCATGCGCATGGATCGAAGAACATTTCTGGCGGCGCTGCCTGCCTTGCGCGCCGCCGGCGCGGGCAAACAGGTCTGGCTTTATATCGGCGCCTACACGAACGAGAAGAACCGCGGCATCACAGTGGCCCGGCTGGACCTGGCCACAGGGGATATCTCGGACATGAAGCTGGCGGCGGAGACACCGAATCCGACCTTCCTGGAAGTGCATCCGGGCGGGCGGTGGCTCTACGCCGTCAATGAAGTGGCCAATTACGAGGGCAGGCGAGAGGGATCGATCACGGCTTACGAGATCGACCGGACCACGGGAATGCTGAAGGAGCTGAACCGGGCTTCCACCAGAGGAGGCGGCCCCTGCCATGTGAGCCTGGACCGGACCGGGCGCATGGCGATGATCGCCAACTACGGCGGCGGCAGCGTGGCGTCCTACCGGATTCTTGCCGACGGCCGGGTGAGCGAGGCGGCCAGCTTTTTCCAGCACGAAGGCAAGAGCGTGAACGAGAAGCGGCAGGAGCGCCCGCACGCACACTCCATCAATGCCGCGCCGGACAACCGCTTCGCGGTGGCGTGCGACCTCGGTACGGACGAAATCGTCATTTACTCGATCGACCCGGCCTCAGGCGTGATGCGAAAACATGGGGTGACGAAGCTGGCGCCGGGCAGCGGGCCAAGGCATTTTGCCTTTCATCCCAACGGACGCTACGGTTATGCGGTCAACGAACTGCTCTCCACGGTGACCGCGTTCGCTTATAGCAACGGCAGCATGTGGGAGCTGCAGACGGTTTCGACGCTCCCGGAGGGGTTCGCCGGCGAAAATACGACGGCGGAGATCCGCGTCCATCCTTCGGGCCAGTGGCTGTATGCATCGAACCGGGGCGAGGACTCGATTGCGGCGTTCCGGGTCGAGGCCCGAACGGGCCAGCTGGCGCGGATGGGCAACACGCCCACGCAGGGCCGCACGCCGCGCAATTTCTTCATCGAGCCCTCGGGCCGCTGGCTGCTGGCGGCGAACCAGAGATCGGACACGGTCGTGGTGTTCGAGATCGACACGAGGACGGGCTCCCTGCTGCCGGCCCGGAAAGGGATCACCGTCGGCCAGCCTGTGTGCTTGCGAGTGGCGGGATAACGGATCAGGCGGCGCCCGTCCGGGTGCGCGGGCGCAACCCGAGTCCGGGCCGCTCGGGCAGGATCAGCTTGCCTTTCTCTACGCGAACACCCTCGTACGGGTCGTTCGAGATGAGAAGGTGGCCGTCGAGATCGGCGTAATCCACCAGCGGCGACAGATGGGCGGCAGCAGTGATCGCCACCGACGACGACACCATGCAGCCGAGCATCACCTTCAATCCCAGCGAGCGGGCCATCTCGATCATGCGCTTGGCTTCCAGCAGCCCGCCGCACTTGTCCACCTTCACGTTCACGCCGTCAAAGTGGGGCGCCAGGCGGGGAATGTCGGCTGGGTGCAGGCAGGCTTCGTCGGCGATGACGGGGATGTGGACCCGCTTGCGAATCCAGTTCATGTCCTCCAGGTTGGCCGCAGGCAGCGGCTGCTCGATGAACTCCACACCCTGCTTTTCCAGCCAGAGGATCTTTTCGACAGCCTGCTCTTTTGAACGGAACCCCTCGTTGGCATCGACGCGCAATGGCTTGCTGGTCACCGAGCGCACGGCGCCGATGACCTCTTCGTCGTTATCGAGCCCCACTTTCACCTTCAGGACGGGGAAGTCCGCGGCCTCGCGCACCTTTTGCCGGATCACTTCGGCCTTGTCGATCCCGATGGAAAACGTCGTCACCGGCGCAGCCGCCGGATCGAGCCCGAACAGGCGCCAGAGCGGGACACCGAGCCTCTGGGCGTTCCAGTCCAGCAAAGCGATATCCAGCGCCGCCTTGGCCGCGAACTGCCCCTCGATGCGCCGGAACACGCCGTCCATGAACGGCACGAAGGCCTCCGGGTTTTGAGACAACAGCCACTCCCGGATCGACTCCACGGCCTGCCGGCAGCTCTCCGCGCTCTCCCTGTAGCGGACGATGGGCGCGCCCTCCCCGATGCCGGTGATGCCGCCGCGCGAGTATTCGACAAAGAACGTGTCGCGGTACTCGCTGGAGGACATGACGGTGGTCCAGGTGTGGCGCAGATTCAGCCGGCGGATTCGCGTGACCAGAGACGGGGCAGCCGGGGCGGAGCGAACCGTGGGCGGGGCCGCAGCCAAAACGGAAGTCGAAAGAAATGTTCTGCGGTTCAAGGCTTCCTCCACCTGCGGCAGGCGACAAGCGTCCTGGTCCAGGGATCGCCGGCGAGCCGGCTGATCTGGAGCACGGGCTTCGTGTTGGTGGTGGAATGGATGAACTCGCCGCCGCCGAGATAGAAGCCGGTGTGGTTGATTTTCCTCTCGCTGGAACCGAAGAACACAAGGTCGCCGGGTTGAAGCTCCTCGCGGGCGATCTTCGTCATGCCCTCCCAATCCGCCTGCGGCTGCGCGTCGCGCGGCATGAGCACGCCGCCGCGGCGCACCAGCATCTGCGTGAAGCCGGAGCAGTCGAAGCCGAAGCTGGTGGTTCCGCCCCAGGTGTAAGGGAGCCCGAGGAAGCGTTTGGCAAGTTCGATGAGACCGGCGACCGGCAGCACGGGCGGGTCGAACTCCACGTCGCCCCTCTGGACCCACGCCTCGCGGCCGTCGGGCAGGCGAACGCGGATCCAGCGGCGGCTGTCGCCCTCCGGCTCTTCGATCACTTCGAGCCCCGTTTCAAACGGGACAGTGAGCAGTGGCGCATGGCGCGTCACGGAAGGCTCGCGGTAAAGGTGCGCGCGCAGGCTGTCGATATGCGCCACGCGCCCGGCTTCGGCATAGCGCTCTTGTTCCGCCAGGAGACGCAGCGACGAGCGGATCGCCCAGCCCGGGTAATTGTCATGCAGCGTGCGGATACGCGCCCATTCGCCTTCCGTCTGCTCCACGGCCACAGTCATGCCGTAGCGCGCCTGGCTGACGACGTCCGCATCGGCCGAGGGCCGGGAGAACATGTCCAGCACGGGGGCGAGGACCACAGCGCGTTGTTGTGCTGCCGCGGCGTCCATCAGGAGTCCCGCCGCCAGCATCAGGCGGATCATACCGCCAGTATAGGGGAGCGCGGATGGTAAGCTGCGAGACGGTGGCAGGATCGCGCAAGCACTGGATCCTGGCGGCGCTGGCCGTTGCGCTGGCGCTGGCCGGCTTTCTTCTGTGGCGCTACGGGCCGGGGCGGCGGAGCGACGTGCGGGCGATGCTGGCGGAACTGCCCGCGCGCGATGGACTGACCGTTTATGTGGATGCCCGTGCGTTGCGCCAATCCGGCATCTTGCAGAGGCTGGCCGGAGAGGCAGGCGCCGAGGAGGACGATTACAAGGCCTTCGTGGCTGCCACGGGGTTCGAGTATCGCCGTGACCTGAATGCGGTCTTGCTGCGCGCAGAAAACGGGCGGCGGTGGATCGTCGCCGATGCGCGGATCGATCTCGCGAAGCTGCGCCGGTACTTTTTGGCGCATGGGGGCCGCTGCGTGAGCGAGCTGTGCTCGATGCAAGGGTCGGCGCCGGAGAGGCAGATCTCCTGGGTCCGGCTGCGCAGCGGGAGGCTGGGCATCGCCGTGAATCCCGATCCGCTCGCGGCAGCCGCATTCGGCGATCTGGCGCCGGAACCGCAGTGGCAGCCACCCGCCGCGCCGTTGTGGGTGTTCGCGCCAGCGAAGATGCTCGATGCCGGCCCGGGGGCGCCGGCATGGCTTGAGCTTGCGGTACAGGGGATGCAGGGAGCGAAGTGGCTGTTGTGGAGCGCCGGAGCGTCGGGCAGCCGCCTGCAAGTGAGGCTGGAGATTGCCTGCCCGGACGGCGAGAAGGCGCGAGAAATCGCCGGGCGATGGGACAGCGTGCTCGCGTCCCTGCGGGAGGCTGCCGCGGCGCATGGAGACCAGGATTCCCTGCCGTCCCTGTTGGCAGGCGGACGCATCCGTGCGGCAGGCGACCGGGTGGAGGGTGAGTGGATCTTCGAATGGGGGCGCTTTGAAAAGCTGCTGCCCTGAAGATTTCCGGTGGGCAGTCCGGCTTTCCGCGCCGGCCAGCGGCCGGGTTTTCAACTTCAAAGCAGGCTACTGAAGGCGATCCTTCATGCGCGCCTGATCGACGAGTTCGTCGAACACTGCAAGCACTTGGCGCCTGAAGCGGTAGATACGGCGGACGTTTTCGCGGAACTGCCCTCCATAGAGGGGGTGCGACAACCACTTGCGGATCATCTCCCGCGGGATGGCGATGTCGCGCCGCAGGTCTTCCGGGGAGGCGCCTCGCAGAAAGAGCCCGTAGAACATCGCCGCTTCTCGTTGCACTTCAATCGGGTCGAAGCCGTCTGACGGCGGAGGCGCGGCGGGGTGCGGGTTGTGCGCTTGAGAGGCCATTCTGCTTCCCAGGCTGGAAGACAGCAGTATAAACGGATCAGGACAGGCGAGGCAAGGGCCGGGAAGCGCGGTCAGCCTTTCTTGCCGAAGTTGCGCTGGATGAAGTGGGTATCGATGGCGCCGGACTGGAATTCGGGGTGGGCGAGGATCTGTTGGTGGAGGGGAATGGAAGTATGGATCCCCTCGACGACGAACATTTCCAGCGCGCGCTGCATGCGCCGGATGGCCTCGGAGCGGTCGCTTCCGTAGGCGATCAGCTTGGCCACCAGCGAATCGTAATAGGGCGGAATAACGCCGCCGGCGTAAACGGCGGTGTCCACGCGCACGCCGATGGAGCCGGGCAGACACAGGGCCTGAATCCTGCCCGGCGAAGGCACAAACGTGGCGGGGTGTTCGGCGTTGATCCGGCACTCAATGGCATGGCCGCGGAGGGAGACCGGGCCTCCCAGGATCGACTCGAGCGCCTCCCCCTGGGCAATGCGGAGCTGCGCCTTCACCAGGTCGAGGCCGGTGATCATTTCGGTCACCGGGTGCTCGACCTGGATGCGGGCATTGACTTCGATGAAGTACAACTCCCCGGATTCGTCCATGAGGAATTCGACCGTGCCTGCGTTGGTGTAGCCGATTGCGGCGAAAGCCTCACGGAGCGCCCGGCAGACCCTGTCGCGACGCTCTGGCGTCATGGCCGGGCTGGGCGCCTCTTCAATCAGCTTCTGGTGGCGGCGCTGAATGGAGCATTCCCGCTCGCCGAGCACCTCGACACGGCCGTGCTCGTCGGCCAGGATCTGAAACTCGATGTGGCGCGGCTTCTCGATGAACTTCTCGCAGTACAAATCGCCGTTGGAGAAGGCGTTCTCGGCCTCCTGTCGGGCTTGAGCGAAGAGCGGCGGCAGCTCGCCAGGGCCGCGCACGATGCGCATGCCGCGCCCGCCGCCGCCGGCTGAGGCCTTCAGCATCACGGGGTATCCGATGGCTTCGGCCGTTTCCAGCGCCTCCTCGGTGGTCTTCAACAGGCCCTTGGAGCCCGGCAGGATGGGAACGCCGTGCTCCTGCATCTTTTCGCGCGCCAGCTGCTTCAGGCCCATCATTCGGATCACTTCCGGCGGCGGGCCGATGAACTTGATGCCCGAGGCGCGGCACACCTCGGCAAAGTCGGCGTTCTCGCTCAGGAAGCCGTAACCGGGATGGATGGCGTCGGCGTTGGTGATCTCGGCGGCGCTGATCACGGCCGGAATGTTGAGGTAGCTCAGCGTGCTTTTGGCCGGGCCGATGCAGAGAGCCTCGTCGGCGAAGCGCACGTGCAGCGAGTAGCGGTCCGCCTCCGAGTACACGGCCACCGTCCGGATGCCCAGATCCTTGCAGGCGGCAATGACACGGACGGCGATCTCGCCGCGGTTGGCAATGAGAACCTTCTCGAACCCCATGCTCAGCTCGGCTTGACGAGGAACAGCACCTCGCCATACTCGACCGGCTGGCCGTTCTCGACCAGCCGCTTTACGATGGTGCCGGAGATTTCGGCCTCGATTTCGTTCATGAGCTTCATCGACTCGATGATGCAGAGCACCTTGCCCGGCTGGATCGTGTCGCCCACCCGGACGAACGGCTCCGCCCCGGGCGCCGGGGCTTCATAGAAGGTGCCGACGATGGGGCTCTTGACCGGCTGGAGGGTGGGATCGGTCAGGTCAGGCGACCCCGCCGGAGGCGCTGCCTGCGGCGCCGCCACGGTGACGCTTTCCGGGGGAGGCGTGATGGGCGGCGTGACTGGGATGGGGGCGGCAGCCGGGGCGCTCGCTTGCGGAACCGCTACCTCGGCCATGGCCGCGCCCGCCGTGCGCTTGATCCAGACGCGGTTCTCGCCTCGCTGCACTTCCAGTTCGGCGATTCCGCTGGAACAAACAACGTGTATCAACTCTCGGATCTCTTCAATGGTCATGATTCCAGTACCACCAGTTCTTTCGCCGCAGGCGTCAGGATCTCCGCGCCAGCCGTGGTCACCACGACCGTATCTTCGATCCGGACGCCCGCTTCTCCTGCCAGGTATACGCCCGGCTCCACGGTTATCACCATCCCCGCTTCCAATGTATCTTTGGACTTGGCCCCGATTCTTGGCCCCTCGTGGATTTCCAGTCCTACACCGTGTCCGGTGGAGTGTGTGAAGAAACGATCCAACCCGTGCTTCTTCAAAATGCGACGCGCCGCGCCGTCCACCTGGCGCGCTTCGGCTCCCGGACGGATTGCCGCCAGCGCCGCCTGTTGCGCCTCCAAAACGGCCTGGTACAGGCGCGCATACTTCCGCGGCGGCGCGCCCAGGTGAACTACGCGCGTCATGTCGCTCATGTAACCGCCGAGGTTGGCGCCCATGTCGATCAGCACCGGCTGTCCCGCCGCCAGTCTCTCCACGCCGGGGCGCGCATGGGGCAGGGCCGCCCGGGCGCCGGCGGCGACAATGGTCTCGAACGCAGTGCCGGAAGCGCCCAGGCGGCGCATCCGGTAATCGATCTCCGCAGCGGCCTCGTTTTCCGTCATGCCGGGACGGAAGCGGCGCACGGCCTGCAGGAACGCCCGCACGCAGAGCCGGGCCGAGGCGCGGATCGCATCCACCTCGGCCGGGGACTTGACCATTCGCATCCGGTCCACGGCTCCGTCCAGGGACACGAGTTTCGCTCCGCGGCCCAGCTTCCCGGCGGCCTGCATCCATTCCTGATGGCTCACACGGTCGCCTTCCAGCGCCACGCGCTTCGCACGCCGCGCCGCGAATTTCCAGAGCGCCTCCCACGTGGATCCGCTCACGATGCGCACCGTGCAGTCGGCTTCCTCGTGAGCCTGAAGGTCATAGCGGGGATCGGTGAAGAGGGTCGACCGGTGGTGCTGTACGAAAAGCAGGCCGTTGCTCCCCGAGAAACCCGACAGGTAGCGGACATTGGGCAAGTGGGAAATGACGGCTGCATCGCACCGGAGTTCCCCGAGGATGTCGACGAGCCTGCGGCGCCTGCCGGCTCGGGCGTCAGTTGCGCGAGTCAAGCTCTCTGAATTGTAACATCCGCATGCCCCTTCCCCGGTTGGCTGGGCGGCAGACCCGACTTGCCCTCCGCAACACCGCTTCCGTTCTTGGCGCCGGGGTGCCTGATGGCGTGACAGCTCGTGAGGGCCGGTTCTGGAAGGGTTAGCGACATCGCATCGGAATTGAGGCGAAAAGAAGGCGGATACCGGAGGATGACGGTAGGCAGACTGCCAGCTCGAACCGTGACAGCTCGAACGGATCTCGTACGAAGAGGAGACTCAAGGCTCGATGGCAACCGGTGAAATGGCGGAGAGGGCGGGATTCGAACCCGCGATACGGTTTCCCGTATACACGCTTTCCAAGCGTGCGCCTTCAACCACTCGGCCACCTCTCCGGGTCAGTTCAGCAGGGCGGGCGCACTGCGCGGGAGTTCCTCTCCAGTGTAGCATCCCCCGGGCTGCGGCTCCCGTTCGCCGGCCGCACCGGCAGGCCGGCCAATGGCGGCGCGGGAGCACATCATGCGATTCGCGCCGTTGCAGCAATAAATGAGGAGGCAAGGACGCGCACCGGGTTGCGGGGCACCTCGTGGCCAGGTGCAAGGCAGAGCCGGGCTGCATCCGGGGCAACCAGGGGATCACGGTTTGGGCGGACCTGCGCAAAGCAGGATCCTGGCGGGAGACGTGTCCCAAGGATCAACGGGAGCCATCAAGCTCCGGAAGGCGCAGGTCCTGATAAAGGTGGCCACGCACCCGCAGCCACCACTCCGTCCCGCGGGGAGCGGGCTGGCTGGAAGTGCAGAAGTCTTCCCGCGACGACCAACCGCCCACGAGCGGGAGCCGCGCAAGGAGACCGCCGGCGGCGCCTCGGGATTTCTCTCTCGCGATGGCGAGATCCTGAAGCGCGTTGCGAAGCAGAACGGCTCGCAGGTTATCGAGCGCAACACCCGGCGGCGGGGACTCCGAACAGAGCGTGCTGCGCAGGGCCAGCCTTACCGTCTCGTCGGCGCGCGCTTCGACAGGGGGAAGCGAGCCGCGCAGCGGAGGCGCTGCTGGAGCGATGGTTTCCACCGGACGCATTTCCATAGGGTAGATCGTCCACCGCCCGCCGGCGTGCAGTTGGATCTCCAGCCGGAAGCGCTCAACGGGCGTGGAGGCGGCCAGGAAGAGGTCCAGCAGGTAGCCTTGTGCCCGCTGCCCCTCGGACAGCGCAGCTTGAACGGGCTGCTCGACGGGCTTGAGCCCATCCGGGATCCACTCGCCGCCTCGATTCACATATTCAAGCTGGTAGAGATCCGCTCTCGCCGTGGCGTCGGGGTTCTGCGCCACATAAATGGTGTAGTTTTCCCCCGGCGGCGCCTCCACGGAGAACAGCAGCGAGACCCAGCCATTGCGGACCAGCGCCGGCGAGAGGATCTCGCGCCGCGCCGCGACACGATCTGCCGCGACGACCTCCCCGTCTGGCCGCGGCCGCTGAAATTCGCTGAAGACAGTGATGCGTTGTGCAGGCAGAGCAAGAGCGGCAGCGGCCACCAGGACGAAAAGCCGCGGGGAGAGCCGCAGCACGCCGGTTGGCCTTCCGGCCGGCGGCCTCATGCCGCGGCTACAGAGAGAGTGCAGACCGGAAACGACGGACCGGCATGAAATCGTCGGCAGTTCATGCGCCCGACGCTCTGCACGGATCGCAAGATGGCCTCGCAAGGCGTTTCCCCATTCCAAACCGTCCGGTTCCATCCCCGGGGAGGTGCCGGGAAGCTTCTCAGCGGGGGTTCCGGAACCTGGATGCTGCGCGTCAGGCGAGATCGAATTTCTCCGGGTGCAACAGAGGATCCGGAGTCACGATCACAGGGCGGCCGAGGATTTCTTCCAGTTCCTCCAGATAGTCATTGCTGGTCGACTTCAATTCCCTGGCGACATCCGGATGCACGCGCAGGACGACATTCGGAGTATCGACGACCTTGGCGTACTTCGAAGCCTCGGTGAGGATCTCGCCGATCACCGTGGTGACGCTCTTGACGTAGCCTGCGCCCTCACAGGTGGGGCAGGGCGAGCAAAGCGTGCGCTCCAGGGACTGCTTGACCCGCTTGCGGGTGATGGCGACGAGGCCGAAATCATTGAACTGGAGGATCTTGTAGGGTGCCTTGTCCTGGCGCATGGTCTCCTCGAGCGCCTGCATCACCTTCTGGCGGTTCTTGCGCTCTTCCATGTCGATGAAGTCGACCACGATGATGCCGCCGAGATCGCGCAGCCGGATCTGGCGCACAATTTCCTTGACAGCCTCCAGGTTGGTCTTGACGATTGTGTCTTCCAGGCGGTTCGATTTTCCGACGAATTTTCCGGTATTGACATCGATCGCGACTAGCGCTTCCGTCTGATTGATGACAATATATCCGCCGGACTTGAGCCAGACTTTCGGCCGGAGGGCCTTTTCGAGCTCCTGGGTGATGCCAAAGGCATCGAAGATGGGCTCGGGGCGGGTATAGAGCTTCACGCGGCCGAGCAAGGAGGGCTGGAAGCGTTCGACGTTGTGCAGCACCTGCTCGTAGAGATCCTCGCTGTCCACCCAGATGGCCTTGAAGCCCTCGGTCAGCTGGTCGCGGATGATGCGCTGGACGATTTCCACGTCGTGGTGGAGCAGCGCCGGGGCGCGGCGCTTTTCGGCTTTCTGCTTGATGTCGAGCCACAGCGTGGCCAGATGCCGCATATCGGCGGCGATCTCCTCTTCGCTGCGCCCCTCGCCCGCGGTGCGCATGATGAAGCCGCCGGGCATCCCCTCGCGGTGTTTCTGAAGGATGCGGCGCAGGCGCTGGCGCTCCTCGTCGGTGGAGATGCGGCGGCTGACTCCGAGATGGTCCACTGTCGGCATGTAGACGACGTAGCGGCCGGGGAGGGCGATGTGGGACGTGATGCGGGCGCCCTTCTGGCCGAGCGGCTCCTTGGCGATCTGGACGATGATCTCCTGCCCCTCTTTCAGCAGGTCGGAGATCGAGGGCTGCGGCGGGCGTTCGCGCTCGGGGCGCTCCGGTGCGGGCTCCCTCACTTCCGCTGGAGCGGGCGCGACCGCCGCGGGAAGCTCGGGCGTTTCCGCGGTTGTGGCGCCGCGCTCGCCGCGCCCCCGGCGGCGGGAACGGCGCGTAATGCGGTGGGGCGCCTTGCCGCCCTGCGCGCGGAGAGTCGCGGTGAGACTGAAAGGCATGCGGGCGGGTTCGGGGCCTGATTCTTCGTCGCCAGCGGTCGATTCAGTTTCGGCTACCTCAGCGCCCTCTGCTTCCGATTCAAGAACAGGCTGATCCCCGGCTTCTTCAGACTCGGCCGCCACCGCTTCTTCCCCGCTGCGATCCGCCCCTGCCGGGACTTCGCCGCCGGCGGGTTCCTCTTCTTCGAGCACCTCCCCTTCGGACTCCTCCGCCCCGGCTGCGCCTGTTTCGAGCTCCTCTGCCTCCGTTGCTTCATCCGCGGCAGCGGCTTCCTCGCCCTCCTCGGCGGACACCTCGCCGTTGATCCCGGGTCCGGCCGGAGCGGCTTCTTCAGGCTGCCCGGACCACTCACCAGCGTGTTCGAGCGCCTCGACACGGTCGAGGATCTCCTCGGCCGCGTCTTCGGCAGCCTCTTCGAGTTCCTCGTCGGTCAGAGCCACAGAATCGGCAGCAGGCTTGCCGGACTCCTGGCTCCGGCGGTACTTGGCGAGGGATTCACCGGGCAAGAGGATCAGGTCGTCGGGCGGAGCGGCCGGGGCTTCGGGCTCCTCGCCAGTGGAGGATTCCGCAGGCTCTTCAAGTGTGGCGAACTTGGACTCGGGCAGGCCGCGGCCGGGCCGGCGGCGGCGGCGAGTGCGGCGGGAGCGGCGGTCGCCACGCTCGCGCGGCTCGGCGGGGGCGGCAGCCTCTTCTTCTGCGACTGCGGGTGCGGGCGCCGGCTCCGCCTGCGCGGGAGCGGCGCGGTGACGTCCGCGGTCGCGGGGCCGCCGTTCCTCGGGCACGCGGTCGAATTCGTCGGCGTTCTCTTCGAAGAAGTCCGAGACGTAAAGGAAGCAGTCGCGCTCCAGGCCGAGGTCGACGAAGGCGGACTGCATTCCGGGCAGCACGCGCGTGACGCGCCCCTTGTGGATGCTGCCGGCCAGCGAATATTCGTTGGCCCGCTGGAAATAGATTTCTACGAGCTGGCCGTCCTCGAGGATGGCCGCTTTGGTTTCATGGCGGTTCTGCGTGACCACCAATTCTTTGGATGGCATGCTGCCTTACCTCCACTCCAGTCGCGTGAAAGCCTGGAGGGGAGAGAGGAGGGATCCGATACTCCGGCCAGTTCAGGCGGGAAGGCCCGGCGCTGTCATGGACTGGCCACGGGCCGAAACCTTCCGGTGCAAGAATCTTTCACAGACCGCCGTGCCGGCCGGCCCGGGGCCCAGGGGGCGCCACTCATGCCGCAGCCGCGCACGGACGGGAGGCGGAATCACGCCTGCAAAATCTCTGTCCTGGATCTTCACCTGCCGCCGGACCGGCGAACCAGTCCGGCCACGCTCTCTCTTTCCAGATCACGCTGCAAGCCGCCGGAGCCTGACATTGTTGACCAGCCCCAGCATCATAAAAACCGACAACATGCTCGATCCCCCGTAGCTCATCAGGGGGAGCGGAATGCCGGTGACCGGCATCCGCCCTGCCGCCATGCCCGCGTTCACGAGCAGATGGAACAGCAGAATCGAGCAAACACCCATGCAAATACTCATGCCTGCCCGGTCGGGCGCCGCCTGCGCATTCTGGATGATCTGCATCAGAAGCAGGAAGTACAGCCCGAGCACGACCAGGACTCCGACAAAACCATGTTCCTCGGCGAAAGCGGAGATGATGAAATCCGTATGGGCCACCGGCAGGAAGCGGAGCTGCGTCTGCGAGCCCCGCGCCACGCCGCGGCCCCAGATGCCGCCAGCGCCGACCGCGATCTTCGACTGGATGACCTGATATCCCTTTCCGGCGGGATCCTTCATGGGATCGAGGAACGTTTCCAGCCGAGCCTTCTGATAATCCTTCAGCGAATACCAGCCAACGGGCAACAGGAGGGCAGCCGCCGCGCCGGTCAGCAGCGCGTGCTGCCACCGTATGCCGCCGAAAAACATCCCGGCGAGGACGATGGGCACGTACGTCAGGGACGTCCCAAGATCCGGCTGGGCCGCGACCAGCCCGCATGGCAAGCCGACGAGCCCACCCAGCTTCACCAGGTCCCGGCCTTCGAGCCGATCCGATTTCAGCTCCGCCAAATACCGGGCTACCAGTAATACTATCACCAGTTTGACAAATTCCGAAGGCTGGAACTTGAAACCGAAACCGAGCGGGATCCAGCGCTTCGATCCCCAGACGAGAGATCCGACGGCCGGCGTAAGGATCAGCAGGCCCAGGCTGATGCCATACAGCAGGGGCACTTGTCCCAGCAGCGTGTGGTAATCGATGCGCGCCATGATCCACATGGCGGCGAGCCCCAGGCAGAGGAAAACGGCCTGCTTCCACCAGGCGGAACGCCAGGCGGTGTCCAGCGTGGCGCTATAAATCTGGAGAATGCCGATGGCGGCGAGGGCGATGGCGGTGAGAATGAGCGCCCAGTCGAGATGGCGCACTGAGCGGTAGGCGGCCATCAGCGGCCCTCCCGAGCCGCGGCGGGCGGCTGAAGCCACGCCGAGGCGAGACTGGCGGGCGGACGGGCCAGGCGCTCGATGCGGGTTTTTTTGTCGAACCAGGCTTTGATCACGTCCCGGGCAATGGGAGCGGCCATGTCGCCGTGAGCGCCGTTTTCCCACAGCACCGCGACCACGATTTCCGGATTCTCCGGCGGCGCGAAACCGACAAACCAGGCATTGTCGTGCCAGTCGGCGGAATTCTTCAGCCGCAGGAGATCGTTGGAAGCCAGTTGCGCCGTGCCGGTCTTGCCGCACATGGTGATGCCGGGGATTCTCGAGGCCGAGGCCGTGCCCCACTCGTTGACGACGGCGCACATCCCCTGAACGACCTTGCGGACATTGTCCGGATGGAAGTCCGCCTTGCGCGCGGGCGGCTCCGGCTGCTCGAGACGCACGACATGGGGCCGCATGAAGACGCCGCCAGTGGCGATGCCGCCTATAGCGTGAGCCAGCTGCAAGGGCGTCACGGTGAGAGCGCCCTGGCCGATGGCGACCGAGATGGTCTCGCCCGCGTACCATTTTTCGCGCTGGGTCCGGATCTTCCACTGCGAGGAGGGCACCACGCCTTCCTTTTCGCCTGGCAGATCGACGCCGGTGCGGCTGCCAAAACCCACGAGTTGAGCATATTGCGCGATGGCGTCGATGCCGAGCCGGTTGCCGACAGCGTAGAAGAACACGTCGCAGCTCTGCGCGATGGCGGTGTGCAGGTTCACCGTGCCGTGGCCGCCGCGGCGGTGGCACTTGAAGAAGCGGCCGTACCAGGTGGCGCCGCCCGAGCAACGGACGGTGAAATTCTCGTCGATGGCGCCGGTCTCGAGAGCCGCCAGCGCCAGGATCGGCTTGAAGGTGGAACCGGGCGCGAGCTGCGCCTGAAGGGCGCGGTTAAAAAGCGGCCGGTAGGGATCCTGGACAAGCGCGGCAAACTCGCGCGCGCTGATGCGGCTGGCAAAGCGGTTGGGATCATAGGACGGCCGCGAGACAAGCGCCAGCACATCGCCGGAACGGGGATCGAGAGCCAGGACGGCGCCGCGCTTGTCCTCCATGGCGAGTTCGGCCACCACCTGGAGATCGAGGTCGATGGTGAGGCGGAGATCGCGGCCCGGCACGGCCTCTTTGATCCCCAGCACCTCTCGCGTGTTCATGCGGTTGTCGACGCGCACCTGGCGCTGGCCATCGACGCCGCTCAGGTGCTCGTTGTAGTAGCGCTCCACGCCCGTCTTGCCGATCAGGTCGCCCGGGTTGTGATGCGCCCAGTCGGCCGAATTCAGCTCGGCGTCGCTGATCTCGCTCACGTATCCAAGCAGGTGCGCGGCGAGGCCACCCTGCGGGTACAGGCGGTATTGGGACTTGATCAGTTCCAGCTCCGGGAAGCCGCTCGAGCCCTGGAAGGACTCGACGAAGGCCAGCTCATCGGGGCTCAGTTCCTCCTTGAGCGGGATGGCGAAGTAGGTGGGCTGGTTCCGGTAGCGCCGCACCTTGGCCTCGAGTTCCGCCGGGTCGAGGTTGAGGCCGAGCGCGATGGGGCGCAGGTGCGACTGCTGGAGGTTCTCGCGCGAGAGGATGAGGCGGTAGGATTCGTGGTTGTCGACGATGACGCGCCCGTCGCGGTCGAGAATCTTGCCGCGGGGGGCGAGAATCGGCAGGCTCTTGATCTGGTTCTGCTGGGCCTTTTCGGAGTAGAACTCCTGGTTGAGCACCTGGAGGTCCCAGTAGCCGAGGGCGAGATAAAGGAAGACGGCGACAACGAAGTACTGGAAGACGGCAAGCTTGCCAGCGGCGAATTTCGCCTCGTCGCGAAACAAGGGGCGGGAAGCGGCGTCAGGTTCCCGTTCGGCGCGCAGATATCGCACGACAATCCTTCGGCCCGCCCACGGGCCTCATTGTCCAGTGTAGCGCCTGCCCCCGGGGCGGCCCGCTATGGCTTCCTCGTGGCGTCGAACACAAGACGGAAGACGCGCAGCACTTCCGCCTGCACCGCCGGGTCCGCCGATGCCAGCCCGGCGGTGACGGCGTCCCTTGCAGCCAGCGCCTGACGGAGCGACTCGTTGTTGGCGTCAGGGCCGGAGGCAACGGCCTCCTGAAGGCGGTCGAACAAAGCGCCCGAATGCCGCGCCGCGATGCCGAAGTTGCGCTGGGCCACCTCGTAGAGCAGCAGCGCGGCCAGGTCGCGCAACTGGCCTCTGGCCGCTTCCTGCCGGAGCTGTTCGAGTTCCGCCCGGGCCGTCTGCAGTTCCGAGCGCGCAGCCGAAGCCGCGCGGAATTGCGGAATGAACCCAAGCAGAAACACGGCCAACACCGCCCCGCCGAAGAGAATGGTCCGCCGCGATACCTTCGGACCGTTTGCTTGGTCTTCCACGGCAACCTCGCTTTTCAGCGCAGCGCCCGCGCCGAGGCGACCCGGTCAACCAGCTCCTTGAACGTGGCCGGGTCCATGCCCGAACCTTCAAGCATCAGCTTGTAGTTGCCGCCATTGAAGGGCCGCACGTTCAGCTCATACGGGTTTGGCAGGCTGATCTCGCGAATCTGCTTGAGCGGCCACCGCCGCGAATGGCTTACCGAGTCCGTCGATTCGTAGGTGACCTGGTCCGCCGTGACGAGCAAACGGCCATTGCAGGAGCCGATGCGGTGGTTGTGACGGGCCTGGAACACCTTCGCCCCTTCCGGCGCAGGCGCCTCGGCGGCGCGTGCTTCGGCGGGCGCGGCTGCGCCCGCGCGCGCGCTATGCCAGCCGGTAACCTCTGCGGTGTTCCCGTCGAGCACGCGGAAACTCACCCGGCGGGTTTCGCCGGAGCGGTTCCTGACGGGTTCCTTGAGTTGCAGCGTGATGACCGCTCCATCTGCGTTCAGGGTCTCGATCGAGGCCCTCGGGACGACGAACGAATCGGCAGGCTGTCCGTCATCGACGAACACCAGATAGTCGCCATAGAGCAGCAATTTGCCCGCGATCTGTCCGAACGGCACCGCGTGCTCCACGGCAAGCGCCCGCCCTGGCGGAGGCGTCTGGCTCAGACAGACAGCAGGAAACAACAGCAGAAGAATCAAACCGGCCTGTACAGGCATGGATCGGAATCGCTCCCTCATGTAAAAGCTCCTCTTGTAGAATTTGAGCAACAGTAGCAGAATAAACGGATACTGGACCCGAGTCAATACAGGTAACCGGGGAGCGCGCAAGCTGCGCTCGGGCGTCCCGCCACGCGGGGCGGGCGGACCGGATCAGGAGGCCGTGATGGATTCCAGACGCATCTTCCGCAGCGGCAAACTCGCGGCAGCGGGGACTCTCTGCTTCACGCTAACGCTGTGGTGCCCATCCAGACTGGCCGGCGCCGCACCGCCTCCGGATCCGGCAGGGGCGAAGGAGAAGGGGCGTCAACTCGTGGAGGCTCTCCAGCTCGCCACGCTCGAAAAGAAGGAAGGCGCAGCGAGAAAGTTCGTTCAGCGCGCCCGCGCGCTGGCCGAGGAAGGGGCCGATGTCCAGGCCAGAGGCGAGCAGGGCCGGACGGCCTTGCACTGGATCGCCATCGGAACAGCGCAATTCCGCGGCCGGGACACGCACCGCGCCTACCGCGAGTTGGCCGAAATCCTGATCGACGCCGGCATCGACGTCAACGCAGAGGACGACTACGGCAACACGGCGCTCGACTGGGAAGAGGCAAACCCGCAGGATGCACTCCGCTACGTCCTGGAGCAGGCGGACGCGCAGCGCGGGGTCAGCCACAAGGAGTCTGAGCGGCTGGCCGACTTCATCGGCAGTCTTCGCGAGATGGCGCGAAAGCGTCAGTTCACCGCCCTGGCAAGCTCGCTTGAGGCTGACGTGCCGGAGGGCACGCGCATCTGGGTCCGCCTCACCAAGCCGGTCCACAGCAAGGACTCGCGGTGCGGAGAGAAGCTGGAGGCCGTGGTGATTGCACCCGCGATGGCCAACGGAAGAGTGGTCTTGTCGCCGGGCACGAAAGTGGAAGGCACGCTGCTCTCGGTTCGAAACGCCCGCAACCGCTTCGTCCGCGCCGAAGCTTTGCCCGAGTTCGCGAGTTTCATCCACGAAGACGGGACTCGAACCCGGCTGGCGGTGCGGGTGGTGGAAGTGGACAACGCGAGAGAGACGGTTCACCACGGCCGGATTCTCGGCGTCCCGTTCCCGAACGAGGCCGTCGGCAGGTGGACGATCGGGCTGCGCGGGCTCGGCTTTGTGCTGCCTGGAGTCTCGGAGGGGCTGCGCTGGTCGACGCACGCCTACAACCTGACACTGGGACGGGAAATCCACTACCCGGAAGGCGTGGAGATGATTCTGCGGGTGGCCGTTCCCGAGAAGCTGGCGACAAAGGCGCCGCAAAAAGGGTGGAGAGAAATCCCCGCCCCGGCTGATCTGGTCGAACTCGTGCAGCGGCAGCCGCTTCGGGTGAAGACGCCGTCAGGGGAGGATTCCGACATTGTCAATCTGATGTTTCTCGGCGCGCAGGAGGATCTGGAAACAGGCTTCCGCATGGCGGGGTGGGTGGAGGCGCGGAGCCTCGGCGTCAAGAGCGGCCTGGTCACTGCGCTGCAGGCGCTGCGGAAAAGCGGGTACAGCGAGGCGCCGTTCTCGCTGCTGCAACTGGAAGGCAAGGACCCGGACTACGAGTATCAGAAGGACCTGAACACGGTGGCCAAGCGCCACCATTTCCGTGTCTTCCGCAGGGAGGAAACCTGGCGCGGGCACGCGGTGTGGGTCGCCTCGGCGACGCATGACATCGGCATCGGCGTCGGGCGCAAAGGCACGCAATGGTATCACCTGATCGATCCGGAGATCGACAAGGAGCGGCAAAAGATCGCCGATGATCTGCTGTTCACCGGCGTTGCCACCGGTTATTCGCTGGTCGAACGCCCCGGCGCGCCGACGCGCGCGGGCAATGCCACCGGCGACGAGCTTCGCACGGACGGACGCATGATGGTGCTGCATCTGACCGGGGAGCGGAAAGCCGCTCGTACGGCGGCGCTCAGTCCTCGCGCCGGAAACGGTCGAGGAAACTGAACAGCGCGGCGGCGACGACGGCGTTCAGGAACGCCGAGATGACCGTTTGCGGAATGGGGAAATCGACCTGCTGGCCTAGCAGACCGCGGCTGAGCGACCAGAAGAAGAACGCGTGGAAGAGGTAAAAGAAGAAGCCGAGGATGAACCGCAGGACGGGATTCTCGACATCGAAGCGAAGGCTGATGGAGGCGGCGAAGTAGCAGGAGAGGGTCTTGCTGATGCCGTTCATGCCGAGCGGGTGGGGCGAGAGCGAGTCCTGTGCGAGTCCGATCAGGCATCCGATGAAGGCGCCGGAGGCGGGCTTGCGGCGCATCAGCGCGAAGTAGATGGCCACAAGCAGAGGAAGCTCGAGATAGGACAGCGCCTCCAGAAACCGCGGCACATAGATCTGGAAGAGAATTGCCGCGGCCGGCGCCAGCAAATAGAGCAGCGCCGGAAAACGGGAAGCCTTGCCGCGGACGGCAAGCCCGGCTGTCAGACTGTCCTCGAGGCGGCTCATGGTTGCGGCGGCTCAGCTTTTTTCGGAGCAGGCGCCGGGGCCGTGCCTGCGGGAGGCTCCCGAGTGAAATCGGCGATGCGTCCCTTGACGCCGAGCTGCAAGCCTTGCGACTCGGTGAGGCGGCGGTAGCGTTCGGCGAGGCGGTCTGCATCGGTCATGGCCCCGCCTTTCGCAGCCGGCGCGGGAGCAGGCTCGCCGGAGGCGCTCTCCGGAGGCGGCGGAGGCAGCAGGCTCACGGCTTCCGCGGGAGGCTGATCCGGCGAGGGGAGGATCTGATGCACGCCGTCGAGCACGATGAGCATCTCCTCGAGGCGGTTCTTCAGGCCGCTGGGCTCCACCAGGACTTCCTTCCCGCTGCGGCCTTCGCGGACGAGGGTGACTTGGCCGGCAGGGAGTCCGCGGGGGAACACGCGGTCCGCACCTGACGTGTAGAACCATTCGCCCGGCTCGAGCGGATCCTTGTTGTCGATGTGATCCACCGCGCAGAGCGCGCCGCCGGTGCCCTTGAGCGAGCCACGCAACCGGCTCTTGAGGGAAATCACGCTGGCCGCGGCTCCTTGCGCCGTGATGAGCTGCACCAGCGAAGCCATCGGGTAAGCGGCGACGACCTTGCCGACGATGCCTTCCGGCGTGATGGCGGCCATGCCGCGCTGAACGCCGTCGGAGGCGCCGCGGTCGACGAAGACCGTGTGGGTTCCGGGCCCCGCGCCGGTGCCGATGACACGCACCGCGAGGGTCCTGGAGGGCGTGCGGGCGCGGAACTGCTCAAGAGCGCGGGCGCGGTCGGCAGAGGCGAGTTCCGCAGCGAGGAAGTGATTCTTCAGCTTCAGATCCTCCAGCTCCCGGCGGAGGCGTTCGTTTTCGGCCCGCAGATCGCCGAGGACAATGTACTGGGAGAGGAACCGGCCGGCGCCAGCGCGCGCGGATTCCAGACCGCGGGCGAGAGGCGTGACGGCAGCCACCGCCCAAACGCGGATCAGCGGCACGTCCTGGCTGCTGCGGATCTGCCAGGCGAGCAGCAAAAGCTGCCCGACGACGAGCAGCAGCAGCACGCTCAGGTTCCGGTAGCGGCCCAGAAAACTGTCCATAGGCCCTGGCAGCCTCGGCGGCGGCGCACTACTCGATGGCGATGCGCCGCAGCAGTTTGAAATCGGTGAGCATGCGGCCGGTGCCGAGCACGACGCTGGCGAGCGGGTCTTCGGCGATCGACACGGGCAGCCCCGTCTCCTCGCGGATGCGCTTGTCGAGGTTCTTCAGCAGGGCGCCGCCGCCGGTGAGGACGATGCCTCGGTCGCTGATGTCGGCGCTCAATTCCGGCGGCGTGCGCTCGAGCGCCACGCGGATGGCGTTCATGATGGTGGCCACGCATTCGGAGAGGGCCTCGCGGATCTCCTCGTCGTTGACGACGATGGTGCGCGGCACGCCCTCGATGAGGTTCCGCCCCTTGATCTCCATGGTGAGCGGCTTGTCCAGCGGATAGGCGCTGCCAACCTGCATCTTGATCTGTTCCGCGGTGCGCTCGCCCACCAGGAGGTTGTACTTCTTCTTGAGGTACTGCATGATGGCGTCGTCCATCTCGTTGCCGGCGACGCGCACCGAGCGGGAGTAGACGATGCCGCTGAGCGAGATGACGGCGACGTCGGTGGTCCCGCCGCCGATGTCGACCACCATGTTGCCGGAAGGCTCGGTGATGGGCAGCCCGGCGCCGATGGCGGCGACCATGGCCTGCTCCACCAGATGCACTTCGCTCGCCTTGGCGCGGTAGGCCGAGTCGATGACGGCGCGCTTTTCCACCTGCGTGATTTCGCTGGGCACGCCGATGACGATGCGCGGGTGCACAAGCATCTTGCGGCCGTGCGCCTTCTGGATGAAGTAATTCAGCATCCGCTCGGTGACCTTGAAGTCGGCGATGACGCCGTCCTTCATCGGGCGGATGGCGACGATGTTGCCGGGCGTGCGGCCCAGCATCTCCTTGGCCTCCTTGCCCACCGCTTCCACTTCGCCGGTCACCTTGTTGATGGCGACGATGGAGGGCTCGTTGACGACGATGCCCTTGCCCTTGGCGAAGACCAGTGTGTTGGCTGTGCCCAGATCGATGGCAAGGTCCGAAGAGAAAAGACTGAATAAAGACCGGATGTTCATGGGGAGAAAACGAAGCCCGCGCGGCAAGGGCCGCTCCGGCGCCGGAGGACGGGGCGCGGCCTCCGGTTTCTACTTGAGCGTACCATAGGCGCGGTATTCCGTCGCCCGGTAGTAGACGAGATCCTTGAGCATTTCGAACACCGCCTGGAGGGCCTGGCGGTGCTGGGCGCGGTCGCTCATGTCGTGGGAGCGGACATACGCGGCGATGCGCTCGACGGTGGAGACGACTTCGGGCATGTAGCGGCGCGCGGCAGCCTCGTAACGGGGTTGGGACGGCCAGGCGCCGGGTTCGAGACCCAGCTTGACGTCCACCCATTCGGCGGCCAGCCTGGCGCGGGCGCAGCGGTCGTCTTCGGGAGGAGGCGCGGCGGTTTCCATCAGCGGGATGGCGCGCTCCAGCCCCTCCAGCCACTGCCGGCGGTAGTCGATGCCGCGCTTTTCCATCTCCTTCCGGATCAGGACGTGCTGGGTAATGTCGCCGGTGTGGATGGCGATGCAGGCGTGGGGCCCGGGGACGAAGACAGGCGAGGGGAACTTTTCGGCCTTGATCCAGACATGGCCGAATTCGTGCCCCAGCAGCGCCTCTTCGTGTCCCTCCCACAGGGAGCGCAGGGCGCCGTTGAGCAGCACGAACGCCACGTCGCCGCCGGGCGCGCGCTGATAGACCATGGTGGCCTGCATCAGCGCAAACTGCCCGAGGAAATCCGCGTTGGCGAGCCACGGAGCCAGCAGCTCGCGGCGGGGCGTGTCCGCGGGCACCGAGAAGAGCCCGCTCGCCTCGTCTTTCTCCGCCACTGCGACGGCAACCGCGACCCCTTTGGATTCGATCTCCGCCTTCCAGGACAGCAGCGCGGCGGAAAGTGCGACGGCGGCGGCCAGCACGCTTTCATTATCGCGTGATGCGCCGGATGGCCGCGGCTGTGCCAAGATGGAGGATCGTGGACGAGCGGCTGTTCTACACCGAATCTAAGACGGTGAAGAGGGCGCGGCTGAACTGCCCGTTTTGCCGTACCGTGGAGGAATACGAGTTGCAATGGCTGGTGCGCCGGAAGAAGGACCGCCTGCCGGCGGGCGCGGACGAGCGCGACCGGGCGAAGTTCGCCAAGGCGCAGAGCTACATGGTTCTGCTGGACGACAAGGTGAGATGCCGGAACCCGCGCTGCGGGCGGACGATCGAGGTTTCCGGCATCAAAACGACGGCGTTTCTGTGATCTCGAGGCGGGCGTTTTCGGCGGCGCTTCCAGTCCTCGCGGCGGCGTGCCGGCGCGGGGCGAAGGGTGGATTTCCGGGCCGCATGTATGTGGCCTCTGCGGGCGAAGCCGTGCTCGGCGTGGTGGACCTGGCGCGGTTCGCCTACGAGCGCTCCCTGCCCCTGCCGTCGCCGGCGTCGACCGTGATGGCGCACCGGGGACTGGTGTATGCGCTATGCCCGCAGGCGCGCGCTCTCATTGTGTTCGGAGGCGCCGACCCCCGTCCGCAAGCGCTGCTGCGGCTGCCCGGCGCGCCGCAGACGGCGGTGCTCAAGCACGGCCGGCTATGGTGCCTGGTGGCGGACCCGCCGCGCCTGCTGCCGGTGGATCTCGAGCCGCTGCGCATGCGCGCGTCCATCGTGCTGCCGGGGCCGCCCGTGAGCTTCGACGTTGCGGACCCACAGCCACGGGCCTGCATCGCACTGGGGCGCGGAGAGGTGGTGTTCGCGCATCTGGAAACCGGGCTGGTGTTGCCGCCGCGCCTGATCGAAGACCGCCCGGGGCTGGTGCGCTTCCGCTCGGACGGGCGGGTGGCTGTTGTGGCAGGACTGGACCGGCGGCAGCTGATCCTGCTGGAGGCGCAGACGCGCGACGTGATGGTGCAGCTGCCTCTGGCTGTCATGCCGGAACGGTTCTGTTTCAGCGCCGACGGTGGGCAGCTGTTCATTACCGGAGAGGGCAGCGACGCGGTGGTGATCGCCTATCCCTACCGCAGCGAAATCGCGCAGACGTCGCTGAGCGGGCGCAAGCCGGGCGAGATGGCGGCCAGCGCCTCGCCGCCCTTGCTGTTTGTCTCCAACCCTCAGGCGGGTTCGGTGACGACGTTCAGCATCGCCGAGCAACGCGTGGTGTCGGTGACCGGAGTGGGCGCCGGGCCGGGCCCCATCTACATCACGCCGGACCAGCAGTTCGCGCTGGTGCTGAACCAGGCGTCCGGGGACATGGCGGTGATCCGGATTCCGGCGATTCCCGTGGACACGCGGAGGCGGAAAACGGCGCCGCTGCTGACGATGATCCCGGTGGGGCCGCAGCCGCGCGCGGCCGTGATCGTGCCCGCCTAGGGGCCGCGCTCAGCCCAATTCGACGCGCGGGGCGGCCTCCTGCGGCGGCTGCGCCGGGGGCACGCCGCGGTAAAGCCAGTTGAGCACCGGCGGCGCGAGGATCGTGGTCATGACGGCCATGAACACGGCCACGCCGTAAACCGGCTGCGAGATGGCGCCCGCCTTCAGCCCGACCTGCGCCACCACCATGCCCACCTCGCCGCGCGGCGACATGCCGGCGCCCACGCGCGATGCATCCTTCCAGCCGAGCGCCGCCGCGCCCAAGCCGCAGCCGATCCACTTGGACGCCACGGCAGCGATCAGGATCACCAGCGCCAGAACCACCGTGGCGCCGCTGCGGAACACACTCAAGTCCATCTGAAGCCCGATGGAGGCCAGAAAAAAGGGAACCATCAGTTCGCCCGCGCCCCGCACCAGCGTGTGCAGGTGGTGCGAGGCTGTTTCCGCCAGCGCCATGCCGGCCAGAAACGCGCCGATGATGGCCGCCACCCCCGAGTAGGTGGCCAGCAGGGCCATCAGGAAGAGGAACGTGACGGCCACGGCGAACTCGGCCTCCTCGACGCGCAAGCCTTGCGTCAGCCTCGGAACCACCATGCCGGCGGTTCGCGAGCCGTATTTGGCGACGGCCACGACGAACAGGATGGAGACGGCGGTGGAAGTGGCCAGCCCGGCCCAGTCCAGCCCGCCCGTGCGCGCCATTGAGGACACGACGGCCAGCACGAGCAGGCCCAGCACGTCGTCAATGACCGCCGCTGCCAGAATCACCTGCGCGGTGCGGTGGCTGAGCACGCCCTTCGATGCCAGCACCTGCGCGGTGATGCCCACGCTGGTAGCCACCATGGCCGCTCCCATGAAGATGGATTCGATCTGCGGATGCCCGGCGGCCATCATGATGCCCCAGCCCGCGGCGAAAGGCAGAATGACGCCCAGAACCGCGGACAGGAGCGCCACCTTGCCCACGCGCAGCAGTTCGGTAGCCTTCACCTCCAGCCCGACCTGGAACAGCAGGAACATCACGCCGAGTTCGGCCATCGCGTGCAGCAGTTCGTCGTACTGGATCCAGCCGAAGCCCGAAGGGCCGATGACGATGCCCGCCACCAGCCCCCCGACAATGCCCGGCATGCGCAGGCGCTGGGCGGCCTCCGCCAGCAGCTTCGCGGCGCCAAAGACGATCAGGAGCTGCAGAGGAAGCTTGTCGACATCGCCCGAGGCGGCAAGGAACGCGGGCACGGGCTGTGAGAAGAGCGTCATCATTGAACGTGACGAATGCGCCCCGCGCTGCACGTTCGGGCGGGGCAGGCGGCGCCGCGGCCGGCGCGGCTCGCCCTTCCAGTGTACCGAAGCTGCCCGCCCGCCGCCCCCGATACATTTTTTGACTGAGCTTCAGAAGAATTATCTGTTGGATTTCCGGCGCCCGTGCGGTTTAGCATCGGCATAAGCGGGCCGCGTCGGGCCCGCCGCAGCCGCCATGCATTTCTGGGTTGAAGACAGGCGGCGTTCCTCGCCCCAGTCTGGCAGTCCGCATTCCGAATCCAGCCGGTGCCCCGATCCATCGCGCAGGCGGCCGTCTGCGGAGCAGGTCACTGGTGCGCCTCCGTGGCGAAGCCGGCCCGTGCATGGCGGGCGGCGCCGCCAAGGCGCGGAAAGACGAGAAATCACGGAGACAGGATTGAAGTAAACGGCGATGAAGTATCTACCCATCTTTCTCTTCACAGCCGCGGCCTGGGCGGCCCCGGCGGATGTCAACGAAGCTCTGAAGACGGTCGAGTCGGCTGCCGCGTCGGCGCAGCTCGCAGCCGACAACGCATGGATGCTGGCCAGTTGCGCCCTCGTGCTGCTGATGACAGGCCCCGGGCTGGCGCTCTTCTACGGCGGGCTGGTGCGGCGCAAGAATGTGCTCGGCACCATGATGCACAGCTTCATTCTCATGGCGCTGGCCAGCGTGCTTTGGGCGGTGGCCGGCTACAGCCTCGCCTTCGGGGAGGGCAACGCCGTGGTAGGCGGTTTCCAGTACCTGTTCCTGCGAGGCGTCGGCATGGAGCCCAACGCGGACTATGCGGCGACGCTGCCGCACCTGACTTTCATGGCGTTCCAGATGATGTTCGCCATCATCACGCCGGCGCTGATTTCGGGCGCCTACGCGGAGCGGATCAAGTTCTCCGGCATGGTGGTCTACACGACGCTGTGGCTGTTCGTCGTTTACTTCCCGATGGCCCACATGGTGTGGGGCAAGGGCGGGCTGTTCAACGCATTCGCCGGCGGGAAGATCCCGTGCTTCGATTTCGCCGGAGGCACCGTGGTCCACATCACTTCGGGTGTCTCGGCGCTTGTGGCGGCCCTGTACCTGAGGCCGCGCGCAGGATATCTGGAGGAGCCGATGCGGCCGCATTCCCTCGTGTTGAGCTTCGCCGGCGCGTGCCTGCTATGGTTCGGGTGGTTCGGATTCAATGCGGGTTCCGCTCTTGGGGCAGGGCCGCTGGCGGCCTCGGCGTTCGTCGCCACACATTTCGGCGCAGCGGGCGGCGTTGCCGGCTGGCTGTTGGCAGAATGGATGCGCACGGGCAAGCCTTCCGTGCTGGGAGGCATTTCCGGCTGCGTGGCAGGGCTGGTGGCGATCACGCCGGCCTCGGGCTTCGTGCTGCCGATGCCGGCGCTGCTGATCGGACTGCTGGCGGGGCTGTTCTGCTACCTCATGGTGGCGGTGGTCAAGATGAAGCTCGGCTACGACGATTCGCTGGACGCTTTCGGCGTGCATGGAGCGGGCGGCACGCTGGGCGCGTTGCTGACAGGCGTGTTCGCCACCAACGCGGTCAACAACGCCCTGAAAGACAGTGCCGGGAACCCTGCGCCTCTGGGGCTGGTGGATGGCAACGCCATGCAGATCCTGAATCAGGGGCTGGGCGCGCTGGTCTCCATCGTCCTGGCGGCCGCAGGCAGCTTCATCTGCCTGAAGCTGGCCGACTGGACCGTTGGACTGCGCGCCGCGCCGGAGCATGAAACCGACGGGCTCGATCTTTCGATGCACGGCGAGGAAGGTTACAGTTTCGAGGCGTAAGAGGGAGGTACTGCCGTGAAGAAAATCGAAGCCATTATCCAGCCCTTCAAACTTGAGGACGTGAAGGAAGCCCTGAAGCAGATCGGCGTCGACGGCATGACCATCACGGAAGTGCGCGGACACGGGCGCCAGAAAGGACACAAGGAGGTCTACCGCGGCCACGAATACCAGGTGGACCTGCTGCCCAAGGCGAAGATCGAAATCTTTTGCCGCGCCGAGCGCGTGGAGGAGATCGTGTCGACGATCGCCAGTGTGGCGCGCACCGGCAAAATCGGCGACGGAAAGATCTTCGTGATGGCCGTGGAGGAGGCCGTGCGCATCCGTAATGACGACCGCGGCGTGGACGCCCTCTGATTCCGGCGCCCGCGCCCTGCTGGAGCGCCGCACGCAGGGCGTGGACGCGCTGGTGCGGGAGGCGTTCGTCCTGCATCTGGAGGCCCCCGGCGTGGTCCTGCTGGCCGCCGGGGGCTACGGCCGGGGGCGGCTGTTCCCCTGCTCGGACGTCGATCTGCTGATCCTTTCGGCCCGGCCGTTTTCGACGCCACGGGAGCGCGACCGCATGGGCGAGTTCCTGCGGCGGCTGTGGGACGCGGGGCTGCGGGCGTCGCATTCGGTGCGCACGCCGGCTGAATGCTGCACGATCCAGCCAGGCAACACCGAACTGGCGTTCTCGCTGCTGGACCACCGTCTGCTGGCCGGAGACCCGGCGCTGTACAAGGAATTCGAGCCGCGCTGGCGGCGCTTCCTCCAGGCGCGCGGCGCGGAACTGGCGCACGCGCTCTGCTCCAGCTTCCGCGCGCGCCACGCGAGGTTTCAACGCACCGTCTTCCACCTGGAGCCCGATGTCAAGGAGGGGCCGGGAGGGCTGCGCGACCTGCAAGCGCGCGAGTGGCTGGAGCGCCTGTGCGGCCTGCGCCCGGCGCCGGAGAGCGCGGCGTCCTTCGATTGCGTGGCGGAGGTGCGGATCTTTCTGCACCACGTGCATGGGCGCGACAACAACGTGCTGGACTTCGATGCGCAGGAGGCCGCGGCGCGCGCCGGGCTTCTGCAGTCGTCCGATCCGGCCTCCTTCATGCGCGCCTGGTACCGCAACGCCGGCGCGGTGGTGCGGACGGCCGAGAAGGCGGTGGAGGAGTTCGAAGCGCAGGAGCGAGGGCGGCTATCAGCGTGGTTCGACCGCCGGAGACGGTTCTCGACTGCGGATTTCACGGTTTCCCGCGACCGCCTGTTTCTGAGGAACCCCGGCCAGCTGGACCACGACCCCGATTTGCCGCACCGTCTGTTCCTGCACGTGGCGCGGCACGGCGTCCCGCCGGCGCGCGAGACCGAGGCGCGGCTGGAGGCTTGTCAGGCGAAGTGGAAAGAGTCCCACGCCCGCAGGCCGGCGGGCGCGGCGTTCTGGCGGGAGCTGTTGAGCCAGCCACACGCGGCTGCGGCCATGCGCGCGATGCGCGCCACCGGATGGCTGGCGGCGGCGCTGCCGGCGTGGGACCGCATCGATCATCTGGTGGTGCCGGACTTCTACCACCGCTTCACTGTCGACGAACACACCAACGTTGCGTTGGAAGCGCTGGAGGATCTGCGCGCGGAAACCGCCCCCCCGCGCCGCTTTCTGGCTGAACTGTGGGAAGAGTGCGGACGCGACCAGTGGCTGGTGCGGCTGGCGCTGCTGCTGCACGACACCGGGAAAGGCTCCGGGCGGGATCATACGGATGAGTCGCTCGACATCGCCCGCGACTTCCTGCGCCGCGAGGGTTTTCCGGAACGGGAGCAAGTCGCGGTGCTGTTCCTGATCGGCAAACACCTGCTGCTGAACGAGGCGATGCAGACGCGCGACATCGCCGCTTCCGAGACGCAGCGGTGGCTGGCAAGGGAAGCCGGCACCGCCGACCGGCTGCGGATGCTCGTGTTGCTCACCTACGCCGATGTGAGCGCCGTCGGCGCCGGGCGGATGACGGCGTGGCGCGCGGCGCAGCTGCTGAGCCTGCACCGGACGCTGCACGCGCGGATTGAGAGCGGACTGGATGAGCCCGCCGACAATGGCGCGGAGCTGCTGGAACGCTTGAGCCCGGCGGCCCGGGCGCTGCTGGAAGGGCTGCCGGCACGGTACCGGTGGGGCCGCGGCCTGGAGGATTTCGAAAGGGACGCGAAGCTGGCGGAGGACGCACGGCAGCGCAAGGCGGCGGCGCGCATCGCGCCGGCTGACGGCGCATGGGCCGCGTGGGTGGCGGCAGCGGACCATCCGCGGCTGTTTGCCGATCTCGCCGGGGCGCTTTCCTCGTTCGGAATGGAGATCGTGGAGTGCGAAGCCTACACCCACGTCGGCGGGTTTGCCGTCGACGTGTTCCGGTTCGAAGATCCGCACCGCACGCTGGAGTTGAACCCGCCGGAACAGGAGCGGTTGCGCGACACGCTGGAGCGCGCCGCGGCAGGCACGATCTCGGCTGCGGAACTTCTGCGCAGGCGGGCGCCGCGCCGCGCGCCCCGGCAGGCGGCCGCAATGGCCCCCGCCATCACATTCTCCGAGGACCTTTCCGGACAGGCGACGGTGGTGGAGGTGGTGGCGCAGGACCGGCCCGGGCTGCTGCACGATCTGGCGGCGGCGCTGTCGGCGGCAGGCTGCGACATCCGGCTGGTTCTTGTGGATACGCGCGCCCACAAGGCGATTGACGTGTTCTACGTCACTCTCGGCGGGCGGCCCCTGAGCGCGGAAGAAATCCCGCGCCTGCGCGGCTCGCTGGCAGGGGCTTGCGCCGGGCCGTGCGCCTAGAGACAGGACAGCACGGCCGCAAAGTCGGGTGGTATCATGCACGCCTAAGGAGATTGCGCCTATGCATCTGCGGGTACTCTCATTCGTCCTGGCCGGCGGAAAAGGCACGCGGCTTTATCCGCTCACAAAAGAACGGGCCAAGCCGGCCGTTCCCTTCGGCGGCCAGTACCGCATCGTGGATTTCGTGCTCTCCAACCTTGTCAATTCCGGGCTTCATTCGATCTATGTGCTCATCCAGTTCAAGAGCCAGTCTCTGCTGCAACACCTGCGCGACGGCTGGGAGTTCTCCGGCATTCTGAAAGACCGCTACATCATCCCCGTGCCGGCGCAGATGCGTTCCCCCGGCGAGACCTGGTACCGGGGCACGGCGGACGCGATTTTCCAGAACGTCAACCTGATCGAGCAGTCCGAGCCGCATCTGGTGGCCGTATTCGGCGCCGATCACGTCTACCGCATGAACGTGCGCGAGATGATCGAATTCCACGAGCAGAAGCGGGCGCAGGCCACGGTAGCCGCCATCCCGGTGCCGAAGGAGCAGGCCGTCGAGTTCGGCGTCATCGAGATCGACGCCGACGGCCGCATCCGGGCGTTTCACGAGAAGAAGGCGGACGCGCCCGCCATTCCCGGCGATCCGCAACGCGTGCTGGCCTCGATGGGCAACTATGTGTTCTCCACGCCGGCCCTGCTGAAGTATCTCTACGAGGACGCCCGGGACGAGACATCGACCCACGATTTCGGGCGCGACATCCTGCCGAAGTGGGTGGAGCGGGGCGACGTCTACGCTTACGACTTCAACACGAACCACATCCCGGGCGATCCCGTGGGCGCGCCCGTCTACTGGCGCGACGTCGGCACCATCGACGCGTATTACGACGCCAACATGGATCTGCGCTCAGTCAGTCCTGTGCTGAACCTCTATAACAGGCAGTGGCCTCTGCGCACAGCCGGCTACGAGGATCCGCCGGCGAAGTTCACTTTCGACGAGGAGAACCGCCGCGGGCAGGCGATCGATTCCATCGTGAGCGCGGGATCGATCCTTTCCGGCGGCATGGTGCGCAATTCGGTGATCGGCCGCGGAGTGCGCGTGCATTCGGGCGCCGTGGTGGAGGACTCCATCATCTTTGACAATTGCGACATCGGCCGCCGCGCGCGCATCCGGCGGGCGATCCTTGACAAGAACGTGGTCATCCCCGAGGATGCAGTGATCGGCCACGATGTCGAGGCCGACCGCAAGAAGCACCACGTGACGGAGAGCGGGATCGTGGTGATCGAGGGACGGCGCTCGCGCGTGCCCGTTTCCCCGCTGGAGATCTGAACCGCGCCTGGCGCCGCTTCGCGTCCGCGCGGGCGCGCGGGTCAGCCTTGCGCGCCTTCGCCGGTCGGCCCCGGAGGCGGCGCCGGCGCGGCGGCGGGCTTCGGCTCCGGCGGTTTCTCTTTCTTCGTTTCCTTCTTCGTGGGCGTGATGATGATGTGAGCGAAGCGTCCTTCCAGGCGCGGCTGTCCTTCGACGGAGCCGTATTGGGCAAGATCCCCTGCGAGCCGCATCAGCAGTTTCTTGCCCAGGTCCGCGTGGGCGATTTCGCGGCCGCGGAACTGCACCAGGGCCTTGACGCGGTTTCCTTCGGTGAGGAAGCGGATGGCGTGCTTGAGCTTGAAGTTGTAGTCGTGATCGTCGGTGTTGGGGCGGAATTTGAGCTCCTTCACCTGGATCACGTGCTGTTTCTTCTTCGCTTCCTGCTGCTTCTTCTTCTGCTCGTACTGCCACTGCCCGTAGTCCATCGCCTTGGCGACGGGGGGCTCGGCTGTGGGCGCGACGAGGATGAGGTCGAGCCCCAGCTCCTTGGCCCGGCGGATCGCCTGTTGCGTCGGCATGACCTCGACGACGCCGTCGGGGAACACAGCCCGCACTTCGCGGGCCCGGATCGCCTCATTGACGTTCTCTCTGACTTTGACGCGAGGGCGGGGGAATCTAGGATGCATGCAGTCTGTCTATGGGGGAGTTTGTCTGCCGGATTCCGGTTCTGCTGAAACGGAAAAAGGGCGTCGAACCGGGAAATGACCCGGCGCACGCCCTGCTTTCAGAGAATCCGCGAAATTGGGGAAGCCTCAGAATCTGCTCCCTACCCTCCCAATATACACTGGCCGCCAAATGGCGCGTCAATGCCGTGCCTCCGCCGGGAGCAGATCGGACTCGAGGAAGACCGCGCGCCGGATCACCTTGCGGCCGTCGCTCGTGTAAACCACGTGCACCTTGCCGTCCGGCGTCTGCACGGCGCTCGGGTAGGCGAAGGAGTCCTCGCCCTCGGCGAGGTTCTTCTTCCACGGCCAGGTCTTGCCGCCGTCCTCGCTGAGCGCGGCGGTGAGCGGCGTCCGGCGGTTCATGGAGGGATTGTAGACCAGCAGGAGCCTGCCGCTGCGGAGCCGGATCAGTTCCACGGCAGAGTTCGGGTTCGGAAGGTCCGTGTCTCGCCCCTCGGACCATGTCAGACCGCCGTCGCGTGATTCGGCGGCGACGATGAAGCCCCGCTCTCCGGGGCCATAGCCGCCTCCGCGGCGGCAATAGGCAAGCAGGTGGCCGGGAGAGAGTTCCACGGGCGAGGGTTGCAGGTTGCCGTTAGGCGAGCGGATGCGCCCGCCGGGCTTCCACTCGTCACTGCCAGGATCGCGGACCAGGAAAAACGAGAATGTCTCAGGCTCGACGCGCTCGCGGTCGCTGCCCGCCTCGTAATAGACCGGGAGGAGCCAGCGGCCGCTCGCCAGAACGATAGGCTTGCCGCGCACCATCCAGCCCTCTTCCAGGCTCAGCAGGCCCGGATCGGACCAGGTGCGTCCGCGGTCGCCGCTCACCTTGGCGGCGATGCGCGAGGTCGACCACGTCGGGCCGAAGCGGATCACGTAGAACAGCCACACGCGCCCCGCAGGATCCTGCCAGCAGACGCCGTTGCCGGTGGAACGGAACGGATCGCGGGCGACGGCTACAGGCGGACTCCAGCGCCTGGCGCCGGCGGCGAGGCGCGAAAGAAAGACGGCGGTGGATTGCGCATACTCGCCCTCGCCGCCGTAATAGACCAGCAGCAGATCGCCGTTGTCGAGGGCACAGAGCGAAGCCGGATGTTTGTAAGGGCCGGTGGGGACCTCCGGACCGAAGATGCGCTCGGTGACGATTTCAGCTGTTGCCGGCAGAAGGAGCAGGACGAGCGGGATCAGAAGGCGCAACGGCACGGGCGTCAGTCCTCCAGCGGGCGCGTGGAGTCGATGAAGGGCCAGCAGAAGGCGCCGAGAAAGTAGGCGCCGGCCATGGTGAAGAGGAAGAGGTTCCAGTCGTTGCCGGTATGGGCGAGGATGAAGCCGCCGATGGAGGGCGCGAGGATGCCGGCGAAGTTGCCCATCATGTTCATGGATCCGGAGAGCGTGCCCGCGTACTTGCCGCCGACGTCCATGCAGGCGCCCCATGCGCCGGGCATGACCAGGTCGTTGCAAAACGACGCCATGCCCATGGCGAGCATGGCGGGAACCGGGTCCTTTGTGACCGCGGACAGCAGCAGGAACACGCTGGCGCCGGCGAAGCCCGCCGCGCCCATCCATTTCCGGGCGCGGCTTACCGAGCCGAGCCAGACCGAGACGTGTTTCGCCAGAAAGCCCGCAAACATCGAGCCGACCCCGCCGAACAGGAGCGGCAGAATGGCATAGCGGGCGCTGGTCTCCATGTCCATGTGGCGCGCTTCCTGCAAATAGGTGGGCAGCCACGTGATGTAGAAGTACCACGGGTAGGTCAGCAGGAAATACTGCGCCCAGAGCAGCCACACCGAGCCGCGGCGCACCATCTTGCCCCATGGCACGTCGCCGTGGCCGGCGGCGGTCTTTTCGGCGCCTTCGAGCAGGGCCAGTTCGGCGGCGTTGACCGCGGGGTGGTCCTTCGGATTGTCGCGGTACCAGCGGAAGAAGAAAAACGCCCAGACAAGACCGATGAGGCCGAAGACGTGGAACACGTCGCGCCAGCCCATGTAGCGGAACAGCAGCGCGAACAGGGGAGGCGTGAACGCCCCGCCCCAGCGCGCGAAGGACCACATGATGCCCTGCGCCCGCACCCGTTCATGCACTGGCAGCCAGGTGGTGAAGGCCTTGGTCAGGTTCGGGAAGCAGCCTGCCTCTCCGGCGCCGAACAGGAAGCGGACAATCCACATGGAAACGAAGTTCCATGCCCAGCCGGTGGCGGCGGTAAAAAACGACCACCACAGCACGATGCGCATGAGCACGCGGCGCGGCCCCATCCAGTCGCCCATCCATCCGCCGGGGATCTCGAACAGGGCATAGGCAAGGGCGAAGGCAGAGAAGATGTAGCCCATCTGCTGCTTGGAGAAGCCGAGATCCTTCGAAATGAGCGGGGCAGCCTGCGAGATGGCCACGCGGTCAATGTAGGCAAGGATGGCGAGCGTGACGGCGAAGACGACCACCCAGTGTCGGGCGCGCGAGGGAGCCTGCGGCGCTGTCATGAGCCCCTATCCCATCACAGGGCAGCATCGTCCTGCAAGGTCGCAGGCTCGCGGAGCCCGGAGTCCATCCAGGCAAGGTAGTCCGGCTCGCCATCGACAACGGCTGCAGCGAGAATTTCCGGCAGTTCGTAGGAATGCTCGGCGCGGATCCGGCGGCGGATGTCCTCGAACAGTCCCCGGCGGGACTTGATCAGGAGGAGCCACTCGCCGCTCTCCTCGACCGCGCCGCGCCACCGGTAGACGCTGTGGATGGAGGGCAGCACCTGCACGCAGGCGGCGAGACGCTCCTCCACCAGAAGGCGCGCCAGCCGCCGCGCTTCCTCTTCCGAGCCGCACGTGGTGGATACGACGATTTTGTCCGTCATTCTGCCTCCGGGGTGTGGACTTGCCGCGCGAAAGGGATTATAAACGAAAGTTAGACGTTTTGTTTCAGCCATGAATCCGCTGGCGCGCAAACTGGGTCTGTTCGCCTTGTGCGTGGGATTTGCCGTGGTGCTGGGCTCCGCGCTGCTGAGGCCGCAGGGGCTGCCGCAGATGATGGAGCGCTACCAGGACGTGAAGCGGCTGGAGGAAGAGGTGCGGCAACTGCGCGAGCAGGTCCACCGCAAGCGGCACGAGGTGGAGCAACTGAAGGTGAGCGACGAGGCGCGCAAGCGCGCCATCCGCCAGCACCTGAACAAGGCGCTGCCCGGCGAGACGACCATCATTCTGCCGCCCGCCCCGCAAACCGGGGGCGCCGTCGCTCCCGAGCGATAAGGCGGGGCGCGCCGGGCGCCGTGCCCGGCGCGCTGTTCGAAGAGACTTGCCGCGGACCAGTTACTTCAAAGTCACTGCGCGGCCGGTGCGAATGCTCTCCTTGGCTGCGTCCACGATTTCCATGACGCCGGCGTTCAGGTCCAGCGACGTCATGCCCTCGGGCTCGCGCTTCGATTCGATGCAGTGGATCATGTAGGCGATGGGCTCGGCCTTCTCGGGAGGCAGCGCCTGCGCCGGGACCTCGCGCGCCTCCCTGCCCTGCCGCAGTTCAACCGAGCGGCTCGTCATGTAAAGGCTGCCCTTGCGCCCGAACAGCTCCAGGTCCTGAAAACTGCGCGGCAGGTCCCATGAGGCTTCCAGCAGCGCGACGCCCTTGGGGTAGGACAGCACGATCAGCGATGTGTCTTCCACCTTGGGGAACTCGTCGGGGCGGAGGCGGTGCGCGACGGCGTAGACGGAAGCCGGGCGCCCCAAATACATGAGGCTCCACAAGGCGTTGTAGCAGCCGAAGTCGACCAGCGCGCCGGCGCCGTTCTTGACAGGGTCCGTGAGCCACTCGAAGAAATACTTGTTCAGGCCCTTCGGCCCGCCGGGACCGCCGTGGCCGACGATGCCGCGCAGCCTCCAGACATCGCCGATTTCGCCGGCGGCGACGGCCTGCCGGATGGCCTCCGAGGCGGGCCACCAGGCCATCTGGTAATTGCACAGCACGTAGATGCCGTGCTTGCGGGCGAGATCGCGGATCGCCAGGGAGTCCTTGTAGGTGGACGCCAGCGGCTTTTCGAACATCACATGGATCTTGCGCGGGGCGCAGTACTGGACGATCTCGAGGTGGCGGTTGTTCTCGACGAAGGCCCAGACAATTTCGGGTTTGACGGTGTCGATCATCTTCCGCCAGTCGGAGTGGATCAGGTCCTCGGCGACGCCGCGCTTCTTCGCCTCCGCCACCAGTTCCGGCGCGGTTTCAGCGACGCCTGCGAGCCTGGCAGGCTTGCCCTGCACCATTTTGCCCAAGTGGCCCCAGACGTGGGAATGGACCAGGCCGATCACGGCGATGGTGTGCTCGCCCGCCAGGGCAGGAACGGACAGAAGGAGCGGGAGAAAGAGAAGTGCTCTGCGCATGAGAAAAGGTGCGTACCTCCACCCGACAGCATACGACTTCCGCCCCCCCTTGCATCCGGCCGGAAGCTGCGGCATCAGTGAAGGAATGGCTGGAGACTGCGGGCTCCGGCAGAGATCTTTGTTTCGCCAGGCCGGATTTGTGATACAGTGATCCACCAATCCAGCACGGCAGCATCAGGGCTGGGATGATTCGAGGTGCTCCATGAATTGGAAAGGGGTTGTCTGGAGTGTCCTGATCGCGACGGCCGTTCCGGCATGGGGAACGGAAGAACTGGCGCGGCAGGCGAGGGAACTGGAGTTGCAGGGGCGGGCCGGCGATGCGCGGCAACTGCTGGAATCCGCGGTAAAGTCCGATCCCCGGAACGTCGAGGCGCTGGGGCTTTATGCGGCGTTCCTCGACGAGCGGCGAGATCCGGATTCCCTGGCGCTTTACGAAAGGCTGGCATCGCTGGCGCCGGAGGGCAGCCCGTGGCGCATGCGCGCGCTGGGGCGCGTGGTCGCGCTGAAGCTGCTGTACGGGCGCGGCGAGGAAGCCCGCCAAAGCCTCGAGGCGTGGAAACGGGCCGGGGGCAGGGGCTGGGAGCTGCGCAGCTCCGGCCCTTCCACAGCGCTGCCGATGGGCACAGTGACCCTTCCCGGGCCGCTGGAGAGCTTTGCGCGGATGGCGGCGTTCTCGCCCGAAATGCCCCCGCAGGAGATCCTGCTGGCGTTGGCGCGCAATGTGATTACCAACGGATACCAGGCTCTCAGCGGCAACGAGGGGATGGAGCAGACCGAGTATCTGAAGCTGGTGGTGCGCTACCTGAATCAGGCGCGCGAGCTGGAACGGCTGGCCGGGGCGGAGCGGGTGATCCGGATCGATGCCTGCGAATCGACACAGACCGGGGAGCTGCTGCGCGTGCTCGGCTTCCGGATGCGGGGCGGCTGCGGCAGCGACGTGGTGCTGGAGACAGTGAACGCCACGCGGGCCTTTCTGTCCATGGATTCCGGCTTCCCGCTGGCGGAGCTGGAGCAGGCGCTGCGGACCAACCGCCCGTTCGTATACGACTACAAGCCCGCCACGGTGCCCGTGCTGTATTCGGCCGAATACTGGCTGTCGGCGCGGGAAAAGCAGACCGGCGAGTTCATCGACATGTTCCTGAACGACCCGTCGCTGTGCCGGCTCTACCTCGGGCTGGCCAAGCTGGATCCGGTCACGGCGGAAGAGATCCGGAAAGCCCTGCCGGTGACGCGCATCCGCGCGTTTGCGCACGTGTTTGACTTTTTTGGGGGAATGTTCCAGATCCGCAACGGCAAAGTGGCCGTGCCGGGCGGCGCGCGGTCGGCCGAGGCGTGGGCGAATCTGGTGGGCGCTTCGCCCGAAAACGGCGTGGAGTTTCTGGACAAGCTCGTGTCGAAGGACGACGGCTGGCTGGCGAGCTACTTTGACGCGCTGTCGAGGATCGACGGGGCCACGCTGGACTACCTGACCGAACCCGGACGGCTGAAGCGGTTCTACGCGGCGCTGCGGGGCCGCGTGACCTCGCCCGGCCCGGCGCGGCCGGTGTTCCGCTCCAACACCGATCTGATGCTGCTGACCACGCGCCTGCGCGTAGAGGGCGGGCGGCCGGTGATCCCGGGCGGCCTCGACGTCTGGAAGCGCCTCTTTACCGAGCATCCGAGCGGCAAGTACGACGGAAAGCTGACGCGCGCCGCCGCCACATGGAAAGAGCCCGACGACCTGATCGAGGCGCTGTTCGGCCTCTCGCGCAAGGCCGTGGAGAACGAGCCGCTGCGGATCTTCCTTTCGATCAGCGACGTCGAGCGGCGCCGGGCCAAGCCGCTCGATCCGGCCACCGTGCAGCAACTGGCCTTCCGCTGGAAGGCCTACGGGGCGCAGTATCCGCTGTTCAGCGAGAGCGGCGCGCTGAGCGATGCGACCATCCTGCTGTTCCTCGACACGGCGGAAAAGATCAGCCGCACGGGCAACAACGAGCTGAAGGCCAACTCTGCCGGGATGATGCAGGCGCTGGCAGGGCTGTGGCAGGTGCTGGTGCGGCAGAAGCTGATTCCCGAGGCCCGGGCCGACGAGACGCTGGCAGCGGTGCTGAAGCCGTTTTCGGCGGTCAACAACACGCAATTGCTGTTTGACGCGGGCCGCGCCGGCGTCACGGAGCTGTTGCGGGCGGCGGGCGTCGAAGATCTTTCCAACCCGCAGGACCGGATGATGGACCTGCTGGCCGGGGCGCTGAGGCCTTCCGACGAGGAGACGCACCAGACGCTGCTCGGGGAAATGTTGCGCGCGTTTGAAGCGCAGAGGCTCGTATCGCTGAAGCTGCTGTTCGATCTCGACGACCACCTGGAGGCGCTCTCAAGAGGCGAGCCGTTGAACGCGCAGCTTCTGGGCCGCCTCGCGGCGCGGGTCAGCGACCTGAACCTCCCGAAGGCCTCGCTGACGACGGCCGAGCGCAATTCGATGGCCTTCGGCTATTTCAGCGAGCGGCACATCGACATGCAGCGAAAACTGAACCTGCGCGCTGTCGTGTCGAAGGCGGAAGGCAACGCGGAGAGACTGAAAGAGGCGCGCGGGCTGCTGGCGCCGCTTCTGAGAGACACGCTGGTGGGCATGCTCTACATCCACTACGCGCCGCCGGGCGCGCAGCTGCTCTACACCAACCCGCTGTTCGCGCGCAGCCACGACTTCATCGGCATCCAGGGTTCGAACCAGACATGGAAGCAGACCGAGGTTCTGGGCATGGGCTGGCCGTCCAGCGCGGGAGGGCGGCTGGTGGGCTCGCTCGCCAACTTGCCTTATGCGATGGCCGAGGCCGAACAGAACTTCCTGATCCCCTCGCGCGAGCAGGCGCTGATCTGGGGCGACCTGGTTCCGCAGCTTCTGGTGAGTGCGCGGCTGCCGCGGTTCTGGAACGCCACGCCGCAGCAGCTTCATTACCTGGGGCTGCACCTGAGGCTGGGCGAGACGGTGATTGTCGAATCGGCCCTGCGGGACGACCTGCGCGAGCAGGCGATGCGGGAACTGGAGCGGCTGGCGCCGCCGGCGCGCGTGGAGATGGTGGCGCGGCTGCTGGCCGCGGGGCGCCCGGCCGAGGCCTTCGAGCTGATCATGCCGTCGGAGCTTTACTTCCTTGGCGCGCAGGCGGCGGCCCGCCAGTGGCAGACGAGCGCGGGGTTTGGAGAGAAGATCCGGTTGATGGCCGCCTCGCTGCCCGCGCAGTGCAATGCGCGGGCCGTGTCGGAGCTGGCGGGCACGCCCAAGCCGACGCTGGCCAACTCGCACCGGCCGGAGTTGCTGCAGCTGCGGACGTTCCCGACATTGATGGGCTACTCCAGCCGCATCCTGGCCGAAAGCTGGGAGTCGCACAATTTGTTCTTTGCCGCCCTGGCCGACGAACTCGGCCTGCGGCCGGCGCAGTTGAACGTGATGCTGCCGGAGTGGACGGTGAAGACGGTGGAGGCAATCTTCGCCACGCATCTGGAGGACTGGCCGGCGGTGCTGCGCGCCATGCGGCGCGTGGCCGAGCAGGTGCGCACGGAGGCGCGGCGGTCGCAGGCGGCCGAAGCGGGCGCGGGATTCTGAACGGAAGGAGCGCATGAGATGAGAGGGGAACCCAGGAATCCGGCAAGAAGGGAATGGATGAGGCGGGCGCTGGGCGCCGGGACGCTGCTGTGGCTGCCTCGCGGACTGGCGTCCGGGCAGGACCGGCCCACGTTCCGGGTGAAAGTCGACATGGTGGTGCTCAGCTTCACCGTGACCGACTCCAAGGGGCGTTATGTGAACGGGCTCAGGCCGGACGACTTCCGCATTCTGGAAGACGGCATCCCGCAGCGGATCAACACCTTTGCCGAAGGCAACCGGCCGCCGTTGCAAATCCTGGACGACGGCACGGCGCGGCCGCTCGTGACGGCGCAAGCCGATCCCGAGCGCGGTGGCATCGCCACCGACGCCTTTGTCGGCACCAACGTATTCATCCTGTTCGACACGTCGAACTATATGTACCGGGGCTTCGTGTACGCCTCCGACGCGATCGCCGATTTCGTCCGGGGCCTGGACCGCGCCGACTCGGTGGCCGTCTACACGTTCTCGCGCAACCTGACGCGGGCGGCGGGGCTGACGCGCGACCGTGGCGAGGCCTTGCAGGGCCTGCGCAAGGCCGTGGCCGGCGACGAGGCGGCGCTTTACAACGCGCTGCTGCTGACGCTGCGCGACGCGGCCAAGGTGCCGGGACGGAAGGTGATCATCGTCTTCTCCAACGGCCCCGACTCCGCCTCGATGGTGGCGCCGGACGACGTGCGCGCCGTAGCCGAGGACGAGGGCATCCCGATCTACGTCATCTCCACCAGCGACGCTTCCAGGGACCCCATTTCCACCGGCGTGTTCCGGCGGCTGGCGTCGCGCACCGGAGGCAAAAGCTTCTTCGCCCGGACGTGGCAGAAGCAGGTGGAGGCGTTCGAAGCGATCCGGGAGGACCTGGGCAACTCCTATACGGTGACTTACTATCCGGCGCCGAACCCGAACGAGGGCTTCCGCCGCATCACGGTGGAGATCAAGTCCGACGTGGCCAGGCGCTACCGCGTGAGTGCCCGGCCCGGCTACCGGCCCCGCGCGGGGGCGTAGCAGGGAAGGACTTTTCCGCCATCGAAGACCCGCCCGCGCGGCGCCGCCAGCGGAGCCTTATGTTAGATTTGAAGAGTCAGGCTCTCGCTTGAGGTAGTCCGCGTGCAGGTTTTCTTGCAGGGCAAGCTTCTGGGGATTGAGCCGTTCCTTCAGGCGGCACGGGGCGGCTTTGCGGCGCTGGCCGGGCGCTGCCTGTATGTCAGCCTTCTCACGGAAGCCCTGCCCCGTGCGCTGCTTGCCCGCCTGGGCCTGGCGCAAGAACTGCTGGGCTCCTGCGGTGGAGGGCAGTTTCTGGCCGTTTTGCCGGCCGAGAGCCTGGACGACGCCAATGCGTTCCTGGTGGACGCCACGCGGCGGCTGTCGGATTTCACCGGGCATGATCTGCGGCTGGTGTGGTCGAGCACGGAGAACCTGGGTGCGTGGAGCGACATCCGCAAGCGGCTGGACGCGGGATTCCGCAAGTGGCGCGGGCTGAACGCGCTGGACAACGCCGGGCTGTTCGATCCGTTTGACGACTCCGGCGAGGACTCGTTCTATGAGGGCCTGTTCCTGGCGCTGCCCGGCTCCACCGCCGCCGTCTGGGACCCGGAGAGCCGGGGCATGCTGCGGCAGGAGGGAGAACCCTACTGGCTGGCCACGCATTTCGTTGCGATGCCGGGCGGTTGGCCGGCCAGCGCGGAAGAGCTGGCCGCGCGCGCGCGTGGCCGCAAGACGTGGGGCATTCTGATCGGCGACGCGGATCAGTTCCAGGCGCGCCTGCATAAGGCCGAATCTGTGGAAGAACACATCCAGCTTTCGGTCTTCTACAAGCAGTTCTTCGTAGGCGAGGTGCAGGCGCTGTGCACTCAGCCGGAGTTCCGGGACAAGACCACGGTGCTGTTCACGGGCGGAGACGAATTCGCCATCGCCGGCAGCTGGGACGTTCTGCTGCCGTTCGCCCGCGCGATGGAGCGCGTCTTCCGCCGTTCCAGCGAAGAACTTCTGAAGGATTTCCCGGGTGGCGAGGGCAAGACGATTTCCATGGCCATCGCGCTGGCGCCCTCGCCGGAAACGGAGCCCGCGGTGGTTTACCGCGAGGCGGTCAAGCATCTGGAGATCGCCAAGTGCACGGCGCGCGACTCGATTGCCGTCTTCGGAAAGGTGCTCGACTGGAAGCAGGCCACTGAAGCGGCAGAACTCAAGGACGTCATGGTCCGCATGGTGGAGCGGTATCATTGCTCTCCGCAATTCCTGGGTGAACTGGGCGCGTTCTACCGCGAGACGGACCGGGTGTTGCCGGCCAAGAGTTCGAGGCGGCTGCAAGAGACGCAGCAGCGTCCGTGGCGGCTTCACCGCCGTCTGAACCGTGTGCTGGACGGGCGCGAGCGCCACCGCGAGCTTGAGAAGGCCAGGCAGGCGGTGCAGGCGGCGTTCCTGACGCGCGGCCAGGCCCAACTGAAACTGAAACCCTCTGGCCGGGTGGCGCTGGAATGGGCCCGGATGACGGAAGAGGTTGAATAAGCGATGAACGAACTGGAACCTCAACAGACCCCGCAGGAGACCGCGGCCGCAGAGAAGACGGAGCCCGCGGCCTCCTCCGGCGAAGCGGCGGCAGAGGCTGCCGCCAAGGCGCCAGAGGCGGAAGCGCAGCCTGCCGCAAGCGAAGCCCCCGCGGAGCCGCAGCCCGCGGCCGGAGAAGCTGCGAAGACGAGTGAGGCGCCACCTCTGGCCGGGGAGCCCGCGAAGGCGGAGGCGCCGGCCAGGCCTGCGCCCGGAGCGCGCCCGCCCCGCCCGCCTCGCCAGCAACCTCAGGAGAAGGCCCAGCGGCGCCCGCCGCAGGAGCGCAACGAGCAGCGCAAGCCTCCCCGCGAGGCGGGCCGTCCTGAGCGGCGCGGCCCCGAGGGCCCGGTGGAGATCGACCTGGAGAAGCTGATCGCCGACAGCCTGTACCTGGACAATCAGGCGCATGCCATCGTGGCGCGTATGCGCGACATGGACTCCGGCACGCGCAGCCAGCTGCGGCGGCTGTTCAGCGCCGTGCGGCGCGCCTGCCGCACGCAGGAGACAGAGCGGCAGCACGCGTTTGTCATGCTGCGGGCGCGGCTGGCCTACACCATCGCGCGGCACCAGCTGCGCAGCCTGGACCCACTGGAGAAGCTCCTGCTCCAGGTGACGAGAAAGAACGACGCGCGCGGCTACGAACGGTTCCGGGACCTGTTCGAGGCGATTGTGGCGTACAACGAGTAGCACACGGAGATCGCGGAGACACGCATGAGCTCACACACCGCTTCCACCAAGCTCGGCCTGATCGGCAAGCTGCTGTTCGACGGCGAGCTGATCTGCGAGACAGGTCTTCACATCGGCGCCGGCAAGGGCTCGCTGGATCTGGGCGGCGCCGACAATCCGGTGGTGAAGGACGCCTTCGGGCGGCCGTATGTGCCGGGCAGCTCGCTGCGGGGCCGCATCCGCAGTCTGCTGGAGCAGGCGGCGGGCGTGGTCGGCGCGGAAGACCTGGTGTATCTGTCGCGGCGCCGCGGCCAGGAGGTGCGCATCCACCAGAGCGACGAGCCGGGCGACGAGATCTGCCTGCTGTTCGGGCGGAATCCCGGCCGCATGGAGCGGGTGTCTGGCGATGCGCTGGAGCCCGCGTCGGCCACACCGGCCAGGCTCACCGTCTACGACGCCCCGCTGGATCTGGACTCGATCACGCCGCAGATGCGCGAGAACCTCGACGACGAACTCACCGAGGTGAAGAGCGAAAACGCGATCGACCGCATTACCGCGCAATCGAACGCGCGCACTCTGGAGCGCGTTCCGGCAGGGGCGCGGTTCCGCGTGCGCTTCGTGCTGGACATCCTGTGCCCGGAGGACCGCGAGCTGGTGGCGCGGTTCCTGGAAGGGCTGCGCCTGCTGGAAGACGACGCGCTGGGCGGGGGAGGCTCCCGCGGCAGCGGGCGGGTGCGGTTCGGCAACTGGAAGGTGACGTGGCGGAACAAGGCGTACTACACGGGCGGCGCCGCCGAAGCCGTGCTGGTGGAGAGGGCCGAGACGACTGCCGCTCTGCAGGCCGCCGCCGGCGAATTCACCGGAAATCTGAATTGAGCGGGGCCGAGGCATGAACCCCGCGCTGCTGGTCAGGATCCGGCCCTCGACGCCCTGGCGGCTGGGCCCCGAATCGGGCTCGCTGGCCGAGGCTGCGGCCGTGCTGCACAGTGACGCGGTCTATTCGGCGGTGACATTGGCGCTGGGGCAGCTGGGCTGGATGGAGGAATGGCTGGCGGCGACCGCCGATCCGTTCCGCGAGCCGCCTGTATGCTTCACGTCGGCTTTCCCCTGGCAGCGCAACCTGCTCTATGTTCCGCCTCCACGGGGGCTGTGGCCGCCAGAGGGCGCCCCGCCGCGGATGCGGTGGAAAGGCGCCACGCTGGTGCCGGCGCAGTTGGCCGGCGCACTGCTGCACGGCGAGCCGTTTGAGGAAGACGCCTGGGAGGTGGATGGCCCCAGCGGTTGCCTGATCCCGGCCGGAAGCCGTTCCGCCACCGGGCCGTTCCGGTTTCTGCGCCGTTCGTGTGCGGCGGTGGACCGGGTCACGGGCGGGCGAGCGCTGCCGTATCTGGCCGGCTGCGTGCAATTCGCGCCTGCCTCGGGTCTTTGGTGCGCCGCGCAATTCGCCACCCAGACCGCTTACGCAGTGTGGGGGCCCCGGATCGAGGCCGCCTTCCGCCTGCTGGGCGACTCCGGCATCGGCGGCATGCGCTCGCGCGGATTCGGACGGGCGCGTCATGTCGACTTCCAGGCGGCTCCGCTGGGCGAGTTGCTCTTCGGCCCCAAGGGCGCCCCGCCGGCTGGGAACGCCTGGTGGCTGCTGTCGCTGGTGACCCCCGCGCCTTCCGATCCAATCCGGTGGGACGAGGGCCACTACCAGCTGGTGAAGCGCAGCGGCAGGGTCGGCAGCCTCGCTGGCGGCGGACTTCGCAAGCCCGCATCCCGGATGGTGGCCGAGGGTTCGGTGCTCGTCAGCCGGCAGGCGCCTCGTGGCACCATTCTCAATGTCGCGCCGGAGGGCTGCCCGCACCCGGTGCTCCGCGCCGGCTACGCCGTGGCCGTTCCGATTCCATGGCCGGAGAGAGCATGACCCGGTACCGCCTGACAGTCCTGACTCCGCTGCTCGCCGGCGACGGGCAGAAGCTGGCGCCCATCGACTACATGGTCTGGAAAGACCAGGTGAACGTGCTGGACCAGCGGCGGATCTTCCAACTGCTGGCCAAGGGCCCGCGGCTGGAGACGTATCTGAACCAGATCCGGCGTGCCGAGAAGCTCGATTTCGCCTCCTGGGGCGGTTATGCGCAGAATTACGCCAGCCGCCGCATTCCTTTCGAACATCCCTCCTCGGCCGCATACTACGCGCGCGCCTCGGCCGAGCATCTGTTCATTCCGACGTTCGCCGCGCTGTCCTCCGGCGGCATCTACTTGCCGGGGAGCGTGCTGAAGGGGGCCTTGCGCCGGGCGGTCGTGCTCGGGCTGGCCTCCGAACAGAACTGGCGTGCCGTGCAGGCGGGCATTCAGAAGTCCGAGCGCGCGCCGCGCCGCCCCGCCGCCTTGCTGGAGCAGGTGTTGCTCGGCGCGCCCGGCGCGGACCGGCTGCGCGCGCTTCAGGTGTCGGATTCGGCCCCCCAGCCCCCTGGTGGAGTGACGCGCATTTTCCTGCTGCGGACGGCGACGCTGGTGCAGCGGGGAGGCAGGCTGGAACTTGGCTGGAAGATGAGCCCGCGCGGGGCGGTGGAAGGACGCCGCCCGGCCGACTCCACGCCCCACTTCGCCGAAATGGCCGCGCCCGGCGCGGCGTTTGAGGGCACGCTCGGCATGGCCGGCGTGGCGCGGCAAGAGAAGGCTGCGCGGGCGCTGGGCTGGAGCGGCGAGCCGCTGGACTGGCGCTCGGCGTTCGCCGCCGCCAACCGCGCGGCGGCGCCGCTGCTTGAGCTCCACCGGCATTACGCGGAAGCCACGGGGCTGCGCGGGGCCGCTGAGTCTCTGGCGCGGCTGGAACAGCGCCTGGCTGCCGTCCGGACGGACAACCGCGCCTGCCTGCTCTGTATAGGCTGGGGCACGGGCCTTCTGGCCAAGTCCGCGAGCCTCGAGACCGGCCGCGGCCCATACCGCGAGCTGCTGGCGGCGCTGCCCGTCTATCGGGACGCTCTGCGCACCGGACTGCCTTTCCCCAAGACGCGGCAGGTCGTGTTCCTGAACGATCAGCCCGCCACGCTGCCGGGCTGGGCCGAGCTTTCCGTCCTGGACTGATCCGGTTTCCTCCGGCCGCCTATCGGACGCTGCAAGGGCGGCCGATGGTGAATGGTAGAATGACCCAAGCGAGCTGCCCGAATAGCGGCCGTGCGCATCCGGGGATGCGGGAGGAGCATGTATAACGCTTTTTTCGGATTTCACGAAAATCCCTTCAATCTGAGCCCGGATCCCGCTTTCCTCTACAGGAGCCCGCAACACGAGGAGGCGTTGGCGAACCTCGTTTACGGAGTTCACGGCCGCAAGGGATTTATCGTGCTCACCGGCGAGGTGGGCACGGGGAAAACCACCTTGCTCGAGTGCCTGCGGGACGAGCTGGACGCCCACGGCATCGAGTTTGCCTATATTTTCAATTCCCGCATCACCCCCGAGCAGTTTTTCGAGATGATCGCCTACGATCTCGACCTGCGGTGCGACCGCAAGTCGAAAACCGAGGTGCTGTTCGCATTGAACCAACTGCTGATCGAGGAAGCCACGGCGGGACGCACTACAGTGCTGATCGTCGACGAAGCCCACAACCTGGAGTGGGATGTGCTGGAAGAAATCCGCCTGCTCACCAACCTCGAAAATCCGAAGCTCGGCAAATTGCTCCAGATCATCCTTTCCGGTCAGCCGGAGCTCGACCGGAAGCTGGAGGCGCCGCAGTTGCGCCAGTTGAAACAGCGCATCGTGCTGCGCTGCTCGCTTGCGCCGCTCACTTTCGAGCAGACGGTCGAATACATTCAGACGCGCCTCTCCCGGGCAGGCATGACGGAGCAGAAAGTCTTTCCACCTGAGGTGCTGCGCGAGATTCACGTCCGCAGCCAGGGCATCCCGCGCGTCATCAACGCTCTTTGCGACAACCTCCTGCTGACGGCATTCGCACTGGAATCCAAGCTCACCAGCGTCGAGATGCTGGACGAGGTGTGCCTCGATATGCGGCTCGCCTGGCCGGGCATGCCGAGGCACTTCCGTGCGAAAATCGCCCCGCCGCAAGACGAGCCCTCCCTGCATCCCACCGAGAACTGAATTCGGTTTTGCGGAAGTCGCGCGCATCCTGCCGCGCCCGCAGCGTGTGGCAATCCCGTCCTGGTGGCACTTCCACTTCGCTGTCAAGGGCTGAGCCGCGCCGCGCCCCCGAAGAGACGCAGACATCGGTGAGTCATTGAAATTACGGCTTGCCTGAATCGATTTCGGGTCTTTTCTGGGTTAATCCTCTTAGGCTCAAGGGTCGGAATTTTCCTAGTCCGCTAAGGGATTGCGGAGAATTAGCCTCAGGTGTAGATCCTAGGCTTGGCTCAGGGAAAGATCTCTCCTCTCCCGAAGGCCGAGTCTCTCGGAAGGTGCATCGTTATGAGGACAACGCTTTTGCTGGTTGCCCTTCTTTGTGTTGCCACGGCTCTGACGGCTACCGCAGTCGTGCTCCCGTCCGGCAACACTGTGTCCATCCGTCCCGGTCCGCCGCCCGATCCGCTCGGTGGCGACCTGGCGATTCGTCCCGGTCCGCCGCCCGATCCGCTCGGTGGCGACCTGGCGATTCGTCCCGGGCCGCCGCCCGATCCGCTCGGTGGCGACCTGGCGATCCGTCCCGGTCCGCCGCCCGATCCGCTCGGTGGCGACCTGGCGATCCGTCCCGGTCCGCCGCCCG
>CAYWJB010000002.1:323424-389387 GCA_964458495.1 uncultured Arcobacter sp.
ATCCGCTCGGTGGCGACTTGGCGATCCGTCCCGGTCCGCCGCCCGATCCGCTCGGTGGCGATTGAGCAGATCGCGTCCGTAAGCGATCGGGTTTGCTGAGCGGCCGATCGAGGCTGGGTATTCCGGCCCGCGGCGCTGAGCGGCTGACAGATCCAACCTGAATGAGGGCTCGAAGGCGGCAGCGCTTTCGGGCCTTCGTTGTTTCCAGGGGGATCACCGCCAGGCCTTGGAGAGCGGTTGCGGCCATTCATTCCTGTCGCGCGGCGCCACTGACACCTCTGTTCAGGACCGGGACGGGGATTGAGGGCCACGATACTCGACCTTGCGGCGGAGGGACAGGAGATCTGCCTCCCTTCCTCGGGCAGCACGGCGCTGCACCCGCGCGAATCCCCGCCGCCCCCGGTGTGCAGTGGCTCCTGGCGGCAGCCCGGGGGGCGGCTAACGGATCCGGCAGCCGGATTCGCTGTCCGGCATGGTAATCCCGGCCTGCCGGTTTTCCGTCTCCACAGGTAGGATGATTTCCATGGCAGAACCGCTCGCCGCTGCGGGCGCCGCATCCCGGCCGTCGGACTTCACCGGCTGGATGCTGTCCGAGCAGGCGCGGATCTTCCGGCTCTGCCAGCGGATGCTCGGCGACAGCGACGAAGCGGGCTCGGCCACGCAGGACGTGTTTCTGAAGGCCTACCAGGCATGGGAGCGCACGGCGGCGGATCTGGACGACCCGTCGCGATGGGTGACACGGATCGCCGTGAATACCTGTCTCGACCGGCTTCGCTCGCGGCGCTGGCAATTTTGGCGGAAGCGGCCGAATGGCCCGGACGAGGAGCTGATCCTGGCCATGGCGCCTGCGCGGGAGCCGGATGGCGAGGCGCAGGTCTTTGCCCGCGAGATCGGCAAGCGGCTGGCGGAGGCGCTCGAGCGTCTTTCGCCACGGCAAAGGGCCGTGTTCGCGCTCCGTCATTTCGAAAACTGCCCGCTGGAGGAGATCGCCCGGCAGCTTGGGCTGGACGTGGGCACCGTGAAGGCGCATCTGGCGCGCGCAGTGGCCCGTCTGCGCGAGGAACTGAAGGATTTATACGGGATGAGAAGCAGGGAGGTGGCGCATGAGTGAAGCGCTCCGGCATCTGGATGACGAGCAGCTCCTGCTGGCGCTCTACGGTGCGGGCGGCGACCGGGTTTCCGCGCATCTGAACGCCTGCGCGGAGTGCGCGGCGCGGCTGCGAAGGCTGGAAGGCCGGAGAGCCGCCTGGCTGGCCGCGCCCGCGCCCGCACCCGACCCGGGCCGCCTGCGGGCCCAGCGTGAGGCCGTGTTTCAGAGGGTTGAACAAGGCCGCCGCCCCGTGTGGTTCGCCATCCGGGCCGGCGCACTGGCTTGCGCCGTTCTGCTGGCAGTGCTGCTCCAGCGGCCCGGCGCACCGCCGGTGGAGGTGGCTGGCAGGCAAACCCTCAGCGACCAGCAGCTGTTCGACGACCTGGCCACGATGATCGCCCGGGACACCCCCATGGCGGCGGAACCGCTGATGGCGCTGTTCACGCCGCAGGAAGACACGGAGACACAGAACCAATGATCCGCCTGATGCTATTGCTGTTCACCGCCGGCGCTCTGTTCGCGCAGGCGCCGCCGGGCTACTTCAACTGGTGGGATTCTCCGATCGCCAACGACTTGAATCTGTCGGAAGACCAGAAGCGGCAGATCCGCTCCATCGTGCAGGAGTACCGGGACCGGCTGATCGACCAGCGCGCCGCCCTGCAAAAGGCCGAACTGCAATTTGCGGACCTGTTCGCGGAGCAGTCGCCCAATCCTGCGCGCGTCGACGCGGTGATCGAACAACTGGTTGCCGCCCGCATGGATTTGACGCGCACCATGTCCCGGATGACTCTGCGGCTCCGCGGCGTGCTGGCGCCGGAGCAGTTTCAGGAGCTTCAGAAACGCTTCCCGCGGCTGCAGCAAGGCCCAATGGTGAGGCCCCGGATGCGGGAATTTCAGGAGCGGCGCCGGCAGCAGCCTCCGCCCAAGGGGCCAGGAACACCCATCTGAGTTGCGCTTGCGGCGCGGCCGGGCGGCGCGTTTCCGGCCTTCCGCGCGCCGCCGCCGCGCCGCCCGTCTATCTCGCCCCCAGCCAGATCGGCGCCGGGTGGCTGCAGATGCTGTCGACACCAGGCCCCGAGACACACACCTTCACGGCCGTCATCATGGCCGGCAAGTCGTCGGGAATCGTGATCCGGAGGGCGTTCAGCGCCGGGCCCGCACCCGTCTGCTTCGTGGCGGGCTGCCACCGGTCGTGCACGTTGACCCACACGGGCTCGCCGGCAAGAGCGATGCCGGTCACCTGGAGCAGGGCTTCTGCGCCGGGCGCCACCGGCGCCGTCTCCGCGTTGGCCTGCCCGTCGCCGTTGTTCACCGCCACGATGGAGGGCGCCACAGGCAGCACATCCACATATAGCGGCTGGCTGGAACTCGCGCCGTTGGCGGCGACCACAGGCTGCCAGCCGCGCTCCACGGCATCGGGGACAACCACCACGAGTTCGCCGGGCTGGACAGAGAGCACCTGAGCGGCAAGACCGCCCACCGTCACCGTAGTCTCTTCAGCGAAAAACACTCCTTGCAGTCTCAGCAAGCCGCCGTTGGCGAACGGGCCCTCGAAGCCGAACGGGACGGTCATCGCCGCCCACACGGCGGGAGCAGGAGCGGCTGGCGGGACGGGGGGCTGAGGCGGAACAGGCGGGGGCCCTTCCGTAACCGTCAGCTTGACGGGAATCACGATTTCGGCGTTCTCTCCCGTGGGGGAGTTCTTCTGCCGGAAGACGATCTCCGCGCTGTATTCGCCGGGGGACAGGTCCTTCGGGTTCAACTGATAGTGGTAGCTGCCCACGGCATAGCCGCCCGTGCCTCGCAAGAGCAGCCATTGCGCGTCTTCCGGATCCTTGAGGGACGCCTCCCATTCGGCGAACCAGCCGCCCTTGTTGGAGACGAACAGATAGGCGTCCTTCAGCCCGCCGCCAGACTGGAGCGCAAACTCGGTCGTCTGGCTGGGCACGACGGAGAGGATGGGAAAGTAGTCCGCGTCGCAGTCGCCCTTCCACTGGCAGTCGGGCTTGGGCTCCGCGTCCCGGTAGCGGGGCAAGGGCGCGCCGACAACCGCGCCCGGTTTGTCAGAAACCGGCGCCAGCCGCACTTCCGCCCTTGCGATCACGGTTTGGTTCGGGCGCGACATGGGCGTGAAAACCCACAACGGGATTTCGGCCGTCTCCACGCTGCCGGGATCGGCTTCCATCACCTGATAAGCGGCCCACGCCTCTTCTTCTTCCACCAGAGCCTCGCGCACGTTGACCAATGGAAGCGCCGTGCCCGGCCACTGCGCGGGCAGGCCGCCGGCGCCCTCCTTGTCCGCCTGCGGCACGAGGCTCAGAAGCAGGGGCGGCCCCGGCAACGGGCTATAGAAGCCCGGATGCGGGTCCGTTCCGAAAGCCCCGGACTGAGTGGGCTGGATGGCGCCTCCACCCGCCACGGCTTCCGGCACAAAGACGCGGCTGCCGGGTGGGAGGCCGCGGAGCCGGATCAGGAGCCGTGTGGCACGCTCCGGCGGCCCGGGGATCGAAACGGGTTGAAAGGCGCCGGAGTAGCCTTCGGTGACGCGCACGGCCACCGGCCAGGGCTTGCGCGCGAGCACGCCCGCCCAGTCCAACGTCTCTGGCAGAGGCGGGCCCTGGCAGCAGAGCGCGGCGGGCATGACCGTGGCGTACAAGCCGGGGGCGGCGCGGGCCACGACGGCGCGGTTGGATGGGAGCACCATGGGGGTGTCGGCCACAATAGAGACGCTTGCCGAGACCGTGTCCGCCGCCTCCGTGCGCAGCCCGGAAACGCGGAGAGAGAGCTGGCCGAACAGGTTCGAGGCCACTACCAGGTTTTCGAAGATCACGGCATTGCCGAGCAGGCGGGGCAGGTTCGGCAAGGGCACGGGCGCAGCCGATGAGTCCAGCCAGAGTGTGACGCCGCCCGCGTCGCCGCCCGCAAAGTCGATCGGGTTGGCAACCCGTTGGTCGAGAAGCACCGTGAGCGTCATCTGGACCGTCTGCCCTGGCGCTCCGGCGCATTGCAACGCAACATCACCCACCGGTTCCGCCAGTCCGCCTGCGGACACAAGCGCCGGGGTACCGGAGAGCGTGCAAAGGAAGGTAGCACCGGCGGGAAGCGCCACAGCCAGTGTGCAAAGAACCGCCGCAGCCATCCACTTCATCACCCACCTCCTCTCCTTCAGGGTAACTCCGCATACAATAAACGCATTCGGTGAGATTCCCCAAATGAGACGCAAAACAGCACTGCCACTGGTTCTGATTCTTGCCGCCGGGCTGGCGGCGCAAGAGGCGGCCCCCGCCTGGAAGAGCCTGAAGTACCGCTCCATCGGCCCTTACCGGGGCGGGCGGGTGACGGCTGTGACGGGCGTACCGGGACAACCGGCTGTCTTCTACTATGGCGCCACGGGCGGGGGCGTCTGGAAGACAGACGACGCAGGAAAGACGTGGCTGCCCGTCTCGGACGGCTTCTTCCGAACCGGTTCTGTGGGCAGCATCGCCGTGTCGCCCTCCGACCCCAACGTTGTTTACGTGGGAATGGGCGAGGGCTGCATTCGCGGCAACGTCAGCCACGGCGACGGGGTGTGGAAGTCCTCCGATGCCGGGCGTACGTGGAAGCACTCCGGGTTGCCGCAGTCCCGCCACATCCCGCGCATCCGCGTGCATCCTCGCAATCCCGACGTAGCATGGGCGGCAGTTCTGGGCGCCATTTTCAACGCAAGTGAAGAGCGCGGCGTTTACAAGACTACGGATGGCGGCAAGACATGGCGCAAGGTGCTCTACCGCAATGACCGTGCCGGAGCAGTGGATCTGGCCCTGGATCCCTCCAATCCGAACGTGCTGTACGCCGCGCTGTGGGACGTGCGGCGCACGCCGTGGTCGCTCGAGTCCGGCGGTCCGGGATCGGGATTGTTCCAATCGACTGACGGCGGCGATACCTGGACCGAGATCACGCGAAATCCGGGCTTGCCGAAGGGGCTGATCGGGCGGATCGGCGTCAGCGTCTCGGGGGCGAACCCGGACCGCGTCTGGGCCCAGATCGAAGCCGAAGACGGCGGGCTGTTCCGTTCCGACGACGCGGGCAAGACGTGGCGGCGGGTGAACGACAACCGCAATCTACGCCAGCGCGCGTGGTACTACACGCACATCCACGCCGATCCCGCCAACCCGGACCGCGTCTACGCCCAGAACGTCCAGTTCTGGCGTTCCGACGATGGCGGGGCGACCTTCCGCCCGATTCCCACGCCGCACTCGGACAATCACGACCTCTGGATCGATCCGGCGGACAACCGCCGGATGATCAACGGCGACGACGGCGGTGCCAGCGTCACTGTCGACGGGGGAAACACGTGGACCAGCCAGGACCAGCCGACGGCGCAGTTCTACCGCGTGACGCTCGACCGCGAGTTCCCCTATAACATCTACGGCGCGCAGCAGGACAACACGACCGTGCGCATCGCGTCCCGCTCCGGCGGCGCTTACATCACGCGCGAGCACTGGTGGCCCGTCGGCGGCGGGGAGTCCGGATGGATCGCCCCGTCGCCCAAGGACCCGAACATCGCCTTCGCCGGCTCCTACGGCGGCTACCTGACCCGGTATGACCACCGCACGGGCCAGACCCGCGCCGTCAACGTCTGGCCCGACAACCCCATGGGCTACGGGGCGGAGGGAATGAAGTACCGCTTTCAGTGGAATTTCCCGATCCTTTTCTCCCTGCACGATCCGGGCGTGCTGTATACGGCAGGAAATCTCCTCTTCAAATCGACGAACGAGGGCCAGAGCTGGGAGGCGATTTCTCCCGACTTGACGCGCAATGATCCGTCCAAGTTAGGCCCTTCGGGCGGACCCATTACGAAGGACAACACGGGGGTCGAATACTACTGCACGATTTTCACAGTGGCGGAGAGCCCGCTCGCGCGCGGCATGATCTGGGCGGGAACCGACGACGGGCTGGTGTGGGTCACCGAGGACGGCGGCAAGAACTGGCGCAACGTCACGCCGCCCGCCTCGCTGATGCCGGAGTGGATCCAGATCAATTCCATCGAGGCGTCGCCGCACGATCCGAAGAAGGCATACTTCGCCGCCACCATGTACAAGCACGGCGACCTCCGCCCATATCTCTACCGCACGACGGACGGCGGCAGGTCCTGGACGCGCATTACATCGGGCATTGCAGAAGACGCCTTCACGCGCGTGGTGCGCGAGGATCCGAACGTGGCGGGGCTGCTGTATGCGGGCACGGAAACCGGCATGTACGTGTCGTTCAATGACGGCGGCTCGTGGGAGTCCCTGCAGCTGAACCTGCCTGTGGTTCCCATCACCGACCTGGTGTTGCACAAGGAGATGAAAGACCTCGTGGTCGCCACACAGGGGCGCTCCTTCTGGGTTCTGGACGATCTGCCCGTACTGCACGAGTGGAAGCGGCGCGGGAACGGTTTCTTCCCTGTAGAGCCGGCATGGCGGATGACGGCGTCGTGGGCGCCGGTGCGCCCCGGCATGGCCGTGGGTGAGAATCCGCCCGCCGGCGCGGTGTTCCACTTCTGGCTGGACGAGGCGCCTCAAGGGGAGGCCGTTCTGGAAATTCTGGATGCGCGCGGCAAGGTGATCCGGCGCTTCTCTTCCAGCGCCTCGCAGGAGAGAAGCGAGGAGGAGTCTTCCGGCGGGCGCCGCGGCGGGCAGGCGGCGCGCTTCCAGCCCGGGAAGGGCCTCAACCGCTTTGTTTGGGACCTCCGCCATGAAGACGCGAAATCCATTCCGAATCTGATCCTTTGGGCAGGCTCCGTGCGGGGGCCGAAGGCGGCGCCGGGCCGGTACAAGGCGCGGTTTTCCGCGGGAAAGACGTCCTTCGAGGCGGAATTCGAGATCCGGAAAGATCCGCGCCTGACGGAAATCACGCAAGAGGATCTGGAAACCCAGGAGCAATTTCTGCTACAGCTCCGCGACAAATTGACCGAAACTCACGAGGCGATCCTGAAAATCCGTGACGTCCGCTCTCAGGTGGAGGCTTGGGGCAAGCGCGACGCCGCCCTGGAGAAGGCGGCGAAGGATCTGGCGTCCCGGTTGACAGCGGTGGAAGAGGAGCTTTACCAGACGAAGAACCGCTCTTCGCAGGACCCGCTGAACTACCCGATCAAGCTCAACAACAAGCTGGCGGCGCTCGCATCCGTCGCCGGCAGCGCCGAGGCGCGCCCGACGGCGCAAAGCCAGCAGCTTTACGAGGAGCTTGCCTCGCGCGTCAATGCGCAGTTGCGCACGCTCGACGGGCTGCTCAAGAAGGAGCTCGACGCCTTCAACCGCCTGGTGCGGGAGAGGAACCTGCCTGCTGTCACGGTGCGCTGAGCGGCGCCGGCGAGCGCGTCAAGCCGCGGGCAGGAAGATCTCCTGCGCTTTGCCCGTTTCGATGCCGAGATGGTTGAGGTAGAAGGCAAGCACTGGCGCCGGAAAGCGGTCCTTGAGCGAGTCGTATGCCCGCTGTTGCCAGCCTTCGGCGAGGTGTGAGCTCACGTCGGCGTCCTTGGCGAAGAAGCCGTCCTGATGGGGGACGCCGAGAAGATCGAGCGTGGCGATGATCATGTCCAGATGACAGACCAGCACCGCCTGCGCCAGGTCCGAGGCCAGATCCTCGTCGCCCTGCCCGATCCGCTCCCAGAGGCGCGGCGCCGCCTTGCGCAAGGTCTCGCTGTTGAGCTTGTGCAAGTGGGTGCGCACTTTGAGCGGCTCGTACAGTTGATAGGTTTTCAGACGGCTGATGGAGACGCGGCGCAGCAGATTGGCGAACCCCTGCTCGCCCTGCGCCAGAAAAGCGTCGCTTAACTTCATGACAGTGAAAGCGTAACATGTGGGCGTGGACCCTTTGGACAGGCCCGGCGGCGCGCCGGTGGAGATCGAAGTGGAATGCTATGCCGGCTACAAAGGCGAGGAGCGCCCGCTGAGGTTTCGCTGCGGAGGCGACTCCTTCGAGGTGGAGGAGATTCTGGAGCGCTGGTACGAGCCGGGCAAGTCCTGCTTTCTCGTGCGCGCCGCCGGCGCCGAGTTGGTACTGAGGCGCAACGAGGTGAACGGGTTATGGACGCGCGAAACGGCACGGCCCCGCGGAGGCGGCGCGAAGTCGCGTTGAGCGCCACACCCCTGTCCTCGCGTCACATCGGGGGATCGGTGACAGGCGGAATGCCCCATGCCCCTGCAGGGCAAATTGACAACGCGGAAATGCGGCCGGGATAATGACCGGGAATCGCGGGAACGAGCCTGAATGATCTGGCGGAAGTATTGGCTGGGCTATGCAGTCCTGTGGGTGGGAATTCTGGCTTTCTCCCTGCATATCCGCATCGCCCCGCTCCATCTGGAGTCGCTTGAAGGAGACGAACTCTTCACGAGGCGGGCAGCGACGGCACCGGGTCCGAAGGCATGGGAAATGATCCGGAACGATCTTGTGCACCCGCCGCTGTACTACTGCTTGCTGAAAATGACGCTGGCAGGCACAGCCGAACCCGACGACAAGCGGTTGCGCGGGCTGTCCCTCGCCGCTGGCGCCGGTGCCATCGCAGTGATAGCGGCAATGGGCGCCACGTCGCCTTACCTGCGCGTTCCCGCAATTCTCTCTGCGCTGCTGGTCAGCCTCAACGAGAGCCACGTTTTTTACAGCCAGGAGGCGCGCTCCTACGCACTGTACACCTTGCTTGTGGCGTTCCTGCTGCTGTGGCGTGCTTTGGAGCCGCGGTTTGCAGCCCGGCGGATCTACCGGGCCACTGGCACCGTCGTGTGTAGCGCTCTCGTCTGGACTCACTACGTCGGGGCCTTGTATTGCCTGGCTTGCGCTGTCTCGATGACCCCCTCAGCCTCGACGCCGTTCCGGCGGCGAATCCTTCCGCTGCTGCCGCCAGCTTTGGCAGCACTGTCTTTTCTGCCGTGGCTGATTCCTGAACTGGGTGTTTACCGTTCCGTTCAGGGATTGGGAAGGAACCTCGACTGGCAAGGGACCCCGTCGTTTTACGACCTGAAAATGACTCTCGCCAGTTACTCGGACATACCCGACTTCCCCGGCGGAACTACCTTTGCTCTGGCACTTGGCCTCACCCTGGGCGGAGCCGCGCTCTTCCGCGCCCGGGAGTGGGCGGGCGCCGATGCTGGAGCTGTGCTGCGGACCCTGGCGTGGACGGCTTGCCTTCCTCCTCTTGTTCTCTGGCTCGTAGCGCGGAAGCCGTTTGACCTGCCGGTGTTCGGCGGCCGCCATCTGTTGCCTTCCGTGCTCCCCGCAACCTTGCTGGTGTCCATCGGTGCGTATCGCCTCGCATCCTATCTCCGCTCCACCCTTGCACAACGCCTGGCGTTTGCCGCAGCGGCCCTGCTTCTGTGCGCGCTGCAATCGGCCGCCCTGCTGCGTTCCTTCTCCGGACCGGCACGCACTCCTTTCAGGAAAATCGTTGAGGACATCCGCCGTTTGCATCCCGGCCTGACCATCTACCACACCAATCCCGGAAGGATCGGCGATCTGGTCGAGTACTATTCCGGCCAACCGCCCTACCCTGTCCAGGAGCTTCCAAACACGTCCGCCATGCTGCCGGCCGACTTCCTTGTCCTGTACCGCCCGGCTGTTCCTTCCGAGAAAGCTCGTGTGGAGGGGATTCTCCGGGATTGCAGGATCCTCTCGAGCAAGTACTATGCTGGCGCGCGATCTCCCGGGAATGGAACCTTGCTGGTGGTGGTTTCGCGCATCAGTCGGCCTCCTGGCTGATGCGCCTCGTGCAGGGATAATCCCCGGAAATGTCCTGCAGGTCTTGATGAGCCGCGCGGAACGCTCTGAGGTCTCGGGCCAGGGAGCGCCAGTTCCGGATGTCGCCGTCTTCGAAACCCTTGGGCTTGCGGGACCAGAATCATGAGGAAATCGTGGACTTGTCCTTTGATGGCCAGCGCCGGGATTGCCTCCTTCCCAGTGGCGGCCCACTACTGCCGGCGGATCAGCAGCGCCCCATCCGCCATCGACTCGCCGCCTGCGGGCAGGTTTCTGACAAATCGATGGCAGTCATTCGTTCCAGAGGCTCCCGAAACGTGACGCATCTCCCATGCCGCAACTGAATGGACCGACAGGAAGAACCCGGTTTCGCCTGACTCTTTTCAGGAACTGCTACAATTCGCTCACTGCCGAAGGATCTTCAGGAAGACGCCGGGAGAAAGCAGGTGCACCCTCCGCTTGTCAAACATCCCAAACCATCACGACGGACTTTCGCGCCGTTTCCTGTCCTTCTGATCGCGACTATTGCCGTGCAGCTATGGACGATTTGGAGATACCCCTATTTCCCGTCCCAGGACGGGCCGGCGCATCTTTACAACGCAGGCCTTCTCGCCTGGCTTGACAATTGGGACACGGCGCGGCGGTATTTCGAGGTCCGTTTCACTCTCGCCGGCAATGTGACCGGTCATCTGATCCTGGCCTCGCTGATGCGGGCTGTCTCGCCTGTGGCGGCAGAGAAAATCCTCCTGAGCTGTATCGTGGTTTGTCATGCCGTTTCGGTGTGGGTCCTGACCCGCGCGTTCCGGGCCAAGGCGCCGGAGGTGGGGCTCTGGGCGGTTCTGCTTGGCCCGGGACAGCTTTTCTACATGGGTTTCTGGAACTTTTGCCTCGCGGCGGGCGCCATTCTGGCGGCCGTCGGCCTCACGGTGCTGGCGAGAGAGCGGGCCGGCCGGCGCAGACTGGCTGTGTGCGCGGCACTGAGCGGAGCCATGTACTTTTCCCATTCCACGGCATGGGCGGCATCGGCGGCTGCAGCGCTCCTGTATTTGGCCTTGGATCATGTGCTCAGGCACGGCCGCAACTGGTGGGCAGGGCTGAAGGCCGATGCAAGGCGCCTGGCCGGACTGGCTGCGGCTGTTCTGTTGCCGGCGGCAATTCTGCTGGTTTATCTCCTGACGTCTGAGCGAATGACTTCCGAAACGGATCAGTTATTGCGGTCTAAAGCGTGGACATTTTACAGTGGCGCCTTTCTGGGCACGATTCCAGCAGCGTTGCCATTGAGATACTTGTTCATGGTATTTGCAGCTGCAATGCCGGTTGTCGCGATCGTTTTTCGATTCCTCCGGCGGATCGGCCCGGCACCCTCCGATTCCCTGCTTCTTTCTGCCGGGCTGTTGATGGCAGCCACATTGTTCGCACCTGACCAGCTGGGGTCCGGCGCGTATTTGACCTCACGGTTCGCCCTGATGACCGCACTTGCGCTCGTGGGCTGGCTGGGGTGCCAGCCATGGCCGGCATGGGCCCGCGCTGTTTCGGGGATCTGCCTCGTGGCGGCGGTTCTCCTGCAAACAAGGGCAAACCTGACCGAGGTTCGGCGCTGGCAGCCTGCGATCCGGGAACTGGCGTCTCTCCGGAGCGTGATTCCGGAAGGCAGTGTGGTTCTGCCGGTCTTGGCCAACCGGGACAAGTCCCTCGGCTATGACCCGCTCCTTCATGCCGCCGGCTACTGGACACCGAAGGACTTCGTCTATTTGCGCAACTACCAGGCCTTCAGGCCGCATTTTTGCGTGTCGTTCAGGCCGGATTACTCGCCCAATGGAAGGCTGGGCGAGCCCAGGGCGATGGACGCAGCTCCCGCGAGGTTCTCCATCGCCCAATATGAGGCCCGTACGCGAGGCCGGGTGGATTTGGTCATTCTCTATGGCCCGTTCCCGGAGAAGATTGAAACCGTCCTGCCGCAGGCATCGTGGGATCCTGACAGCGCATTCGAGTTGAAGATGGTCAGCTCCCCGAACGGTCTTGCCCGGGTCTACGGGCGCCGCTGAAGGCGGCGGAGCAGGCGCTGCGCACCAGCCGCCTGCCATCCGCTGCCCTCCCGGGAGAGCCCGGAGGCGGCTGGACGACAGCCGTTGTCCGTTGATCCCTCAAACGTGTCGCCGCCGGGAGGGTCCGGAAATTGGCCGGCGCTCTTCACTTCTTGGGGGCTGCGGGCTTGACCGGGGCACTCTTCTTCGTCGCCACCGGCTTGGCCGGCGGCGTCAGCACGATGCCCCCCTCGGGAACCGGCCCCACGCGCTCGATGCTCACCTTGGTCATGACGACCGGCGTGGAGGGCTTGTCGTTGGCGCCGCGGGGAACCCGCGCGATCTTGCCCACCAACTCCTGTCCTTCGACTACCTGGCCGAAGATCGTGTGCTTGCCGTTGAGGTGCGGCGTGGGAACCTCGGTGATGAAGAACTGACAGGAACCCGTGTTGGGGCCGGCGTTGGCCATGGCCAGGCGCCCGGGGATGTCGAACTTGAGTGTGGGGTGAAACTCGTCCTTGATGACGGCGGTGCCGCCGGTGCCGTTGCCGAGCGGGTCGCCCCCCTGGATCATGAATCCGGGAATGACGCGGTGGAAGGTGAGGCCGTTGTAAAGCGGACGCCGCACGCGCGCGCCGGTTTTCGGGTCGGTCCAGGCCTTGCGCCCGAGGGCGAGATCGACAAAGTTGCGGACGGTGATGGGGGATTCCGCCTCGTACAGCTTCAGAACAATCCTGCCCATCGGCTCCTTGCCGTGGGAAATGTCAATGGTGGCATAGAGACCGTTTTCGCGGCCGGGCATCCCGGCCGGCGGCTGCGTCTGCCCGGCGGCCACGGCCAGTGCAATCAAAGCGGTGGAGAGCATCATGCCGAACTTCTTCATGGTGACAGGATAGCGCGGCGCCGGAGCGGCGGTGATAGGATCGAAGCATGAAAAAAGAGACGATTCTCTCCTCGATCCTCGAGATCGGCATCGTGCCGGTGGTGCGGGCGCCTTCGGCCGAGGGCGCCTACAAGGCGATCGAGGCGATCTACCGGGGAGGCATCCGCGCGGCCGAAGTGACCATGACAGTGCCGGGCGCGGTGAAGGTGCTGGAAAAGCTGGCCGATCAGTTCGGCGACCGGATGGTGCTGGGCGCGGGTACGGTGCTGGATGCGGAGACGTGCCGCATCTGCATGCTGGCCGGGGCGCAGTTCTTCGTCACGCCGGCTCTGAATCCGAAGACGATCGAGATGGCGCGCCGCTATTCGAAGCCGATCATGCCCGGCGCGCTGACGCCGACAGAGGTTCTGGCGGCGTGGGAAGCGGGCGCCGACATTGTGAAGGTGTTCCCGTGCGACAACGTCGGCGGGGCGAAGTACATCAAGGCGCTGAAAGGGCCGTTCCCGCAGATCGAACTGATTCCCACGGGCGGCGTGAGTCTTTCCACGGCCGGCGACTTCCTGAAAGCCGGGGCGTGCGCGGTTGCGGTAGGCGGCGAACTGGTGGACGCCAAGACGATCAGGGAAGAAAGGTTCGAGGTGTTCGAGGAGCGGGCGCGGCAGTTCCTGGAAGTGATCCGGAAGGCGCGCGAGGAGATGAAGGGCGTCTGAAGGCGCTCTGCTAAAATCAGGGAGTCCATGGCGATCAGTCAGGATCTTCTCGACATTCTTGTGTGTCCGGTCTGCAAGGAGCCCGTGCAGCTGACCGAGGACCAGCAGGGGTTGAAGTGCCCCAAATGCCGCCGCGTGTATCCGATCCGGGAAGACATCCCGGTGATGCTGGTGAGCGAGGCGACGATCGAAGAGTAGCCGCACGCATGGCGCCTGCGCTCGACAGCCTGAGCCCGGGGGCGCGGGTGCTGATGATGCGCCTGCGGTCGCTGGGCGATTGCGTGCTGACGACGCCGGCGCTCGAACTGCTGCGCGCTTTTCGGCCGGACCTGCGCGTGGCGGTGGCGGTGGAGCCGCGCTTTGCCGCGGTTTTCGAGCATCACCCTGCGGTGGACGCGATTCTCGATCCTTCGCCCGCTTCGATTCGCCCCTGGAAGCCGGAACTGGCGGTCAATCTGCACGGCGGAACGCGCAGCGCCTGGCTGATGCTGGCAAGCGGGGCGCGGGTGCGCGCAGGCTTCGGGCACCACCGCTTTGCATGGACGTACGACGTGCGCATCCCGCGGGCGCAGGAGATCCTGGGCGAGGAGCGGGTGGTCCACACCGCGGAACATCTGGCATCGGCCATGTTTTATCTCGGCGTCCCCCGCGCGGAGATCCCGAGGGCGCGTCTGTACGGCGCCGTGCCGCCGCGCCGCGCGCCCTATGCGGTGATCCATCCCTTCGCGGCGGCGGCGGACAAGCGCTGGCCCGCGGAGCGGTTTGTGGAGCTGGGCCGGCTGCTGAGGCGCGGGCACGGGCTGGACGTAGTGGTGCTGGGCGCCGCCGCGGATGACTTCGGGCCATTCGGAGAATTCGAGTGCGTGCAGGGCGCGCCGCTCGGCGAGGCGAAGGGGTGGATCGCCGGAGCGAAGCTGTTTGCGGGCAACGACAGCGGCCCGGCACACATGGCGGCGGCGCTCGGCGTGCCGGCGGTGGTGCTGTTCGGACGGTCCGACCCGCGGATCTGGGGCCCGTGGCGCGCCGAAGCGGAGGTGCTGCACTCCCCCGGGGGTCTCGATGCGATTCCGGTGGAATGCGCGGCGGAAGCAGCCGAGCGGTTGAGGGCGCGCGCATGGTGAGAGAAACATGGCGGCTGCTGGCCTATGCGCAGCGTTACACGCCCGTGCTCGCCGTGGCGGTGTTTTTGATGCTTGTCTCCGGCGCGGGCCGCGCCATGCTGCCTGTGCTGCTGAAGCCGGTGTTCGACCGCGTGCTGGAGCCTGCCTCGCCGGAGGCGCGCGTGCCGCTGCCGGTACCGAAGTGGACGGGCGTGGAGCTCTATCTGGACCAGCTGATCCCCTTCCCTGTTCACAACGTCTGGACCATGGTGGCCATTGCCATCCTGATGGTCTTTTTCGTCAAGGGAATCGCCGACTACCTGGGGAACTACCTGATCAGTTATGCGGGCCTGGGGGCGGTGACCGACCTCCGGCAGAAGACGTTCGACAAGGTGATCCGCGAGGAGCACGCGTTCTTCAGCTCGCATTCGACGGGGCGGCTGATGTCGTCGATTCTGAGCGACATCGAAAAGATCCAGCTGGCGGTGTCGCAAATGCTGGCGGACTGGTTCCGGCAAACCTTCGCGGCGGCGGGCATGTGTTACGTGCTGGTGCAGAACGACTGGAAGCTGGCGCTGGTGTCAATCACCGTGCTGCCGTTCGTGCTGCTGCCCACGGCGCGGCTGGGCAAGCGGATCCGCAAGAGCACGCGGCGCGCACAGGACGAGGCCGCGGCGATGAGCGAGATCCTCCAGGAGGGGTTCAGCGGACACGCCGTAGTAAAGAGCTTCACGGCGGAGGCGATGGAGAGCGCCAAGTTCCGGCGCGTGGCGCAGCGGTTCCGGCAGGCGAGCCTGAAGTACATCGCCATGCAGGGGCTGCCCTCGCCGATCATCGAGTTTTTCGGAGCGGTGACAATCGTGGGCCTGCTGACCTACGCGCGGGAGCAGATCAAGGCCGGGCAGATGACCACCGGCGACTTCATGTCGTTCGTCACGGCGCTGCTGCTGCTGTACGAGCCCGTGAAGAGGCTGGCCGGGATCCACAACATCTTCCAGCAGGCAGCCGGCGCGAGCCAGCGCGTGTTCGAATACCTGGACCGCAAGCCGCTGGTGAGCGAGCGCCCCGGTGCGCGGGAACTCACCGGGCTGTGTGAGGCGATCGAGTTCGACCATGTAAGCTTCCGGTATCCGGACGCGCAGAACGGGGAGGCGCTGAAGGACGTGACCCTGCGCGTGGAGAAGGGCGAGGTGGCGGCGGTGGTGGGTCCAAGCGGCGCGGGAAAGACGACGCTGGCGGCGCTGCTGGTGCGCTTCTACGATCCGGCGGAAGGGGCGGTGCGGATCGACGGGACCGACATCCGCGAGTTCACGCTGAAATCGCTGCGGCGCCAGATCGCGATGGTCGGGCAGGAGACGTTTCTGTTCAACGACACGGTGGAGGCCAACATCCGCTACGGCCGCCCCGGCGCCACGCGCGAGGAAGTGGAAGAAGCCGCCCGGGCGGCGATGGCGCACGATTTCATCTGTGAGCTGCCGAAGGGCTACGACACCGTAGTGGGGGAGCGCGGCACGAAGCTGAGCGGCGGGCAGCGGCAACGGCTGGCGATTGCGCGGGCGCTGCTGAAGAACGCGCCCATCCTGGTGCTGGACGAGGCGACATCGCAGCTGGACACGGAGAGCGAGGCGCTGGTGCAGCGGGCGCTGGCGAACCTGATGGCGAACCGCACGGTGATCGTGATCGCGCACCGGCTGTCGACGATCCGGCGCGCCGACAGGATCGTGGTGCTGAGCGATGGGCGGGTGACCGAGATGGGCACGCATGCCGAACTGCTGGAGCAGGGCGGGATCTATCAGCGGCTGCACGAGTTGCAATCGGTGGATTGGGAGCATTGACACATGAGCCTGAAAAGCATGACGGGCTACGCGCGGGCGCGGCGGTCGAACGAACTGGGAGAGGTCGTGGCGACAGCCCGGAGCGTGAACCACCGCGGGCTGGATCTCCACGTTTACGCGGGCGAGAACCTGGAGGCGTTCGAGCCCGCGCTGCGCGCGGCGGCCAAGCGCCACATCAAGCGCGGACACCTGAGCCTGCGCGTGAACTTCACGCCGGCGCACGCGGGCGCGGGCGCGGCGCTGAACCGCCCGCTGTTCGAAGCGTATCTCAAGGCGGTGGAGGAGGCGCGGCGGGACTACGGCGTGGAGGGAGAGCCGCGGCTGGACACGGCGCTGCGCATTCCCGGCATGCTGGCGCAGGCGGCGGCAGAGGAGGAGGCGCCGGAAGGGCTGGAGGCGCTGGTGGTGGAGGCCGCGGAGGCGGCGCTGGCTGCGCTGGACGAGTTCCGGGCGCGCGAGGGGGCGGATCTGAAGCGGATCGTCAAGGAACTGAACGATGCGATCCGGCGCGACGTCGAGGCGGTGGAGGCGTGCCGGATGCCGGCGATGGAACACTACCGCGCGCGGCTGGAGCAGCGGCTGAAGGAGCTGACGCAGGGCATGGATCTGGACGCGCAGCGGCTGGCGCAGGAGGCGGCGATCCTGGCCGACAAGTCCGACATAGCCGAGGAGGTGGGACGGCTGAAAGTGCACACGCAGGAGCTGGATGCGATGCTGGAGGCTGGCGGGGAGGCCGGCAAGAAGCTGGATTTTCTGATGCAGGAGATGAGCCGCGAGACCAACACGATCCTGTCGAAAACGGGCGGAGCGGGCGAGTTCGGGCTGCGCGTGACGTCGCTGGCTTTGGAGATCAAGGCCAATATCGAACGGATCCGGGAACAGGCGCTGAATCTGGAATGAGCCAGGTATTCATCATTTCCGCCCCTTCGGGATCGGGCAAGTCTACGCTGGTGAACAGCCTGCTGGAGCATGAGCCGGGGCTCGTGTTCTCCGTGAGCTACACGACGCGCGAGCCGCGGGGGCAGGAGCAGGAGGGCCGCGAGTATCATTTCGTGTCGCGGGAAGAGTTCCGGCGGATGGTCGACGCCGGCGAGTTCATCGAGTGGGCGCAGGTGTTCGAGGACTACTACGGGACGCACCGCCGCTACGTGGACCAGGGACGGGCGGAGGGCCGTGACGTCGTGCTCGACATCGACGTGCAGGGTGCGCGACAATTAAAGGAAAAGCTCCCCGAAGCCGTGAGCATCTTCATTTTGGCGCCCTCGCGCGAAGAGCTCGAAAAGAGGCTGCGCGCGCGTGGCGACGTCAGCGAGGCCGTGATCCGGAAACGGCTGGCCAAAGCGGCGGGGGAGATCCGGGAATTCGGCCGGTACGATTACGTGCTGGTGAACGACGACTTGCAGGCGGCAGCCGAACGCCTGCTGTGGATTGTGAGGACAGCGCGGCTGCGCGCGGCCAACTCGGAGGTGCAGGCGCGGGTCCGGCAGATTCTGGCGACATTCGAGCAGGAAGAGAGAACGGCATGAGCGAGAACACGAGGCGGCCATTCAACGTGATTCCGGACGATCCGGAACAGAGCGTGTACCGGTTCATCATCGTGGCGGCGAAGCGGGCGCGGCAGCTGCAAAGCGGGCAGCGCGCGCTGCTGCCGGGCACCATCAAGAAACCGACGGTGATGGCGATGGAGGAAGTGCGGCGCGGGCTCATCGAATACTGGGACCCGGCGACGCAGGCCTCCGGACAGCCCGAAGGCGGCGAGCAGATCTGACGCGGAGCCGGCGATGGCTGCATGGCGCGCGGTCGTGGGCGTTGGCGGCGGCATCGCCGCTTACAAGGCGGCGGAGCTGGTGCGGGCGCTGGCGCGCCGCGGCATCGAGCCGCAGGTGGTGATGACCGCGGCGGCAGAGGAGTTCCTCCGCCCGCTGACCTTCGCCGCGCTGACAGGACGCAAGGTGATCACCTCGCTGTTCGGGTCCACGCCGGACGAGGTGCTTTCCTCGAGCGTCGAGCACATCGGCGTGGCGCGCGAGAACGATCTGCTGATCGTGGCGCCTGCCACGGCCGACCTGCTGGCGAAGTTCGCTCACGGGCTGGCAGGCGACTTCCTCTCCACGCTGTACCTCGCCTTCGACCGGCAGGTGCTGCTGGCGCCGTCGATGAACACCGCAATGTGGCGGCACGCCGCCACGCAGGCCAACGTGGCCGCCCTCCGGGCGCGCGGGCACGTGGTGATGGAACCCGATGAGGGCGATCTGGCTTGCGGGGAGACGGGCGCCGGGCGGCTGCCGGAGCCGGAACGGATCGCCGAAGAGGCGCATTACCTGCTGGCGCGGCGGGACGACCTGGACGGCGAAACCGTGCTGGTGACCGCCGGGCCGACGCGCGAGCCGCTCGACCCTGTGCGCTTCCTTTCCAACCGCTCCAGCGGCAAGATGGGCTACGCTCTGGCGGAAGCCGCAGCCTGGCGCGGCGCAAGAGTGATCCTCGTCAGCGGCCCGGTGGAGCTGACGCCGCCGTTGCATGTGGAGACGGTGCGCGTGGAAACCGCGCGCCAGATGCGCGACGCGGTGATGGCGCGCTTGCCGGAATGCACCATCGTGATCAAGAGCGCCGCAGTGGCGGACTACCACGTGGCTCAAGTTCCGGCGCAGAAACTGAAGAAGACGGCGACGCGGATGTCGCTGGAACTGGATCCGACTCCCGACATCCTGGCCGAAGCCGGCGCCGAGATCGAACGGGCGCAGCGCGGCCAGCTCCTGATCGGGTTCGCCGCCGAGACCGAGAACGTAGTGGCCGAAGCGAAGCGCAAGCTCAAGGCCAAGCGCTGCCACATGGTGGTGGCCAACAACGTGGCAGCAGAAGGGCTGGGCTTCGAAAGCGACGAGAACGAAGTGACGCTCGTGACTCAAGCAGGGGACGTGATCGAACTCGAGCGCGCGAGGAAGCGCGAGCTGGCGGACCGCATTCTGGACGAGGCGCTGCGCCTGCGGCTGGCCCTCTACAGCCGGAGCTGAGGGCGGGATGGACACGCGCGAGCTGCGGCGGTGGCTGGAGTTTTACCGCGATCTGGGAGTGAACACGCTATACCTGGACCGGGACATGACTGCGGCGCCGCCCGCGGGCCTCTCGCCGGAACAGCCGCACCCGGCCGGGAAGCAGGAGGCGCCGGCCGAGCCGCCGTCGCGAAGTACGGCCAAGACGGCGCCACCCGCACCTGCGGTCCCCAAGGCCGCCCCCGGGCTTGTACCGCTGTTTGATCCGGGCCCGGAAGGGGACACGCTGGAGCGCATCGTGACTGACATCGGCGACTGCCGCCGCTGCCGGCTTTGCGAGGGCAGGACGAAGATCGTCTTCGGGAGCGGAAACCCGCAGGCGAGACTCGTGTTCGTCGGCGAGGGGCCGGGCGAGGACGAGGACCTGCAAGGACTGCCGTTCGTCGGCCGCGCCGGACAACTGCTGACGCAGATGATCAACAACACCGCCGCCAGGGAAGGCATGAACGTGCGCCGGGAGGACGTCTATATCTGCAATGTGGTGAAGTGCCGTCCTCCGAAGAACCGCACGCCGGAGCCGGACGAGATGGAGATCTGCGGACAGTTCCTGTTCCGCCAGCTGAATGTGATCCGGCCGCGGGCCATTTGCGCTCTGGGCGCCACCGCGGCCAAGGCCCTGCTGGGCGCAAAGGAAGGCATCACCAAGTTGCGCGGCCGGTGGCACAGTTGGAGGGACATTCCGGTGATGCCGACCTATCACCCCTCCTACCTTCTCCGGCCCTACAATCAAAACGCCAAGCGGGAGGCGTGGGAAGACCTCAAGAAGGTGCTGCACTATGTCTACGACGAGCCGCCGCGGCCTCTTTCTGACTTTTGAGGGACTCGACGGCAGCGGCAAGACCACGCAGATGCGGCGCCTGGCGGCGCGGCTGCGGGCCTCGGGCGAGGACGTGGTGGAGCTGGCCGAGCCGGGAACGACGGAAATCGGGAAAAAAATCCGCGGGATTTTGCTCGACCCGGCGCATGAAATGCTCTCTCCCGTGGCCGAAATGCTGCTCTATTTCGCAGCCCGGGCTCAAACGGTGGATGAGATCCTGCGGCCCGCTCTGGAAGCGGGCAAGACCGTTCTGAGCGACCGCTGGACGGACTCGACACGGGCCTATCAGGGCTTCGGGCGCGGACTGGGGCTGGAATGGATCGACGCGCTCGACCGGATCGCCTGCCGCGGAATCGAACCGGATTTGACCGTGCTGGTTGAGATTGGCGTGGATGACGGGCTGGGCCGGGCGCGGGCCCGCAACGCGGGAGAAGCCGCCCGGGAGACGCGAATGGACGAGCAGAGCCGGGCGTTCTACGAACGCGTGGTGGAGGGTTACCGGCAGCTGGCGGAGAGATGCTCCCGCATTGTTCCGGTGGACGGGCGGGGCGCCGAAGACGAGGTGGAGACGCGCGTGTGGAGCGCAGTGGAGGAGTTCCGGAGGAAGCGTGTTTAGGAATTTCTTCGGCAACCGGACGGTGGCGGAATCGCTCGAACGGATGATCGAAGGCGGGCGGGTGGCGCAGACCCTCCTGCTGGCGGGACCCGAAGGCGTGGGCAAGGCGACGCTGGCGCGCAGGTTTGCGGCGCGCCTGCTGGCGGACGGCTCTGCGGCAGAAGAGGCGGAGATCGCGGAAAAGATCGAAAAAGACGATCTCATCCTGCCGGAAAACCGGAAAATTCTCGAAGAAAGAGAAAAATGGACAAGCGAGAAACGGGCCGAAGAACCCCTGTTTTTCTCCAGCCACCCGGATTTCGTGACGATCTGCCCCGAAGGCCCGTTGCGGCAGATCTCCATCCAGCAGATGCGGCTCGCGCGCAGCCGCGCGCAGTTGCGGCCGCTGAAAGGCCGCTGGCGCGTCTTCCTGATTGACCACATGGACCGCGCCGGAGCACAAGCCGCCGACGCGCTGCTGAAGACCTTGGAGGAGCCGCCCGAGCACCTCGTGCTGGTCATGACCGCAGAGAACCCCTTCGATCTCCCGGCGACCATCCGGTCGCGCTCGGTGACCTTCTGGATGGCGCCGCTGAGCCAGGCGGAGATGCAGGAAGCGGCGCGGGTGTTCGGCTGGAAGGATGCGCAGAAGCGCATCGCGCTGGCGGGCGGCTGTCCCGGCGTTGCCGCCACCCTGGATCTGGAGGAGTACCAGCGAAGGCGTGCCGTGGGGCTGGCAATGCTGGAGGCGGCGTCCGGCACGGCGAGCTTCGCAGATTGGGTGAAGCAGAGCCAGGGCTTGCTGGCGAGCAAGGCGGAGAAGCTGGGTCTTTACATCCGGCCGCTCTACGGGCTGCTGGGCGACTTGCTTCTACTGCACGGCGGAGGCGGACAACTCAGAAACGAGGACGTGCGGGAGCGGCTGGAGAAGGTAGTTCGGCGGGTGGACTTTGAGTGGCTCCGGGAAGCGGTGGAACTCGTGGACGATTGGGACGGGCTGGAGCGGCGGAACGTGCAGAAAGCGGCGGTGGCGGATCAGTTTGTGGTGAGGCTGGCCGGCTCTGCGAGCGCCGCGCGGTAGAGCTGATCGGGATCGAGGACGTCGCGCCAGGCTTCGCCGAGGCGGATGCGGCCGGGCGGACGCCACGAGGAGGGCGGGACCTCTTCGATGCGGGAGACGGAATCGACGGCCAGGGCGAAGGCGGCGTCCGCAGGCGGGGGGGTGGAGTGCCGGGCAGAGTCGCGGATCAGCAGCAGGCAAGAGCGCGAAGAGGGCGGGCGCTCCTCGAGACCAAGAATGGAGTGGGGCGTCAGGACGGGGACGCTGCGCGAATCGAGGTGAAGGACAAAGCGCAGCGGCCCCTCTGAGCGGGCGGGGCTGAGATCGGCCGTGCGCAGCAGCACCATGCCGCAGAGGCGGGCTGCGGGAATGGCAAAATCGCGGCCGCCGAGGCGGATGATGACGAAGCGCAAGGGGCAAGGCGCGGGGTGCGGCATGGGCGCGTCACTCGATGGAGAGGATGGCCGCCGGCTGGTCCCTGTGGATGCGGACCGCGCCGGGATCCTTGCTGGGCGCGATGCAGAGGTGGACCTCGATGATCTCCGAGTCCAGCAGGAAGGGAACCACGGTCCACTTGCTGCGTCCGATGCTCCGGGTGGTGAAGTTGCGGCCGTAGATCACGGTGGGGATGGAGAGGCCCATCGGGCCGAGTTCCTCTTCGAGCGCCGTCTTGACGTTGCCCAGGACCATGTTGGTGATCTCCCCGACCGCGTCGAGCACCTCCTCGTTGATGGCATCGTAGGGCTGCATCAACAACTGCGAAGCCAGGCGCATGGCCACCGGAGCCGTGCAGGAGAACGTCCCGGAGCCGGCCCAGCGGCCGGCCAGGCCGACGAGCGCGAGCACTCCGTCGGAGGGGGCCGGCGCCTCCTCCTTGATGAACGGCTCGCCGTCGGCCACATCGAGGCCGAGCATCGTCGTGAACACGTCGCGCGTGGAGCTGCGGATATGGGAGACAAGTTTCTCGTGCGTCATGCAGGTTCCTCCTCGCCGGGCGTCAGAACAGGCCTGCGAGCTTTTCCTTGATCTGCTCGGCGGTGAAAGGCTTGCGCACATAGCCCGAGGCGCCGAGGTTGACGGCCTCCATGACGCGCGAGCTCGAGCCTTCCGTGGTAACCATGATCACGGGCACGTTGCGCGTCGCCTCCTGGGACTTCAGCGCGCCGAGCAGCGCCAGACCGTCCATGTTCGGCATATTGATGTCGGACAGGATCAGGCCGACCTTGGCGGTCTTCAGCTTCTCCAGCGCTTCCACCCCGTCGCCGGCCTCGATCACCTGCCCGAGCGGGACGTCCGCCTGCAAAAGGACGCGGTGCAGGATCTTGCGGATGGCGGCCGAGTCGTCGACGATCATGACATCCACAGGCATGTGCTGTGAACCTCCCTGTTGTCTGTGGCGCTTATCGGCCGCGCCGGGCAGGTTGTGAGGGAAATCAGCCGTCAGGAGAGAACTGGTAGGCTGTCGGGCATGGACATCCAGAAGTGGTTCCGGCTGGACGGCAGGCGGGCTATGGTGGTTGGGGCGAGCCGCGGCATTGGACTGGCGATAGCGGAAGCGCTCGCGCGCGCTGGGGCGGAAACCGTGCTGGCTTCGCGAAACCTCCAGACGCTGGAGGAGGCCGCCGCCAGACTCCGGGCGGAGGGCGGCCGCGCCGAAGCGCTGGAACTCGACGTCGCCTCCCGCGACTCCCGACTGCGCGCCGCCGATCTGGCCGGCAGCGTGGACATTCTCATGAACGTCGCCGGCATGAACCTGCGCAAGCCCATGACCGATTACACGGCGGAAGAGTATGCCCGGATCGTGGAAACCAATCTCACCGGTCTGTTCGAGCTGACGCAGGCGGCCGGGCGCGGCATGATCTCGCGGGGCCGGGGCAAGGTCGTCTTCATCGGCAGCCTCACCTCGGTCCTGGGCCTGCCGTTTGCCGCCGTCTATGGCACGACGAAGGCGGCGCTGGCAGGCCTGACGCGCATGCTGGCGGCCGAATGGGGCCGCCACAACATCCAGGTGAACTGCATCGCGCCGGGCTTCATCCTGACCGACCTGAACCGCGCCATGTGGCAGGCCCCGGAAATGCGCGAGTGGCTGAAGGGAACGCAACCCATCGCGCGGCTGGGCTCTCCCGAAGAGATCGCCCCGCTGGCGGTGTTCCTGAGTGGCAGCGGATCGGACTACATCACCGGCCAGGTGATCGCCGTCGATGGCGGTTTCTCGACGACTTCCGTGTGGCCGTTCGAGCCGGGCAGGTAGGCGCCGCCCTCAGCCTTGGCGCCGGGAGAGTTGCTCGAAGAGGCGGGTGGCGTCCGGGCCCGCCAAGGGCGACGCGTAGTCCGGCAGGCTGAAGCAGAAGGGCGGGCGGCCGGTGGCGCGGCGGGCGATGTCCGCCTGGAGGAGGATCCGCTCGAGAGGAGCGGGCACGGCGCGGAAGCCGTCATCCGAAGGGACGGATTCGAAGATTTCGACGACCACGTCAAGCCGCTTCCCCAGCCGTGAGCGCAAGGCCTCCAGATAGGCGGGCCATGCGGCCAGGGTCATTTTTCCGGCGCCGATGCCGTCCTGGAAGAACACCCGCGCGAGGCGGCGGCGGGCGGCGAGTTCGCGCCAGAATCCGGCGAGCTCGAAAGGAGCGCAGGAACGGTTTGTGAAGCCCGAGACAGAGAGAGGGCGCACGGCGCCGGCCAGCTGATCGAGCGCGCCGGCCAGCGCACGGCGCCGGGGCGCGGGCAGCCAGTGATCGTCGTCGATCTCTTCCTGCAAGTACCAACCCACGAAGGCAGGGTGGCGAGCCCATTGCCGGGCACTGGACGAAGACACGAAGGAGCGCGCCCGGGACACAACGCCGCCCAGAGCCTGCAGTGGGTCCGCAGGGATGCGCTGCCACCAGGCGCTCTGGTAGGGCAGGCCGACGACGAATTGCATGCGGCGGCTGCGGGCAGCATCGAGAAGTCGCGGCAGGAGAGGCGCGAAATCCACGTCGTCGTAGCGGCACCACTGAAGCACAATCTCCCGGCAGGCGAGCTCGGCAAGAGAGTCGAACAGAGCGTCCCACTGGCTGGAAGGCCACTCGAGGTGGCGCGCCCACGGCTGGAGGAAGGTTCCCCGGAACAGCGCCGGACGAGGCGGCGGGGCAAGCGAGGCTGCCAGAAGTGAACGGCGCGTAGGGTGCGTCATTTGCCCTTTCCTGTATTGGCCGATCCTCGCCACGGGGTTCCGCGCCGGCGGCGCACGCTCACCCGGGCGCGTCAGCGGCGCCCGGCATGCGCTCAGCGCGGGGGCTGGATGCGGATGAGTTTGTGATGGCTGGTGGCGCCGGCGACGATCTCGATGGAAGAGCGCGGAACGCTAAACTCTGCAGCCAGAAACCGGATGAGCTCATCATTGGCCTTCCCGCGTTCGGGAGGCGCGGCGACCTTGATCTTCCAGTCGCCGCTTTCCAGAAAGCCCGCCCACTCCGTCTTCGGACTGCGCGGGACGATGCGAACCTGGAGGGAGAGTTTTCCTTCGGCCTTCAACCGGTCGTGGAGCCTGGCGACTTCCATGGGCATCACCTGATCAGGATTCCATCTGTGAGGAAATGTACCTTCCTGCCGGGAACCGGCAATCCCGGATGGCGAAAAGCCGTTCTTGACTCCGGCGGCTTCTCCCGGGGGAAAAAGAGAACTCCTGCTGGCGCTCTTTCAGTGTTTCCACGCGGAAAAATCTGAAAGTGGTTCGAAAAATCAAGCCGGAAAAGAAGGACATCATAGGCGTCATTCCTTGCCGAATGAGATCATTTCCCCGACGTGGAGTTGCCAGCCGCCCGCCGGGGGCTGAGCTCCGGGAAGAGGAGCAGCCGGGCGGCAGCGGAAATCGACAGGGAAGAAGCGGCCGGTGCGCCGGATGATGCAGGCGCCGTTCTTCGGCACAGGCTGTTTCTCGAGATCCCGGCGGGAGAGGCATTCGAAGGCGAACTCGCCGATTTCGGCGGCCGAGCGGCCTTCCGGAAGTTCGAGGGCGGCGCGGACCCAGCCGTCGCGCTCGATGAAATTCTTGCCAATGCCGAGAGCGGAGCCGCGCCAGAGGTTCTCGCCGCGGAAACGGTAGAGGAGCTGAACGGCGGCGTTGCGTGTTTCGGTCTGAAATTCGGCGATGAAATAGCGGCGAGGGTCAGCGATTTTCTCGCCGTCGAACGTGGATCCTTTCGAACGGATTTTCGCCTCGCGGGCCATTTCCTTGCAGGCGACTTCGTAGGTGAAAGGTTCCTGATCCATCACAATCTCGCGAGAACCGCCGTCCAGGGAGACAAGCGCAGGCACGAGCTGATATCGAAGGCCCGTAGGGGCGGCGGAGGCCGGCTCCACCATGTTGTTGTCGGTGACGAGAACCAGGAGCGGATGGAGGCCGAACCACGGGCCGTCGTAGGGGACGTCCTGGTGCTCGCGCGTCTGAATGAGGGTGCGGGCGGGGCGGCCCCCGGCGTCGAGCCAGACGCGGTAGACGTACTCAATGTCCGTGGTGCGCCCCCAGCGGGCCATCAGATCGCGCGTGGAGGTGCCGCCGTCCTCGTTGGAAAACACGGCTGTGTACTCGAGCCACGGGCCGGACCTGTCGCGGCCCTGTGTGCAGTAGAGGAGGAGGAGCGCGTCGCTGAAACGGTCCGCGGCGCCGGCGCGGGAGAAGAGGATAGGAGCGTGGCGGACGGGCTCGTAGAGAGGATCGCCGGGATCGACGGGCCGGATGGCAGCGCCGCCAATGACGAGATCCGATTCCGGAGCGGAATGGGCGGAATCGCGGCTCACCGTCAGCGTGTGGGAGCCCGGGGCGAGGGGGCCAAGGAAGACGCGGTAGCGGCGGGAGTCCTTTTCGCCAAAAACAAAAACGTGATGCTTTGTTTCGCCTTCGAGGCCGATGGCGGCGACGGCCGCCTGCCGGCGGGGGGCGGCCCAGTCCGACGAGGGTGAGGCGAGATCGAGTTCGGCGACCACCTCGGCGGGGGCGCCGAGGGTGAAGGGAAAGGAGCGGGATTGCGCGGCGGCAGGAATCGAGAACAGACAGGCGAGCAGGAGGGAGGCCAGGCGCGTCAGGGCGCCGAGAAGGCGCTCCGTGCGGACGGGCTTGCGGAGAACTTCACGGACGAGGGCGCGTTCCGGCTCGGATTCGAAACCCGCCGCGCCGGTGAGCACGATCACGGGAAGCGAGGGGAAGCGTTGATGGAGCGCGCGGATGAGCGCCTTGCCGTCTTCGGCACGGGGCAGGCGGAGGTCCATGAGGATGCAATCGGGCGGCGCGGAAGTTGCGGCGAGCATGCCGAGAGCCTCGGCAGGGGAGGAGGCGGACAATACCTGACAGCCGCGGGACTCGAGCAGGAGAGCGCGGAGCCGGCGTTGGTCGGCGTCGTCCTCGATGAGCAGGATGCGCGTCATGGGCGGGCGTCTTCGAAGTCGATGCGCGCGATGACGAGATCGGGGCGCACCTGATTCCATCCCGCGGGAATGCTGTCGAAGGCCATGCGGAACGGGCGCGTATCGCCGGGGCGGAAGGGCTTGGCGGGGGCGCGGCGGACAATCGGGACGCGCTCGCGGTGAATGACCTGGCCGTAGGGATCGCGGAAGAGGCAGGTGAGTTCGACGGCAGAGATGGGGCGCGGCCCCTTGTTGGTGATCTTGCCGGTGATCTCGACAACAGTGGTCATCATGTAGTTTTCGGCCGCCTTCATCTCGACCTCCGAGAGGGCGAGGAAGCCGCTGCGTACGTATTCGCGCGCCTCCTCGGTGAGCGGCGGCGGCCCGGGAGGCTTGGGCGGCGTGCGCAGGAAGAACCACCACACTGCGCCGCCGGCGAGGGCGATGGCGGCGACGATGACGATGGCAAGGACGGAGAAGGAGGAGTTGCCGGTGGAAGACGCGGAGGGAGACCTGGAAGTGAGAGCCACTGGCGGATGACCTCCTGGAGGACGGGCCGGAACGGAAGAGGCCGCGCCGGCCCTCAGGATTAGTTTGACACTGCGGAGGGAGGCGAGCCAACTCAGGGCTGGAAGAGCCCGCCCTGGGAGCGGGAGGCGGTGCGGGAGATGTCGCGGACGAGGGCGCGGTAGGGAATGTCTTCGAGCGAAGTGAACGGGCGCCACTCGGCGTCGCGGGAGGCGCTGTAATACCAGCGCGCGAGAAGGGCGACATGCCAGGCAAGCGTGGCGAGAGGGAGGCGCGGAGGGGAGAGCGAGGAGAACAGCGCGCGGAGGCGGGAGTCGAGGCTGACGGCGGGCCCGGAAGGCGCAACGGGGAAATCGCACAGCGGGAGCCACGCGCCGGAGAGCATGACAGCGATGTGGAGCACGCCGGGCGACGGCGAGGGGAGAACGGCGGCGCCGGAAAGAGAGGGAAGCGGCGCGGCAAGGTCCCCGGCGAGGGCGGCGGCATCGCGGATGCGGAGCCAGCGTTCATGCCAGAGGCGGGCGTGTTCGAAGTCGAGTTCTTCGCTCGAGCGGTCACGGGCGGCGGCGGCGGACTCGAGAAGGCTGCGTCCGCGGGTCTCAAGGAAGCGGACCAGGCGCGAGGTCTCGGCGGCGTATTCCTGGGCGGAGACCGCCTGCTGGCAAGGGCGGAGGCACTTGCCCATTTCTCCGTAGATGCAGCCCGGATGGTCCGGCGAGGGGGAGAGATCCTCCTGGCAGCGGCGAACCTGGAACAGATCGAGCAATTCCTGTTCGAAACGGGAGGCGGCGGTTTTGTTCTGGAAGGGACCGAAGCAGAACGAGGCGCCGCGTCCGGGGCGGGACGAGATCACGGTGCGGGGCCAGGGATTGGAGAGGATCACCTTGAGGAAGACAGGCGGACGCAGGCGGAGGCGCGCGGCGGCGGCGCCGGGCGAGTACTGCTCGAGCAGCTCGAAGTGACGGAGCAGCGCGGCAAGTTTGGAGGGGGCAAGTTCGTAATCGACGGCGGCGGCAAGCTCGCCGAGACGGAGGGCGCGTCCGGCGATGGACCCGCCGCCGAGCAGGCGGCGGAGCCGGCGGCGAAGAAGCCGCGTGCGGCTGACGTAAGGCTCGCCCTCGTGAAGATGGATGACGAAGACAGCGGGGGCGTCGGGAACGGCGTCGAGGTCGAAGGGAGGTTCGATCCGCGCGGCGAGGGTCATGCTTCGTCTGCTTCAAACAGGGACAGCCAGCGCTCGACGGGCGCGGGCGGAACGGATGCCAGAGCGAGGTTCTCCTCGACGTGGGAGAGCGAACTCATGCCGGCGAGAGCCGTGGTGACGCCCGGCGCGGAGCGGGCGAACTGGAGGGCGCGCTGCGCGTCGGTCCAGCATTCGGGGAAGGCTTCCCGCAGGCGTCCGGGCAGCGAGGAGGCGAGACGTCCCTGAAGGAGCGGGGCGCTGGCGATGACAGTGATGCCGAGGCGGGCTGCGAGTTCGAGCACAGTGGCGTGGTTTGGCGGCTCGCCCTGGTGGGCGCGGGTGAAGGCTTCCGGCATGGCGAGATTGAAGGGGAGCTGGACGAAGCGGAAGTGGCAGTCCTCGCCGGCGGCTTCCCGGGCGATGGCGGCGACGCGCGGCAGGCTGAGGCGCAGGTCGGAGTCCTGGCGGAGGCGGAGCCCGTCCCAGGTGGCGATTCCGTAAGCGGCGATGCGGCCTTCCAGGCAGAGGCGCTCGAGAAGGGCGAAGGCGGCGCGGAGGCGATGTTCAAAGACGTCGCGGGAGACGAAGCGGAGCTGCGTTTCGGGATTGTGCAGGTAGAGGACATCGATGGTTTCGAGGGAGAGGTTGGAGAGGCTGCGGCCGATCTGGTCCTCGAGAAACGGCGGCGCGAGGCAGTGCATGCGCCCGGCGACATCGGCTGAATCCAGAAGGCGCTCCGGGATGGCGCCGGGCGTCAGAAAGCCGGCCTTCGTGCAGACGAGGATCTCGTCGCGCGAAGCGGCGCCGGAGTCGAAGAGCGAACGCAGGGCCTGGCCCACGGATCGCTCCGAGCGCTGGTGACGGTAGTTGATGGCGGTATCGATCACGTTGACGCCCGAAGCCAACGCGGCGCGGACGGCGGCCGCATAACGCTCGTCGTCTTCTTCGGTGGGCTCGCCGAGATAGGTGCCGATGCCGATGGAGGAAAGCAGGCAACCCTGCGCGAGGCGGTAAAAGCCGGCGGCGGAGGCTTCCGGAAAGCGGCCCGCGAAGCGGCGGGCGCCTTCGGCAGTCAGGTGTGTGGCGGGCACCCTTCGATTGTAACGGCGGGGCGGCAGGGTGTCGTACACTTGCGATAACGTGGCGCGGGGCGCCGCGAAGAAGAGGTGCGATGCTGCGACTGGCGATCCGTGCGCTGCTGCGCTTGCTGTACCGGCTGGAGGTGGCGGGCGAGCCGCCGCGTGGCGGGCGGGGGCTGGTGATCGCGAACCACCAATCGTTCCTGGACGCGCCGATCCTGTGGTCGATGCTGCCGCGGGACGCGCTGTGGCTGGTGCATTCACAGGTGATGGAGCAGTGGGTGTTCCGGTTTCTGCTGAGGGCGGCGGACTACATCGTGATCGACGTGACCCGGCCGCTGGGGCTGAAGGATGCCATTGCAGCGCTGGAGAGCGGCAGGACGGTGGTGGTGTTCCCGGAAGGCCGCGTCACGGTGACCGGCACGCTGATGAAGATCTACGACGGCCCGGCGTTCATTGCAGCGAAGACCGAAGCGCCGGTGACGGTTGCGGCGATCGAGGGGGCGGCGCGGGCGCGCGGGTTCACGCGCATGAAGGGCGATTATCCGGTGACATGGCTGCCGAAGATCCGCGTGACGTGGTTCGACCCCGTGGTGATCCGGATGCCGCAGGGGCGTTCGGGGCGTGAAAGGCGGCGGGCGGCCAGCGAAGAGATGCGGCGGCTGCTGGTGCGCTCGGTGTGCCTGGCGAAGCGGAAGCGGAGCCTGTGGGAGGCGTTCCTGGGGGCGGTGGAGATTTTCGGGCGCGGGCGGGAGATGGTGGAGGACGCGGCGGGGACGCGGATGACCTACGGGCGGCTGCTGAGAGGGGCGCTGGCGCTGGGCCGGCTGGCGTCGAAATTCACCGAAGAGGGCGAGTGTGTCGGAGTGCTGATGCCGAATGCGGCGGCGACGCTGGCCCTGGTGCTGGGGCTGATGAGCCGGAAGCGCGTGCCGGCAATGCTGAACTTCACGGCGGGCGTGGAAGGGATGCAGAGCGCGGTGCGCGCGGCACAGGTGAAAACGGTCGTCACGTCGAGGACGTTTCTGGAGCGGGCGAAGCTGGAAGAAACGGCGGGAAGGCTGGAGGGTGTGCGTCTGGTGCTGCTCGAGGACCTGCGGGCGCAGCTGACGCCGGCCGACAAGCTGTGGCTGGTGCTGTTCGGGCTGCGCGCGCCAAGGGCGGCGTCGAGGCGGGCGGCGCCGGAGGAGGCAGCGGCGGTCCTGTTCACCTCAGGCAGCGAGGGAAAGCCGAAGGGCGTGGTGTTGAGCCACTGGTCGATCCTGAGCGACATCGAGCAGGCGCTGGCGGTGCTGGACGTCTCGCCTGCCGACAAGATCTTTTCGGCGATGCCCGTGTTTCACAGCTTCGGGTTGATGGCAGGGTTCCTGCTGCCCGTGGTGAGCGGGATCCGCGTGTATTTGTATCCGACACCGCTGCATTACGCGGTGATTCCCGAGCTGTTCTACGACCGGGACGCGACGGTGATGTTCGCCACGCCGACATTTCTGAAGCACTACGCGAAGCGGGCGCACCCGTACGATTTCCGCCGCACGCGGCTGTTGGTGGCGGGCGCGGAGAAGCTGACGGCGGAGGTGGAACAAACCTGGATGGAGAAGTTCGGCCTGCGCGTGTACGAAGGCTACGGAGCCACGGAGTGTTCGCCGGTCATCAGTGTGAACACGCCCATGCGGGCGCGGAGAGGCACGGTGGGCGAGCCGCTGCCGTTGATGGAAACGAGGCTGGAACCGGTGGAAGGGCTGGAGGAGGGCGGGATGCTGCATGTGCGGGGCCCCAACGTGATGCTCGGCTATTTGCGGGAGAGCCGTCCGGGAGTGCTGGAGCCGCCGCACTCGGCATTCGGTGCAGGATGGTACGCGACGGGGGACCTGGCGGTGATCCAGGACGGCTTCGTCCGGCTGCTGGGACGGCTGAAGAGATTTGCGAAGGTGGCCGGCGAGATGATTGCGCTGGAACTGCCGGAGCGGATTGCGGAGCGGGCGTCGCCGAAGCACCTGCACGCCGCGGTGGCGCGGCCGGATCCGGCCCGGGGAGAGGTGATCGTGCTGGCGACGGAGGACGCCGGGCTGGGGCGGGAGGCGTTGCAGGAAGCGGCGCGGGCGATGGGAGCGCCTGAGCTGGCGCTGCCGCGGCGAATCGTACACATGGAGAAGCTGCCGCTATTGGGTACAGGGAAGCTGGATTATCCGCGGATCGCCGCGATGGTGGAGGAGTCGCTTGCCGGAAAGCGCGATTGAGGCTGGCCATAGCGCGAAGGAACAGCGCGCCTGGTACATGTACGACTTCGCCAACTCGGCGTTTTCGTCGACAGTGGTGACGCTTTTCCTGGGGCCCTATCTGACGGCTCTGGCCAAGGCGGCGGCGGATGCGGACGGGATGGTGCGCCCGCTGGGCATCGCCGTGGACGCGAGGAGTTACTGGAGCTACCTGATCTCGCTCTCCGTGGTGAGCCAGGTGGCGGTTTTGCCGGTGGTCGGGGCTGTGGCGGACGCGAGCCGCAACAAGAAGCGGATCCTCGGCGCTCTGGCTTACACCGGGGCTGCGGCGACGGTGGCGATGTTCGCGCTGACCGGGGAAATGTACCTGCTGGGCGGAGCGCTGTTCCTGGTGGCGAACCTGGCGTTCGGGGCGTCCATCGTCGTGTACAACAGCTTCCTGAACGACATTGCGCCGCCGGAGGAACGCGATGCTGTGTCGAGCCGGGGTTGGGGGATCGGCTACCTCGGCGGCGGGCTGCTGCTGGGACTGAACCTGCTGTTGTATCAACAGGCGCCGCGTCTGGGGCTGGACGAGGCGATGGCGGTCCGGATCAGCCTGGGATCCGCGGGAGCCTGGTGGGCGTTTTTCACGGTGATTCCGATGATGGGGCTCAAGGCGAGGGGCGCGGCGCATGCGGCGGAGCGCGCGGTATGGAAGAGCGGCTTCACGCAGCTCGGCAGGACTCTGCACAGCCTGAGCCGCTACCGGCAGGCGCTGCTGTTTCTGGCGGCGTACCTTTTGTACAACGACGCGATCCAGGCGGTCATCACTTTGTCGGGCCAGTTTGGGGCGGACCACCTGAAGATGCCGATGGGAGACCTGACGATGGCCATCCTGATGGTGCAGTTCGTGGCGTTCGGAGGGGCGCTGGCGTTTCAGAGAATCGCAGAAAAGCTGGGAGCGTACCGGACGGTGATGGCGAGTCTTTTCGTGTGGACGGCGCTGATGTGCGGTGTATTCTTCATCCGCGATTCCGGGGATTTCTTCGTAGCGGCGGCCCTGGTGGCGCTGGTGATGGGCGGCACGCAGGCGCTGAGCCGCTCGCTCTTTTCGGTGATGATCCCGAAAGGAAAAGAGGCGGAGTATTTCTCCCTGTATGAGATCAGCGACAAGGGAACGAGCTGGCTGGCGCCGCTGATTTTCGGCCTGGCCCTGCAATTCACGGGCAGCTACGAGTGGGCGGTGGCGAGCCTGATCGTGTTCTTTGCGGCGGGCATCCTGGTGCTGGCGCGGGTGGACGTGCGGCAGGGGATGAAGGAGGCGGAGCAGGCGTGACGAAGGCGCAGGCGTATCACGGCGGGGCGTCCTTCGAGGCAATCGGGGTGGACCTGACGCACCTGGAACGTTCCAGGGAGGTGGTGACGGCGGATGTGCTGGACGCCTGGTTCGACCCGGCGCCGGAGGTTCTGGAGACTCTGCGGCGGCACCTGGCGTTCCTGGTGAAGAGCTCACCGCCGAGCCATGCCGAAGGGTTCGTCGAGGAGGTGGCGCGGCGGCGGGGAGTGCCACGGGAGAGCGTGCTGGCGGGCGCAGGCTCGTCAAGCCTGCTGTTCGCATGTCTTCCCAGGATGCTGGCCCCGGGGCGGAAGGTGCTGGTGCTGGATCCGATGTACGGCGAGTACGAGCACCTGGCGGGGACGCTGCTGGGCTGCCCGCTCGCGCGGCTGGAGCTGCGCGAGGAGGACGCATTTGCCTTGCGGCTGGAGGCGCTGGAAGAGCTGGTGCAACTTGAGCGCCCGCAGGCGGTGCTGCTGGTAAACCCGAACAACCCGACGGGCCGGTACTGGCCCGGGGAGAGGGTGCTGGAGCTGGCGGAAGCCGCGGGCGAGGAGACGCTTGTGGTTGTGGACGAGACGTACCTGGAGTATGCGGGCGAGGGGCTTTCTCTCGAGCCCGAGGCGGCGCGGCGGCCGAACCTCGCGGTGGTGAAGTCCATGTCGAAGGTGTACGCGCTCAGCGGAGTGCGCGCCGGTTATATGGTGGTGCACCCTGACCGGGCCGAGGAACTCGGCCAATGGCTGCCTCCCTGGCCGGTGGGGCTGCTTTCGCAGGCGGCGGCGATGGAGGCGCTGCGCCATCCGGATTACTACCGGGCGAAATACGAGGAGACGCGGGCGCTGCGGGAAGAGTTCAGGCGCGCCGTCCGGCACCTGAATCCGCTGGAATCAGACGCGAATTTCTTTCTGATCCGCCCGGCGCGGCCGGCGGAGCTGGCGGCGCGGCTGAGAGGGGAGGGGATTTATTTGCGCGAGTTTTTCAGCGGCCCCCTGGCGGGCCGGTACCTGCGAATCGCGGTAAGATCTCGGGAAGAAAACGTCAGAATGGCCGAGGCAATGCGGTGAGATTCGTTTACCGGCTGGCGCAGAGTGAAGAGGATTATGAGAAGCTTCGAAGACTGAATCACGCGGCATTTGCGGAGGAACTCGGGCAGCACCCACGACGGGAGGACGGGCGGCTGGAGGACCGGTTCGAGGCGAAAAGCCGGTATCTGCTGGCCCTGCATGGAGAGCGGCTGGCAGCGATGGTGTGCTGGTCGATGGAGCGGCCGTTCTCGGTGGAGTCGCGCCTGAAGGACGCGAGCGTGCTGGACGGCCTGCCGCAGCCGCTGTGCGAGGTGAGGCTGCTGGCGGTGGCGAAGAGTTACCGGAACACTGCGGTGTTTGCAGGTCTGCTGGCGCGGCTGCTGGAGGAGCTGCGAGCAGCCGGCGCCGGGACGCTGCTGATTTCCGGCGTGGAAGAGCGCGTGGGCATGTACGAGCGGATGGGATTCGGGGCGCTGGGACCGGCGGTGCCGCAGGGAGCGGCGCGGTTCGTTCCCATGGCACTGCGGCTGGACGGGCTGCCGGAGCGGATCGAAAGAGAGGCGCAGAAGGTTCAGCGGCGGATCTCCTGATCCTTGTACTGGAGCTGATAGAGCTTCCAATAGATGCCGCGGAGGGCGAGCAGTTCCTGGTGGGTGCCGGTCTCGCGGAGCTGCCCCTTGTGCATGACGAAAATGCGGTGGGCGCGCTGGATGGTGGAGAGGCGGTGGGCGATGATGATGGACGTGCGGCCCTCGACCATGTTTTCCAGAGCCTCGCGCACGCGGAGTTCAGTCTCGGTGTCAACGCTGGAGGTGGCCTCGTCGAGGATCAAGTAGACGGGGTCGTGGGCGAGCGCACGGGCGAAGCTGATGAGCTGCTTCTGGCCGGTGGAGAGCCCGGCGCCGCGTTCCCAGACCGGATGCTCGAAGCGGGCGGGGAGGTCCTCGACGAAGTCCAGCAGGTTCACCTGTTCGGCGGCGAGATGGATGGCGTCGTCGGTGACGTGGGAGGAGCCGAGGCGGATGTTGTCGGCGATGGTGCCGGTGAAGAGGGTAGGATCCTGGAGAACTACGCCGAAGCGCCGGCGCAGGTCGCGCGGGTCGAACTCGCGGATATCGATGCCGCCAATGCGGATTGCGCCGCGCTGGACGTCATAGAAGCGCAATAGCAGGTTGGTCAGGGTGGTCTTGCCGGCGCCGGTGTGGCCGACGACGGCGATGACCTCGCCCGGATGGATGGTGAAGGAGACGTCGCGCAGGACCCACTCCTCGTCCTTGTAGGCGAACCAGACGTGGTCGAATTCGATGGGCGCGGTGGACGAGGGGAAGGGGCGCGGGGCGGGCGGGGCAAGGATGGCAGGGCGGGTGTCGAGCAGATGGAAAATGCGCTCGGCGGCCGCGAGCGCCGCCTGGAGGATGTTGTAGCGCTCGCTGAGATCCTGGATGGGGCGGAAGAGGCGCATCGCGTACTGAAAGAACGCGATGAGGATTCCGAGGGAAAGGGCGCTGCTGCGAACTTGCCAGCCGCCGGCGACGAGCAGGGAGGCGATGGTGACGACGCTGATGAATTCGACTGATGGATAGAACCAGCCATAGGCGCGGATGGCATCGAAGTAAGCGTCGCGGTGGGCGGCATTGACGCCGGCGAAGTCGCGGGCGGCGCGGGCCTCGCGGTTGTAGAGCTGGAGAACAGCGATTCCCGACACGTGCTCCTGGAGAAAGCTGTTGATGCGGGCCACGGCGGCGCGGATCCGGCGGTTGCTCGACTGCACGGCGCGGCGGAAGAGCACGGTGACGAGAAAGACAGCGGGCAGGGCGAAGACCATGAGGAGCGTGAGCGGCGGACTCAACCGGAGCATGGCCGCAAGGATGAAGGCGACGACGAGCGCGTCGCCGAGGAGGGAGACAAGGCCGGAGGCGAAGAGTTCGTTGAGGGCGTCGACGTCGCTGGTGACGCGAGTGACGAGGCGGCCGACGGGGTTGGAGTCGAAGAACCGGAGCTCCAGCTTGTGGAGGTGCTGCAGGATGCGGCGGCGGAGCGAGAACATGGCCTGCTGGCCTGTCCACTGCATCAGCATCTGCTGCGAGAAGTCGAGCAGGAAACCGAGGACAAGAGTGGCGAGATAAATGAGCGAGATGGAGGCGATGCCGGCGACGGGAGCCGGCGGGAGGCGCTGTTCGAGCCACGGCAGTGTGGAGGAGGGGACGGGAGCCAGGTAGCGGTCGATGGCGATCTTCGTCAGCAGGGGAGCGAGGATCTGAATGGCGGAGTTGAGCAGGAGGCAGGCGAGGGCAAGCAGGACGTACGGCCACCAGGGGAGGACGAGGGAGAACAGGCGCCGGCTGAGACGGAGATCGAACGGCTTGTTGAGGGAGACCTCTTCCTGCACTCAGCATTCAGTGTAGCGGCTGGCGGGGCGGGGCTGCGGGAGAGGGGCTACAATGAAGGTTTGCGCGCGGCGCCGGGCGGCGCGAGGGTGCGCGAATCCGCAAGAACACCTGCATGAACGAAACATTGAACGGGGCGATTGTCATCGACAAGCCCGCCGGATGGACGTCGCACGACGTGGTAAACAGGGTGCGCCGGATCGCCGGAACCAGGAAAGTGGGGCATCTGGGAACGCTGGATCCCGCGGCGACGGGCGTGCTGCCGCTGCTGTTGAACCGGGCGACGAGGCTGGCGCAGTTCTTCAGCGCCGGGCAGAAGGTGTACGAGGGGGTGATCCGGTTCGGGTATGCGACCACCACTTACGACGGCGAGGGCGAGCCGCTGGGCGAGGACCTCGCGCCCGAGCTGACCGCGGCGGACGTGGAACGCGCGCTGAAGCCGTTTCACGGAACCTTCTTGCAGACACCGCCACCAGTTTCGGCGAAGAAGGTGGCGGGACGGCCGGCTTACGAGCTGGCCAGGAAACAGGTGGAATTCGAGCTGAAGCCGGTGGAAGTGACCGTTCACTCGGTGGAGGTGCTTGCGGTGGAGGGATGCCGGCTGAGGCTGCGCGTGCGCTGCAGCCCGGGTACGTACCTGCGGGCGATTGCGCACGAGGCGGGCCGGATCCTCGGCTGCGGGGCGTATCTGGAGTCCCTGCGAAGGACGGTTTCCGGGCCGTTCGGGGAGAGCCAGGCGAAGACGCTGGAGCAACTGGAAGAGCTGGTGCGGGAGGGGCGGCTGCGGGAGGCGCTGGTGCCGGCGCAGGAGTTGCTGCCGGAGTTTCCGGCGCAGGTGGTGGACACGATCACGGAGACGCAGATCCGGCAGGGACGTGACTTCCGGGTGTCGCCTTTCCGCGGAGCGGGCGGGGCGAAGTACGTCAAGGCGGTGAACGGGCGCGGGGAGCTGGTGGCGATCGGCGAGGCGGCGATGCCGAACGTTTACCATCCGGTTGTCGTGCTATAGAACATTTCCGCCACGGAATGTTTCGCCAGGAAACGCCTCTGCGCAGGCTGAAACCCGCAGGGCGGTGTTGTTCCGCTGGCCGGGAGTGTGGAAATCCGGCCTCCCGGAGCGAAGCGCGAAGGGCGCGACGCGGATCAGGACTGGCCGGGCTTCCCCTTTTCCTTTTCCTTTTCGCGGCGGGCGCTGGCCCATCCCTCGCGGTTGACCTGGTGGGCGCGTCCAATGGCAAGCGCGTCCGGGGGAACGTCCTTGGTGACAATGCTGGCGGCAGCGACGAAGCTGCCATCGCCGATGACGACCGGCGCAACGAGGGTGGAGTTGGAGCCGATGAAGGCGCCGGCGCCAATTGTAGTGGGGTGTTTGCGGAAGCCGTCGTAGTTGCAGGTGATGGTTCCGGCGCCGATGTTGGCGCGCGGTCCGATGGTTGAGTCGCCAAGATAGGCCAGGTGCATGGCCTTGGCGCCTTCGCCGAGGGTGGAGTTCTTCATCTCGACGAAGTTGCCAACGTGCGCGCCCGCGGCGACAGTGGATCGCATCCGCAAGCGGGCGTAAGGGCCGACGCGCGATGCCGCGGCAAGGCGGGAGTCCTCGATGTGGCAGAAGGGGAGCACCTCGGCTCCCTCGTCCATGACCGTGTTGACAAGAATGGAACAGGCGCCAATCCGGGCGCCGGGGCCGACCCGGGTGGCGCCGAGAAGCTGGACGAAGGGGCCGATCGAGGAGTCGCGGCCGGCCTCAACATCGAGGTCGATGGAAACAGTCTCCGGCTTCTCGATGGTGACGCCGTCGAGCATGAGGGCGCGCGCCTTGCGGGCGCGGAGGATCCGGTCTGCTTCGGCGAGTTCGATGCGCGTGTTGATGCCGAGAACCTCGGCGGCGTCCCCGACGGGGAACGGGACGGCGAAGTGGCCATCCTGGCGGAGCAGGGCGATGACATCGGTAAGGTAGAGCTCGCCGGTGACCGGACTGGGACGGAGGCGTTCGAGGCGAGGCCAGAGGAGGCCGGCGTCGAAACAATAAATGCCGGAATTGATTTCGCCGATGGCGCGCTGTTCGGGAGTGGCGTCCTTGTGTTCAACGATGGCCGCGACGCGGCCTTCGGGATCCCGGAGGATGCGGCCGTAACCGGAGGGGTCCGCGAGGCGCGCCGTGAGCACAGTGGCAGCAGCGCCGGAGCGGCGGTGGGCATCGAGCAGGGCCTGGAGCGTGGAGGGCTGGAGCAGGGGGCAGTCCCCGTAAAGCACGAGCAGAAGGCCCGAATCGAGGCCGGGCTGCAGGCGGCAGACGGCGAGGGCGTGGCCCGTGCCCAACTGCTCGGCCTGAAACTGGAACCGGATGCCGTGGTGCGAGACCGCGGCCTGGACCTGGTCCGCCTGATGGCCGGTCACGACGACCGTTCGCTCCGGCGGAGCCACGGCGAGCGCGGTGCGGACGACATGCTCGATGAGGGGCGCGCCGCCGGCACGGTGGAGGACCTTGGCGAGGGAAGACTTCATCCGGGTGCCGAGGCCGGCGGCGAGGATCACGGCGGAGACGTCAGGTTGCATCTGCGGGGGAGCTCCTGAAGGGAAGTTTAGCGGGAGGAGCGGCGGAGCGGGCCGCCAATGAGGCGGCTGCGGCGGCTGTGGAGCGCGAGGTCGATCACGGCGGCCGCGAGGCGGTCGGGGTCGTGGCGGATCTTCTCGCCACGGGCCAGCAGGGGCATTTCGATGACGTTGAGGCCGAGGTCCTCCAGGCGGGGCCGGTCGAGGGAGACCTGTTCGGCGCGGGCGCGGACGTAGCGGGCCAGGGCCGGACGAGCGACCGGCGTGGTGTTGGCGAGCGCGAACTGAAGGAAGGGGGAACGCGCGTGGCGGTGGATGGCCTCGACGTGATCGGCAGCAGTCAGTCCCGTGGTCTCGCCGGGCTGGGACATCAGGTTGAGGATGCAGACTTTCCAGGCCGGGGACCGAAGGATGGCACGCGCCACACCGCGGACGAGCAGGTTGGGGATCACGCTGGTGAATAGGCTCCCGGGGCCGAGGGTGATGAGGTCGGCGCGGGCGATGGCTTCGAGGATTCCCGGCGAGGGCCGCACCGAGGCAGGGATCAGGTCGATACGCGCGATAGGTGCGCCGCTGCGGCTGATGCGGGTTTCTCCTTCGACGATCCGGCCATCGGCGAGGTGGGCGCGCAGGCTGACGTTCTGCCGCGTGGAGGGGAAGATTCGGCCCGCGATGGCGAGGACGGCGGAACTCAGCTCGACGGCGCGCGCGAAGTCACCGGTAATTTGGGTAAGTGCGGTCAGAAACAGATTGCCGAAGCTGTGGCCCTTGAGACCGCGGCCGGAGGAGAAGCGGTACTGAAAGAGCCGGGCCAGCAGGGCTTCGTCTTCGGAGAGGGCGACCATGCAGTTGCGGACATCGCCCGGAGGGAGCATGGCAAACTCGCGGCGGAGGCGGCCGCTGCTGCCGCCGTCGTCGGTGACGGTGACCATGGCGGTGATGTCGACGTAAGGCTCCAGAGCGGTTGCGCCAACCTGATGGGCGAACTTCTTCAGACCCTTGAGAAGCGTGGACAGGCCGGTACCGCCGCCGATGGCGAAGATGCGGAGCGGATCATGAACCCAATCGACCGGAGGCCCTGTCCGTGGAGAAGGGCTGCTCCTGGCTGGCATGGGCAGCTCCTAGACGGCGGACGGGGAGGGATCGAGAACTCCGCGGATCAGGGGATTATCGAGCAGAGGGGCGAAGTCGGGATCCGACCGTGCGAACGCGCGCAGGCCATTGTCGGCGGCCAGGGCCTGGCGCAGGGTGGCGGCGGCGTCCTGGAAGTTGCCGAGCCGGCCGAGAGCGAGGGCGAGCGTGTACTGGTAGTCCGGCCGGGGATCGGAGGAGACCGCTTTCTGGAGCCAGGGGAGCGCGTCCTCGAAGCGCTCTTCATTGATCAGGCTGACGGCGTACAGGTGCTGCTGTTCGGGCGTCTTGAGTTCGGGCTTTGCGCTCTCCATGCGGCGGCGGCACATGCGGATGTGCATCTGGGCGGACTCGGCGATGGAGAGGTCGCGGCCCTGGACGGCCTGCTCGAAGAGGGCGATGGCGCGATCGTACTGGGATGCCCAGAAGGCGCGCATGGCGTCGGCGAAGATCTCAGCCTGGGGCCTGGCGGGCGCAGACTTCGGGGCGGCGGGCTGGCGGGATTCCTTGCTGGGCTTGCCTGTCTTTTTCATGGTGATGCGGCAGGGCCGGCAGACAATCGGCGATGCGGGAGCAAGCAGGCCGACTTCTTATCCTTGGTAGCAGAACGGGGCCGGGGGTTGCAAGGAGGGCAGACGGGCGTGCGTGAGGGACGGGGGCGTGGTATCCTTGAGGGGTATTTGATCGCTTCGCTGACCGGACCGAGACTATCCCGCCGCGTTGAGCCTGCCGTCAAATTCAGAAAGAAGACAACCTTTGAAGAACATTTTTGTTGGCAACCTGGATTTCGGGGCCACGGAGGCAACCGTGCGCTCCTGGTTTGAAGAGTATGGGACCGTGGATCGCGTGCAGATCATCACGGACAGGGACACGGGACGGAGCCGCGGCTTTGCGTTCGTGGAGATGGCCGATACAGCGGAAGCGGATCGTGCGATTGAAGGGCTGAACGGAGCGTCGGTAAACGGGCGCGCGCTGAACGTGAACGAAGCGCGGCCGAGAGAAGCCGGCGGCCGCAGCCAGGGGCGCTCGAACTCTTACGGGCAACGGCGGCAGAACCGCTGGTGACCGCGGCAGGGAATCAGGGGCGGGCGGCCAAGCCCGCCCCTTTTGTGTGAAAGGAGTCTGCGTGGCGCACCGGTCAAAGTCAACATTCAACAAGAGGCAGCGGGAGGCGCAGAAGCTGGAACGGCGCCAGGAGAAAGAGGCGCGGAAGCAGCAGCGGAAGGGACACAAGGTATCGCCGGACTCTCCGGAAGCGATCGGATCTGTGGAAGAGTTGTTGCCGGAGCTGCCGTCGGCGCCGGCCTCGCTTCAGACGGATTTTCCGCCCACCCGGTATTGAGGGCGGAGAGAGCGGCTGGCCGCGCCTGGCAGAGGGAGCGGAGCGCCTGCGGGGAAAGGGCGCGGGGAAGCCGCATAAAATGGGAATTGATGAGCGAGCGTGAAGTTCCTCTGCCACCCCCGTCGTTCGATTTTCTGGTTGTGAGCCTGCGCGTGCAGGCGGAAGCGCAGCTGGCCGGGCCCCACGAGGGAGGCGAGGGCGGACCCGATCTGCGGCTGGTGCGGCATTTCATCGACCTGCTGGCGATGCTGCAAGAAAAGACGAAGGGCAACCTGAGCCTGGAGGAGCAGCGGCTGCTGGACAATACGGTGACGGAACTGCGGTTCCGTTACCTGCACGCCTACGAGGCGGCGCAGAAAAAGGCCGCCGAGGCGAACGCATCCCATGGCTGAGCGCCGCCGTGTCCGGCTGACGGTGCTCGGCTCCGGCACGAGCGTGGGCGTCCCGACCATCGGCTGCACGTGCAAGGTGTGCCGGAGCGAGGATCCGAGGGACCGGCGGCTGCGTCCATCGGTTTGCCTGCGGTGGGAGGGGCACACAGTGGTGATCGACACCGGGCCGGATTTCCGCCAGCAGGCGCTGGCGCACGGAATCGATCGCGTGAGCGCGGTCCTGTTCACGCACGCGCACGCCGACCATGTGCTGGGGCTGGACGATCTGCGGCCGTTCAATTTCCATCAGAGGGGCGCGATCCCGGTCTATGCCACGGCGGCGACGCTGGAAGTGATCCAGCGGATTTTCAGTTACATTTTCCACGACGGACCCACCGAGTCCTCGCGTCCGAAGGTCGACATTCACGTATTCCCGGCGGAGCAAATCGTGGTGGACGGCATCGAGTTCATACCCGTCCCGGTGAAGCATGGCAACGGAGAGTGCCACGGATTCCGCTTCGGAAATCACGCATATCTGACGGATCACAGCGAAATCCCGGAAGGATCCATGGCGCTCCTGGAAGGGCTGGACGTGCTGTTTCTGGACGCGCTGCGGTACAAGCCGCACCCGACACACTCCACAGTGGAGCGGAGCCTGCGGACGGTGGAGCGGTTGAAGCCCCGGGCGGCTTATTTCACGCATATTTCTCACGACCTGGAGCATGCGCGGGCTGAAAGCCTCCTACCGGAGCGCGTGCGGCTGGCCTACGACGGGCTGGAACTGGACCTGGAGGTCTGAAGGAGCCGTGTCACGCCTGCGCATCTTCCGGTCGCTCGACGAGGCGAGGCACGGCTTTGCGCCGTCGGCGGTGACGATCGGCAACTTCGACGGCGTGCATGCGGGACACCGGGAATTGATGCGCAGAACGGCAGCGCTGGGCCGGGAGCTGGGGGCAAAGCCTTCGGCGCTGACGTTCCACCCGCACCCGTCGACGGTGGTGGCGCCCGAGCGGATGCCGCGGTTGCTCTCGACGCCGGACGAGCGCTGCGCGCTGATGGCTGCCGAGGGGATCGAACAGGTGCTGATCATGCCGTTCGACGAGACACTCTCGCATCTTTCGCCGGATGAGTTCTTCCGGCAGGTGCTGCGGGAGGCGCTCGGGGCAAGGGCGGTGGTGGTAGGAGAGAATTTCCGGTTCGGCCACCGGCAGGCGGGGAACATCGAGGACCTGAGAAGGCTGGCGGAGCGGGACGGAGTCCGGGCGGAGATCGTGCCGCTGCTGGAGCGGCGGGGGGTCCGCGTGTCTTCTTCCGAGATCCGGCGGCTGCTGGCGGAGGGCAACGTGTCCCGGGCGAGCCGGCTGCTGGAGAGGCCGTATTCGATTGCGGGCAACGTGGTGGCAGGCGCGGGACGCGGGGCGCGCGAGGTGGTTCCCACGCTCAACCTGGAGACGTCGTCCCTTGAGGATTCCACCTCGGCGCTGCCGCAGGGCGGAGTGTATGTGACGCGGACGGAGGACCTGGACGCGGACCGGCATTGGACATCGGTCACCAACATCGGCTACCGCCCGACGTTCGACGGCCGCCACCTGACGATCGAAACCTACCTGCTGGAGCCTCTGCAGGGACCGCCGCCCCGGAGAATTCGGGTCGAGTTCTTGCGGAGACTGAGACCCGAAAAGAAGTTCAGATCCGCCGCGGAGCTGAGAGGCCAGATCGGAGAAGACGTGGAGAGGGCCCGGATATTTTTCTCACGGCTGGAGCGGTTCAGGCCCGCGTTATTATCCAGATCAACGCGGCCGGAAACATCAGCAGAAACACTCCGCTGAGGAGGCGGGCGAAGCGGGAGCCGCCGATTGACGCCGCCAGGGCGGACTTGAGCGCCGCGTTCGCGGCGAGCGAAACCAGGATGCCCCAAAGAGCGATCTGCGCCGGGATCTGCGCCTCGCGCAACATGCCGGCCAGGGAAAAGACGATGGCGTCAACGTCGACAGAGCCGCCCACAGCGCTGCCGGCAAGCATCCCGGAACTGCCGTAGACTGCGGATGCAGCACGCGCGAGGAAGCGCACGGCGGCGAACAACAGCCCGAACTTGATGGCGGAAACCAGGCGGAGAGGATTGCCAAGGGCGGGCGGGGAAACGCTTCCTGCGCCGGAGCCGGATGGCCTCAGAAACCACGCATAGGCGCAGCCGAGCGCCGCCATCAGGAGCAGCACTGGAAGTGACGCGGCCAGCAACGATCCGCCAGCGAGCCAGAGGATGACGGCGACGCGCAGATTGACGATGACGTTTGCCACGACAGCGGCGAACGCCCAGTCGCGGACGCGCGCGGGGTCGGCCGCACATTGCCTGGCGAACGCAATGGTGGACGCGGTGGAGGATCCGATGCCGCCGGCGATGGCCGTGAGGGCGAGGCTGCGGCGGGCGCCGAGGAATTTCTGGAAGAAATACCCGAGGAAATTGATGCCGGAGACGAGGATCACGAAGACCCAGGTGCGGTAGGGGTTGAAGCCGGCGAACGGACCGAAGTCCTGGTCGGGCAGGATGGGCAGAATCACGAAGACGACGGCGAGGAAGCGGAGGGTGTCCCAGTACTCCTTGTCGGTAAGCGTTTCACGGGCAAGGCGGCGGAGGGGCTCACGGGCGTCGAGAAACAGGGCCAGGACAACAGTCAGGGCGATGGCGAGGGGCGCTCCGAAGGCGAGGCTGCGGGTGGAGGCGAGCACGCAGAGCAGGAATGTGACCACGGAGGCGAGCTCCGTGGTGATGCCTGTGCGCTGCGGATTCTGGAGGCGGAAGATGACGAGCATGGCCGTGAGGGCGGCGAGGGCCGAGGCGGTGAGCCATGCGAGGCCGAGGAGACCGCACAGGCCGCCGGCAAGGCCGATGCTGACGAAGTCGCGAAGCCCGGCGTGGCGTTCCTCCTTGTCCGACTCGCGCTCGATGCCGACAATGAGGCCGATGAGGAGGCACTCCGCCATGGCCACCCATTCGTGCTCGGGAAGTTGCATTTGCGGCCCTCGCCGTATTGTGTAACAAAAGCGCCCGGGCGTGGAGCGGCGCACCATGGGGCGCAACCCGGCCCGGCGAACCGGATATGTTAGTGCTGAAGCGGCAAAGGAGGCGGAATGAAGATCGGCCGGAGAGCATGGCTGGCAGGATGGATGGGCGGCGCCCTGTACGGATTCCAGTGGGGCAAGCCGTCCACGTTCGCCTGGAAGGCGCGCCTGACGGGCGAAGCGGGGGCGCCGGAGGCGGAATGGAAGCTCTGGTACCGGCAGCCCGCGTCGCAGTGGGACGAGGCGCTGCCGGTAGGCAACGGGCGGCTGGGAGCGATGGTGTTCGGCGGAGTGGAACTGGAGAAGCTGCAACTGAACGAGGAGTCGGTCTGGGCAGGCAAGCCGGTGGATGCCAACAACCCGGCGGCGTTGCAGGCGTTGCCTGAGGTGCGGCGCTTGTTATTCGAAGGCAAGGAACTGGAAGCCACGCGGCTGGCGGAAAAGGCCATGCTCGGAGTGCCGCCGCATGTGGAGTCCTACCAGCCGCTGGGCGATCTTTGGATAGAAATGGCGGGCATGGATGAGGCGGCGCAGTACCGGCGGTGGCTGGATCTTGGGACGGCCACGGCCGTGACGGAGTTCCGGCGCGCGGGCGCGCTCGTGAGGCGCGAGGTGTTCGCTTCGGCGCCGGACCAGGTGCTGGTGGTGCGTCTTTCGAGCGAGGCGGACTTTGGCGCGCGCGTACGGCTGACGCGGAGCGGGCATGCGATGGTGGCGCCCGATCCCGGGAGGAACGACACCCTGGTCATGCGGGGGCGGGTCAACGGGGAGGGAATCGAATTCGAGGCGCGTGTGGAGGTGGAGGCAAGCGGCGGAAGGGTGGCGGCGCAAGGACAAGAGATTGTGATCGAAGGAACGAAAGAAGCCGTGCTGCGCTTGGCAGCAGCGACCAACTACCGCGGGCGCGCGCCGTCAGTGCAGGTGGCCGGGATGCTGAAAGCGGCGCGCCGCCCTTACAGCGAGCTGAAGCTGCGGCATGAAGGGGATCACCGGACATACTTCGACCGCGTGCGTCTGGAGTTGCCGGCCGATACAGAGGCGGAGCGGATGCCGACCGACCTTCGGCTGGCCCGGGCCAGGCAGGGCGCCGGTGACGAAAGGCTGGCGGCGCTGTATTTCCAATATGGCCGGTATCTCCTGCTGGGAAGTTCGCGCCCCGGATGCCTGCCGGCGAACTTGCAGGGCATCTGGAACGAGCACATGAAGGCGCCGTGGAATTCGGATTTCCACACGAACATCAACCTGCAGATGAACTACTGGCCGGCGTGCGTCGCCAACCTGGCGGAGTGCGAGGAGCCGCTGTTTGACTTCATGCAGATGCTTTCTGGCCCGGGGTCGAAGACGGCGAGGGCCATGTACGGGGCGCGGGGGTGGGTGGTCCACCACCTGACAGACCCGTTTGGCTACACCGCGCCGGCAGACGGCATCTGGGGCGTGTGGCCGATGGGCGCCGCCTGGCTCGCGCGCCATGTGTGGGAACACTACCTGTTCACGGGGGACCGAGGATTCCTGGAGAGGCGCGGCTACGGGCTGCTGAAAGGGGCGGCGGAATTCGTGCTGGACTTTCTGGTGGAAGCGCCCGAAGGAACTGCGGCCGCGGGCAAGCTGGTGACCGCGCCCTCGCATTCGCCCGAGAACCGGTTCCGGAAGGCGGACGGCACGGAGGCGATGTTCACCTATGCGGCGACCATGGACATCGCCATTTGCAAGGATCTGCTGACGAACACGGCCCAGGCGGCCGAGGAAATCGGCCGGGATGCGGACTTCCGGCGCAGGTGCCGGGAGGCAGCGGCACGGCTGCCGGATTTGCGCGTGAGCGGGCGCACGGGGCGGCTGATGGAATGGGTCGAGGATTATGACGAGCCGGAGCCGCAGCACCGGCACGTCTCGCATCTGTATGCACTGCATCCGGCGGAGCTGATCGATCTCCTTGCCACGCCCGAGCTGGCAGCGGCGGCAAGGAAGACCCTGGAGGCGCGCGGGGACCGGTCAACCGGGTGGTCGACAGCGTGGAAGATGAATTTCTGGGCGCGGCTGGGCGACGGGGAGAGGGCGTACCGGTTGTGGCGGATCCTGCTGGAGACCTGCACATTGAAGAACCTGTTTGACACCCACCCGCCGTTTCAGATTGACGGGAACTTCGGAGGCGCAGCGGGAATCGCCGAGATGCTGCTGCAGAGTCACCGTGGTGAACTGCGGTTGCTGCCGGCGCTGCCTCGGGCCTGGCACTCGGGACGCGTGGAGGGGTTGCGGGCGCGGGGCGGGTTCGAGGTGGCGATGGAATGGCGTGGCGGGCGGCTGGAGGTGGCGCGGATCCGTTCGATCCGCGGCAACCCGGTTCGCCTGCGGTGGGACGGCGAGGTGGAGGTCAGGAGGCAGGGGCGCCCGGTAGCAGTGAAAGAAAAGAACGGGCTGAAGGTCTTCGACACAGCGGTCAACGGTGTATACCAAGTCCGGCCCGCCTGAGGGTTTGCGGTTCAACCCTGGCAGAGAATGAGGGCGGAGAGCGCGTCGCCGCGGTACAGGAGCCGTCCGCTCCTGTCGCGGGTTTCATTGGGTTCCTGATGGTAGGTGCCCAACAGGCGGCCATTCCGGTCGCGGGCTTCGCGGATGCCGGCGGTGCGCGGGGCGGTCCAACCAAGGAGACGGCCGTTTGGGTCGCGGAGTTCGGCGCGGCTCACGGCGGCGGCAGGCGGCACGGTCAGGAATGGCAGGAACAGGAGGAAGCGACGGCCGAGGGTGGACATGGTTCTCGTTCCTGAGACGAAGACGGATGCAGAGGAAGCGTCGTTGCCCTGGAAGGGTGTCCTGATGGAGGGAAGGCCCTGTGGCGGGGAGCCGCAGGGCCTTCATCAGAGGGGCTTCACGAGGTGCTGGGTCACCTCGAGGGATGTAAGAGTCGATGACGACTGCTTGTTGCCATATACCGTGCAATTCCGCCGCCAAAATGCGCCTCGATGGATTTTCAACGTGCTGCGGACAGACCAGCATGGCGCCACTACAACGGATGGGTGACAATCCACCGAACGGCAGGGTGACTTGGGTGACAATCCGCACCTTACGGGAGGGTTAGAATTCGGCTGACCCAAAAAGCGATGAGGCCGTGTGGCTGGGCACCGCACGGCCTCCTGTCAGAGGGGCTTGCGAGGAGCTGGGCCTCCTCGCGGGGATGCAATTAAGTCGATGACGACTTATGTTTGATTCCATTATTGCATTTCAGACCCGTAACTCGTCAACAGAAAAGTTGTCCGGTGGAGGGACTTTAATGTTGGAGACAACCCGGCTGCCTGCGTGCAACTCGCACGGGAAGGATGCACAGAATAGTGCAGATTCGCATGGCGGGTTGAGATATCCTTCTGAGGTTCGCAGGCCGCAAGCCAGCTCGGGCTTGCCCGGGGCAAATCCGGTGCCCCTGGTGAGGCCAAGGGCAACAGCGTTACAAACGGGAGCGCCTGCGCCGGCTCGCAGCACTCGCGCAGCGTCAGAACGGGAGATCGTCCTCGGTGCCGGTAGACCAGGCGGAGCTGCGGGCGCCTTCGCTCGCGGGCCCCTTGCGTGACGAGACGAAGAAAACTTCTGCCCAGCGGCGTTCCGGATTCGACTTCTTGTAGATCCGCACTTCGCGGTCAATCATCTCGTCGCGGCGCCCGGGCAAGTCGCTCAGCCGATCCAGCGCGAGCCCCAGATGTTCCAGGTCGCGCTTCACAAACCCGAGCGTCTTCTGCGTGATCACGCGGACCTTGGTCACCGCCCTGCCCTCGCACTGCGGCCCCTGAATGCGCAGACGCCACACGATCATCGGGTTGCCCGTGCTGGCCGTTTGGCCGATGTCGACGCTCTCGACGGATGCGTCGTAGAAGCCGTCGGGAATGTCCTCGTACACGGACTGCGAGGCGGCGCCGGGAGGCGCCGCGTGGGCGAATTCGTCATCAAACCGGCTCAGGTCGATCTCTGGTTCGGCATCGGGATGGCGGCGGTCGAAAAGCATGGAGAGTTCCCTCGCCCATTAAGTGCATCCGGGCGGACGCTTCTCTCAAGAGAATTCAATGGGTCAGGCGCGCCATGTCGCGCCGGTTTGCGAGGCGCACTCCACTGACGAGCCCGCGGCGGACTCGCGGAGGTGTCACTTCAGGCTGTCCCCCTCGTCAGAGAGGGAGGATTTCTTCGCGCTGCGGGTCGAAGTTGAGCCGGCGCTTCTGGACGTAACTGATGTTGCCGAGGTGCGAGGCCATGGCGGAGCGGTTACCGTCGTAAACATCGCAGTTGGGCCGCTTGCGGGAGACGCAGCAGTCGAGGAAGTTCTTCACGTGGTCGAGCGTGAAGTCATAGTCCGGCCCCTTCACCTCGACGGGCTGGGCGCCGCGTCCGACGGGCAGGTACTCATAGCGCGAGCGGTCGATGAAAAGCTTGCCCTTGGTGCCGCAGAACTCGATGCCGTAACCGCGGATGCCGGGGGCGAGGGTGGCCTCGAACGTCACCGTATACTGCCCGCCATACTCCAGCAGGACGTTGATCGTATCGGGGGCGGTACGGCCGTCTTTGTAGTTGTAGACGCCGCCGGCGGCCACGCCCGAAGTGGGCGAGTCGTTGCCCATGAACATATGGACGACGTCGATCCAGTGGGTGAACAGGTCGGTCACCTGCCCGCCGCCGAAGTCGAGATAGGCGCGCCAGTTCCAGAACTGCTGTGGATCCCATTCGCGCCAGGAGACGGGGCCAAGGAAGCGCGCCCAGTCGAGGTTGGACGGCCTCTCGGCCAGCGATGCCGGCGCGCGGCGCAGGTGGTACATGTTGCCGTGCCACCAGGTGCGGACCAGCATGATCTTGCCCAGTTCGCCCGAGTCGATGTATTTCTGTTTGGCCTCTATGTAGTGGGCGCCGGAGCGCTGCTGAAGCCCTACCTGGCATACCCGCTCGTTGACACGGGCGGCCTTGACAATGGCCGGCCCCTCTTCGATGCGCAGCGTCAGGGGCTTCTCGACGTAGACGTCCTTGCCCGCGTTGAGCGCGTCGATGGTGGTGGCGGCGTGCCAGTGGTCCGGCGTGCCGTTGAGGACGATGTCGACATCCTTCTGCTCGAGCAGTTTCCGGTGATCGGAGTAGCCCTTGGCCTCCGGCGCGATGGACTTGGCCTTGTCGATCATGGCGGCATAGACGTCACAGACGGCGGTGACCTGAACGCGGCCAGTCTTCTGGAACAGGCCCATTACATGGCGTCCGCGCTCACCGGCGCCAATCAGGCCGAGGTTGAACCGGTCGTTGGCACCGAGGATTCGCGAGTAGGAGAGAGCGGTCCAGGCGGCGGGCGCGTGGGCGGCGCTACGGAGGAGCGTGCGGCGCGAAGGATGAGAAAGAGCCATGCGCAGATTATATCGTTGCTGAGAATTCCCGTCAGCGGCCGGCACTATATGGGCAAGAAGGTGCGCTCCGCGGTTTGCCTCTTTCAAGTCTCCTCCAGCTCTTCGCGGAGCGCACCGGCTACGGAGTGTGCGCCAGAAGGGCGCGGCGATGCGTTTGCGGCGAATCCGCCCGGGAGAATGGCGGCACGCGATGCGTGGAAGGCGGACGCAGCAGGCGCCGCGATCTGACAGGGCGATGCCCGACGCGGTCCAGGGTGCTTCCCTTCCCGGCCGCGGGGCGGGCAGGGCGCCTGGCAGCGCCATTTTTCATTCCGGAAGCTTGCGCCCGGACGCGGGACAGGAAGCAGCCCGCATGGGATTGTGGTGCGGACTCTCCGGCGGGGCGTCCGTTACGGCACAAAACGGTAGCCGACGCCTCGGACGGTGTGAATCCACCGGGGCGACTGGGGCGTGTCTTCGAGCTTCTGGCGGAGCCACGCAATGTGGACGTCCACGGTGCGCGAGGTGACGCCGGAGGAGTACTCCCAAACGGCCTCCAGGAGCTGTTCCCTCGAGACCGTCTGGCCGCGGTGTTCGATGAGATACCGGAGCAGCTGGAGTTCCTTGCCTGCGAGCGAGACCGGCTGGCCGGACTTGACGACGACTCCGTGGTCGAAGTCCACGCTGACGTCGCCGAACTGAAACCGGGAAAGCGGTCCGTAGGCGCCGCGGCCAGTGCGGCGGAGCAGGGCCTCGATGCGGGCGGTGAGTTCGGCCGGGTCGAACGGCTTGGCGAGGTAATCGTCAGCGCCGATCTTGAGGCCCACGACCCGGTCCGCGACCTGGCCGCGGGCAGTGAGCATGAGCACGGCAGTGTCGCGCCCCTGGCGGCGGAGTTCCCGGCAGACGTCGAAGCCGTTCTTGCCCGGGAGCATGACGTCGAGCACGATGAGGTCGTAGACGCCCTCAATGGCCTTCTTGAGGCCTGCCGTGCCGTCCCGAGCGGAGTCAACCTGGTAGCCTTCGGCGGCGAGCAGGTCTGTAAGGGTGAGAACAAGGCCGGGTTCGTCTTCGACGATCAGGATGCGGGCGCTCACGCGGGACGGCCTCCTGCGGGGGCGGGCTGGACGAGTTCCGCCGCCTGGGGGGCAATGCGAAGGCGAATCAGGAACTCGGCGCCGCGGCCTTCGCGGCTGCAGACGCCGACCTGGCCGCCAAAAGACTCTACGGCGCTCTTGACGAGGGAAAGGCCAAGCCCGGTGCCGTGGATCTGATCGTCGATGGCCCGGCGGCCGCGGAAGAATGGATCGAAGACGTGAGGCAGCTCGGCCGGCGGGATGCCGGGGCCGCGGTCGGCGACGCGGATCTCGACGAAATCTCCGGAACGCGCAGCCGAGAGGCCGACCCAGCCAGCCTGGCCGCCGTATTTCACAGCGTTGGAGACGAGGTTCTGGATGCAGTGCGCGAGCGCGCGCGGCTCGGCAAGGACATGGGGCAGATCGCTCTCCCATGCGATTTCGATGCGTACGGAAGCAGCCTCGATCAACGGCTGGCAGGCAGCCAGCGCCTGTTGGGCAGTGGCAGCCACATCCACAGGCTCGGCCTGCAGTGGATGCGCGCTGGAGCCCGAACGGGCAAACTCGAGCACCTGCTCGACAATCCCGGCGAGGCGCTCGCTTTCTTTCTGGATCAGCGCACCGTATTTCTCCACCATTGCAGGGTTGGCGGCGAGTTTCCCGCGAAGGTTGTAGGCTGCCGTGCGGATCACGGTCAAGGGGGTGCGCAGCTCGTGGGAGACCCCGGTGACGAAATCCATCTGGAGGCTGGCCAGGCGCTGGGCGCGGCGCGTGGAGACGAGGATGGCGGCGAGAGCGGCAGCCATCAGCAGGAGGATGGCGAAGGTGACAGCGAGGTTGCGGAGGCGGGTCTTGGCGACTACGGCGTCCAGCGAGCCGGCGCGGTGGCGGACGCGGAGCTGGAACCGGCCGATCTCGGCGCCGGCGTTGCGTGCGCGGGGCGGCTCTCGCATGGCGGGCGGGCTCATGCGGCGGAACAGCCGGTCGTACTGGATTTCCAGCAGCGCCGTTTCGGCGTCAGGTTTGCCGCCGAGCGAACCTGCGCCAGCGCGGCAGAAGACCCGGGAGGGGTCGGCGCGGTAAGAGACCTCAACGTTGTAATCCGCCAGGGACTGGCCCAGATAACGGCGCAGGTGTTCCGGGATGAGCGCGTCTTTCACGTAGCGCTCGTCGAGCTCGAAGAGGAGCCATGCGGCGTTGCGGCGGGGATCGGCAGCGGCGCGGCCGAAGCGGGCCACCTCGAAAATCAGAGCCTCTTCGGGGGGAGGGGGGCCGAAGCGAAACTCTCTTGCGCCGTTCTTCGGGGGACGGCCCAGCATGGCGGCCAGGCGCCCCAGCATCCTCTGTTGCAGACCTCCCCAAGAGGCCGGCCACTCTGCGGGGTGAACCTCGCCGGTGGCCGGATCGAGGAGGAAGAAGTCCAGACGGCCGCGTTCCACGTTGACAAGGCCGATGCGGGCGAACAGATCATCGTGATGCGTAGACTCGCGCCACTGCAAATAGAGTTCGCCCAACTGGGCAGGGGTGAGGGGCTCGTCCGGGGGACGGCCGGAAGGGAAAAATGCCGAGACAGCGGAAGTGACGTCGGCATTGACGGCGATGGCGAGCCGGGTGAGCGTATCCTGAAGTCCGGCGCGCAAACGGTCGCGCTCAGCGCGCGAGGCTTCGTCGATCCAGCGGTACTGAAGGGCGCCCAGGGCGATGCACAAGAGGATGAGGAGGACGGGAAACGCCCATGAACGGAATGGCAGCAAGCGGCCTCGAGTCATCCTTGATTCCCGTTATCCCACAGAAAAGACGCAACGGGGAGCGGAGAGGGCATGGGCGGGCGGTGAAGAATTGTTAAATCGGCCGCCGGGCGAGGAACGAAGGAAACCGCGGCCGCGTCGGGCGAATCTGCGTAAGTGTCGCAGGAAGGACTGGAACGAACAGGCATGGGCAAGAGCAAGGGCTGGAAGAGGCTGATTTGGGGAGGGCTGCTGTGCGCGGCGCATGTGGCTCTGGGCGCGCCGGGGCTGTATGTGGTGGAACTGGAGGGCCGGCCGTCGGTGGAGCGGGCTGTGGAAGAGGCGAGGCAGGCGGGCAGGGGGCGTGAAGCGCGGGCGGGGCGCGGATGGGCCAAGCATGCCGCGGCGGTACGGGCGGGACAGCAGCAGGCCTGGCGCGGCGCCGAGGAGCGCGGGGCGCGCGTGCTGGGTAGCGTGAGTCTGGCGGCGAATGCCCTGATCGTGGAGATGGAAGATGCTGAAGCGGAGGCGCTGCTCGAAGTGGCGGGAGTGCGGCGGGTGCGGCCCGTGCGTGAGTACCGCATGACCATGGACGCGGCGCTGCCGTTGCACAAGATCCGCGAAGCGTGGGAACTGGCCGGCGGGGAGAGCCGCGCGGGCGAGGGCGTGAAGATTGCGATCCTCGACAGCGGCGTGGAGACCTGGCACCCGGCATTTCAGGCGGACGGGATGGAGGCCCCGGAGGGGTTCCCTCGTGCAGGTTCGCCGCTGGACGACAGCAATGTGTCGGCAAAGGTGATCGTCGGGCGGAGCTACGTCAACTACCTGCGGTACTGGGACCCGGACAGATCCGCGCGGGATCATGTGGGGCACGGAACGGCGCTGGCGATGATCGCGGCGGGAGTGCCGCACGAAGGGCCCATGGGGTGGGTGAGCGGGGTGGCGCCGAAGGCGTGGATCGGAAATTACCGGGTGTTCGGAACACCAGGCTACAACGACACAACGACGGAGGCTGCACTGCTGATGGCGATCGACGACGCGCTGGCGGATGGCATGGACATTCTGAACCTGAGCCTGGGCTCGGACATCCCCTCGCGCGTGGAGGACGATCTGCTCGCGCAGGCGGTGGAGAACGCGGCTGCAGCCGGGGCGATTGTGGTGGTGTCGGCGGGCAACAGCGGACCGGGCTGGATGACCATTGCTTCGCCGGCGACGGCGCCGTCGGCGCTGAGCGTGGGGGCGACGACCAACAGCCGCACGTTCGGCTCAAGCGTTGCGTTTGAGGGTCACGATGCGGTTCTGGCGCTGCCGGGCAACGGACCGGTGCCGGAGACAACGGTGAGCGGCGAGGTGGCCGACGTGCAGACTCTGGACGGCACCGGGCTGGCCTGCGCCGAACTGCCTGCGGGAAGCCTGGCAGGGCGGATTGCGCTCCTGCTGAGAGGCGAGTGTACGTTTCAGGTGAAGTTGACGAATGCACAGGCGGCGGGAGCAGCGGGCGCGATGGTGCAGGCGAGTGAGGAATCTCCCGATCCGATCACGATGGCCGTGGGCGGAGCGGGTCTGCCGGCGATGATGGTCTCCTTCGCCGACGGGCAGGCGGTGCGCGAGTGGCTCGCAGCGGGCGAGACGCTGGTGGCGACGCTGAACTTCAGCTATGGGCGCGTGCCGCAGAAGGCGGGGCGGCTGGCAAGTTTCTCCGCGCACGGGCCCAACGTGGAGCTGGGCATCAAGCCGGAACTGACGGCGACGGGCACGGACATGTGGGTGGCCACGCAGACGCTGGACTGGAATGGCGACATGTGGGACGGGAGCGGCTACACGCTGGTGGACGGGACGAGCTTTTCGGCGCCGATTGTGGCAGGCGCGGCGGCGGTGGTGAAGGCGGCGCGCCCCGGGCTGGACGCGGCGGCGGTGCGTTCCGCCCTGGTGAACACGGCTGCGGCAGTGAGCGACGAGGCGTCGGCGTGGATCCAGAAGAGCGGCGCGGGCGTACTGGATCTGGAGGCGGCGGTGCGGACGCGGCTGGTTTCCTCGGTGCCGGCGCTGAACTTTGGCGCGGGCGCGCCGGGCGAGGCAGTGGAGGGGCGGACGTTTACCGTGAAGCAGGCGGGCGAAGAGGGGGACACATTTTTCGTGCGCGTCGAGCCGCGGCGCGGACAGACGGCGCCTGTAGCGGGCGTGCAGATGGTGGAGCTGGCGCCGGGCGAGGAGGCGGAGATCCGCCTGGAGTGGCCGGAGACGCCGTGGGAGGCGGGCACGCTGGAGGGGTTCGTGGTCTTCGAAGGGGCGGCGAGCGGGACCGTGCTGCGCGTGCCGTACTGGCGCGCGGTGAGCGAGGGCGAGCCGGCGGGCTTCACGGTGTACGACGCCACGACGATGGCGCGAAGGGGATCTCTGTTGCGGGACGCCCTGCTGTTCCGCGTTGTGGATGCGAACGGCTTGCCCGTGCGCGGCGATGTGACGGCGGAGGCTCTGGACGGCGGGTTCGTTTCCAGCGTGACCGACTACGACAGCTACTCTCCGGGGCTGTACGGGCTAACCGTTCGGCTGGGGTTCTTCGCCGGGGCGCAACGGTTTGTGGTTCGCGCAGGCGGCGTGGAGTACACCCTGACGGTCACGGCCTTCTGAGAAGCGGCGGCGTGATTTGATAGTGTGAACCGCATGAGGCTGTTCGTGTGGTTTGCTGCCGCGGCGCTATGCGCGCACGGGCAGCACAGGCTGCATGTTCTGGGCGTGACGACGAAGGGCTGGGTGACGGGCGCGGCGCTGCTGCCGAGCGGACTCTTCGTGAAGCGGGCAGGCGGGGAGTGGGTGAACGAGGGCTACCGGCACCCGCTGCTTACCGGGCTGGCGTGGCTTCCGGAGCAGCCCGGAACCCTGTACCTGGCGGCGGGCGACGGGGTGATTCGCGTGGACGCGCAGGGGCGGTGGCGCGTGCTCACCGACGAGACGGTAACCGAACTGCAAGATATCAGCGCGGGCGCGGGGGGCGTGCTGGCGTTCGGGCATACGGCGGGATTCCGGGTGTCGGAAGATGGCGGAGCCACCTGGCGCGAGATTTTGGCGGGGCTGCCAGGGCGGTACGGGAAAGCGGTGCGGCTGGATCGAACAAAACGCGGGCGGATTGTTGCCGGTACGGAAAACGGGTTTTATGTTTCGGAAAACCTGGGCGGCGAGTGGCGGCTGGCCGGAGCGGCCGGATTTCAGGCGATGCGCGTGGAGCAGTCCCCGCACGAGGCTGCATTGTGGCTGGCGGTGACGCAGAAGGGAGGCGTCTTTCGCAGCACGGACGGCGGGCGGACCTTCGAGGCCACTCCGCGCGACCCTGCGGCGGGGCGCAGTCTCTATGACATCGCCTTCGATCCCGCCGATGCCCGGCGGATTGCGGTGTGCGGCTGGGGCGTGGGCGTGCTGGTGAGCGAGGACGGAGGCTTGACGTGGGAGGCGCGGAACCGCGGGCTGCCACGGCCGGATGTCTGGAGCGTGGCGTTTGATCCGGACAAGCCCGGGCGGCTGTATGCGAGCGTGCACGAGGAGGCGCTGTACATTTCCGAAGACGCGGGCAAGACGTGGCGGGTGGATGGATTGCCGGGCAGCATCGTTCTGAAGATGGCGTTCGTGCCGGCGGGAGGCGCGCGATGAGAAGGCTGGCGGCACTGGCGGCGGCGGCGGCGATGGCGTGGCAGAGCGCTGCTGCGCAGGACTACGAACAGCGGCGGCGCCGGCTGATCGAGAAGATGGCGCGCGTGGAGGACGCCAGGCTTCACTACGCGGGAATCGCCGCCCGGCTCTGGCTGCGGGAAGGCGTGCCAGCGGCCGAACGCAGGCTGCGCGAACTGCTGGAGGGCGACATCAGCGGGGACATGTTCTGGATGTTCCCGATGACGGCGATCTCCTATCTCGACCGCGGGCAGTTCAGCAATGCAACGCGCGAGCTGATCCGGAAGTCGTGGAAGAAATACTATCCGTTTCGCGGCGACACGGAGAACCACTGGCTGCTCTATTACACGTCGATGTACCTGATGGCCCAGATGTGGCCGGAGATGGGCGGCGAGGGGTGGTTCAACGGCAAGAGTTCCTCCGAGAACATGGGGGAGGCGAGGCGGTGGATCGAAAGCTGGGTGAAGCTGACGACGACGAAAGGCCAGGGCGAATACGATTGCACGCATTACATCGGCGTGTACTTGCTGCCGTTGTCCTATCTGGCGGCGTGGGCGGAAGACCCGCGGATGAAGAAGCAAGCGTCGATGATGATCGAGTGGATCACGGCGGACTTCGCTGCGGAGAGCCTGGAAGGGATCTATACAGGGGCCCACGCCCGCACGGACGACAGGCAGGTAGTGGAGAAATGGCGAGGAGTTTCCGCCGATTTTGCCTGGCTGCTCTTTGGCCAGGGAAAAGAGACGCCGCCATTTGGCGGTTATTCTCTGTACTACGCCCTCGCAGAGGGGCCGAACCCTCCGGAGATTCTTCATTCCATTGCGAAGGACAGGAGCCGCCCCTACACGCATCTGGAGAAGAAGCGCACGAGGAACCGGTGGCGCTTTCATGACGAGTTGCACGGGCAGGTCTACAAAATCACTTACATGACGAAGGACTACGCCGTGGGTTCGGATCAGGGGGGCGTGCTGCAACCGGTGCAGCAACATTCCTGGGACGTGACCTGGCGGGAGGACGATCCGGGAGGCAAGCACAACACGCTGTTCTCGCTGCACCCTTATTCCGGCATGGTGGAACTGGAGGCGTATTTCACGTTTTCGCCGGATTTCGGCACCGAGGCGGTGTGGCGGTCGAAGACGACCTACGATTCTCCGGACAAGCTGCTGGGCGGGTCGCCCTATGAGGGGATCGCGCAGAGCGAAGACGCGGTGATCGCGCTGTACGACATCCCGGAGGGGACGCGGTTTCCGCACATCAACGGGTTCTTCTCGAAGGACCTGGCGGAGGTCGAGGAGGACGGCTCCGGCTGGATTTTCTGCCGCGGGGGCAGGACAAGGATCGCCTACCGCCCGCTGGCGCCGTATGTGTGGAAGCCGATGGAAGGCGGCGGACGGCGGCTGTTCAGCCCGTACCTGAAGAACGGGACGGTGGTGCAGGCGGCGAGCGTAGACGAGTTTCCCACTGCAGAGGCGTTCCGGAAAGCGGTGAAGGCGCTGCGGCTGGAATTTGCGCTGGAGCCGAAGCCGCGGGTGGCGTTCCGGACGCTGCGGGGCAAGACGCTTGAGTTCACTTACGGGGAGGCGCCGCGGATCGACGGCAAACCGCTGGACTATGCCGCCTGGCCGGCATTCGCCGGGCCGTTTCTGCGTGCCAAGGCGGGCGAACCGAGGCTGGAGATGACGTACGAAGACAAGAGGCGCGTGCTGGATTTCCGCACGCTGACGGTGACCGAAGAGCGGACGGAACGCGTTCCGCAGCGGGCGCGCTGAGAGAGACGGGAGAAGGAGCCATTCATGGACAGGAGAGCATTTCTCGGAGCCGCAGGGGCGGCCTTTTCGATCTTGAAGCCGGAGCTGGTGCGGGGCACGCAGAGGAATTCGGCGGTGCGTCTGGCGCTGTTCGGCTGCGGCGGGCGCGGCACAGGCGTCGCGGGATCGTTTGTGGCGAACACTTCCGCCGTTGTGACGGCGCTGGGAGATTTGTTTGAAGGGCAATTGGCGAAGGCGAAGGACCGCCTGGACACGTTGGCGGCGAAGGCATCCAAGCCGGCCATCGGCCGCTCACAGCTGTTTCCCGGCCCGGACTCGCTGGAGCGAGTGCTGGATTCGCGCGAGGTGGACGCGGTCCTGATTGCGACGCCGCCGTATTTCCACCCTGAGCATCTGGCGAAGGCGGTCGCCTCGGGCAAACACGTCTACTGCGAGAAGCCGGTGGCCGTGGACACGGCGGGGTGCCTGGCGGTGGTCGAGACAGGCAAGAAGGCTCAGGGACGGCTGAGCCTGGCCATCGGCTTCCAGTTGCGGCACGCGCCGCCGTATGTGCAGATTCGCGAGCGGATCCGCAACGGCGACCTCGGCGCGGTGGTGTGCGGGCTGTCGCACTACTATGCGGGCGCGATCCGGCGTCCGGAATGGCCCAACGCCTCGCCGCAGGAGCGACGGCTCAGGAACTGGATCCACGACAAAGTGATCAGCGGTGACATTTTCGTCGAGCAGAACATCCACCTCGTGGACCTGAACAACTGGCTGCTGGACGCGCGCCCGGTTTCCGCGCAGGGCACGTGCGGGCGGCGCGGGCGGCGTGACGCGGGCGATTGCGCAAGCCACTTCAACGTGACGTTCACCTACCCGAACGATGTGCACGTGACAGTGACCTCCACGCAGTTCATCGAGGGCGAGTGGGACGTCGCCGTGCGGCTGTTCGGCGGGGAGGGCAACGCGGAGCTCCGTTATGACGCGCCGGTGCGGATCATAGGCAGGAAGCCGTGGAACGCGCCGGGCGTCGGCAAGCCGGAGAAGACGGAGACGGATGCGGCGGTGGCAGGCGCCTTCAAGGGGGCGATCGAAGACGCCGACGCCGAGAAAGAGCGCCACTGGATCGAAAGCATCACGAGCGGGCGCTACATCAACGAAGCCGGGCAGGGGGCGGAGAGCACGCTGAGCGCGATCCTCGGGCGCACGGCGGCCTACACGGGCAGTACGGCAACCTACGACGAGGTGGTGCGGGCGGCCGAGAAGTGGGACGCCGGGCTGGACGTGCGGAGGCTGTAGAAAGGCGGGCAGCGCGACGGATCTGGTAATGTGAAAGATTCCCCGGATGGACGAGACGCTGCCCGATATTCTTGCCCGCATTGTCGAAAGAAAGAAGGCGGAGGTCGCGGAGAAGCTGGAGCAGAGGCGCAGCCTGGAGATGACGGCGGCGCTTCAGAAGGGCCAGAGGCGCGATTTCCGCGCGGCGCTCGTGCGCCGTGCGCCGGCGATCATCGCCGAGATCAAGAAGGCGAGCCCGAGCCGGGGGGTGCTGTGCGAGGATTTCAACCCCGGGGCGCAGGCGCGGGCGTACTTCGCCGGAGGCGCGGCGGCGCTGTCGGTTCTGACGGACCGGGATTACTTCCAGGGCTCGCTGGGGCACCTGAAGACGGCGCGGGCCACCGTGCCTCTGCCGGTGCTGCGAAAGGATTTCACGATCGATGAGATCGACGTGGTGGAAGCCGCGGCGGCGGGCGCCGACGCGGTGTTGTTGATCGCGGCGGTCCTGACGGCGAAACAGATCGAGCAATTCCGTCTGGCGGCGGAGCGTTACGGGATGGCTGCACTTGTCGAGGTGCACGACGAGGCGGACCTGGACAAGGCGCTGGAGGCGGGGGCGTCGCTGATCGGTGTGAACAACAGGGACCTGCGGACGTTCGAAGTGTCGCTGGAAACTTCGGAGCGGCTCGCGCCGCGAATTCCGCAGGAGGCCGTGCGCGTGGCCGAGAGCGGCATCGGCGGGCCCGCTGACGTGGAGCGGCTGATGGCCGCCGGGTATCAGGCGTTCCTGGTGGGCGAGCACCTGATGAGGAGCGGCGACCCGAAGCAGGCGGTCGAGGAGCTGCGAGGCGCGTGACGCTGGTGAAGATCTGCGGCATCACGGCGCTGGAAGACGCGCTGGCGGCCTGCGACGCGGGCGCCGGCGCGCTGGGGTTCAACTTCTGGCCGCGCAGCCCGCGCTACATCGAGCCGGAGCGGGCGGCGCGGATTATCGAGAGGATTCCGGGCAAGGTGCTTGCCGTGGGCGTGTTCGTGGACGAGACGGCGGAGCGGATCGAGGAGATGGCAACCATGGCGGGCGTTGAGGTGGCGCAGCTGCACGGCGGGTGCGGCGTCCCCCGGCTGCGGTGGTGGAAGGCTCTGGAGGCGCGGAAGGGAGTCGCGAGAGAGATGGAACAAATCGGGGCGGAAGCGTTTTTGCTGGACGCGCCCGCGGGGGCGCAGCGCGGCGGCACCGGAAGAACGTTCGACTGGGCGCTGGCGGCGGGCCTGCCGGGAAGGATCGTGCTGGCAGGGGGGCTGGGGCCGGACAATGTGAAGGAAGCGATCCGTGCGGCACGGCCGTGGGGCGTGGATGCGTGTTCCAGGCTGGAAAGCGCGCCAGGCCGGAAAGACCACGCGAAAGTGCGGGCCTTTGTGCGCGCGGTGAGGGAGACCGAAGAGTGACGAGAGAGGCGATGCAGGGACCGGATGAACGGGGCCATTTCGGCCCCTATGGCGGGCGCTACGTGCCCGAGACGCTGATGGCGCCGCTCGAGGATCTGGAGCGGGCGTTTCACGAGGCGCGGCGGGACGAAGCGTTCCAGGCGGAGCTGAAAGAGCTGCTGGAGACCTACGCGGGGCGTCCGACTCCGCTTTACGAAGCTCGGCGGCTGGGCGCGGAGTTGGGCGGGGCGAGGATTTTCCTGAAGCGCGAGGACCTGCTGCACACGGGTGCGCACAAGATCAACAACTGCCTGGGGCAGATCCTGCTGGCGCGGCGGATGGGGAAGAAGCGGATCATCGCCGAGACCGGCGCCGGGCAGCACGGCGTGGCGACGGCGAGCGTGTGCGCGCTGTTCGGCATGGAGTGCGTGGTCTACATGGGCGAGGAGGACATGCGGAGGCAGCGGCTCAACGTGTTCCGCATGCGGCTGCTGGGGGCGAAGGTCGTGGCAGTGAAGACGGGCAGCCGGACGCTGAAGGATGCCGTGAGCGAGGCGATGCGGGACTGGGTGACGAACGTCGAGACGACGCACTACCTGCTCGGCTCCGCGCTGGGCGCGCATCCCTACCCGATGATGGTGCGCGAATTCCACCGCGTGACGGGCGAGGAGGCGCGGAGGCAGATCCTCGAGCGTGCCGGGCGGCTGCCGGATGCAGTGATCGCGTGCGTGGGCGGCGGGTCGAATGCGATCGGGATTTTCTCCGCATTCCTGCCGGATGAGCGCGTGCAATTAATCGGAGTGGAGGCGGGCGGGCGGCGGCTCGCACCGGGCGAACATGCGGCCCGGTTTGCGGGCGGATCGCCGGGCGTGTTGCAGGGCGCCTACAGCTACCTGTTGCAGGACGCGGACGGGCAGGTGTTGCTGACACACTCGGTTTCGGCGGGGCTCGACTATGCGCTGGTGGGGCCGGAGCACGCGTGGCTGCACGATCAGGGCCGCGCCGAGTATGTGGCGGCTACCGACCAGGAGGCGCTGGAGGCGGCGCGGCGGCTGGCGCGGACCGAGGGCATCATTCCGGCGCTGGAGAGCGCGCACGCGGTGGCGGAGGCGATCCGCCGGGCGCCTGAGGCGAAGGGCGCGATTTTCGTGGTGAATTTGTCCGGGCGAGGCGATAAAGACACCGATATTTACCGGGAGAATTTTCCGGAACTGGATGCAGCGAATGGAACCGGGTGAACGGATATCGAGGAAATTCGCGGAGGCGCGGGCGGCGGGGCGGCCGGCGCTGATCACGTATCTGACGGCGGGCGATCCGCGGCCGGAGCGGACGCCGGCGCTGGCGCTGGCGCTGGAGCGCGGGGGCGCGGACATCCTGGAGCTGGGCGTGCCCTTCTCGGATCCGATCGCCGACGGGCCGGTGATCCAGGAGGCGTCGGACCGGGCGCTGAAGGCGGGCACGACGGTGGAGCGGGTGCTCGAGATTGCCGCCGAGATCCGGCGGCGCAGCGAGATGGCCGTGGTGCTGTTCAGCTATCTGAATCCCCTGATGCGCTACGGATTCGAGAGGCTGTGCCGGGACGCCCGCGCCGCCGGCGCCGACGGCGTGCTCATCACGGATCTGAGCGTCGAAGAGGCGGAGGCGCCGGTGGAATCGATGCAGCGGCACGGGCTGGACCGGATCTTCCTGGCTGCGCCGACGAGCACCGACCGCAGGCTGGACCTGGTGGCGCGGTATTCGAGCGGGTTTGTCTACGTGGTTTCGCGCACGGGCGTCACAGGAACGCGCGAAACAGTGAGCGGGGGCGTAGGCGAGCTGGTGCGGCGCCTGCGGGCGCGGACGGCGCTGCCGCTGGCGGTGGGCTTCGGCATCTCGAACAGGTCGCACGTGGAGGAGGTGGGGCGCTATGCGGACGGCGCCGTGGTGGGCAGCGCGGTGATGCGCGTGGTGAACGAGAGCGCGGACGAAGAACTGGAAGCGAGGCTCGAAAGGCTGTGCAGGGAGCTGAGCGGAACCATCTGACGGCGGAGGAGGCGCAGGCGGCGCTGGACGAGCTGCGGCGGCAGATCGACGCGCTGGACCTGCAGATTCTGGAGCTGCTGAACCGGAGGGCGCTGGTGGCGGCGCAAATCGGGGACGTGAAGAAAGCGGCGTCGCTGCCTGTCTACGAGCCGAAGCGCGAGGAGGAGGTGTTCCGGAACGTCACGTCGAACAACGGCGGACCGCTTTCGGAGAACGCGGTGCGGCGGCTGTTCGAGCGCGTCATCGACGAAATGCGTCTGTTGCAGCGGGAGCGGCTGCGCAAGGAGCAGGAACGATGATCATCATCATGGAGAAGGGCGCGACCGAAGAGCAGATCGAGGCGGTGATCGAGAAGCTCATCGGGCTGGACTTCAACGTGCATCGTTCCACCGGCGAGGTGCACACGGTGCTGGGCGCGGTGGGGCCGGCGGAGCTGGTGGATCCGGACGAGTTCAAGGTGATGCCCGGGGTGATGGAGTGCCACCGGGTGATGACGCCTTACCAGCGGGCGGGGCGCGCGGCGAAGGCAGAGAGGACGGTGATCCGGCTGGCCGGCGGCAGGGCGGGCGAGGTGGAGATCGGCGGCAGCCGCGTGGTGATGATGGCGGGCCCGGGAAGCGTGGAAGGCGAACAACAGTTGTTCCGGTGCGCGGAGCTGGCGGCACGCGGAGGCGCCAAGCTGTTCCGCGCGGGCGGGCTGCGCGCGCACCTGTCTCCGCTCCATCTGGCGGCGCCGGATGCCGAATCGCTGCGCCTGATGCGCCGCGCGGCGGACACCTTCGGCATGTTCCTGGCCGGCGAAGTGACCGAGGCGGACCATGTGCCAGCGGTGGAAGAGCACGCCGATGTGCTTCTGATCGGCTCGCGCAACATGCAGAACTATCCGCTGCTGCGCGCCGCGGGCCGGGCCGGCAGGCCGGTGTTGCTGAAGCGCGGCGCGGCGGCGACGGTGCAGGAACTTCTGGTCTCGGCGGACATGATTCTGGACGGCGGCAACGAAGCCGTCATGCTGTGCGAGCGCGGCGTGCGCACTTATGGGTCTTACACAAAGAACACGCTGGACGTGACGGCGATCCCCGTGTTGCACAAGCTGTCGCACCTGCCGGTGCTGGCCGACCCGTGCCGCGCCGCGGGACGGCGCGACCTGGCGCCGCCGCTCGCCGCGGCGGCCCTGGCTGCGGGCGCCGACGGGGTGCTGCTGGACGTCCACCCGGATCCGTCCAAGGTGCTCGCCGAGGGCGCGCAATCCCTGGAGCCGGAGCAGTTCCTCGAGCTGGCGCGGCAGTTGAAGGCGCTGGCGGCGGCAATGGGAAGGAGCTTCTGAGCGGCGCATGGAAACAGTCGTCATCGCCGGCGTGGGGCTGATCGGCGGGTCATTCGGGTTGGCGCTGAAGCGCGCCGGATTCCGCGGCCGCATCGTGGGGGTGAGTTCGCCGCAGACGATCGAAAAGGCGCTGCGGAGAGGCGCGATCGACGAAGGCGCAAGCCTGGAAGAGGCGGCGCCGCGGGCGGATCTCGTCTATCTGGCCGGACCGATCCGCGCCATTCTCGACACCCTTCCGAAACTCGGCGAGCTGGCGCGCGAGGGAGCGCTTATCACCGACGCCGGCAGCACGAAGCGGCGCATCTGCGAAGCAGGCAGCCGGCTGCGCGGCGCGCTGTTCCTTGGCGGGCACCCGATGGCGGGCAAGGAGAAGCGCGGCGTGGAGGAGGCGGACGCGGATCTGTTCCGCGGCAGGCCCTACCTGCTGACGCCGGCAAGGCCCGAGGATCTCTCGCCGCCGGGCGCGCGCGAGTTCGTCCGGTGGCTGGAACGGATCGGCGCCGAGGCGCGCGTAATGACGCCGCAGGAGCACGACCGCACGGTGGCGCTCAGCTCGCACCTGCCGCAGATGGTTTCCACGGCGCTTTCGTCGGCGCTGGCAGGCGAGAGCGGCGTGGCGGAGGCGGCTGGACCCGGTCTGCTGGACATGACCCGGCTCGCACTGAGCGGCTGGGACATCTGGCAGGACATCCTCGAAACAAACCGGGACGAGATTGTTCGCGCGATCGGGATGTTCGAAGAACGGTTGCGGTCGCTGAAGGCAGAGCTCGAGAATGGGCTGCCGGAGGAGGATTTCCGGCGCGGGGCGGAGTTCTCGCGCAGGCTTCGCGCGGGGCGCACCGGCAGCTAGCCGCCATTTCTCACACAGGGGTTGGCGGGAAGCCGTGGACTCTGGCATAAA
>CAYWJB010000003.1:0-310316 GCA_964458495.1 uncultured Arcobacter sp.
GGCGTAGAATAGCCATGAGCCGCCTTAGCTTTCAACTGAGCTCGGGACACCGTCGGAAATCCTCCGCAAAGGAACAGGAGTTTCAAACTGCACATGACGGTTATCCTCCGGCGTGGCATCTTAGTGCTGAAAGCTTTGCGTGTCAACAGCTCGAATTACCGCCCTGACATTTCGCAGGAAAGGAAATTGACAACTAAATCCGTGTCAATAGCGCCAGCTGTCATAGCGACGAGTGGCGTTTTCAGAGCCGCGAGTGAAGGGGCCCGAAGGCCCTCGGGAACGAGCGGTTTTCCGCAGCGCGAGTGAAGCGGGCCGAAGGCCGCGCGAACGAGCGGCCCCGCGGGGGCTGGAAACGCGCTGCCGCAGAGGTCAGGGCAACCGGGTTGCTGCGGGCAACCGCTCACTCTGGCCGTCGTTCTGGCGAACGCCGGCCGCCGTTCGCGGCTCTGAACCGTGGAAAGCACTGTCAGAGCCGCGAGTGAAGCGGGCCGAAGGCCCGCGAGAACGAGCGGTCCCGCCGGGGCTGAAAATGGGTTGCCGCGGAGGTCAGGGCAACCGGGTTACTTGGGGGGAACCGCTCACTCTGGCCGTCGTTCTGACGAAGGACGGTCCCCGTTCGCGGCTCTGAAATCGTGCGACGGCCGACCCGAATGTAACGCCGTTCCGGCTCAGGCGATGGATAGTGGAAAGGTGGTGGAGGCGGCGGGAGTCGAACCCGCGTCCGAAATGGTTCTTCGAAGCAAGCCTACGTGCGTATCCGGCCTTTGGGTCTCGACGCTGCGGCCCGGACCGGCGCGGCCGCGCGGCGTCCAGCCTGGGAAGTCTCGAATCCCGGCCTCAGGCGGCAGCCTGGATCCCAGCCTGCGAAGATGACGCTTCCCGGCGGCCCGCAGGCCCGCCGCCGTTCAGCGGCTGCCTAAAGATTAGGCAGCGTAGGCAAACTGCTGATTGGCAGTTTTGGTTTTCCGATCGTTTTACGGGAGCTCGGAACCCGGCACGCCTCACTTCGTCGATCCCATCCCGTCGAAGCCGTTACGCCCCCTTTCCCGTTGATTCGGGCGCCTGGAGAGAGGCGCCTCTACTTCCAGAATAGCGCGGGAGGGCAGGCGCGCCAAGACCGGGGCGAATGGGGGCAGAACCTCGAGCAGCGAGGATCAGAGGGCGCGCCTGAGAATGGCGCGGAGGGCGATGGCAGTCTTTTCGAGCGCGGGCAGCCGGATCCGCGAGGAAAGAACCTCGTAGTTGCGCTGTTCGATGCGCTCGAGCAGCCGGCGGTAGATCTCGATCAGCGCCCACAGAGCATGGCGGCTGTCCGGATCGATCATGGCGGTCAGCGGCTCTGACTCCTCGTAGAGCGCCCGCGCGCGCGACGCTTCAAAGGCGAGCAGATCGCGCAGTTCAGGGGAAGCGGCTGAAGCCGTCAGCATCTCCGGCCCAACCTCGAAGCGCGCCATGTCCTCGCGGGGGAGGTAGATGCGGCCGCTGGCGGCGTCCTCGCCGACGTCCCGCAGGATGTTGGTGAGCTGGAAGGCGATGCCGCAGCGCTCGGCCAGCTGCGGCGCGCGCGGATCGGCGAAGCCGAAGACGTGGATGGTGGCGATGCCGACCACGGAGGCCACCAGATAGCAATAGCGGTACAGCTCGTCGAACGTCTCAAAAGACCGGGGTTCGAGATCCGAGGAGACGCCGTCGATCATGCCGTAGAGGCAATCGGAGGGGATCCCGTAGCGGCGGACGGTGTCGAGGAACGCCGGCCAGACCGGGTGCGCGGGCACGCCGCCCTGAAGCGCCTCATCGAGCTGCCGGCGCCACTGGAGCAGCCCCTCGCGGCTGGCGCGGTGGCCGTCGCTGAGATCGTCGCACTCGCGCATGAAGGCGTACAGGGCGCACATGGCGCGCCGTTTGGGCGCGGGGAGGGCGAGGAACGAGTAGTAAAAGTTCCGGGCGCGCCGGCGGGCGACGGATTCGCAGTGGCGCCAGGATTCTTCCAGTGAAGTCATGCCGCTCTCCGGAAGGCGAGCCGGGCGAGGCTGCCAAGCAAGAGCATCGCGCGCTCGGTCTTCGAGATAGCCGGACGCGAAGTGAGCACGTCATAGTCCTGTGCCCGGATTTTTTCCAGCACCTTCATCCCGCCGCGGCTGAACAGATCGATGTCGAGCGCGAGGCGGCGGTCCACCATGCGGGCGAGCGGCAGCCCCTGCTCGAACAGCGCCTGCGCGTAGTCCACAGCATCGCGCAGGACGCGGCGAAAAGCAGGCGTCGCGCGGCGCGACAGCAGATCCTGCTCCGGGCAACCGTGCAGCGCCATCAGATGCTGCGGGATGTAAATGCGCCCTTTCTCGAGGTCGACGGAAACGTCCTGCCAGAAATTGGCCAGCTGAAGCGCCGTGCAAGTGGCGTCGGAGAGCCGGAAGCGCTCTTCGTCCCGGTAGCCGCACAGCATGAGTACGAGGCGCCCCACCGGGTTGGCGGAGCGGCGGCAGTAGTCGACGACGTGATCCCAGTCGCGGTAGCGGGTGACGGTCTGATCCTGCAGGAAGGCGTCTATGAGGTCGTCGAAAGGCCGGAGGGGCAGCTGGTGCCGCGCGACGGTTTCCGCCAGAGCCACGAAGACGGGATGCGCAGGGGGTTCTCCCTGATAAAGCGCGCGCAACCGCTCGCGCCACCAGGCAAGCAGCTGCAGGCTTTCTTCCGCGTTGCCTGTCTCGTCGCCGAGGTCGTCCGCCCAGCGGCAGAAGGCGTAGACGTTGTAGAAGTCCTGATGCAGACGTTTGGGCAGAAGCAGAGAGACGACGTGGAAGTTCTCGTAATGGTGCGTGGCGAGCCACCGCGTGTAGGCGGCAGATTCTGCGGGAGTCCAGGTTCTGGAGGAGGCTTCGGGGGACCGGAGAAACAGGATCGGTTCGAGCAGCTCCACGCCGGGTTTCCGCGCAGGGTCAGGGGATGATGGCCGTTTTCATGTGACCGTTATGGCTCATGAGGTGGCGCAGCACATCCAGCAGGTTCGTGAGCGGCTCCTCGCGGTTGACGAAGTCGCGGGCGGAGATGTCGCCCCGGCTGACCACGTCCAGCGCCTTGCGGATGTAAGCAGGCGTATGGTGGAAACTGGCCACGCACTTGATCTCGGAATAGTGCAGCAGCTGCGTCTCCAGGGTGATGCGCGTGTCGGACGGGCAGCCGCCGAAGAACTGCGCCGTGCCGCCGCGCCGCAACAGGCGCACGGCCAGCTCCCAGGTTTCCGGGTTGCCGACCGCTTCGATCACCGCATCCGCGCCATAGCCGCCGGTGAGGTTGCGAACCTCGCGCACGACGCTTTCCGGGTCGGTGTTGATGAGCGCGTCGTGCGCCCCCATGCGCAGGGCGCGGTCGAGCTGCGACTGGCGGCGGCCGAGGGCGATGACGCGGGCGCCATAGACCTTGGCCAGGCGGACGAACATCAGGCCGATGGGCCCCTGCCCGATGACGACCACGTTGTCCCCCGGACGGACGTTGGTCTCCTCCAGGCCCTTCAACACACAGGCCAGGGGCTCGATCAGGGCGGCGTCCTGATAGCTCAGGTGCGCCGGGATCTCATACAGGTTCCGCTGCACGATGCGCGCCGGGATCCGGATGTATTCGGCGTAGGCGCCGTTGTTGAACAGCAGATCCTCGCAAAGGTTCTCCAGCCCCTTGCGGCAGTAAAAGCAGTTCAGGCAGGGGGCGGAGTTGGCAGCCACAATGCGCTGCCCCACGCGGAAGCTTTCCACGTGGGATCCAACTTTGACGATGTCGCCCGCCAGTTCATGTCCGAACAGCGCCGGGGGCACGATCATCTTGGCGTGGTAGCCGCGGCGGAAAACCTTGACGTCGGTGCCACAGGTGAGCGCGGCGCGGACGCGGACAAGCACATCGCCCTTTTCAATGGGAGGGACGGCCACCTCCTCTACGCGCACCTGCTCGCGACCGTAGAGTACGGCAGCCTTCATCTTCTTCATAGATTCAACTCAACCTCTGTGGCTGAACGATGATTTTCAACGATTCACCGTCCGGGTGCATCGCGCGGTGGATGCCGTCCCGGATGGCGGTGAGGGGCAGGCGGTGCGAGATCAGATCCTGCACGGGTAGGTCCCCGCTCATCACCAGACGCGCCGATTCGGCCTGAAGATCGACCGAGGCGCTGTAGACACCGAACAAGGTTCTCTCATACTTGCAGATGTCTGCGCCGGACAACTCGATCCTTTCTGTCTCGGACGTCTGGGCGAAAAATAATATTTTACTACCAGGACGGGAGGCAGCGATAGCCTGATCCACGACTCCCGGAGCCGAGGCGGCCACGAAAACCTGATCCACGCCCCGGCCCGACGTCAGGGCGCGGCAGCGGGCGGCGACGTCGGTTTCCAGGGGGTTCCACGCTTCGGCGGCGCCGAAGCGGCGGGCCAGCTCCAGACGGCGCGGGATGGTATCGGTGGCCAGGATCGTACAGCCGGTGCGGCGCAGCAGCATGGTGAACATCAGGCCGATGGGGCCCTGCCCCTGGACCAGCACCACGTCGTCCGGGCGCGGCGCGGCCTCCACCACGGCTTTCAGCACCGTATTGACCGGCTCCACCAGGCTGGCGACCTCGAACGGGACGCCCTCGGGAATCAACTCCACGCCGTCGCGGACAATCCAGTCCATGACCCGGACGTACTGGCCGAAGCCGCCGCCGGCGGGCTCAAAACCCGCAGTGATGCCCACCTTCTTGTAGGTGTCGCACTGCGCGTAGAGCTTCCTCTCGCAGTAAAAACACTTCCGGCAGGGAATGTGGTGAAAGGCGACGATACGGTCTCCGGGGTGGAACTTTGTGACTCCTTCGCCCACCCGGACCACCACGCCCGCCGTCTCATGGCCATAAATGCGCGGCGGAGGGAGCAGATCGTAGGCAACCTTCTTCAGATCCGTGTGGCAGATGCCACAAGCTTCCACGCGGACCAGGATTTCACCGGGTCCGATCCGGGGCACGGGAACCGGCTGGATCTGGATGCGCCCATCGCCGGTGTAAACGGCGGCCATCATCTCCTGGCCGATGTCAGAAGCGGCAAGCGACAAGAAAGTCTCCCAAAATCCCTGCGGCCCGCCGGCACCGCCGGCCGAACTGGAGCAAGGGTATCAAATTACTAGGATGCATCAGGGCGGCGAGAGTGATGCGCGATTTGGAGAAGCGGCCGCTCTCGTCACGCGATGAGTTGAAATCGAGGGGCAGGGGATCGGCGGCGGCGTCGGAAACGACCCGCACGCAGTAAAAGGGGGCGTTGCGCCGGAGGGCCTGCTCGGCGACGGCGGCGGCTTCCATGTCCACGGCGCCGGCGCCGTTCCGCCGCAGGGCCGCCTTCTCGTCCGTAGAGAAGGCGGCGCGGTCCTGCGTCCAGAGCAGCCCCTGGTGGAACGGGGCAGCCGAGGCTGGCAAGGAAGCCGGGTAGCGGCGAGAAGTGGCGGCGTCGATCACCTCGCGCGCGGCGAAGATGGCGCCGTAAGGCAGTTCCGGGTCCAAGGCGCCGCAGAACCCTGTGCTCAGCACCGCCGCCCGTCCCGCCATCCGGTCGAGCGCCGTCTCGGCGGCGGCGCCGGCCAGACGCGGGCCGGCGCCGTGGGAGGCGAGAATCCAGCGGCGTCCGGCGATCTCCGCTTCCCGGACGTATTGGAGAGGCCAGGCGAGGCTCCTCGGCTGCCGCGCGTGGCGAAGCAGCCCGCGGAACTCGAGCGGCTCGGCGGCGATAGCAACCACAGGGAGCGGATCAGCAGTATCCATGGGCCTGAAACCATTCCACGGCGTTCCGCAGGGCAGTCTCTGCCGGCGCGGGCCGGAACCCGAGTTCGCGTTCCGCCTTGGCCGCGCTGACCCACATCTTCTTGCGGGCCATGCGGACCGCGTCCATCGGGGCGCGCGGCGGGGAACCGGTCAGCCGGGCGCGCAGCGTGTCGGCGGCGGCGGCGGCGAAGGCCACCGCCCACGGCAGCCGGAGGCGCGGCGCCGGCCGGCCGGTGATCCGAGACAAGATCTCGAAGATTTGTTTCAACGTGAGATTCTCGCTTCCGAGAATATAACGCTCGCCGGGCCGCCCGTGTTCGCACGCCAGCCAGTGGCCCTCGGCCGCGTCGGCGGCGTCGACGATGTTCAGCCCCGTGTCGACATAGGCGGGCATGCGGCCGCGGAGGAAGTCGAGGATGGTTTGCCCTGTGGGCGTGGGCTTGACGTCGTGCGCTCCCACCGGCGCGGTGGGGTTGACGATGACCACCGGGAGCCCGGCGCGGGCGGCGGCGAGCGCCTCCTGCTCGGCGAGCCATTTGGAGCGCTTGTAGTGTCCGGTCATATCGGCGAGGGAGACGGGGGTGGTTTCGTCGCCGAGCCCGCCCTTCACGAACCCGATGCAACCTACCGTGCTTGTGTACACGATGCGCTCGACCTCCGCGCGCCGCGCGGCTTCCAGCACGTTGCGGGTTCCGCCCACGTTGGATTCGTACATCTCGCGCGGACGCCGCACCCACAGCCGGTAATCGGCCGCCACATGAAACACAAGGCCGCACCCTTCCACGGCGAGGCGCACCGCATCGGCATCCCGCAGGTCCCCGGCCACCAGCTCCGCGTCCACGTCCGCCACCGCCTCCGGGCGGCGCACCAAAGCGCGCACCGGAATGCCGCGCCGCAGCAACGCCTGCGCCACATGCCAGCCCAGGAAGCCGGAAACGCCGGTGACCAGCGCGGGCTTCAAGCGGCGCCTCCTGTGTGCGGATGAGTGCGGGACGTCATGGCGTGGCCCCAATGGCGAGCCGCTCGCAAAGAGCCATCAGCGGATAGACAACGGCGCCGAGCGGGTCCAGCAAGAATGGCGCGCAAGCAACCCCCGGCAGGCACGGCGCCACAGGGTCCCATGGGCCGCCTTCGCGCTGTCGATCCACCAGCCAGGCATAGCCGCGGCGTACGCTTTCGCTCGAGTTGTCTCCGCCGGCCAGCAAGCCCAGCAGCGCCCAGGCTGTCTGGGCCGGCGTGCTGGGCCCGGGGGCGAACTGCGGGCTAGCGACGGACGAAGGCGCCTCGCCCCAGCCGCCATCGGCGTTCTGGATGGAGCGGATCCATTCGCCCGCCCGCAGAACCGCCGCTTCGCGCTCGTCGAAGCCCGCTGCGCGAAGTCCGCGCAGCGCCAAAGCCGTCCCGTGCAGGCGGTCTACGCCGCGCGCCCCGTCCCACCAGGCCTCTGCATGCTGGGCATTCTCGAGGTACTTTACGGCCCGCACAACCGCGGGCGATGACCGCGGGTGGCCGCACTCGATCAGCGCCTCCAGCACCGTGGCTGTCACGTCGGCGGCGGATTCCGTGCCGGCACCGGCGCTCCACCCGCCATCAGCCCGTTGCGCGGCGGCCAGCGCCGCGGCCGCTTCGCGGGGGAGCGGATCGTCCGGGTTCATCTTCGGCGCGGCGCGGCGCAGGGCGAGCAGCACCAGCGCCGTGGTTTCCGCATCCGGCGCGGGGTGCAGATCCCCGCGAGGCCAGCCGGCTGCAGACTGGCCGGGCGCAGCCGCGCCGTTGCTGCGGTAGCGTGCTTGAAGCGCTGCCACTGCGGCTTCCAGGCCGTTGGCGCCATCCGCCACCGCCAGCGCCCGAAGCGCCAGAGCGGCATCGCGAACCGTGAGCTCGCACGGCCGCGGCGGGACGGAACCGTTCGGGGGGCCGAGCAGGGAGAGCGTGCGGTCCAGTTGCGCCAGCGCGTCCGATCCCCGGCCGCCGGCCGCCTCCACGGCCAGCGCGGCGTGCAGGGCCACCGGCAATGTGGGCCATCGCAGCGCCTCGGCCACCATGGCGTCGTAGGCGCGGAACACGATGGGGTCACGCAGCGCGCGGGGCGCGAAGCGCGCCCAGCGCGCGATGAGCAGCCCGCGGGGCGCGAAGCGCGCCCAGCGCGCGATGAGCAGCCCGCTCGCGCTGTATAAATCAAAACCGATCTTTTCTGTTTCTACAGGCGGCGGGAGCTCCTTCCGCACCGCCGGGGCGCCCGGCGCCGGCTTCGGTTGCGCCGCTCCTTGCAGGTAGGCGGCGATGGAGAGCGCCGCATCGCAGACAGTCTGCTGCCTCACCAAGGCAGGGAACCGGCCATAGTCGAGAAAGAAGAAATATTCGGGAGGAATGCTTTCCAACCGCTCGTCCGGCGCCGCGCCGGTCCACACCAGCTTGACCCATGTGGAGGCAGGGCAGCGGTCCAGCCCGCCGCGGTTTGCGATCCACCGGCCAAGCCTCTGCATCGCGCCATCCCTCGCATCCACGCCCGCCAGGCGCAGGGCGAGATAGGCCTCGATGCCAGCCGTGAAGTCCGACGGACCGTTCTGCCAAAGCGCAACGCCCCCGTCCTGATTCTGGCTCTCGAGCAGCCGCCGGACCCAGGCGCCGTTCTCCCGCGCCTGCCCAAATTGCCGGGGCCTGAGCAGCCGCGTCCCAAGCGCATGGAGAACATCCAGGTAAGGGCCCCCTTGCAACAGGTTCGGCCACAGGCCCTCGCCGGTTCGCCAATCCGCCAGACAGGAGGCGGCGCGCCTGGCGGCGCCGCGTAGCGCTTCCGGGTCGCCGGCTGTGGATGCGGAAGTCATGCCAGAGCGGACGGCGGAGGAACCGTTCCAGCCAGGCGCGCCACGGGGACCTGCACCTCGGCGGGCAGGCTGAAGCGCACGTCCTCTTCGATGATGTCCACCTCTTCCACCGATCCGAAGCCCCGCTCCCGCAGCGCCTCAATCAGATCCTGCACCAGGTTCTCCGGGGCGGAGGCGCCGGCGGTGACGGAGACGGTCTTCACCCCTTCCAGCCACTCGTCGCGGAGAAAACGGCTGTCGTCGATCAAGTAGCTCGGCACACCCGCCCGCTGGCACACCTCCACCAGGCGTTTCGAATTCGAGCTGTTCTGGCTGCCAACCACGAGCAGCAACTCGCACAGCGGCGCCACCGCCTTGACCGCCGTCTGGCGGTTCTGCGTGGCATAGCAGATGTCCTGGGACTTGGGGCCGGCGATCTTCGGGAACCGGCGCTCGAGGATTTCGATGATGCCGCGGGTTTCGTCCAGGCTCAACGTCGTCTGCGTGAGGTAGCAGACCCTGTCGGGATCGGGCACCTGCACCTGCTCGGCGTCCTGCTCGGACTCGACGATGATCGTGTTGGCAGGCGCTTCGCCGTAAGTGCCCTCGATCTCCTCGTGCTCCTTGTGGCCGATCAGGAGGATGGTGTAGCCTTCCTTGGCGAACCGCACGGCCTCGAGGTGAACTTTGGTGACCAGCGGGCAGGTGGCGTCGATCACCGCCAGCCCGCGCTCCTTCGCGGTCTGCCGCACGGCAGGAGATACGCCATGCGCGCTGAAGATGACTCGTGCACCGGCGGGGACATCTTCGAGCTCATTCACGAAGATGGCGCCCATCGCGCGGAGCTCGTCGACCACATGCCGGTTGTGGACAATCTCCTTGCGGACATAGATCGGCGCGCCATAAAGCTCCAGGGCGATCTTGACGATGTCGATGGCGCGAACGACGCCTGCGCAGAAGCCCCTGGGCCGCAGCAGGAGAATCTTTTTCCCAGCGGAATATGCGGTTTGCATAATTTAAACGGATTGTTTTCATTATAGCAGCCGTCCTCTTCCGGGGCCGCCGCCGCAGGCCGTCGGGCCCTGCGAATCATTGGATTGCGGACGCCGGGCGCGGATGCGGGAATCTGTCACCGGCGCTGGCGAAAGAACTCTTCGAGCAGTGCGGCGCATTCCGGCCCGAGAACCCCCTCGGTGACCTCGACCCGGTGGTTCAACAGCTCGGAGTCCGCCAGGCGGAACTTCGACCGCACGCCCCCGAACCGGATGTCCCGCGCGCCGAAGACGAGCCGCGCGATGCGTGCATGCACGATGGCGCCCGCACACATCACGCAGGGCTCCAACGTGACATACAGTGTGGCGCCGCAGAGGCGGTAATTCGCAACCGCCTCCGCCGCCTCGCGCAGCGCCAGGATCTCGGCGTGCGCCGTGGGGTCCAGAGACGAGACCGGGCGGTTCCAGCCCGCCCCGATCTCCTTGCCTTCCAGCACGACGACCGCTCCCACCGGGACCTCGCCCCCGGCCTCGCCCCGGCGGGCAAGCTCGAGCGCGCGCCTCATCCAGAACTCGTCGACCGCGGAATCCGTCTGCATTGTTACAAAAGTTTCGGCGGAGGGGCCCGGCCGGCCGCTTCTGTCCGCCTAGAATGAAAGTGTCCCATGAAATTCCTGCCGCTGATCGTGAAGAACGCCTTGCGGAACCGGCGGAGGACGCTGCTGACCATCTCCAGCCTGGCCGTCTCGCTCTGCCTTCTGGGCGTCATGATGGCGCTTTACTATGCGCTCTTCATCGGCGGCCAGCCGGCCAAGGCGCAGGCGCGGCGGGTCGTGGTCCGCCACAAGGTGTCGATCGTGTTCCCGCTGCCGCTGTATTTCCGCGAGCGCATCGCCCAGGTTCCTGGCGTCGAAGAGGTGATGCTGTGGTCCTGGTTCGGCGGCGTCTACAAAGATGCCCGCGACCAGCGGAATTTCTTCGCGCGCATGGCCGCCGACGCCGAGCGGCTGTTCCGCGTCTACCAGGACTATGTGATCCCGGAGGAGCAGAAGCAGGCGTTCATCCGGGACCCCGCCGGCTGCATTGTCAACAAGGCGCTGGCCGAAAGGCACGGTTTCCAGGTCGGGGACAAGATCCTCATCCGGGGCGACATCTACCCCTTCGATCTCGACCTGACCGTGCGCGGCATCTACACCTCCACCGATTTCGACGACGACACGCTGTGGTTCAACTGGAAGTACATGGAGAACGCGCTTCGGAACTCGCCGCGCCTCATGGCCGGCGGCTTCACGCTGCTGGCGCGTTCCGAGCAGGACGTGGCCGCCATCAGCCGCGCGGTGGACGAGATGTTCGCCAACTCCGAGGCGCCCACGAAGACCGAGAGTGAATACGCCTTCGGCCTGTCGTTCCTCTCCTTCCTCGGCAACATCAAGGTCATCCTGATGAGCATCTGCTTCGCGGTGACGTTCACCGTTCTCCTGATCACGGCCAACACGATGGCCATGAGCGTCCGCGAGCGCGTGCGCGAGGTCGGCGTGCTGCGCACGCTGGGCTTTGGCCAGCCCGCGATCGTTGGGTTGATCGTCGGCGAAAGCGCCCTGATCTCGCTGGCGGGCGGGCTGATGGGCGTGCTGGTGGCCGGCGGGCTTTGCTGGGTCATCCGGCAGGGCCCGGCAATCGTGCAACAGGCGAAGACGCTGACCATCGAGTGGCCGGTTTTCGCGGCGTTGATGGGCGTGAGCCTCGCAGTGGGCGTGGCGAGCGCCATCGTTCCGGCTGTGGCCGCGGCGCGCACCAACATCATCGACGCCCTGCGCTTCACCGATTGACCTTGCGGAGACTTGCGGAATGATCCTGCCCCTCTCCTACAACCTGCGCAATCTCGCGGTGCGCCGGACGACGACGGCGATGACCGCGCTGGGCATCGCGCTCACCGTCGCGGTGCTGGCGGCATCGTTCGCGCTGGTGGACGGGCTGCGGCTGGCGCTGGAGGCTTCCGGCCATCCGCTGAACATCCTGGTGACGCGGAAGGGTTCAGAGTCCGAACTGGCGTCGAACTTCGAGCGCCGCGTCTTCGACGATCTGAAGTTCAAGCCTGGCATCGCCCGCAACGCCGCCGGCGAGCCTCTGGCATCGCTCGAGGTCGTCACCGTGATCAACCTGGTCAGCGTGGAGTTCCCCGAGGGCGCGAACGTGAACGTGCGGGGAGTGACGCCCGTGGGATTGGAGCTTCGCGAGGACGCCCGCCTCACGGAGGGACGGTGGTTCACGCCGGGACGGCGCGAGGCCACCGTGGGCAGCTCCATCGCCAAACGCTACCCCGAGGCGCGCCCCGGCAGGAAGATCCGCTTCGGGCGCGGCGAGTGGGAGGTGGTGGGCGTTTACGACAGCGAGCAGATGGCGCGAAACTCCGAGATTCTGGTCGACCTGAACCAGGTGGCGGCGGACTTCGGCCGCGAAAGCGTGCTGAGTTCGGCTCTGGTGCGCGCCACTGACCCTGTGGCCCACCAGGCGCTGATCAATGATCTCGAAGCCGACACGCGCCTCAATGTGCAGGCGCGCTCCGAGAAGGAGTATTACGCGCAACAGACATCGAGCGGAGACCTGATCCGGTACCTGGGCACGGTGGTGGCGGTGATCATGGCCGTCGGGTCGTGTTTCGGCGCCATGAACACCATGTACGCAGCCGTGGCGCGCCGCTCGCGCGAGATCGGGACCTTGCGCGTGCTCGGCTTCTCCCGGTCGGCGATCCTGGTGAGCTTCTTCATCGAGTCGCTGATGCTGGCGGCTCTGGGCGGCGCGCTGGGCATTCTGCTGGTGCTTCCCGTCAACGGGCTGTCGACCGGGATCGGCAGCTTCGTGACGTTTTCCGAGATTGCATTCCAGCTGCGAATCACGCCGCAGACGATGGCCGCTGCGTTCCTGTTCGCGCTGGCGATGGGCGCCGCGGGCGGGCTGCTGCCAGCGTTTCAGGCGGCGCGCAAGGAGATCCTGACGGCGCTGAGGGAGGGTTGAACCGTTGTCGGAGGACTTGCGAGGACTCAGGATCGACCGGAGTGCGGCGCCGCAAGGCGGCGGCGGAGGGCGCCTGAAGTGGATTGTCGGTGCTGTCCTCATGCTGGTGCTTTTGGGCGCAGGCGCCGCCGCCTACCGCTTCTGGAACGCGGCGCCGGAGGTGACGGTGGTGCGCGTGCAGGCGCAGCGCACGGGCGGGGCAGGCGCCGGGGCGGTGGTGCTGAATGCGACGGGCTACATTGTGGCGGCGCACAAGATTCAGGTGGCGTCAAAGGTGGTGGGCAAGGTAGCGTGGATCGGCGTCGAAAAGGGTGACAAGGTGCGCGCCGGGCAGGTGATCGTGCGGCTGGAGGATGACGAATACCGCGCACAGCTGCAACAGGCCCGGGGCCAGCTTGCCGCATTGCAGGCGAAGCTGGAGGAACTGGAGCGCGGCTCGCGCCCGGAGGAGATCGAGGCGGCGCGGGCGCAGGTGGCCCAGGCGAAGGCCGATCTCGAAAACGCCCGCGTGCAGCTGGAGCGGATCCGGCAGCTCGCGGCGGAGAAGGTGATGTCGAAGTCGGCGCTCGACGACGCGCAGGCGCGCTACGATGCGGCGGCGGCGCGGGTCGAGAATCTCGAAAAGACATACGAGCTCGTGCGCATCGGCCCGCGGCGCGAGGCGGTCGAGGCCATGCGCGGGCAGGTGGACGCGGCGCGCGGCGCCGTGGCGTTCGCCGAGACGCAACTGGCCAACACGTTGATCCGTGCGCCGGTCACCGGGACCATTCTCGAGCGGGGCGTCGAGAAAGGCGAATTCGTCACCACCAGCTTCGTCGGCGAGCGCGGCGCCAAGGGCTACGTGGTGACGCTGGCGGACCTGAACGACCTGCGGGTGGAGCTCGACATCTCGCAGAACGATTTCGCGAAGCTGAAGTCCGGGCAGAAGGGCGTCATTACGGCCGATGCCTGGCCGGGCGCGGAATGGCAGGGAGTGCTGGACGAGATCGCGCCCGAGGCCAACAGGCAGAAGGCCGCCGTGCAGGTGAAGGTCAAGGTGCTGAATCCCGACGAGCGGCTCCGCCCGGAGATGAACGCGGCGGTGGCGTTTCTCTCCGACGAGCCGGCGGCAGCTGCCGCCCCGGGCAAGCCCGTTGTCTTCGTCCCGCCGGCGGCGGTGCGAAACGACCGGGTGTACGTCGTGCTGAACGGCAGGATCGTGGAACGCGCCATCCGCTCGAGCGGCAACACGCCTCTCGGGCTGCGCGTGGAAGACGGGCTGACCGGCGGCGAGGATCTGGTGCTGAATCCTCCGGCGGATCTCAAGGACGGGATGAAAGTGAAGGTGAAACAGCCATGAGCGATGACGTGGTGATCCGGGCGCGAGGGCTGACCAAGGAGTATGTGCGCGACGCCTTTCACGTGGTGGCTCTCAAGGACGTGGATCTCGATGTGAAGCGCAGCGAGTTTGTGGCGCTGATGGGCCCGTCGGGATCCGGCAAGTCCACTCTGCTGCATCTGGTCGCCGCCATGGACCGCCCGACGTCGGGCTCGATCGAGGTGCTGGGCTCGAACATAGCGGCGATGCCCGACAAGGAGATGGCGCGCTGGCGCAACCGCCACATCGGGTTCGTGTTCCAGAGCTTCAACCTGATCCCGGTGCTGACGGCGCTGGAAAACGTCGAGCTGCCGCTGAAGCTCACGCACCTGAAGAAGGGCGAGCGCGTGCAGCACGCCGCCACCGCCCTGAAGCTGGTGGGGCTCGGCGACCGCATGGATCACTACCCGCGCCAGCTGTCCGGAGGGCAGGAGCAGCGCGTCGCCATCGCCCGCGCCATCGTCACCGACCCCGACATCCTGCTCTGCGACGAGCCCACAGGGAACCTGGACGCGCGCAGCGCGAACGAGGTGCTGGAGCTGCTGCGGCGCCTGAACCAGGAGTTCGGCAAGACGATCATCCTGGTCACCCACGACCCGCACGCGGCGCATTTCGCCACGCACATCCGGCACATCGACAAGGGAGAACTGCTGCCGGAAGGCAGGAAGCCCGAAGACTGGAGCTGAGAGGCGATGGCGCGGCTGGCGATCCTGTACGAGCATCCCACATGGTTCCGCCCTCTGTTCGAGACATTGGAGCGCGCCGGGATTGCGCACGAGCCTTGGCGGGCCGAGGAGCTGGCGTTCGCGCTGGATGAAACGGAATGGCCCGATCTTGTTTTGAACCGCATGAGCGCATCGGCGGCGTGGCGCGGGCACGGGCATGCGCAGTTTGCCGTGCGCGAGCTGCTGGCGGTGCTGGAGGCGCGGCGCGTGCCGGTGGTGAACGGAGTGGCCGCTTACGAGCTGGAGATCAGCAAGATCCGCCAGCTTGAGCTGTTCCGGCGCGCAGGGGCGCGGGCGCCGCGCACGGCGGCGGCGAATTGCCCGAAGCAGTTGGCACGTGCGGCGCAAGGCTTGAGTTTCCCGGTGATGGTGAAGCCGAACTGCGGCGGCGCGGGCGCGGGCGTGCGGCGGTTCGACTCCCCGGCGCGCCTGGAATCGGGCGCGGATGAGGCGGCGTTCGGCTGTGACAACGTGGCGCTGGTGCAGGAGCACGTCCCGTCCCGCGACGGCGCGTGCTACCGGATCGAGATTCTCGACGGGGAGATTCTCTACTGCGTGAAGGTGCAGCGCGACGGCGCGGGCTACAACCTGTGCCCGGCGGATGCCTGCGCCTCGGCGGCGAGGCCCGTGTTCACGCGGTGCGAGCCGCATGACGAGGCAAGGGTGCTGGCGCTGAACATCGCGCGGCTGGGGCGGATCGACCTTTGCGGGATCGAATACATCCTCGACCACCGCACCGGCGAGCCGGTGTTTTACGACTTGAACGTGCTGTCAAACTTCGTCGCCAATGCGCGGGACGTGGTAGGGTTCGACCCCCACGAGCGGCTGGCGGAGTATCTGGGGCGGCGCCTGCACGCGCTGCGGACTGCTCGTCACGGCTGACGGGCGACTTGCCAGGAAGGCGTCAGGTGTCGGCGGGATTCAGGTCCGCCTGCTGGGGCAGGCGCAAGACTCAGTGGCGGAAGTGGCGGATGCCGGTGAAAACCATCGCTACGCCCAGCCGGTCGGCGGCGGCGATCACGTCCTCGTCTTTCACCGAGCCGCCCGGCTGAATCACGGCCGTGGCGCCGTGAGAGGCGACCGTTTCCAGACCGTCCGGGAAGGGGAAGAAGGCATCCGACGCAGCCACGCAGTCTTTGAGCGGCAGCACGGATTTCCTGGCTCCGATTTCAGCCGAGAAGACCCGGCTCATCTGCCCCGCTCCGGCGCTGAGCAGCTGCCCCTTGCGGGCGTAGACGATCGCGTTCGACTTGACGTGTTTGCAGACCTTCCAGGCGAATTCGAGCGCGGCCATCTCCTCTTCGGAAGGCTGCCGGCGCGTCACCACGCGCAGGGATGAGGGATCGAGCGCGATCAGGTCGGGCGTCTGGACCAGCACGCCGCCAGTGATGGAGCGCAGCACGGGATCCGCGGGCACGCCGCCTTTCACGGCGACCAGGCGGAGGTTCTTCTTCGCACGGAGGATGGCGAGCGCCTGTTCGGAGAACGCCGGCGCGGCGATGGCTTCGACGAAAAGCTTCGCGACCTCGTGCGCGGTCTCGGCGTCGACTTCGCGGTTGAACGCCAGCACGCCTCCGAAAGCGGAGACCGGGTCGGCTTCGTACGCCTTGCGGTAGGCGTCAGCCAGCGAGTCGTGCTCGGCGCAGCCGCACGGGTTGGTGTGCTTGATGATGACGGCGGCGGGCGAGGAGAATTCGCAGACGAGCTGCCAGGCGGCGTCCAGATCGACCAGATTGTTGAAGCTCAGCTCCTTGCCGTGGAGCTGCGTGCCGTTGGCGATGCCTTCCTCCCCGCGCGCATACAGCGCGGCCTGCTGGTGGGGGTTTTCGCCGTAGCGCAGCGCCTGCCTGCGCGGCAACACCACGCTGAGGGTGGGGGGCAAAGCGACGGGCTGATCGGCGAACCCGTCACCGGTGCATTCGATCGAGGCGAGCCGGGCCGTGATGGCGGCGTCGTAGCGCGCCGTCAGCGCGAATGCCTGGCGCGCGAGGTTCCAGTGCGTGCGCAGGCTGAGTGCGCCGCCCGACGACCGCATCTCTTCCAGCAACGCCGGATAGTCCGCGGGCGAAGTGACCACCGCGACGTCCTGATAGTTCTTGGCGGCGGCGCGGATCATCGTGGGGCCGCCGATGTCGATGTTCTCGATCAGCTCCTCGACGCTCGCGCCCGGCTTCGCCGCAACTTTCTCGAAGGCGTACAGGTTGACCACCACCATGTCGATCGGAGCAATGCCATGCTGCTCCAACGCGGCGCGGTGCCCGGCGACATCCCGGCGCGCGAGCACGCCGGCGGCGATGACCGGGTGAATGGTTTTTACCCGCCCGTCGAGGATTTCCGGAAAACCGGTCACCTCGCTGACGTCTTTGACGTCGAGCCCGGCCTCGCGCAGCGCGCGGGCCGTGCCTCCGGTGGAGATCAGCTCGCACCCGAGGGCGGCGAGCCCGCGGGCGAAATCGATGAGTCCGGTCTTGTCGGTGACGCTGAGGAGCGCGCGCTGGATCCTGGGCATGACCTTTCATTCTGCCATCCGGGGGACCCCTGTTACCATGAGAGCGTGGCACACAAGGTAACGCTCATTCCCGGGGACGGCATCGGGCCGGAGGTGGCGGCGGCGGCGGTGCGCACCGTGGACGCCACCGGCGTGAAGATCGACTGGGAGACGGCGGAGCTGAGCGCGGAGATTATCGAGAAATCCGGATCCAGCCTGCCCGCGCACGTGCTGGAATCGCTGGAGAGCACGGGCGTCGGGCTGAAGGGCCCGGTGACGACGCCTGTGGCCGGCGGCTTCAAGAGTGTGAACGTGGCGCTGCGGAAGACGCTCGACCTGTTCGCCAACGTGCGCCCGGTCTTCACGCTGCCGGGGCTCAAGACGCGCTTCCAGGACGTCAACATCGACATGGTGATCTTCCGCGAAAACACAGAGGATCTCTACTCCGGCCTCGAGCATGAGGTCGTCAAGGACGTGGTGGAGAGCCTGAAGATCATCACGCGCTTCGCCTCCATGCGGATCGCCAGCTACGCTTTCGCCTACGCGCGGAAGAACGGGCGGCGCAAGGTGACCGCCGTGCACAAGGCCAACATCATGAAGCTGAGCGACGGGCTCTTCATCCGCTGCTGCCGCGAGGTGGCCACCGAGTATCCCGACATCGCATACAACGAACTCATCGTCGACAACGCCGCCATGCAGCTCGTGATGCGGCCGGAGACGTTCGACGTGCTGCTGCTGCCGAACCTGTACGGCGACATTGTCTCGGACCTGGCGGCAGGGCTGGTGGGCGGGCTGGGCGTCGTGCCGGGCGCCAACATGGGCGAGAAATGCGCGGTGTTTGAGGCCGTGCACGGCTCCGCGCCCGACATTGCCGGCCACGGCATCGCCAACCCTACGGCGCTGATTTCGTCGGCGATCCTCATGCTGCGCCACCTCGGCGAAGGCGCGGCGGCCGACCGGCTGCAGCGGGCCGTGATGGCGACCTATGCGGAAGGGTCACACCTGACGCGCGACGTCGGCGGCGGCGCCACTACTGCGGAGTTCACCGATGCGGTGATCCGCCATCTCGGCTGAGCGGCGGATCACCGGATCTGTCGGGCCGGGCTACTTCACCGTGACCGTCACGGGCTGCTTCAAACGGAAAGTCAGCACGCTCTCGGCCGGAATCACCGCCGGCTCGCCGCGCGTGGCCACCGCCGTGGCCGTGCCGGCGCCAGCGCCGACGCCCGCGCCTACCGCAGCCCCCTTGCCGCCGCCCGCGATGGCGCCGATGGCCGCCCCCACGCCGGTCATGATGGCCCCGCGCGTGACGTCTTTCTTGACGCTGCTCTTCGCTTCCGCCACGTGGGCGCCCGTCTGGATCTCCACCTTGCCCGCAGCCGTCTGCAGCGAGCGCAAAGCGATGCCGATCTGCGCAACTCCCTTGACGCGCCCGCCGGGGTCGCTTTCCACAACGACGCCTTCCACCTCCGCGCCCCTGGCGGCGATGGTCACGCCGTCCACAACGAGGGGCTCCGCCAGCGTTGCGCGGAAACCTTCGCCGTCTTTCGCGTCCTTGGTGGAAAGCGTTGCCGCCGTGCGGATCACCACGGGCGTTCCGGCGGGAACGGTGACGGGCTTGGGAGCCGGCGGCGGCGGTGCTACGGAAGCCGTCGCCGGAGAAGAAGCGGCAGAGCCCCTTGCGTCGCCGGCTACAGCGGAACCGGAAGAGCCCTGCGAGCCAACCGGCTGCGCCTGCGCGGTCTTTTGACGGGCCTGATCGAGTTGCCTTCGGGCGTCAGCCGCCTGTCTCTGTGCCTGCTCCAGTTTCCTGCGCGCCTCATCGAGCTGGCGCTGCTGCTCCGCTTGCGCAGCCTTTTGTTCGGCCTCTTCCAGTTGGCGGCGCGCCTCGGCGGCTTGCTGCTCGGCTTCAGCCAGTTTCCTCTGAGCCTCCTCCAGCTGCTGCTGCGTCTGAACCTCGCTGGCGGGCTCCTTCTTGCAGCCCGGCGGCAGCAGCATGACAGCCGCCGCAATTGTCAACAAGAAATACCGGTTCATACGGAAGTCCCTCTCTTTCCCCCCGAGGCCGGGTTGCTCCTCCACTTCCAGTGTAGCCCTATCCGGGCGATGACAACCGCGTGCACCGCGAATATACTCAAGGCAACGCGGTCTTCCCCTCATGCCGAAAGCTGCCGCGACAGCATCGATTACGCGCCGGCGCCTCGCGGCTCTGGGCTTGCCCGGCATTTGCCGCGGAAACGCCGGCTTGCGCGCGGCCGTGTTCGCCTGCGATGCAACTCCGCCGCCGGGGCAGCCCAACACCTGGGTCGAGCCCGTGAAGAAGGTTCTCGATCCGCTCTGGTGCAAGGGAATCGTCATCGAAGGGGGTGGCGTCCGCGTGGTGCTGGCGGCGCTCGACTGGTGCGGCGTGGGCGGTGCGACGCACGACCGGCTGTGCTCCGCGCTGGCGCATGGAGCGGCAACTTCCCGCCGGAATGTCTGGCTCCACACCGTGCACCAGCACGCCGCTCCGTATGTCGTCGAGGACGCCTACCCGATCCTGCAGCAGGCGCGCCCTTCAGCGTTGCGGATGTCGGCGCGCTTCCTCGCTGTTCTCGCCGAGAGAATGGCGAACGCGGCAGCCGCGGCTGCGCGCAATCTCGCGGAAGTCCGGCGGGTAGGAACGGGAATGGCGCCGGTCGAGCGCGTGGCCAGTGCGCGGCGGTTGCTGGTGGATGGGAAGATCGTGACCCGCTTCAGCAGCACCGCCCGGACGCCTGAGCTTGCGGACCTGCCCGAGGGCGACATCGACCGGGATCTGCGCTGCGTGACGCTGGAAGGCGCGCAGGGTGTCATCGCCCGGCTCGCCTTCTACGCGACACACCCGCAGACGTTCTGCTGCGACGGCCGCGTTTCCGCCGATTTCGTGGGCGCAGCGCGCAAGACAGTGGAGAACGAGACCGGCGCTCCGCTGATCTATTTCACCGGCTGCGGCGGCGACGTCACCGTGGGCAAGTACAACCAGGGCAGGGAAGAGCAGCGGCTGGCGCTGGCCGAAAGGCTCGCCGCAGGCATGCGGCGCGCCAGCGCATCCACAACCTGGGAACCAGTCGCGGACATGGCGTGGCGCAAGTCGTCTCTGCGTTTGCCGAAAACGGCTGAACCCCCGCGGCTCGAGGCTGCGCAAACGGACGCGGAGGCCTACCGCGCCGCCATCCGCATGGCCTTCCTGCAGCGGGAGCGGCCGCTCACGGCCTGCGCCCTGCACCTGGGGCCGGCCGTTCTCCTTGGCTTGCCCGGTGAGCCGTTGCTCGCGTTCCAGCGCGAGGCGCAGGCAGCCAAGGCTGCGAAATTTGTTTGCGCCGCCGGATATGGGGACATCTTCCCGGGCTATCTGTGCCGGGACGAGGACTACCGTCTTGGCGGGTACGAACCGGGCGCCTCCCATGTGGGCCCCGGAAGCGAGGAAATCCTCCGGAAGGCAATCCGCGAACTGGCAGGAAGCCAGAGCGCAAGAGAGGAGAAATGATGGAAAAGCAAACACAGAAACCGGCGGAAACCCGCCGGGATTTCGTTCTGAAAAGTGCCGCCGCGGCCGGGGTGACCGGGGGCTTTCTGCCGCGCGCCGGGCTGGCGGCGCTGGGCGGCCCTCCGGCGGTCAACTACCCGGCGGAGAAGATCAAGGAGCTGACGCGGTGGCCGCGCTACGGCGCCGCAGACCGGCAGGCGCTGCACGAGCTGATCGAGGCCAACACTTACTATGACGCGCTGCCGAAATTTGAAAACGAGTGGAAGGAGTACACGAAATCGCCGTTTGTCAAGGCACATATGAACGGATCCAGTGCCTTGACTTCGATGTATTTCGCGCTCGATCTGCCGCCGGGCAGCGAAATCATGGTGCCGTCTTACACGTTCTTTTCCACGTGTCTTGCAATGCGGTTCTTCGGATTGGTTCCGATCTTCATCGACATCGACCCGAAGACCGCCTGCTTCGATCTGGAAGACGCAAAGCGGAAGCTGACGCCGCGCACGCGCGCCGTGGTGGCGATGCATTCCTGGGGGCTGCCGTGCGAGATGGACCACATCGCGGCGTGGTGCAAGGAAAAGGGGCTGATCCTGCTCGAAGACGCCGCCCACGCCCACGGCGCGTGGATGCAGGGCAAGGCGATGGGCACGTGGGGCGTGATGGGGATCTACTCCTTCCAGGCTTCCAAGGTGTTGCCCACGGTGGAAGGCGGAATGGGGATGTACCAGACGCGCGAATACTTCGAGCGCGCGGCGGCGTTCGGGCACTACGAGGATCCCGTGAAATTCCCCCAGAACAGCCCCGTGCGCGCCTACGAGGGGACGGGCTTCGGGCAGAAGTACAGGATGCACCCGTTCGCCGCCGCCGTGGCGCGGGTGCAATTACGGGGGCTGGAGGAGCGGAACGAAATCGTGCGCCGGAATGTGCAGAAGCTGAACAGCCGTCTGATCCAGTTGCAAGGCTTGAGCGAGCCCCGCTGCCGGCCGGATCAAAATCGCGTTTACTATCACGCGAACATGCTGTTTCTGGACTCGGCAAAGGCCGGCTTTTCACGGGATCAGCTGGTGCGGGCCCTCAAGGGCGAGGGAGTTGGCGTAAGTGTCTGGGACTACCCCGAGCAGCACAAGCTGAAAATCTACTCGGAGCCGAAGTGGTGGCACCATCCACCGGTGATTCCCGAGCGGATGCCGGGCAACGCGCAGGTCAACGCCACGCATATTTTTCTGCCACTGATGCACGGCGAGGCGGATGAGCTGATCGAGCAGTACGTGCGGGCGTTTGAAAAGGTTTGGTCGCGCCGCACGGAGGTAAGCAAGCTGTAATACGGCGCGTGTTTCAGAGCCGCGAACGAAGCAGGCCGAAGGCCTGCGGGAGTGAGCGGTTTCGTGCGCTGCGACGCTTCGCGCCGCGATCAGAGGCGCGAGTGAAGCGGCCGGAGGCCGCGGCAACGAGCGGTCGCACCGGGGCTGAAAACGCGCTGCCGCGCAGGTCAGGGCAGCCGGATCATTGCGGGGGGACCGCTCACTCTGGCCGTCGTTCTGACGAACGCCGGCCGCCGTTCGCGGCTCTGACACAGGGTGGTCCGCCCGACCTCTGCGGTTCCAGACCGTCAGGGCGTGCCCGCGCAGCGCCGCAACGAAACAGCGCTTTCAGAGCCGCGAACGAAGCAGGCCGAAGGCCTGCGGGAGTGAGCGGTTTCGTGCGCTGCGACGCTTCGCGCCGCGATCAGAGGCGCGAGTGAAGCGGCCGGAGGCCGCGGCAACGAGCGGTCGCACCGGGGCTGAAAACGCGCTGCCGCGCAGGTCAGGGCAGCCGGATCATTGCGGGGGGACCGCTCACTCTGGCCGTCGTTCTGACGAACGCCGGCCGCCGTTCGCGGCTCTGACACAGGGAGGTGCGGCCCTCGCTCGCGGTCCCAAACCAAGGTCGTGCAGCAGCACGGCGACGCCCGGGAGCAGCCGCTCGTACTCTACACGCTCGCCATCGCCGCCTGCAGCATCGCTCGCGTGTAAGCAACGTTGTACGCGGAGCCGGCGTAGGACCCGCCGCCGGGATAGTAGGGCTTGAAGTCCGGCCGCTCGCGGTCGATGTCGAGGGCGCGCGGGTGCTCGGGATAGATGATGCCGTTGTAGCCGAGCCGGACGACTTCCTTCATGACGGCGAACATATCCACTTCGCCTTCGTCAGGGAAGACCTCGGTGTAATCGACGTAGGGCTTGCGCACACGTACGTTGCGGTAGTGCATGTGGTTGACGGCTTTGCGCTGCATGAAGTAGCGGAAGACTTCCACCGGGTCTTCGCCCAGTTCCCGGGTCACCCCGCAATCGTAAGTGATCCCATTGGACGGGCTGGGCACGATGCTCACCAGTTTTTTCCAGCCATCCAGCGTGGCCATGATCTGCCCGGAGCCGCGGCTCAATGGCACGGGCGGGTCGTTGGGGTGCAGCGCCATCCGCACGCCGGCCTTTTCCGCTTCCGGGATGACCGCCTTGAGAAAATACGTGATGTTATTCCACATCTCGTCCAGGGAATGCGTGCCGATTTCCGGCTTTGGGGGCAGGTCCTTCACCTTGTCGTAGGTGTAGGCGGTCAGGCCGGCGCCGCCGCGGCCGAGCTCTTCGTAATAGCCTTCGACGAGGCGGTAGGCGTAGAAATTGTATTCGACCACCGGCAGGCCGCAACGGCCTGCCACGCGGATCGACTGGATCACCTTTTCGATCTCCTCGTCGCGCCCCGGGCGGCCGTAGATGGTGTTGTTGAAGCCGCCGATCATCAGGTTGTACAGCGTCATGCCCGCCTGCCGGATGCGATCCATCTTGGCGCGCAGTTCGGCTTCGTCCCACGGGATGCGGCCCCAGCCGCTGAGCACGTGCGTGATGCCGAGCTGGCGGATGCGGCGCAGGTCGCGTTCAGTGAAAGTGTTCCACGCGATCTCGAGGCACAGCTTGGGCGTGTCCGGGCCTTCCTCAAAAGGCCACATCCGTTTGCCGCGCTGCGCGGCAAGGTGCATGCGCGGCGCGGCGGCGAGCGCTGCCGCCGCCTGAAGGGCGCGCCGCCGGGAGAAACTGCTGCTCATCTGAAATCCTCCTCAGGTGATGATTGCCCGCGCCGGGTGGCGAGGATCCGCAGCGATCATATCGTGCCCGGCGGCGAGCCTCAATCCGCGCCGTCCAACAGCCTGGCAAGCCACTGAGCCGTGTGTTGCACCTCAACGGGAAGCTGCGCCGCCGCCGCGCCCCCGCGGATCTGCATGAGGCAGCCGGGGCAGTCCATCGCCACCCCGGCGGCGTGGGCGGCTTCAATGGAGCGCAGCTTGCGCTCCAGCATCGCCGCCGAAACCTCGGGCATCTTGAGCGAATACGACCCGCCCATGCCGCAACAGACATCGGACTCCTGCATTTCGCGCAGTTCGTAGCCGGCGCCGCGCAACAGTTGGCGCGGCGGCTGCTCGGCATGCAGCGTGCGCTTCAGATGGCAGGAGTCGTGGTAAGTGAGCGGCGGCAGGCTCGCGCCCGCGGGCATCCGCAGCGCGCCTTCCTCCACAAGCCGGCGGATGAACGTCGAGAAGTCGACTGTCTTCGCGGCCAGCTGTTCGGCGCGCCCGGCAAGATCGTGCTCGCCCTGCCGGCGCAGCGCCCGCGGCGCATCCGTCGAGAGCGCCGCGGTGCAGGTGGGGCAGGCGGAGATGACGGCTTCGCAACCGGCGCCGGAGAACGCCTCCACGTTGTCGCGGGCGTTGGCCGCGGCCGCTTCCGGCAGGCCGCTGAAGTGCGCGGGCGCACCGCAGCAGGTCTGCCTTTCAGGAAAGACGACCTCGATGCCGGCGCGGTTCAGCACACGCACCGCCGCCTCGCCAATCTCCGGATACACGAAATCGATCAGACAGCCGGCGAAGAACGCCACGCGCCGCTCCGAGCGCGGCTGCGTCAGCTGCGGGAAGCGGTCGCGCAACGGAACAGAGGCCAGCGCGGGCAGCCGGCGGTTCTTGCCCGCTTCGGTGATAAACAGCGGCAGATGGCGGAGAAACGGCCCTTCGGCGAGCGGTTTCTGCACGAGCGAGGCGGCGCGCAGCAGCGAATGGAACGCCCGCCGGTTGGAAAGGACTGCGAACGCCGCACGCGCAGCCAGCGGGCGCGGCGCAGCGGCAGCCGCGCGGCGGCGCACCTCAAGGATCAGCTCCGGCAGGTCGATCTTCGCCGGGCAATAGTCCCGGCAAGCCCCGCACTGAATGCACAGCTGTTCGAGTCCGCGCGAAGCCTCCCAGCCCTCGATCCACGCCGTCAGAACCGTGCCGATGGCGCCCGTGTACACCTTGCCAAACACGTGCCCGCCCACCAGGCGGTAGACCGGGCACACGTTCAGGCAGGAGGCGCAGCGGATGCACTGCAGCGCCTGGCAGAACAGCGGGTCCTCGGACATCTCGATGCGGCGGTGATCGTAAAGGACGATGTGCATCTCCTTCGGCCCGCCGCCGGCGTTCTCCGCAGGCCCCGTGAGGATGGAAACATAGCTGGTGATCTGCTGCGCCGTGGCGCTGCGCGGGAGCGCCGTCAGGATCGGTTCGATTTCCTCGAAGCGCTCCACGAGCTTCTCGATCCCGACCACGGCGATGTGCACGGGCGGCAGCGTGGTCACCAGCCGCGCATTGCCTTCGTTGGTGCACAGCACCAGGCTGCCTGTTTCCGCTACGGCGATGTTGGCGCCGGTGATCCCGATCTCCGCCCGCAGAAACTTCTCGCGAAGCTGCTCCCGCGCCACCTGCACCAGCCGCGGAATCTCCGCCTCCAGCCGCTCTCCGGTCTCGCGGCTGAACAGCCCGGCGACGTCGTCGCGCGTGAGATGAATGGCCGGCAGCACCATGTGGGAAGGGCGCTGGCGCGCCAGTTGCACGATCCACTCGCCGAGGTCGGTCTCTTTGACTTCGATCCCCGCGGCTTCCAGCGCCGCATTCAGGTGGATCTCCTCGGTCGCCATGGACTTGGACTTCACCACCAGCCGCGCGCCATGCCGTTGCGCCACATCCGCGATGTACCGGCGCACGTCTTCCGCCGTGTGCAAGCGGACCACACGGGCGCCGCGCGCGGAGGCGGCATCGGCGAACTGCGCGGCCAGCTGGTCCAGCCGGTTCGCCGCCCGCGCCTTCACTTCGGCAATGCGCGAACGGAGCGCTTCAAAGTCGATCCCCTCGTACGCGCGGGCGCGGCTCGAGCGGTAGTCCTCGCTGAAGCGCGTCAGCGCAGCCGGCAAGTGGGGGTGCGCAAGCGCCTGGCGCACCTGCTGCCTGAGATCACCGGCCATGGCGGCCCTCCGGTTCATACAGAAGAACGACAAGGCGGCGCGGCCCGTGCACGCCGATCGTGAGAACGCGCTCGATGTCGGCCGTGCGGCTCGGACCTGTGACGAGCGCGAGGAATGGCATGCGGGCCGGATCGAATCGCCGCAACGCATCGCCGAGACTGGAAACAATGGCGTCGGCCCGCAGCAGGGCGATGTGCAGAGGCGGGAGCGTGGAGGCCAGCCGCTGTGCCGCGGCGGATGCGTCCTGCACCAGCGTGCCGGTCGCCGCCACGCCGCAGTCGAACTCCGTGATGCCGGCGTAAGCGGCGGCGGCTGTGTCCCGGGTGACATCGAGCACGACGCCCGGCAGCATCTGCTCCAGCAGCTCCGGATGGAACAAGGAGCGCAGCGGCCCGTCCGGCCAGACGGCTGTCCGCCCTTGCGTGCCCACGCTTTCATCTCTGAACAGCCGCGCCAGTGCGGACAGCGCGGCGCCCGCCCGGGACTCCACGACCTCCGCCCCGGCGGCTTCCGCGCTGCGCCTGAACTTTTCGACCATGAGACCTGAAACCAAAATATGCAATCCGACGCCTGCAACGGTAGGCCGCCTCGCGTCCTGCCGGGTGGCCGTCTCGGGATAGGATATTTGCGGGAGTTCGACAACTTGGCAATGGAAACCAATCGACGCCACTTTTTCCTGGGCTCGCTCCTGGCCGGAGCGGTGCCCGCCGCCGGATTCGGCAGCTCGCCTTCGATGAGACTGGCTGGCTACAAGTCTCCCAACGAGAAACTCAACATCGCCTCGATCGGCGCCGGCGGCAAGGCTTCCAGCGACATCGCCGCCTGCGCGCGCACCGAGAACATCGTCGCGCTCTGCGACGTCGACGACCGGCAAGCCGCAGCCACCTACAAGCGGTACGAAAGCGTTCCGAAGTACAAGGACTTTCGCCGCATGCTCGAGAAAGAAGACAAGAACATCGACGCGGTGATCGTCTGCACGCCGGATCACATGCACGCCACCTGCGCCATGTGGGCCATGGAGCGCGGCAAGCACGTCTATGTGCAGAAGCCGCTCACACGTACCGTGTGGGAGGCGCGCCAGCTGCTGGAAGCGGCGCGCAAATACAAGGTCGCCACACAGATGGGCAACCAGGGCTACTCGAACGAAGGAACCCGCCAGGTGGCCGAAATGATCTGGGCGGGCGAGATCGGCGACGTGCGCGAGGTCCACGCCTGGACGGACCGCCCCATCTGGCCGCAGGGCCTGAACGAAATACCGCCCGAGGAACCCGTGCCCGACACGCTCGACTGGGACCTCTGGCTCGGCATCGCCGAGGCGCGCCCGTTCACCTCCGGCAAGGACACCGGCCGCTACCCGAACCGCTTCGGCGGCTACTTCTATCAACCCTTCAACTGGCGCGGGTTTTACGACTTTGGTTGCGGCGCCCTCGGCGACATGGCCTGCCACATCCTCGGCGCTCCCAACCTCGCCTTGCGGCTGGGGCCGCCGAAGAGTGTCGAATGCATCCGGAAGGAAGGCGTGTCGCCGTTCATGTTCCCCGAACGGTCGGTGATCAAGTTCGAGTTCGCCGCCCGCGGCAACATGCCGCCGGTAACGCTCTACTGGTATGACGGCTGCAAGGAAACGCCGAAAATCCAGGGCGTGCCCGAGGGCGAATGGCTCGGCGACCTGCCCTTCTTTTCGGGTGGTGGAATGGGTGGCAGGCAGGGAGCGCAGGGTGGTGGCCCCCCGCAGATGCCGCCGCGCACCGGCTACGTTGGACGCGTCTTCAACTACGAACAATACGCCCAAATGCGCAAGGAGCCGGACAAGGTCCGGATGCCTCCGCCCGACGGGGCCCTCTTCATCGGCGACAAGGGCATGCTCACCACGGGCACCTACGGCGAACAGACGCGCCTTGTGCCCGCGGAGAAGATGGCCGACTACCGCTTCCCCGAGCCGCTGCTCACCCGTTCGCCGGGCCACTATCGCGACTGGATCCGCGCCTGCAAGGGCGGCGATCCGGCGTGCTCCAATTTCGAAGCCGCCGCGCCGTTCACCGAGTGGATGCTGCTCGGCGTCATCGCGCTGCGCGTCGAAGGCAAACTGGAGTACGACCCCGTGAAGATGCGCTTCACCAACAACAACGAGGCCAACAAGTACCTCAAGCCCAGCTTCCGCAAGGGCTGGACGCTTACCTGAGGAAAGCTTTCCTTCCAGGCGACAGACTTCCGGCACGGGCTTCCATCGCGGGCGCCCGTGCCGGCATCTGTTTTCAGGGGTGCAGTAGAATGAAGAGCGTCGGAAGGGTGGCCGAGCGGTTGATGGCAGCGGTCTTGAAAACCGCCAACGGTGAAAGCCGTTCGTGGGTTCGAATCCCACCCCTTCCGCCATGCGGCTAAGGCCGCCTCCCCGCACCCGGAAAGGACACGCCCCGCCGTGCCGCAACGTCTCATCGTGGCCATCACTGGCGCCTCCGGCGTCATCTACGGCATCCGGATGCTGGAAGCCTTGCGGCGCAAGGCCGAAATCGAAACTCACCTGGTGATGAGCCCCGCCGCGCGCGCCACCATCGCCGCCGAAACCTCCCTCACGCCGCGCGACGTCGAGAAGCTTGCCTCCGTTGTCCACCCCAACGCCAACATCGGCGCTACCATCGCTTCCGGCTCATTTGAGACGCTCGGCATGGTGGTTGCACCTTGCTCGATCAAGACTCTGTCCGCCATCGCCAACTGTTATTCGGCGGACCTGATTTCGCGCGCCGCCGACGTGCAGCTCAAGGAAGGCCGCCCCGTCCTGCTGCTGGTGCGGGAGACGCCCTTGCACCGCGGCCATCTGCGGCTGATGCAGATGGCGGCCGAAAACGGAGCCATCGTCATGCCTCCCGCGCCAGCCTTTTATACCCGCCCGCAGACGGTGGACGACATCGTCAACTCCACCGTCGGCCGCGCCCTGGCGCGCATCGGCATCCGCAACGACTTCGTGCAGGAGTGGGGCGGGCTGAAGTAGCCGCCTCCCCCCCGCGCCGCCCGCTGTGTCAGACTGCTACGCATGCGACGCCTCTTGACTCTTCTGGGACTCCCGGCCGCCTGTCTGTTCGCCTGGCAAAACGACCCCACGGCAAGGCAGGTGGCGCCGCCTCCGCCTTATGAGCAGGCGCGGCCGCTTGTCGTCTCGAAATACGGCATCGTCGCCGCCTCCAACTTCCTTGCCTCGCAGGCGGCGGCGAAGATCCTCGAGCAGGGCGGCAACGCCGTGGACGCCGCCATCGCCGCCAACGCCATGACGGGCCTCGTGCAGCCCTTCGTCAACGGCATGGGCGGCGACCTGTTCGCCATCTATTACGAAGCCAGGACCGGAAAGGTGTACGGACTGAACTCCAGCGGCTGGTCGCCGAAGGCGCTGACGCTCGAATGGATCCGCGACCGCAGCGTCAGGATCAACGAGCGGACGAAGAAATTCGACGACCTCAGCGTTCATACGGTCACTGTGCCCGGCTGCGTCGCCGGCTGGCACGCCTTGCGCGAGCGCTTCGGCACGAAGTCCTTCGCCGAGATCCTCGCCCCGGCCATCCACTTCGCCGAGAATGGATTCGCGCTCTCCCCGGTGAGCGCCCGCTCGCTCGTCCCGCGGCGTTACCTCTCCCAGCCCGGATTCCGCGACACCTACCTCGCCGCGGGCGAACGTCCGCAGGCAGGCGACCTGTTCCGCAATCCGGCGCTCGCCGCCAGCTTGCGCCTCGTCGCCGCCCACGGGCGCGACGGCTTCTACAAGGGCGACCTCGCCCGCCGCATGGTCAGCTTCCTGCGGGAACACGGCGGCGCGCACTCTCTCGAGGACTTCGCCGAGTTCGAGCCCGAGTGGGTGGAGCCGATCTCGACCACCTACCGCGGATGGACAGTCTATGAACTCCCGCCAAACGGCCAAGGCATCGCCGCGCTTGCCATGCTCAACATCATGGAGCGCTTTCCGCTGGCCGACTACGGGCACAACTCCGCAGCCGCGCTGCATGTGATGATCGAGGCCAAGAAGCTCGCCTACGCCGACATGGAGCGCTACGTGGGCGACCCGCGCTTCACGCCCGTGCCTGTAGGGAAGATGCTGTCCAAGGAGCTGGCGGCCGAACGCGCCCGCCTGATCGACATGCGCAAGGCCGCCTGCCGCGTGCTGCCCAGCGACCTGAAAGAGTCCTTGGCGGCCAAGGGCAGCGACACGATCTACCTCTCCGTCGTGGACCGTGACGGCAACATCGTCAGCCTCATCCAGTCCAACTACGGCGGCTACGGCACCGGGCTCGTCGCTCCCGGCGCAGGCTTCACCTTCCACAACCGCGGCGCCAGCTTCGACCTTGAGCCCGGCAAACCGAACTCGCTCGCCGGCCGCAAGCGCCCGCTCCACACGATCATTCCGGCTCTGATGCGCAAGGACGATCTCGTCATCGGTTTCGGCATCATGGGCGGCTGGAACCAGAGCCAGGCGCACGCGCAATTCGTCTCCAACGTCGCCGACTTCGGCATGAACGTCCAGCAGGCTCTGGAAATGCCGCGATTCACCAAGTCGACCTTCGACGGGTGCGACGTCCAGATCGAAAGCCGCGTGCCGGAAAACATCCGCCTCGAACTCCAGCGCCGCGGCCACGTCGTGCAACCCGTCCAGCCCTACTCGAGCGTGTTCGGCTTCGGCAGCGCAGTGGTTCACGATCCCACTCGGAAGGTGCAGATGGCGGGGACCGATCCCCGCGTCGACGGCGCTGCTGTGTTGGAGATGCCTCCGTTGTCTCCGCTGAAGTAAGGGTTTGGAGTGGATTGGGGGCTGGGGGGCGGAGGAGAGTCCCCCCAGCCGAGGCATTCCCGCCCTGGAAAATGATCCGGATTGGAGGATACCGGATCGGAGCGGGAATCCGCTTTGCTTCCATTCTAGCGAAAACGATTTCAATTGTGACAGGGGTGGTCGTGGCAACGGCCATTCCGGGCGGCGGATGCCGTTCCGGCACCCGCCGCTGACGTGGCGCCAGGTTCTCCTCTTGCGGCCATTGCTGCTGAATCAATGGTTTGCAGAGCCAGCAGAACCACCCGGCAGACTCTCGCGAGGTCTGGACGGCTGTACATTAAAAGTAATTCTTCTGAGAGTGCGCCCTCTCGTCATAAGTCCGCCTGATACAGTCCGCGCAGCTGTAGTACGCCCGTAACCTGAACGATTGAATTGGGTTTTCGCTTCGATGAGAGTTCACTAATGCTGTAGTACTGTTGGAAATAGAAGTGTGCTATGAGATACTGAAAACAGAAGCGAGGGACATGACACTGCTCAGCGAGGCAATCGCCCGCTACCACAAGATCCTGGAAGAGCTGGCCAAGGCTGGCACCCCGTGGATGGAAGAACTGCGGGAGGCGTTGAAGCGCCGGAAACTGGATGGCAACGGGTCCGGCGTGTCGCCGGTTCTGCGCCCGCACTTCGTGAACCGCCGCCAGTACGACAATCTGGTGGCTGCGTCGGAGGCTCTTTCCAGCGCCATCAACCGTGTCCGGGATCTCGCCCTCCGCGATCCGCAGGTGATGTCGCGCCTGGCGCTGCTGCCCGGTGAACGAATGCTGGTGAGCCTCGATCCCGGCTACTCGACGCCGGCGGTGGCATCGATGCTGGAAGCCGTCGTTTCCAATGGCCACCTTCACCTCTCGGCGCCGCGGGCAGACCTGCCGCGGGGGGCCGTGGCCAGCGACCTGCTCGCCGGAGAGTTCTTGGAATCGGCGCCGATGAAGCAGTTCCGCAAGCGCTTCAAGGTATCGCGCCCGCCGGGCGCCAAGCCGCTGGTGACAGGTCTGTTGAAGGCCTGGAAGGAATTCGGGGGGAAGGGAAAACCGTCGGTGGCGATCCTCGACTTCCCCGCTGCGCCGGGCGGCGGCGAGCTGCTCGAGCACGGGCTGCTGGAGGAGTTCTTGCGCTCGCAGGGGCTGGAGGCGTGGACAGTTTCGCCCGAGGATCTGGAATACTCTTGCGGCGTGCTCACGATGGGCGGACGCCGCATCGACGTGATCCTCCGCGGCGTGAAGGCGCAGGAACTTCTCACCCGTTACGACTTCTCCCATCCGCTGATGCGCGCCTGCCGCGAACGCCGCGTGTGTCTGGTGAACAGTTTCCGCGCCGAGGTGTTGCGCAAGCGCGCGCTGTTTGCGCTGCTCACCGACGAATCGATCACCGCCTCTTTCCCCGCCGCCGAGCGCAAGGCGATCCGCGACACCATCCCGCCCACCCGTGTGGTGGCGCCGGGCAAGACCACCTGGCGCGGCGAGACGGTGGATTTGCTGGACTTCATCCTGAAGAACCGCGAGCGTCTCGTGCTGCGGCCCAACGAGGACTCCAGCGAACTGCACTCCACCGACGGCGCGCTTGTCGACGATGCGGCCTGGGAGCGGGCTCTCCGCATGGCCCTGCGCTACCCTTACGTCGTGCAGGAGCGCGTCGAATCCCCTGTGGTCGCCTTCCCTGTGGACTACTTCGGTGAACTGACCTACCGCGAGATGACGGTCGAGGTGACGCCCCATACGTTCCTGGGCAAAATGCACGGCTTCTCGGCCCGCCTCTCGGCCCCCCGCGGAGGCTTCTCCTCGGCCGCCGGGCTGGCGCCGTCGCTCATTCTCGAAGCCCGCTGAGACTTTCGGAGCGGGCGATCCCGAATTCGGGATCGCATTTCCTGTCCCGGGAGAAAAGCGGTGTGCGCCGGACTTTTTTCCTCTGGTAAACCGCTGATTTCAGGTGTAGTCTGGAAATAGCAGGCGGTCTTGCACCATGGCACGCGAATTGCACCAGTCGGCCAAGGTGACGTGTATGCCGGACCGCTGCGGCCCCGGGAGCTTGAGGTGGAACAGGGACTGAAAAGCCAGTTCCTCGGCGCGCTGCTCGTCGTGCTGACGCTGACGGCGATCATCTGCGCCGGCGTCAACTACCAGCAGCAGCGCCGCTTCCACCTGCCCGAAGACGGCGTCACCTGGATGGACGCGCCCGCCGGGGATGGCGCCGAGGTGTTGGCGGCCTACGTCCAGCCGGGCGGCCCGGCCGACCGGGCCGGCATCCGCCGGGGCGACCGGCTGCGGCGCATCGCGCCGATCGAAAACGCCCCATCGGTGGCCGTGCGCCAAGCCACCGACGTCGTGCAACTGCTCTTCCGCACCGGCGTCTGGGGCAAGGCCACCTACTCGCTGGAGCGCGACGGCGTGGAGATCACGGCCAAGGTGATCGTGGCCGACGCCAACCGCGACCGCGCCCTGTACGCTCAATACGCCGTCGGGGCGGCCTACCTGATCATCGGTCTCTTCGTCTTCTTCCGCCGCAACCGCGCCCCCCGCGCACTGCATTTCTACCTGCTCTGCCTGGCCAGCTTCGTCCTGCACACGTTCCACTACACCGGCAAGCTGAATGCATTCGATACGGCCATCTACGTGGGCAATGTCGTGGCCGGTCTGCTGGCGCCCGCCCTGTTCCTGCACTTCTGCCTCACATTCCCCGAGGGGCGCCGCCCGCTGCCTCTGCGCCACGCTGTCTCCATCTACCTGCCGGCGGTCTCGCTGCTCGCGCTTCATCTGGGCTTCGCCGCCGGAGTGGTTCGCTCCTCGGTTCCTCTGATCGAGTTGAACTGGTTGCTGGACCGCGCGTGGCTGGCTCTCTATTCCGCCTGCTACCTGGCGGGCGCGGGGCTGCTGCACTGGAGCTTCCGGCGCACCGGCGACCCGATCCTCCGGCAGCAGCTCAAGTGGCTGCGCAACGGCGCGATGGCCGGCATAGTCCCCTTCGCGCTCTTCTACGCTGTACCCTTCGCCGCCGGCATGGTGCCCACCGAGACCATGCGCCTCAGCGTGCTGTTTCTCGCGTTCCTGCCGCTGGCGTGGGCCTACGCCATCCTCCGCTACCGCCTGATGGATGTCGACATCATCTTCCAGCAGGGCTATGTCTACCTGTTGGCTACGCTTTCCGTCTTCGGCATCGTCAGCGTGCTGGTCTATGCACTTTCGCGCCGCGACGAACTCAGCCCCACGGCGGTGATGTTGCTGGTGCTGATTGCGGCGCTGGTCTTCGAGCCGCTGCGGCACTGGATCCAGGAGCAGCTCGACCGAAGGGTGTTCTATAAAGACCGCTTTGACTACCGCCGCACCCTGCTGAGCTTCGCCCGCGAGCTGACCTCCGAAATGGACCTGGACCGCACGCTGCGCAGCGTCGGCGACCGCCTGCTGAATACGCTGTCGGTGGATCACGTCGCCTTCTTCCTGTCGAAAGAGGACGGCCCGGGCTTCCGCCTGCACTCGGCCCTGGACCGCGACGGGGCTCTGCTCCACCTGGAGAAGGAGCCGCTGGATCTGTCCTTCCTGCCGGAGTCCCCCCAGGAGCCTTACCTGTTCTTCGAACGCACGCAGCACGCACTCGACATCGTCTCGCGCCGCCTGCCCCCGCCCGTGCGCGAAACCCTCGCGCTGCTCGACCTCACCTACTACCTGCCTTGCCGGTTCCGCGGCAGGACGCTCGCCTGGCTGGGCGTGAGCCGCACAGTGAAGGGAGACTTCCTCTCTTCCGACGACATCGATCTCCTCATCTCGCTGGCCGGCTACATCGCCATGGCGGTGGAAAACGCGCGCCTGTACCGTTCGCTGGCGGCCAAGGTCGAACAGTACGAGCGCCTCAAGGAGTTCAGCGAGAACATCGTCGAATCGATCAACGTCGGCATCCTCGCCGCCGACCTCGACGACCGGGTGGAGAGCTGGAACTCGCAGCTGGAGCGCCTCACCGGCGTGCCGCGCTCGGCCGCGCTCGGCCGGAGGCTCGGCGAACTGTTCCCGCCCGACCTCGCCGTCCACTTCGACGCCTTGCGCGCCGAAACCGAAGTCCACCAGCTCTACAAGGTGCCGCTACGGCGCTCGGCGCTCGGGCGCTTCCGCGCTGGAGGCAACGGCGACGGCGAGCCCCCCGCGGAGCGCGACCCGATTGTGAACCTCGCCATCGCCCCGCTGGTCACCAGGGACGGGCAGCGCATTGGACGCCTGATCATCTTCGATGACGTCACCGAGCGCGAGGAACTCGAGCGCCGTCTGATCCAGGCCGACAAGCTCAGCTCCATCGGGCTGCTGGCCGCAGGCGTGGCCCACGAGGTCAACACGCCGCTGGCCGTCATCTCCACCTACGCGCAAATGCTGGCCAAGCAGCTCATGGGCGACGAGCAGAAGACGCGGCTTCTCGACAAAATCGCCCGGCAGACCTTCCGCGCCTCCGAAATTGTCAATTCGCTGCTGAACTTCTCGCGGACCTCGGGCGCCGACTTCGAGCCGCTCGACCTGAACCGGGTGATTCGCGAAACGGCCTCCCTGCTCGAGCACCAGTTCGAAAAGAACGGCATTGAAGTCGTCTATGAGCTCGGCCCGGACGTCCCGCCCATCCGCGGCAACGCCGGCAAGCTCCAGCAAGTGTTCCTGAACCTGTTGCTCAACGCGCGCGACGCGATGGCCGGGCTGCCCCCGGGCGCCCCCCGCCGGCTGGTGCTGCGCACCGCCTCCGACGGCGCCACCGTGCGCGCCGAGGTGCGCGACTCGGGCCCCGGCATCCCGCCCGAGCACCTGCCGCGCATCTTTGACCCCTTCTTCACCACCAAGGGGGCGCGCAAGGGCACCGGCCTCGGACTCAGTGTCAGTTATGGCATTGTGGAAGAGCATGGCGGCCTGATCGAGGCCGGCTCGCTTCCCTCCGGCGGGGCGGTGTTCCGGCTCGAGTTTCCCGCCATGAACCGGAAGACTGCGGATGCCTCAGCCTGATCAGGAAACTCTGCCGCAAGCGCCCGCCCAGACGCCCCGCGGCCGCATTCTGGTGGTGGACGACGAAGCCGACATCCGGGAGTCGCTCGAGCTCCTGCTCGGCGCCGAAGGCTACGCCGTCTCCTGCGCGGAAAACGCCGCCGAGGGGCTGCGCCGCTTCGAGTCCGGCGTCTTTGATCTCGTCCTGCTGGATCTCATGATGCCGGACCGCTCCGGGCTTGAAGTCCTGGACGAGATCCGGAAGCGCGACCGCGAAACGCCCGTGTTCCTCATCACCGCCTACGGCTCGGTGGAGGTCGCCGTGGAGGCGCTCAAGTCCGGCGCCAGCGATTACTTCTCCAAGCCCTGGGACAACGAGAAGCTGCTGATCGAGATCGACCGCCAGTTGGCGCGCACCCGCCTCGAGCGCGAAAACCGCGAGCTGCGGCGCGCCCTCAAGCAGCGCTACGCCTTCCCCAACATCGTCGGCAAGAGCGAGCGCATGCTGCGCGTGCTCGACCTGGTGGCGCAGGTCGCGCCATCGAAGAGCAACATCCTGATCACCGGCGAAACCGGCACCGGCAAGGAGCTGATCGCCAAGGCGATTCATGCCAACAGCCCGCGCGCCGACAAGCCCTTCGTCGGCGTCAACTCGGGTTCGCTGCCGCCGGACCTGCTCGAATCCACGCTCTTCGGCCACGTCAAGGGCGCCTTTACCGGCGCGGTGGCCAACCGCCGCGGCTACTTTGAGACCGCCAACCACGGCACGATTTTCTTCGACGAGATCGGCACGCTCACGCCGGATATGCAGGTCAAGCTGCTGCGTGTCATTCAGGAGCGCGAGTTCATGCCGGTCGGCTCGACCGAAACGATCCGCGTCGACGTGCGCATCGTCGCCGCCACCAACGCCGATCTGGCCCGCCTGGTTGAGGAAGGGCGCTTCCGCCAGGACCTTTACTACCGCCTGAACGTGATCAACCTCCACCTGCCGCCCTTGCGCGAGCGCAAGGAGGACATCCCGTTGCTGGTGGAGCACTTCTTCCAGGTCTACTGCCGTGAGAACAACAAGTTCCTTGACCCCGAAGGCCGCTCCATGCTCCGCTTCGAGCCGGAGGCCATTCACCTGCTGATGGATTACAACTGGCCGGGCAACGTGCGCGAACTGGAGAATGCCGTCGAGCGCGCCGTCGTGCTGGCGACCAGCGAAGTGGTGCCGGTGAGCGTGTTGCCCGAGCAGCTTTTGCAATCCACGGGCGTCCGCACCGCGGAGGCAAGCGGCGGCGGGCTGCCGCCGGATGCCTCGCTGTTTGAAAAGGTGGCCGACTTCGAGGCGCGCACCATCATCGAGGCGCTCGAGGAGACCAACTATTCCCAGACCGACGCCGCGGCGCTGCTGCGTATCCCGCTCTCTACGCTCAACCAGAAGATCAAGCGTCTCGGCATCCCCATCCGCAAGCGCGCCTCCTGAGCTGCGCGCCGGTTGTTGCGGTGCGTTCCGCAAGCCCGGCAGCGCCGGGGAGCCCGCGTGCGCCGCGATGCCTACTTCGGCGTCCTTACCGCCATGTGGGTCGCCACCGTATTCAACGATGACGCCGTGAGGGACACGGTCGCATTCGGCGCCCCGGCGTCCACACGCCCCTCTACTTGTAGTGAACGCGCTCCCGCCGGCACGACTGCCGAAGCCGGCAGCCGGACAAAGGACTGCGTGGAGGCAAGGTTCACCAGCACGCCGCCTGCCGGAGCTGGCGCTTCCAGATCCAGGGTCACGGTGAATGAGCCGCCCGCGCGAACCTGGGCAGGCGACCTTGCGATCTTTTTCAACATCCCCGGCGACGGATCGCTCCGTTGCGGTTCGACAGTCACCGAGGCTGTCATTGACGAGCCGTTCAGCGAGGCGGTGAGTTGTACGGACATGGAGGCGCTCACCTCCGCCGGCGTGAGCGTCAGGGCAGCCGTGGTCTGTCCCTGAGGGACAACCACGGACGGCGGGATGGCAAGCACGCCTGGCTGCGAACTCGCAAGGAACACCTCCGTCCCGCCCGCGCCCGGCGCCGCGCTGAGCGTCACCGTCGCCGTCACCGGGCTGCCCGCCGTCACCGTGGATGCGGAAAGCGCAAACCCGGCGAGCGAGGGCGCAGGCGGCGGAGGCGGCGGTGGCGCGGAACCTCCCGCGCAAACCGGGTTGGCTTCCTGCACCCCATATTCGAAGGCGCCGGCGTCGACCGGACCCACGTCATAGCGGCTGACCGCACACAGTGGATGAAGATACTGCATCACCGGACGAAGCGGATACCCGTTGCCATCTCCCGGATCGACGCCCGCGTTCAGTGCTGCCGACAGGTTCGAGATCCGGTAGTCGAACGCCGCCGGGTTCAGGAAGCCCATCTCTCCGCTGGTCACGTTGCCAGCCAGCAAAGCGCCGCTTTGTGTGGTCAGGATTCCGCTGCCGGAAAAGATGTTGTTGCGGATCACCGCCGGCGCCGTGACGCTGCCTGCAATCTGAACGAACGTCGCCCCGGCGGAGCGGGTGCTCACAAACGTGTTGTTCACCACATAGAGCTGGTTTGGAACCGACGAATGCAGACCCTCGAAGCCGTAGGACAGCATGCCCCGGTTCTGCGTTGTTTCTCCCTGCTGGATTGTGTTGCCGATCACATACGCCAACCCGCCGTTCGGCAGGTCGATCTCGTAGCTTCCCGTGCCCGGCTCCTGCGTCAGCCGGTTGTACAGAATGTAATTCCGCGCCGCGCGCGACTTCACCAGGTGCCCAGCCTTTGAGCGCCTCGAAGCCGAGTAGCGCAGCGTGAACTCTTCGACTCCTGCGTTCAGGTAGATGTTGTGGCTGTAGCCGTCCCCGTAGCCGTTGTCGTAGAACTCGGAGTGCTCGATCAGAACCTTCCCGTAGAAGCCGCCGAGGATGCCGTTCTCGTTGTCATGGAACACGCAGTTGCGGAGCGTGAGGTTGCCCGAATCGAGCCGGATACCCGCGCCGTTGCGGTCCGGCACCCGCGCGCCCGAGAACTCGATGTTCTCGATCACAATTCCGTCCCCCACCACCACCCAGATGCCCTTGCCCCAGGCGTACTGTCCGGCCGCGTCGATCCGCGCCCGCCCGTTCACGCCGCGGATGGTCAGGTTGTTCCTGGTGATCGGACAGACGTCGCCATCGTAATTCCCCGCGGCGTCGATCTCGATCACGTCGCCGTCCTGCGCCGCAGCAAACGCCTGGCAAGGCTTTGCATACGGCTGGCCCGGGCCCACGCTGCGCACCGTCGCCATCGCTGCGGGCAGCACCCACAGGCAGAGCAGAAACACTGGAAGTCGACGCATGTCCCTCCATCGGCCCGCGCCGTCGCCGCCTGCATGGAATGGATTCCCTACCCGCCGCGCATCGCCGGGACAACCGTACTACGGCCTCTGCCTGACTGAGCCGGCGCCTCAGGCCGCCGGTCCGAGCCGGCTCAGGGCAAATGCGTATGCCCCCAGCGACACCGCTTCGCTCGTGCCCAGCCGCGTCAACCCGATGGCAGTCCGCTGCAATGCGTCATAGCGGATCACGCGGCCGGAACGCGGCACTTTCAACTCACGCGGCTCGCCCTTCAGGAACACCTCGCGCTGCCCCGGATCATCAAAGTCGAACGCCCGGAACACCACCCGCCGCAGCGGCCGCCCGTCGCGCGCAAAGACGTCGTTCACCGCATCCAGCAGCGCCGGCAAGAACAGCGGCGCGGCGCCGGCAAGCCCGCCGCCGATCACCACCAGTCCGTCGACCAGCGTCAGCGCCTGTGCGATGGCGTCCCCCGCCACAAAGCCCAGCCTCCGGAACGCCTCGCGCGCCGCCTCGAAGTGGCCCGGCGCCCGCCCCATCCCGATTTCAAAGATCTCTCTCGGCTCCGGCGTCTCCTCAAACGGAATCCCGGCAGCTTCCCCGTAGACGCGCCGCACGGCGCGGATCGACGCGCCTTCTTCGGCATTCCACTCCGGCGCCAGGCGGTTGCGCAGCAGCCACACCTCGCCCGCCATGGAGTTGTCGCCGATGAATAGTTCCCCGTTCCGCACGATGCCTCCGCCCAGCCCGGTGCCGAGCGTGATGCCGAGCAGGTTGGCGTAGCGCTTGGGGCTGCCCGCCGCCTCCAGCATCCGGTTCACCTCGGGCAAAAAGCCGCTCATGGCTTCTCCGTAAGCGAACAGATCGCCGTCGTTGTTGAGGAACACCGGGATGCCGAAGGCTTCTTCGAGCATCGGGCCCAGCGCTACGCCTCCGCGAAACGCCGGAAGGTTGTTCTCGTTGAACACCACGCCGGAGGGATAGTCCGCCGGTCCCGGAAAGGCGAAACTGATGGCCGAGGGCGCCTCCGGCAGCAGGGCGCGAACCCTGCGGAAGCCTTCGAGGATGTTGTCGAGGCAGGCATCCAGATCTGTGGGAACAGCGGGCAGGTAAATCGGGTCGAGCAGAAGCTGATTGCCGCGGATGGCGGAGAACTTGAGGTTCGTTCCCCCGGCGTCCAGCGTCATTACGATCCGTCTGTCGGTGGATGCGTCGATGTTCATGGCAGTCGATTCAGAATTCACGCTTGCGCCCGGCGCTGGTTGCAGAGCGCCGCCGCGGTGATGTAGGCCACGCAAGCCAGCGGGACGAAAAAGCCCGCCTGCGCCGAGGCAAACAGGTCCGAAACATAGCCCATCAGCGGCGGTACGAACGCCGCGCCGACGATGGCGGTCACCATCAACCCGCTCAGCGCATTCGTCTGCTCCGGCATCGAATCCACCGTGATCGAAAACACCAGCGGAAAGATATTGGCGAATCCGAGCCCGGTGAGGAAGAAGCTGACGGCGGAGACCGTGGGCGAGGGGACGAAGATGCCCAGCAGCCCGAGAATCGAAACCAGGCAGGTGGCGAGGAAAAACCGCTTCGGCTTCATCCAGTTCAGAATCACGCCGCCGGAAAACCGCCCGAGGGTGAGCGCCAGGAAGAACAGTCCCGTGCCCAGCAGTCCCGTGCGGCTGATGTCAATGCCGAACCGGTCTTTCAGATACAGCGGAATGCCGGCGCTGACACTCACCTCCGCGCCGACGTAAAGGAAGATGGCCCCTACCATCATCGCCACATAGGGGTTCTTCAACAGCGCGAAGCACGAGGCCAGCGTGGCGGGCTGCTGGTCTGGAGATTTCCGCTCCTGCACCTTCAGCGGCAGCATCGCCAGGATCGTGATGGCCACCGCGGCGGAGTAGATCGGGAACACCACCTGCCACGACGCGCCGCACCACCGCGCCGCCAGCACCGGCAGCAGCGGTCCTGACAGTGACCCGATTGCTTTCACAAACTGCGCCAGAGAGAGATTCCGCGAATAGAGGCCCGGCGGCGACACGTCCCGCATGATCGGGTTGCCCGCCACTTGCAGCGTCGTCGCCCCCGCGCCAAGCAACAGCACGGTCACCAGAAACGCCGGGAACGTGGTGAAGCCGGCGATGGCCGGGATCAGCAGCCCGGCGAGCATGATGGCCAGCCCCGCCAGGAGAACCGTCTTCTTTCCGGTGCGGTCCTGCAACAGTCCCATGGGGATCGACAACAGGCCGAACATGATGAAGCCGGAGAAGGTGATCCACTGGGCGGCGAAGTAGGAGAGTTGGAACTGCTCCCGCGCCAGGCTCACAAACGGTCCCGCGGCGTCGGCGAAGCCCATCGCGAGGAAGGCAAGGAACACAGGGAATGCGCGTCTCATGGAAACAGACAGCATACCCGGAATGCCCAAGGCGTGCTACCGCCGCCGCAGGCGGCCTCCCCCCCGCAGGCGCGGGACGGCGCCGTTGCCTGGCGGGCTCGCGGGCCCTTTCCGCGTGGCGCCAGATCAGGTAAGAGAAAAAGAGGCCTCAAATTCGAGATCGGCCACAGCGCGCCGGACGTGCGGAAAGGAGGACAATATGGCGCGGCCATGGGGCACCACGGTCACCATCGATGACATCCGGTTCAACGCCCACTCGGTGGGAGTGAATTTCACCACCGGCACAGACCGCTCGGGGCTGCCGGTCATGGGGAGCCTTCGTTCCTCTGTCGAGGTGACGATCGACATCCATGACGACGTCAACATGCCGTTCGAGTCGCTCAAGAAGCTGTTCGAACTGGCCAACGTGGTCACCCGCAATAAAATCAAGCCCGTGAAGATCGAGTTGTGGAAGGACGAGAACCGGCAGGACGCCATTTGCGTGTATGCATTCAACGGATGGATCAGCAATTGGCGCACGATGTCGTCTGGTTCGGGAGGGAACCACACGCTGTACTTGTCCCTGCAGCCGGCGATGGACAAACAGAACCATCCGGAGATCGCGATCAAGTCTTGACCGCCGGCAGAGTCCGGCTGCGGACGTGCGCGTCAAGCGGGATACCCGACGACAACTTCGCTGGAAGGATGCTGGAACATCCGGCGCCACGCCCGGTGTTCGAATCCGCAATCGGGGTTCATCAGGTGGAGTTCAGCGTCGTCCACGGCATAGACTACGGCGGCGTGGTAGCCGTCTATCCGCTCCTCATAGTACATGAGAAAGCAAGGCAGCTTTGGTTCCAGGCAGGCGCGGTTAAGCTCACGTTGGCGGACAAATTCCACGTTCATTCTGTAATCGGAATCGTTTGCCAATGCGTCTGCGAATTCTGTCTTCCTGACCGTCCCGTAATTCCGGTTGGTCTCAGGGTCTCCGGTGTGATCCCAAAATCGTTCGAAACGGACCAGGAGATTCAGCTGCGTGATCACGGGACGCCCCGTGACCCTGGCCCACCACTCCAGCGCCGCCGCCCAGCACATCGTCTCGTCAGCCTGCAGGACGGGAGGGATGGATTCGTAGTCGGCTTTGGTCATTGCAGGATTGCCTCTCAGGCAAGCCTAATCCTGGTCCGGCCCCGTCGCAACAATTCCCCGTACCTACTCCACCCGCAGCGCTTCGCCCGGATCCAGCCGCGCCGCGCGCAAGGCAGGCGCCATGCCGCTGGCCACGCCCACAATCAGGAGCGCGGCGGCTGACACCAGCACGATTTCGGCTTGCACGCGCAAGACCAGGTCTCCTTTGCCCGTTGTGTCTTCGAACAGCCCGCTCAGCATCGGCAGCGGCGGCAGCATCCAGGTGATCCCGTAGGAGAGCAGAACGCCCAGCGCACCACCTGAAAGAGTGAGGAACAGCGCTTCGGCCAGGAACTGCGCCGCCACGTGCCACCGCCTCGCGCCCAGCGCGCGCCGCAGCCCGATCTCCCGCGTCCGCTCGGTGACGCTGACGAGCAGGATGTTCATCAGTCCGATCCCTCCGATGGCCAGCGTCAGCCCGCCGATGAACAGCAGCAGCGCCTGCAGACCGATGGTGAGCCCGTCGATGATGGGACGGATCGTCGACGTGCCGAAGGTTTGCAGGGCGCGCTCGTCGCGCGGGTCAAACCGCAAGCGCTTGGCCAGCGCCGCGCGGATCTGCCTCTCGGCCTGTTGCTCGTAAATCGGCGCCACCGGCTGCACTACGGCGTTGGTGGGGTAACGCGTGTCCCAAAGCTCTGCCGCCGTCTCATACGGAATGAAGGCGCTTCGGTCGTCCGGCCCGTAGTAGTTGCCAAACGCCAGTTTCTTGTCCATCACGCCCACCACGGTGAAGCGCACGCCCTGGATCGTGACCGTCTCTCCCACCGCCGGCCGCCCGGCAAACAGCTTGTCCTTGGCCCAGTGTCCAAGGAAGACGACGCGGCGCCGGTCCGCCGCGTCATCGCGCGTGAGCCAGCGCCCTTCGGCTGGAAATTCGCTGCGGATTTCGCCATATTCCGGACACACGCCGCGCACATTGAGACTCACGAGCCGGTCTCCGTAAGACACCGCCACCCGCCGGATCGTCTCCGGGCAGATCTGCCGCACCAGAGTGCACTCATGGCGCGCCGCCTCCAGATCGGCCAGCTCGAACCGGACGCGCCTCCCGGCGCGCTCGCCCCCGGCCTGCATGCTGGTCTGGCCCGGAAATACGATCACCGCAGACCTGGAAAAATTCTGGAAAATCCCCACCATCAAAGAGCGAAATCCGCTGCCATACGCCATCAGCAGGGTTACCGATGCGATGCCCCACACGATGCCCAGCATCGTCAGCACGCTCCGCGCCGGGTTGCGCCGCAATGAGTCCCACGCTTGCAGAATGATCTCCCGCAACATCCCCGCCATCTCTCAACCTCCCGCCTCGAAATGCAGCGCCTGGATCGGGTCGATGCTCGCCGCCCGCGAAGCCGGGTACAGCGCCGATAGAAACGCCACCAGCCCCAGCAGCCCCACGCACGCCGCGCCCACCTCCCACGACGGCCGCAGCCCGGCAAAATACTGCGGCATCGTCAGCTGGTTCACCCAGTGGCACACCGCCAGCGCGAAGCCCATGCCCAGCGCCCCGCTCGAAAACACGATCAGTGCTGTCTCCAGAAAGAACATCATCTGGATCTGGCGGCGCGTCGCGCCCACCGACATCCGCAGCCCGATTTCCCGCGTCCGCTCGCGTACCGCCACCAGCATCACATTCATCGTGCCGATCCCGCCCAGCAGCAGCGTCACCACTCCCATCGCGCCCAGGAAGTACTTCATGCCGTTGGTCATTGTTTTGAACGCCCGGGATTCGCGCACCGTGTCCCAGATCGCCGCGGCCATGGTGTCTTCCGGATCGAAACGGTGCAGCCGTCCGAGCCCCCGCCGGACTTCCGACAAGCACGCTTCGTGCATCTCGAGCGTCCGCGCCTTCACGATCAGTTGATCCACCGTGTTCGGCGGCCACGGCGGCGGCTGCGGCAGGTCCCGCACCATGGCCGAGAAAGGCACGAATATCTTGTTCACGTCCCGCCCGTCGTAACTCGAGTCCTGGTCCTTGAACCGCATTACGCCTATCACGTGGTACGGCAGCCCGGCGATCGACACGGGCTGCCCCACAGCCGGCCGCGTACCGAACAGCTGCTTCGCTGCATCCGAGCCCAGAAACGCCACGCGCCGCCCCTGCGCCTCGTCCTCCCAGGAAAAAAACCGCCCCTCCGCTACCGGGAGCGCCCGCAGCCGTTGATACGGGGGCTGGCTGCCACTGATCATCAGCGACGCGGCGTTGTGGTCGCTCCGCACCGCCACCGCGCCTCGCGTCAGCTCCGGCAGGATGTACTCACACGACGGGGCATCCGGCCGCAGCAGCTCGTGGTCCCGCACCGACCACATCACCCGGCGTCCGGCGCGCTCCCCGCCCGCCTGCATCGACGTCCGCCCCGGGAACACGATGAAGATGTTCTCGCCGAAATTCGCCGCCACCTGGCGCTGCCCCTCTCGGAACCCGTCGCCGGCAGCCGTCATCAGCACGATCGAGACGATGCCCCACACCAGGCCGAACATCGTCAGCCCCGCGCGCAGCTTGTGCGCCAGCAACGTCTGCACCGTGTCCCGGACCAAGTCGCGGAAGCTCAAGACGCAGCCCGCCCCCTCTATTGCAGAATCACTTGCGCGCCCTCTTCCAGCCCGCCCAGCAGCTCCGTCTTGATCCCGTTGGAGATCCCCAGCCGCACCGCCACCTTCTTCCGTCCCTTCTCCTGCGACGGATCAGGCAATTCCACGCCCGGCTTGCGGTCCTTGTCATACACCACCGCCGCCTCCGGCACCAGCAGGACGTTCTTCCGCTCCTCCAGGATGATCTCGGCGTTGGCGCTCATATTCGCCTTCAGCTCGTGTCCGGGGTTGTGGATCGACACCTGCACTTCGAAGGTGGTCACGTTGTCCTTCTCCACGCCGTAGGGCGAAATACGGTACACCTTTCCTTCAAACTTGCGGTCCCGGAAGCTCTCCACCACGATCCGCGCCGGCTGGCCCAGGTACACCTTGCCGATATCGGCCTGGTCCACTTTGCCTCGCACGAACACGTCGCCCACGTCGCCGAGCATAAACAGCGGCTTCGCCTGCGAGCCCAGAACGAGAATGGAACTGACCGCATTGCCCACTTCCACGTCACGCGACAGCACCAGCCCGTCGATCGGGCTCACGATGGTCGAATTTCGCAAATCCTCTTCCGCCCGTTCGAGCACCGCCTTCGCCTGCGCCACTTGCGCCCGCGCCCGCGTGATCTCGGCGCGGCTCACCGCCAGCGCCCGGATCGCCGCGCTCTGCCGGTTCAGCGCCAGCTGATAGGCCTTTTCCGCCTCCTCCACAATATTCTTGGCGACGAGCTTCTCTTCGTGCATGCGCTGCGCCCGCTCCATCGCCGACTTCAGGAAGGGCAGATCCGGACCCTCCGCCTCCACCTTGTTGCGCTCCAGTGCCGCGGCGGCGCTCTCTTCCATCGCCTGCGCCGCCTGAAGATTGGCCCGCGCCTCGCGCACCCGCGCCTCCAATTCTTCCTTGTCGAGTTCCGCCAGAACCTGCCCGGCGCGCACCGTGTCGCCGTAATTCACATAGATGCTCTTCACGATGCCGCTCGCCTTGCTCTTCACCTCCACGATCGCGCGTGGCTCGATCTTGCCCGTCGCCACCACGACGCGCGCGATGTCGCCCCGCTCCACCTTCGCCAGCTTCGACGGGTCGATCTTGTTGTCCGGCTTGAGCGCTGCCCGCACCGCCACTCCGGCGCCCGCGAGGACCGCCACGATGACCGCCAGCCAGATCCAGACCTTCCTCGACTTGCGCTTGCCGTTGTTTGCCATGAATCGAAAACTCCGTTCTTTCCCTTCATACGCATGTCCAGCGGAAATGTTCCGCCCCGAATGCCACGCCGCCATGGCTCCGTGTCGCATATGATGAAACGCATGTTGCGCAGGACCTTTCTGGGTACGGCCGCCGCCGCGGCGGCCGGCGGCGCGCAGGCGCCCGACGTCGCCTCGCTCAAGCAGGCGGCCGCGGAAATGATCGACGGCCGCCGCAAGCTGACGCAGGAGATCGTCGACTCCATCTACGCCTTCGGCGAACTCGGCTACCAGGAGTTCGAGACCTCGAAGTATGTTACCTCGATCCTCGAAAAGCACGGCTTCCGCGTCACCCGCGGCATCGCCGGTCTGCCCACGTCTTGGGTCGCCGAATGGGGGCAGGGCGCGCCTGTCATCGGCTTCATGGCCGATATCGACGGGCTGCCCGAGACCTCCCAGACCCCCGGAATCCCGTGGCACCAGCCCATGGTGGATGGCGGCCCCGGGCACGGCGAAGGTCATAACGCCGGCCAGGCGGTCAACGTTACCGCCGCGCTCGCCGTACAGGAGCTGATGCGCCGCCATGGCATCCGCGGCACGCTGCGCGTCTACCCGGGCGTGGCCGAAGAGCTGATCGGCAGCCGCACCTACATGGTGAACGCGGGCCTGTTCCGCGATCTCGACGTCATGCTCAGCTCCCACATCGCCTCCGACTTCGGCACCAACTACGGCCCCGTCGGTACCGGACTCGTGAGCGTCGAATACACCTTCCTCGGCCGCAGCGCCCACTCGGCGGGCTCCCCATGGGCCGGCCGCAGCGCCCTCGACTCCGTCGAGCTCATGAACATCGGCTGGAACTACCGCCGCGAACACCTCCGCCCGGAACACCGTTCGCACTACGTCATCACGCAGGGCGGCGACCAGCCCAACGTCGTGCCGCCGGTGGCGAAGGTCTGGTACTACTTCCGCGAATGGGACTACGCGCGCATCCAGGAGCTTCACGACATCGGCACGCGCATCGCCCGCGCCGCGGCGATGATGACCGATACCGAAATGAGCGAGCGCACCCTCGGCGCCGCCTGGCCCGGCCACTTCAACCAGCCGCTCGCCGAGGCCCTTTACGACAACATCCGCGCCGTGGGCATGCCCCAATGGTCGGAGGCCGATCAGGCGCTCGCCCGCGCCGCCCAGCGCGAGTTGGGCGTCAAGGAGGACGGGCTCCGTACCGAACCCGCCGAACTGCGCCCGCCCGATCCCTCCCGGCGCAGCTACGGCTCCGATGACATCGCCGAAGTCGGCTGGAACGTGCCCACCGTGGTCCTTCGCTATCCCGGCAACATCCCCGGCATGATCGGACACCACTGGTCGAGCGGCATCGCCATGGCCACGCCCATCGCCCACAAGGGATCCACCGCAGGCGCCAAGGCCCATGCCATGACCGCGCTGGACCTGTTGCTGAAGCCCGACCTGCTCGCCGCGGCAAAGCAGTATTTCGCCGAACAGACCAAAGAGACGAAGTGGAAGTCGCTCATCCCTCCCGAGCAGAAGCCGCCCATCGATCTCAACCGGGAGCGCATGGAGCGTTTCCGCCCGCAGATGCGGAAGTTCTACTACGATCCCTCCCGCTATGCGACCTACCTGGAGCAACTGGGCGTCGCCTACCCGACAGTGAAGAAGCCATGAGCCGCCGCTTGCCCGCGCTGGATGCCCTGCGCGGGCTCATCCTGGTGCTGATGGCGCTCGATCACGCGTCGCTGCTGGTAGCGCGCGTCCATCCTTTCGAGATGTGGAACCAGGCGCTGCCTGTTTACGGCAGCACTTCGTGGTTCTTCACGCGCTGGCTCACGCACCTCTGCGCCCCGGGCTTCTTCCTGCTCATGGGCGCCGGCATGGCGCTGCTGGAATCGTCGCGCCGCGCGCAGGGCTGGGACGCGGCTCGCGTGCGCCGCTTCTTCTTTCTGAGGGGCGGCGCGCTCATCGCCATCAGCTACGTGTTCGAAGTCGCCCCCATGATGCTCATGCAGAACACGGGCCAGGGCGCGATGCCGCTGTCGCCGGTTGTGCTCGGCGTGCTGGTTTGTCTCGGGTTGAGCATGATCCTCGCCGGGGCCCTCATGGGGCTCGCCACGCCAGGGTGGTTTCTGCTTGGCGCCTTGTGTCTGCTCGCGCCCAATCTGCTTTTGCCACAAATGAGCGCCGAGGCGGCGGGACACAACCTTGCCCTGCTGCTGATCGCGCCGGGACAATCGGCTCTTGTCGCCAGCGGATACCCGTTGCTGCCCTGGTTCGGCATCTGCGCGCTGGGCGTTGGCTTCGGGCGCCTGTTGCGCCGGGATGCCGCGCGAACCATACGGGCTGCCCTCCCCGCGGGTCTTGCCCTGATCCTTTTGTTCGCCGCGATCCGCGCCGGCGGCGGCTTCGGCAATCTGCGGCTCGCCGAAGGAGGCACGTGGACCTCCTGGCTCACCGTCGTCAAGTATCCGCCCAGTCTCGCTTTCGCCTCTCTCATGCTGGGACTCGATCTGCTCCTGCTCTCCCTCCTCGAGCAGGCGCAACGTTGCCTGCCCGCGCTGATGCAGGTGCTGAATGTCTATGGACAGGCGCCGCTCTTCTTCTATGTCACCCACTTCTACGTGTTCGGCGCCTTGTCGATGACCGCCTTCCGCCAGCATCCCGCGCCGCAATGGCTGTTGTATCCCTGCTGGCTGTTCGGCGTCGCGCTGCTTTACTACCCCTGCCGCCGCTTCCGCGACTTCAAACAGCGCCAGCCCGCCGAGTCCCTGTGGCGGCTGCTCTGAGCGCGGGCAGCCCGCCGCCCTCACTCGTACTTCAGCTCGCTGCCCAGCAGGCTGTGCGGAATCGCGAACACCACCAGCATCAACACCGCCGCGCCCAGCACCCACGCCCCGGCGCGCTCCGGCGCCCGCCGCAGCCGCCACCACGCCAGGGCCCATCCCAGCCACGCCACCGCCGTCTTGTTGTCCGTCAGGTCGGTGCCAAACGGCCAGCCCGTCCAATACGCGCCGAAGGCGTACTTCTGCACCACCGGCCCGAGCAGCAGTCCTCCCACGGTCAACAGTCCCAGCGTCCATAGCAACAGCCGCTTGTACTCTGGCTTCGCAGCGAAAAACTCCAGCCCCGCCCGCGTCCCTGCCAGCATTGCCCCGAACATGGCGATCACGTGCAGCACCAGCACCGCCGGCGGAACCTCCCCGCGGAACCGGATCACCACCGGCTCGCCGCCCAGCGTCACCCGTTCCACTCCGTCCTGCAGGATCACACGGTAGGCCAGCTTTCCCGCAGGCGGCTGCTGCGGAAGCCGTCCGGCCAGTTCGCCGCCCTCGCGCGCCATCCCGGCATACGTCCACTCATCCCGCGACTTGTGACGCTTCCACGCCAGTGTTCCCCTGGTTTCTCCGGAAACAGCCGGCACGCGCACCACAGCATCCCCGCCCGCCATGCTGCGCGGCAGGCGGTAGCGGAACTCGCGCCCCGCCAGCTCCGCTTTGCCGCGCTTGGGATAAGTGGGGCCGGTCACTCGCTGATACACGGCGGAGCCCGCCGTGATCAGAAACGCCAGAATCCACAAGACCGCCGGCCGCCGCATGTACGCCTATTGTTTCAGAAGCCGCGCGAAGTCCGCACGCGTCAGCCGCATCGTGACCCACTCCTTCAGCTGCACGGCGCCGAACCGCTCGTAAAACTCCAGGGCCGGGCGGTTCCAGTCGAGCACCACCCACTCCATCCGCCCGCATCCGCGCCGTTCCGCCTCGTCCACCATCCGCCGGAACAGCGCCGCGCCCGCGCCGCAGCCCCGGAATTCGGGCTTCACGAAGATGTCCTCCAGGTACAGTGTCGGCAAGGCCAGAAAGCTCGAGTAGGTCTCCAGGATGAGCGCGTAGCCCGCCGCCTCTCCGTCCACAAAGGCGAGCCACGCCTCCAGCCGCGGCTTCTCTCCGAAGATGTCCCTCTTCAGCCGCTCCTGCGCGGCTTCATCGGGGGGCTCGAGCTTCTCGTATTCGGCCAGCCCCAGGATCAGCTCCATCAAGACCGGCGTCTCGTCCGGCCGCGCGCGGCGCACTTCGATCATGGCGAGATCCAGTCTAGCCGTTTCCCCCGCGCCCGCGTCAGCCCTTGATGACGCCCATCGGGCGCAGCCGCGCCACTTTGCGCGCCAGCCCGGCTTCGTGCACCACCTCGATCACCTCGTCCACGTCCTTATACGCCTCGGGCACCTCCTCGATAATCCCGTCCCGCGTCTCGCTGCGCACAAGAATCCCCCGCTCCTCCAGTTCCCTCTGCACGGAGCGCGCGTCGCGCCCGTGCTTGGCGGCGTGCCGGCTCAGCAGCCGCCCCGCGCCGTGGCACACGCTCCCGAAGCTCTCCCGCATCGCCCCTTCATTGCCCGCCAGCACCCAGGACGCCGTCCCCATGCTGCCCGGAATCAGCACGGGCTGCCCCACCGTGCGGTAATCGGCCGGGATCTCCGGATGGTGCGGCGGGAACGCCCGCGTCGCACCCTTCCGGTGCACCAGCACATCCACCGTCCGCCCGCCGAATTCGTACCGCTCCCGTTTGGCAATGTTGTGGCAGACGTCGTAGACCAGTGCGAGCCTCGTCTTCTTCCCGAAGACCTTCTGAAACGATCCGCGCACAAAGTGCAGCATCGCCTGCCGGTTCGCCCACGCAAAATTCGCCGCCGCCCGCATCGCCTTCAGGTACGCCTGCCCTTCCGGGCTTTGAATCGGCACACACGCCAGCTGCCGGTCCGGCAGCGTGATGTCGTATTTCTTCATCGCCGCGCCCATCTGCGCCAGAAAGTCGGTGCACACCTGATGCCCCAGCCCGCGCGACCCGCTGTGGATCAGCACCACCACCTGGCCCTCTTCGAGGCCGTAGCAGCGCGCCGCTTCTTCATCGTGGACCTTCTGCACGAACTGGATCTCCAGAAAATGGTTGCCGCTGCCGAGCGTCCCGATCTGCGGACGTCCGCGCTCCTTGGCCCGCGCGCTCACCTCCCCCGGGTCCGCGCCCTTGAGCCGGCCCCGCTCCTCGCAATGCTCGATGTCGGACGGCTCCCCGTAGCCCTGGTCCGCCATCCACACCGCGCCCTGCTCCAGAACCTGGTTCAGCTGCTTTTCGGTGATGTCCAGATGCCCCTTGCCTCCCACGCCGCACGGCACGTCGCGGAACACCTGGTCCACGATCTCCTTCAGCCTCGCACGCACCTCGTCCTTCTCGAGGTTCGTGCGGATCAGACGCACCCCGCAGTTGATGTCGTAGCCCACCCCGCCAGGGCTCACCACGCCGCTGTCCCAGTCCATCGCCGCCACGCCGCCAATCGGGAAACCGTAGCCCTGATGGATGTCCGGCATCGCCAGCGACGGACCCACGATCCCCGGCAGGCAGGCCACATTCATCGCCTGCTCCAGCGCCCGGTCCTTCTGCACCTGCTCGAGGATCGGACCGCTCGCGTAGAACACCACGTCGGTTCGCATCCCGTGGCGCGCGCCCTTTGCAATCCGGTGGCGCACGGGATCCAGCTGTTCTATGACCATGTCAGATGTCGAGGAACACCTCGGCCTCCCATCCGCCATTGTGCGCACGCACCGCCAGCTGATGGTAGGTGACTGCCTTGACAACGATCCGCGGCGGATGCCTCTGGTCGTCGCGTGGCTCTCCCCGGACGGCGCCCCTCGCCACGCCCCCTGCCACCGACAGCCGCTCGAACCTTGTCGGCAGGAACCGCTCTCCCTCCAGCAGCCACAACACCTCGCTCAGCCAGTTCACCAGCAGCTCTTCCACCGGTTCCCCGGCGCACTCTACAGTGCGCCTCTCCCGCGCCTCCGCCCGTGCCGTGTCCACGGCAATTGAAACCAGCGCCTCCGCCGCCCGCGCGAACAGCTCCTCCAGGCTCGCCGCCCGCACGCGGAAGCCCGTGTCCGCCGTATGTTCCAGCAGTTCGTACTCCGCCACGCCTCCGTCAGACTCCCAGGTGCTTCTCCAGAAACGGGAAGCCCAGCTTGCCGGAAAACTGGTGTCCCGCTTCGAACATCTCGTTTCCAATGCGGTCTTCTGCGCCAAAAATCCGGTAAATTTCCTGCACCTTGCCAAAAGAAAACCGGAATGCGTCGATCGGGAAAATATCATCTTTCGTCCCGGATTCGCAAAACAGCGGCCGCGGCGCAATCAGCCCCGCCACGTCGTACATCTCGCACCAGTGCAGGATCCCGGGCACGTAGTTGTCGATGCAGTGCGAAATGCTGAAAATCGAGTTGCGGAACGTGTTCAGGTAGCCGCTCACCAACGCCGCCGAGATGCGCGGCTCCAGCGCCGTCCCGAACGTCGTTACCGTTCCCCCGCCGCTGATCCCCATCAGCCCGATCCTCCGCCCGTCCACCTCCGCTCGCGTCTCCAGATAGTCCACCGCGCGCATCACGTCCCAGACGCGCCAGCCCAGCATCGTCTCCCCCATCAGCAGCGCCGCGCCTGCCGCAGGCTGGCAAGAGGACTGCCCCAGCCCGCGCCGCCGGCTCGCCGCGTCGCGCCGGCACCCGAACCCCAGCGGCTCGATGGCGAAGGCCGCGAAGCCGCGCCCGGCCGCCTGCACCGCGAAATCAAACTGGTACGGGCCCTTCTTGGTGCGCTCCTGTCCCTTCTCGTCGATTCCTGCAATGTCGTCCGCCCCGCGCCCATGCCCGGGAACGCAAATCAGCGCCGGACGCGGCTGCGGCCTGTCTTTGGGAATCAGAAAATAGCCGAACACGCCCAACCCGGGCCGGGATTCAAAAATCACCGACTCCCGGAAATACGCCGGAAATTCCTTCCGCTCAAGAACCTCCGCCCGGAGCGGCGTCCGCCGCGGAAAACCGCCCAGCAATTCGACGAGTTTCGCCCGCAGGCGCCGCTGCCACGCCTGAGCCTCCCGCACGTTCCGCGCCCGGAAACCGAGCTGCCGCGGCATCTCTTCATACCGTTTCCGCGTCCACTCGAGCGAATCGAACGCCGCCGCCGCATACCGCCCTTCGAACTTCTCAAGAGCTCCGCGGTAGGCCGCGGGCTGCTGCGCCCGCGCCCGGCGTGTGGAAGATTCGGCCGCCGCCGCCATGGCAAGGTCCCTGCGCGTGATCACACGATCACAATTACCACTTCCCGCCGCCCCCGCGCCGCCTCACCCCTCGCGCCATTCCTCTTCGCGGAACCCGAGCAGCGCCTTCGACCCCTTCACCAGGATGGGGCGCCGGATCAGGTTCGGGTTCTCGCTCATCAGCCGCAGCGCCTCCTCGCGCGGCGGCGGATTTGTCTTCATCCCCATCTGCCGGTAGAGCTCGTTTTTCGGGTTCAGAAACTCGCGGTAGTCGCGCCGCCCGATCAGGCGCTCCAGCTCCTCCACGCTGAGCCCCTTCGACAGATCCACCACCTCGGCGTCCGCGCCCTGCTGAGCCAGGAAACTCCTGGCCTTCCGGCAGGTGGTTCAGGTCGGTTTCGTGTAGAACTTCGGCTTCTGCGGCATGGCGTCTCAATAGCGGGGCACTTGCGGATCGATCTGCCGGCTCCAGAGATCAATACCCCCGATCAGCGACACGCACTGCTCCACGCCCTGCCGGCGCAGCCACTCCACCACGCTCAGGCTGCGCACGCCATGGTGGCAATACACGATCAGCAGCGCCTCGTCCGAAGACGCTTCCAGCTCCTGCAACCGCTGCGGCACGGTGTGCATCGGGATCAGTTCGGCGCCGTCAATCCGGGCCAGCCGGTATTCGTGCGGCTCGCGCACGTCGATCAGCTTCGCCCGCCCCTCTGCCAACAGCCGACGGGCCTCGTCCGGGGTGATCTCCATGGAAAGAACCGAATCGCTTGTCATACTGCGGTACTGCTCAAGATGCCGATTCTAGCGTAAAATCGGAATGTGACGCGCACCCCGGCCGCCATGCGGCCCTTCCTGTTCGCCTGCGACTAGCCTCCCCGCCCGCGCGCCGCTCCTGCCTTCGTCTCTTGATCCGATTCCACCGTTGAGGAGATCAGTCCATGCCGAACGCCAGCTCCCAGACACTGCCCAACATCGTCACCCCCCTGCCCGGACCGCGCGCCCGCGCCATCGTCGAGCGTGATCATGCCGTGCTGAGCCCCTCCTACACCCGCAGCTATCCCTTCGTAATTGAACGCGGGGAGGGCGCCCTCGTCACCGACGTCGACGGCAACCGTTTCCTCGACATGAACGCCGGCATCGCGGTGGTCGCCACCGGACACTGCCACCCGCGCGTCGTCGAAGCCGTGCGCCGCCAGGCGGAAAAGTTCCTCCACATGTCGGGCACAGACTTCTACTACGAAAACATGGTCGCCCTCGGCGAGCGGCTCGCCAGACTCGTGCCCGGCGGCGGCGCGCGGCGCGTCTTCTTCGGCAACTCCGGCGCGGAAGCCATCGAATGCGCCCTGAAGCTCGCCCGCTACTCCACCCGCCGCGACAAGTCCATCGCCTTCCTCGGCGCCTTCCACGGGCGCACCATGGGCGCGCTGTCGCTCACGGCATCGAAAACCGCCCAGCGCGAAGGCTTCGCGCCGCTGTTCCCTGGCGCCACGCACATCCCCTACGCCTACTGCTACCGCTGCGCCTACAACCGCACGCCGGATACCTGCAACGTGGAGTGCGTGCGCGTCCTCGAACAAGAGCTCTTCCGCACCATCCTGCCCCCCTCGGAGGTGGCCGCCGTTTTCGTGGAACCCGTCCAGGGCGAGGGCGGCTACGTCGTGCCCCCGCAGAAATTCTTCGACGAATTGCAGGCCGTCTGCCGCCGCCACGGCATTCTGCTGGTCGCCGACGAGGTGCAGAGCGGCATGGGCCGCACCGGCCGCATGTTCGCCTCCGAGCACTTCGGACTCGAGCCCGACATCGTTGCCATCGCCAAGGGCATCGCCAGCGGACTTCCTCTCGGCGCCACGGTCGCCCGTGCGGACCTGATGACGTGGAAGCCCGGCGCCCACGCCTCCACCTTCGGCGGCAACCCGGTCGCCGTTGAGGCCGCACTGGCCACCATCGAGCTGCTGGAGCAGGAGCTGGTCGACAACGCCGCCCGCATCGGAGCCCGCATGATGGCCCGTATGAGCGAGTGGCCCGCCCGGTTTCCCCGTGTCGGCGATGTGCGCGGGCTAGGGCTGATGATCGGCTTCGAGCTGGTCAAAGACCAGGCGTCGAAGGAACGTGCCCCTGAGCTTCGCGACCGCATCGTGGATCTGGCGTTCCAGCGCGGGCTGCTCATCCTGGGCGCCGGCCCCAACTCCATCCGGCTCGCCCCGCCTCTCGTGCTGACCGCAGACCAGGCAGACTTCGCCGTCGACACGCTGGAAGCCTGCATCACCGAGGCGTCCCGCGCCTCCTGACCGCGGCTGCACCGTTCCGCGGAAAGCTAGACTGTGGGAGTGACTCCGCCGCGCGTTCTCGACGTCGGCTGCGGCCTCAACAAGCGCCCCGGCGCCATCGGCATCGACCGCAACCCGCGCACCGCCGCCGACGTCCTCGTCGATCTCGATCACTTCCCGTGGCCTTTCCGCGACTCCGCTTTCGATGAGCTCTACGCCATCCACGTCATCGAGCATGTCTCCGACGTCGTCCGCACCATCGAGGAATTCCACCGTCTCGTCCGTCCCGGCGGCCGCATTCACATCGCTACCCCCCACTACACCGACTTTTCCAGCTTCTGCGACCCCACCCACCGCTGGCACCTGAATTCCTTCAGCTTCCGCTATTTCGGCGCCCATCACGGCGGCTTCGGCTACTACTCGGCCGCACGGCTCCGTGAGAGAAAGGTCCGCGTACGCCTACTTGCATTGTGGAGGTGGCTTGGCTTTGAATTTCTCGTGAACGCCTGGCCGCGGTTCCGGCTCTTCTGGGAGCACTACCTCTGCTTTGTGGTTCGCGGCAAAGTGATCGAGTTCGAATTCGAAGTCGTCAAGTGAAGGGCCGTGCGGTGGAACCCGATCCCTCGAATCTGCGATGAACTGCGCCACTGGGCCCGGCAGAGGCGCTCCCGCCCGGATCACGCCCTCGGACGCCGCGCCGAGGACCTCGCCCATCGCTACCTGGAAGGCGAAGGCTTGACCGTCATCGGCCGCAACTGGACACTGCCGGAACGCGACGCCGAGGTCGACCTCATCGCCCTCGACGGCGACACCGTCGTCTTCGTCGAAGTCAAGAGCCGCCGCAACACCGGAACGGCAGACCCGCTGCGCGCCGTCGGGGAGGCCAAGCGCAGGCGCCTCGAGCGCGCCGCCCGCTTCCTCCTCCGCCGCTGGCGCATCCCGCCCGCGCGCGCCCGCTTCGACCTGATCACCGTCGTCGCCGAACCGTACCAGGTCCGCCACTACCGGGGCGCGTGGACGTTCCCGGATGAGGATCGGCTATGCTGAGGAGTGCTCGCTGACATTTCAGCGTGGTGACCGGATTTGCCTGAGCTCCGTAAAGACCCCATCACCGGCCGCTGGGTGATCATCTCCACAGACCGCGCGCGCCGCCCCACGGACTTCGTGCGCGAACGCGTCGCCTTTCCCGCATCGCGCATCTGCCCCTTCTGCCCCGGAATGGAGACCAAAACGCCGCCCGAAATCCTCGCCTACCGCGAATCCGGGCAGCCCAACTCGCCCGGGTGGCTCCTGCGCGTCGTGCCCAACAAGTTCCCCGCACTTCGCGTGGAGGGCGACCTCAACAAGCAGGGCGAGGGGCTCTACGACCGCATGAACGGCGTCGGGGCGCACGAAGTGATTGTCGAGACGCCGGAGCACAACACCTCGCTCAGCCAGATGTCGGAAAAACAGGTGGCTGACGTCTTCTTCGCCTTCCGCGACCGCATGATCGACCTCCGCCGCGACGTCCGCCTGCGCTACGTCATCGCCTTCAAGAACCACGGCGCTGCCGCCGGCGCCACGCTTGAGCACCCCCACAGCCAGCTCATCGCCCTGCCCGTGGTTCCCAAACGAGTGCAGGAGGAGCTGGAAGGCTCGCGCCGCTATTACAGCTTCCGCGAGCGCTGTATCTACTGCGACATCCTTCAGCAGGAACTGCAAGGTCGAGAGCGCATCGTGTTCGAATCCGACCACTTCATCGTCATCGCTCCCTTCGCCTCGCGTTTTCCGTTTGAATCCTGGATCGTCCCCCGCCGCCACAACGCGCACTTCGAAGCTTCCGAACCGGCGGTGATCCAGAACCTCGGCTGGGTGGCGCGAACCGTGCTGCGCAAGATCGACAAAGCGCTCGAACAGCCGCCGTATAACTTCATGCTGCACACCGCGCCCTTGCAGGAAGGACCTCTCGACCACTACCACTGGCACCTCGAGGTGATCCCCAAGCTCACCAAGGTCGCCGGTTTCGAGTGGGGCACCGGGTTCTACATCAACCCCACGCCGCCGGAAGAGGCGGCGCAGTTCCTCCGCGACATCGGACTGCCCTGAGCCGCCGCCTCAACGGACTCAGGCAAGGGCGGCGGCGTAGAGCCGGACATCCGCCACCACAGCGTGAACCGCCTGTCCCGCTGCTCGCGCCTCCAGCACGCACCGCCGCCCACTCTCCCACGCTTCCACTTGTACAGTTCCCCCGCGCCGCCGAACCCGGAGCACCTGCGCCGCCCCGCGCAACAGCGCCAGCGCGCCCGGCTCCTGATCCGCCCCCGCCACCAGCTGCCAGCCCCCCTCGCGTCCCGCCAGCATCGTCCACTCGCCTTCGCTGCCAGCCGCCGAGCAGGCCTGCGCCGTCTCCAGAATCTGCGCCGCCCGCTCCAGCAGGTCCGTCACAGCCCCCTTATCGGAACCGCCGCGCCCGCGTTGAGCGAAACTCGCGCCCTCAACGAAGCCCCAGCCCGCCGTCCACCTGCAAGACCTGCCCCGTCACGAACGTGCTCGCCCGCAGAAAATAAGCCACCGCGTCCGCGATCTCCTCGCCCGTGCCGGGACGGCCGGCAGGCGTGGCGCGCGCCATCTTCTGAATCTCCGGATCGCCGCTCTCCTCGAACGGAATCACCCCCGGCGCCACCGAGTTCACGCTGATCCGCGGCGCCAGCGCCTTGGCCAAACCGCGCGTCAGCGCCACCACTCCGGCTTTGGATGCGCAATAGTGAACGTGCTCCGGCCAGGCAAGAAACGCTCCCATCGAACTGATGTTCACGATCCGCCCCTCGCCGCTCCTCTCCATCAGCCGCGCCGCCTCCTGCGCGCAGAAGAACACGGCCTTCAGGTTGACCGAGTGGATGAAGTCCCAGTCGGCTTCGCTGATTTCGAGCACGGGCGCGCGCGTGAACCGCGCCGCGTTGTTCACCAGCCCGAACAAGCCGCCCTGCTCGCGGCCGATCCGCGCAAACATCTCGCGGATCTCGCCCACGCTTTCGAGATTGGCCCGGTACAGCGGCGCGCCGCCGCACAGCTCGGAGACTTCGGCCGCTTCATCTTCCGAGGTCCCGTAATGCAGCAGCACGCGCCCGCCTTCCGCGTGCAGTCTGAGAGCGATGGCTCTGCCGATGCGGCGCGCCGCCCCGGTCACCAGAATCGTCTTCCCTTGCAGCTCCTGCATCGGCGCCTCTCTTCAGATTCCCTCGCGCGCCCGCGCGATTCAGCTCCGCCCGGTCACCCACACGCCCCCGAGCACCAGCGCTCCGCCTGCCGCCACCGGCAGCGTCACCGGCTCGTGCAGGAACACAAAGCCCGTCGCGGCGGCGATCACCGGCTGCAGATAGCTGAACGCCGCCAGCCGCGACGCGGGCATGTGGTCCAGGGCGTAGTAGAAAATCAGGTAGCACAGGATCGACGCCAGCAGCGTCATGTAGGCCAGCGCCAGCCAGCCCGCCGGCCCCACGCCGGTGTAATCGAAGCCCAGCGACTCATGCACCAGCAGGGGCGCCCCGGCGAGCGCCCCCGCCACATAGCCCAGCGCATTCACCGTCAGCGAGTCGTGCCGCCTCGTGATCTCCTTGCTGAACACCGTGTACAGCGAAAAACAGAAGGCGGCCAGAAACACCAGCGCGTCCCCGGCCAGCGACGCCCCGCGCCCGCCCGCGTCGCCCACGTGCAGCACTCCCACGCCCGCCACCGCCGTGAGCATGCCCGCTGCTTTCCTCAGACTGATCCGCTCCTGCCCGCGCAGCGCCGCCAGCGCCATCACCTGCAGCGGCGTCGTCGCGATCAGCAGCGCCGCGTGCGCCACGCTCGTGCGCGCCATCCCCAGGATGAAAAACACCTGGTTCAGTGTGATCCCGAACACCCCCAGCAGGCCCAGCAGCGCGAGCTCGCGCGCCGTCCACGCTTCCTGCCGTGGCGCGCTCCACCGCGCCGCCGCATATGCCGGCATCAGCAGCGCCGCCGCCAGCGCCGCCCGCAGCGGACCAATCAGCAGGGCAGGGAAGTGGTGCAGCGCCGTCTTCGCCACCACATAGTTCGCCCCCCAGATGAGCGTCATCAGCAGGATCAGCGCATACAGCGCTCTTGGCACCGGCTTCACCGCGCGCGGAACGTCTCCTCCCTCACGCGCACGGACTCGAGGAAGTCCATGTCGAGCCCGTAGCCGAAGCCCGGCTCCTCGCGCAGCTCGATCGTGCCCCGCGGCGTCACTTCCACCGGCGGCTCGATGATGTCCCGGCGCCAGTAACGGCGGCTGGCCGACACGTCGCCCGGCAGCGTGAAATTCTCCAGCGACGCCAGCGCGATGTTGTGCGCCCTCCCCACGCCGCTCTCCAGCATCCCGCCGCACCACACCGGAATCCCGTTCGCCCGGCAGACGTCATGCACCGCCTTCGCCTCTGCGAATCCCCCCACGCGCCCCAGCTTGATGTTGATGATCCGGCAGGCGCCCAGCCGGATCGCCTGTTCCGCGTGATGGCGCGTGCGGATGCATTCGTCCAGGCAAATGGGCGTCTCCAGCTTTTCCTGCAGCCGAGCATGGTCGAGGATGTCGTCGTGCGCCAGCGGCTGTTCGATCATCATCAGGCGATACGGGTCCAGCGCCTTCAGCCTCTCGGCATCGGCCAGCGTGTAGGCGCTGTTGGCGTCCGCCATCAGGAGAATGTCCGGGAATTCCCGCCGCACCGCCTCCACAATGTTCACGTCCCAGCCAGGCTTGATCTTGATCTTGATCCGCTGATACCCGGCGGCGAGTTCGGTGCGGATCTTTTCGATCAGCGCCTCCGGCGATTCCTGGATTCCGATGGAGACGCCGCAGGGAATCTCCCGCCGCGCGCCCCCGCCGATCGCCTTCCACAGCGGCTCCCCGCGCAGCCGCGCCTGAAGATCCCGACATGCCGCCTCCAGCCCGCCCCTCGCCATGCGGTGCCCGCGCAGGCGCGAGCCGAAACGCGCCGCCTCCTCCGCAGCCTCCAGCCGCGCGCCCAGCGCCTCCGGCGCCAGGTAGTCCCGCAAGATCAGCCACGCCCCCTCGGTCCACTCCTCGTTGTAGTGGGGATGCTCGCCGCAGGTCACCTCCCCCCAGCCGGATACGCCGCCGCTTGAAACCTCCACCAGGATGATCTTGCGTTGCGTGGTGCGCCCGAAACTGGTTTCAAAGAAATGCACCAGCGGCATCTCCAGCCAGTGCAGGCGAATCCTGTCTATTGTGAATCCCATAATCCGAAAAGATAAACGCCCGCTTCCGGAGTTCTTTCAAATCCAGTGACAGCCAGCCCGCGCCGAAAGAGCTCCTCGAATTTGTCGCTCGCCTCCGCCTGAATTCTTTTGGCCTTCTCCGGATCTGTTGCCCGGATTTCAGCGATGTCGGCCGGAATGGCGATCCGTTCCAGCACGGGGCCGCGGCCGTATTTCCGCCCCTCGAGAATCGCCGTCGCGTGCGGGCTGTCCAGGTGCCATTCGGCGACGCACCGGTCCGTCGGCAGCCCTCCGTGCAGCGGCGACGTGGTCGTCCCGTACTGGTTGCGCACGTAGCGCCGCACGATCGCGCCCAGCCGCTCGATGTTGAAAAAGGCGTTCTTCAGCTCCAGCGGATCGAACGTCCACTCCACCAGCCGGATGCCGCGGCTCAGCGCCTCCTCCCGTTGCGCCAGCTTCAACCGACGCCCCACGCCCAGGTTGCGGTACTCCGGCAGCACGCCCATCATGTGACTGTGCAGGTACATCGCCTCCTGCTTCAGCCCGGGAATCGCCAGCAGAAAACCCACCATGCGCGCCCCGTCGAAAGCCCCCAGCGTCTGCCCGCCCACCTTCTGCGCCACCACGAACAGCCGCAAAGGCAGCAGTTCGATGTCGGCGAAGCCCCAGATCTCCTTCTGGAGCCGCACGGCTTCGTTCAGCTCGTCGAGCCCCTTCAGCCCGCGGATTTCGATCCTTCTTTCCTCTTGGCCTGTTGCCAAAGCTCTTCCATCTCCTCGATCGTGGTCTCCCCGAATCTCCTGCCCCGCTCCTCCAACCCCCCTTCCACCTGCGCGAACCGCTCGCGGAACTTCGCGTTCGTGCGGCGCAGGGCCTGCTCGGGATCGACGCCCAGAAAGCGGGCCGCGTTGACCACCGTGAACAGCAGGTCGCCGATCTCGCCCTCGATTTCCTCGCGCGATGCCCCGGCGCGGGCGTTTTCCAATTCGGCGATCTCTTCCCGGATTTTCCCGAATACGCCTTCGATATCCGGCCAGTCAAAGCCCGCTGCGGCAGCCTTTTTCGACAAATGCGCGGCCTCCATCAATGCCGGCTGGTTTCTCAAAACGCCGTCCAGCAGGCCGCGTTTTTCCTCGCCGCGCTCGCGCTTTTCCTCCTGCTTGATCTCGTTCCACCGCGCCAGCACCTGTTCGGCCGTCCGGGCCGTTCCGTCTCCGAACACGTGCGGGTGGCGCCGCACGAGCTTCGCGTTGATCGCATCCAGCGCGTCGGCGATCGTGAAATGGCCCTCCTCGGCGGCCATCTGCGCGTAAAATACCGCCTGCAGCACCAGGTCGCCCAACTCCTCCGCCAGACCCCGCCAGTCCCGGCGGTCGATGGCGTCCAGCACCTCGTAGGTCTCTTCGAGCGTGTACGGCTTGATCGAATCGAACGTCTGCTCGCGGTCCCACGGGCAGCCGCCCTCGCCGCGCAGGCGCGCCATGATTTCCACCAGACGCTCGAACTTCTCGCCGGCGGACTTCTTGTCCGGATCTTCCTGCATGAGGGGAAAAATCCAGCCTAGCATAGCGCCGGCCGTGGTTCGGCCCGTGGAAACGGGCCGCTTGCCGCAGTATGCTGCGGGACATGAGGCTCATCATCGCTCTTGCATTGGCCCCGCTCGCTCTCGCCGGCACGCATCCGGTGGTCGAGTTCGCCACCAGCGCAGGTTCGCTGAAACTCACCGCCATCCGCCACGCGTCCTTCATGCTCGAGGCCGGCGGAAAGGTCGTTCATGTCGATCCCTGGAGCCAGGGTGACTACTCCGGCCTGCCCAAGGCCGACCTCCTTCTCATCACCGATTCGCACGGCGACCACTTCGATCTGAAGGCCATCGAAGCCGTCCGTCAGGCGGGAACCATCGTCATTGCCCCGCCCGTCGTCGCGGAAAAGCTCCCCGGCGCCCGCGTGCTCGGCAACGGCCAAACCACAGAAGTTCTCGGCTTCGCCATCGAGGCCGTGCCCATGTACAACCTCAAGCGCGGCCCGGCTGAGGGTCAGGTCTATCACGCCAAGGGCCGCGGCAACGGCTACATCGTCACATGGGGCGGCTTCCGCCTGTATATCTCCGGGGACACGGAAGTGACGGCCGAGATGCGCGCGCTGAAAAACATCGGCGCCGCGCTGATCTGCATGAACCTGCCCTACACCATGCCGCCGGAAGAAGCCGCCGAGGGCGTCAAGGCGTTCCGTCCGAAGACCGCCATCCCGTATCACTACCGCGGTTCGGACCTCGCCGTCTTCGCCCGGGCGCTGGAGGGCTCGGGGATCGAGGTCAAACTCCTCGACTGGTACCACTGAGGCCGCCCGCGCCAGCCAAGCGGCCGGCCGCGCTCGTATAGTACACTAAAACTTGAAATCAGGATTCATCCATCCTAATTCCCTGATGAGAGGAGAACCCGATGCCCCTCGTATCGATGCGCCAGCTACTGGATGAGGCCGCCAAGAAAGGCTACGGCGTTGGCGCCTTCAACGTCAACAATATGGAGCAGATCCAGGCCATCATGGAGGCTGCCCGCGAGACTGAATCGCCTGTGATCATTCAGGCCTCGCGCGGCGCGCGCTCCTACAGCCAGGACCGCTTCCTCTACCACCTGATGCTGGCGGCCACCGAGCTGTACCCGGAGATCCCCGTGGTGCTGCACCTCGATCACGGCAACAGCCCGGCCACCTGCAAATCAGCCATCGAGATGGGCTTCACCTCGGTGATGATGGACGGCTCGCTGCTCGAGGATGGCAAGACGCCCTCCAGCTATGATTACAACGTCCGCGTGACGCGCGAGGTGGTCGAAATGGCCCATGCCAAGGGCGTCACCGTCGAGGCCGAAATCGGCACCCTCGGGGGCATCGAAGATGGCCACGGTGCCGGCGGCACCGGCCTTGAGCACCTCACCGACCCGGACCAGGCCGAACAGTTCGTCAAGGACACCAATTGCGATGCGCTCGCCATCGCGATTGGCACCTCGCACGGCGCCTACAAGTTCACCAAGAAGCCCGATGGCAGCGTCCTCAAGATGGACCGCCTGATCGAGATCCATCAGCGCATTCCCACCACCCACCTGGTGATGCACGGCTCATCGTCCGTGCCGAAGGAGCTGCAGGACATCATCAACCAGTACGGCGGCAAGCTGAAGCCGACGTGGGGAGTGCCCGTCGAAGAGATCCAGCTGGGCATCAAGAACGGCGTGCGCAAGATCAACGTCGACACGGACAACCGTCTGGCGATGACCGGCGCCATCCGCAAGGTGCTGTGGGAGACGCCGGAGAAGTTCGACCCGCGCGACTACCTCAAGCCCGCCCGCGAGGCGATGAAGAAGGTGGTGATGGAGCGCATGGTCCAGTTCGGCCAGGCCGGCCACGCCAAGGAGATCACGCCCATCCCGCTCGAAGAGATGGCCGAGATGTACCGCAAGGGCCAGCTCGTCACCCAGTGATCGCATCCCGCTGATGCGCCGCGCGGCGGTTTGACAACCGCCGCGCGCGCTTGCTACAAAAGAATTACCCGCTGCTCCTCAGTAGCTCAATGGTAGAGCATCCGGCTGTTAACCGGAGGGTTGTAGGTTCGAGTCCTACCTGAGGAGCCAAACCTTTTCTGCGCACCCCGCCCCGCCCGTTCGTTAACGCCTGTCTCCGCCCGCAACCTCGCAACTGGCCGTGTTTTCGTTACTTCCGCGTCTCTGCTTTGCCCGCCGAGTCCGGCCTGCCGCGCCAACCTGCGCCCCCGCAACGTTTGCCGGAGGCCGTTTTCTCCCCGTCTCCCGGAGAAACCAGGAATTGGTTAACAGCATCGCGAGGGTTGTCCAACCCCAGGCCGGAGTACCTGAAATTCACCTTGTTTCGACGAACACGGCGCGACGTGCCCCCCGGGGAGCTTTACGCCGGCCTCGGCGGCGTGGTTTGATGGGAACAACCGGATGGTGAACACGGGGCTCGGCATCCATTACGACGCGGCCGGCAATCTGACGGCGATCGGGGGATTCACGTTCGGCTACGACGCCGAGAACCGGCTGGTGTCGCGCACGTTGAACGGGGTGACGGCGACCTACGCCTACGACGGTGAAGGGCGGCGGGTGAAGAAGGGCGCGGTGGTGCTGGTCTATGACGCCTTCGGGCGGCTGGCGGCCGAGTACGGGGGCGTGGCGGACCCGGTGGGGACGGAGTATCTGACGGCGGACCATTTGGGTTCGACACGGCTGGTGACAAGCGCGTCGGGGGCCGAACGCCGCTGCCTGGACTACCTGCCGTTCGGCGAGCAGATGGTCGAAGGGATGGGCTCGCGCGGCGCCTGCTACGCCAGTGCTGCCGGAACCGTGCGTCAAGGCCAAGCCTTGGCGGGCGCGCTGCGCGCGGCCTTGACTGCGGTCCTCGCCGGCACGCCGGAAGCTGAGATCAGGGCGAGGGGGGATTGTGAAGACCGGCGCCCCGCAACGAGCGCGCGAACCCAGGAACCGGTGCTTACACAGGATTTCTGACAGACCCCGGGATCCAGGGCCGCTCTTGCCTCACTGGAAACGGCGTGATCTCTGATGGCCCCTGGATTTTGCGGTTTTCCGGTTCTGATCCGTTGGTGCTATCGCTTCTCGACGTCCACGAAATTCACCCCAACGGTGCTGCCCCCGAAAACAAGCTCCGCCTCCAGCCGCCCCGCACCGCGCCCCAGCGCGACGCTGGAAAACGTCACCGCCCCGGCGCCCGGTGGCACCTCCTGTCTCAGTCTCACGTCTCCCAGCCTGAACTCCGCCGTCCCCGCCTCCTGGCGCGGCGCGAAGCGCAACTGGATCCGGTAGCGGCCCGCCTCCCGGACATCCACTTCCCAGTAGCCCAGCGCCTCCGGCGTCCATGCCGCCTGCGGTCCGCGCCAATCCTGCCGCGTCAGAGTCACGGGGTTCTCATGCTTCGTGCCCAGATAAATGCGCGGCGGCGCATAGCCCCGCGTCGAGGACACATCCTCGAACCATCGCTCATACTCCCGCCGCAGCCGCGCCACGATCTCCGGATGCCGCGCCGAGACATCCTGGCTTTCCGCCGGATCCTCTTCCAGATCGTAAAGCTCTTTCCCGTCGATCAACTTCCAGCGCTGCGTCCGCACAGCCGCCGAACGGAACGGCTGCGGCTCATCGCCGCGGTGCCATTGTGCAAACAGCGTCCGCTCCGGCCATCCCTTCTCCTGTCCCCTCAACAGCGGCATCAGGCTCACGCCGTCGAACTTCACCTGCTCGGGCTTCCTCACGCCGCATGCGTCCAGCAACGTGGGCGCTATGTCGATATGCGCCGCGAGCCGGCCAATCTTCCGGCCCGGCGGCAACGCCCTCGGCCAGCGAATCAGAAACGGCACCCGAATGCCCCCTTGATACACCGTGCCCTTCAACCCCCTCATCCCCGCGTTGTAACGCTTCTGCTGCGGCCCGTTGTCGGTCATGAAAATCACCAGCGTATTCTCTGCCAGACGAAGCTTTTCGAGACGGGCCAGCAGCCGCCCCACATTCTCATCGATGTTCCGGACCATCGCGTACACCCTGGCTGTCGTCTCATCCAGGCCCAGCTTGCGGAATGGCTCCGCCAGCCGCTCGTCTACCTGAAGCGGCGTGTGCGGCGCGTTCGGAGACAGATACACAAAGAACGGAACGCCGCGGTTTTGTTCTATGAACCCCAGGGCCGCCGTGGTGAACACATCCGTGCAATAGCCTTGGTAACGTCGCAGGCGCCCGTTGTGAAACAGCAGCGGATCCTGATACGTGCTGCCTCCCGGCGGATCCGATGGCTGCCCGATGCCGCCTCCGTTGTGCGTCAGCGCCTCGTGAAATCCCTGGTCCACCGCGCGCAGCGGATGGTTGTCCCCCAGGTGCCATTTGCCGAAAATCCCGCACCGGTAGCCCGCTGCTCCCAGCATCTCGGCCAGCGTCACCTCGTCTGCGTGCATCATGGCCCGTCCCAAATAGGTGTCCACCACGCCGGTCCGGTAGTTATAACGGCCGGTCATCAGGCTGGCGCGCGTCGGCGCGCATACCGGGCTCACCTGAAACTGCGTGAACTCAACCCCATCCCGGGCCAGACTGTCGATATGGGGCGTACTCAGCTTGTCATTGCCGTGCAGGGACAGATCCCCGAAGCCCTGATCGTCGGTAATGATGAGCACCACGTTGGGCGCGCGCTGCGCCGGCGCCGCAACCGTTTCCGTCACCACGGATCCGAGAAACTCCCTGCGTGTCCACATGGCTCACGCAGATTGTACTGCGGATTTCCACTTTCGGGCCCTGGAAAGAAAAAGGCCCCCACGCTCCCATCCTCAGGCTGCGCACTCATCCCGCAGCCCGCGGGGCCGGCGCAAAGGCATGCCGAAACTGCCCGGCAGGCCCGCAAGAGGCCAACCGCCAGCGCTCCCTGTCATTTCCCGCTGCGCAGCTGAGACATCCCCGGGGCTCACATCTTGCCGCCGTGCAGCCGGCCCTCGGGCCGCGCCGGCAAGGAAACCGCCCGCCGAAAAGCCCGCCGCCACCCCCCGGCCAAACCGCCGCCAGCCAAGCCTCTGGATCGCGCCGCGTTTCGTGGCCCCTTTCGCGATTCCCCCCCAACACGCGGCGTGGCGCCCGGTTCAGTAATCCAGCGCGAGAATTCTGCCCGAAGTGAAGGAGAAAAACCTGGCCTTGTCGGCAACCTGAATCCCGGGCGCAAGGTCCGCCGCGGTCTTGCCGGCGACCTTCAAACACCCCGGACATGCCATCATCGTGACGCCACGCTTCGCCAGCTCGGCAAGCTGGGTCTTCGAAGAGGGGAAGTGAGCGAACTGGATGTCTTTGCTGTCTTTCAGGACGGCCTCCACCGCCTTGATGTCGAAGTAAATCACCACCGGATGATCCGCCGACATCATCACGGCCATGCTCAATGCCATCAGCAGGCGGTGCGGGTCGTCGGCGCCGTGGCTGATGTGAAGAAAGACGCCGTCGCGGGTCTCGGCCGCCTGCAACCCGACGCCGGCCACGAAGAACAAACCCAGTGCCAACAACAGAGGAAGATGTCTGATCAATGCCTTCATGCGAGGGATCCTTTCACCTTCCATCTATACTCCTCTCCGGAGAGCCCAGGGAAGATCGCGTCAAGCCTCCCTCGCCTCAGGACCAGCGCGAAACAGCCGGACCCGGGGGGATCCGCGCCTGCTTCCGGCGCCACGTCCGGATTTGCTCCCGCTCCACCCATGCGCGTTTCCCCCAAGGCTCGCAGAGAGAATAGCGACCTGGAGTGGCGTGCTTCGGAAGAACAGGGCCACCTGCGCAAAACAACGGGCCCGCGCGGAGGGAGGCACGACGGAATGTTGTCTCCTGGCATCGGCAGCCCTGCAAGCGGGATTCCGCACGTCCGCATCCGTGGCACCCGGCTCGCCTGGTTCCTGTCTTCCGCTTTCTCGACACTCGCCGCGCCAGCGGCGCCCGGCGCCGGTTCTCACCCGCAACATGACGGTTTCGCCGCCATGCCAGATTCGCGGCCTGCCGCCGCCCTACCGCCCGCCCGCTCCCAGCTTCGTCCGGAAGAACTCTACGGTCCGCTGCCAAGCCAGCTTGGCTGCGGCTTCGTCGTAGCGCGGCGTCGTGTCGTTGTGGAACCCGTGGTTGGTGTTCTCGTAAATGTAGGCCGTGTACTCCTTGCCGTGCTCCTTCAGCGCCGCCTCGTACGCCGGCCAGCCTTCATTCACGCGCTTGTCGAGCCCGGCGTAGTGCAGCAGCAGCGCCGCCCGGATCTTAGGCACCTCCGCCGCCGGAGGCTGCCCTCCGTAAAACGGAACCGCCGCCGCCAGCTCGCCCCCCAACCGCACGGCCAGCATGTTGGCCACCCCGCCGCCGTAGCAGAACCCGACCACCCCGATCCTGCCCGTGCACGCCGCATGGCTCTTCAGCCAGCGCGCCGCGGCAATGAAATCCTCGTTCAGCTTCTGCCGGTCCACCTGCCGGAACAGTTGCACGCCCTTCTCGTCGTCGCCCGGATACCCGCCCGCGCTGGTGAGCCCGTCGGGCGCCAGCGCCAGGAACCCTTCCGCAGCCAGCCGGCGCGCCACATCCTCGATATAGGGGTTCAGCCCGCGGTTCTCATGCACCACAACCACGCCCGGAAGCCTGCCTTGCGCACTCGCAGGGCGCACAAAATAGCAGCGGATCTTGCCGTTGCCCGCCGGCGATTCCACCTCGACACGCCCGGCGCGAATGCGCGCATCGTCTGGCGCCACCTGCTGCGCCCACGCATAGTTCGGCCGCAGGCTCTCCCACAGCGCTGCCGCCGTCACCGCGCCCGTCGCATACCGCTGCGCCCCTTCCAGAAACGCGCGGCGGTCAATGTCGCCATGCACATAGCGGTCAAACAGGTCCAGCAGTCCCTGCGGAAAATCCGACGCTTTCTTTCGATCCATACATGCCCTCCCTGACGCCCCATACTTTACCACTCCCCTTGCATCACCCGCCGGGACGGCTATAGTAGGAACCATGGATCGACGCACCTTCGTAGCCGCTTCCGCCGCCGCGCCCCTCGCCCAAGGCGCCGCGCCGCTGCCCCGCCGCCCCTACCGCGGCGGCATCGAGCTGTCCATCATCGGCTTCGGCGGCATCGTCGTGATGGGCTACGATCAAAACGAAGCCAACCGCCTCGTGTCATCCGCCTGGGACCGCGGCGTGAACTACTTCGACGTCGCGCCCTCCTACGGGGATGGTGAGGCCGAGATCAAGCTCGGCCCGGCATTGCAGCCATACCGGAAAAACGCGTTCCTCGCCTGCAAGACCACCCGCCGCGATGCCGCCGGCGCACAGCAGGAGTTCGAGCAGTCGCTCCGCCGTCTTTGCACGGACCATTTCGACCTCTATCAGTTCCACGCGGTCTCCTCCCTGGAGGACGTGGAAAAGATCCTCGCTCCCGGCGGCGCAGCCGAATTCTTCGCCCGCATGAAAAGGGAAGGGAAGGCGCGCTTCCTCGGCTTCTCCGCTCACCACGCCGGCGCGGCCATTCAACTGATGGAGAAATTCCCCGTCGACTCAATCCTTTTCCCGGTGAATTTCGTCTGCTGGCACGAGGGCGGCTTCGGCCCCCAAATGCTCGCCAAAGCAAAAGAGAAAGGGATCGCCCGTCTCGCCTTGAAAGGGCTCGCCCACACCACTTGGCCCAAGAATCTGCCCCGCGACCAAAGGAAGTATTCCAAGTGCTGGTACCAGCCCCTCGATGACCAGAAGACGGCGCGCCTCGGCCTCTCCTGGACGCTTTCTCAGGACATCACCGCCGCCATCCCGCCTGGCGAGGCCAGCCTCTTCGAACTGGCGCTCTCCATCGCCGCAAGCTACCGCCCTTTGAACCCTGCCGAAACTGCGGAGGTCTCCTCCCTCGCCCGCGGCAAGGAGCCTATCTTCCGCGCGTAAGGCTGGGGCTTCGCCGTAGCGGGCGGAACTGCGCGCCAGCCGCTGACCGGGACTCTTCGGCCCGAAGCCGCGAGCCCACCCTTGGGCGCGTCTGCCTCTTCCCGTGGCACCATGGAAGAGAGTCTACGGGGCAGGGAAGTGCCCCGCCCCCGCGTGCCCGTGCGGTTCGGCCACAGCGTCGCATCGGTTACGAGTCAATATGCCTTTTACTTTCTGCCGGTTGCCAATGATACCTCCTATGCGTCACGATATTTCTGTTTCCATCCTCCTCGATTTTGACGGTGTTCTAGCTGACACCGAGCCGCTGCACTGGCGGTGCTGGAACGACACTCTTCGGCCCCTCGGCCTCGAAGTCAGTTGGGAGGACTACCAGCTCCACTGTGTCGGAATCTCGGACCGCGAGTTCCTCGAACGGCTCGGCTCTTTGGGAAACCCACCTCGATCGCTGGAAGAACTCCTCCCGTATTATCCATTGAAAAAGAAGCTTTTCCGCATGCGCGCCACCGCCGGTGGCCTGGTTCCAGCAGAACTCAAGCAGGTTCTGGCCAGGATCCCGCCGCAGCGCCTCGCGGTCGTCACCTCCAGCAGCCGCCAGGAGATTGAGCCCATCCTCCGGGCCGAACAGATCCTTCACCAGTTCGGCGCCGCTGTCTATGGAGACGACGTGAGCCGCCTCAAACCCGACCCCGAACCCTACCGCCTGGCCCTGCAGCGGCTCGGAGTCACCACCGGCATCGCGCTCGAGGATTCAGGCCCCGGCATGGAGAGCGCCCGGCGCGCCGGTTGCGAGGTAATTCCGGTTCGTCACCCGAGCGAGGTGCCAAGGATCCTGAAGCAGCGCCTCAACCTTTGATTCCCCCTGCGGCGAAAAGAACCATGGCGCGAGAATCTACCCTTTAGGAAGCCGGGGCTCCACACGGCGTTTGGGGTACGGGATTCCCATTAGTTCTGGGAATCCATATTATGTTAAGTAAAAAGCATTTCCGTGAGCGCTGACCTAGCTCTTCCCGCATCGGTTCTCCCCCGCGAACGCCCTCTGACGCAGGCAGCGCTCCCCTCCTCGCCGGCTGGCCCATCGCAGGCTGGTGGAGAGCGCCACCGTACGAACTTATGTCTTCATGCTCAGGAACCGCAAGACTCGCGCGCTGCGTTCGGGCGGGATCCCCGGGAAGCCTCATCCACGATCACGCGCCTTATTATCGCCCCCGCCCGCCGCGAATTCCGCCACCGCCGGCGCCCGAAGGAGCGCTCCGCGTCGCTCCGCCGCCGATGCCGCCGCCACTCCGCGCGCCGCCAAAGCTCGGCGAAGCTCCGATGCCACCCCCGCGGACGCCGCCCCCGGAGTAGCCCGGTGAAGCCCCAATACCACCACCGGAACCCGGCGAGGATCGTCCGCCACCAATGGAGCCTCCATACGAGGGAGCGCTCCGCGGCGCACTGATGGAGCCGCCGTAAGAGGGTGCGCTCCTCGGGTTGCCGTACCCATCGCCAACCCATCCCGTCCGGGGGCTTCCGCGGCCCGTCGACCACCGCGGCGACTCGCTCCGCGGGCTGCTCCTCGGGGACAGATCCACAACTCCTCCTCCGGTGCTCCATCCGGGACTCCCGCTGTAGCTGCGCCACGAAGTGCTGCCACCCGCGTCGCCGCCGCGATTCACTTCCGGTGCGCTCCTCCCTTCCGCCGCCCCTCCGGTCGACCACTCACCTCGCGATATCGGAGCGAAAGAGCTCCCCCGTGGGGACGGGCGTCCTTCCCCGCCACGGGACGGCTCGCCACGGGGTTCCGACCGCGGCGCAGGCGTCGCCCGCACCCCGCCATCCTCGCTCCTCCCGCCACCGGTCGACCACCGCGGCGACTCCATACGCGGCGTCTCACTCTGGGGCGCCGGCGACACCCGCACCCCGCCATCCTCGCTCCTCCCGCCGCCAGTCGACCAGCGTGGCGACTCAGCACGCGGCGTCTCACTCCGCTGCGATTCCGTCCTCGGCCCGACTCGTCCCGGATCGCCAAAGCTCCGCCAGCCGGAACCCGTGCGCCCGGAATCCTCATTGCGCGGCTCCACGCGCGCCGGTGCCCGCTCTTCGTTGCGTGCCCCGACACCCGGATCGCCGAACCTCCGCCAGTTGCTTTCGCCCGTCCGAGTCTCCGTGCGGCCCGCCGGCTCCTCCACCCGGCGCCATCCGCCGGTCCGGCCGCCCTCTTCCACCCGCGCCTCGCTGCGGCTCCGCACGCCGTCCTCGCTCCTGCCGCCGAACCCCGGAGAAGCCGTGCGCGGCTCGGCCGTCCGCCATCCCCGCTCGCCAGGGTTCGCCGTGCGTCCAGGGGTGCGGCCGGCGCTGTCGCCGCGGAATCCGTCCGCTACCGCCCCGCGCCGCCCTTCCGCCGCGGCCCCGCGGGAGGTCCACTGCTCGAACGTCCTTCTTTGTTCATCAAACGGAACCCGGTCGGCGCGCTCCACCGGCCGCCGGCTGTAGAACCGCTCGGTTCGCGCCGTCTCTGCCGCCCGCCGCACCGTCGGCTCCCGGTCTGCCAGCCTCAGGCTCTCGCGCGCCGGCGCAAACGGAACCGCGCCGCGAGCCACATTGGCCCGAGCCAGCTCCTCTCCCCCAAGCCGCAACGGGCGTCCCGCCTGCCCGCGCACGAAATCGTCTCCGCGAACCACGGTCACTCCGTCGCGAACCCTCGCGTTCCGGTAGATGTTTGTGACGTTAGTGTTATTGATTATCGTGGTGTTCTGATAAACGTAGTTCACGCTCCGGTAGCCCGCGAACCGCCGCCCCCACCAAGGATACAGCGGCTCGTAGGGCGCCAGCGGCACCCATCCCACCGCACCCCAGCCGAAGCCGACTCCCGCCGAGAAGCCGCCCCAGTTCGACCATCCAAACCATCCCACCAGCGCCGGGCTCCACCAGTGCCGCACGCCCACCACAGCGCCCGGATACCACATCCAGGCGTTGTTCCACCAGAACCAGCGCCCGTAATGATACGGCGCCCAGCCCCACGGATCGTAGCTGATCCACGTCCACCCATACCAGTCCAGCCACGCCCAGCGTCCAAACCGGTATGGCGCCCAGCCCACCGCCACCACCGGCTGCCAGCACCAGCCGTACGGCGCAACGTACACCCAATTGCCATGCCCGTACAGGTCCTCGGCGCCGTAAATGTCCCGGCTCACATAGCGGTAAACGTCCGTGGCGCGGCTCAGCTCCCGGTCCCGGTTCCGGTTGAACTCATCCCACGCATCTCTCGGAATTTCAGCCAGATACTGAAACTCGGCGCGGTTGTCAGGCGTCAGCCGCACGGCCATCGTGCGCCCCGGCCGCAGCCTCTGCGTGCCCGACGGCGTGAAGACCTCGGCTTCGCCCCGCCGCACCGTCAGCTCCGCCCGCTCGTCGTCGAATACTGTCACGCGGTACTCGCCCCACGCCACCGGGCGCAGCGCCGCTGCCGGCGTGTTGATCTCCACCTGCGCATCGCCCCCCTTCAGCGCGCTGAACGTCGCCGTCCCCCGCACCACCTGGATCTGGTACAACCGGTGTTCGAGCTGCGTCAGGCGAATCTCGCTGTCCGCCGCCAGCCGAATCCGGTGATAATAATCGAATTGCACCTCCGCCCGCGACGCCGCCCCGGTCAGCACCCGGTCCTCCGCCAGCAGAGGCGCGTTGATCGCCGCCGCCACCCAGTCGCCCGAGTCTCCGCGGCGCACTGACACGTCGCCTTGGATCAAACTGATCCTCGCCACGCCCTTGCCCGGTTCCTCGCTCTGCGCTGCCAGCGGCGGCATCGCCACCAGCAGAATCGCCGCCAAGCTCAGGAGCCTTCTCTTCCGCGTCATGGCGTCACCTCCCGGCGTCGTCTGCCCGACATCTTCCACTGTCTGGCCTGCACGCCACGCACCAAATTCCAAGCCCTTCTAAACGAGCCACTTCCCTGCCCTGCCCGGCGCCGCCCGGTGGCCGAAAAGCACCACCCTGCTTGAGTTCCATCACTGCCTAGGCAGATCCTCGCGCCCTTCCCGCATGCGCCGGCCATTCTCCTGTCCCCCCGCCACCCGTTCCGCCCTGACTTCCGTTCACAATAGAGAGGGGCCGCCGCATGAAAACCTTTCTCGAGCTCCTTAAAACCTGGGGCCTGCCGGGCGCCTTCCTCGTCGCCTTCATCGACGGCATCGGTCTGCCCAACCCTGGCGGCCCGGACTACCTCGTCCTCTTCCTCGCCTGGACGCACCCGCAACTGGCCTGGTGGTCGGCCTCGCTGGCCACGGTCGGGGCCCTTACGGGCAGTCTCGGCCTCTTCTGGCTGGCGCGCAAAGGCGGCCAGAAATATCTGGAGCAGAAGGCGGGCGGCCCCCGCGCGCTGAGATTCCGCGAATGGTTCCGCCGCTACGGCCTCATTTCCGTCTTCGTGCCCGCCCTCGTCCCCGTCGTCCCCCTGCCAATGAAGGTCTTTGTGATCTGCGCCGGCGCCCTCGGCGTCCATCCCCTCGCCTTCCTCACCGTCATGGCTGCCGGCAAGATCCCCCGCTTCTTCTTCTTCGCCTGGCTCGGCAAGTCCCTCGGCGAGCAGTCCACCCAGTGGCTCAAGGACCACCGCTGGCACTTCCTCCTCGCCGCCGCCCTCCTCGCCGCCGCCCTTTACCTCCTGATCCGCCTCGCCGGCCGCAAATACGCCGCCTCCAGCCCTCGCCGGAACTGAGCTGGGCAGCGCGCGCCGGAATCGCGCCGGCGCCCCTGCTTCACGCCGCCCCCACCTCGTACCGCCCCAGCCCCATCACCGCCCCCTTGCCTGCATGCACCCACTGTCCCACCCAGAGCAGCGGCCACAGCCCTTCCAGCCCGCACATCTCCACCATGAACTCCCCCATCACTCCCCCCATTGGAATCTCCTTCCCCTGCCGGTTCGAATACCTTGTCCAGTCCTGCCAGTACAGCCTCTTCTTGAGGACTCTCGCCCCCGCCGCCAGCTCCCGCAGCCCCGCGTGGTCCATCCTCCACATCGCAGGAGTATGGAACCGCGTCAGCAGCGCCAGCCGCCGCAGCACCGCCGCCGTCAATACGTCGAACCCCATCCGCTCCGGCGCCACCAGGTCGTTCTCCTGCCGGATCCGGAGCGGCGTAACCAGCCTCACCCGCGCCACCGCCGGCATGGCTGGAGGCGTCGGCGTCTTCGCCTCCCGCAGGTCCAGCAATCCTCCCTCCAGCAGCGCCCGCCGCCACGCCCCGCCCGCGCTCTCCTGCTGCTCGATCCTCTCCAGCCGCAGCGCCACCCGCTCCACCCCGATTCCCCCGGCCGCCCCCTCCCGCAGCGCTTTCAGCACATAAACCGCCGCGCGGTTCCCTTCCCCGACCAGTGTTACCTCCACCGTTTCCCCCTGCACCGTCCGCCGCTGCCACACCGGCGCCACCGACAGCACATATGGATGTGGCGCCGCCTCCGCCACCGAGCCCGGCGCGCCGCGCCGCTCCTTCCGCGTCTCGAACACATACGGATACACACAACTGCGGTAAATCATGCAGTCCTCGCACCGGAGATCCCGCGCTATGCACACCAGCTTTTTCAGCGCATGCCCCAGCAGCCCCCGCCATGCCGACCCCCGGTATCCCCGGATTTGATACAGCCCCGCGGCCCGGAATGTCAGGCGGTACCGTCCGACAGGCAAACGCCACGGCAAGACCGCCGCCGCTTCATCCTGTGCGCGAATCTCCACCTGCATCCACCTCTTATCACAATCGATTTACCCGTGCGCCAGCGCAGCCGGATTCGCTTGGGCGCAAGCTCAGGGCCCCCCTCCGCACCGCCCTCGCCAAGGCCCACGCGTTTTCAGAGCCGCGAGAACGAGCGGTTTTCCGCATTGCGAGTGCTTCCCCGAGGGGGACTGACCACTCTGTCCCGCCCCGAATCTCCCCAACCCTCCACCATCAGCCCACCCGTGGACAGAGCGGTCTGTCCCCCTCGGCCCCCGCAGCACGCTGCCTCGATTTCCCGCAGCGCATGGACCGCGCGGAGCCACGGGGGGACCGCTCACTCTGGCCGGAATTCTGCCGAATTCCGCCCGCCGTTCGCGGCTCTGACCGTGGAAAGCACTGTCAGAGCCGCGAGTGAAGCGGGCCGAAGGCCCGCGAGAACGAGCGGTTTTCCACAGCGCGAGAACGAGCGGTCCCTCCGAAGCCCTCCATCCCTTACGCTCTCCCCTGCGCGAAGAAGGCGACCCTGTATTCTGGGTGTCGGCGATGGTCGGGAGCGGCTCGTCTCGCTCGACATTCAGCCCGGGAAACGTCTCTCGTCCTCCCTGCGCCGGATGTGCTCGCGGGGCAGTTTGTTTGTTCTCCATGGCATACTCGGCGATGACCGGCTTCATCCGGCGGACCTGCCCATCGACCAAGTCTTGCTACCGGATCTCGGGTCCTTCAGCGCCGACCGCCAGGAAGGCGTCGCGCCATTCCGACAGGGTCGCCACCGTGACGCCATGCTTCCGCCTGATATATTCCAGATCAGCGCCGCGGAGTGGTTCCAGAAGCACGCCTTTCCCGCACTTGGCGATGCAAGCGGTCTTTGCCGCCGCAGCTGGTTTTCGGGCCCGAATCAGGAGCCCGGAGGGCAACCGGCTCGGAGCCGGAATCCGAGGGTTTCATGTTGGACATACTGACTCTCCTTCTGGCAAATCGGTGTCCAACCAAGTCGTGGACCGGGGGGTCAAAAGGCGGTCGCCAGCGCTCCCCACGCCCCGCCCGCCGGGCCTTCTCACACCTCCCGCCGCGAACGCACTCCCACGCACAGCGCCGCACTGCCGCCACCACACTCCGCTGAACCCCACGGGGGAACCTTCCACCCCGCTCGTGCACACTCCGGGCGCCGCCCGCCAAAAGGCGCTCCCCCTACCCCCGCTTCTTCTCTTCCAGCGCTTTCAGCACCGCCTCCGTCACCGCCGCGATCAGCTCCTCGGTCACCCCCGGCGGCCGCCCGGCTGCTCCCCCGTTGGGCAGCGTCGTGATCGCCCCGGGACGCTCCGGCATGTCGCACACCGGGCAACTCTCTTCGCCCAGCCGCGCGTCCGGCAGACCCAGCCGCTGCTTGATCGCCAGCAGGTCCTCGGCCTTCTCCGCCGGGATGTGCGACAGTGGCGCCCCCAGCTGCTGCGCCAGCATCAGCGTCCAGCAATAGGTATCCACCACCTCGGCGTACCATTCGGCGTGAGTCACCGTGTCCGCCCAGCACACGATCCCGTGATTCGCCAGGAGCACCGTGTTGTGCGTCTTCACAAACGGCAGCACCGTCTCGGCGAACTTCTTCGTCCCCGGCGTCTCATACGGCGACAGCGCGACCTTTCCGATAAACACCTCGTATTCGGGAATGATGCACGTCGGCGGCACGCGACCCGTGATCGCATACGCCGTCGCATGCGGCGGATGGCAGTGCACCACCGCCCGCGCCTCCGGCGCCGCCTTGTAAATCTCCAGGTGCAGCAGAATCTCGCTCGTCCGCGCCTTGCCCCCCGCCAGCTGCTTGCCGTCCAGGTCCACCAGGCACAGGTCCGCCGGCGTCAGGTCCGCCTTGCTGCACAGCGTCGGCGTGCACAGCACCGCGTCGTCCCGCAGCCGGTAGCTGATGTTGCCGCCGTTGCCGTCGACATACATCCGCTGCCACAGCTTGCGCCCCACCGCGCAAATCTCCTCTTTGAACGGCTGCGCCTCCGCCGAATTCAGCAGCGCCTCCCAGCCGTCGCCGCCCTCGCGCCCGCTCAGCCGCAGCCCGTGCCGCGCCACCGCCTCGGCGGCTTCCGGCGTCAGCATCGCGCCCGGCTGCAGCAGCAGCTCCACCACCCCGGCGCGCGCCGCATCTTCCACGTCCTGCGCCGTGATGATCCGGTGCCGGCTCAAATCCCTGCGGCTCATCGGCAATCCTCGCTTCTCTTCGCTGCCTTTCCCATCTCTTTCGATCCGTCCTTCCCTCTCTCAAATGATCCGCAACGCCCCCGCGCCCAGCGCGATCTGCCGCTCCCGCGTGAACGTCAGCGGCGTCGTCACGCCCTCCCCCGTGGGCGTCGCAATCGAGTAGCTCAGATATCCCGGCGCCCCAGATCCCAGCGCCGCCACGCACGGCGCGTTGTGCACGAAAAGCGTCGTGTTCATCGCCCGCGCCATCTTCGTCACATGGTTGAGATTCCGCGAGTGGATGATCGCCGTGTGGCGGAAGCCCCTCTCCGCCTTCAGCGCCGCCCGGATCCCGTCGTCGATGTCGCGCACCTTCACCACCGGCACAAACGGCATCATCTGCTCTTCCTGCACGAACACATGGTCCTCGGCCGTCACCCCGAACAGCAGCTCTGTGCCCTTCGGAACCTCCACGCCCGCCGCCGCCGCCAGAACCTCCACGCTCTTTCCGATCAGGTCCTTCTTCAGGTGCCCGTGCGCGCACCCCTTGCCGTCGTGCTCCAGATCGAACGCCGCCCGGGTGAGCCGCTCGATCGCCTCAGGCTTCAGCTCGTACGCCTTCGCCCGCTTCATCGCCGCCACGAAGCCGTCGAACACCTGCCCCGCCACAAACACTTCTTTCTCGCCAATACAAAGCAGGTTGTTGTCGAACCCCGCCCCCAGCACAATCGACCGCGCCGCCAGCTCGAGGTCCGCCGTCTCGTCCACTACCACCGGAGGGTTGCCCGGCCCGGCCGCAATCACACGCTTCCCATGCTTCATCGCCGCCCGCACCACCGCCGGCCCGCCCGTCACGCACAGCAGCGCGATCTTCGGATGCCGGAACACCTCCTCCGCCGTGCGGATGCTCGCCGTCGCGCACATCGTCAGCGCGTTGCGCACGCCCGACACACGCTCGATCCGGCGGTTGAACTCCTGCATGGCACGCATCGCGATCTTCGCCCCCGCCGGGTGCGGGCTGAACACCGCCGCGTTGCCCGCCGCCAGCACGTTGATCGCATTCGACGCCAGCGTCGGCGCCGAATGCGTCGCCGGCAACACCATCCCCACCACGCCCCACGGCGCCCGCTCGATCAGGCACAGTCCGTCGGCATCGGTCCGCGCCTGCGCCTCCATCATCTCCACTCCCGGCACGTTGCGGATGATCTTCAGCTTCTCGATCTTGTGGTCCAGCCGCCCCAGACCCGTCTCTTCCAGCTCGAGCCGCCCCCACTCTTCCGCGTTCTCCTCGCACGCCTTCTTGATCTGCTCCACCATCCGGCCCCGCTCGGCCAGGCTCAACGCCGCAATCCGCGCCTGCGCCTCGGCCGCCGCCTCCGCCGCCTCGTCCACCGTCGCGAACACGCTGTCGCCCGGCGCCGCCCCGGCAGGCTGCGCCGCCTGCGCGCCGTCCCCCTTCGGCCCATGTGCGCGCCCTTCCAACCGCGCCAGGACCTCGCGCGCGATCTCCGCTACCAGCTTCTCCTGCTCGCTCGTCATCGGGTTGGCTCCCGCCCGGACGCGCCTTCGGCCCCGCGTCCGCGCTTCCTTCTATTCTGCGACAATTCCCGCCCCGCGTTCTTCCTTTCCCCTGAGATAATGGCGCCGTGGAACCCCTGCGCTTCGCCTGCCAGCCAGGCTGCACCCGCTGCTGCGACCAGCAGGGCTTCGTCTATCTCTCCGAAGGCGATCTCCGCCGCGCCGCGCGCTTCCTCCGCCTCTCGCCCGCCGAGTTCGAACGCCGCTACGTCTACCGCACCCGCCATTTGCTTCGATTCCGCAAGCCCCGCAACCGCCAGTGCCCCTTCCTGCTCGAAGACGGCTGCGCCATTCACCCCGCCAAACCCACCCAGTGCCGGCTCTTCCCCTTCTGGCCCGAGCTCGTTTCCTCCCGCCGCGCATGGCGCCAGACCGCGCGCCTCTGCCCCGGCATCGGCCAAGGCCCTCTGGTCCAAATTGGAACAGCTCTCGAAACAGCCTCCGAAATGGAACACGCCTACCCCACCCTCTACGGCCGCCCCGCGCCGCTGCCCCGACGCTCCTAACCTGTTCCTGATTCAAACATTTCCTCCAAGATCCAGCCCCTCCGCGCCGATAAGCACTTCTCGGCACTCCACCTGCAAGTCCATCAGCGCCATGCTGACGCCTCTCACCCAGGACCTGGGCCGCTACATGGACCTGCTCGCCGAGCGCCAGCGGCTCGTTGCCTCCAACCTGGCCAACATCGACACGCCCGGCTACCGGACCAGGGACATCGACTTTCAGTTCGAATTCCTCTCCCTGGCGCCCGGCGCCCGGCCGCGCGTTGTCGAGCCCCTCGATCTCACCGTCAAGAACGACGGCAACAACGTCAGCCTCGACCGCGAATCGCGGCTGCTGGCCGAAAACGCCATCCGCTTCAACATCGCCTCGCAGCTCGCCCGCGCCGAGCTGCGCAAGATCCGCATGGCCATCGAGGAGGGCCGCTCCGCATGAGCCTCTTCCAATCACTCTCCGTCAGCGCCTCCGGCCTCTCCGCGCAGCGCGCGCGCGCCGAACTCATCGTCGAAAACCTCGCCAACTCGGAAACCACGCGCACGCCCGATGGCGGCCCCTTCCGCCGCCGCGACGTCGTCTTTGAACCCAGCCCCCAAACCTCGCCATTCGCGGCCGTCTTCCAGACTGAGCTCGGCCCCGGCGGCACCGGCGTCGCCGTCTCCGCCGTCGTCGAGGACACCCGCCCGCCCGACCTGCGCTACCAGCCCGGCCATCCTCACGCCGACGCCAACGGCTACGTTGCCTATCCGCGCATCAACCCGGCCGAAGAGATGGTCGACCTCATGGGCGCCGCCCGCGGCTATCAGGCCAACGTCGCCGCCATGACCGCCGTCAAGGACATGCTCTCGAAGTCGATTGACCTGCTGCGATGACGCCCATCGGTTCCATTCCGCCCGTCCGCCATCCGGATCCCGTCGAGCCTCTGCGCCACGCGCCTTCCGCCACTGGCGCCTTCTCCTCCGCTCTTTCCGGCGCCCTGCACGGCGTCGACGCGCTCCAGAAAAACGCCGAGTCGGAGATCTCGCGCTTCCTCAGCGGCGAGGCCGTCGACATCCATCAGGTCGCCCTCGCCCACCAGCAGGCCCAGCTCAGCTTCGAGCTGTTCCTCCAGATGCGCAACAAGTTCGTCCAGGCCTATCAGGAAATCATGCGCATGCAAATTTAGTACGGCCGCCATCCAGTCGCCATGCAACAGATCACACGGCTTTGGGAAAGTCTCTCCTGGAAACAGCGCGCCTCGCTCGGCGCCGCGCTCCTCGCCGTCGCCGCCCTTCTCTACGCCGCCGTCCAGTGGAACCGCCAGCGCGACCTGCGGCCCCTGTTCACCAACCTCGCGCCCGAAGACGCCGGCGCGATCGTCGAAAAGCTCCGTTCCTCCAACGTCCGCTATCAGGTCTCCGACGGCGGCGCCATTCTGGTCCCCTCGGACCGCGTCGCCGAACTCCGCCTCGAAATGGCTGCCGCGGGGCTGCCGCGCTCCGGCCGCGCCGGCTTCGAACTCTTCGACCAGTCCAACCTCGGCGTCACCGACTTCGCCGAACAGGTCAACTACCGCCGCGCCCTCGAAGGCGAACTGGAGCGCAGCGTGATGGCCCTCGCTGAAGTCGAGCGCGCCCGCGTCCATGTCACCTTCGCCAAAGAATCGTTGTTCGCCGACCACCGCCAGCCCGCCAAGGCCAGCGTCCTCGTCAAGCTCCGCCCCGGCGCCAGGCTCTCTCCGCCAAGCGTCCTCGCCGTGCAGCACCTCACCGCCAGCGCCGTCGAGGGCCTCGCGCCCGCGGCCGTCTCCGTCCTCGACATGTCGGGCAACCTCCTCAGCCGCCCCAGCCTCGATCTCGAAGGCGAGGGCCGTCCCTCCTCGGCCATGCTCGAGTTCCGCCAGAGCCTCGAGCGCGAATACCTTGCCAAGATCCGCTCCACTCTCGACCCCCTGCTCGGCCCGGAGCGCTACCGCGCCGGTGTCAACATCGACTGCGACTTCTCCTCCGGCGAGCAGAGCGAGGAGACCTTCGACCCCTCGAAATCCGTAATGGTCACCTCGGCCCGCACCGAGGACGTCTCCGGCGCGGCCGCGGCCTCCGCCGGCGTTCCCGGCACCCCCTCCAACCTGCCGCGGCCGGCGCCCCGCCTCCCTGGCTCGTCCTCCGGCGTCTCGCGAAAAACCGAAAACGTCACCTATCAGACCAGCCGAGTCGTCCGTCACGTCAAGATCCCGCAGGGCGCGCTGCGCCGCATCTCGGTCGCCGTCCTCGTCGACCACAAAGTCCGTTGGGAGGGCGCCGGCCCCAAGGCGCGCCGCATCCTCGAGCCGCCCCCGCCGGAGACCCTCAAGGTCGTCCGCGATGTGCTGGCCGGTGTCGTCGGCTTCCAGCAGGAGCGCGGCGACCAGATCCTCGTCGAATCCCTTCCGTTCGAATCCACGCTCCTCGCCGGGCCTCCGCAGCCGCAGGATCTTCCAGCCGGCCCGGAGCCGCGCGGCTTCGTTCCCCCGGCGTGGGCGAAGCCTCTGCTGGACAAGGCGCCGCTCCAGGTCTGGCTCGGCGCGGCCGGCGCGTTGCTCCTGGTGCTCCTCGCCATCCTCTGGCTCCTCGCACGTCGTCTGATCCGCAGGCGTCCCGCGGCCGCCATTGATGCATCCAAACCCTCTTTGGCGGGAGCGGCGCCCGCCGCGCAACTCCCGGCCTCCGGCGAGGGCGCCTTTGAGCAGCAGGCCATGGCTGCCATCGAGCAGACCCGCGCCGAAAAGGAGCGGCTCGAAAGAGAAGCTCTGCTGGCGCTGCAAAAGCAGCTCCCGGCTCAGACCAAGAAGGCCGAAGTCCTGAAAAAGGCCATTGCGGAACAAGCGCGCAAGGATCCGGAAGCTGTCGCCCAGCTCGTGCGCACCTGGATCACGGAGAACCGCTGATGATCACCAACGCGCTTCCCGAAAAGGAATCCGTCCAGCGCTACTCCGGCCTTCAGAAAGCCGCCGTGCTGATGGTCACTCTCGGCGAGGAGCTCAGCGGCATGGTGCTCAAACACCTGGAGGAAGACGAGGTCGCCGCCATCGGCAAGGAGGTGGCCCGCATTCCCGCCATCACGGCCGTGGAAGCCGAGGGCATCCTCGACGAGTTCTACCAGATGTCCATGGCCCAGGACTACGTCCTGAAGGGCGGCATCGAATACGCCCGCAAAATGCTCGTCAACGCCTTCGGGCCGGAGATGGCCACGCGCATCCTCGACCGCCTCGTCAAACTCCTCGGCCACGACACCGCCAGCTTCGACGCCCTTCAGAAAGCCGACCCCCAGCAGCTGGCCAAGTTCATCCACAGCGAGCATCCCCAGACCATCGCCCTCATCCTCAGCCACCTCGGCTCCTCCCAGGCCGCCGGACTCCTGTTCAGCCTGCCGCCGGAGATCCGCGCCGATGTCGCCCTCCGCATGGCCAACCTCGAACAGATCTCCCCGGACATCATCTCCAAGATCGCCGGCATCATCGGCCAGAAACTCAAGGCCCTCGGCGAGCTGAGCCGGGAAAGCTACGGCGGCGTGCGTGCCGTCGCCGAGATGTTCAACCGCCTCGATTCCGCTACCAGCAAGGAAATCCTCGACACCATCGAAGCCCAGGACCCCAACCTCGCCGAAACCATCCGCCACCTCATGTTCGTCTTCGAGGACCTGCTCCTGATCGACCAGAACGGCATCAAGGAGATTCTCGCCCGCGTCGACCGGAAGCTCCTCACCGTGGCCCTGAAGGGCACCAGCGACCAGCTCAAGAACCACTTCATGCAATGCATGTCGCAGCGCGGCGCCGAAATGCTGCGCGAGGACATGGAGGCCCTCGGCCCCGTGAAGATCAAGGAGGTCGAGGCCGCCCAGCAACAGATCATCTCCGTTGTCCGGCAACTGGAGGCCGAGGGTGTCCTCAGCCTGAAAGGCGCCGTCGGAGAACAGTACGTGGTGTGACGCCATGGCCACGCGCATCCTCCGCACGCCTCCCGCCGGCGCCACACTGGCCTTCGCCTGGCCGCAGCTCGGCCCCCCTGTGCAGGAGCTCGAACGGCAATATCTTCATCCCGCTCCGGCCGCTTCACCGGCTCACTCCCGCTCCGCAGACGCTCCCGCCGGCGCTGGCCCGTGCCTCGAAGAGATCGAGTCGCAGTTCCGGGCCGAGCTCGAAGCTGCCCGGCACGAGGCATTCCGGAAGGGCGTCGAGGAGGGGCAGCGCCAGGCGGCAGCGCAGATGGATGCCTTGTTCTCGCGGCTTGCCCGCTCCATCGAGGAGATCGCCGGGCTGAAACCCCGCCTCCGCGCCGAAGCCGAGCGCGAGCTGGTGACGATCGCCCTCGCCATCGCCCGCCGCATCCTGCGGCGCGAGCTGCATGTCGACCCGGACGCAATTCTCGGCCTGGCCAAGGCGGCGCTCGAGAAGGCCTCGTTGCGTGAAGTCTCCGAAATCCGCCTTCATCCCGCCCACGGCGCCGCCATCCGCGCCCACCTGGCCCGCATCGGCGCCCCGCAAAGCATCCGCATCCTCGAAGACGCCTCGCTCGAACCTGGCGCAGTGGTGGTGGAAACGGCCCGCGGCGCCATCGACGCCTCCCTGGAAACCCAGCTCGACGAGATCTCCCGCGGCCTCGCCGACGCCCTCGCCGGAGGTCCTGCATGAGCGCGCCCGCCTCCTGGCTCGATTCATCGCGCATCCTCAAAGCTCTCGCCCGTACTGATCCCGTCCGCCTGTCCGGCTCGGTGGTCCGGACCGCCGGGCTTCTGATCGAGTCCCGGGGCCCTGCGGTTGCGGTCGGGGATTTTTGCGAGATCCTGACCCGCGCCGGATCGATCATTCGCACACAGGTCATCGGCTTCCGCGACGGGCACATCCTCTCCATGCCGCTGGAAGAGACCACCGGCCTCCAGCCCGGCGACCCGATCGCCGCCCGCCCGCAGGCGGCGCGCCTCGCGGTTTCCTCCCGGCTCCTCGGCCGCGTCCTCGACGGTTTCGGCCAGCCCATGGACGGCCGCCCCGCGCCAGAGCCGGAGGCTTTCTACGACCTCTACGCCCCGCCTCCCGGCCCGCTTGAACGTGAACCCATCCGGGAACGCCTCGAAACCGGGCTTCGCGTGATCGACGGTTTTCTGACCGTCGGCCGCGGGCAGCGCATCGGCATCTTCGGCGGCAGCGGCGTCGGCAAGAGCACCCTGCTCGGGAGCCTGGTCAAAAACTCCAGCGCCGACGTCTGCGTCCTCGCCCTCGTGGGCGAGCGGAACCGCGAGGTCCGCGACTTCATCGAACACGAACTCGGGCCCGAGGGCATGCGCCGCTCGGTGCTGGTCGTGGCCACCTCGGACCGTCCTTCCCCGCTCCGCGTCCGCGCCTGCTTCGTCGCCCTTGCCGTCGCAGAGTTCTTCCGCGACCGGGGCCAGAGTGTCCTGCTGGTCGCCGACTCGGTCACGCGCCTGGCTATGGCCCAGCGCGAAATCGGCCTCGCCGCCGGTGAGCCGCCCAGCCAGAAGGGCTACACCCCCAGCGTCTTCCAGATGCTGCCCCGCGTCTTCGAACGCGCCGGCAATTTCCGCCACGGCTCCATCACGGGCTTCTTCACCGTCCTCGTCGAAGGCGACGACCTCAACGAGCCCGTCACAGATGCTGTCCGCGGCATCCTCGACGGCCACATCGTTCTGTCCCGCGCTCTGGCCAACGCCGGGCACTACCCGGCCATCGACTTGCTCCATTCCGTCTCCCGCCTCGCCCCCCGCCTCGCCACCCCGCGGCAGCGCGAGGCCGTCGCGCGCCTCCGCGAGGCCCTCGCCATGCTCCACGCCTCGGAAGACCTGATCCGCATCGGCGCCTACACCTCGGGCACGAATCCACAGCTCGACTCCGCGCTGCGCCTCGAGAACGACCTCAAGCGCTTCCTGCGCCAGACCCCCGGCGAACGGTCAAGATTCGAAGAAATCGAGGCCCGCATGGCAGAAATGGCAGGCGTGACATGATGCCCCTCCTGCGCCTTCCCTGCCCCGCCCCTAGGGCCTCCTTCGGGCCGGCATCGCCCCGCAGGCTCACGCAAAGGCCGCACTGTTTCAATATAACCGCGACAATTCCCTGCACTTTCTCGCTTGACACAGACATTTTCCGGGGTGCCGTCTTGGTATTCACGGATTGCAAAAGAGGGAATTCGTTTTTATTGATAATACAATCTTTTCGCGGGCCCTGCGCGAATTCACACTTGCATGCCCGGCGCAGCCGCCGGCGGCCATTTCCACGGTTTCTTGCAACACCTGCGTTTTTCTGTGTTCGGGCGCGCTCCAACGCGCCTTTTCCGCTCTGATGCCATGCCGTTTGCACCATACATTTCTGGCGAAACGGGACTCCCATGAAGAAATTCCGCTTCCCCCTCGAAAGGCTTCTGAATTACCGCCGGGGCCGCCTCGCCGCCGAGCAGGCCCGCCTGGAGAGGCTCGTCGCCGAGCAGGCGGCGCTCGAGCGCCGCCGCGCCGCGCTTGAACACGAAGAGCGATTCGTCATGGAGTCCCTGCGCCGCCTGCCCGTGCTTACCGCCTCCGATCTGACCGCCGCAGAGGGCTTCCGGCGCTTCGCCGCCGCCGAATGCGTCCGCCTGCTGTCGGAAGCCGGAATGCTCGCCTCGCGGATCGAGGCGCAGAAAAATGCCGTTCTCTCCGCCCGCCGCGAGGTGGAAATTCTGGAGCGGTTGCGGGAAAAACGCCTGCACGACTGGCGCGCCGAAGTGGACAAAGATATGGAACAACAGGTAGCTGAACTCGTCGTAGCCCGCTGGAGCCGCCAGGCCGGCAGAGGCTGATCCGTGCGCTTTCCGCTTCTCCGTCCCGCCATGCCGGCGCCGCCGGTGCATTTCCCCGGAACCGCGGCCGCGGAAAGGTCCGCTCCTCCGCGCGACCGCCGCGCCCGTCCTTGCGACTTGTATGCGCGACCGCGGGCGGTTCCACGGATGCTGCCTGCGCGGGCTGCTTGGAAGCCGGACGCTGCCGTTACAATGGCTTCATGCACCGCAGGGCATTCCTTGCCGGCCTCGCAGCGCTCTCCGCGCCGCCACGATCGTACGAACCCGCCCGGGCCGCAGGCTATCAGGGCATCTGGTATTTCAACCAGCCGACCGGGGACAAGTACCGCTACAAGTACAGCGGCGGGTTCGCCACCTATCCCCAGCAGCACGCACCCATCGCCATTTACGCGCCGGAAGTTCGCAAGACCTTCTTCTGCTTCGGCGGGGTTCAGGACGGGCGGCAGGAACTGCTGCACTGCGTCTCGTATTACGACCACCGCCGGCACAGTGTTCCCCGCCCTGTCATTCTCCTGAACAAGCAAACCGAAGACGCCCACGACAATCCGGTCCTTTCGATCGATGCTGAAGGCCATCTGTGGGTGTTTTCCAACTCCCACGGACAGAGCCGCCCGTCGTTCATCCACCGAAGCCGGCGGCCGTGGTCGGTCGACAGTTTCGAGCGGATTCTCGAGACGAATTTCTCCTACGGCCAGCCGTGGCACCTCTCCGGTCGGGGCTTCCTGTTCCTCCACACGCGCTACCGCAGCGCCACGGGCATGGGCACGGAAACCGGCAGGGCGCTCCACCAAATGACCAGCGCCGATGGCCGCACCTGGTCCGATCCGCGCGAACTCGCCTTTGCCCTCCGCGGCCATTACCAGATTAGTTGGCCGCTCGGGGGCAAGGTCGGAACCGCTTTCAACGTCCACCCGCCGCCACTCGGGCTGAATCAGCGCACCAACCTCTACTACATGGAAACCGCCGATGGCGGCGCCACGTGGCGCACGGCCTCGGGGGCGCCCGCTGCTTTGCCGGTGCGCAGCCCGGACCATGAAACGCTCGTCCGCGATTTCCGCCGCGAGGGGCTTCTCGTCTACCTCAAGGATCTGCAATTCGACCCCCATGGCCGCCCGGCGATTGTCCATCTTACATGCCGCGGCTTCGAACCCGGCCCCGTGAGCGGCCCGCGCCATCTCATGCTCGCCCGGTGGACCGGACAGCAATGGCGCTTCTCCCCGATCTGTACCGTCGATCACAACTACGACCACGGTTCCCTCTACATCGAGGATGAGGGGCGGCTGTGGCGCTTCCTGGGACCGACCGGCGCGGGTCCGCAGCCTTGGGCCGCGGGCGGGGAAATCGAGGAGTGGGTGAGCCGCGACTCGGGCCAGACGTGGAGCAAGGGCCGCGAACTGACCCGCGGCAGCCGCTTCAACCACACCTATCTCCGCCGCCCCCTCCACGCCCGACCGGAATTCTGCGCCCTCTGGGCCGACGGCAACCCGCTCGAGCCCTCGCCGTCCTCGCTGTACTTCGCCAACCGCAGCGGCGATGTCTTCCGGCTGCCCTTCATCATGCGCCGCGAAGAAGAAGAGCCGGAACGCGTGCGGCTTTGAACCTGCGCATTTCGTTACGGCCATTCTTCCGGTGTTCGCGCTCGCGCCGGACAACGGAATTTCCCGCCTGCCGGCGCTTCCTCGCGCGGCGTCAAGAAGCCGTGATTCTTGTTGCGCTGTGCGCTCACGCTGTCGGTTTGCCCGGCGCGAGTCTCGCACACGGCTCCAACAGTCGCGCTGGTGGCGAGAGTGTCATGTGCGGAAAGGGCCCCAGGCAAAGGGGCGGGCGTGGCGCAAGCGTCCGGCGAATTTCGTGGATGGTTTTGGAGTGACAGCGTGGCAGGGAATCTGGCCGCTGCCTCACGGGCGCGGCTCCAATGAGAGATTCAGATGGTTTACGGGGCGGGAGCGAAAGGGGGCCGGAAGGTGGGCTCCGGAGCCGAGGCGAGGCCGGAGGGAAGCCGGGTTTGCGCTGTCGCAAGGGACCGGGGCGGTGCGGAAGAATGGAAGGAAGGTGTCGCAGTTGGAAGCGGAACTCCGTCCAACGAAGGTCCTGGCGCCAGGCGGGAGCGGACGGCGGTCCTGGAGAGCGTGGCTCGCGTGGCTCGCTCTGGCGGCGTGGTTTCTGGCGTTCGCATGGGCCGGGCTGCTGGCCTGGTTCACGCCGGACGACCTGATGAACCTGCACGGGGTCGCGTTTCGCACGCCGCTCGAAATTCTGTCCTCGAAAGAGCGCCCGGCGGCGAACCTGGTGCTGAAAGGACTGTGGGAAGCCTTCGGCCTGCACCCGCGGCCGTATCGCGTCTTCTGCTTTGGCCTGCTTCTGGCCCACCTCTGGCTGGCGTTCCAATTCTTTCTCCGCTGGACGGGCTTGTGGCGCGCGGCGCTCTTCGCGGGGCTGTTTTTCGCCTACCACGCCCAGTTGCAGGACCTCTATTTCAACAGCGGCACCCTCTACGACCTGCTCGCCTTCGCGTTCTTCTTCGCGGCTCTGGCTGTAGCGGCGCCGGTGGTCCTGGAAGGCAGGCGGCCAACGCCCGGCCGGCTGGCTGCGGTGGCGGCCCTGTCGGCGCTGGCGGGCGGATCGAAAGAAATCTCCGTGTCTTTGCCGGTGATCCTCGCCTCGGCGTTGCTGCTGTGGCGGGCGAGTGCGGGCGCGTGGAAGGCCGCGGTGTGTTCAGCCGCCGGATGCTGGGGCGTACTTGCCTGGACGACGTGGCGCGCGCCGATGACGTCGAATCCGGCTTATCAACCTGAGTTCACTCTCACTGTGCTCGATGCGCGGTGGAAGCTGCTGACGGCCAGCCTGCTGTACCGTGGGCCGGACTGGTCTTCGGCGGCGGCGTGGACGGTGCTGGCGGCCGCTTTGCTTGCCGTTCTTCTGTTGCGCAGCCGCGCGGCGTGGCTCGCCTGCGCGCTGATCGTCATCACGCCTCTCCCTTTGCTCTTTCTGCCGCAACGAAGCTTCTATGCCTTCTATCTGACTTACGCAGGCTGGTGTCTGCTGACGGGGTTGGTGCTCGACTGGCTGGCGAGGATCGTGGAGCCGCGCGGCTGGAAGCTGACCGTCGCGATTCTGGCGGCGCTGGCGCTTTTGCTGGCGCCGCGGCACCGGTGGCTTTCCGGGTGGATTCGCGAGACCTATTATCAGCCGTATGAAGCGAAGGTCGTGGCGGCAGGCAATGTCCTGCGCCGGCAGTTGCCGCCGTTGCCGCCGGGATCGGCCATCTACTTCGTGGACGATCCGCTGCCTCCGCCCGAAGAAGAAGAGCACCTGCTGGCCTTCCTCTGCCGGCTGAAAGCACGAGACCCGCAGTTGTCGGTGTGGCGCGCCCGGAATCCAGGGCAGAGCGTGCCGGGACGGGATTGGGGCCAGTTCGCTGCGGTGTTCCGCTTGACGAGGTCCGAGCTGATCAGAATACGTTAGGAGTGGAGGGATCGGCATGCAAGGAGCTCTGATTCTGGCTTGGCTGGCGGGGATCGGCGCCACCGAGAAGGTGGAGGTGAAAAGCGGGCACGTGGTGGTATGGCGCACGCACGCGCTGCAGAGCGGCGCGCACCGGGGCGTCGAGCGTGGCTACATTATGGTGCACGGCACCAACCGCAACGCAGAGGACTATTTCCGCTGGGCGCTGGCATCGACGGTGGCAGCCGGCCGGCTGGACCGCACCGCAGTGGTGGCGCCTCATTTCAAGGCCCGGCAGTCGGCCAACCGCGGCGACGAGGTGAGCCCTGGCGAGTGGTACTGGACGAACGAAGGATGGAAGGCGGGACTGGCCGCGATGAACGGCGAGGTCACCTCCTACGAGGCGATGGACAGGATCCTGGAGTGCTTCAACGATCCGCAGCGGTTTCCGGATCTTCGGGAGGTGGTGGTGGCCGGCCACTCCGCGGGCGGGCAATTCGTGCAGCGCTATGCCGCGTTCAACCGGCAGGAGCCGAGGATGCGCGTGCGAGTGCGTTATGTGCCGGCCAATCCGTCCAGCTATGTGTATCCGGACCAAATGCGGCTGTCGCAGGGCGGCGTGTGCTCGCCGCAGGGGGAATGCAAGGGAGATTTTGTTCCCTACTGGGATGCAGCCAATTGCACGAGGTACAACGAGTACCGCTACGGGTTGGAGAAGCTGGAAGGCTACGCGGCGGGCATGGATCCTGAGGCGGTCCGCAAGCAATTCGCCGCGCGGGACGTCACCTATCTGGTCGGGGAGCTTGACACGCGGACCGATGACCCGACGCTCGACAAGAGCTGTCCCGCGCAGGCGCAAGGACCGAACCGCAGGGAGCGCGGCACGACGTTCTGGAACTACATGAGGCAGCGCTATCAGACGCAGCACCGCTTCGACATCGCACCCGGTTGCGGCCATGCGGCGGTGTGCGTGTTTGCCGGTCCGGCGGGCGTGCGGGCGGTGTTCCGCGACTGATCAGGCGTATTTTTCGCGCCACCCGGCGAGGCGCTTCTCGAGGCGGGCGCGGACGGTGGAGTAGCCGGGGTCGTCGAAGAGATTGACGCGCTCGCGCGGGTCCTTGCGGATGTCGTAGAGTTCGCCGGGGCCGGTGCCGGGTTCCCGCACGACCAGTTTGTAATACTTGTCGCGGGCCATTTCGGTGTAGCGGAAATGGCCGAAGACCAGGTCCGGCCAGGGATGCTTCCGGGGCAGCGGACGGTTCATCAGCAGCGGCAGGTAGCTTCGCCCGCAGAGGTTGCGGTCCTTGGGGGGATCGACTCCGGCCGCTTCGCAGAGCGTGGGGAGGAAGTCGTAGAAGCTCACGAGCTCGGGCCGCACGGCCTGCACGGGGATACGTCCGGGCCAGGACCAGATCATGGGCACCTGCATCACCTCCTCGAACATGTTGATGGGGTTGGAGGCGTGGCCCTTGCTCCAAAGGCCGTGGCGGCCGAGGAGGAAGCCGTTGTCGCTGGTGAATATGAAAATTGTGTTCTCGAAGAGGCCGCGTTCGAGCAGCTTCTTCTGCAGGGCAGCCACCTGGTCGTCCAGCGCCGTCACCGAGGCCGCGCACCGCCGCATGTTGGGCACGGGATCCTCGAGAAACTCCCTCTCGCGCAGAGAATTGGGCGCGGCCGGCTGGATGCCGAAGGATTCGAAGCGCACGTCCCGGTACATGTCGTAATAGCGCTGCGGGTGGCCGTCGTAGGGGGTGTGCGGATTCAGATGGGCGACGGTGAGGAAGAAGGGGCTATTTTTGTCTTGGTTATCGATAAAATCCGAGGCGTATTTTGTCAGAATGTCGGCCAGATAACCTTTTTCAGAAACGGTGCTTCCGTTTACATTCAGGTCCGGATCCTGGTATTTGCGGCCGCGGATTGTAGCGGTGAAACGGAAACCGTGGCCAGGCTTTGCGTCGTTTCCCATGTGCCACTTGCCGACGTATCCACAGCGGTAGCCGGCGCCGGCCAGCAGGTCGCTGATCATCACTTCGCGTTCGAAGGAAGGGGGCGGCGCGGCCTGTCCCTGCGGCGGGTCCGAGGCGGGCTTCTCGGTCAGGAAGTCGTGAATGCCGTGCTGGCGGGGCGTCCGGCCGGTGAAAAGCGTGGCGCGGCTGGGCGAACAGATGGGGGTGCAGACGAAGGACTGCGCCATCCGCGTGCCGGCATCGGCGAGCCGGTCGATGTTCGGGGTGCGGATTTCGCGGTTCCCGTAGCAGCCTGTCATCCAGGCGGCGAGGTCATCGGCGAGAACAAGCACAATGTTGGGGCGGGCAGCAGCAACGCCGCGCCGCTGCATGAGCCAGGGGGCGGCGATCGATCCAAACAGCCCCCGTCGCGTCAGTTCCATTTCAGTTGCTCCATGAGGAATGGTATGGCTAGAGAACGTCGGCAAAGCCGCGCTTCAGGTGGCGGAAAAACATGCCACCGGCAAGGAAAGTGGCGCAGGAGGCGGCGGCGAGCAGCAGAAGTCCAGAGGGATCGGGCAGTTCATAGGTCATCAGGCGCTGCCGGTAGCCCTTCACCACCAGTGCCAAAGGGTTGTATTTGACGAGGAATTTTGCGGCGGGCGGGAAGTGGGATTCGTCGATGAAAATGGGCGTGAGCCAAAACCAGCCGGTCAACAGGACGACGACGATCTGGGCCGTGTCACGCAAGAAGACCTGCAGGCTTGCCGCCAGCCAACCGACGCCGATGGCAAATAACCCGAGCAGCAGCGTGTAGACGGGCAACAGAAGGATGAGGATGCTGAAATGCCCGGTCATCCAACGCACCATCGCCACCGCCACCAGCAGAGCGAAGAGGTGGCTGACCAGGGAGGAGAGGAAGAGCGTCACCGGGATGATCTCGGCGGGGAAGACGGTTTTGGTGATCAGCCCCGCCTGCTCCACCACCGAGTTCGCTGAACGCTGGACGGTTTCCTGGAACAGCATCCACGGCAGGTAGCCGCAGAAGAGGAAGAGCGTGTAGCTGTCGCCAGCGCCGGGCGGCGGCGGAACCTTGAGGCAGTACTGGAAGACAAAGACCCAGCTGACCAGCAGTACGAGCGGATGGATGAGAGTCCAGAGCCATCCGGCGGCGCTGCCGACGAAGCGCTGCTGGAAGTCGCGCCGGACCATCTGGTAGATGAGCGACCGCCGCTCACGCAGCACGCGCAAGAACATCATTCCGGGCAGCCGGAGAGGTACGGCAAGTGAAGAGGTTGCGCTCAAGTGTCGATTCTAGCAAGGACGGCCCATGGGGACAGCCTGACACGGGCAGTTCGCGTATTTTCCAAGGGGACGGAGCCGTCTGACGGTTTCGCAAGATCCGGCGTTTCAGCCATCGAGCGCGCTCATGGTATGCTCGAGCGGCTTGTCGGACGCATTCTTGAACGACCACCGTCTCCACCTGCGGCCGAACCGATCCTCCATCCTTGGGAGAACCCTCTCGCTTCCATAAGGACGCCCCGCGAACGTGCATCTGCGCAGCCATCGCAGCTCGGACAGCTCCTCCAGGCTCATCAGCGGCTCTCGCCACATCTCCGCGCCACCAAACTCCCGCCAGAATTGTTCGTCCGCCAGCCGTAGCTTGTCCTGCGCCAGTTCGAGATGCACCGCCGTGCTGTATTCTCAACCAGTTCCACCATGCCCCCCCGCACCGGGTTGCGCTCCATGAATGCCAGCGTCCGCCGCAAGTGCGCCGGCTCCAGCGGGTAAGTGAAGAGCGGTTCTGGAGCAGGCGCCCAGTCCTTTGCAGCCGCGCGTCCAACATCTGCTCGCAGCGCCCTTAGGCCTTGGTCAGCAGGACGGCGAGAGAGTCCTCGGCCTCGTGAACGGCCACCAGGTCGATGTGGTTCGAACTCAGGTAGCAGGCGAGGATGTGCACGCCGGCGCCGATCTTGTTAGTGGGGAGCAGCTTCAGGCGGACCTTGCGGTCCGGGTCCGTGAGGAAGGGGGCCGTTAGTGCCGCTCCTGCAGATGTGATGGGGGAAGCCGAGTGCAGCGCAGCGAGCATCCCAAGGCGTTCCGACGACGTTGTGCGTGCACCGGATGAATCTCCAAGGGGACGGAGCGCTCCGTCCCCTTGGAAAATACGCGAACTGCCCGTGTCAGGCTGTCCCCTTCGTGCGACAGCAGGGAGGCGGGCGCGGGAAAGGCGCCATGCAGGCCAGACGTCGGCGCGGCGAGCGATGATATATTGAAACCATGCCGGAAGGGTACGTGCCGATCTTTATATTCCTGATATGCGCCCTGCTTTTCCCCCTGGTGCTGCTGGCTATCTTCCGCTACCTGCGTCCGGAGCTGCCGGTGCCTGCGAAGCTGGAGGCTTACGAGTGCGGCATCCGCGCGGCGTCCAACGCGCGAGGGCGTTACACCGTGCGCTTCTACATCGTCGCCATCCTGTTCGTCGTCTTCGATGTGGAGACGATCTTCCTGTTTCCATGGGCGGTGCGTTTCCGGCAGCTCGGCTGGTTTGGCGTGGCGGAAGTGGCGGTGTTTCTCGCCATCCTGATCGTGGGCTACATCTGGGCATACAAGAAGGGCGCTTTGGAGTGGGTCTGATTCCGGCGTGCCGCAGGCGGAGAGGGGCGGCATGACGGAGCGGCTCTACTACGAAGACAGCTATCTGGCCGAATTCGACGCGCGCATTCTGGAAGTGCGCGACGGCGGCCTGCGCGTGACGCTGGACCGCACGGCCTTTTATCCGGCCTCCGGCGGCCAGCCCTTCGACAGGGGCGCGCTGAACGGCGTGCTCGTGACCGCGGTGGAAGAGGAGGACTCCGGCAACGTAGTGCATGTGCTGGAGTCGCCGTTGCCTGAAGGGAATCAGGCGCACGGAGTGATTGACTGGCCGCGGCGCTTCGAGCACATGCAGCAGCACACGGGGCAGCATCTGCTGTCAGCGGTGTTCGAGCAGGTGTTCGGATTCAAGACCGTGAGCTTCCATATGGGGGCCGAGGCGAGCACCATCGACCTGGATGCGCCTTCGGTGACGCCGGAGCAGCTGCGGGCGGCCGAGCGCCGCGCCAACGAGCTGGCGTGGCAGGACCTGCCGGTCCGCGTTTCCTTTGAAGACGCTGCGTCCGCCGAGGGTCTGCGGAAGGAACCGGGGCGCGAGGGGCTGCTGCGGATCATCACGATCGAAGGGATCGACCGCTCGGCTTGCGGCGGCACGCACGTGCGCTCGACGGGGCAGATTGGCGTGGTGATGGTGCGAAAGACGGAGCGGATCCGAGGGCAGACGCGGGTGGAATTCCTGTGCGGCGTGCGGGCCATGGAGCGCGCACGCGCAGATTACGAGGCGCTGGACCGCACGGCGCGCGTGTTCAGCACCGCGCTGGACGACGTGCCGCAGGCCGCTGCCACGGCGCTCGAACAGGCGAAGGAGGCCGAAAAGGCGCGGCGGCGGCTGGCTCTGGAGCTGGCCGAGCTGCGGGGACGGGCGCTATATACGGTGTGCGAGCCCGACCCGCGCGGGCTGCGCGTCCATGTGGAGCGGATCGAAAAAGGGCCCATCGGCGACGAACTGCGGGCGCTGGCGCAGAGCTTCTGCGCCGGCGGGCAGGGGGTCTTCGTGGCCGCGTGCGCCGATCCGCCGAGCATCCTGCTGGCTGCGGGAGAGGCGACAGGCATCGAAGCGGGGGCGCGCCTGAAGGCGGCGCTGGAGAAGTGCGGCGGGCGCGGCGGAGGCTCGGCGAGGATCGCGCAAGGCAGTCTGCCGTCGGCCGAGGTGCTGGAAGCGCTGGTGCGGGCGCTGGCTCAGCGGTAGAGCGGGGCGATGGAGAGCATGCCGAGGCCGGCGGCGTAGAGCAGAAGCATCAGCCAGATGCGTGCCTTGACGCCGGCGTTGGCGCCGGCGAACTCCTTCCAGAGCAGCAAGCCCCAGAGCGTACTGACCAGCGTGGCTCCCTGCCCCATGGCGTAGCTGATGGCGGGGCCGACGTTCACGGTTTTCGGGGCGCTGGCGGCGACAAAATTGCTAATGGTGCCGATGCTCCAGATGATGCCTCCGAGCACGCCCAAGGCGTGCTGGCGCGAAGTGCCGGAGAAGTAGTCGCGGAAGCCGACCGGGTCGCCCTCCACCGGCAGGTTCATGAAGAACAGGTTGAACACGGGCGTCGAGACGAGCACGCCGAGGGCGAAAAAGAAGGCAGCCGCATAGGGACCCAAGCCGAGATCCCCCTGCTTGCTCATCTCCACCAGAGGATAAAACAGGCCCATGAGCACGCCGGCGGCCAGACTGAGGCCGAGACCTTTCCACGGGGAGGCCTTCTTGCGCGCGGGGCGCCCGTGCCGGGAAGGCTCGGGCTGGGGCGCGCCGGGCTGCTCCGGGCTGCGCTGCCTCGAGAGCGCCGCATAGGCGAGCGACGTCATGACGATGGCCAGAAGCACGAGGCCGACGCCGCCGAAGACGAGAGAGGGGCGGCCGGCGGGGTTGATGATGTAGTTCAGCACGGCGCCTTCAATCAGCGCCAGCCCGATGCCCACCGGGAACGCGACGGCGAGACCCGCCACCGAGATGGCGGCCACCAACAGCAGGTTGGCGAGGTTGAAGACGACGCCGCCCGCCGCCGCCAGAGCGATCTGGCGCTTTCCGGTGATCATCAGGTTGTCGAGGAACGGGAAGACCACCTGATCGGATCCGGGCAGAACCGTCTCGATGCTGCCGAAGGTGAACGCCGCGACCAAGGCGCTGAGCATGACGCCGAGGACGTAGTCAAAGTAGTAGAGTTCAAAGCGCCACTTGCCCGCCATCTTCATGGTGTTGGCCCAGGAGCCCCAGCAGAACATGGAAAGAACCATGAGCAGGAGTGTAACGGCGTAGGTAGTGGGAATCATGGCCTTGGCACCGGTTTCCTCTCGACCATCGCGGCGGAACCCTGTAATATTATCAGCAGACGTAACCGGGAGGCATCCATGAGATTTGCGCTGCTCGCCGCCGCCCTGCTTGCCGCTCCGCTCCAGGCGCAACAGGCGCGTTTTCAGATCGACGCCCAGACCCCAGAGGGGTTGCTGCTCCAGATGGCGGGTTCGGAATCAGACGAGGCAAAGAAGATCGAGCTTTACCAGGAGTTCCTCCAGAAGTACCCGAACCACGCGGGCAAAGTCTACGCGCTGAATCAGGTCCTGCCGTTGTGGTTGAAGGCGAAGGCCCACGACAAGGTGATCGCCGGCGCAAAGGAGGTGCTCGCCGCCGAGCCGGACAACGCTCCCGCGGCATACAACGCCTTGCAGGCGTGCGAAGAGCAGAAGAACGCCTCCTGCATCGTGGAGTGGGCCAACGCGACGATCGCGGCGGCGAAGAAGAAGATCGAGTCGAAAGAACCGGAGGATGAAACGGAGGCCGAGACCTGGAAATCGGAGGTGGATTTCGCCCGGCAGGTGACCACGCGCGCCGAGTATTCCTTTTATGCCGCGGCGCTGCAAAGCGCGGACCCGCAGTCGATTGTGACTCTGGCGGAAGGGCTGATGCGGGCGAACCCGAAGAGCCAGTACATGGGCCAGACGGCCGGGCGGGGCTTTGTGGCGCTGCTTCAGATGAAGGATTTGAAGAAGGCGCTTGAGTTTGCGGAAAGCGCCGCCGCGCAGGGCTTCGCGAACGAAGATATGCTGCTGTTCGCCGCCGACACACACCTGAGTTCCACGAAGGACTTCGACAAGGCAGCCGGTTATGCGGGGCAACTGGTTTCGATGCTGCCAGAGAAAGCCGCGCCGGAGGGGATGGCGGAGGCGGACTGGGCGACGAAGAAGAAGAACACGCTGGCGCGCGGCTACTGGATTGCGGGGATCGCGCTCGGGACGCGCGAGAAGTGGGCGGAATGCGAAAAGATGTTGTCCGAGGGTCTGGAGACGATCCGGGCGAGCGCCTCCGCCAATGATCTCCTGCCGGGCGCCTATTTCTATCTCGGGCTGGCGAATTACAATCTGGCCGGCAAGGGGCCGAAGCGCGACAAGGCGCGGCTGGCCGCCGCGCAGAAGCTCTGGAACGCGTGCGCACAGATGAAGAGCCCGTTTCAGGCGCGGGCGCAACAGAATCTCACTGCGCTGGCGGCCGGCAAGTAGAGCATGAACATTCTGGTTCCGAATCTCGGCTCGACGTCGCTGAAATACCAGATCCTGGCGATGCCCGAAGAGCGGGAGCTGGCCCGGGGGCGCTTTGAGCGCGTGACCGATTACGCGGCGGCGATTGCGGAAATCCGCGCCGGGGACACGGCGGTGGACGCGGTGGCCTTCAAGGCGGCGCATGGCGGGCCGCGGTATCAGGGGACATTCGTGATCGACGAAGGCGTGGAGCAGGCGATGGCGCAGTTCCTGCTGGCAGCGCCGTTGCACAACGCCATTTACCTGGAAGCGATCCGGGCGTTCCGGGAGGCGATGCCCGGGGTTCCGCTGGTGGCGGCGTTCGAGACCGAATTTCACCGCAACAAGCCCGAATACGCGCGCGTTTACGGAGTGCCGCAGGACTGGCGGACCGAGCACGGCGTGGAGAAGTACGGCTTCCACGGCGCGTCTCACGAATATGTGAGCCTGCGAGTGCCGCAGATGCTGGGCTGCGAGCCGGCGGACCTGCGGCTGGCGAGCTGCCATCTGGGCGGGAGCTCCTCGGTGTGTGCGATTGACCGTGGCGTGTCGGTGGACACGACGATGGGGTTTTCGCCGCAGTCGGGGTTGGAGAACGCGACGCGGCACGGCGATCTGGACGTGTTCGCGGTGCTGTACATGATGGACCGCAACGCGTGGACCACGGAGCAGGCGCGCACGCAACTGTCACGGGTGAGCGGGCTGGCAGGGCTGTCCGGCGTGGCGGGCGGCGACGTGAGGGACATTGTGGAGGCGGCGCGCGCGGGCTCGGCGGCAGCGAACCTGGCGCTGGATGTTTTCGTGTACGAGGTCCGCAAGGCGGTGGCGGGTTGCGCAGCGGTGATGAACGGGCTGGACGCGATTGCGTTCACGGGAGGGATCGGCGAAAACAGCCCGCAGTTGCGGAAAGCGATCTGCGAAGGGCTGGCGTTTCTGGGCGTGGAGCTGGACGAACAGGCGAACGCGGAGGGGACGGGAGACCGCGAGATTTCGACCGCCGGATCCCGCATTCGCGTGGTGGCGCTGGCGACCAATGAAGAGCTGATCGTGGCGCGGCGCGCCTACCGGGTGCTGGCGGGTCAGTGACCGCCGTCGCCGACGGCGACGGGGTGATCGAGCTTCACCTTTCCGGTGGCGCCTTCCGGCAGCGGCGCCAGGAGCTGCTCCTTGCGGTAGATGAGGGTGCTCGTGTTGTAGCTGGCGAGTTCGAAGCCGTGCCCGTGGGTGATGGCATCGGTGGGGCAGGCTTCCACGCAGTAGCCGCAGAAGATGCAGCGGCTGTAATCGATGTTGTAGACGGCGGCATAGCGCTCGCCGCCGCTGATGCGCTCCTGTTCGGTGTTGTCGGCGGCTTCGATGTAAATGCACTGGACGGGACAGGCGGCGGAGCAGAGGAAGCAGGCGACGCATTTCTCCAATCCGTTGTCGTCGCGCTGCAAAACGTGCAGGCCGCGGTAGCGTTCCTGGAAGACGGGGGGCGCATCGGGATAGTCGTCGGTGATGATGGGGTTCATCATCTCGCCGAGCGTCACCGACATGCCCTTCACGATGGCGGCTGCGCCCTTCAGAATTTCCTGGACCTTTGGCATCTGTTCTGATCCGCTCCTTCCTTGCCCTTTTATCTGATCCGATGCATGGAGGCTCCGCCCGGGAGCCTAATTCTTCGCTCCTCAGCCGGGCTTGTACAGCGGCACCGGCTCGCCCGGCTGGAAAAGAGGCATGCCGGCGCGAAGCCCGAGCGCCTCGTAAGCACGGCGGTCGAACGCCTCGCAGACGGCCGAGATGAGGCCATCCGGCTCGATGACGAACAGCGACGGGACGTACTGGATGCCGTAAGAATTGCTCGCCGGGTAGCCGGCGGAGGCAGGATCGAGCAGCACCGGCATCTTCAGCGGGAAGATCCGGAGAAACTCGCGCGTGCGCGCGGCATCGTCCTGGCTGACGGCATAGACATGCAGGGCGCCGCCGGCGAGCCGGTCGAGAAATGGCAGGGCGAGCTGGCAGGTCGGGCAGCTTGCCTTGAAGAAAACGAGCGCCAACGGCCCCGTTTCGAGCAAATGCGCGAGAGTAATGTGGCCGCCATCGAGCAGCTCGAGGGTGAAGTCCGGTGCTTGCTGTCCAGCCTGAATCATACGGTCACCGAGCCCGGCGGGGGGCGGAGCTTGGTCGAAATTTCAGTCTAGCAACCCGGCCAAGCGGAGGCGCGTCTCCTCAATGATCCAGAAGACGCAAAAGGCGCCGGGCGGCCGCCATGAGCGGATCAGTGACGGTGGAGTAGGGGGGCGCGTAGGCGAGGTCGAGTTCCGCGAAGGCTTCCACGTCCATGCGGGCGGAGAGGGCGGCGGCGGCAGTGTTGATGCGGGCCAGAACGCCGTTGTCGCCGATGACGGCGGCGCCGAGGAGCCTGCGGCTGTTGCGGTCGGCGACCAGCTGGACGTGGATGTTCCGGCCGAAGAAGTAGCGGGCGCGCTCGCGCCCTTCCACGACGGCTTCGACTGGCGAGAAGCCCTCCCGGCGGGCTTGTTGCCGGGAGAACCCTGTGACGGCCACGGCGAGGCCCGCGACGCGTACGATGGAGGTGCCGGCCACGCCCTCGAAGCGCTGGCGCCGACCGGCGGCGTTGGCGCCGGCGACGCGGCCCATGCGATTGGCCGTTGTGCCGAGCGGGATCCACACGCCGCGGCCGGAGACAATGTGGCGCGCCTCGCAGCAGTCGCCTGCTGCATAGATGCCATGGAGCGAGGTTTCCATGTGTTCGCTGACGGCCAGCGCGCCGGTGCGGCCGAGCGAGGCGCCGGCTTCGGCGAGGATCTCGATGTTCGGGCGCAGGCCGGTCGAGTCGATGACGAGATTGGCGTCGAGGGAGTCCGGATGGGCGGGTTCATTCAGGCGCAGATCGACGCCGCACTCTTCCAGCCGGGCGGAGACGAGTTTGGTGAGCCAGGGGTCTTCGCGGTGGAGCAGAGCGGTGGAGTCGTGATAGAGGCGCACGCGGAGGCCGCGGGCACGGAGCGCGGTGGCTGCTTCGAGCCCGATGTATCCGCCGCCGACGACGGCGGCCGTGCTGGGCCGCTGCGTATCCAGAAAATCGAGCAGCCGCAGGGCATCCTCGGCGGTGTGCAGGCGGAAGACGCGCGGCTCGCCCGAGATGCGGGCGGGGCGCGCGCCGGCAGCCCACACGAGGCGGTCGTAACGCACGCGCTCGCCGGAGGCCAGCACGGCTTCGCGCCTCGCATGTTCAATGGCCACCACTTCGCACTGCGTGCGGATGCGGATGTTGTGCTCCTTTTCGAAGTAGGCGGGCGGGTGGACGACGAGCTGATCGATGGAGGCGACCCGGCCTTCCAGCAAGTAAGGCAGGCCGCAGGCGCCGTAAGAGATGCGCTTGCCCTTCTCCAGAACGGTGATCTCCGCGGAAGGATCGGCCCTGCGGGCCTGCAAGGCGGCGCTCAAGCCCGCCGCCACTCCGCCGACGATCACGATTATCATGCGCCGCCTGCGTCTTCGCCCCAGTGCTTCCGCACGAATTCGAGGATGTCGAAGCTCTTCGCCGTGCGGCCCGGGAAGCAGAGGTTCACGGCGTCCAGTTCGTTTTCGGCGAGTCGGAAGATGGTAGCCAGCTTGGTGATCACGAGCAGCTCGAGACCCTTTTCGTTGAGCCCGAACATGGACATGGCGCCGCCGGCGCGCGCCACCTTGGTGTGGGCCATGACGAGGCAGCCGAGGGCGCTGGAATCGATGTAGGACACGCGCGTCATGTCGAGCACGATGTGGATGCGGCCGGCCCGGATGAGCTCCTCGAGTTGGGCACGGAAACGCTCTACCGCCTCGCCGAGCACGAAGCGGCCATCGAGTTCGAGGATGACAGCGCCGCCGCGTTCACGCTGCGCGATTTGAAACGACATTGGAACCCTATATTGTATCTTCGATGGCACTCGACAACCTGACCCGGAGACAATTCGCGGCGGCTGCGGCGGGCGTTGTGGTTTGGGCACAACCGGGGCCCCGGCGGCTGCGGCGCGCGGAGAGCTTTTTCGGCCTGCATTTCGATCTGCACCCGAACGAGAAGGACACCGTGCTGGGGCGCGACGTCACCCCCGAAGCGGTGGGACGGCTGCTGGACCGGGTGCGGCCGGACTTTGTGCAATACGATGCGAAGGGACATCCGGGGTGGCTGGGCTGGCCCTCCGAAGTGGGGCCTTCGGCGCCGGGGATCGTCAGGGACTCGTTGGGCGTATGGCGGGCGGAGACGGCCAAGCGCGGCGTGGCGCTGTTCATTCATTTTTCCGGAATCTGGGACAGCGAGGCGGTGCGGCGTCATCCCGAGTGGGCGCGCATAACGCCCGAAGGCAAATCGGACACGCGGCAGACATCCACGTTCGGCCCGTACGTGGACCGGCTGATGATTCCGCAGCTGCGGGAGGCGGCGACGAAGTATGAACTGGACGGCGTTTGGGTGGACGGGGAGTGCTGGGCGACGCACCCCGACTATTGCGAGGCCGCGCTGCGCGCCTTCGGGCGGCCGGCGCCGCGAAAACCGGGGGAGCCGGGGTGGCTCGAGTGGCTCAAATTCCAGCGCGAGCAGTTCCGGCGCTACGTGAAGCACTATGTGGACGAGCTGCACCGCAGCCATCCGCAGTTCCAGATCGCCAGCAACTGGCTGTATTCGACGATGGTGCCGGAGGAGCCCACGCTGCCGGTGGACTTTCTCTCCGGCGACTATCTTGGCAACGCCAGCATCTCGACGGCGCGGCTGGAGGCGCGGTATCTGGCGCAGACGGGCAGGCCGTGGGACCTGATGGCGTGGGGCTTTCAGCAGGCCGACTCCAACCGCGTGGGGCACGTTTTCAAGCCGGCGGTGCAGCTGATGCAGGAGGCGGGCATCGTGCTGGCGCAGGCGGGCGGCTTCCAGGTCTACTACCACCCGGCGCGGTCCGGGCATTTCGAGGAGGCGCACATCGACACGATGGCGGCGCTGGCACGGCATTGCCGGAGCCTGCAGAAGTGGAGCCAGGGGACAGAGACGGTGCCACAGATTGGGGTGGTGTTCTCGAAGGAGTCGTTGTACCGGACGGGCAACAAGCTGTTTGGCGGGTGGGGGCGGCTTTCGGATCCGGCGCGCGGATGGGTGGATCTGTTGCTCGAGTGCCAGTGGTCTGTGGATGTGCTGCCGGACTGGAAGCTGGAGCGCGTGGCGTCGCGGTATCCGGTGATCGTGCTGCCGGATTGGGAAGAGCCGGGGGAAGAGTGCCTGGATACGCTGCTGGAATACGTGCGCAACGGCGGCCTCTTGCTGGCAAGCGGCGCGCAGAATGCGGCGCGGCTGGCGGGGCGGCTGGGCATGAAGGCAGCCGGGCAGCCGGCGCGGGTGCAGGCGTGGCTGCGGCACGGGGTTCTGGGCAACGCCTCCGGAGAGTGGCTGGATGTCGAGCCGGGTGCGGGGCAGGTTGTCGACTGGCGCTATAGCGAGGTGAACACGACACGGGACGGGAAGCCGGCGGCCGTGGAGGCGGCGTGGGGCAAGGGCCGAGTGGTGGTGGTTCCGGGGCCGGTGGGCGGTGTTTTTGCAGCGACGCACGCAGCGGCGGTGCGGGAGTTCGGGCAGGCGCTGATCCGGCCGCGCTTCCAGCCCCTGGTGCGGGTCGAGGCGGCGCCCACCGTGGAGGTGGTCTTGCGGCGCAAGGAAGGCGAGACGCTGGTGCATCTGTTGAACACGACAGCCATGCAGGTGGCGGGCGAGTATGCCACGGTGGATTTTGTGCCGCCGGCGGGCCCGGTGGCGCTGGCAGTGCAGGGCGCCAAGCCCCGCGGCGCGAAGCTCGAACCGGACGGTGCGGCGCTGGAATGGCGGCGCGCCGGCAGCGAGTGGAGAGCCGTGATTCCGCGCCTCGAACTGCATTCGGTTGCCGTCATGGTAAGATGAGGGTGTTCCCCCGGAACGGGCTCGTAGCTCAGTTGGTTAGAGCGCTACCTTGACACGGTAGAGGTCGCAGATTCGAGTTCTGCCGAGCCCACCACCCGCCCCATCCCAGAGAGATCTCTTCGCGGCAAGGGATGCGCAGCTCCGTTGCCGGAGGCGTATTGTCAGTCCACGCCCTTGACCCGCCGTGTGTGGTTCCGGGTGGCAGGCGTGTTCAGGGGGTTCGAGACTCTTGAAGGTACTGGAACGCCCAAGGCTACAACCCTGTTCGCCGGGATCTGGTACCCCTGGTACCCACCTGGAACCGAACCGTCTCGAAAAAAAACACTCTATTTGTGCCGTCGTGGTTGACCGCAGGCAAGCGCTTAAGTAAAATAGGCCCGATAGGAGTACCACAAGTTGTGTTACGGATTGCGTGGTACTTCGGAGGAGACTGATGAACACACGATTCAAGGTGCGTGCAATCGCCGCATTGATTGTTGGGGCGCTTGGCGTCTGTGCTGCGCCTATCCCGGGTTTGGTGAGCACAGGAGGATCGGCGCCGGGGACCACAGACCCTGCCTGGTATTGGTCGTATGTGCCTTCACCGCCTGCTGGCACGTTCGTGCCCGCCTATGTGACGGATGACACTTCCTACCCATTCCCTCACTGGGTTGCCAACTCCGCGCAGTCGAAATGGATCTCCCCGCAACAGGGGTATGGTCCCGCTTATGGCTCGTATACGGATCAGGTGGGATTCCACTACTTCGCCATCGGCTATTACATTGCTCCGGGATACGACCCGGACACGGCAACGTTCCAATTCATGCTTGCCACGGACAACAACCTGAATTCGATTTGGGTGAACGGCACACAGCTCACGGGCATCAGTGCGGCAGGCTATACCGCGCTGCAAGGACCATACACGGTGGGTCCCTCTCCGGGGTTGTTCCAGGTGGGGTGGAACAGCATGGTGGTCGTGATTGAGAACGAGTTCATTGCTGCGTTCGATGTCAACAACATCAGCACCTGGAATCCGGTTGGCATCCGGGTGGAAATCGTGAGTTCTTTCATAGAAGGCGGACCTCCGAGTGAGATCCCCGAACCCGCCGTGCTGTATCTGTGCGGCGCGGGATTGCTGGCCATCGGTTTCCTGCGCACGAAGCGGAGAACATAGGGCGACAATCAAGACACGCACCGAAGACCCGCCACCGTGGGTGGCGGGTTTTCTCTTTTCCGGGCGCAGATTCTGCGGGCCGGGCGAGTCAAGTCATTTCACCCGGTAACCGAACGGCCCCCGTTGAGTCACGAAGGAAGTAACCGAACGGGGGGTGAGTTTCCGTCGAGCCGCTTGGGCGGTCTCGTTCCGGTGGACGGTTTTGGGCAGCTCGTTCAGGCGTTGCTCGATCTGTTTCCGCAGCAGGAAGGGATTCAGGCTTGCGTAGAGTTGTTCCAGGCTCTGTCGGGCCAGCACGCTAAGCTGGCCCGAAGCCAGCAGACGCTGACGGCGCGTGGCCGGGGACGGCAGCCAGACGGGAACGATCCTGGTCAGAGAGAGGATCCAGGCCGGGCACGGGCGCACTCAACAGAAGCCGGTGTCCGGCTTCATCCGGTTTTCATTGTCTTTGTGAGAGGATCCATGATTGATCCGGGCGTACCTCGATGGACTGGTCGATCTTCAGAAATTCCCCTTGCAGCGGGCGCCAGAGATAGAGCAGCGGGACAGGGCGCTCGATCGGGGGCGCGGAGGAGTAACGGAGTTTCATGCCGTCCCAGCGCAGGACCCCGCCCCAGTGGCTGTAAATGTGGAAGGTCCTGTCGGCCAGGGCGGGGTACCAGACCCGAATTGCGGAGCTGATGTCCCACGGCGAGCCGAACACCGGAGCGCCCTGAATGTCGATAGGCCAGATGCACAGCACGGCGGCGCCCGGCTCCGTTTTCTTCATTTCGGCCACTGGCAACGACAACAGGATGCGTCGTTGAAGAAGGGCTGCCTGATGCCAGTCCCGCAGCCGCAGCATGAAACCGGCGAGAAGGCAGGTGGCGGCAACGGCCGTGCCGGCCACGATCAGGCGGCGCCACCAGAGGTTCGTCTGTCCTGCAGCCTGCCGAAGCGCGACGGCCAGCAGCACCGCCGCCGCCAGCGCGCTCCAGAAGGAGACGAACAGAAGCCCGCGGGCCTCCACCCCGGTTCCGAACAGCGGCCTACCGCCTAAGCTGAACACGAGCACGGATAGCAGGGCGCCAGCGGCCGCCGCGCCCACCACCCAGGCGCAGTATTCAGCCTTCTCTCGCGCGATCCGGCCCATAGCGACAAACCGTCCCCAAAGCAGCGCCGACAGGGCCAATAGCAGGAGGAATGACGCAACCGCCACCCACTTGAGAGGTCCGAAAGAAGCCGCCATTTGGGGCAAGGCCGCTTTCAGGTTGTATTCCAGCATGCCTGCCCAGTCCTGCAGCACCGGCTTCTGCGAGAGGGCGAGTTTCCCGGTCAGCACATACCAGCCGCCGGCGAGGGCTTGCGCCACGACCAGCGCAGCGGCACTCCGGAAGACCGCGGCCCGGGGCACGGCACAGCAACGGATCTCCGCGATGCCCAGCAGCAGAACCGGGACAAATTGCAGGTAGAATGCCTCGTAACCCAGGCACACCGCCAGATAGACGGCAAACGGGACAAGAAACTCGCCCTTTCCCTCGCGCCAGCGCCGGAGCAGGTGCGTGAGCAACCAGAGGAAAAGCGCCAGGAAGCAGAGCACGTTGAGCAGCGTCGGCCAGAACCGGATCGGAGCTGCCCAAGGCAAGGCTGCCCAAATGGCCGCCAGAGCGAGAGACTGCGTCCGGGACATGGCTGCTTCGCCGATGCGAAGAGTGCGAAGCATTCCGCCGGCCTGCCAGACGATCCACGCGCTCACGGCCAGCAGGGCCGCGTGCCAGAAGGCTGCCACGTCCCGAAACACGGATCCGGCCAGCCAGCGGAACACGATGGAAACCGGGCGGCTAGGATCCAATGCAACGATGCTGCGCCACAAACCGGCGCTGAACGGCTCGAGAAGGCCGGCGTCTTTTACTATCAACGACCAGTCATCGAGGTAGAAGCCGAGCAGGAGAGGCTGAAGAGATGAAACCGCGGCCACGGCGCACAACCACAGCGCGGCGGCGCGCCGTTGTCTGATTCCGCCGGTGAAGGCTGCAGGGGCGTCGCTGGCGGGCGCGGCCGGCATCGGATCAGCAGCGGCTTCAGGCCCGGAGCGCGTCCGACGCATGCGACCCATCACTGCGCTGCCCCGCCTTGCACGTGCTGGCCGGCCACCGGGGTCTGTCCTTTCACGATGATTTCATCGACGATATAGAGCGGTCTTGCCTTGACCTCGTCAAGAATATGGCCGATATATTCGCCCAAAATGCCCAAAATCACCAACTGGACTCCACCCAGCACCAGAACGACTGAAATCAGCGATGCATAACCCCGCGGGAAGTCCTGATAGCGCCAGTAAGTGTAGAGCAGCACGGCCGCGTAGAACAGTCCGGCTGCAGCCACCATGAAGCCGAGAATCGCCGCCAGGCGAAGCGGGATCCGCGAAAAGGACAGAATTCCGTCCAGAAAGAAACCCGCCAGCCTCCGCAACGAATACTGGGTGCTGCCGTGGGCGCGAGGCGCAGCCACAAACGGAACAGTGGCGGTCCGGAAGCCGGTCCAGGCCACAAGCAACCTCAAGAACGGATTGTGTTCGCGAATCTGCTGCTGGAGAACACTGACCACTTTTCTGGAAATCAGCCGAAAATCGGCGCAACCCGGATCCAGTTTCACCGGCGACAGCGCATTCTGGATCCGGTAAAACAGCGCTGACGCGAGCCGCCTGGGCACGGAAATGCTGTCCCCGTAGCAGCGGACCGCCTGCACGACATCGCAGCCGGCCTCGAATCGATCGAGCAGGGACGGAATCAGCTCCGGCGGATGCTGGAGATCGGTATCCATCATGATCGCGGCATCCCCCGCCGAGTGGTCCAGACCGGCCATCAGCGACGCCTGATGGCCGAAACGGGACGACAGGTGAATAAGCACCGTATCATCATGCGACAGGGCGATTTCGCGCAGAATTTCGTAACTTCTGTCGGGGGACCGGTCGAGAATGTAATAAAGCCGGAAGCGATACGGCGGGGACAGCTCCGACAGCACCCGGCGGAGCCGCGCATCGAAGTGCGAAATGCCTTCCGCTTCTCGGTAAACGGGAAGGATCAGGTCGACCTGTCTCATGGGAAGGACAAGACCCGGTGCGCCGGCCTGGCTCGTGAATTCCTCACTATAGCACAGCCTCCGCTGAAGCCCGCTACAGGGATTTACTTGGGCAACTGTACGAAGTATGTTAGGTGCGGAGGCGAGCGCTCATGCTGCGAAAGAGGCAATCCCTCGTCCCGGCTCTCCTGTTGTCGGCAGCCTTGGGCGCCGGCGGTGCCGAGCCGCCGCCCTCTGCCGTGGCGGTGGATTTCCAATCGGTGATCCACCCGGTTTCGGTTGAAATTCTGCGCCATGCGCTGGAACAGGCCAGGCAGGAGCAGGCGCAGTTCGTTCTGATCCGGCTGAACACGCCTGGCGGGCTGTTGGAGGCGACGCGGGAGATCATTGAGGCGATCAGCGCGTCGCCGGTGCCGGTGGTGACTATTGTGACGCCCTCCGGCGGGCGCGCCGCGTCGGCGGGCTTCTTCATTCTGCTGAGCGGAGACGTCGCGGCCATGGCTGCGGGCACGCGCACCGGCGCCGCTTCGCCGGTGACGCTGGGCGAGCCCATGGATCCGGTGATGCGGAAGAAGGTGGAGAGCGACGCGGCGGCGGCGCTGCGCAGCATCGCCGCGCGCCACGGGCGAAACCTGCAGGCGGCCGAAGCGGCGGTGCTGCAGGCGAAGTCCTTCACAAGCGAAGAGGCGCTGAAGGAGAAGCTGGTCGACCTGGTGGTCCGCGACGAGCAGGAGCTGTGGTCGAAGCTGGACGGCTGGCAGGTGAAGCGCGCCGACGGCTCCACGGTGGCTTTGCGCACAGCCGGACTCGCGGTGCGCGCCTATCAGCCGACGTTGCGCGAAAGAGTGGTCCAGGCGCTGGCGGATCCCAACCTGGCGTTTCTGATCCTGGTGGCAGGCGGGCTGTTGTTGTACATGGAATTCACGCAGCCGGGGATGATCCTGCCGGGGGTTTCGGGAGCCATCCTGGTGCTTCTGGGCCTGCTGGCGCTGTCGGTGCTGCCGATCAACTTCGCGGCGGTAGGGCTGCTGGTTTTGGCGGTGGTGCTGTTCGTGCTCGAAGCCAAGATCGTTTCGCACGGAGTGCTGGCCACAGGCGGCGTGGTGTCAATGGTGCTGGGCGCGGTGTTGCTGGTGGAAGGGCCGCCGGAGCTTCGGATCCGTTGGGCCACGGCACTGGCGGTGAGCATTCCGTTCGGGTTGATTACCGTGTTTCTGCTTTCGCTGGTGATCCGGGCGCGGTTGCGCCCGCCGGCCACGGGCGTGGAGTCCCTGTCGGGCGAGACCGGCGTCGCGCGGACGGACCTGAACCCCACGGGCACGGTGCTGCTGCGGGGCGAGTACTGGAAGGCAACAGCGGAGGAGCCTATCGAGGCGGGCGCGCGGGTGCGCGTGGTGGCCGTCGAGGGCTTGCATCTCCGCGTGAAACGCGCACAATAGGCGCAGGAAAGGAATTCGTTATGCTGCCTGTTCCGATGATCGTTCTGTTCATCCTCATCCTCTATCTGCTGTCGGCGATCAAGATCCTGAACGAGTACGAGCGCGGGGTCATCTTCCGGCTTGGGCGCGTGTTGCCGCGGCCGAAGGGCCCGGGCTTCATCCTGGTCTTTCAGCCCATCGACCGGATGGTGCGGGTGTCGTTGCGGATCGAGACGCTCGACGTGCCCTCGCAGGACGTGGTGACGCGAGACAACGTGACCGTGAAGGTGAACGCGGTTGTGTTCTTCCGCGTCGTGGATCCGCAGAAGGCGGTGCTCGAGGTGGCCAATTACCTCTACGCCACCTCACAGCTGGCGCAGACGACCCTGCGCAGCATTCTGGGCGAGGTGGAGCTGGACGAGCTGCTGAGCCAGCGCGAGAAGCTCAACATGCGTTTGCAGGAGGTGCTGGACCAGGACACCGACCCCTGGGGCGTGAAAGTCGTGAAGGTGGAAGTGAAGCAGGTCGACCTGCCGGATATGATGGTGCGCGCGATCGCGCGGCAGGCGGAAGCCGAGCGCGAGCGGCGCGCCAAGATCATCCACGCCGACGGCGAATACATGGCGGCGGAGAAGCTGGCCATGGCGGCGGCGACCATCCAGAAGGAGCCGGTGGCGATCCAGCTGCGGTATTTGCAGACGCTGATCGAGATTGGATCGGAAAAGAACACTACGGTGGTGTTTCCGCTGCCGATTGACATCATCTCGGGCGTGAAGAGAATCCTCGACTCGGGAAAGAACGAGGGTTGAGCGCCGGCGCTTCACGGGATTTTCATTCTTCCCTGCCCCGGCCTGAAGTAAACTGAAAGTTCGCCGCCGGCCTCACGGCCTGCCACGGTGCCGCACATGGCGGATGCGGGGCGCATTGCCGCGCCTCAACCGGCAATCCCATTGAGAGGAATCTGCATGGCACTCACCGAATCCACGATGAAGGAACTGGGCGCTCCCCTGCCGCTGTTTTCACTGCCGGATGTGGTGACGGGGCGGATGGTTTCGCCCGAAGAATACCGGGACCGAAAGGCGCTGCTGGTGATGTTCATCTGCCGGCACTGCCCGTACGTGAAGCATGTGGAGCGGGAGCTGGCGCGCATTGGCAGGGATTATGCGGAACAGTCGCTGGGCATCATCGCCATCTCGTCCAATGACGCGGCCAATTACCCCGACGACGCGCCGGAGAGCCTGAAAGAGCAGGCTTTGCAGCTCGGCTTCGTGTTCCCGTACTGCTACGACGAATCGCAGGAGGTGGCGCGCGCGTTCGACGCCGCATGCACGCCGGACTTCTTCCTTTACGACGAGCAGCGGAAGCTGGTCTACCGCGGGCAGCTCGATGACAGCCGCCCCGGCAACGGGAAGCCTGTGACCGGAGGCGACCTGCGGGCTGCCATCGACGCCGTGCTCGAAGGCAGGCCGGTGAGCCCGGATCAGAGGCCGAGCGCGGGCTGCAACATCAAGTGGAAGCCTTCGCGGTGAGGACCGGGCGGGGCTCCGGAAGTGTGCAGGAGTGGATTATCCTGAGGTTTTGGCCTTAGCGTAACGGGGTGAGCATCCAGTGAGCTTGACAATCGGGGCGCCGGCGACGCCGCCCGGCGAGGCAGTGGCGCGCGCGGGAGAATGGTTCCTGCGCTCCGGGATTCAAGAGGAGCACGGCGGCGTGGCGCGCTACCACTTCATTTCGGAGCGCCGCAACGCGGGCATTTCCACGGAGATCACCGGCTACACGGTTTCGGCGCTTCTGGAGCTTCATGAGCGGACAGGCGGGCAAGGGTATCTGGAGGGCGCGCGGCGCGCGGGGGACTTTTTGTGCCGTGCGTGGGATGAGGAAGCCCAGGCGATGCCTTTCGAATGGGGCGCCAACGGCGCCGCGCCGCGCCTCAGCTACTTCTTTGACAACGGCATCATCGCCCGCGGGCTGCTGCGGCTGTGGCGCGCCACGGGGGTGGAGAAATACAGGCGGACGGCGGAGCGCTGCGGCGAGTCGATGGAGCGCGACTTCGTGAACTCGCGCGACATTCACGCGATCCTTGTGCTGCCGTCGAAGCAAGCGCTCGAGGGCGACGGGCGGTGGTCGTCGTCCAGCGGATGTTATCAGTTGAAGTCGGCGCTGGCATGGCTGGAGCTGGCCGAGATGGCCGGCGAAGGGAGGCTGGCCGCAGTGTTCGACCGGGCGTTGCGACAGGGGCTGGCCACGCACGGCGAGTTTCTGACCGCGGCGCCGGATGACCCTCGCCGCATGGACAGGCTTCACGCCTATAGCTATTTTCTGGAAGCCTTGCTGGCGCGTCCGGAGAGCCAGGCGGTTCGGGAGGCGCTGCAACATGGGATCGCACGCGTTGCGGCGGAACTGCGCCGAATCCGGGCCGAATTCGAGCGCTCCGACGTTAACGCGCAGCTGCTTCGCGTACGGCTGTGGGCCGACGCGCTGGGGCTGGTTCCTCTGGACGAGTGCGCCGCCGGGGAGGAGGCGCAGCGCGCCGCCGCCTATCAGATGATCTCGTCCGATCCCGCCACCGATGGAGGCTTCAATTTCGGCTCGCGCCGCGGAAGCCTTTCCAACTACGCCAATCCGGTCTCCACGGCATTCTGCCTGCAGGCGCTGGCGATGTGGGAGGAGCGGCAGAACGGCGGCCTGAAGACTCCCTGGCACAGGCTGATCTGAGTTGACTGCTCGGCGTCCCGTTCTGCTCGCCTTCGCCTCGACATGGGAGGACCGGGCAGCCGCCTTCCTGGAACGCCTGCAGTCTGTGCTGCCGGACGCCGAACTGGTGCTGGTGGCCGAATTCCCTCCGCCGCGTTCCGGTCCGCAGGCGCGATGGATCCCGTGGTTTCCCCGCCGCACGCTGCGGCAGAATCTGGCACGCATTGGCGACGAACTCCGCGGGTGCCGTGTTGAGTGGACGACGCTGGTACTGGACCGCCTGCTGCCATACTGGGCGATGCGCGCCGCGGCGCTCTGGATCTCGCGCGGCAAGCTGCTGGTGTTCAACGAGAACCTCCATCACTTCGCGGCGCGCCCGGGCGATGCGCCACAGGCGCTCCGGTTCGTGAGGTGGCGGCTGCGAGAGTTTGTGGAGCGGCAGACGCACCCTGGCGGTTGGCTGTACACGCAGGTCTGGCGGCTGCGAAATCCGCGGGCGTACCTGCGGCCGCTATTCGCGATGCTGGCCAGAGCCGCGGGCTGGCAGGCAAGGCTTTGGAAGGGCCTGGGCGCGGCTGCACATCCGGAACCGGAAGCGTCAGAACTGCCCGCGGGCACGAGCGTCGTAATCCCTTCTCGGGACGGGCGGGCGTTGCTGGAGGCTCTGCTGCCGCGAATCGAAGAAGAACTGGCGGGCAGTGCGGCCGAAGTTGTCGTTGTGGACAACGGCAGCACGGACGGCACGGCGGATTGGCTGCGCGAGGCGCATCCGGGAGTAAAGGTGGAGACGACCCGCGAGCCGCTGAGCTTCGCCGCCGCCGTCAACCGCGGCATCGCGCGCGCCCGGTACAGCCGGGTGCTCCTGCTGAACAACGACATGGCGCCGGAGCCGGGCTTTCTGGCCGCCTTGCATTCGGCGTTCGATGCCGTGCCGGATCTGTTCTGCGCCACGGCGCAGATCTTTTTCCCGGAAGGCAAACGGCGCGAGGAGACGGGAAAGGCCGTGTGGCGGCGGAAACGCGCCAGAGACGAGTTCCCGGTGCATTGCATCGAACCCGTGGAAGGGGAGAACCTCACGCCGGTGCTGTATGGAAGCGGAGGCTGTTCGCTGTACGACACGGCGAAGCTGCGCGCGCTGGGCGGGATGGACGAGGCGCTGCAGCCGGCTTATGTGGAGGATCTCGATCTCGGCTTTCGCGCCTGGCGGCTGGGTTGGCCGAGCGTGTTTGTGGCCGGGGCGCGAGCGGTTCATCACCACCGTGCCACGACGTCGAGGTTCTTCCGGCCGGAAGAGCTGCAAACGTGGGTCGAGATCAACTACCTGCGGTTTCTGCTTCGCGGTGTGGGCGATCCGCGGCTTTTCGGCAGGTTGTGGCGCGAGGCGGTGGAGAGATTGAACTGGCACGCCGCGCAGGAGCCCAAGCAGCCCTGGGCGATGTTCGCCCTGCGCGCGGGCTGCCGGGCGTACCGTTATCTCCGCCGGTTGTCCGCGGCGAGTGTGAAGGAAGAGGAGATCCTGGCCGCGGGATCGGGCGCCATCGCAGTGTTTCCGGGCAGGGCGAGGGACGGCGCCAAGCCGCTGGTGCTGGTGTTGAGCGCGTATGCGCCGTGGCCGCTGTCGCACGGCGGGGCGGTGCGGATGTACAACCTGATGCGCCGCGCCGCAGCGGATTTCGACCAGGTGCTGATCGCCTTCTGCACGAAGCACGCGCCGCCGCCCGCGGAGCTTCTCGAGATCTGCCATGAGGTGATCCTGGTGGAGCGGGAAGGATCGCACTTGCGGCCGATGACGGAGAGGCCGGAGGTGGTGGAGGAGCACGACGATCCGGCGTTTCGTGCGGCTCTCCGGTTGGCGTTGCGCAAGCACGCGCCCGCGCTGGTGCAGATGGAATTCACGCAGATGGGGCTGTGCGCGGAGGACTGCGCGGGGCTTCCCACGGTGCTGGTAGAGCACGACATCACGCTGGATCTGTACCGGCAACTGCTCGCCGGCCGCGAATCGTGGGAGACGCGCGAGCAGTGGAAGCGGTGGGAGCGGTTCGAGCGCGAGTTGTGGAGGCGGGTCGATTGCGTGGTGGCGATGTCGATGCGCGACGCGGCGATGGTCGAGGGCGCAGGCCGCGTCGAGGTGCTGGACAACGGCGTGGACCTGGAGCGGTTCGCGCCCCGGCACGAGCCGCCGGAGCGGCGGCGGCTGCTGTTCATCGGAAGTTTTGCGCACTTGCCGAATCTGCTGGGGCTGGAGGCCTTCCTGAGAGAAGCCTGGCCGGAGCTGCGAGCGGCGGGCGCAAGGCTGCATGTGATCTCCGGCGCGAATCCGGAACACTATCTGGACCTTTACAAGGATCGCGTGCAGGTGGATTTGAAGGATCCGCAGATCGAATGGGACGCCTACGTTGCCGATCCGCGCCCGGCGTACGGACGGGCGGAAGTAGTGGTGGCGCCGCTGCTTGCCTCGGCGGGCACGAACATCAAGGTCCTGGAGGCGATGGCGATGGGGAAGGCGGTGGTCTGCACGCCGGCGGCGGTGCACGGGCTGGACGTGGAGGCAGGCGTCGAGGCGATGATCGTGCCGTCGGCGGGCGAGATGGCGGGCGCGGTGCTGCGGCTGCTTGAAGACGGAGCGGCGAGAGCCGCGATGGAGCGGGCGGCGCGGCGGAAGGCGGAGCGGCGCTACGGATGGGACGAGATTGCGCGGCGGCAGGCGGAGCTCTACCGCTCACTGATCCGGGCGGCTGCGAGCGGAACTGTCAGCGCTTCCGCGGCTTCGGGCGGACGTATTCAGCGGTGATTGTGGTGTAGACGCCGCCGCGGGGCGTGAACTCGCCGGTGACCGTCAGCTCGCGCGGGCGGCAGGCGCGCACGCAGTCGTCGAGGATGCGGTTCACGGCGTTTTCCTGGAAGATGCCAAGGTTGCGGTAGGCGAGCATGTACATCTTGAGGGACTTCAATTCCAGGCAAAGGCGGTCCGGCACATAGCGGATCGTGATGGTGCCGTGATCGGGCAGGCCAGTGCGGGGGCAGACGCTGGTGAACTCGGGCGAGGAGATCTCTATCCAGTAATCGCGGCCGGGATACTGGTTGGGCCAGCACTCGATTTCCGGCAGCGGGGCGGAGACACCCGAGGCGGCGTGTTCGTCGGTATACAATTTCTGCTGTTTCTGTTTCGGCATCAGGGGTTCTCCTGGCGGCGGTTTTCCTGCAAATGGCGGTCGAGCTGTTCGAGGAAGACGCCCACGTCGGTCACCACGCCCACAGCCTGGCCGGTGCCGCGGTCGCCGAGCTTGGTGACGACGGCGGGGTTGATGTCGACGCAGACGGTCTTGACCCAGCCGGGCAGCATGTTTCCGGTGGCGATGGAGTGGAGCATGGATCCGAGGCAAAGCACGAGTCCTGCCCCGCGCAGCTCGGCGGCGTAGGCGTCCTGGGCGGCGTTCATGTCGGTGATGGTCTCCGGGAGCGGGCCGTCGTCGCGCAGGCTTCCGGCCAGGACGAAGGGCACGCCTTGCGCCACGCACTCGTACAGCACGCCCTTCTTCAGCACACCCTGCGCCACAGCTTCGCGCACGGAACCGGCATGGTAGATGCGGTTGATGGCGCGCATATGATTGCGGTGCCCGTGCTCTTCCTGGCGGCCATCGGCGAGGCGCACGCCCAGCGAGGTGCCGAACAGCGCAGACTCGATGTCATGCACGCCAAGCGCGTTTCCCGCCAGCAGCGCGCTGACGTAGCCCTTGCGGATGAGGGAAGCGAGGGGCTTCGCGCCGCCGGTGTGGATCACGACGGGGCCCGCGACAACGACCACGCGCTGCCCGGAGTCGAGCACCTGCCGGACGAGCGCCGCGGTTTGGCGAACGGCGGTCTCGACCTGGCGCTCGCTCGAGATGCCGTTGGACATGAAAGCGAAGGCCAGCCGGTCGCGCTCTTTGGATTCGGGGATGACGCGGATGCCGCGCATGCCGACGACGATCTCGTCGCCGGCGCGGATGTCGCGCAGGCGGCGGGCCCAAGGCTGCCCGTCCTGCCATACGATGAGCGCGTCCATGCGCTGGTTCTGCACCTCGTGCCACTGGCCGCCGCGGCGCACGAGCGTGCGGTGGTTGGTGGTGGAGTAGAAATCCTCCGGGGCGCAGCGGTCCCGTTCGATGCGGGCGAAGGCGGCGTCCTGCTCTTCGACGGGCGCACAGCCGAGCGCGTGCAGCTGGCTGAGCATTTTCTCAAAGGAGGCGCGGTCCGGGGCTTCCACGCGCAGGCGCAGACGGGACGGCTCGGCGTTGGTCCTGCCGATGTGGAAGTGCTCGACCTCGAATCGGCCGTGATATTCGATCACGGTGTCGAAGATCTGCTCCATGATGTGGGAGTCGATCAGGTGGCCTTCGGCCTCGACGACTTCCTGAACGGGTTGGATGTGGGGCTTGCGTGGCATGGCTATTTCGCGGCGGTCCAGCAGAGGAAGAGCCCGTCGGGAGGAACGTCCTCCCAATAGGAAATGGGCCGGCAGGAGGCGGCGCGGCAGTGGCGGCGCAGCAGTTCGAGCAGTTCCTCTTCGCGGAACCATCTCTCCCAAGGCGGGGTTTCGAGCCGCCCCCACTGGCGGGCGTTCTTGTCGATGATGACGAGCCGGGCGCCAGGCTTCAGGACGCGGCAGAGTTCGGCGACGGCGGATTCGATGTCGACGGCGTGTTCGAGGGATTCGGTGGCGTAGGCGGCGTCAAAGACGCCGGAGGGGAACGGCAGCTCGAGCATGGATGCGGCGACGCGCTCCAGCGACGCGGGCGCGCGGCGGAGCATGGCCTCGGCCAGATCGAGCGCCACGACGGCAGCCTGCGGGAAGGCTTGCTTGACATGGACGGCGAACCGCCCCTTGCCGCATCCGAGGTCCAGCACGCGCGCGCCAGCCTCCAGAGGAGCGAGGCCTTCAATGACGGCGCGCACGTGCAGGATGCGCGGATCGATTGTGGAGGGAAAATGCTCCTCGTCGGCGGCCGCTAGTTCAAAGGAACGCCGGATCCCGGCGGCGAGATCCGGCGTCAGAGTGACGGACTTTCGTCGAAAGATTCTGGCAAGAAGGCCCATCAGAGCTTGCTGAGGAAGACGGGCAGGCCGCGCTTTCCGTTGTAGCTGGGGCGGTAGCGCTCGGTGTTGTACATGGTGGCGACGTCCACCTTGCGAGGGCCGAGTTTCGGATCGGGGATCTCCACCAGATCGAAGCAGCCGTTCACGATGCCCGTCATGAGCCCGCTCTTCCCTTCTTCCAGGGCATCCATGGCCATGTTGCCGAAGGTGCAGGCGACGAGCTTGTCGACGAAGTCGGGATCGCCCGAGCGCAGGTCGTAGGTGAGGTCGCTGACGATGGTCTCTTCGCCGGTGCGAGCCTTGATTTCGGCGGCGAGGTCGTCGCCCACGTTGGCCTTTTTGCGGTGGCCGTAAGCATCCGCCTCGCCGTAGTGCTTCACCTGGTAGCCCTCCCACTCGGCGCCTTCGGAGAGGATCACGAGCGAGTAGTTGGAGGGGTTGTTGCGCTTGTCCTGCACGAGCAGGCCGATCAGCTTGTCGAGGTCCACCTTGTATTCGGGGATGACGCAACGGATGTTGGTGACGTAGGCGGTATAGAGGGCGGTGAAGCCGGCGTCGCGGCCGAAGACGCGGAAGATGCCAATGCGCTCGTGCGAGCCCACGGTGGTGCGCTGGCGCTGGATGGCGGAGTCGGCGCGGGTGATGGCGGTGGAGAAGCCGATGCAGTACTCGGTGTTGCGGACGTCGTTGTCCATGGTCTTCGGAATGGCCATGATCCTGACGCCCTCGTCGTGCAGCCGCCGGGCGTAGCTGAGGGTGTCGTCGCCCCCGATGGCGATGACGGTGTCCGCGCCGAGCCTTTCAAGGTTCTTGAGCACCGAGGTGGTGACGTCATAGGTCACCAGCTTCTGCCCGTCCTTCTCGGTTTCACGCGCAGGAAAGGACATGCCCTTCAGGTGTTCGGGCAGGCTCTTCATCTTGGCGGGGTTCGTACGGGAGGAATGCAGGAACGTGCCGCCGGTGCGGTCGATGGTGCGCGTGTTGAGAGGCGTGAGCTGGAGCGTATAGCGGGAAACGCTCGCCGGGTCTTCCATGTTGAGGTGGGTGAGACCTTCCCACCCGCGGCGGATGCCGAGCACCTCATAGCCCATCGCGCAACCGCGGTAGGTGACCTGTTTGATGACGGCATTCAAACCCGGAACGTCGCCGCCGCCGGTGAGGATTGCAATTCGCTTGGCCATTCTGACTCCTGATCGTGAAGAAAGATGAAGGGGAACGGTCAGAAATCAGTATAACTGGTCTGATATCGGCGTTGCGCCGGGCTGGCGCAGCAGGGCTCGGAAGGCGGCCTCGAGCACGGGCGCCGCGTCCGGCCCCGTGGAGTTCACTTCGCCATACCACGGCCTGGAGGCCCCGAAGGTGAACGGCGGCTTTTCATCCCACTGGCATTTCGGCAGGATGTAGCCGATTTCGTCGTTGGCGAGGCCGAACAGCATCCGGTATGGCGCAGAGAGCATTTTCTTGAGGGGCGTCTCGGCGGGCGCGGACGGGAAGTCGGCGTTCGCCTCGCAGACCGTGCCACCGACGCTGAGCTCCGGGTACAGTTCTCCCGGCACGAGCGCCGCCTCCACTACGGGCCGGGCGCCGCGGGCGATCTTGAGATAGCCCACCGGCGACTCCGTGCCGCCGTCCTTCATGGGCTTGCGCCCGCCGAACAGCCCGAGTTGTGAAGCCATGCGAAATCCGGCGTTCGAGACGGGAAACCGCACCATGTTCTCGCGGTAGAGGATGCTGTCCACGCGCGCCGCCTTTGCGCGCTCTTGCGACGCGGCGACGTGGCGCGCGGCGTAACGGCCGACGATTTCCGCGAATCGGAAGCTGTCTTTCGGGGCGGGCTTCCCGGTTTCGGGGTCTTCAATCTGTGCGCCCAGCGGCGACTGCATGCCGCCAAGAGCGCCGTTGATGAAGACCACAGTGCCGAAGCCGGCCTGCTCCAGGGCGTCGCGCAGGAAGTGGACGTAGTCGGAGGTGATCAGCGTGTTGCGGCTGCCGAGCGCCTCCGGGTGGTTGTTCCAGTTCACCAGTGTGGCGATCGTGCGGCCGGAGCGGCCGCGAAACACAAGCGAGAGGATCTCCGCGTCGTGAATCACCGGCGGACGCGAGTCGTCATACATGCGCGCCACGTCCAGCGGCGTCACGGCCGCGGGATACAGCGCGGCTGGCTCGAGCCGGGAGATGGCCTCCTTCGCCGCAGCAGCAGTCTCCTGCACGACGAAGGCGTTGTAGGATTCGTCGAGCCCGCTGACGGCCTGCTTCGGGCCCCACTGCCCCATGGTGTCCGGCCCTTCGTGCACGTGCGTGGCGGCGACGATCAACTGCGCGCCGGGCACGGCGGCGCGGATGCGGGCGACATCCTCGTAAAAAAGTCCGATCAGATCCACCGCACAGAGAACGACAGGTGCGCCGCCCGCCCTCAGGGCGAGGCAACGCGCCCACAGATCGTCGTGGACGCCGGTGGCGGCGCGGTTGTTGCCGAAGCCGGCGAGATAGACGGGGCGGTCGAGCTGCGGAGTGATCTTGCGTGCGGCGGCGCCGGCATGCAGTTGCGCGCCGGAGGGCGCGGCGACCGCCATCATGAGAGCCAGGAGGGACAGGGCGCGCACACACTGATTGTGTCTCAAAGGCGGCGCGCCCTGCGGTTCCCGGAGTCCGGGGGCTATTCTTCCTCTTCGGCGACGCCCGTTGCCGCAGCCTTGTAGGCGGCGATGATCTTCTCCGCCTGGGCCTGCGGGACGAAGTCGTAGTGCGAGAACTCCATCGTGTAGGAGGCGCGCCCCTGCGTGATGGAGGTGAGGTCGTTCTGATAGGTGAGCATCTCGGCCATGGGGACCTGGGCGCGGATGATCTGCGTGGAACCCTTGGTGTCCATGCCGGTGATGCGGCCGCGGCGGCCGTTGAGATCGGACATCAGGTCGCCCGCGAACTCGACCGGGGCCTGCACCTCGACCTTCATGATCGGTTCGAGCAGCGCGGGTTTGGCCTGCTCCATGGCGAGCTTGAACGCCTTGCGCCCGGCGATCTTGAACGCCATTTCCGAAGAGTCCACCTCATGGTAGGAGCCGTCGTAGAGGGTCACCTTGAAATCGACCACCGGATAGCCGGCGAGGAAGCCCTTGGCGGCAGCCTCGAGAATTCCCTTCTCCACCGCCGGGATGAACTGCTTGGGGATGGCGCCGCCGAAGATCGAATTGACGAATTCGAATCCCTTGCCGCGCTCGAGCGGCTCCATCTTGATCTTGCAATCGCCGAACTGGCCGTGGCCGCCGGTCTGCTTCTTGTGGCGCCCGTGGACGTCGGCGAAGCCGCGGATGGTTTCGCGGTAAGGGATCTTCGGGGCTCGCAGCTCGACTTCGACGTTATAGCGCCTCTTGAGGCGGCTGACGATGATCTCCACGTGCTGCCCGCCCATGCCGGCGAGCAGGAACTCGTTGGTTTGCGGATCGCGGTAGAAGCGCAGCCCGGGATCCTCTTCGAGGATGCGCGCCACGGCGTTGCCCATGCGGTCCTCGTCGTTCCGGCTCTTGGCGGCGATGGCGTAGGCGATGGACGGCTCGGGGATCTGAACCCTGGGGTACTCGATGGAGTCGCCTTTCTCGCACAGCGTGTCGCCCGTGAGAACGTCCTTGAGCTTGGCCACCACGCCGATGTCGCCGGCGTGCAGTTCGTTCACCGGAAGCATCTGCTTGCCGAACGGGACGCTCAGGTGCGAGAGCCTCTCCTGGCTCTTGGAGCGCATGCAGACGAGGTTGGCGTCGTTTTTCATCACGCCGGTGCAAACCTTGAAGAACGAGAGCCTGCCGGCGAAGGGGTCGGCGACGGTCTTGAAGACGTAGGCGGTCACGTGGTCCTTGTCGGTGATGGCCTTGAATTCTTCGTGGTCGCCGACCATGGCGCGGATGGCCGGGTGCTCGGCGGGGTTCGGGCAGAAGGCGAGCATGAAGTTCATGGCGAGGTCCGCGCCAATGTTCAGCAGCGAGGAGCCGCACAGGATGGGGAAGATGCGGTCTTCGCGGACGGCGTCGTGGAGTCCGGCGAGGATGTCTTCGGGCGGGAGCGTGCCCTGCTCGAAGTAACGCTCCATCAGCTCGTCCTTGCCCTCGGCGATCATTTCGATCAACGCCCCGTGCGCCTGTTCGGCGCGGGACTTCAGATCGTCGGGGATCGGAATCTCCTTGCCCTTGCCATCTCCCTCCGGCGTGTAGCTGTAAGCCTTCAGCTCGATCAGATCCACGACGCCGCGGAAGTCGCGCTCGGACCCGATGGGCAGTTGCACCGGGATGGCGTGGCGTCCGAAGACCTCGATGATGTTGTCTACGGTGCGCTGGAAGTCGGCGCGCTCCCGGTCGAGCTTGTTGACGAAGAAGGCGCGCGGCAACTGGAAGCTTTCGGCGTACTCCCACACCCTTTCGGTGACGACCTCGACGCCTGCCACGCCGTCGACGAGAATCAGCGCCGAGTCGGCGGCGCCCATGGAGATCTTGGTGTCATAGGTGAACAGGCTGAAGCCGGGCGTGTCGAACAGGTTCAGCTTCTTCTTGTCCCATTCCACGGCGGCGAGCGAAGTGGAGATGGTGATCTTGCGGGCGATCTCCTCGTCGTCGAAATCCGTGATCGTGTTGCCCTCGTCAACCCGGGTCAAACGGTTGGTCGCTCCGGCGGCGTACAGCATGGCCGCCACCAGAGACGTCTTGCCGCTATTGCCGTGGCCGACGAGGGCCACGTTTCGGACATCGGTGCTTTCGTAGATCTTCACAGGGCACGCTCCCAAAGAGTTTGCACTACCGGGACGCCTGAACGGACGTCCATCTAGGGCGCATCGTAGCACAAATGTCACGAACAATTCTGGACGGATCTGTCTGGAAATCCGGGCGCCGCTTCCGGCGCGACGAAGCCGCCCGCCGGGCATAGACTGGGGGCAGGACCGCCATGAAAACGATCATCGAACCGTTCCGCATCAAGAGCGTCGAACCGCTGCGCCACACGACGCGCGAGGAGCGCCAGCAGGTGCTGCGTGAGGCCGGCTACAACCTGTTTCTGGTTCCGGCGGCGGAGATTCTGATCGACCTGCTGACCGACTCCGGCACTTCGGCGATGTCCACCGAACAGTGGGCGGCGATGATGCGGGGCGACGAGTCCTATGCCGGCAGCGAGTCCTACGTCCGCCTGAAGCGTGTGGTGGAGAAGCTCACGGGGTTCCGGCACGTGATTCCGACGCACCAGGGGCGCGCCGCCGAGCGGATCCTGTTCTCCTGCCTCTGCAAGCCGGGCCACGTCGTGCCCAACAACACGCACTTTGACACGACGCGCGCCAATATCGAATTCACCGGGGCCGAAGCGGTGGATCTGCCGCTGCCGGAGGCCGCCGACACACAGGCGCCGCTGCCTTTCAAGGGCGGCATGGACGTCGCCGCGCTGGAGCGGCTGATCGAGGAGCGCGGACGGGAGCGGATCCCCCTGATCATGCTCACCGTCACCAACAACAGCGGCGGCGGACAGCCGGTTTCGATGGAGAATGTCGAGGCGGTGAGCCGGGTGGCGCGCCGCCACGGCATTCCCTTCTATCTGGACGCCTGCCGGTTCGCCGAAAACGCCTGGTTCATCCGCGAGCGCGAGCCGGGCTACGGCGGCTGGCCGCCCTTCGACATCGCGCGCAAGATGTTCTCCCTCGCCGATGGATGCACGTTTTCCGCCAAGAAAGACGCTTTCGCCAACATCGGGGGACTGCTGTGCACCAACGATGACGCGCTGGCGCGGCAGGAGAAGGACCTCTTGATCCTCACCGAGGGCTTCCCCACGTATGGGGGGCTGGCGGGGCGCGACCTGGAAGCCATCGCCGTGGGGCTGGAAGAGGTTCTCGATCCGGACTATCTCCGCTACCGCATCGCCTCCACGACGTATCTGGGCAAGCACCTGGCCAAGGGAGGAGTGCCCATCGTGCAGCCGCCGGGCGGGCACGCCATCTACATCGACGCCGGCAGGATGCTGGGGCACATTCCGCGCCACCAGTTTCCGGGTCAATCGCTTGCCGTGGAGCTGTTCCTGCACGCCGGCATCCGCAGCGTCGAAATCGGATCCGTGATGTTCGGCGAACACGCGCGGAACGAGTTGCTGCGGCTCGCCATCCCGAGGCGCGTCTACACGCAGAGCCACATCGACTACGTGGTGGAAGCGATTCTGGAAGTGAACGAGCGGCGGCGTGAACTGCCCGGATACCGCATCGTTGAGCAGCCGGCTTTCCTGCGCCACTTCTCATGCCGATTCGAGCCCGTCGCGTGAGCGCACCTGGACGGGAACATGAAAAAGAGGGCGGATGCCGGAGGAGAAAACATCCGCCCCTCAAGCCGGGCCGGCCTGCCCGGGGGACGGGCGGCGGGCCCGAAAGTGCTTGTCTGACCCTATAGACGCTGCGAATGCGGCGGTTGTTTCAAATCATTACGATCCTGTCAAACAACTAGCGCCGTTCTTTTACTGCACCTGGGGCCCGCCGTGGAGTGCACATGGCGCGAACCGGATTCCTGGTGGAGTTCGAAAAACAGGCGAACAACCAGCAGAGGAAAAGTAAAGAGAGCGGGGATGCGGCGGCCCCTTGCGGATGGTTTCCCCGCCGTCCCGGTGAGGCCGAGGAAGCGGCCGGCGGGCGTACCAAAGGTCAGACGTTCATCTGCGCTTCGACGTCGCGCGCAGGCTCTTCGGCGTAGAGAATGCGCCGGCAGGTTTCGCAGTAGACGACGCTGGCGCCGGACTTCACGTCCTGGAACAACTGCGGGCGGATGGTCATCATGCAGCCCAGGCAGCGCCCGTCGCGCGCCTCGGCCAGCACGTCCCCGGCAGGGTAATGGCGCGTGCGGAGCCTCTCGTAGGCGGAGAGCACTTCCGGGGAGATGCGGGCGGCCACTTCCCTTCTGTCGGCCTCAATCCGCTTCAGCTCGTCCCGGTCCGCCTGCGTCCGGGCCTTGGCCTGTTCCTTTTCGGCCTCCACGCTTTTCTTCTCTTCGGCCAGGTCCGCTTCTGCTTTCCGGACATTGGATTCCAGCTTTTCGGCTTCCAGCATCAGCTCCAGGATCTGGTCTTCGGCCTTGCTGATGGCCTGCTCGAAATACTGGATTTCTTCCTGAAAGGCGCGGTATTGCTGGTTGGTTTTTGCCTCCATCATCTGGTCGCGGAGTTTGGAGATTTTCTGCCGGTGAAGCTGGATATCGCCTTCAATTTTCTTTCTTTCCTTCTGGTTGGCAGAAAGAGCGGCGCGGTCCAGCTCCAGCCTTCGGGTGTGGGATTCCAGCGCCTTTTCGATCTCGAGGATCCGCTTCGGCAGCGCCGCGATCTCGCGTCTGAGTTCATTGGCGCGCAGATCCAGCGCCTGAAGGCGCAGGGCAGTGGCGACGTCGGGGTGCATCAGATAGGAGTTTAGCATCTACTCCAGAGAGAGCCGCCGCGCGACAGGAGAGGCGAGCGCGCGGCGCGCCATCTCGAGCTCTTCGATCTTCAGGGCTCGCGCCACGGAGTACAGGATGACAAGACCGAGCGGGATGGAGACGGCAAGGTCGGCCAGTCTGGGCAGGAATCCCGTGCCCGCCACGTGCCCGATGGCGCGGCTGGAAGCGAGGACGGCGGCTGACATCACGAGCGACGCGGCCAGCGTCTTCAGCACGACGCCGCGGAGCCGCCTGCCGTAGACGCCGCCGATGCGCGCCCGCATGGCGAGGAACTGGGCGAGGAAAGAGAACAGGGCCACGCAAGAGGTGGAGAGGGCCAGTCCGGCATGGCCGAGGCCGGCGCGGGTGACCAGCGTCCAGGCCATGCAGGCGTTGATCAGGATCGAAGCGAGGCTGATGGCCATCGGCGTCCGGGAGTCCTTCAGGGCATAGAAGGCGGGCGTGAGCACTTTGACAGCCGAGTAGCCGGCCAGCCCGAGCGAATAGCAGGCGAGCGCGACGGCGGTCTGGTGCGTGTCGTAGGCCTCGAAGCGGCGGCCTTCGTAGATGGCGCCGACGATGGAGGGCCCGAGCACGATAAGGCCGAAGGAAGCGGGGACGGTCAGCAGAAACACAAGGCCGAGCGAGCGCGCGAGGGTTTCGCGGAACTCGTCGATATCGCCGCTGGAGGCGCTGCGGCCGATGGCGGGCAGCGTGGCGGTGGCGATGGCCACGCCGAACAGGCCGAGCGGGAGCTGCATGAAGCGGAACGCATATTGCAGCCACGCGGTGGCGCCGTCGACGCCGCGCACGGGATCGACGATGGAGGCGGCGAAGAACGTGTTGACGAGCACGTTCACCTGCACGCTGGCGTTGCCGATGATCGCCGGCCCCATCAGGCGGGCGATGTGCCGGAGTCCCGGATGAGCGAAGTCGAGCGCGGGGCGAAACCGGAAACCGAGCCGGTACAGCGAAGGAAGCTGCCAGAAGAGCTGCAGGCCGCCGCCGATCACGACGCCCCAGGCCATGCCGTCGATGGGCTGGAGCCCCAGCGCAGGCCCCAGCCAGAAGCCGAGGGCGATGCCGGAGACGACGCTGCCGACGTTGAACCAGGTCGAGGAGAATGCGGGCACGGCGAACCGGTTGAAGGCGTTCAGCACACCCATGGCTTGCGCCGCCAGCGCCACCAGCAGCAGGAAAGGAAACATGACTTGCGTCAGGCGCACTGCCGCGGCGGTCTTTTCCGGCGCCGTATGGGCCCAGTTCGGCGTCAGCAGCGGCACGAACCATGGGGCCAGCAGGATGCCGAGCAGGCAGAGAGCGCCCACGAAGAGGATGATGGCCGTGGCGACGAGATTGGCCAGATGAATCGCCTCCTGGCGGTCTTTCCGCTGGAGGTAATCGACGAAAGTAGGGACGAACGCGGCCGACAGCGCGCCTTCGGCGAAGAGGTCGCGCGTGAGATTGGGAATGCGGAAGCCGATGACGAAGGCGTCGTAGGCCGAGCCGGCGCCGAAGAGGCGGCTCATGACGCCTTCGCGCACAAGTCCGCTGATGCGGCTCAGAAGAACGGCGAAAGAGGCGACACCCGCGCTCTTGAAGACCTGTTCCGAGGGCGAGGACAACCCTCACATTGTACCCGCCGTGGCATCCTGTCTTCGAGGAACGCCATGCGCGCGCCCGTGACGCTGCCGCCCGTGCTGATCCCGGCATACAAGCCGCCGCCGGTGCTGCTGCGGCTGGTGGAAGAGCTGGCGGGGCTGGGCTTCGACCGGATCGTAATCGTCAATGACGGCAGCGGAGCGCCCTACGATGCGCTGTTCGAGAGGCTGAAGCTTCTGCCTGAAGTGACGCTGCTGCGCCACGAAGCGAACCGCGGAAAGGGCGAAGCGCTGAAGACGGGGCTGCGGCATACGCTCGAGAGCGGCGCGGCGGGAGTCGTCACCGCCGACGCCGACGGGCAGCATCAGGCGGAGGACATCGAACGGGTGGCGAGACGGCTGGCGGCAGGCGACGGAGCGACGCTGGTGCTCGGCTGTCGCGGGTTTGAGGGTCGCGTGCCGCTGCGAAGCCGCCTGGGCAATCTGGTCACGGCGGCCGCGATGCGGTGGATCGCCGGCGTGAAGCTGGTGGACACGCAGACCGGCTTGCGCGGCATTCCGCGCGCCTTGGCCTCGCGCCTCCTCGATACCTTCACCGCGGGTTACGAGTTCGAGCTGGATATGTTGCTGATGGCGAAGCACTCGGGCTTCTCCATCGACGAAGTCCCCATCCGCACGGTGTATCTGGAGGGCAACCGCAGCTCGCACTTCAACCCGTTGCGGGATTCCATGCGGATCTATTTCGTGCTGCTGCGGTTCACCTTTGTCTCTCTGGCGACGGCGTTGATCGACAACGCGGTGTTCCGGCTTGCGCTGGCCGGCCTGCCGGCCTTGCCGGAGGCGCATTCGGCCGCGCGCGCAGCGGCGCTGTGTTTCCAGTACCCGGCAGCCCGCCGGGCGGTGTTTCATTCGCGCGAATCGCACCGCCGCGTGCTGCCGAAGTTTCTGGCGGTCGCCGCCGGGCACGCCCTGCTGTCCTGGGCTGTAATCCACTGGCTGACGGCGCAGCAAGGCTTCGCCCTGCTGCCGGCGAAAATCGCCGTGGAGACGTCGCTGTTCCCGGTGAACTTCCTTCTGCAGCGGGACTGGGTCTTCACGGCGCGCCGCACGCCGCGCCGCCCGCCTCAGGCGCCGTAGCGTTCGAAGAATGCCGCCACGGTCATCGTGCCCTGGTAGAAATTCTCCAGACGGAATTTCTCGTTCGGCGAGTGGAGCCCGTCATCGGGCAGCCCGAAGCCCATCATCACCGTCGGGATCCCTAGATGGCGGGCGAAGTCGCCGACGATCGGCACGCTGCCGCCGCTGCGGATGAACACGGTGGGCTTGCCGAGAATCTCGTGGAACGCCTCCGCCGCCGTGTGAATGGCGGGATGATCCGGGTTGACGACCACGGCGGGGCTCGCCGACAGCTTGCGCACGGATGTGCGGATGCCCTTCGGCGTGTTGGCGGCCACCCACGAGGAGAAGAGCTGGAACATTTTCTCCGGGTCCTGGTTTGGCACCATGCGCATGCTGACCTTGGCCGTTGCGGCGGCGGGAATCACGGTTTTGGCCCCCGCGCCGGTGAAGCCGCCGGCGATGCCGTGGACTTCCAGCGTCGGGCGCGACCAGACGCGTTCGAGCACCGTGCGGTCCGGCTCGCCCACGAGGCATGCCGAGCCCACTTCCTTTTCGAGGAACTCCTTTTCCGAGAACGGCAGGGACTTCCAGCTTTCGAGCTCCGCCGGCGCCGGCTCGGCGACGTCGTCATAGAAGCCGGGCACGATGACACGGCCTTCGGCGTCCTTCGCCTTGGCCAGCAGCTCGATCAGGCCGTACACCGCGTTGGGCGCGGCGCCGCCGTATAGGCCGGAGTGCAGGTCGCGCGCAGGACCGCGGGCCTCCACCTCCATGTAGACGAGCCCCCGCAAGCCCGTGCACAGCGTGGGCATATCCTCGGCGTAAAGCGACGTGTCAGAGACGAGCGCGGCGTCCGCCTGGAGTTTCCCGGGATTTTCGGCGACGTATTTCGCGACGCTGGCGCCGCCTACTTCCTCCTCGCCCTCGACAAGGAATTTCACATTGATGGGTAGCTTCCCGTACAGGGCGAACAGGGTTTCGATGGCCTTGATGTGCATGTACATCTGGCCCTTGTCGTCGGCGGAGCCGCGGGCATAGAGATTGCCGTCGCGAATGGTGGGCTCAAAAGGTGGAGAGACCCACTGCTCCAGCGGATCGGGAGGCTGAACGTCGTAATGGCCGTAGCAGAGCACGGTGGGCTTGCCGGGAGCATGGAGCCAATCGGCGTAAACGAGCGGATGGCGCTGGGTGGGGATGATTTCGATGTTTTCGAGCCCTGCGGCGCGGAGCTTGTCCGCCACCCACTCGGCGGCGCGCGCGACGTCAGCGGCGTGCTCCGGGTCCGTGGAAATCGAGGGGATGCGGAGGAATTCCTTCAATTCTTCGAGAAAGCGTCCGGAATGGGCGCGGACATAATTGCTGGCGGCCTGGGACATGGAGGGTCTCCTCAAGGACTTCCCCATTATAAGTGCCGCAGGAAGGGAAGCGGGCCGGGCGTTCGCCTCCACCGCCCGGCCCGCCCGGCTGCCGAGCTCACCCCGCGCGGGAATGCAGAACGGCGCGCCACCGCCGTTCGCGCCGACGCCCAGGAGTCGGCCTGAGCCCCGCGCGCCTCACCGGGGGAGCACGCAGACAGCCGGCCAGATGAACTGTTGCGGGAACTGGCCGCCTCGAAATCAGCGGCCGCGGCAGCAGGCGCCGGAATCTCCCCCACCGCCCGCAGCGGCCAGCTCCGCGGCAAAGATAGCCCGCCCGTTGCGCGGCGAGGGCGGGACAGGAACCAGAATTTCCTGAAAATGCGCGCGATATTTTTCTCCCACCCGTGTCACGCTCATCCGCCGCTTGCCAGACGCGGCCCGGGCGAGAAACAATGGCAGCCATGCGTGGCCCCGCTTTGAGCCTCTGCCTGGCGCTTCTGGCAGGCTGCGGCAGTCCGCCGCCGGCGAAGGAGTCGAAGAAAGTTCCGGCGCTTCCCGCCACGATGCCGGACATCTGGAAGGCTCGGTTCGAAACGACGCAGGGGCCGTTCGTCATCGAGGTTCGCAAGGAATGGGCGCCGAAGGGCGCGGAGCGGTTCTGGAGACTCGTCACATCGCGGTTTTTCGACGATTCACGTTTCTACCGCGTGCGGCCGGGGTTCATCGTGCAGTTTGGCATCGCCGGCGACCCTGCGGTGCAATCGTTGTGGAACACGGCGCCGCTGGCAGACGATCCGCGCCGCGAGTCCAACCGGGCGGGCGCGGTGAGCTTCGCGCAGTCCGGGCCGGGCAGCAGGCGCACGCAGGTGTTCGTGAATCTGAAAGACAACCGGGCGCTGGACCGCGACGGATTCGTGCCTTTCGGCCGGGTCATCGAGGGCATGGACATCTTCGCGAAGCTCTATGCCGGCTACGGGGAGTGGTCGCCGCCGGGGCGCGGCCCGGAAGCGGCCCGCATTCAGACGCAGGGCAATGCCTACCTGGACGCGCAATTCCCGCGGCTGGACCGCATCCTGAAGGCGCGCGCCGTTCCGGATTGACGGCTCAGCGGGCCTGCTTCGGCGCGGCGCCGCGTTTCCATTCGAAGACGAAGGCGCAGTTTCCGAGTCCGAGCCTGGCGCGCAGCGCGCGCTCGATGATCTCGCGCGAGGGCGGATCGAGGGGGCGCGGCGACTTGTAAGTCAGGCGGACCACCGGCCCCTTGTCGTTGAAGCCGAACTCGTAGGATTCGAGTTCGCTTGTCGAGGAGGGCCAGATTTCCTTGACCGGGACGCCCACCCTTTGGGCGACGAGAGACTGGAAGTCGGCGAGCGACGGCTCGCGCGGGGCCGGGGGCACGAGCGGCTGGCGGAGGCGCTCGCGCAGCGCGGCGAGCTCCTCCTCGCCAGCCACTTTGCGCACGGTGACTGCCGCCGGGCGGCGCGTGCGCTGGATGAGGAACCGCTCCGCCTCGCGGATCTTCTCCTGAGGAACGGGCTCAGCCACGACGAGGCGAAGCGAAACGCTGTCGCTCAGGATGTCGAGCTGCTGCGTCAGGATATTGGAGGCACCGAGCATCCGCACAGCCTCGCGCGCGGCGCCGCGGGCCACGGTTTCGGCAGCGAGCTGGTTGAGCGAATTGCGCAGCGGGATAAACAGCAGCACGAAGGTAATGGCGACCATCAGAACGCGCCAGCGGAGCTTGCCGATGTCGCCGATAGCCGACTGCATGTGGATCTTCTCCAGCAGCGGAGCAAAGGCGCCGCGGCGCGCCTCTTCGCGGGTGGAGGGCGCGACCGCCTCGCGCACCTCCGGCTCGTCCATGCCCTCGAGATAGAACACGACGAAGGCGCTGGCGCCGATGGCGACGAGGTTTGTGAGGAACAGCAGCATGGCGCCGGAGATGATGGGCCAGTTCCAACCGCTTCCCACGCCGAAGCCGACGGTGCAGAGCGGGGGCATGAGGGCGACGGCGATGGCCACGCCGGGCAACGCGGTGACGCCGCCCCCGCCGCCGCCCCGGCACACGACGAGCGAACCGGCGAGGCCGGAAAACAGCGCCACGCCGAGGTCCAGCAGGTTTGGCTGAGTGCGCGCGAGGATCTCCGATGTGGGCGACTGGAAGGGCAGCATCCACACGAGCAGGGCCGCGAAGAGCACGGCGGTGATGACGCTGGCGAGAATGCCCAGGAACGATTTCAGGCCGAGGTAGACATCCGAGGCTGCGAAAGCGAGCCCGGCGGCGAGAATCGGCCCCATCAGGGGCGAGATGAGCATTGCGCCGATGACCACCGCGGGGCTGTTCAGCACGAGCCCGAAGGTGGCGATGCCGGCCGAAAGCAGGAGTTCGAGGGCGTAATTGACGTTGAGCACGCGGGCCGAACGAACCATTTGGAGGTAAACGTTGGGCTTCGTGCTGGGGTCGATTTCCAGCGCGCGGTGGAAATAGTCGTGCAGCGCTTTTTTCGCCCACGCCATACGCACCATGCTAACAGCGCGCGGCCGGCTCAATACAGCGGAGGCTCGCCTGCGGGGCGGGTCTTCCAGCGGCGGTGGATCCAGAGCCACTGCTCCGGCGCGCGGCGGATGGCGGCCTCCAGGCGCGAGTGCACGGCTTGAGTGTCCGCCGCAGCATCGCCCGTGATCGGGACCTCCGGTTCGAAATGGAGAACGTAGCGGCCTTCCTCATCCGACCACAGCGCGTAGCCCGGAACGACGGCTGCGCCCGTGCGGTGCGCCAGCCGGGCGAAGCCCGACTCGACGCACGCCTTGCGCCCGAAGAAGTCCACAAAGATTCCGCGGTCCGCGGTCACATTCTGGTCCACGAGAATTCCCGCGGCGCCGTTGGCGCGGAGGGTTTCGACGAGCGGGCGCAGAAAGTCCTGCCCGCGCCCGAGCACGCGGTTGCCGGACAGGGTGCGGTAGCGCGTGACGAGCTCGTCGAGCCGCGGGTTGTCCATCGGGCGCGCCACCACCGCCATCGGCTCCGTCATCAGCGCATGCGCGAAGGCGGAGAACTCCCAGTTGCCGAGGTGAGCGGTGGCCACCAGCACGCCGCGCCCGCGCGACTTCGCCTGCCGGTAATTGTCCAGCCCCTCGTAACGGATGAAATCGCCGATGTTGCGCTTGCCGATCCGCGGGAACTGCGCCATCATCGCCGCCACGCGCGCCAGCGTCATCCAGCAGCCTTCGAGCAGCCGGGCTTTGGCGTCGCGGTCCAGCTCCGGCATGGCCAGCTCGAAGTTGCGCCATGCCGTGCGGCGCAGGCGCGGCGCGGCGAGATCGAGCAAGGCCACAGCATAACGCGCGGTGCGAACCGGGTTGCGGCTCGAGCGCAGGGCGGCGAAGAGGGCGCGGACGAGGGCGGCTTCGGCCGCATTGCGAAGTTCGGATCGTTGCGCCAAAGCGGTATTGTAGCGTCCCGGCGGCGCTATTCGATCCAGCCGCCGCCGAGCACAAGGTCGCCGTCGTACATCACGGCCGCCTGGCCGGGCGTGACGGCGCGTTGCGGTTCGTCGAACACGATCTCGACGCGCGTGCCGTCGCCGGTCGGGAACACGGTTGCCGGCGCGGCGTCATGCTTGTTGCGGATCTTCACTTCGGCGCGCCGCGCCTCCCGCAGCGGCGGGCAGGAGACCCAGTTCACTTCGCGCGCGAAGAGCCGGGCGCGGCGGAGATCCTCCCCGCGCCCTACCACGACGCGCCGGGTGCGGGGATCGGTCGAGATGACATAGAGCGGCTCTCCCGCCGCCACGCCGATGCCCTTGCGCTGCCCGATGGTGAAGCGGTGCACGCCGCCGTGGCGCGCGAGCACCCTGCCTTCCGTGGTCACCACCTCACCCTCCAAGCGGGGCGGCGGCTCGCCCTGTTCAGCAAACCAGGCGTCGATGAAGGCGGCGTAATCGCCATTGGGGACGAAACAAATCTCCTGGGAATCGTTTTTTTGCGCCACGGGCACGCCCAGCTCGGCGGCCAGAGCGCGGACCTCGGGCTTGGTGAGCCCGCCCAGCGGAAACAGCGTCCGCGCCATCTGCTCCTGTCTCAGGCCCCACAGAAAGTACGTCTGGTCCTTGGCCGCATCGCGAGCCCGGTGCAGCTCCCAGCGCCCCGCCGTCTCGTTGAATCCGATCCGCGCGTAATGTCCTGTGGCGATCCGCTCCGCGCCCGCGCCGGCGGCCAGTTCCAGGAACCGGTCGAACTTGATGTAGTGGTTGCACCGCGTGCAGGGGATGGGGGTGCGGCCGGAGAGGTACTCGTCGACGAAAGGGCGCACGACGGTGCGCTCGAATTCTTCTTCGAGGTTCACCACGTAGTAGGGGATTCCGAGGTGCGCGGCGACGGCGCGGGCGTCGTAAACGTCATCCAGCGAGCAGCACCGGCCGGTGGCGCCTTCCACGTGGATCTGCGGCAGCCGCCGCTGGTTCCACAGCTGCATCGTCAGCCCGACGATGCGGCGCCCCTCGCGCTGGAGCAGAGCCGCCACCGTGGACGAGTCCACGCCGCCCGAAATCGCCACCGCAATCAGGCCGCCGCTTGTCTCAGGCATAGGCGGGACTCAGCTTGCGCAGCCGCGCCACGGCGCGCTCGAGCGCGTCCACAAGCGCCTCGACGTCTTCCAACGTGTTGCCGCGCCCCAGCGAAAAACGGATGGACGCGCGGGACACCGCGGGTGGCGCGCCCATGGCTTCCAGCACGTGGGAGGGACGGGTCGCGCCGGACGAGCATGCCGCGCCGGTGGAGACGGCGAAGCCGGCCAGATCGAGGGCGATGACAAGCGCTTCCGCCTCGACGCCGTGGAAGGCGATGTTGGACGTGTTGGGCACGCGCGGCGCGGAGGCGCCGTGGATGGTGATGTCCGGGATGCGCTCGCGCACGAGCGCCTCGAAACGGTCGCGCAGCGGCGCCGTTTCCGGGCGGGGCAAGCGCGCGGCCGCGCCCATTGCGGCGATGCCCGGCACGTTCTCCGTGCCGGCGCGGCGCTCGCGCTCGTGGCGCCCGCCGAACTGCCGCGGCTTGAGCTTCACGCCCTCCCGCACGAACAGCACCCCCACGCCTTTGGGCGCTCCGAGCTTGTGCCCGCTGATGGCGTAGAGGTCGACGCCGAGGGCGCGCACGTCGAGATTCATACGCCCTGCCACCTGCACACCGTCGCTATGGAACAGCGCGCCGGATTCACGGGCGATGGCGGCAATCTCTTCGATGGGCTGCAGCACGCCCGTCTCGTTGTTGGCGTGCATCACGCTGATGAGCACGGTGTCCGGACGCAGCGCACGGCGGATTTCATCGGGATCCACGCGCCCGTCGCCGCCGCAGCGGACGAATGTGGCATTGCGTCGTCTGGCGGCCTCGAGCACTGCCGGGTGCTCGATCGCCGTGGTCACCACATGGCCTTCCGGCGCGCCCAGCACGGCGAGATTGTCCGCCTCGGTTCCGCCGGAGGTGAATACCACCTCTTTCGGCGCGCAGCCGAGCAAGGCCGCCACGGCGGCGCGCGCCGCTTCCACCTCCTGGCGCGCCCGCTGCCCGTGCATGTGGATCGACGACGGGTTGCCAAAGGCTTCCGAAGCCGCGCGGACCATGGCATCCAAAGCCTCGGGCGCAACGGGAGCTGTCGCGTTGTGGTCGAAATAGCGCATGGAAAGCCCCGCTATTCTGATTGTATGACGCGCGGCGGCCGTCTTATTGCACTGCTGACGGACTTCGGCTGGCAGGATCCCTTCGCCGGCGTGATGAAGGGCGTGATCGCGGGCATTGCGCCCGCGGCGCGGGTAGTCGACTTGTGCCACGACGTGGCGCCGCAGGACATCGATCATGCGCGGTTCCTGCTGCGCGGTTCGGCCGCTTATTTTCCGAAGGGCACGATCTTCGTGTGCGTGGTCGATCCGGGGGTGGGCAGCGCGCGCCGCGCCCTGTGCGTGGAGGCGGGCGGCCGCGTCTACATCGGGCCCGACAACGGGCTGTTCACGGAGCCGCTGGCGGAAAGGGGCGCGAAGGCACGGGAGATCACGAACCCGAAGCTGCGGCTGGAAGCGGTGAGCCAAACATTTCATGGCAGGGATGTTTTTGCGCCCGCCGCCGCCTATCTGGCCGCGGGCGTGCCGGTGTCGAAGCTCGGGAAGCTGGTGCGCGATCCGGTGCGGCGGATGACGATAGACCCGGTCCGCACCGGGCGCCGCTTCTGGAGCGGGCGCGTGGCGCACATCGACCGGTTCGGCAACATCGTGACCAACCTGCCCGCGCAGGAGTTCCTGCCGCCTGCCGTGCGGGGCGTCGCCGTGGCGGCGGGGTTTGAAAAAGTGCTGCGCGTGTGCCGTTTCTACGACGAGGCGCCCGAGGGGGATCTGTTCCTGATCGCCGGCAGCAGCGGGACGCTGGAGATCTCGTTGAAGCAGGGCTCGGCGGCGAAACGGCTGGGCGTGGCGATCGGAGCGCCCGTGGAGGCGGAGGTCTGGTAGATGCCCGAGCTGCCGGAGGTGCAGGCGGTTGCGGAGCGGCTGCGGGCGGCCGCGCCCTGGGTGCGGATCACCGGGTTCGGCCAGTTCCGCGCCGCCACAGTGCGCGGCGGGCGGCACGCCGTGGGGCGGCGAATCGAGGCCGTGGACCGGCGCGGGAAGAACCTGCTGCTGCGGCTGAGCGGCGGATGGTTCGCGCGGGTGCATCTGAAGATGACCGGCGATTTGCGCGTGCTGCCCGATGCGCGCCTGCGCCCGCAGACGGTGAGGGCGTGGTTTGACCTGGAGGACGGCCGCGCCGTGGCGCTGGACGATCCGCGGGCGCTGGGGAGGATCTCGCTACACCGGCAACAGGATGAAGCGGATTTGTTTCGGCATCTGGGTCCTGAGCCGTTCGATCCGGCCTTCACGGCGGCGGCGCTGGCCGCCTCCGCGCGGCGCACGCGGCGTCCGGCGAAGATCTGGCTGATGGACCAGGCCACGGTGGCGGGGCTCGGCAACATTTACGCGGCCGAAGCGTTGTTCGAGGCGGGCATCGATCCGCGCCGCCCTGCGGCGGGCCTTTCCCGGCAGCGGCTGGAGCGGCTGCACGGCGCCATCGCGGGCGTGCTGGAGCTGGCGCTCACCTCGGTCCGGGCCGCCTACGAAAGGCCGGGCGGATTCGCCGAAGGCGAGTTCTACCCGGTGGCGGTGTACGGGCGGGAAGGCGAGCCCTGCCGGCGCTGCGGCGCGCGCGTGCGCCGCATCCCGCAGGGCGGGCGTTCGACATACTACTGCCCGAAGTGCCAAAAATAGAAGTAAAGATGGGCAGTTCTTCCCGAGTCTCGCGCGCGGCCGAGTTCCGCGAATTGCTGGGGCGGCGCGCCCTGGTCGCCGACGGCGCCATGGGCACGATGCTGTACACGCGGGGCATCTTCATCAACCGCTGCTTCGACGAGCTGAACCTGAGCGCTCCGCAGATGGTGCGGGACATTCACCTCGAGTATGTCCGGGCCGGGGCGGAGATTCTGGAGACGAACACGTTCGGGGCGACGCGGGCGCGGCTGACGACCTACGGGCTGGCGGACAAGGTGGCGGAGATCAACCGCGCCGGGGTGCGGCTGGCGCGCGAGGCGGCGGCGGAGCGGAGCCACGTCTTCGTGGCCGGCGCCGTCGGCCCGCTGGGCGTGCACATCGAGCCGTTGGGGCCCACCTCTTTCGAGGAGGCGCGCGCCATGTTCCGCGAGCAGATCGACGCGCTGCTGGAGGCGGGCGTCGACCTGCTGATCTTTGAGACCTTCGCGAACCTGAGCGAGCTGCGGGAGGCCGTGGCTGCCGCGCGGGAAGCCGCGGGCGGCGAGACCGTGGTGATCGCGCAGGTGACCGCCGATGAAGAAGGCAGGCTGCACGACGGCGCCGACGCGGAGACTTTCACCCGCTTCCTGGACCAGCTTCCCGCCGACGTCATCGGGCTGAACTGTTCGGTGGGGCCGAAGCCAACGCTCGAGACGCTCGAGCGGATGCAGGCCTTCACGCGCAAGCCGCTGTCGGCGATGCCGAACGCGGGCCATCCGACGCGCGTGGAAGGCCGGAACATCTACCTCAGTTCGCCCGAGTACATGGCGCAGTATGCGCGCCGCATGCTCTGGGCGGGCGTGAAGATCGTGGGCGGCTGCTGCGGCACCACGCCGGAGCACATCAAGAGCATCGCCAGCGAGGCGCGCAGCCTCCAGCCCGGGCTCCGCTTCGCGACGGCGCCGGCGGAGGCGCCCGAGGCCAGGCGGCAGGCGCTGCCGAAAATTCCGCTCGAGAAAAAATCCCCGCTGGGCGCAAAAATTGCTGCCGGGAAATTTGTGGTTTTTGTGGAAATTCTGCCGCCGCGGGGGGTGGACGCCTCGCGGGAAATCGCGGGGGCGAGGCTGTGCCGCGAGGCGGGGATCGACGCCATCAACGTTCCGGACGGACCGCGGGCAAGCGCCCGGATGAGCGCCCAGGTCACCTGCCAGCTGATCGAGCGCGAAGCGGGCATGGAAACCGTGCTGCATTTCTGCTGCCGGGATCGCAATATTCTGGGAATTCAAAGCGAATTGCTGGGCGCCTACGCCGCCGGAATCCGCAACCTGATCTGCATCACCGGCGACCCGCCCCGCATGGGAGCGTACCCGAACGCCACGGCGGTGTTCGATGTCGACTCCATCGGGCTGTGCAACATCGTCACCAACCTCAACCAGGGCCTGGACATCGGCGGGCACCCGTTCGGCAGCCAGACGGGGCTGGTGCTGGGCGTGGGCGCCAACCCGGGCGCGGTGAACCTGGAGGAAGAGATCCGCCGCACCGAATGGAAGGTGCTCGCCGGCGCGGAATACATCGTCACGCAGCCGGTGTTCGACGTCTCACTGCTTGAGAATTTTCTGCAAGAGATCCGCGGGTTCCGCATCCCGGTGATCGCCGGCATCTGGCCGCTGACGTCGCTGCGCAACGCGGAATTCATGGTGAACGAGCTGCGCGTGCCCGTGCCGGAGGAGTTCCTCGAGCGCATGCGGGCGGCGAAGGATCCCGAACAGGCGCGGCGGGAAGGGGTCGCCATCGCGCAGGAGATGGTGCGGCGGGTGCGGCCCCTGGTGGAGGGCGTGCAGTTGAGCGCGCCGTTCGGCCGCTACGAACTGGCCGTCGAGGTTGCCCGCGCGGTGGGGCCGCGCTAGACTGGCTGATTTGCACCGGAGAAACGAGTGGCCACCGATCTGATCGAAATCGACGTGGAACAGCCATCCGTCGAGGCGATCGAGCGGGCCGCCATCGCCATCCGGCGCGGCCAGATCGTGGCCATCCCGACAGACGCGCTCTACACGCTGGTGGCCGATCCCTTCAATCTCCAGGCGGCGGGCCGCGTTTTCGCTGCCAAGGGGCGTGAAACGCAGCGGTCTTTGCCGTTGCTGGTGAGCGATTTTTTCATGGCCGAGGAGCTGGCTTCGGAATTGCCGGCCCGGTTTTTCCTGCTGGCCCGGCGCTTCTGGCCGGGCCCGCTCTCCATCATCGTGCCCGCCTCGGCGCGCGTTCCGTTGAAGGTGACCGGCAACACGGGCCGGCTGGCGCTGCGCCAGCCGCGCTCGCGCACGGCCCAGGCGCTGCTGGACTGGCTGGGGCAGCCGCTGATCGGCACATCGGCCAACGTCAGCGGCCAGCCCACGTGCCGCTCGGGCATCGAGACGTTTGCCATCATGGACGGGCGCATCGACCTGGTGCTGGACGGCGGCGTTTGCGTCGGACAGGGCGCCACCACGGTGGATGTCACCGAACCCTACTGGCGCTTGATCCGGGAAGGCGCCATCCCCGAGCGGGAGATCGAGGAGTGCCTGCACGGGGTCTGACGTTCGTTCTGCTGGCGGCTGCCGCTTCGGCGCAAACGGCCTCCTTGCCGCGCGGCGGCGATCTGGGGCGGGAATGGGCGGCCGAGGAGTGGAACTCGCGCGATCTGGTGATGAAGGGCAAGTGGGTGAGGGAGGGCAACACGGCGCGTTTCCGCGCCTTCTACAGCGATGCCAAAGGGCGCCCTGCCACCTGGACGGTGGAAATTCTGGCCATCGAGGGCGATGAAGTACGCATGAAAGCCGTGGTACCCCTGAGCCAGGGACCGCGCGCTTACAGCGTCAACGGAAAGATCCAGAGCGACGGGCGTACCATCCGGGGCAAGGCGGAGTGGTGCGGCGCCGCGGTGGCGTGCGGCTTTCGCGTGGTGGCGGACTGGAAACCCGCGCCCAAGGGCGTGGCGCAGGTGGCTGCAGCAGCGCCTGCGCCAGGGAGAGCTTCGCCGCTCCGGGAGGGCATCCGCGCCAACCCCGGCAAACTGTGGCGCGTCACGGATCTGACGACGCCCGGCTTCCACTGGGAAGGCACCTGGACCTTCGAGGGCGAGACAGTGCGATTCTCATACCGCGAGAAGAAGTCTGGCGCGAAAGCTGAAGGAGTGCTTGAACTGCAACGTTGGGACGGCGCCTACGTGCGGCTGTTGAACCGCGCGTCGAAGGACACCTACGAGGGGAATGTGCAGGCGGACGGGAGGACGATCCGCGGCACGGCGCAATCTTGCGGCGGAGATCCGAAGTGCCGATGGGAAGCGGTGATCGAGAAGTGACTTGGCCCGGGGCCTCACTTCACGGTATCCTGTCGGGCAGAGGAGCGTTCCTGCGGGACGCGTCACTGGTCTCCATAATTGATCCGATGCTAGTGAATCTGGAGCCTGGCTCGAAGATTCGCGCTGGTGAGCATGCTCTGCAAGGAGAAGCCTGAAGGCGCGCGGCGGGCTCCCCCCGTGGTCGATCGGGGTCGATTCCGAGGCTGGAACGGTTCTTGTGGTGCGCTCCCTCTTCCCTGCTCTTCATGCGAATTCTCTTTATCGGCGATATTTTCGCCTCGCCCGGGCGCCGCATCACCGCCGCCTGCCTCGGACGCCTGATCAGCGATGAAAAGATCGACCTGGCGATTGCCAACGCCGAAAACGCCGCCGGCGGATTCGGCATCACGCCGCCGCTGGCGCAGGAGCTGTTCGCGCTCGGCATTGATGTAATGACCACGGGCAACCACATCTGGGACAAGCGCGAGGTCTACGACTACCTGGATCATGAGCCGCGGCTGCTGCGTCCGGCAAACTACGGAGACGGCGTGCCGGGCTCGGGCGTCCTGGTTGGCAAGGCCCGCAATGGCGCTCCCTACGCCGTCCTGAACCTTCAAGGACGCGTCCACATGCCTGCCATCGAGTGTCCGTTCCGCACGGCTGACACACTGTTGGCGGGGCTGCCGGCGGAGGTCCGCGTCCGCTTCGTCGATTTCCACGCCGAAGCCACCAGCGAGAAGATGGCCATGGGCTGGCACCTCGACGGGCGCGCAACGGCAGTGATCGGCACGCATACGCACATCCCCACCGCCGACGCCCGCATCCTGCCGGGCGGCACCGCCTACCAGACCGATTGCGGCATGACCGGCCCGTACGACTCGGTGATCGGCGTTGAGAAGCGCACAATCCTGCACCGGTTTCTGACGCAGATGCCGGCGCGGTTTGAAGCGGCCACGGGCATGGTGGAGTTGCATGCCACCGTGATCGAGGCCGACGACGACACCGGTTTGGCGCGCTCCATCCGGCCGCTGACGGTCACGGCGGCCGAGGTCGGCGAGCCGCTTTAGCCTCAGTCCTCGTCCTGCTGCGCGGCCAGGCGCGTCACGACGCCGAGATCCTCCAGCGTGGTCACATCGCCCGTCACGGTGTGGGAGGTGACGATCTCGCGCAGAAGACGGCGCATGATCTTGCCCGACCGCGTCTTCGGCAGCGCCTCCGTGAAGCGGATCTCCTCCGGGCGCGCGAAGGCGCCGATCTCGTGCGCCACCCATTGCCGCAGTTCCCTGGCCAGCCCGTCACCGGGCGCGTAGCCCTGCTTGAGGGTGATGAAGCAGCACACCGCCTGACCGGTGATCTCGTGCGGCTTGCCGACCACCGCCGCCTCCGCCACCGCCGGATGGCGCACCAGGGCGGATTCGACCTCCATGGTGGAGAGCCTGTGCCCGCTGACGTTCATCACGTCGTCGACGCGCCCGAGGATCCAGAAATAGCCGTCCTCGTCCTGGCGCGCCGCGTCGCCGGTAAAGTAGATGCCGGGCAGGCGCGAGAAATATTGCTGCTCGAAGCGCTGCGGGTCGCCCCAGATGGTGCGGAGCATGGAGGGCCAGGGGCGCTTGATCACGAGGAAGCCTTCGGTGTTGGCCGGCACCGGCTTGCCATGGAAGTCGACCACTTCCGCCTCGATGCCCGGCATCGGCAGCGTGCCCGAGCCGGGCTTCAGCGGCACGGCGCCGGGCATGGGCGCGATGAGAATGCCTCCGGTTTCCGTCTGCCACCAGGTGTCGACAATCGGGCAGCGTCCTTTCCCGATCACCCGGTGGTACCATTCCCACGCGGCGGGATTGATCGGTTCGCCCACGCTGCCGAGCAGGCGCAGCGAGGAGAGGTCGTGCTTTGCCGGCAGCGCATCGCCCTGTTTGATCAGTGCGCGGATCGCCGTCGGCGACGTGTAGAAGATCGTCGCCTTGTACCGGGCGACGATTTCCCACCAGCGGTCCCATGCCGGATGATCCGGCGCCCCTTCATACATGACGCAGGTAGCGCCCGCCGACAGCGGACCGTAAACGAGATAGGAGTGCCCGGTGACCCAGCCGATGTCCGCGGTGCACCAGAAGACGTCGTCTTCCCTGAGATCGAAGACCCATTTCATGGTGCAGGTGACGTAAGTCAGGTAGCCGCCGGTGGTGTGGAGGATCCCCTTGGGCTTGCCGGTGGTGCCGGATGTGTAAAGGACGAACAGCGGGTGTTCGGCGTCCAGCGGCTCGGCGGGACATTCGTGCGAGGCGCCTTCCTCCAGTTCGTGCCACCACAGGTCGCGCCCCTGCTGCATCTGCACCTGTCCGCCCGTGCGTTTCAGCACGATCACATCGCGGACTCCGGGACATTCCGCCAAGGCTTCGTCGGCGGCGTCCTTCAGGCGCACTTCCCTGCCCCGGCGCCAGCCGCCGTCGGCGGTGAGCACCAGGTGCGCGTCGAGGTCCTGGATGCGCGCCTTCAACGCCTCGGCGGAGAAGCCGCCGAAGACCACCGAGTGCGTGATGCCCAGCCGCGCGCAGGCGAGCATGGCCACGACGGCTTCGGGCACCATCGGCATGTAGATGATGGCGCGGTCGCCAGCCTTGCAGCCGCGCGCCTTCAGCACGTTGGCGAAGCGGCAGACGTGTTCGTGCAACTCCCGGTAGGTGAGCTCCCGGCGGTCGCCCGGTTCGCCCTCAAACAGCAGGGCCGTCTTGTCGCCGCGAGCGGCCAGATGCCGGTCCAGGCAGTTGTAGGAGGCATTCGTCTTCGCGCCGGCAAACCACTTCACGAACGGGGGATGCCATTCGAAGACATGGTGCCACCTTTCGAACCAGTGAACCTCTTTCTCTGCCATCTCCGCCCAGAACTCTTCCGGATGCTCCACGGCGCGATGGTACAGGCTGCGGTAAGCCTCCAGGCTGCCGACGTGGGCGCGGCTGGCGAATTCAGGCGGCGGTGGATAGACGGTCGCTTCCTGCATGGCTGGTCGAATGTTGAGTGTATCAGAGCGGGGAAGCCCGGCTGATAATCAGAAATCCGGGTTCTTTGTTCCGTTATCTGGCCAGCCGCAGGACAAGTCCGCGCAGAATGTTTGCGGCGGCACGGGCGAATCCGCCTGGAAATTCTTACCGAAGGCGGGCTGAATTTACATGCCGGGTTTGAGTCGAATCTTCCGAAATGGCAGGCCCTGGGGCTCCGGCACGGGAATTGCAAGCACAGGCGCGAACGGCACGCTGTGCCCTCCGGCGTCCGGCGCAAGCCTCGGCTCGCGCCCGGAGGCAGTGGAGGCCGGAGCGTGTCGCGCTGGCACTGGTTGTGGCAGATCGGACTCAGCAAAAAGAGTGCTTGCAACCGGCCCGGCAGGAGAGTTCAATAGAACTTGTTCAAGGAGGCCAAAATGAAGAGTATCTTCGGCTGGCTCGTTCCAGCCCTGTTTGCTTTCAGCGTGCTCTGCCCGGCTCAACCGGAGGATGTGCAGGATCTTGGCCCGAAGATCTTCCAGGCGCAGTGGGTCAGCGTGGCCAAGCTGCCCAATGATTCGTCATCGCTGATTCCCTTCCCTTGGGGCGAGGATCCTTTGACTGACGGCGAGATCGAGGTCCGCGCCAAGGGGCAGGTGAAGGTTGAGCTGGAGGGCGCGGTTCCGGAGGCGTCGTACAAGCTTTTGGTCTGCAAGTTGAGCAACGTCACCGACCGCTGCATGGAACTCGGCAGCGTGCCCACCGACGACAGAGGCAGGGCGAACGCCGTGGTGCCCTGGCCGCAGGATGCCACCGGGCCGCACGCTGTGTTTTTCGTGCTCAGCCGGGATACAGAGTCCATGTTCGTCGCCGGCTTCCACATGCCCTCGGGCGTGCCGCCGGTGACGGGGATCCCGCCCACCACCGGGCAGACGCCGGAGCCGCCCAAGCCCGAGTGGAAGCAGGTCCAGCTGAAGGGCACCATTGGGTCCCTGGGAAGCGGGTCTTTCACGGTCGGGAGTGAGACGGTGCTGGTGGACAACGACACGGAGTTCACCGGGCGCGTGAAGCAGTTCAGCGATCTCGCGGCGGGCATGACGGTGCAGGTGATGGGCAAGACCGTCTCCGGCGGCGTGCTGGCCGCCCGCGTCATCGTGACAGGCAAGCCGTAGAACTCAGATCTCCTGGATCACCTCGCCGCCCGCCCCCAGCAGGCGCAGCCGGAAAGCCGGCTTGCCAAACGCGTGCGTGGAGCAGCTCAGGCACGGATCATAGGCGCGCACGACTGCGGAGACGCGGTTGAGCGCGCCTTCTTTCAACTGCGCTCCATCGACGAAGCGTTCGGCCACCTGCCGGATGCTGTGGTTGATGGCCAGGTTGTTGTGGCCCGTGGCGACGATCAGGTTGGCCCCCGTGATGGCGCCCCGTTCGTCCACGCGGTAGTGATGGATGAGCACGCCGCGGGGCGCTTCGAGGATGCCGACACCGTCCAGCGAGTTCACGCCCGCTTCGGCGCGCACATGCGAGTCGAGAATCTCGGGAAAGTGGAGCAGCTCCTCCATCCGCTCGATGGCGTAAAGGGCCTCGATGAGACGGGCGTAGTGATAGAAGAACGAGCTGTTCACCACGCGGCCCAGCCTCTGGCGGTACTCCAGCAACTCGCGGTCGGCTTCCGTCGTGCCACAGCTTTCGGCCACATTGAGCCGCGCCAGCGGACCGACGCGGTAGACGCCCTCCGGGTAACCCAGCGGCTTGAAGTAGGGGGCCTTGAGGTAGGAGTCCGGCATGGCCGCCTCGCCGATCCACTTCGCGTACTCCATCGGCCTGGCGACGCGTCCCGCGAGCTTGCCCGAGGCGTCGATGAAGCGGATCATGCCGTCGTAGATCTGGAGCCGCCCGTCGGCGTCGACCAGCCCGGCGTGCATCGTCGGCATGTTTCCGAAGGCCTCGCTCTCGGCCGGAAACTGGTCGAGCACGGACTTGAACAGGCGCAGCGTCCTGCGGACGATGGAATGCGCCAGCGGCAGGTCTGACAGGATCAGGTCGCGCGTCTCCGTGCTCATCGGCCGGTTGACGCCGCCGGGCACGATCCACGCCGGATGCACCCGTTCCCCGGCAAGCCTTTCGATGGTCTGCTGCCCGAACCGGCGCAGAGCGATGCCGTCGCGGGCCGCTTCGGGGTGCTTCTCGATCAGGCCCAGCACGTTTCGCGCGCCGGGATCGGAATCGAAGCCCAGCAGCAGATCCGGCGCCGAAAGGTGGAAGAAGCTCAGCGCGTGGCTCTGGACGAACTGCGCGCAGTGGACGAGTTCGCGCAGCAGGCGCGCCGTGTCGGGGATCTGCACCGCCATGATGGCGTCGCACGCCTTGGCCGAAGCCAGCAGGTGGCTGACCGGGCAGATGCCGCAGATGCGCGCCGTGATGGCGGGCATCTCGTAGTAGGGCCGCCCCTCGGTGAATTTCTCGAACCCCCGCACCTGCGTCACATGGAACTGCGTGGAGCTGACCCTGCCTTCCTCGTTCAAGTGGATGTCGATGCGGGCGTGGCCCTCAATGCGCGTCACATGGTGGATCCGGATCGTCTTGCCCATCGCCGCCTCCTTCTTAGCCGAACTTCACCTTGCCTGCCAGCTCCGGCTTCCTTCCGGCGAGCAGCTCCGCCAGCACGTGGCCGATGGCTGCCGGGGGCGGAGGGCATCCGGGCACATGCAAGTCGACGCGGATGGCCTCGTGCAGCGGCACAGCCTGCCGCAGCAGCGGCGGCACGCCGTCGCCGGGGACGCGGTGGTTCACGTTCACGCCATCGACGTAGATCCGCTCCAGCAGCTGCTTGGGCGGAATCTGGTTGCGCATGGAGGGCACGTTGCCGGTGACGGCGCAGTCGCCGAGCGCCACCACGAGCCGCGAGCGCGCGCGCACCTTCTGCGCCAGCTGGAGGTCGTCCTGGCTGCTCACGGCGCCTTCCACGAGCGTGACGTCGACGTTTTCGGGGAATTCCTGCGCGTCCACCAGCGGGCCGAAGACCAGTTCGATTGCCGGCGCCAGGTCGATCAACGCCTCGTCCAGATCCAGCAGCGACATATGGCAGCCGCTGCAGCCGTCCAGCCAGACCGTGGCGATCCTTGCCCTGCTCATGCGCGCACTCCTTTCACTTCCACCAGCCGGCTGATGGTTTCGCCGCGCTTCACCATCTCCTCCGCCGCGTAGCCTTTGGTCGCCAGCGCGCCCGTGGGACAGCTCTGCACGCACTTGCCGCAACTGGTGCAGTAGCGGCTCTCGGCCCACCTGCGGTTCAGCTCGCACACCAGACGGGAGCCGATGCCGCGCCCGCCCACGTCCCACACGTGCGCTCCTTCCACCTCGGCACACACGCGCACGCAGCGCGTGCAGAGGATGCAGCGGTTCTGATCGAGCACGAACTGCCGGTGCGAGAGATCCGCCGCGGCCCTCGGATAGCTGTAGGGGAACCTCACGTGCGTCACGCCCAGCCGCTGCGCCAGCGATTGGAGCTCGCAGTGGTTGTTGGAAACGCAAACGGCGCAGATGTGGTTGCGCTCGGCGAACAGCAGCTCCAGGATCATGCGGCGGTAGCGGTCCAGCCGTTCGCTGCGGGTGGTGACAGCCATGCCGTCCTGCACGGGCGTCGTACAGGAGGGCAGGAGGCGCCCCACGCCCGCCACTTCCACCAGGCACAGCCGGCAGGCGCCCACGGGCGTGAGGCCCTTCATGTGGCACAGCGAGGGGATGAACTTGCCCTGCGCCGCGGCAGCCTCGAGAATCGTCTGCCCCAGCCGGGCGTGGATCAGCTCGCCGTCGATGCGAATGGAAACTCGGTCTGGCATGGTTCTGGGCTCCTTCAGTCGCCGTTGCGCACGTCGCAGCGCAGGCAGCGGCAGGCTTCTTCCATGGCTTCCACGGTTGTGAGCCCGAACGTGGCTTCGCGGAAGTCCTTCACACGCGCCGCGGGTTCGGGCTCGCGCACCCGGTGGCGCCGGCTGGGGCCGGGATGCGCGGGCACAACCATTTCGTAATCGAACCCGGGCCAGAGGCTGGCCCAGCGCTCCTGCCCGGTGAGCATGCGGTCGATGTTGCGCGCCGCTTTCTTGCCGTAGCCCATCGCGTTGCTGACGTTGGAGGCGCCCGTGATCAGATCGCCGCCGGCGTAGAACTTCGGGCGGCTGGTCTGGAGCGTGTAGCGGTCGACCTCGATCAGCCCGTTTTCCCTGATCTTCAGCCCTGACGCCTTGGCGAAGTCGATGTCTACTGTCTCGCCGACGGCGAGGATCACCGTGTCGCAGGGGATGCGCACGATTTCATCGGTGGGGATGGGGCGGCGCCGCCCCGAGGCGTCGTATTCGCCAAGCCGCGTCTTCACCGCCTCGAGCGCCATCACGCGCCCCGAGGCGTCGCCCACGATGCGGTGCGGCGAAGCGAGGAAGACGATCTTCGCCCCCTCCGCCTCCGCCGCTTCCACCTCTTCATGAATCGCGGGCATGTCTTTGCGTTCGCGGCGGTAAACGATGGTCACATCGGCGCCCAGGCGCATGGCCGTGCGGGCGGAGTCGATGGCGGCGTTGCCGCCGCCGATCACGGTGACTTTTCTGCCAAGGCCCGTCGCCTCGCCCTTTGCCACCGCCTCCAGGAAGGGCAGCGCCGGGATGACGCCTTTCAGCTCCGTGCCGGGCAGGTACACCCAGTTCTCTTTCCACGTGCCGATGGCGAGGAACACGGCGTCGTACTGCTCGTCCAGATCGTTCAGCGTGATCTCCTCCTGGATGCGCGCTCCGAAGGAGAACTGGACGCCGACGCGGCGGATCAGTTCGATCTCGCGGTCGAGCACGTCCTTCGGCAACCGGTAGTCCGGCAGCGCGTAGCGCAGCATGCCGCCGGCATCGGGATTCGAGTCGTAGACCATCACTTCGTGGCCGAGCAGAGCGAGGTAGTAGGCGCACGCCAGCCCCGTCGGTCCGGCGCCGACTACGGCGCAGCGCTTGCCCGTGGGCGGCTTGCGCACGGCTGCCACGCGCGCGGCGAGCTCTTCGAATTTCGGCCCGGGGTAGATGGCGTCGGCGATGTAGCGGTGCACTTCGCGCATGTTCACCGCTTCGTCCAGCCCGGCGCGCCGGCAGCGGTTGTCGCAAGGGTGCTGGCACACGCGCCCGGTGGAGGCGGGCAGCGGATTGTCAAGCACCACCGAGACGAACGCATCTTCCAGCCGGTCTTCCTTCAACAGCTGGAGGTAGCGCGGGATATTCATGTGCAGCGGGCAGGAGTTCTCGCATGGGCTGAGCGCCAGCTCCTCGCACACGCCGGCGCGGCAGCGGCGCGCCCGGATGTGGTCCTCGAACTCGTGCCGGAAATGCCGCATGGTCGTCAGCACCGGGTTCGGCGCCGTCTGCCCCAGCCCGCACAGGGAAGCGTCGCGGATCATGCGGCTCAGCTCGTCCAGCGTCCCCAGGTCATCTTCCGTTCCCTTGCCGTGGGTGATGCGATTGAGATAGTGCAGGCTCTTGTCGAGCCCCACCCGGCACGGGATGCACTTGCCGCAGCTCTCCGAGTGAGTGAACTCGATGAAGTAGCGCGCCACATCCACCATGCAGTTGTCTTCGTCCATCACCACCATGCCGCCGGAGCCCATGATGGAGCCAAGCTGCGCCAGGTTCTCGTAGTCGACCGGGGTGTCGAACATCTCGCTGGGGATGCAGCCGCCGGAAGGGCCGCCGGTCTGCACCGCCTTCACCGCGCGCCCGTGAGGCGCGCCGCCCCCGACGTCGTAGACGAAAGTCTTCAGCGGGGTGCCCAGCGGCATCTCCACGAGGCCGGTGTTCACCACCTTTCCTACCAGCGAGAAGACCTTGGTGCCGGGGCTCTTGGGGCTGCCGGTCTCCAGGAACCATGCCGGGCCCTTCAGCACGATGGGCGCGATGTTGAACCACGTCTCGACGTTGTTGATGTTGGTCGGCTTGCCGAACAGGCCGGAATCAGCCGGATAGGGCGGGCGCGGCGTCGGGCGGCCCGCCTTGCCTTCGAGCGAGCGGATGAGCGCCGTTTCCTCGCCGCAGACGAACGCGCCGGCCCCCTCCACCAGCGACAGGTGGAACCGGAAGCCGCGCCCGAGGATATCCTCGCCCAACAGTCCCCACTCTTCGGCCTGCTGGATGGCCGTCCGCAGCCGGTGCACGGCCAGCGGATATTCGGCGCGCACATAGATGATGCCTTCCGTGGCGCCAGTGACAAAGGCGCCGATGAGCATGCCCTCGATGAGGGAATGCGGATCGCCCTCGATCTCGTTGCGGTTCATGTAGGCGCCCGGGTCGCCTTCGTCGGCGTTGCAGATGAGATATTTCGGCTCGGCCTTCGCCCGCCGGAGGAACTCCCACTTCGCGCCGGTCTGGAAACCCGCCCCGCCGCGGCCGCGGAGGCGCGCCGCCTGGATGGCCTCGATCACGGCCCCCGGATTGTTGTCGATCAGCACCTTGTACAGCGCCTGGTAACCGCCGACGGCGAGGAACTCCTCGATGTCGTCGGGGTTGATGAGGCCGCAATTGCGCAGCACGATCTTCTTCTGCCCCCGGAAGAACGGCACTTCGTTCCATAGCGGGATCTCTTCGAAACCCGATCCGAATTTGATGTGGCCCGTGATGTGGTCCCACTCCTCGATCCGGCACAGCGCCAGCTCTGCGGGAACGCGTCCCGCCGCGGCCAGGTCCAGGATCGCCGGAGCGGCGTCGGGACGGATCTTCTGCAGGATCACCAGAGGCCTGCCGGGGATCCAGACGTTGACCAGCGGCTCGGCGGCGCAGTAACCGAAACAGCCGGTGCGCGCCAGTTGCACGTTCATGCCTCGCTGCTCGATGGAATCGGCGAAGGCGCGGAACACGGCCTCGGCGCCATTGCCCGCGCCGCAGGTGCCCATGCCCACTGCGATGCGCGGCGACGGCGGCAACAGCCTTGCCAGCCCCGCTTCGCGCGCTTCGTTGAAGCTGGCCAGGTCCCGGATGCGCCTCATCGCCGCGCTCCTTTCCTCACCGCTTCCACCTCGCGCTCGAGCGCCCTCTCATTGACGTGCCCGAGGATGGCGTGGTCGATTTCGACCACCGGCGCCAGCGCGCACTGCCCGAAACAGGCCACCGTGCGGATGGTGAACTCGCCGTCCGCCGTCGTCGCCGTGAGCTTGTCCGCGCTTCCCTCGTCCTCGCCCTCTCTCACGCCCAGCAGCAGCCGCAGGCGGTCCAGCAGCGCCTTCGATCCGCGCGTGTGGCAGGCGGTGCCTCGGCAGATGCACACCGTGTGCCTGCCCTGCGGCTTCAGGTTGAACAGTGCGTAGAAAGTGGCCACGCTGAAGATCTGCGCGCCGGGGATGCCGGTGCGGTGGGAAAGGTAATCCAGGTACTCGAGCGGCAGGAACTTCTTCGGCTGGTTCTCCTGGATCTCCTCGAGAATGTTCAACAGCATTCCCGGGCGCCCGCGGTGCCGGACGATCAGCCGGTCGAGGTAGTCCTGCTCTTCTGCGGTCAACGGGCCCGGGGCGGGTTTTTCGCCGGGCAGCAAGGCCGAAGTCATGCGGCGGTCGCGTCCTCCTGTTACCAGATAATCGCATCTGAAAGTCGGATGCAAGCGACACTCTTGCGCCGGAAACATTTCCGGCCCGTTCTGTTACCGCCGCGCGGTCCCGGCTTCCGCCCGCAGGGAGCGGATCCACTCCGTCATGCGGTCGTAGTGCGACCCCTGCCAGTAGAGCTGCCCGCAGCCGCTGCATTGCGCGAACTCCCTGCACCAGAGCCGCGTCTTCGGGGGAATTCGCTCCCACACCGCCTCCCGCCGGGCAGGCTCGAGCAGGGCGTTGCAGCGGAGGCAGCGCCGCAGAGGCGCCGCCGCATCCCACAGCCCGAGCTTGTCCGCAAGCCAGACCAGTTGGGCGCGGGGATCGTCGCCCCGCACCAGCGCGCCCTGCTCCACCTGCCTGCGCATCAGCAGGCTTCTGTCGCGAGTCAGCAGGAACCGCCCCGCGGCGGCGGCGTCCGCCAGTTCCCTGTCGCCCGCCTGCGCGTCATAGTGCGTGTCGAAGCCCAGAATGCGCAGATACTTGGCCAGGCGCCCCAGGTGGCAGTCCAGCACGAAGCGCCAGCCGCCACAGGGCGGCTCGGGATACAGGCGCGGGCGGACGTCGATCGAGGCGCCGTCGGCAAGCGGAGGCGCGAGATCCGCGGGTTCGCCCACCTCGGGATGCGGTACGCCAAACGTTTCGATGGCGTGCTTGATCGACGGGCGGTCCCGGAACTCGTACTCGATCCAGGCGCCGCGGAGGGCGGCGGGCAGAAAGTCGTTGAGGTCGCCGTGAAAACGGAATCGGGCGCGCCCCACGCCTTCAACATAGCGCCCCGAAATGTTACAGGGGTAGCCCCCGCGGATTGTTTACGATGGGTACAAGGATCGTGTCTATGAACACCCACTGCCGACATCTCGCCGCGCTCCGTCTGTTCGCCGCGGCCATTCTGGTTCTGACTCTTTGCGCTGCTGCGGCGGCGCAACCCGCGGCGCCCAGCAAGGTCACCTCCGTCGAAGGCATCACGGAATACCGTCTGGACAACGGTCTTCGCGTCTTGCTGTTCCCCGACCCGTCGAAGTCCACGATCACCGTGAAAGTCACCTACATGGTGGGCTCGCGCCACGAAGATTACGGCGAGACGGGCATGGCTCACCTTCTCGAACACCTCATGTTCATGGGTTCGAAGAACCATCCCGACATCAAGAAGGAGCTGCAGGACCACGGCACGCGACCCAACGGCACCACGTGGTACGACCGCACAAACTACTTCGAGACCTTCGCCGCCACGGAGGACAACCTCGCCTGGGCGCTGGCGATGGAAGCCGACCGCATGGTGAACAGCTTCATCGCCAGGAAGGATCTCGACAGCGAGATGACGGTGGTGCGCAACGAGATGGAGTCCGGGGAAAACTCGCCTCCGGGGGTTCTTTTGCAGCGCGTCGCCAGCACGGCGTTCCTGTGGCACAACTACGGCAAGTCCACCATCGGCGCCCGCAGCGACGTCGAGCGCGTGCCGATCGAGCGGCTCCAGGCCTTCTACCGGCATTTCTATCAGCCTGACAACGCGGTGCTGGTGGTCGCCGGCAAGTTCGATGAAGCGAAAACACTGGCCTTGATCCAGAAGACCTTTGGCGCCATTCCGAAGCCGCAGCGCCAGCTCCGGCGCACATACACGGTCGAGCCCGTACAGGACGGCGAGCGGACGGTCACCGTGCGCCGCGTGGGCGACGTGCAGTATGTGGGCGCGGCGTGGCACATCCCGCCCGGCTCGCATGACGAATACGCCGCCGTCGAGATGGCGGTGGACATTTTGGGCGACCAGCCATCCGGGCGGCTTTACAAGGCGCTGGTCGAGACGAAAAAGGCTGCCAGCGTGTCCATGTTCAGTTTCCAGCTGCACGATCCCGGCTTTGCCTACGCCCAGGCGATGGTCCGTATGGACAGTTCGCTCGAAGACGCGAGGAAGACGCTGCTGGACACGATCGCCGAGATCCGTTCGAAGCCTTTCACCAAAGACGAACTGGAGAGGCAGCGCACGCGCTGGCTGAAGAACTTCGAGCTGAGAATGAACGATCCGCAGGATGTCGCGCTGGAACTCTCCGAATGGCAGGCGATGGGCGACTGGCGCCTGATGTTCCTGCACCGCGACCGGATCGAGAAGGTTTCGCTCGAACAGGTGCAGAAAGCCGCCGAGAAGTACTTCATTCCGTCCAACTGCACCGTGGGCCTCTTCGTTCCGGAGAAGGAGCCTCTGCGCGCGGAAGTGCCCGAACCGCCGGCGGTGGAGAAACTGGTGGAAGGCTACACGGGCAAGACTGTGGTGTCGCAAGGCGAGTCGTTCGACGCCTCGCCCGCCAACATTGACAAGCGCACCATCCGCGGCGATGTCAACGGCGGGCTGAAGATCGCCTTGCTGCCGAAGAAGACCCGCGGCTCGCAGGTGACCGCCGTGCTCAGCCTTCATTTCGGCGACGAGAACAATTTGCGCGAAAAGGCTTTTATTGGCGGGCTTACAGGCCAGATGCTGATGCGCGGCACCGCGAAGCGCACGCGGCAGCAGATCCGCGACGAACTGGACCGCATCAAGGCGCAGGTCAACGTCGGCGGCAACGCCAGCGGCGCTTCGGCGCGCATCACCACGACGCGCGAAAACCTGGCGGCGGCGATCGACCTCGTCTTCGAGATGCTGAAGGAGTCCGTGTTCCCCGAAAACGAATTCGACCAGCTGAAGCGCCAGGTGCTGGCGTCGCTGGAAGGTGCGAAGAGCCAGCCGCAGACGATCGCCTCCACCGCGTTGCAGCGCCACCTGATTCCGTATCCGAAGGGCGACGTCCGCTACGTGCCCACCGTGGACGAGCAGATCGCCGCCATCCAGAGCGTGACGCTCGACCAGGTGAAGCAGTTCCACTCGAAGTATTACGGGCTGGCGGAGGGCGAGCTGTCCATCATCGGCGACTTCGACCCCGAGAGCCTCCAGCAGCAGATCGCGAAGCTCTCGCGCGATTGGAAGAGCCGCCAGAGCTATGCGCGCGTGCTGCGGAAGTACTCGGAGGTGAAACCCACCGCCGCGGCGTTCGAGACGCCCGACAAGGCGAACGCCATGTGGATGGCGGGCACGGCGTTCCGAATGAAGGACACAGACCCGGACTACCCTGCGCTGCTGTTTGGCAACTATCTGCTCGGCCAGGGCATGAATTCGAGGCTCTTCGCGCGCATTCGCAACAAGGAGGGGCTCAGCTACGGGGTTGGATCGCAGTTGATCGCGGGCGCAGAGGACGACCACGCCCTGTTTATCGCCTTCGCCATCTGCGCGCCCGAGAACGCGCCCAAGGTGGAAGCGTCGTTCCGGGACGAGATGAAGAAGATCCTCGCCGACGGGTTCACGGCGGAGGAGATCGAGGCCGGAAAGAAGAGCTGGCTCCAGAGCCGGCAGGTGAGCCGGGAAAACGACGAAGAGCTGGTGGGCCGCATCGTCTCCCGCACCTACGAGCGGCGCACGATGGCCTTCGACGCCGAGCTGGAGCAGAAGGTCAATGCGCTGGCGCCGGGCCAGGTGCGGGCCGCCATGGCGAAGTATCTGGATCCTGCCGGCCTGACCTACATGCGAGCCGGCGATTTCAAGAAGGTGAACGTCGTCTGGTGATCACCGATCTGGTCCAGATCCGCCGCCTGGGCGAGCACAAGCGCGGCGAAAACGAGCGTTTCCGCCGCCACCTGAAGACCTACCGCTACGTGGAGCGGCGCCTCCGCCAGATTGCGGAGGAGGTGGAAGAGCAGGTCGACTGCCTCGCCTGCGCCAACTGCTGCCGCGTCGCCACGGCGCGCCTGCTCGAACGGGACATCGAGCGGCTGGCCAAACATTTCCGCATGAGCGTGGAGAAGTTCAAGCGGGAATACGCGGAAGAGAGCGAGGAAGAAGGATGGATTCTGCGGCGTGACCCGGAGCGGGGCTGCGTATTCCTTTCCGGCAATGAATGCACGGTCTATGACGTGCGCCCGGCGGCGTGCGTCGATTTCCCGCACATGGTGCGCGGCGCAGGCTCGATCCCCTCGCGCATGTGGCAGTTCATCGACCGCGCCTGCTATTGCCCGATCGTGTACAACACGCTGGAGGAGTGGAAGAAGGAAACCGGGTTCTCGAGGGGGACAGGCTGATCCGGTTGTGTGCTGCGGCGGAGGCGATTGGCCGCCGGGGCGGCAAAGGATGCAGCATGCCCCCTTCAGGGGAGCTTCTCGGTGAGTGTGACGGGCTCGCTCAGGCGGAAGGTGAGCCGCGTTTCGCTGGGCAGTTCCGCGGGCTTGCCGCGCGTCGCCATGGCGCCGCCCGCGCCGGCAGCGCCGCCGATGGCGGCGCCGATGGCAGCGCCCTTCCCGCCCCCGGCGATGGCCCCGATGGCGGCGCCGATGCCCGCTGCCACCCCCGTCTTCGCGACATCGCTCTTCACGCCGCTTTCCGCCTCGTGACGGAACGAGTCCGTGCGGATCTCGACCTTCTGTCCGTCGGAGGTGGTCAGCTCGTCCAGTTGCAGCACCAGCGCAGCCCGCCCTTTGACGCGGCCCGCGGCGGCAGCCTCCACGATGCGGCCCCGCACCAGCGCCCCGCGTTCCGCGATCACCAGCCCTTCCACGATGAGCGGCGCGTCCAGCGTGGCGAAGAACGGATCGTGAACCGACTGCCGTTCGGTGCTGAGCGCATCCCGCAGCCTGACCGGGATCAGCGTGCCCGCGGGCACCGTCACCTGGCGCGGCTCGCGTTTCGGCGGCGCGGGCTTCTCGGCGACTGCGGGCCCCGGCGCCTCAGCGGCGGGCGCTACCGCCGGCGCCGCCGCTTGCGGCGGCGAGACCCGGATCTCCTGCGGTGCAGGCGCGGCGACCTTGGCCTGCTCTGTCACGACAGTGGCTGACGCGGGTTGCGCCGGCTGTTCCGGGATGCGCGGCGGCGCCGGACGGCTCGAACCCCGGACAGACGCGGTCCGCCGGGCCGGAGTTTTCGCCGGCCCGGCCTTGACCGGAGTCCCGGCAGGCTTCACGGTCTCCTCAGGCGGCGGAACCTCGGTCGCTTCCGTCGCAGGCAGCGCGGGCGCCGCCGCCTGGACGGCCGGGGCAGGCGCCGCCGGGGCTGGGGCCGACCGTTGCTTCAGCCCGAGATAGACCACCGTGCCCACGGCGATGCCGCCTGCCAGAAACGCCAGACCCAGTTTCTGCCACATCTCCTTCATCCTCAAACACTGTCGACGCATGCACAAGCGATTGTGTTTCGGTCAATTCCGCCCGTTACAATCAAGAGTAGATGGTTCCGTTTCCGCCCGAACTCCGCATAGGTCCGGTGCGCATCCAGCCGGCGACGGTGCTTGCGCCCATGGCGGGCGTCACAGACACCGTGTTCCGCCGCCTGATCCGCGCCCAGGGCGGGTGCGGGTTGCTGATGACGGAGTTCACCAGCTCGCATGGCGTCGTCGCCACTCGCAAGCACCCCAACCGCAGGCGGCTGCAGAGCTTCCATTACCTGTACTTCGAACCGGACGAGCACCCGATCACCGCCCAGCTGTTCGGCTCGGACCCCGCCGTGTTGGCCGAGGCCGCGCGGATCTGTGAAGACTCGGGCTTCGATGCCGTGGACATCAATTTCGGCTGCCCGGTGAAGAAGGTGGTCCGCTGCAACGGCGGCAGCGGCCTGCTGCGCAACCTGCCATTGATCGAGAGCATTCTGCGCACGGTTCGCGCCGCCATCCGGATCCCGCTCACGCTGAAGACGCGCGCCGGCTGGAACGACTGCGAGCTGGTGCATGTGCAGATGGCCCGGCTGGCCGAAGATTGCGGCGTCAACGCCATCGCGCTGCACCCGCGCACGCGCGAGCAGGGCTACAGCGGGCGCGCCGACTGGACGCGCATTGCCGAGGTCAAGGCGGCGGTGAAGATCCCGGTGATCGGCAATGGCGACATTGTGACGCCGCAAGACGCCGTCCGGATGGTCCACGAGACCGGCTGCGACGCCGTCATGATCGGCCGCGCCGCCGCATCCAACCCGTGGATCTTCCGCCAGATCGCCGAATATCTGGCGGCGGGCAGCTATTTCCAGCCCTCCGAAGAGGACCGCTGGCGCATCATGCACACCTATTACGCCATGCTCATCGAGCATGAATCGCTGGACGCTGTGGGCAAGATGAAGCAGTTCGCCACCTACTTCACGCATGGCGTCCGCAACGGATCGAAGCTCCGCACGGCCATCTACCATGCCAGGGAAGCGCGCGAAATCCTCTCGCTCGTCGACCGTTTCTTCGAAGGCGAACTCCGGCGCAGCGGAGAGCCGCAAGGCGCCGAAGCGCCCGCTGCCTGACGCGCCCATGAAGAAGGTTCAGGCGATCACCGACGGCAGCTGCCTCGGCAACCCCGGTCCTGGCGGCTGGGCCTATATCCTGCGCTACGGCGAGCACACGCGGGCGCGGTCGGGCGGGGAGCCGCACACCACCAACAACCGCATGGAGCTCACTGCGGCGCTGCGCGCCCTGCAAGCGCTCAAGGAACCCTGCGAGGTGGAGTTCACCACGGATTCGCAGTATCTGAAGAACGGAGTGGAGAGCTGGATGGCGCGCTGGAAGCGCAACGGCTGGAAGACCGCCGAAAAGAAGCCTGTGCTGAACCAGGACCTGTGGCAGGCGCTGGACGCCGAATTGCAGCGGCACCGGGTGCGCTGGTTCTGGACGCGGGGCCATGCCTCGCACGAGGACAACAACCGCTGCGACGAGCTGGCCCGCGCCGCCGCCGAGCGGCAGCGCGGGATGGGCCAGTGACAGGGGCCGAAACATTCCGCTAGGATGACGTTTTGCGGCTCGCGGTCTTTGGCGGCACTTTCGATCCCATCCACACGGCGCACACCCGTGTCGCCCGGGAAGCGGCCGACCGCTTCGGACTCGACAAGGTCCTCTTCGTGCCCGCCGCGCACCCGCCGCACAAGCCCGACGGCCAGACCACGCCGTTCGAGCACCGCTACCGCATGGTGGAGCTGGCCTGCCGGGAGGACCCGCGCTTCGAGCCCTCCCGCCTGGAAGAAGGCGCCGGCCAGAGTTACACCATTCACACCATCGAGAGGCTCCGCGGAACGCTGGCGCCCGCGGACGAGGTCTACTTTCTGATCGGCGCCGACGCCTTCGCCGAAATCGGCTCGTGGCACCGCAGCGCCGAGGTGTTGCGCGCGGTCGACTTTATCGTCGTTTCGCGGCCCGGCTACGAGCTGACGATTCCTGCCGGGGCGCGCGTCCACAGGCTGGAGACGCTCGCCCTGCCACTGTCTTCTTCGGAAATCCGCAGGCAACTGGAAGCCACGGGGGAAGCTCAGGGACTTCATCCGGCCGTGCTGGAATACATCCGCACCCACGGGCTATACCGCTGAAGCGGCGCGGCTCGGCTACCATGGGAGTTAGCCCGTCTCGCCGATCATGAACTGGAAATCCCGCCAGCAGGAGCTGCTTGCCGCGCTCGAGGAGCGCATTCTGGTGCTCGATGGCGCCATGGGCACGATGCTGCAGCAGCGGAATCCCACCATCGAGGACTGGGGCGGGCCGCAATTTGAGAACTGCACCGAACACTTGCTCTTTACGCATCCGGAGTGGATCCGCGACATCCACCGCGCGTATTTCGAGGCCGGCGCCGACATGGTGGAGACCAACTCGTTCGGCGGTTCCGCCATCACGCTGGCCGAGTTCGGCCTCGAGCTGCGCTGCTACGAGGTGAACCGCAAGGCGGCGGATCTGGCGCGGGAGGCGGCTGCGGAGTTCGAACGCGCGGGAAGGCCGCGATTCGTGGCCGGATCCATCGGCCCCACCACCAAGGCCATCACCGTCACCGGCGGGGTCACCTTCGCCCAGCTCCGCGAGGGCTATTACGAGCAGGCGCGCGGCCTGGTCGACGGCGGGGCCGACTTGCTGCTGGTGGAAACGTGCCAGGATACGCGCAACGTCAAGGCGGCGCTGTTGGCCATCCGGCGGCTGGCCGACGAACTGGGCCGCCCGATCCCGGTGATCGTCTCCGGAACCATCGAACCCATGGGCACGATGCTCGCCGGGCAAACCGCGGACGCCTTCGTGGTCTCCATCGCCCACGCGGACCTGCTCGCCACCGGGCTGAACTGCGCCACCGGGCCGGAGTTCATGACCGATCACATCCGCACGATCCATGAACTGTCGCCCGCGCGCGTGTCTTGCTACCCGAACGCCGGGCTGCCCGATGAGGAAGGCCGATACCTGGAGACGCCGGACTCGCTGGCGGCGCAGATGGAGCGGTTCGTCGATCACGGCTGGCTCAACATCGCCGGCGGATGCTGCGGCACCACGCCCGCCCACATCCGCGCCATCGCCCAGATGGTGGACGGCAAGCGCCCGCGCGTCCTGCTTCAGCCCTCGCACCGCGTCTTCTTTTCGGGCATCGAGACGGTGGAGGCGGACGACTCCACGCGCCCGCTGCTGGTCGGCGAGCGCACCAACGTGATCGGCTCGCGGCTGTTCAAGCAGCTGATCGCTGAGGAGAAGTGGGAGGAGGCCACCGAGATCGCGCGCCGGCAGGTGCGCGCCGGGGCGCACATCATCGACGTCTGCCTGCAGTCCTCAGACCGGGACGAACTGCACGACATCCCGCCGTTCTACGAGCTTCTGATCCGGAAGATCAAGGCGCCGCTGATGATCGACACCACCGATGCGCGCGCCTTGGAGCTGGCGCTCACCTACTGCCAGGGGCGCAGCATCATCAACTCGGTGAACCTGGAAGACGGCGAGGAGAAATTCGAGCGCGTCGCCCCGCTGGCGCGCGCCTACGGCGCGGCGCTGGTGGTGGGCACCATCGACGAGGACCCGGTGCAGGCGCAGGCATTCACGCGCGAGCGCAAGCTGGCGGTGGCGCGACGGAGCGTGGATCTGCTGGTGAACAGGTACGGGATGCGCCCCGAGGATCTCATCATCGATCCGCTCGTCTTCCCCGTCGCCACCGGCGACGAGAACTACATCGGCGGCGCGGTGGAGACGATCGAGGGCGTGCGGCTCGTCAAAGAGAACATCCCGCACGTCCGCACGATCCTCGGCATTTCCAACGTCAGCTTCGGGCTGCCTCCGGCGGCGCGCGAAGTGGTGAACAGCGTGTTTCTCTATCACGCGACGAAGGCCGGGCTCGATCTGGCGATCGTCAACACGGAGAAGCTGGAGCGCTTCGCCTCGATCCCTGAGGCGGAGCGGCTGCTGGCGGAGAGGCTGCTGTTCAACTGGCCGGACCCGGAGAAGTTCCCCGGGGTGAGCGAGGACTGGCGCGAGCAGTCACGCGAGGAGCGGATCGCTGTCAACCAGCACAACATCGCCGCCATCACGGAGTTTTTCCGCAAGGCGCGCGCGAAGGAGAAGAAGCCGGCGGCGCAGCTCCCGCTGGACCAGCGGCTGGCGCGCTACATCATCGAAGGCACCAAGGACGGGCTCATCGACGATCTGAACCGCAAGCTGGCCGAGGGCGCCGCGCCGCTCGAGATCATCAACGGCCCCCTGATGCGCGGCATGGACGAAGTGGGGCGCCTGTTCAACAACAACGAGCTGATCGTCGCCGAAGTGCTGCAATCGGCCGAGGCGATGAAGGCTGCGGTGGCCCACCTGCAGCAGTTCATGGAAATAAGCAGCGTGCAGGCGCGCGGGCGGTTCCTGCTGGCCACGGTCAAGGGCGATGTTCACGACATCGGGAAGAACCTGGTGGAGATCATCTTCTCGAACAACGGCTACGAGGTGATCAACCTCGGCATCAAGGTGCCGCCGGAGGAGCTGATCCGCGCCTTCCACGAGCACAAGCCCGACGCCATCGGGCTGAGCGGGCTGCTCGTGAAATCGGCCCAACAAATGGTAGTGACGGGCGAGGATCTGCGCGATGCCGGCGTGCGGGTGCCGCTGCTGGTGGGCGGCGCGGCGCTGAGCGAGAAGTTCACCGTCACCAGGATCGCGCCCGCCTATCAATCGCCGACGTTTTACGCGAAGGACGCGATGACTGGGCTGCAGATCATGAACGCGCTGATGGACCCGGAGGCGCGGGAGAAGCTGCTCGAGTCGCTCGGCCGCCCTGCGCAGCGCGCTCCCGAGCGCGAGACGGAGCGGCCGGAAAGGATCGTTGTCGAAACAGGCACGGCGCGCTCGCCCAAGGTGCGCACGGACGTTGCGATCCCGCCCGCTCCCTATCTCGACCGGCGCGTGCGGACGCTGGCCAATCTGGCGGAAATCTGGAGCTACATCAACCCGCACATGCTCTACGGGCGCCACCTCGGATTCAAGGGGAATTTCGAGCAGGCGCTGAAAGAACGCGACGAGAAGGCGCTTGCGCTCCACCACGACGTGGAGGAGGTGAAGCAGAAGGCGGCGCGGTTCATGCGCGCGCGGGGCGTTTGGCAGTTTTTCGAGGCGGAGCGGCACGGGAATTCCATCGCGCTGTTCGAGCCCGGCGCGCAGGCGCCGTTGCACATCTTCACGTTCGAGCGGCAGCGCAAGAAAGACGGATTGTGCCTCAGCGACTATGTGCTGGACCCCGACGCCCCGGGGCGCCGCGACCACGTCGCGCTGTTCGTCGTTACCGCCGGCGAAGGTGTGCGCGAGGCATCGGAGGAAGCCAAGCGGGCGGGCCGGTTCTTCGAGGCGCACTGCCTTCAGGCGCTGGCCATCGAGACGGCGGAAGCGGCTGCGGAATGGCTCCACCGGCGCCTGCGCGAAGAATGGGGATTCCCCGATCCGCCCGGCATCACCATGCAGCAGCGCTTCACGTCGCGCTACCGCGGCAAGCGCTACAGCTTCGGCTATCCGGCGTGCCCGAACCTCGACGACCAGCAGGGCATCTGGAGGCTGCTGCGGCCCGAAGAGATCGGCGTGCGCCTCACCGAAGGAATGATGATGGAGCCCGAGGCGAGCGTCAGCGCGCTCGTGTTCCACCATCCCGACTGCGCGTATTTTTCGGTGGAAGCGACGGACTGAGGACCGCCCCGGCACTCACCTGCCACCCGCGGCAGGATAGTTAGGACCGTAAAGCCTGCTTTGCGGGCGGAGCGCGAGGCGCCCGCCGCGCACCCACTCTTCGCCGCGCGGTTCGAGGTGCGCGACGAGGCGGCTGCGCCAGAGACGGAGCTGTTCTCCGTTGTCTGATTCCCGCAACTCGCCGGGATCGTTCGCGAGGTCGAACAGCTGCTCGCTGCCGTCCAGAGCGTGGTAGATGTACTTCCACCGTCCGTCGGTCAAGGCGTTCCAGTGGTTGGCGCGGTCGTAGCAGACGTCGTGCTCGAGATCGACCCATTCCCGGGACACGGCCAGCAGGTTCTGCCCGTCGCACCCGGCGGGGACTTCCACGCCCGCAGCCACGGCCAGAGTCGGCAGAACATCGCGGATCTCCACCGGAACGGTGCTGACTGCGCCGCGCGGAGCGCCGGGTCCGCGCACGATCATCGGAACGCGCGCCGAGGGCTGATACGCGTAAGACTTGCGCCACAGGAAATGGTCGCCGGTCATGTCGCCATGATCGCTGAGGTAGACGATGAAGGTCTCCTCCAGCCATCCGCGGCGGCGCAGGGCCTCCAGAACCCGTCCGATCTGCTCGTCGACGAAAGACACAGAACCGGAGTAGCCGATCCGCGCGCGGCGCGTCAGTTCAGGCCCCACGTCGCCGTGCCAGATGTCGTCGCGCGCGGAGCTGCGCGGCCGGAAGCGTTCGGCCCAGCGGCCCACGTGCGCTGGCGGCAGGTTCGCGTCGCGGTACATGTCCCAGAACCGCTGCGGCGGATCGTAGGGGCTGTGCGGGCGCGCGAAGCTGACCTTCAGGAAGAAAGGTTCGGCGCGGTTGTATCCCTCGATGAAGCGGGCGGCGCAGGCGCCCGTCCAGGAGGTGGGATGGAGCCGCTCGGGCAGGACATACGGCGCGGCCGTGTAGTCGTTCCATCCGATCCCGGTGGCATCCGGATCCAGATGCGGCGCTTCGGAGGCGAACCACGCGCGGTAGTCGCTGCGGAAGCCGGGTGATTCGACACGCCCGCTCTCGTCGAGGACCGCCTGATGGAAGCCGTGCAGCGTCCTCTGGGGAGACCAGTGCATCTTCCCGATGCCGAGCGTGAAGTAGCCCGCCGCCCGCAACAGCGCAGGCAGCTCCACGGGATACCGCTCCGCTACGCGCCCGTATCCCAGCATGCCGTGCCGCCACGGCGACATCCCGGTGAGCAGGGCAGCGCGCGCGGGCGTGCAGGTCGGCGTGGAGGAGAACGCGTTCTGAAAGCGGACGCCCGAGCCGGCGAGCCAGTCGAGGTTCGGCGTGCGCAATGCGAGGTTGCCGGCGCAGCCCATCCAGTCGCCCCGGTGCTGATCGCTCATCAAGAGCAACAGATGGGGTTTCGACTTCGACAGCGAGCGCACGAAAGCCGGCGCCGCGCAGAACTGGCGCCGGGTCACCATTGCACCGTCTTGCCGGTCTCCAGCTCCCAAACGCGGATCTCCGAGCCTCCCAGCAGTTCGGCCAGCTCCGCGGGCTTCCCGGCAAGCACCGGAAATGTGCCGTAATGCATGGGGATGACGGTGCGGACCTTTAGCAGGCGCGCCGCCAGCGCCGCCTGTTGCGGGCCCATCGTGAAGTGGTCGCCGATGGGCAGGAAGGCAAGCTCCGGCTGATAGAGTTCGGCGATCAGCGCCATGTCGCCGAACACTGCCGTGTCGCCGGCAAAGTAAGCGCGGCGGCCGTCGGGCAGGTGCAGCACGTATCCGGCGGGCTCGCCGCCATAGACGAACTTGCCGTCGTCGAGGATGCCCGAGGAGTGCTTGGCATCCGTCATGGTCACTTTCATGGCGCCCGCCTGCTGCGTGCCGCCCTTGTTCATGGCCGAGGTGTTCTCCACGCCTTTCGATTCAAGCCAGGTGCAGATCTCGAAATTGGAGATCACCTGCGGCTTGAAGCGCTGCGCCAAAGCACCGGCGTCGTTGATGTGGTCGAAATGGCCGTGCGTGACAAGCAGCGTGTCGATGCGCGAAAAATCACGCCCGGAGGGAAACGAAGGATTGCCGGTGACCCAAGGGTCGATGACGACCGTCTGGCCGTTGTCCAGAACCAGTTCGAATGTGCCGTGTCCAAGCCAGGTGATGCCGGTCATGCCTTCATTCTAAGCAGGCTGGCGCGGCTCGTCACTTGCGCTCGTAGCGGCCCATTACGGCGGTTTCGTCGATGATGTGGCCGCGCAGCGCCTTGTCGAATTCATGCCGCTTCACGCCGGCGGAAACCATCAGGTGCCGCGTGTCCAGCGCGTAGAGCCGGATGTAGTAGCGGTGCGGGCCGTGGCCGCGCGGCGGCATGGGGCCGTTGTAGCCCTCTTTCCCGAAATCATTCACGCCGCTATAGCCCAGCCTGCCCGGCACGAACCCTTCGGCAAGCCCGGTCTCCGTCACCGGGATATCCCACAGGATCCAGTGCGTCCAAACGCCCCCGGGCGCATCCGGGTCGTCCATGACCAGCGCCAGGCTGCGCGTGCCGGCAGGAATATCCTGCCACTCGAGCGCGGGACTCAGGTCCTCTCCTTCCCCCGTGTGTCGGGCGGGAATCCAACCGCCTTCGTCGAAGGCGAGCGAGCGAATCCGGAAAGCCATGAGAACCTCCTTCGGCGAATCAATCCGGCTTCTCTATCTTGATCCCGAAACCCGCCGTTGCCAAGCCCGGGATGGAGACAGGCAAGCGGCCGGTGACGGGCGCCTCCCCGAAGACTGCCCGCACGGCCGCCTCCTCGCTCACCCGCGCCGTGCTGAAGGCCGCCAGATAGGCAGTCACCTCGGGGTAGGTGCGCAGCAGGTAGGGATTGCCGAAAGCGATGAGGATCACCGGCCGGCCGGTGGCCAGAAGCCGTTTCAGGAAACCGGGGTATCCGCCCGCCAGATCCACGCTGCCGCGGTAGGCGGCAGCCGTGACGTAGGCGGCCGCCACAATGGCTCCGCACGACGCGGCCTTTTCGGCCTGCGCGGCGAATTCCGCCTCCGGCAGCGAAGGATCAAGCAGCACGGCGCCGCGGATGCCGCGCGAGCGCAGCTCGTCCGCCAGCCCGAGCCCCTGCGTGGAGAAACGGCTGCCGGAGAGGATGAACCAGCAGGCGCCTTCGCGGTGATCCAGAGGAACCACGCCGCCTTCGTTTCTTACGAGCGTCACAGCCTTCTGCGCGGTGGAGCGTGCAGCGGCGAGGTCGTCCGGATCGAGCAGCGCATCGGGAATCTCCTCGATGCGCGCGAAGCGCTGCCGGAACAGCCCCAACCGGAGTTTGGCGCGGAGGATCTTCAGCACGGAAGCATCGATCCGCGCCTGCGTCAGCCGCCCTTGCCGCAGCGCCTCCAGAACGCCGCGCACGGCGGCGCGCGGGTCTTGCGGTATCAGCAGCAAGTCGTTTCCCGCTTCCAGCGCGCGGACCGCCGCCTCGCCCGCCGCAAACATCTGCGTCAGCCCGCGCATGTCCATGGCATCGGTGGTGAGGATACCCTGAAAGCCGAGTTCCTCGCGCAAGAGCCCCGTCATGATGCGGCGCGAGACGGTGGCGGGAATCTGCTCCGGCTCGAGCGCGGGCACCGCCAGGTGCGCTGTCATGATGGCATCGACGCCCGCGTCGATGGCGGCGCGGAAGGGCACAAGCTCCACGGCGTCGAGCCGCGCGCGGTCCGCAGTGACGGCTCCGAGGCCCATGTGGCTGTCCGTGCTCGTGTCGCCATGGCCGGGGAAATGCTTCACGGTGACCAGCACGGGCGCGCCCGGCTGCGAGCGCGCGCCTTCGATGTAGGCCCGCACCAGCCGCGCCACCTGCTGCGGGTCTTCTCCGAAGCTGCGGATGTTGATGATCGGGTTGTCCGGGTTGTTGTTGACGTCGGCGTCAGGCGCAAAGATCCAGTGCACGCCCATCGCGCGCGCCTCCCGCGCTGTCGCCCGCCCGAGCCTCCGCACTCCTTCCTCGTCGTCTGCCGCCGCGTACGCCATGGCGTGCGGGAACCGCACGGTGGAGGTCATGCGCATGCTGGCGCCGCGTTCAAAGTCTCCGGCGACGATCAGCGGCAGCCGCGACAGCCGCTGCATGCGGTTCAAGAACGCCGCCATCTGGTAAGGATCGGCGCGCTCCACCACGCCGTCGCGGACGCGGTTGAGCACAATCAGACCGCCGACGCGCAGCTCCCGCACGAGCGACTCATATTCTTTCCAGGCGGGGCTCCGAGGGTTGGGCGCGTCGCCGTAGAAAGGGACCATCACCAGCTGCGCCACGCGCTCGGCAGGCGTGAGCGCACGCAGCCACTGCCGGGCAGGATCGGCGGCAGACTTCGCGGGCGGCTGGCCCGACAGCGCGGCGCAGGCGAGAATCAGAGGAAACAGCGGGTTGCGCACATCCACAGGCTAGCGCAGGGGCCGCGGGTGAAGAATGCGTCAGGTCCGCCCGGTCTTTCGCGCCGCCTTGCGCTTCGGCGCCGCCTCGGATGCCGGAGGCTTGCGCGCGGTTGTCAGCAGGCGGTGAACGGTGCTGGTGAGGTGATGCACCTCGCGGGCGTTCTTCATGATCACCGTGTCGGCGCCGGTGTTGTGCTCGTTGAGCCCGAGCGCCTCGACGAAGCCGGACAACAGAACGATGGGCACATCGGGCTTGCGCTTGCGCAACTCGGCGATGAAGCGCGTGCCGTCCATGTCGGGCATGCGGAAATCGGTCACCACGAGGTCATAGCGGTGCCGTTCGAAAAGTTTGAGCCCTGAGGCGGCGTCTTCGGCGCAGTCCACCGTGTGGCCGAACTCGGCCAGGATGGCCTTGCGGGCGGACAATCCCGAGCGGTTGTCATCGACCAGGAGAATGCGGGCGGGAGGCGCCGGCCTGGAATTACTCCGCAACGTCATGCGCGAAAACCATGCTGAAGGTAACAGACCCGTGAAGCGGGTGTCAATGCGTCTCTAACACAATGTGCGACAAAAGGATTTTCCTCTTGACTTCGCGCACGGCTTGTGTTGCGGTTCACTCCACTTCGCGCGGCGCCGTGTAGCCGGTCTTGTGGATGATCTGGTATTTGATCGGCTTGTTGCGTTCGTCGACCACGCGCAGCGGCTGGCCGCCTTCGCCAACGAGCTCCACCTTGATCTTGCGCTGCTTGCCGTCGCGCGCAACGTTGGTGGGCTGATAGGCGAGCGAATAGGTGTTGCGCAGCGCCTCGTTGATCTGGCGGAAGATGCCGCCGTATTCTCCGAAAAAGCGCGGGAACCAGGCGTAGCCGCCTGTCTCGCGGGCGAAGGTGCGCAGCTGGTTGTCGGCCTGGAGGAAGTCGAGCCGCGCCATGGGGCCGAGATATCCCCGCGCGTCGTACCACTCGCGCAGCGCCTGCAACGTGCCCAGGGCATAGATGGGCACGCCGGCCGTCTGGAGCTTGCGCCGGCACTGGTCGAAGGTGATTTTCGAAAAAGTGTCCATGCCGCTGCCGATGTAGAGGATCGCCTTGCGGCCCTCGATTTCGCTCATGCGGTCGGCCACCTCGGTGAGCGCGTCGTAGAGGTTGGATTCGGAGAAGCCAGGCACGCGCAGGCGCGCCAGGGCATCATAGGTTTCCTGGCGGTTGTTCGTGAAATCGCTCAGGATCTCCGGGCGCAGGTCGAAGGCCACAACGGCGATCATGTCCTCCGGCTTCAGCGTCTGCACGAAGCCGTAGGTGGCGGTGAGGGTTTCCTGCCAGCCGTAGGACCAATACTGCTGGAACAGGCCGCTGAACTCGATCACCATGGCAAGCGTGATGGGCTGCTCGCCGGTGCCGAAGCTGATCACCCGCTGCGGGACGCCGTCCTCCAGCACGCGGAAGACCTGTTGCGGGATGTTCGGGATGAAACGGCCGCGGTTGTCCAGCACGGCCACGTCCACATTGACCGTCCAGACGTCGCTGCGGAAGGTGGGCCCCTCGACCGGGCCTTCCTCCGCCTTTTTCCGCATTTTCGAGGGGATCTTCTGGCCTTCCTGCTCGGCTTCGGCCTCGGCGGGCGACTTCTTTTTCGGCCTCGCCACCGTGTCGCCGGTCTCCTTCTTCGGACCGGCCTGCGGCAGCAGAACCGAGGGGGCCGCGATCATCCACGCCACGGCCAGCGGAAACATCAGGCGGAGCAGTCTCATCGTCTCGATCCCTTCCCCTACAAGATATGACGGCGCGCCAGCCGCGCGAGGTTGCCGAGCTCAGTGAATGCGGTCGTCGGGATCCATGTCGCGCGGCGTGCCATGCTTCTTCAGGTATACCTGGAACCGCCGCTTGGCCCGTTGCAGCCTCCAGTCCCGGTAGCGTTGCTCCAGACTGGCCAGCACGCCCGGCCCGCTTCTCGCGCGCCCCGGACGGGCCTTCCCGTACACTCTCAGCCAAACATAGCCGAACAGCAGCCCGCCGAGGTGCGCGAAGTGGCTGACGCCGCCTCCCGTATCGCCGATGGCGCTCAGGAAGACGATGGCGCCCAGGATCAGCACAAACCAGCGCGCCTCGATGGGAAACATCAAGAACAGATAGATGATCGCCCGCGGAAACAGGATGGCGAACGCGATCAACACGCCGTAAACCGCGCCGGAGGCGCCAATAGTGCGCGTGTCCATTGAGCCCGCGAGTGTATTCATCACCACCACGCACAGCCCCGCGCCGATGCCGCAGAAAAAGTAGAAATGCAGGAAGCGCCGCGTGCCCCAGACGTCTTCCAGAGGCCCGCCGAACATCCACAGCGAGAGCATGTTGATGAGGATGTGGCCGAAGCCCAGCGGGCTGTGCAGGAACATATAGGTGACCAGCTGCCAGACGGCGAACTGCGTCAGCACGGACCGGGGCGACAGCGCCAGCCCGGCGAACAGCGGCCCGAAGGCGCTTCTGGCGGCCAGGAAATACAGAACGAAGCAGACGGCGTTGGCGATCAACAGCCAGCGCACGCCCGGCGTGACCCGGAACATCGACGGCGGTCCCGGCGCCCGGCCTGGAAGGGAATAGCCCATCAGCGAAGTCCGCTCTCTGCTTCAACCATACCATCCGGCACGGGATGAAGGCCGCTTTGGGCGCGCCTGCCCACGGACCCTGGCATGCGGCGCCGGAGTGACCGTCTGAGTCACAATCCCGGCCGCGCGGACAGGACTACCGTGCGCCGTCGCCGCGGCGCTCAGCGGCGCTCCTTCCGGGCTTTGGCCGCGTGGATGCCGGGCATGTGGAAGCGGCGCCTCAGTTGGTTCCCACCACCTCCGCGCCCGCCGTCTTTCTCCAAACCAACGCCACGGCCTGCTCATAGAACCCGGCCCAGCGGGGCGGCGCGCTGCGCACCTCGCTCAGCCGCTGCCTCGCCTCCAGCCACAGCCCGCGCCGGATGTACTGCGAAGCGAGGGCCAGCCGCGCCTCTTCCTGGGCAGGGTCCTTCTCGAGCACGCGCTCCAGCACGGGCGTCATCTCCCCGCCGGGCAGGTCCTGCTCGAGAACCGCCAGCCGCAGCAGCGTGCGTGTGTCGGCCACATCCAGGGCCATTGCCTTCCGCCAGGCCTCGCGCGCCTCGACCAGCCGGCCGCGGCGAGATTCCAGGTCTCCCACGAGCGGCCAAGATTCCGGCCACACCAGTGCCGCCCTGCGCAGCCGCGCATCGGCCGCCTCCAGCCTGCCCAGTTGCATGGAAAGCCTGCCCAGAACGGTCCACACCAGTCCCGCCGGCGCGGGCGTCACCTGAAGATCACGATTGCGGGCTTCGAGCTTCCACTGCCGCCCCACGGGGCGCGGACGCTTCAAGAAACGGCGGAGCAGGGCATTGGCTGCGGCCTCGCGATCCGGCCCGAGGGCGGACCATTCCGCCAGTGCCGTTTCCTCCAGTTTCCCCCCTGAACTGTGGATCAGCGCCTCCGCCAGCGCCCAGCTCTGCGCGTAGAACAGCCGCGCATGCTCCCAGTCGTTGTACAGCGGAGCGCCGGGCCGCGCGGCCATCAGACCGTCCCAGGGGAGACGGGCGCCGCCTTGCAACAAGCGAATGCGCCGCTCGGCCTCGCGTTTCGGAAGAGGCGAAAGCGCATCAGCAAGCCCTTCCTCGAGCCACAGCGGAAGCCGACATCCCGACGAACGCAAAAGGTAATGGACGAACTCATGCCGCAAGGCCGGCATGGCATCCCTGTCCAGCCGGCCCATCACGATCGCCGACCAGCCCGGACCGCCCGCAAACCAAGCCGGCGAATGCGCGTTGACCCGGAACTCGGCGAATTCCTCCTCGCCCGAAAAAGCCACGATCCGCAACCGTCCCGGGCTTCGCACGAGCCACGGCGCCGCCTCCGACAGCGCAGCGCGCAACGCCTCGATCTCCTCCATTGCTTCCCGGGCTTCGTCCGCCCCGGCGGTGGTGATCAGCTCCACCTGCCCCCGCGCCGCGCGCAGCCAGACACGTTCCTCCGCCGCTGCGGAACCGGCCAGCAGCGCGCAGAACAGAAGCCCGGGGATCGCTGCCTGTCTCATCCACATTTCCCATCGGCAGAAAGCGGCTCAAAGTTGAGACTCAGCGGCCGGGCTTGCGCGCCGGGCCGCGGACCGGTCAAGCTGAAACCCGTGCCCCGCGGATGGCGAACGACAGAGCGCCCATGGACGGCGGAACCGCTGCTGCTGCCTGCCCCGCCCTCGCAATGGCGCCTGCCGGAGTCCGTCCTCGGGCCGCTCTGGGGCGCCCCGCCCCCGCCGCAGCCAGCGCGGGGTTTCACCAGAGCCTTCAACGGCCCTGTTTACGCCATGCGGCGGCTGCACACGGCGCCGCGCCTTTGCCTCTCCTGCCGCCCGGCGTGGTATTTCGATTCGCTCGAGACATGCGAGCGGCTCGAACTCGAAGGCCGCTACCGGCGCGCGAACCCGCCGCCGCGGCGCACGCTGGACGGTTCAGGCCGCATGGCGGCCGTCGGCCTTTCCACCGTGATTGCCTGGCGAGCCGCCGGATGGCGGGCGCTGGCGGCGCCGCTGGCCGCGCGGTCGATGCCGCACCGCGCCGGGCTGCTGCACGTGGTCCCGTCCGGCATGCTGGCGCCGCCTTACTCGATCACCGCCAACGCAAGCCGCGAGCTCGAACAAGAGCTGGGACTGAGACTGGATGCACGCCGCCTGCTGCTGGCGGGTGTCGCCGTCCATGCCCTCAACCAGCGGCCGGAGATCTGCACCGTTTATGTCTGTCCACACAGGCCCGGCGGGCGCCTGAACGAAGAGTTCGCGCAGCGCCTGCTGGAGATCCCGCTGACTCCGGCGCTTCGGACTGCACACCTTGGCGCGTTCTTCCCGCCTGGCGCGGCGGCGCTGGTTCTGGCTGCGCGCCTGCTCCACCACCCGGCTTGCCCTGGGATCTGAACCATCAGCGCCGCCCTTTGCGTTTCCGCCCCTGCGTGAGAGGATGAAGAGTCAGGGCGCATCCACGCCATGCTCCGGCATCCCAGCCTCAGGCCGCTGTCCCGCCAGCACCACCACGCTCTCGCGCTGTGTGTCCTGATCCGCCGGGGGCTCGGCGGCGCACAGCCGGACTTGGGCGGGCTCGCCCGCCGCGTCCTGCGGGATTTCGAAGGCGGGATCCGCGGCCACTTCGATGCCGAGGAACGGATCCTTTTCCCCGAGGCGCGGCGGGTGGGTGACCTCGAGCCGCTGGTCGAGCGGCTCCTCGGAGAGCACCGGCGCCTGAAGAGGCTTGTGGCGGCGCTGGCGGCGCAGCCCGCGGCGGCGGCGCTCGAGGAGTTCGCCACCTTGCTGCACTCGCACGTGCGAGTGGAGGAGAATGAGTTGTTCGAACAGCTGCAGAACCGGCTGGACTCCGGCGCGCTGGCCCGTCTTGGCGAGGCGTTGGAAGACCTGCCCGGACCGGCATGCAGCACCGAAGAACCGGTGTAAACCAGATGTCTGCTCTTCTTCAATCCTCCATCCCCGAACTGCTGTTGCTCGCCAGAGGCAAGGTTCGCGACGTCTATGCCGTGGGCGAGGACAGCCTCCTGATGGTTGCTACGGACCGCATCTCCGCCTTTGACTGCGTGCTGCCAAACCCTATCCCGGACAAGGGCAGGATCCTGACGCAGCTCTCGCTGTTCTGGTTCGAGTTCTTGCGCGATGTCACGCCGAACCATCTGATTACCGCCAACGTGGATGAATACCCGGAGCCGCTGCACGCCTACCGCAGCCAGCTGGAAGGGCGCTCGATGCTCGTGCGCCGGCTGCGCATGGTCGAGGTGGAGTGCGTCGCCCGCGGCTACCTGGCCGGCTCGGGCTGGAAAGAGTACACCGCGCAGGGCACGGTGTGTGGCATCCCGCTGCCGCCGGGGCTGCGCGAATGCGACAAGCTGCCCGAGCCCCTGTTTACGCCCGCCTACAAGGCGCAGACGGGCCACGATGAAAACATCTCCTACTCGAGGGTCGAGGCGATCACCGGCAAGGAGACGGCCGCGCGCTTGCGGGAGCTGACGCTGGCCATCTATTTGAAGGCGGCCGCCTACGCCGAAAGCCGCGGCATTCTGCTGGCCGACACGAAGTTCGAGTTCGGCCTTCTCGGCGGCGAGCTGGTCCTCGCCGACGAAGTGCTGACGCCGGACTCCTCGCGTTTCTGGCCCGCCGACGCGTACGAGCCGGGCAAGCCGCAGCCGTCCTTCGACAAGCAGTACGTGCGCGACTACCTGGAATCGCTGGCCTGGGACAAGCAGCCGCCCGCGCCGGAGCTGCCGCCGGACGTGGTAGAGAAGACCGCGGAGAAGTATCACGAGGCCTACCGCCGCCTCACCGGCAAGTCCCTATGAACTGGCTCGACATCCTGTTCGTGATCGTTTTACTCGGCTCCGTCATCGAGGGGATTCGTATCGGCTTTTCCCGCACCGTCATCGGGCTGATTTCGGCCATTGTCGGCCTGATCCTGGCCGCGTGGTTTTATGGCGCGGTGGCGGCGTATTTCAAGCCGTGGCTGGCCTCCGCCGCCGTGGCCAACATTGCCGCCTTCCTGCTCATCTTCATCGCCGTGCAGGCTGCCGGCGCGCTGCTCGGCCTGGTGTGCGCGAAGATCTTCAAGTGGACGGGGCTCGGCTGGCTCGACAGGCTTCTCGGGGCCGCCGGAGGCGCCCTGAAGGCGGCCTTCGCCGCGGCGGTGCTTGTGCTGGTCTTTTCCGCATTCCACTCCAGGCCGCTGGAGGAAGCGATCGCGGGCTCCCGCGCCGCGCCGCATCTGCTCGCCGCGGCCCAGGTGATGGTCTACATGTGCCCGCGCTCGCTGCGCGACGACTTCGCCGAGACCTACGACCGGATCCGTGAATTATGGCGCAAGCGCGCGCCGTCCCGCGGCCTGCCCGCGGCCAGCGCTTAGCAGCCCGCCCCCGCCGCAGCGCGATTGCTGCACCCGAAATACATGACACGTCATCCAATGTCGTGTAAACTGAAAACATGGCAGAACGGACCGGCCGGCTCCAGCGCGAGATCCTCCAGAAGCGCCCCTTCCAGAGCGTTTACCAAGAGGCGTTCCTGGGCGTGATGAAGACGGCGGACTGCTTCCGCCGCGCCGTCGCCGGGGTGCTCCACCCCTTCGGCATCACGCCGCAGCAGTACAACGTGCTCAGAATCCTGCGGGGCGCGGAGCCGGACGGGCTCCCGACCCTCGCCATCGCCGGACGGCTGATCGAGGAGACCCCGGGCATGACGCGCCTGCTCGACAGGCTGGAGGCCAGGAAGCTCATCCGCCGTGCCCGCTGCCGCGAAGACCGCCGGCAGGTGCTGTGCCGGGCGACGCCGGCGGGGCTGGAGCTGCTCAGGCGGATCGACCCGCTGATCGGCTCGCCCGAGCGCCGTCTGGCCGCGGTGTGGAAGCAGGCCGAGGCGCGCGCGCTCGTCGGCCTGCTCGACAAGGCGCGCGAGGCCCTGGCCGGGCCGGATCTGCCGCAAGAAAACACCCGTCAGAGGAGCAAGGAATGATGCAGAAAAACACGATTCTCTCGCTTGTACTCGCCGCCGCCGCGGCGCCCGCCCTGGTGGCGCAGCCGTACACGATCGACGGCTCGCATTCGAAGGCCCACTTCACCGTCCGCCACATGATGGTGAGCAATGTGCGCGGCGAGTTCTCGAAGATGACCGGCAAGATCGAATACGACGAGAAGAAGCCGGAAGCGATTCAGATCGAGGCCACCATCGACGTCAACTCCATCAACACGGGAGAGCCGAAGCGGGACGCCCACCTGAAGAGCCCGGATTTCTTCGACGCCGCCAAGTATCCCGAAATCACGTTCCGCTCGAAGAGTGCGCGGAAGACGGCGAACGGGTTGGCGGTGACGGGAGACTTGAAGATCCACGGTGTGACAAGGCAGGTGGTGCTGCAGGTGGAGGGACCGACTCCCGAGATCCGCGATCCCTGGGGCAATCTGCGGCGCGGCGCGACGGCCACGACGAAGATCAACCGCAAGGATTTCGGCCTCACCTGGAACGCCGCGCTGGAGACCGGCGGCGTGGTGGTGGGCGATGAGGTCTCGATCACGATCGACGTGGAAGCCATCCGCCAGGCCGAGAAGTAACCGGGTGATGCGGGCCACGCCGAGCGCGCCCGTACTTAGGCTCGTGCCGGCACGATAGAATCAGACGGGCGCCCGGCGCCCGCGACGATCCGCGTTCATGCGAGCTTCCCCGGCCATCCTGTGCGCGCTCGCATGCCTGGCCACGCTGCCCGGCTGCCGGCGCGAGTCCTCCGGCGGAGCGGCCCCGCTCCGCTTCGAGACGCGCCGCTTCGAGCGGATCCTGCCCGGATGCGGCGACCTCTCCAAACGCGAGGAGCCTTGCGTCTCCTTCCATGTGTCCTGGCCGGAAGTCGTGGGCGGCTCTTCCGCGGAGGCGCGGGCGCGAATCAACGCCGCCATACTGGCTTCGTTGCAGCCGCTGGAGGCGCCGCGCGGCTTCGAGGCCGAGGCCGGGCAGTGGATCGCTGACTACCGCCGCTTCCACGAGGAGTTCCCCGAATCCGGCGTGACCTACTTCGCGCGGCGGACCGCCTCCGTGCTCTTTCAGTCGGGCAGTCTGGTCACGATCGAGACGCGCACCGACGAGTTCCGCGGGGGCCCGGAGCCGGAGTCGCGCCGCTCCTTCCTCAACCTGGCCCCGGCGACCGGGCTGGCCGTGGAACTGGAAACCCTTCTCGAGCCGGGCGGCAAGAAGGACCTGGCCCGCCTGGCGGAATGGCGCTTCCGGCAGCAGCGCTACATCCCCGCCGACAGCCGGCTGTCGGAAGCGGGCTTCACCTTCGACGAAGACGCCTTTGCAATCCCGCGCCACTGGGGCTTCAGCCCGGCAGGGCTCGTGCTGCACTACAATGCCGGCGAGGTCGCGCCCCCGGCATTGGGCGCCACGACGCTGGTGGCGCCGTGGAACGAGCTGCGCGGCATTGTCAGCGCCAGGGCCGGCGTTCTGCCGAAATGACGCGGGCCGCCCTCAGGCCGGAACGACGCGCGGAATCCGCTCCGCCACGGGCGGCAGAGGCGGAAATTCTGTGGCCGGCTTGTCCTGGTACCAGTAGGCGCAGCTGTAATAATTGTCGGCGCGGTCGTTGCCGTGGCCGTGCTCCATGGTGTGCTTCAGATAGCGGGTGAAGGTCACCGGGTTGTCGCCGTGGAAGCGGTAACAGCAATAGCGGCCGCCGGTGCGTTCGGGGCTCTGGATCAGCGGCGCGCCGCACTGGTGGTAGGCAAACGGCCGCGCGTTGTCGCGCCCGCCGAAGTTCCAGCTTCCCAGGAAGTAGTCTTCACTGCCGGTGCCGATGATGAGCGGCTTCAACTCGTCGTCGATGAAGATCATGTCGTCGCCCTCGCCCATCCAGTACTCGCTGTTCTGAATCACGCCGAGCGTCACGCCCATCAGGTGCCCGCGCCCGCGCGTCTCCACATAGACGTGATTAAAGCGGCCATCGGGGTTCGGCGGCGTCTTTCCGTCGGCGCCGCGCACCGCCCTGTGGGGCGTAGCCTGCCGGTACTGCGCGTGAAAGTAGAGCGCATCGGCGGGCAGCGCGGGCACGCTCATGAAGTCGATATTCGAATAGAAGCTGTTGACGTCGCGCGAGCCCTCGTTGGCCACCGTCATCCGGGCGCTGCGGAAGTATGGCATCACGAAGTAGCAGTTGAGCGACCGGCCCGGAGAGCAGGACAGGTACTGGCTCTCGTAGAGCACATAGTCGCCGAGGTTGAGGCCGAAGAAATCGCCCACCGGCGCCTCGATGCTGGGCCGCGCCGCGCCGTCCCACCAGGCGCGCAGCACCAGTTCCTTCAAATGATGGACGCTCTGGGCGGCGATGGTGAACCAGATGTGCGTGATCGCGCCGGGTCCCTGCTGGCGGAAGATCTCGATCTCCTGGCCGGGCGCGATGGGCCAGCGGTCGGAGTTGCCGCCGGTCGGATCATGGCTGCTCTGCTTGAGCGAGCGGTAGTTCTGGGCGCGGCACCACGCCGGCAGAATGCCGGCGGCGGCCACCGGCTCGGCGGCCTGCGGCTGCGCGCCCTGCGCGGCGCGCGGCGCCGCCCCCAAGCCCAGCGCCGCCAGCGCGCCGCGGAAGAATCCTCGTCGTTCCACTCCAGGCATCGATGCACCTCCTTGCGATTTTGCGGAAATCGCGGGAATCATATCGCAGGCGGGCGCGGCGCGAAAGAGCATGGCTTCCGTCCCCGAGCGGGTGTATGGTGGATGCAGGGGCGAATCATGAGAATTCTGGCGATCGCGGCCTGCGCGGGCCTGCTGGCCTCCGCCGCAGAAAAGACCGTCTGGCGCGGGCAGGCGTCCGACCGCAAGGTGTCGATCGACGCGCGTTTGTGCATCGACAAGGACGAGGTCAAGGCGCTCCTCGGCCACGATCCCGGACCGAGCCTCGTGATCGTGGAAGTCACCGTCGCACCCGCGCCGGACACAACGCTGCGGCTGGACCGCGAGGACTTCCTGCTGCGCTCGGACCGCGACGGGCAGCGCTCGCGGCCGCTGGATCCGGCGCAGATCGCCGGGTCCGCCGTGCTGGTCATCAGCTCCCGCGGCGGAACGCAAGGCACTGGCATGTCGGAGGAGCGGCGCGTGCCGTGGGGCGGCGTGCCGGGCGTTCCGGGCGGCTCGCCCACGGGCGGCCCTCCGCGCGGCCTGCCCATGCCGGGACAGTCGCCCAACGTGGGCACGGCCACTGCCGACACGAGCGAGGCCGTGGCCAGCATCGAGGAGCGGGAGAAGAAATCGAACCCGCTGCTGGACGCGCTCGCGGAGAAGATGCTGGCCGACGGGGAAATCACGAAGCCCGCCCATGGACTGCTGTATTTCCTCATCGAAGGCAAGCTGCGCGCTAAAGACCTGGAGCTCGTATACCGCAAGGCGCCTCCCCGGCTCCACGTCCGCTTCACCGATCCCTCGAAGAAAAAGAAGTAGCCGCACCCTATGCACCTGTCCGACATCGATACCCCCGCCATCCTCATCGACGCCGGCATTCTGGAGCGCAATCTGGAGCGCGCCGCCGCCTACGCGCGCCGGCACGGCCTGCGGCTGCGGCCCCACATCAAGACGCACAAAATTCCGGCGCTGGCCCGCCGGCAGCTGGAGCTCGGCGCCTGCGGCATCACCTGCGCCAAGACCACCGAGGCGCTGGCGATGCTCGCCTGCGAGCCGCCCGATGTGTTGATCGCCTATCCGGTGATCGGCGCGGCGAAGGTGGCGCGCCTCATCGAACTGGCGCGGCGCACGCACGTGACAGTGTCGCTCGACAGCCTGGAGGCCGCGCGCCCCATCGCGGAAGCGGCGCGCGCCGCAGGAGTCGAAATCGGCGTGCTGGCCGAAATCGACGTGGGACTTCGCCGTGTGGGCGTGCCCCCCGGTGAGCCCGTGCTCGGCCTGGTTCTCGACCTGCTCCGCCTGGACGGGCTCCGCTGGCGCGGGCTCGCCTTCTATCCCGGCCACATCAAGGCGCTCGATGAAGCCGGCCGCGCCCAGCTCGGCTCGCTGCGGGAGGCGCTGTGGTCGACGGTGAGCCTGTTGAAGGAACGCGGCCTCGAGCCGGAGGTCGTCAGCGGCGGCTCCACTCCCCTGCTCTGGGAGTCGCACACGATGCCGGAGATGAACGAGATCCGCCCGGGCACCTACATCTTCAACGACCGCAACACGGTGCTTTCAGGGGCCTGCTCGCCCGCCGACTGCGCGGCCACGATTCTGGCCACTGTCGTCAGCGCCGCGCCGGACCGCATCATCATTGACGGCGGCTCGAAGACCTTCTCCTCGGACCGTTTGGCCGCCACCGGCGAAGCCACCTTCGGCGAGGTTCTCGGCCACCCGCGGCTGCGCTTCCACAAGATGAACGAGGAGCACGGCTTCATCGATCCCAACGGCGAGCCGCAGAGCTTCCGCCCGGGAGACCGGCTGCGGATCGTGCCCAACCACATCTGCGTGGCGATGAACCTGCACGAGCGCGTCTTCGCCGTGCGCGGCGAAGACGTTGTGGCCGAATGGCGCGTCGAGGCGCGCGGCAAGCTCCAATAACGGCCGCGCAAGGGCAGGGGCGCGGACTCAGGCGTCCACGCCGTGCGGCGCCTCTTCCTTCTCCGGCTCCAGGTGCGCCAGCTCGCGCCGCCGGTGGAGCGCGAAGTACATCGCCACCAGCGTCACGCCCGCCAGCCCCGCGCCGATCATCAGATACAGAAGCCGCAAGACGCCCCGCGTGGGCGCGAACGCATCGCGCGTGTTCTGCGCTACCAGCACGCGCCAGTTCAGGTTCGGGAACGACTCCTCCAGCCCCGGACTCCCATAGCCGATGATCACCGGCTCGCCGCCCGGCAGAGGAGCGATCACATAGCCCTGCCACCGCAACGGACCCGCCGCCATCGACTCCTGCGCCGCGTGAAACTCGGCCGACTTCACGTTCATCGACAGGTTCACGTTCGGAGCGTGGATCACCGTGCCATCGCCCTTCACGAGCATCATTCGCGACGTCGGCCCTAGGTCCAGCCGGTGCAGCAGCGGGAAGATGCTCGAGACCTCGATCAACGCGTCCAGCGCGCCGATGAACGTGTTGGTCTCCTCGTCCATCACCGGCACTCCCAGGCCGACATAGTAGGACTTGGTCACATCGTCGTAAAGCACGTCGGTGACGTGCACGGCGCCCCGGCCTTGCGCGTAGATCGCCTGCCAGAAGTCCTCGTCCGCCTGGTAATAGTCCAGCGTCTTGTGCGTCGCCGCCACCACCGCGCCCTGCTTGTCGGTGAGCGTCAGGCGCAGGAAGCGGCGGTCGCGGTCGCGCCACTTCACCATCAGGCGCGACGCCGCGTTGGCAAGCACCGGGCGCGCAAAGGCCTCGCCCCGAGGCGTGTTCCATTCGCGCTCGATCTGGCTGATGCGTTCCGAAATCGCCTGCTCCGATCTGCCCTCGTATGTCGCGTTGGCCCGCTTCACCGTGTCCACGATCAGCGGGTCTGCCGCCAGCGTCCCTGCGGCCAGAATCCGTTCATGGAAAAACGTCGCCACTTCGCTCGCCGTGAATTCGGCGATCGTCCGGAAATACTGGCCCCAGTGGCGGTCCAGCGCCTGCCCGGCCCGGCTCACCACGATCAGCCCGATCGCGCAAATCGGAATGACCGTGAGCATCAGTCCGGTCAACAGGCGCCGCAGCGGGATTCTCAGCTCGTACCGGTCGCCAGGCATGACGTGCCTCCTCAAGCTTGGTCTCTGCGGGCGCCGCCCTCGGCAGGCCGCGGGGCCTGCTGCCGGCCTGCGAGCGCCCGCCGGTTGTCCGGGCCGGAGGCCGGCCGGCGGCCAAAATCTCGCGCCCCCAGTCTAGGACAATTGCGCCCTGCTGACTAGGGGGGAGTAAATGTTTCCGCCCGGAAGAACGGCCCGCCTCCCGGTCCGGTAATTCTTACCGCTTGATTCCCTGCCCGTGGCGACAAATCTTTGATTTTTCATGGCTTCGCGGGTTGGCACAAAGCTTGCTAAATGAGGGTCAGGAACCCCATGACACAGGAAAACAGCAACCTCACTCCCTTGACCGAGCCCGCGCCTTCCAAGACGCCCTGGCTCGGCATCCTTCTCGCCGCCGGCCTCGTGGCCGCTCTCGGCGGGCTTCTCTACCTGCACAACCTCCATGTCAATCTGCGCATGGAGACGGCGGCTCTGAAGCAGGAGCTCGCCGGCTTGCGCCAGTCGATGAGCACTTCTGACGTCAACGCCGCACAGACGATTTCCGCCCTGCGTTCGGAGCTCGAGAACGTGCGCAAGGAAACCGCCACCACCGGCGAGGAGGCGCGCCGCGTAGCGCGCCGGCAGGCTGAAGCCGCGGCCGCGCGCGTCCAGAAGACGCTGGCCGAACAGCAGGCTGCCGAGAAGCAGCAGATCGTCCAGCAGATCGACGAGATCAAGTCGCGGGCCGAGCAGGCCACCGCCAAGCTGACCGACATCACCAGCGAAGTGGGCAGCGTCAAGAACGAGGTCGCCGCCAGCCGCAGCGAAATCGACAAGACGATCGCCGAACTGCGGCGGGTGACGGGAGACCTCGGCGTGTTGAGCGGGCTGATCGCCACCAACAGCAAAGAACTGGCGGCGTTGAAGCAGCTGGGCGACCGCGACTACTACGAGTTCAATCTGGCCAGGAAGTCCGGGCCGCAGCGGATCGGCGACGTCGTTGTGCAGCTGAAAAAGGCTGACATGAAGCGGAACCGCTTCACGGTGGAGATCGTGGCCGACGACAAGAAAGTCGAGAAGAAAGACCGCACGGTGAACGAGCCGGTGCAGTTCTATGTTCCCAGCAAGGCGCGCATCCCGTACGAGCTGGTGGTCAACGAAGTGAAGAAGGACGTCGTGGTCGGCTACCTGGCCGCGCCGAAGGTGAAGACGTCGGCCCAACGGCTCTGACACGGGTGCGGCGGCGGGAATTCCGGAGGAAAGGAGGCGAGCCCATGAAAAAGCGGTTGCATTTCGCGATTCTTGTTGCAGCGTGGACCGTGTTGCCAGTTGTGGCCGCCTCTCCCGCGGGGCGGAGGCCCGGGCCTCCGCCGGACCCTCTGGGGGCCGGCAGGAGCGCGAGCTCCGCTGTTGCCGCCACCATGGATCATGAAATCGCGCGCCGGCCGGGCCCGCCGCCCGACCCCCTGGGGGAGGATCGCCGGTGAGCGCGCGCAGGGTTTGCCAGGCAATGTCACTCTGTCTGGCGTGGGCAGCCGCGGGCCTGGCGGAGTCGTCGCCGGCTCGCGGCCACCGGTTGCCGCAGGCGCCGCAGGTAAGCGGCGCTGCGGCCCGGCTCGATCCGCTCTGGCTGGAGGAGGCGGACAGAAGCGCAGGAACAGCAAGATTTCAGTTTCATCCGGTGCGAATCCGAGGCCGCGCCGGGTGTGGAGCACCGGGAACCTCCTCCTCCCGGTTTCTTCCCGCTACGGAGCCCTCCCCGTCCGCGTTTCACCGTGTCCCGGTCCGCGGAGAGCTGACCGACCTCCGCATTTCCGGGGCGCGCAGCGGGCGGGGAGGCGCCGGGCGCGGAGGCTATACCCTCCACCGGCATTCGTGGCGCGCGCGGCTTCACCGCCGGCAAGCATCTTCTCTCTCCGTTTCTTCTTCCCTCTGCCGGCGATGAGCGCCGGGCGCTGGCGGGCCGGAGCATCCGGCCCGCCGTTTTTTATTGCCCGCCCAGCCAGCGCCCGGTGATCCCTCCATAGGAATCGATGCGGCGGTCGCGGAAGAACGGCCAGTTGCGCCGGACGTCCTCGATCCGCCGGCGGTCGCACTCCACCACGAGCACCTCTTCTTCGCCGCGCGACGCTTCGGCCACCACCACGCCGAACGGATCGGCGACAAAACTTCCGCCCCAAAACTCGAGTCCGCTCTCGGGAGCGCCTTCGGAGCCGGTACGGTTCACCGCCGCCACATAGACACCGTTGGCGATGGCGTGGCCGCGCTGGATGGTGCGCCAGGCGTCCGCCTGCGCGGCGCCGTGCTGCTCCTTCTCGCGCGGGTGCCATCCGATGGCGGTCGGGTAGAAGAGAATTTCGGCCCCCTGCATCGCCGTCAGGCGGGCCGCCTCCGGATACCACTGGTCCCAGCACACCAGCACGCCGATGCGCGCGAACGGCGTGTCGAAGGCGCGGTAGCCGAGGTCGCCCGGCGTGAAGTAGAACTTCTCGAAGTAGAGCGGGTCCTCGGGGATGTGCATCTTGCGGTAGGTCCCCGCCACGGCGCCGTCAGGGTTCAGCACCGCCGCGGTGTTGTGGTAAAGCCCGGCGGCGCGGCGTTCGAACAGGCTGGCCACAATCGACACCTTCAGCTCGCGCGCCAGCCGGCCCAGCCGGTCCGTTGACGGCCCCGGCACGGGTTCGGCCAGATCGAACAGATCCGCACGCTCCTCGCGGCAGAAGTATTCGCTGCGGAACAGCTCCTGGAGGCAGACGATCTGCGCGCCGCCCAGAGCCGCCTCGGCGATGCGCTCTTCGGCGCGCTGCATGTTCTCTTCCGGATCGGCCGAAGCGCGCATCTGCACCAGTCCCACGCGGAAGGTCGAGGATCCCTGCGTCGCAGCCATACTACGATTGTTCCATATGGTGTCTGGATTCGCCCTCTCCCGCCGCTCGCTGGTTGCCTTCCTCACCCTGCCCCTGCTGGCTGCGCCGCCCTCGCCAAAGGAGCACTTCGGCTTCGACCCCGGCGACGACTACAAGCTGGCCGGCTACGGGCAGATCGTCTCCTACTTCCGCAAGCTCGCCGCCTCGAGCGACCGCATCCGCCTGGTCCAGTTCGGCACGAGCAGCGAAGGCCGCCCGATGTACGCCGCATTCCTCAGCGACGCCGCCAACCTGCGGCAGCTGGACCGCTGGCGCGACATCAACCGCCGCCTCGCGCTGGGGCTGGCGGCGCCGGACGAGGCGCGCCGCCTCGCCGCCGAAGGCAAGGCCATCGTGTGGATCGACTCCGGGCTCCACGCCACCGAGGTCGCGCCCGTGCAGCACGCCCCGCACCTGGCCTGGCGCATGGTGGCGGGCGAGGACGAGGAGACGCGCCGCATCCGCGCGAACGTCGTCCTGATCCAGATTCCGGTCATCAATCCGGACGGGCTGGAAATGACAGCCTCCTGGTACGCGAAGAACGCGGGAACCCCCTATGAGATTGCGCCGCTGCCGGGACTTTACCAGAAATACGCCGGCCACGATAATAATCGCGACTATTTCATGTACAATCTGGCAGAAACGCGCCACGTCGGGAAGATGCTTTTCCAGGAATGGTTCCCGCACATTGTCTACAACCAGCACCAGGTGGCGCCTTTTCCGGCCCGCATTTTCATCCCCCCCTACGCGGAGCCCCTGAATCCCAACATCCCCGCGGCCGTCATGGAGGGCATAAACCGCATCGGCAGCGTCATGAAGGAGCGCTTTCTCCGCGAAGACAAGCCGGGAGTGGTTTCCTACCTGAGTTTCGACGCCTGGTGGAACGGCGGCCTGCGCTCGGCCCCGGCGTTCCACAATATGCACGGGATTTTGACCGAAACAGCCCTGTATTATTACGCAACACCAAAAGAATACAAGCTGTCGGAACTGCCGGAGCGCTTCCAGAGCGGCATCCCGGCTCGCGAGCCGACGGTCTTTTATCCGAAGCCCTGGACGGGCGGGCGGTGGGCGCTGCGGGACGCGGTGGATTACATGCTCACGGCAGATTTCGCCATCCTGTCGGAAGCGGCGGCGAACAGCCCGCACTACCTGCTGAAAGCGTGGGAGATGGCGCGGGCCAACATCGAGCTTGGCCGCAAGGGCAGCCCGTTCGCCTGGATCATCCCTGCGGCCCAGCAGGATCCCTGGAGCGCTGCGCAGATGCTGGAGCGCCTGCAATTGGCGGGAGTGCAGATCCATCGCGCGACGGCGGGCTTCGAAGCCGGCGGCAAGACCTACCCTGCGGGAACGTGGATCCTTTACGCAGGACAGCCTTTCCGCGGCTATCTGGCGGACCTGATGGAGCCGCAGAAATTCCCCGAAATGCGCACGTCACCGGGCGGACCGGTGCGCCGTCCCTACGATCTCGCCGGCTGGACGCTGCCTTTCCAGATGGGAGTCGAAACCATCCGCGTCGACACACCCTTCCAGGCGCAAGCCGGGCCGGTCGACAAGATCGAGATTCCCTCCCCTGCCCTGGATTTGCGCCAAAACTCCGCGTTCCTGGCCATCGCCGCGGAGTTGCGCGAAGGGCGCAGCGTGTTCGTCACCGGGGACGGCGCGCTGACGACGGAGCGGCCCGCCTCCGGCTGGCGTCTCAAGGCGCCGCGCACCGGGCTCTACCAGCCGTGGACAGCGAACATGGACGCCGGCTGGACGCAGTGGCTGCTGGATCAGTTCCAGGTTCCTTACGAGGTGCTGCGCAACGCCGACATCCGGGCCGGCGGCTTGCGCGAGCGTTTCGACGCCATCCTGCTGGCGCAGCAGTCCATGCAGTCGATCCTGCACGGCTCGCCTGAAATTACGACGCTTCGCGCGGGAGAAACGGCGCGCCAGCGCCCGGAGTTCACCGGCGGCATCGGGGTGGAAGGGGCGCGGCAACTGGAGGAGTTCGTCCGAAGGGGCGGCACTCTGATCGCGTTCGATTCGGCGACAGAGCTGCCTCTGGCGCTCTTTCCGCTGGACGTGCGCCCCGGCCTGCGTCCCGGCGCGCAGCAGGAGGCAGGCGGGTGGTCGTGCCCCGGCTCGATCCTCCGGATGACGGCGGACAAAAGCCACCCCTTGGCGTTTGGTATGCCCGCCGAGCACTATGCAACGTCGACGGGCGGGCAGTATTTCGAGATCAGTCCGTCCGCCGCAGACCGAAAGCCGAGAGTGTTCGTGCGCTACGCGGCAAAGAACCTTCTCGCGAGCGGATGGATCTCCGGCGAGCGCGTGATGGCGGGAAAGCCGGCGGCCGTCGAGGCGCCGCTAGGCGAGGGACAAGTGGTGCTGTTCGGCTTCCGCCCGCAGTTCCGCGGACAGACGTTCGGCACGTTCCGCCTGGTGCTAAATGCGATCTACTTCGGCGCCGCTGAGCCGCTTCCGCCAGCCAGCGGCCAGTGATGCGCCTCCGGCGGGGCTGCCGGCGGCAGCCCCGTCCGGGCGCTACGGTCAATCCGCCTTGCTGATGGAGGCGATCACCAGCGAGCCCTCTTTCAGCTCGCCGCTGACCTTCGCCTTCAGCCCATACAGATCGGCCGGCACTTTCTCCGGGTTGGCGATCTTCACCACCTTCCCGTCCACCACCAGGACAGGCTTGGCGCCTCCCTTGATGCAGGCTCTCACACAATTCACATCGGCGTCGGAGCCGGACTGATGCTTCGCGCCGCACTTGTCTTCGCTGACATAGCCCGTCCAGTCGCCTGCCAAGGCCGGCAGCGACAGCACAGCGGCCAGGATTCCCAGTCGGAACATGCAAGCCTCCTCGGATTCCCGGTTGGAATCTGGCCTTCAGTGTACTGAATCAGTGTGCCCGGGCGGAAGCCCCGTCTCCCGCTGCGACAGGAAAGGCGGCGACCGGCTGATGCCGGCACGCCGCCTTTGGGGAATGCGCTGTGCGATTCCGGCTCAGGCTTTGGCTGCTGCGGGCTTGCGCTGACCGATGGGCACGAACTGCCGCTCGCCGTGCCCGGTGTAGATCTGCCGCGGGCGGGTGATCTTCTGCTCGGGATCGCGCATCAGCTCGTCCCACTGCGCCAGCCAGCCCACCACGCGCGGAATGGCGAACAGCACCGTGAACAGGCTCGGCTTGAAGCCCATCGCCTCGTAGATGATGCCCGAGTAGAAATCCACGTTCGGGTAGAGCTTGCGCTTGACGAAGTAGTCGTCCTCGAGGGCGATGCGCTCCAGCTCGCGGGCGATCGCGATCTTCGGGTTGTAGCCGGTGACGGCGAACACCTCGTCGGCGGTGCGCTTGATGATCTTGGCGCGCGGGTCGTAATTTTTGTAGACGCGGTGTCCGAAGCCCATCAGCCGCACCTCGCCCTTCTTCACGCGCTCGATGTAGGCGGGCACATTTTCCTTCGAGCCGATCACGTCGAGCATGTGCAGCACTTCCTCGTTGGCGCCGCCATGCAGGGGCCCGCTCAGCGCGGCAGCCGCGGCGGCGACGGAAACGTAGGGATCGGCCAGCGACGAGCCCACCGTGCGCATCGTGCTGGTGGAGCAGTTCTGCTCGTGGTCGGCATGGAGGATGAACAGGACGTCCAGCGCGCGGGCCAGCACCGGGTTGGCGATGTACTTCGGCTCCATCAGCCGCCACAACATGTTCATGAAGTTCTCGGTGTAGCCGAGTTCCGGGTCCGGGTACACGTAGGGCAGCCCGAAGCTGTGCCGGTAGCAGTAGGCCGTGATGGTCGGCATCTTGGCGATCAGCCGGACGATGTGCCTGCGGCGGGTGGCCTCGTCGCGCACGTTCTTCGCGTCCGGATACACGGTCGACAGCGCCGCCACGGTCGAGATCAGCATTCCCATGGGGTGCGCGTCGTAGCGGAAGCCCTCCAGAAACTTCTTGGTCGTCTCGTGGATGAGCATGTGCTTGCGCACCTGCGCCACCCAGCCCTCCAGCTCCTGCGCGGTGGGCAACTCGCCATTCAACAGCAGCCAGGCGACCTCAAGGAACGAGCAGTTCTCGGCCAGCACCTCGATCGGGTAGCCCCGGTAGCGCAGGATGCCTTTGTCGCCATCGATGAAGGTGATCGAACTGCGGCAGGACGCTGTATTCAGATAGGCGGGATCATAGCTCATCAGTCCGAAATCGTCGTCGGAAGCCTTGATCTGCCGCAGATCGGTCGCGTGAACCGTCCCGTCCGTGATGGGCAGCTCGTACTGCCGTCCGGTACGGGAATCAGTAACAAGAAGACGGTCTTGTGCCATTCGCACCCCCGAAGAGAATTCGTGGCGGGAGAAAACGCCGACACTCCATGCCTATCAAATGATGCGGCCCCGGTCAAATGGTGACATTCGGGTCTGGAAATAGCGTCCCGGGGCTGAGGCGCCATTGCGGATCCAGCCGCGTCTTCACGGCCCGCATGCGGGCGATCTCCGCCGGGCTGTACATCAGCTCCAGCAAGGCTCGCTTGCGCTTGCCGAGGCCGTGCTCCGCGCTCACCGTGCCGCCCAGCCGCACAGCCTCGCGCGCCGCCTCCAGCATCCAGGCGCGCCCGCGCGCGGCATCGTCGCCGCTTTCGGGAAGGATGTTGACATGCACGTGCGCATCGCCGATGTGCCCGTAAACCGTATAGCGCCCGGCGAAGCTCCGCTCCAGCTCCCGCCGGTAGAACGCCATCATCTCCGCATTGTGTTCTGCGGGCACGGCGAAGTCCGAACTCATCTTCTGAAACCCGCGGCTGCGCACACGCGCATTCACCGCCTCCGGCAGTGCGTGGCGGAACTGCCGGAACCGCTCCCGGTCCGCGGCGCTCTCGCCGAACCACGAATCCTCCATCGCGCCTGCGTTGCCGATCCGCTCCAGCCATGCATCCACGGCATCTCCCGCGAGCCCGTCCAGCTGCTGCTCCACCATCAGGCACGCCCTCGCCCCGCCGGGAACGGGCGCCGCCGCATCTTCGCGCAGCACATCCAGCGACGCCGCGTCCATGAACTCCAGCATCCGCAACTGCGCGATGCCGCGCCAGCAATCCACCGCTTCCAGGGCCGCCTCTTCCGCCGGGAAGAACACGACTCCCGCCAGCAGCGACTCCGGCTGCGGCAGAAGCCCCACCTCCGCCTCCGCCACCACCGCCAGCGTGCCCTCGCTGCCACACAGAAGATCCACCCACGTCGCCCCTTCCGGCAGGAAGTAGCCCGCCGTGTTCTTGGCCGTCGCCGGCTGCCGCACCGGCTCGTACGGGAAATCCAGCGGATCCCCCCGCCGGAACGTGCGTACCGACCCGTCCACGAACACCGCCGTCAGCGACAACAGGTGCCTCCGCGTCGACCCGTAGCGGAAGCTGCGCGCCCCGCTGGCATTGGTGGCGATGGTGCCTCCAAGCGACGCCGTCCATTCGGTGGGATCGGGCGCGTAGAACTGCCCGGTACGCGCCGCCTCCGCCTGCAGGTCCTTCAACAGCACGCCCGCCCCCACGATCGCGCGTCCCCGCGCCACTTCAAGCCGCCGCAGCCGCTCGGCCGAAACCAGCCAGCCGCCCTCGGGACAGCGTCCCCCGGTGATCCCCGTCCCCGCTCCGGAGGGCGTCACCGCTACACCCAGTTCCGCCGCGCGCCGCAGCGCCGCCGCCAGCTCGTCGACGCCCGAAGGCGCAATGACGCAATCCGCCCAGCCCTGGTAGCCCGAGGCGTCCTCGACCCCAACCACCGGCTCAGACCTCCAGGATCACCGGCAGAACCAGCGGGCGCCGCTGCGTCTGCTTGTTCAGGAACCGTTTCAGATCCGCGCGGATCTTCTCCTGGATCACGCCCCAGTCGGAGCGCTCCTCGCTCGTGGAGCCCTCAATGGTCCGCACCACCACTTCGCGCGCTGCCGACAAAAGGTCGGCCCGGTCCTCGGGCGACACGAAGCCGCGCGTGACGATCTCCGGCAACCCTTCCACGCGCCCGGTGTGCTTGTCGATGGCGATGATCGGGATCAGGAACCCGTCCTCGCTCAGATGGCGGCGGTCGCGGATCACCATGTCCTCCACGACTTCGTCGATCGAGCCGGAGTCGATGCAGACGCGCCCCACCGGGACGCTCTCGCCGCGCCGCGCGCCGTCTTCGTCGATCACCAGCGTCTGGCCCGTTTCCAGAACGTAGGTGTCCTCCAGCCCGTAATCGGCCAGATGCGACGCCAGCGCCGCATGCTTCGACATCTGCCAGTACTCTCCGTGCAGAGGGACGAAGTAGCGCGGGCGCACCAGGTTCAACAGCAGCTTCAGCTCTTCCTGCGAGGCATGGCCGGAGACATGCACGGGCGGGTTCATCTGGCCGGCGACCACCTCTGCGCCGCGCCGCGCCACATGGTTCATCATGCGGCCGATGGCTTTCTCGTTGCCCGGGATGATGCGCGCGCTGTGCACGAACATGTCGCCGCGTTCGAGCCGCAGGTGCTTGTGATTGTCCACCGCCACGCGGCTCATCGCCGACATCGGTTCGCCTTGCGTGCCGCTGACGACGGCGACCACGCGGTGCGGCGGCGCGCTCATGACGTCCTGCGGCCGCAGCAGCAGGTTGTCGGGGATCCGCAGGAGCCCCAGGCTGTGCGCGATCTCCGTGTAGGAGAGCATGCTGCGCCCGATGAAGGCCACCTTGCGCCCGCTCTGCTGCGCAATGTCGAGGATCTGCTGGATGCGGTGGACCGAACTGGCGAAGCAGGCCACCACCACGCGCCTCTGCGCGCGGTTGAAGATCTCCTCAAACCGCGGCAGCACGGCGCGCTCCGACGGCGTGTAGCCGGGGCGGTCCACGTTGGTCGAATCCGACAGCAACAGCAGCACGCCGCGCTTGCCGTATTCGGCCAGCGTGTGCAGGTCGAACAGCTCGTTGTCGGTGGGCGTGGGGTCGATCTTGAAATCCCCCGTGTGGATCACCACGCCCAGCGGGGTGCGGATTGCCAGCGCCAGGGACTGGACGATGGAATGCGTGACGTGAATGAATTCGACCTCGAACGGTCCCAGCGTCACCCGATCCCCCGGCTTCACCCGGTTCAGCCGCGCCTGGTCCGCCATCTCGTGCTCTTCCAGGCGGCGCTCCACCAGCGCGAGGGTGAACTCGGTGCCGTACACCGGCACGTTGATCTCGGACAACAGGAACGGCACCGCGCCGATATGGTCCTCGTGCCCGTGTGTCAGAAGGAGCCCGCGCACCATCTCGCGGTGCTGTTCGAGGTAGGTGAAGTCCGGGGTGACGATGTCGACTCCCAGCAGCTCCGCATCGGGGAACATCATGCCTGCGTCGATGACGACGATGTCGTCTCCGTAGCGCAGCGCCAGACAGTTCATGCCGAACTCGCCCAGCCCGCCCAGCGGGATCACTTGCAGCAGCTTTTCAGCCATCGGTGGGGGGATTCTCCTGAAGATACAAGGCTAACATGCGAAGGGCCCGTCCGAAGGGACGGGCCCGTTTCTGATGTTCAATGGGAGAAACAGATTCGACGGCCTCGCGACCGAAAAACCTGTATGTGATTTGAGAGTAGACGCTCGAAAACGGCTTGTCAAGGAAAAATGCCCGCACCCTGCAAGTGCCTGTATTGCATTGATAAATAATATACTTGTTCGACTTGACAATTGCGTTTCCAGCTGCTGTTCACAACCGCCGCGACCACCCCGGAAGGCGCGGTTTCCGCTCTAACTAAGAGAAATCGGTAGGCTTATGCGCCCCGGTAGGGCCTTTTGCGAAGGAAGGACCGTTCTTTTCGCATTTTATTCGCCATATCATTCGAACTGGCCAATCCCTATAGGACTTGTGGGATCGTGGAATCTGCCACCTGCGACGCCTCAATCCAGCCGGATCACCGTGTACGGGTCGTCGTTGCCGTAGAGCCGGATCCGCCGCCTTCGCGCGAGGGCGGCGAAGAACGCAAACACGCTGCCCCCGCCGATACAGATCAGCAGCAGCACGCCGGTCAGCTTGAAGATTCCGATCAGCAAGCCGAACACGTCGGGCATGGGGGGCGGCGCGGTGGCCTCGTTGCGGATCACCTCCGCCTTCCACTCCAGCGCGTCCAGCAAGGCCTTGGCCTGCGCCTCCGGGACGCCCGGCGGCAGGACGGCCAGCAGCACGTAGGAACGCTTGACCAGCCAGCCGGGCTGGCGGCGGAACTCCCGCTCCTTGATTCTGGCCAGCTGCGGGGTGTGGTAGTAGAAGATTGCATAGTCGGCCACTGTGGAGCCGAAGTCCAGCTTTCCCGCCTGCGCCTCCGCGCCGTCTTCGAATCCCGCAACCGCCGCCGGAACCCACGGCAGGAACTTCGCCAGCGAATGCACACCCAGCAAGTAGCGCTCGCTGTTGCGGACCAGCCCTTTCTCTGGCAGGTAGCCCGGCAAGTGGGGCAGCCCGCCGCCGGAGCGCATCGCCGGCGCCTTTGCGAAGAGCTCCTCCAGTTCTTTCGGCAGCGGACGCCAGCCTTCGAACAGGAACACGTAGTTAAGCCTGGCGAGCATCAGCCCGCCGGGAGTGACGCAACTGGTGAGCGAGCCGCGCACCGGCGTGCACTTGTCCGGGCGGTTGGCCTGATACCAGGCCAGCGCGCCGGTGGCATCCCGGAGCCGCCAGGCAGTGGCGGCAAACCGCCCTACCGGCCCGTCATACAGCGCCCGTTCTGCTTCCTCGCCGCCATACTCGGCCCACAGGGCCGGGTCGGAGACCGGCGCCGCGGCGGATTTCACGCGCCGGGAGCCATGCCACGTCTCGGGCCAGATGCCGGCCTGCGCCAGGGCTGCGGCCGCTGCGAGAAGGATCAGGCGCCGCAGCATTTCTTGTACTTTTTGCCGCTGCCGCAGGGGCAGGGATCGTTGCGCCCCACCTTGGCGCCCTTGATCACTTGCGACCTGGGCGCGCTGGAAGCCTCGCCGCCGGCGAACTGGAGCATCTCCATCTCGCGCTCTTTCTTTCGCTGGAGGTTGCGAGTCAGGTCGACAAAGGACGACTGCGCGGCCTTTCGGTCTGGACTGTGCCCGTCCCTGCCGTCGCCGCCTTCCCGGGCGGACTCAGGGCCCCAGGACGGGCTTTCCTCGCCAAAATCCGCCTGCGTCCTCGCGTATGCCGGTTGCAGGAAGAACAGGAACCTCACCGTCTCGTCCTCGATGCGGTCCATCATCTCCTGGAACAGCCGGAAGCCTTCCTTTTTGTACTCGATCAGCGGGTCCTTCTGCCCGTAGGCCCGCATGCCGATGCCCTCTTTCAGGTGGTCCATCGACAGCAGGTGGTCCTTCCACTGCTGGTCGATGACGCTCAGCCAGACCATGCGCTCGGTCTCGCGCATCACCTCCGGCCCGACGAGGGCTTCCTTTTCGTCATAGCGCTTGCGCAGCCGCTCGAGGATGTACTCTTCCATCTCGAGGCGCGACAGCGTCTGCACCTCCTCGGGGAGGATCTTGACGCCGAACTGCGAGTTGATGTCGGTCTGCAGTCCGGCGAGGTCCCACTTGTAGGGATCCACTCCCTCGGGGCAGCGCAGGTCGATGATAGACGCCAGGATGCCGTCGACGATCTCGAAGAGCCGCTCCTTCATGTCGCGGCCTTCCAGCAGCTGGCGGCGCAGGCCGTAGACGGCCTTGCGCTGCTTGTCCATCACATCGTCGTATTCCTTGACGTGCTTGCGGATGGAGAAGTTCTGCGCCTCGACGGCCTTCTGCGCCGCCTCGATGCGTTTGGTGATGAGCCGGCTCTCGATGGGCACGTCCTCTTCCATGCCGAGCCGCAGCATCAGGTTCTGGATGCGGTCGCCGCCGAAGATCCGCAGCAGGTCGTCCTGGAGCGAAAGGTAGAAGCGCGATTCTCCGGGGTCGCCCTGGCGCCCGGCGCGTCCTCGCAGCTGGTTGTCAATCCGCCGGGACTCGTGCCGCTCGGTGCCGATGATGCAGAGGCCTCCGGCGCCCACCACTTTCTCGTGCTCGGCGTCGCACTGGGCCTTGAAGCGGGTGTAGAGGTCTTTCCAGTCCTCGATGCGGACCCGGTAATGCAGCTCGCCGCGGATGAAATAGTAATAGTTGGTGTCGGCTATGGTGCTGGAAAGCTCGGCCGGTATCGTCTCCGCCGCCCTTGCCTTCAGCGCCTCCTCCTGCGCCAGAAATTCCGGGTTGCCGCCCAGCAGGATGTCGGTGCCGCGGCCGGCCATGTTGGTGGACACGGTGACCGCGCCCAGGCGGCCCGCCTGCGCCACGATATAGGCCTCGCGCTCGTGGTTCTTGGCGTTCAGCACCTCGTGCCGGACGCCCATTTTCTTCAGAATTCCGCTTAATTTTTCACTCTTTTCGACGGAAATTGTGCCCACCAGAACCGGCTGGCCCGTCTTGTGCCGCTCGGCGATGTCTTTGGCGGCGTTGCGCCACTTCTCCACTTCCGTCCGGTAGACGATGTCGTTCAGGTCCCGCCGGATCATCGGCTTGTTCGTCGGGATCACGACAACGTCGAGGTTGTAGATCTTGTTGAACTCCGCCGCCTCGGTGTCCGCCGTGCCCGTCATGCCGGCCAGCTTCTTGTACAGCCGGAAGTAGTTCTGGAAGGTGACCGTGGCCAGAGTCTGGTTCTCGCGCTCGATCTTGACGCCCTCTTTCGCCTCGATCGCCTGGTGCAGCCCGTCCGACCACCGCCTGCCTGGCATGAGGCGCCCCGTGAACTCGTCGACGATGATCACCTCGCCGTCTTTCACGATATAGTCGCGGTCGCGCTGGTAGAGCACGTGCGCCCGCAGCCCCTGCTGGACGTGGTGGTTCAGCTCGATGTACTCGGGATCGTAGAGGTTCGGAACGCCAAGCAGCCGCTCCACCTTCGCCACGCCCTCCTCGGTCAGCGCCACGGTGCGGTTGCGCTCGTCCACGGTGAAGTCGCCGGTGGTGTACTTCTGGCCCGGTTCGCGCCCTTCGATCACCTCGCCCCGCACCAGCCGGGGGATGATGGAGTTTACGCGGTAGTACTTGTCGGTGGACTCTTCCGACGGCCCGCTGATGATCAGCGGCGTGCGCGCCTCGTCGATCAGGATCGAGTCCACCTCGTCGACGATGGCGTAATTGTGCTCCCGCTGGACGCAGTCCTCCAGCCGGAATTTCATGTTGTCGCGCAGGTAGTCGAAGCCGTACTCGTTGTTGGTGCCGTAGGTGATGTCGCAGTGGTAGGCCGCCCGCCGCTCCTCGTCGTCCAGCCCGTGCACGATCAGCCCGACGCTCATGCCGAGGAAGCGGTAGATGCGCCCCATCCATTCCGAGTCGCGCCGGGCGAGGTAATCGTTCACCGTCACCACGTGCACGCCGTCGCCGGTGAGCGCGTTCAGGTAGACCGGGAGCGTCGCCACCAGCGTCTTGCCCTCGCCCGTCTTCATTTCGGCGATTTTGCCCTGGTGCAGAACGATGCCGCCGATCAGCTGCACGTCGAAATGGCGCATGTTCAGCACCCGCCGCGACGCCTCCCGCACCACCGCGAAGGCGTCGGCCAGCAGGTCGTCCAGCGGTTCGCCGTTTGCCAGCCGCTGTTTGAATTCGGAGGTCTTCGCTGCCAGTTCGGCGTCGCTCAGCTTCTGGAGAGAGGGCTCCCGGCTGTTGATGGCTTCCACCACGGGGCGGAGCTTTTTCACTTCGCGCTCGTGCTTGGTGCCGAAAATCTTCGCCAGAAGAGTGTCGATCATGGATGCGGGGCTTTCACTTCATTCTACCGCAGGGGCTTTTCGCGCCCCGCGGAAGGCCCGCCCGCCCCCGGCCGCTCCCTGCCGCCCCATCCCGGCTGCTTCCCTGCGCCGCCGGGCCTACGCGCGCTTTTCGAGGAAACGGCGGATCCCGCCGCGGAATTGCCCGAGCGTCTCCTCAAGCGGATGCTCGCCCCAGTAGACGTGCTGGTAGCCTACCGCCACGCTGTGCAGGAACATCACCGCCAGCCGGACGCGCCCGCACTCGCGGCGGAAGACCCAGCGGTATTCACCCCCGCTCAGCAGCCACACGCACTCGCCCGCGCCGGAGATTTCCAGGTCGTCCAGCGCTGCGGAGAGGGCCTCCAGCGCCGCCTCCGGCTCGGCCGCCCAGAGGGTATGCTCCTCCTGATCGTCGCCGATCCGGCACTCCAGCCGCCCGAAATCATCCAGCCCAAGGGAGAAGCGCATACGGCCATCTTATCGAGTTCCGCATTCGGTTCTCCGGTTTCCACCCGGTCTCGAGGAAGACGGCGCCTTGCCCTGATTGCGTTGGCCCGCCCGGCACACCCTCTAGCTTGCCTCCAGGCACCGCCGCACCGTCTCCAGCAGATCGTGGGCGTGTACGGGCTTGGTCAGAAATGCCGCCATGCCCCGCTCGCGGCACTTCAGGCGCAGTTCTGGCGACATTTCCGCGGTCAGCGCCAGCACGGGCGTCGATTCGTATCCCGGCAGCCGGCGCATCCTCTCGTAGGTTTCCAGCCCGTCCATGCCCGGCATGAAGAGGTCCATCAGCACCAGACGGTACTTGCGCCGCCCGGCGGCCGCCAGCGCGGAGGCGCCGTCGCTGCAGCAATCCACGCGGTATTCTCCCTTTGCCAGCACCGCCCGCAGCACTCGCTGGCTCACCGGATTGTCCTCCACCACCAGCAGCGCCCCCTCGCCGTCGCCCGCAGCCGCCGACTCGGGCGATTGCGCCGCCCGCCCGGGAAGCCCCGCAGGAATCCGCGCCGTCAGCCGCACTTCCCCCTGCGCATCCTCGATCTCCAAACTGCCCCGCATCAGTTCCGCCACCCGCCGCGCCAGCGCAAGATCCAGCGCCACCCCGTGGAAATGCCCGATGGCAGCCTGCTGGCTCGCCTCAAACTCCTCCAGCAGGTTCCGCACTGCGTCCACGGTGAGCCCGTTCCGGCACTGCAGCGTCAGCGCCAGGCCCACCTCGCCCGGCCCGCCACCGGAATCCAGACGCGTGCCCACCGACACTCCGCCACCGGAAACTGTTCGCATGGCGTAGCGCAGCATCAACCGCACGACCTGTGTCAGCCGCCGCGCGTCCGCCTCGACAATCCTTGGCAGAATCGGATCCAGGATCCATTGCAGTTCCAAGTGCCTGGACTCCGCCTCCACCATGAACTCCGCCATCACCGCCTGCAACGTATCCCGCAGGTCGAACTGCGCCTCGTCGAGCCGCGCCAGCCCGTTGGCCAAGGTCGTGTATTCCAGCGTGTCGTTGAGCAGGTCCAGCAGCCCGTTGGCCGATTGCCGCGCCATCATCGCGTACTCGCGCTGCTCATCGGTCAGGGGCGTCTCCAGCAGAAGGTCGATGGCGCCCAGCACCCCGCTCAGAGGCGTGCGGATTTCATGGTTCAGGCTCGTCAGCAGTTGCAGCCGCTGCCCGCCGGCGTCCGCCGCAGCGGCCGCCCGCGCGGCGGCGCCCGTCGAAGCCGCGGCCGGTTCCTCTCGCTGCACGTTCATGCAGACATGGCGCTCCCGCTTCCTCCATCGGCGGAAACGCCTTCGTTCTTTAGCGGATCCGCAGGCAGCCCCGCGCGGACGTCAGTCCTCGCTGCGGAAGAATCCCCCAAGGGATTCCAGCGGCCCCCGCTCGTCGCCCCCGGCCTGCCCCGGACTCAGCTCGCGCCGGAGTTTTTCAAGCGTCATGCTCTGGATGATCACCCGCCCCGGACCCCGCAGCGTGGCCAGGAACAACCCTTCTCCGCCGAAGATCGCCGTCTTGATCCCGCCGGCGAACTGCACGTCGTAATCCACGCCTTCGTCAAAGGCGACGATGCAGCCCGTGTCCACCTGCAACACCTCCCCCGGACCCAGCTCGAATTCGATGAAATCCCCGCCCGCGTGAATAAAGGCCGTGCCCGGCCCGGTGATCTTCTCCAGAATGAACCCTTCGCCGCCGAACAGACCGCTGCCGATCTTTTTCACAAACGCGATGTCGACCCGCGCCGTCGCCTGCGCGCACACGAAGCTGTCGCGCTGCGCCAGCACCGCTTGCCCCGCCTTCAGCTCCAGCGCCTGAATCCGGCCCGGATATGCACCCGCGAAACCCACCTCGCCGGGCGCCATGGCTCGGAAATAGGTCCAGAACAGCGACTCGCCCATCAGCTTCCGCTTCACCGCGCCCCACAGCTTCTCGCCGATCGACTGGCCCGACATCCGGCTCTCCCACTGCACTGCGGCCGTCTTGTAGATCATCTTCCCGGCCTCGGCGTAGACCTCCTGTCCGGGTTTCAGGCGAATGCGCACCACTTGCAGGTTGTCGCCCTGAATCGTGTAGTCGAGCGGCTCGGCCTGCGCGAAGCCGTAAGCGGGCGCCACCGGAGCGCCTCCCATCGCCGCGCCACAGCGGGCGCAGAACTTTGCCCCTTCCTGTGCTTCCGAACCGCAACTGGTGCAATATGGCATTGAGATTCTCCCTCCTGCGCAAACACAGTATCCTGTGGGCAGAGTCCCGCAACGGAGGTGTTGCGGCGCCCGTCGAACGAATCAACGCCCATGATACGCAGAACGTTGGCCGTCTGTTCCCTTGTCTTCTTTCTCCTGGCCCCTGCGCCGGCGCGCACTCTTCCCGTGGTCTGCGGCACCGAGCGCGGCGCCCGCGTCGCCGCGCCGGCGGAGAACGAGGCGCAGTGGCGCGCCTTGCGCCGCCTGAAATCCCTGGCCCGCGCCGCGGAGACACCCCGCGCCCGGGACTACGGCCACATCGCCGTCATGGATTCCGGCGGCGGCGTTGTCATGGAGCCCAACCCCTTCAACCTCACCGGCCGGGGCATCTCCTTCCAGCCGGCGGCCCCGGTTGCCGCCAGCTACTTCGTAGTCACCGGCCCTCAGAACTTCGACTCGCAGGCGGCCGCCCGCGGCCAGCGGCTTGAGGGAATCGACGACGACGACTTCCGCACCATCGACCTGCCCTTCGACTTCCCCTTCTTCGGCCAGACCCACCGCCGCCTCTTCGTTCACTCCGACGGCAACGTGACCCTCCAGCAACCCGACGCGGATTCCGCCTCGCGGAGCCTCGGGCGGCTTTTCAGCGGGCCTCCCCGGATCGCGCCGCTGTTTGCCGACCTCGACCCCACGCGCGGCGGCAGCGTCAGCGTCGATCTCGACTCCAGCCGCGCCGTCATCACCTGGCAGGACGTCCCCGAATACCGGGACTTCGGCACCGGCCCCCGCCAAACCTTTCAGCTCGTGCTCGAGGCCTCCGGACGCATCTCCTTCCATTTCTTCTCCGGGACCGCTACGGCTGCCGTGGTCGGCATCTCCCCGGGTTACCTGCAAGGCCCGGCCGAGGTCGTCGACTACGACGCCCCGCCCGTTTCCGAAATCGCCGGCGCCGCTGCCGAGCGCTTCGGCAGCGAACGCACGCTGGACATCGTGCGCATCGCCCAGCGCTTTTACGAGACGCACGAGGACGCCTATGACTACCTTGTGATCTTCAACTCGCTCGGCGTCAGCGCCGGCTCCAACGCCCTGGCCTTCGAGGTGAGCGTCCGCTCCAACGCCACCGGCATCGGCGACACGGCGCTCGACCGCGGCCACATGTACGGCTCCCCTTGGCGCCTGCAGGCGGTGATGAACATGGGGCCCCTCAGCCAGTACCCGCGCGACCCTTACGCCCGCGTCGGCTCCCGCGGCGCCATCACCGGCGACACGACGATGTCGATCCTCGGCCACGAAGCCGGGCACCTGTTCCTCGCGCTGGCCAGCGTGCGCGACCCCGCGCGCCCCGGCGACCTGCCGATGCTGGGCGCGCAGCTCGCCCACTGGAGCTTCAACTTCCACTCCGACGCCTCGCTGCTCGAGGGCAACCGCATCGCCGACAACGGCGACGGCACGTTCCTCACCGTCGCCGCCGTGGAGGGGTTCTCCGCCCTCGATCAGTACCTGATGGGGCTGCGCGGGCCGGGCGAGGTCGCGCCCGCGTTCTACGTCGATAACGCCAACACTTCCCGCACCGCCCTGCCCCGCGTCGGCGTCACCATCCGCGGCGCCCGCCGCGATGTCACCGTCGAGCAGATTATCGAAGCCGAAGGCCGGCGCACGCCCGATGACACGGTGGCCCAGCGCCTGTTCCGCTTCGCCTTCATTCTCATCACACCGCCCGGCACGGAGCCTTCCGCCGAGGAACTCGCGCAGCTGGACGCCTACCGCGCCGAGTTCGAACCCTATTTCCACCGCGCCGCCGGGGAACGCGCCTGGGCCGGCACATCGCTCCAGCGCATGCTGCGTTCCTCGCTCTGGCCAGCCGCCGGCGCGGTCGTGGGCGAGCCGGTGCCCGTGCGCCTCTCCATTGCCCGCCCGCTCGATCACGACCTGCGCGTCTCGCTCTACGCCTCCAGCTTCATCGATCCCATGGAGCCTGTCCTGATCCCTGCCGGAGCGACCGAGACGGTCGCGCACCTCCGCGCCTCTGCTCCGGGCGTCGCCGACATTTACTTCTACTCCGACGATCCGTCTTTCGAAGTGCTGCACCAGAAGCTCGACGTCAAGCCCGCCCGCAGCGACCTTCAGCTGGTGGACTACTGGCGCGATGAGGGGCTGCTGGTTCTGCGCGCCACCGACCCCAACCGCATCCCCTACCCTGGTATCCCGGTGCACATCGAGGGTCTGGAGGCGCCCGTGCTCACCGACTCGGGCGGCTTCGTCTGGCTTGTCTGGGACGGCTTGAAGCCTGTGGTGGCGTGGATCGAAGGCGCTCCTTCATCGCGCGTCGAGGCGCGCCCCTGAGAGCCGCGGCGCCGGCTCAGCCGGCGCGCAGCAACACGGTCAGTCCCACTCGCCGGCTTTCACCAGCTTGCGGATCTTGCGCTTGATCAGGTCGCGTTTCAGCAGGCTCAGGTGCTGAAGGAACAAGATCCCGTCCAGGTGGTCGATCTCGTGCTGGATGGCGCGTGCCAGCAGTTCCTCGCCCTCGGTCTCGAAGAACTTTCCTTCCAGGTCCTGCGCCCGCACCCGCACACGCCAGGCGCGCTTGACGTCCTCGCGGAAGCCGGGGATCGACAGGCAACCTTCCTCGCCGATCTGCGTGCCCTCCCTGACCAGGATCTCCGGGTTCACCAGCACGAGCCTCGCCGACTCGTCCTCTCCCGCGCTCGGATCGATCACCGCCAGGCGCTTGGATACACCCACCTGCGGCGCCGCCAGGCCGACGCCCTTGTTGGCGTACATGGTCTCGAACATGTCCGCGGCCAACTGGTGCAGCTCGCCGTCGAACTCCGCTACCGGGTCCGCCTTCGTCTCCAGCACCGGGTCGCCGTACTTGCGGATGCGCAGAATCATCGGTCCTTTCAGAACTCCCTGACCTGTTGGATGTAACCGTCGAAGTTTCGACGCGCCTCCAGCAGCGAATCGCCGCCGAATTTTTCCACCATCGCCCCGGCCAGCACCAGCGCCACCATCGCCTCGCCGATCACGCCAGCCGCCGGAACCACGCACACGTCGCTGCGCTCATAGGCCGCCAGCGCCGGCTCGCGAGTTTCCAGATCCACGCTTTCCAGCGGCCGCCTGAGCGTCGAGATCGGCTTCAGATAGCCCCGCACTACCACGTCCTGCCCGTTGGTGATGCCGCCCTCCAGCCCGCCCGCCTGGTTGGCCCCGCGTGTGAAGCGGCGCCCCTCGCGGTCGTAGTGGATCGTGTCCTGCACCTTCGAGCCGAACTCCTCGGCCGCCAGCTCCGCCTCGCCGATCATGACGCCCTTCACCGCCTGGATCGAAAGGATCGCCTGCGCCAGCTTCCCGTCCAGCCGCGAGTCCCAGGTGATGTGCGAGCCCAGCCCCACGGGCACCCCGTGCGCCCGCACCTCGAAGACGCCACCCACAGTGTCCCCCGTGCGGTAGGCTTCGTCCACCACGGCCTTCATCCGCGCTTCCGCCTCCGGATCCACGCAGTTGAGCAGCACCTCGTCCTTTTGCGCCAGCGCCTTCAGCTCTTCCCACTCCACAGGGCGGCCCAGCCGCGCCGTGCCCACCTGAATCACATGGCTCAGCACTTCGATGCCGAACTCGGCCAGAAACTGCTTGGCCAGCGCCCCCAGAGCCACGCGCGCCGTGGTCTCGCGCGCCGAGGCGCGTTCCAGAATGTAGCGGGCGTCGTGGTAGTTGTACTTGACCGCGCCGGCCAGGTCGGCATGGCCGGGCCGCGGCCGCTTCAGCGGCTTCTGCTTGCCTTCCGTCTCCGGCGAGGACTCCACCGGCAGCGCCTCGGTCCAGTTCTGCCAGTCCCGGTTGCGGATGACCACCGCCACCGGGGCGCCCGTCGTCTGCGAGTGCCGGACGCCGCTGACGATCTCCGCCGTGTCGGTTTCGATCTTCATTCGCCCGCCGCGGCCGTAGCCCTGCTGGCGCCTCCACAGTTCGCGGTTCACCGCCGCAACGGAGACAGGAACGCCCGCCGGCAAGCCGGTCAGCGTGGCGACGAGACACTCGCCGTGGCTTTCGCCGGCGGTTTCGAATCGGAACATAGGGCTAAGATTTCAGCGTAGCGGAACTGCGCCGGCCGGCTCAACTTTCGAGCACAAACCGCAGCGGCAGGTGCGCCGAGCGGCGGATGCCGATCCGCGGCGTCACCGTGATGGACTCCCGCAGCGGAGCCGGTTCGCCCAGGATGCGCAGCGGTCCCCGCAGCAGGTCGCAGCCGTTGTGCTCGAGCGTGACGCCCAAGGCCCGCGTCACCTTGCCCGGACCATCGCCGCAGCCCTCCACGGCGCGGATCAGGACGCATCCCGGAATACCCTCCGGCTCGGCCACCACGTTCAGGCAGCAGTGCATCCCGTAGGCAAGGAAGACGTAGGCGTGGCCCGGTTCGCCAAACAGGACCTCGGTGCGCCGCGTGCGGCCCCGCCAGGCGTGCGCCGCCTCGTCTCCCTCCGGCAGGTACGCCTCCACCTCGAGGATGCGCCCGCCGCGCCCGCCCATCTCGAGGCGCTGGCCCAGCAGCGAACGGGCCACTTCCACCGTGGGCCGGGCATAAAAGCTGCGGGGCAGGACTCGGGCGGCCATCTCGCGCTACGCTAGGTGAGAGTATCACGCCCCATGCGCCTGTTTGTGGCCATCGATCTGCCCTACGAGGTGCGCCGCAACCTGGAGTTGCTGCTCCAGCTGCTCCGGCCCAAGGCGGACCTCCAATGGAGCCCTCCCTCCAACCTCCACATCACCACGAAATTCATCGGAGAATGGCCCGAAGAGGAGCTGGATTTCCTGACAGAAGCGCTGTCTGAAGTCCCCGCGGAAGGAGAATTCCGCATTGATATCCAGGGGCTGGGCTGGTTTCCGGACGGGAAAAATCCGCGCGTGTTCTGGGCCGGAATTCACGGCGGGGAAAGCCTGCCCCGGCTGGCCCGCGCCACGGAAGACGCTTGCGCCTCCGCCGGAGTCGCCCGGGAAAACCGCCCGTATAGCCCGCATCTGACGCTCGCCCGCATCCGGCGTCCGGCGGACCTGTCCGCGCTTCTCCGGACGGTGGAGAATCTGCCGTCGGACCATTTCGGCCGGTTTATGGCCACGCATTTTCATCTGTATGAGAGCAAACTGCGCCCCGGCGGCAGCATTTATACAAAACTGGCCAGCTTTCCATTGAAAAAATGACGGAGAAATCTCTCGCCATTCTGGCCGCCTACCTGATCGGCGGCATTCCCTTCGGCTACCTGATCGTGAAGCTCCGCACCGGCCGCGACGTCAGGGGCATGGGCAGCGGCAACATCGGGGCCACCAATGTCCTCCGCACGACAGGCCGCGCGTGGGGCGTGCTCACGCTCCTGCTGGACATCGCCAAGGGGTGGGCCGCCTGCGCCCTCATGCAGCGCCTCTCCGAGGGCTCCCCGGAATGGATCGCCGCCGCGGGCGTGGCCGTCGTGCTCGGCCATGCGTTCCCGGTCTGGCTGAAGTTCCAGGGTGGCAAGGCTGTGGCCAGCTTCGTCGGCGTCGCTCTTCATCTGGCGCCGTGGGCCCTCGCCGCCGTCGCCGCCGTGTTCGTCATCACTGTCGCCGCCACCCGCTATATCTCGCTCGGCTCCATCCTGGGGGCGGGACTGTTCCCCTTTGCCGTCTGGATCCTCTATCATCCCGGGCCGGCGGTGATGGCCGCCGTCACCTTCTGCGGCCTCTTCATCATCTGTCGCCACCGCTCCAACATCGAGCGCCTGCGCGCCGGCACGGAGAATGTCTTCCGCTTCGGAGGCAGGAAGTGAAGGGTCTGGCAGTCATCGGCGGCGGCAGCTGGGGAACTGCGCTGGCCATCGTTCTCGCGCCCCGCTTTCCGCAGGTGAAGCTCTGGGTGTACGAGGCCGACCTTGCCGGACGGATGGCACGGACGAGGATCAACGACGTCTTCCTGCCCGGATTCGAACTGCCGCCCAACGTCGAGCCTCTTTCCGCGCTGCCAGCTTGTCTCGAGGGCGCGGACGTCGTGCTGAGCGTCATGCCTTCCGATCACGTCCGGAGGGTATACGGAGAGATGCTGCCCTGGCTGTCGCCGGAAATGCTGTTTGTCAGCGCCACGAAGGGCATCGAGCGGGGCTCGCTCAAGCGCATGTCCGAGGTGATCGAGGAAGTAGCAGGCCCGCGCTTCGCGCCTCGCGTGGGCGTGCTGAGCGGCCCCACCTTCGCCCGCGAGGTCGCCCGGGGCGAGCCCGCCGCAGTGGTCATCTCCTCTGCCGATGCCGCCCTGGCCCGCACCATCCAGCAGGCCTTCTCCACGCCGTCGTTCCGGCTTTATACGAACGCCGACCCGGTGGGTGTCGAATTGGGCGCGTCCTTGAAGAACGTCATCGCCATCGCCGCCGGCGTTTGCGCCGGCCTGGGACTGGGCGCCAACACGTTGGCCGCTCTGGTGACACGCGGGCTGGCCGAGATCACACGCCTCGCCGTCGCCGCCGGAGGCCAGGCGCGCACTCTCGCCGGGCTCGCCGGGCTCGGCGACCTCGTACTCACCTGCCACGGCGAGTTGAGCCGCAACCGCACCGTTGGCTTCGAACTCGGCCGCGGACGGTCCCTGGCTGACATCCTTTCCGGCATGCGCATGGTGGCCGAGGGCGTCCACACCACTTACGCCGCTGTCGAACTCGCCGCCCGCCTCGGCGTCGAAATGCCCATCACCAGCCAGATGCACGCCGTGCTCAGGGGTCAGAAAGGTCCTCGCGAAAGCCTCCGCGAACTCATGGAGCGCTCCCTCAAAGAGGAGTAAAGACTCTTCGGCGGAAAGCAGGCTTCCCCCGGCCATCATCGTCTGCTATCCTTTGCGGATATGCGCAATTCACAGAGGGCACTCGGATTGTTTTCGCTCGCGGCCATCGCCGCCGCCGCCGTCTTCGCGCAGGGAACCACTTCGAGGGTCGTCGGCGTGGTCTCCGATCCAAGCGGCGCCAGCGTCCCGGGCGCAACGGTGAAACTCATCAACGAAGGCACCAATGCCACTGTCGAAACCAGAACGGCCGACAATGGGGCCTACTTCTTCGAAGCCGTCACAAGCGGCAGCTACACCATCACCGTGGAGGCGCCCGGCTTCCGCCGCTTCACGTCACGGCGCAACCCCGTCACCATCGGCCAGCCGACGACAGTCAACGTCACGCTCGAAGTCGGCACGGTCACCGAAGTCGTCGAGGTGTCTGGCTCGGCGGAGATGGTCCAGACTTCCACCTCAGGCAACATCGGCAACCTTTTCAGCGAAACAGTGATCCGCGACCTGCCGATCGTGGGCGTGCGCGGCCGCAACCCGCTGGACCTGGTCACCCGCCAGCCGGGCGTCGTCAGCGGCGCCAACACCGGCGGCGGCGTGCACGTCAACGGCGCCCGCGACCGCGCCTGGAACTTCACCATCGACGGAATCGACGCCAACGAGACCAGCGCCGGCGGCTCCAACTTCGCGCCCATCCGAATGAACCCCGACACGCTCAGCGAGTTCCGTGTGCTTACAGGCAACGCCACCGCCGAATACGGCCGCAACTCGGGCGGCCAGGTGGCTATGGTCACCAAGAGCGGCACCAACGAGATCCACGGTACCGCCTGGTGGTTCTACCGCACCCCGCGGCTGAGCGCCAACGAGTGGGAGAACAACATCAACAACGTCGGCAAGCGCCAGTATCAGCAAAACATGCCGGGCATCGGCATCGGCGGCCCGCTCATCCGGAACAAGCTCTTCTACTACGGCAACCTCCAGTTGCTCCGCACCCGCGAATCCGCCGTCGTCAATTCCACCGTGTACACGAAGGAAGCGCGCGAGGGCATCTGGCGTTACAACCGCGCCGGACGCAACCTGCCCGCGGGCGTCTCCGGCGCCGTCGTCGACGCCCAGGGCAACGTTCTTCCGGGCGTCAACATCGGCACCTACAACATCATCGCCCGGGACCCGCAGGCCATCGGCTGGGACGCCCGCACCAAGTCCATCGCCCAGGCCGCCCCGCTGCCCAACAACTTCACGCTCGGCGACGGCCTCAACACCGCCGCCTACACCTTCACCGCGCTTCAGTTCGAAAAGCAGCACGACGTCACCCTGCGCGGCGATTACATCATCAACAACAAGAACACATTCTTCGCCCGCGTCAGCTTCGGCCGCCAGGACACCAACTGCGACCGCGTCAATGGCGGCGCCCCCGTCTGGCCCGGCGCCCCGTGCATCGTCAACACCAAGCGCGATCCCAAGAACTACGCCTTCAACTGGCGCACCATGCCCTCGCCTTCCACAACCAACGAGTTTGTGTTCGGCCTCAACCAGTTCGCCTTTGACTTCAACATCCCGACTGCGGATCTGACCAAGGTCGACCTGTCGACGCCCGTTGCCAACCCGCTCGTCTACAGCTTCGGCAACGCGCGCCGCCTGAAGACCTGGCAGATCGTCGACAACTTCTCCTGGCTCCGTGGCGGCCACAACCTGAAATTCGGCATGAACTTCCGCCTCGGCCGCCACCAGGACGTGCGCGGCTCCATCGGCGGTTACAACGCCACGCAAGCCGCCGACTTCTCGCGCGTTGTCAACACCGTCAACGCCGCCGCCTTCGGCCTCCCCGCCGACATCAACCAGCAGTTCGACCGCATCACGCTCGAGACCCACATCAACTTCATGCTCGGCCGCGTCGGCAACACCAACCGGGGCTTCCCCTCGACGGCCGACAGTTACACCACCGGGCTCTATAACTTCCTGGCGAAGTTCAACGAATACGACTTCTATTTTCAGGACACCTGGAAGCTGAGCCGCAACTTCACCGTGGATCTCGGCCTCCGTATGGAAGTGAAGCAGGCGCCCACCAATCCCGACGGCCGCGTCCGCCGCCCCGACCAGTACGTCGCCGCCGGCGGCTCCCCCACGAACACGCTCAAGTGGGTCCCCGGCAGCCTGTTCCGCGACGCCGTCAACAACTGGGCGCCATCCATCGGCTTCGCATGGGACCCCTTCGGTGACGGCAAGACTTCCATCCGCTCCAACTACCGCATCGCCTACGACCGCATCAACACGTTTGTGCTCAGCTCGCAGGTCTTCCAGAACCTGCCCGGCATCGTCATCGGCCTGAACGACGCCACCTACGGCCAAGGCGGTGGCCGGCTCGCCGGCTTGCCGGAACTCAAGCCGCCCGCAGTGGCGCCGGAATCGCTGGCCCAGCCTGCAGCCTTCTCCAACCGCGCCATCACGGTCGTCGATCCCGACTTCCAGATGCCGACCACGCACCAGTGGAGCTTCGCCATCCAGCGCGAGGTCTTCCGCAACGCCGTCGTCGAGGTGAACTACATTGGACGCCGCGCCTACAACCTTTTCGGCGCCTACAACGCCAACCAGGTGGATTGGCGCCGCAACGGCTTCCTCAACGCCCTGAACGTTGTCAACTCGGGCGGCGAAAGCCAGCTCATCAACCAACTCATGGGCGTCGATTCCCGCAAGACCGCCGCCGAAACGGGCTCGCAGGCCCTGCGCCGCATCTACTCGGTCGACCTGCGAAACAGCAATTTCGCCTTCATCGCCCAGGACCTTTCCCGCCGCGTTGTCGGTGGACGCGGACAGGCGGAAGCCGCCGGCCTCGGCCCCTACTTCTTCCTGGCCTACCCGCAGTTCGCCAACGGCATGAACGTCATTGACTCGAACGACTTCTCCACCTATCACGCCGGCCAGGTGCAGTTCCTCAAACGCATGAGCGGCGGCCTCGAATACCAGATCAGCTACACGCTGGCCAAATCCCTCGACACGCGCTCTTACGACCCGGCCTTCACCGTCGTGTCGGGCGCCAACAACCAGTCTGCCGGCGGCACTCCGTTCGACATCCTGAACCGCCGCCTCAATTATGCGGCCAGCGACTTCGACCGCAAGCACGTCGTCCAGACCTACTGGGTCTGGGAGCTGCCCTTCGGCCGCGGCCGCCGCTTCGCCTCCGGCGCCTCCGGCCTCACCCAGCGCCTCATCGGCGGCTGGCAGGTGGCGGGCATGGGAACCTTCCAGAGCGGGCGGCCCATGTCGGTCTACTCGGGCTTCTACACGTTCAACAACGTCGTACAGAGCTTCGCCAACTGCTCCGGCTGCACGCCCACCATGGGCAAGGCGCAGGACATCGACGGCATCAAGTGGTTCTTCACTGCCGACCAGCGGGACAGATTCTCCTACCCTGGGCCCGGCGAGCTTGGCAACACCGGCCGCAACTTCTTCCGCGGCCCGGGCGGCTGGGGCGTCGACATGAGCGTGCTGAAGAGGACCATGATCACCGAGCGCTGGAACTTCGAACTCCGCGCCGACATGACCAACGTCTTCAACCACCCCATCTTCGGCTTCCCGACCGCCACCCGGAGCTCTACGATCTTCGGCCGCATCCGCGACGGCGTCATCAGCGGCTCGCGCAAGATCCAGCTCGGCGCGAAACTGAACTTTTGAGCGGAAGCCGCCGGGCACAGCCCTGCGGCGTGTGATCCTTGATGAACCTCAGGCTGGCCCGCTGCCGGCGCGGCGGCGGGCCGGCCGGAACCTTTCCTGCCTGCCGCGTGACATCGCCCGCCCGTGCGCTTCCGCGCGGCCGATGCCCATCAGGACGTTGGCTTGGCCGCGTTACCGGTCCGCTGCCAGGATCCGCCGCACCGCCTCGCCCAAATCGGATGCCACGAATTCCACCAGCCCGCCCGCCTCCTTCGCCGCTTCGGCGCCGTAGCCGGTGAGGACCAGCACGCCCCGCAGCCCTGCGTTCTTCGCCAGCTCCAGGTCCGCCGCCTTGTCGCCGATCATCCAGGAGCGCGCCAGATCCACCGGAAGCTGCCGCGCCGCCTCCTCCACCAGCCCGGGGCGCGGCTTGCGGCACGGACAGTCCTCTTCAGGCGCGTGGGGACAAACGAAGATCCCGTCCAGCCCCGCCCCATCGCGCGCCAGCAACTGCTCGATCCGGCGGTTCACCCGCTCGACATCCTCCAGGGTGAAGTAGCCCCGCCCCACGCCGCTCTGGTTGGTCAGCACCACCGCCAGCCAGCCCGCCTCCCGCGCCCTGCGTAAAGCTTCCGCGGCGCCGGCTATCAGCGCCACCTGTTCCGGATCGGACAAGTAATTGCGCTCCTCGATCAGCGTGCCGTCGCGGTCGATGAAGAGGCACGGTTTCACGGGCGCCGCTCCAGCTCCGCCACCGCCCGTTCCAGAACGGCGAGGTTTTTCTTCCAGGAAAACCTGGCCATCGCTTCGCTCCGGATGCCCGGTTCCGCGGGCGGCGGGAGATAATCCTCCGCCGACCGGCACAGACGGACGCCCCGCGGCAGCGCGGCGCCGAACGTTGCGCACACCTCCGGCGAGGCCAGCACCGGACGGCCCATCGCCAGCGATTCCAGCACCTTGTTCTGGATTCCTCGAGCGATACGCAAAGGAACCACCGTGGCCGCCGCGTGCCGGTAGTACGGCCGGACATCCGCCACGCTCCCTGCCACCTCCACGCCCGGCACTCCGGCCAGCGCCAGCACGCGCGCCGTCGGGTACCTCCCGACCACCAGGAGCTCCAGCCCCGGATCGCGCCCGCGCAGCAGCGGGAACACCGTGCGCGCGAACTCCGTGATCCCTTGTTCGTTCGGGAAGTAGTTCAGGGTGCCGCAGAACAGCAGGTACCGCCGCTTCGCCAGGGACTCGTCGCGCGGCGAGGCTTCCGGATCGAATCGGGCGAAATCCACCCCGTTCTCCATCGCCTCGCAGCGCAGTCCCGGATCCAGTCCCAGCAGCACGTCGCGCTCGGCGGCCGTGGTCACCAGGGTCAGCCGCGCGCGGCGCGCCTCGCGCAGCTCCAGCTGAACAAGACGTTTGGCTTCTGTTTCAAACAAAAACGAAGGCTTCCGGTAGCGCGCATAGGCCCGCCACTTCTCCGAATCGACGTCCGTCATGTCCAGCACGAAGGGCATCCCCGCGGGCACGAAGGGCGCCATCACCGCCGTGTACGCCACCGCCCCGGCGACCGGGCGGCTCTCCACCAGCGCCAGCAGGTCCTGCGAAAAGCGGCGGCTGGAATAGAACGCGTCGTTGATGGAGCTCCCCGTCAGGAAGCGCGCCCCCGCCCGGGCTGCATGCAGGAAGAACGGGAACAGCGGGGCGACATAGACGGAGGCGCACCGGTCCAGAAGCGCCCGCGCTTCGTCCATCTCCTGCTCGGACCGTGCGAAACAGCTCAGGTGCACGCGGTGCCGGGAGGCCAGCGCGGTCAGCTCATGGTAGGCGCGGATCTTTTCGCCTTTGTCGGGCGGATTGGGAACGCAGTGGGAGAGGTACAGCAGCTCCACCGGAACGCCTTAGCTCTTGGCGGGCGTGTCGCTGCTCGAGGCCGGCGCCTTCGCGCCGGACTCCTTCCCGTTGTCTGAACCGCTGCTCTTTCCGTTGCTTCCCCGGCCGCCGTTTCCGCCGGAACGCGCGTAATCGGTGATGTACCAGCCGGAGCCCTTGAACTGCAGGGCAGGCGCCGAGATCAGCCGCTTCACCCTGCCGCCGCACCCTTCATGCGTCTCCAGCGGGGCGTCGCTGAACTTCTGCATCACCTCGAAAACTTCCTGGCACTGGTCGCACTTGTATTCGTACAGTGGCATGGCTGTAACTCAAACCCCCTGGTGGAGCGTGGCGGCGCGCCCTGCCGGCGCGGCGGCCGGCGCTGCCATCGCCTGCGCCGTCTTTCCCGCCAGAATCTCGAGCGCTTTCTTCAGGACGGCATCCTCCTTCCGCTCGGGCTGCCGGAGATCCTGCGCCCCCGGCGCGGGCGCGCCCGGCGTGTCCTCATCAAAGGTCTGCGGCTCGAAGTCAGCCACCTGATGCTGCGGCAGCACGGAGGTCTCGCTGATTGCCTTCCCGTCGGGCGTGTAGTACTTCGCCACCGCCAGAAGCACGGCGCCGCCGTCGCCCGTCGGGACCGCCTTCCGCAAGGCCGCATCTCCGTAAGTGCGCTCGCCGACGATCTCGGCCCTCTTGTGCGCCGCCAATGCCGCTGCCGCCACTTCCGCCGCACCCGTGGTGCCGCGGTTGGTCAGAACCACCATCGGCCCCCGGAACACCGCCTTGGCCGCGTCCGCTTCAAAAACCTGCTTCCTCACCTTCTGCCCTTCGAGCGTGGCGATGGCGCCCTTGTCCAGGAACAGGTTCGCCAGCGCGACGCCCTCTTCCGGCACGCTCAGGGCCGAATGCCGCAAGTCCAGAACCAGTTTCCTGGCCCCTTTGGCCGTCAACTCACGAACGGCTGCCGCCACGGCCGCCGCCTTGCCCGCCCGCAGGTCGACCACTTCCACATAGCCCGTCTCCCCGTCCACCATCTTCGACGCCAGCGCGGGAGGCGTCACCACGGCGCGCGTCAGCGTCACCTTCACCGGCTCCGGCCGGCTCAGCCGCAACACGGTGAGCTCTACCATGGTTCCGGGTTCCCCGTGCAGCAGCACGTCGGCAAAGGCGAGCGGCATGTCGCGCGTCTGAATGCCCTGGATCGCCTCGATGATGTCCCCCGTGGTCAGCCCTGCTTTGTCTGCCGGCGACCCGGGAATCGCATCCACCACGCCGATCTCGTAACCGTACTTCCGGCTGAGGATCAACCCCACCCCCGCGCGCGGGTTCTCCAGCGTCTTCAGATACTGCTTGTACTGATCCGCGTTGAGATAACAGGCAAACGGATCCATCGACACCAGCAGCCCGTTCACCGCACCCAGCGACACGCTCTTCATGTCCGGCTCTTCCACATAGTCGGACTTGATCTTCGCCAGCACTTCGGTCAACACGTTCAGGTGCCGGTAGGGATCCGTGGAGGGCGCGGTGCGGTTCTGCCCGAATAACACCCCTACCAGCAACAGCGCCACCAGGAGGCCGGAAATGGTTACCAGCGTGTATTGAAATCGGCTGTTCATGTCGATGTGTTCCTGCTTGCCCCAGCACAGCGGGCCGCCGGAGGCGTCCGCCACTCGACTCCTGCCCAGCTTCCAGTATAAACCACCGCCGAAAGCGCCGCTGTTTAGTCTCTTGGACTTGCCGCGCCACCTCAAGGTTGCACGAAACCGGGCAGCCGGGCATCCCCGGTGAAAGAAATTTCATCGACAGAAACATTGATTGGATTAGAACAAAGGAAGTTTACTCATGTTAAAATCAGCCCAATCTGGGCCATGCTGCTGGGGCTTCCGGGGCTGTAAATGGGGCCAAGTCGCCGCTATCCATCGCTCCGAAGCGGCAACTGGCGCCTCTATGGGGTTTCCAGACAGAGGCGTTCAGGTGCTCACCAGCCTCCCGGATCAGGAAGGATGACACACAAGGAGCCTTCGGAAATGCATATGCGAAACGCGCTTGGTCTGGTCAGCGCCGTGGTCATCGCCGTGGTTCTTTCTGGCATGGCGGCGGCGCAAGTCTCGAACGGACGAATCGAAGGGGTTGTGACCGACCCCGCCGGCGCCGTGGTCCCGAATGCCAATATTACGGTTCGCAACAACCGTACTGGCGTATCGGTGACCGCGACGACGAACGAAACCGGGTACTATCTCTTCCCTTCTCTTCCCGCCAGCAATTACTCGTTGTCGGTGGAGGCGCCGGGCTTCCGCAAGGCGCAGGTGGAAAACATCGAGCTGAACGTGGCCGTCACGATCCGGCAGGACGTGCAACTCGAGGTCGGTTCTTTGGCCGAGAGCGTCACAGTGGAGGCCAGCGCCATCCGCGTCAACACGTCCGACGCCCAGGTCGGCCGCAGCGTCACACTCCGCGACATCGACACCCTGCCGCAGCTCGCGCGCAACCCGATGGCGCTGGTTCCCTATACGCCCGGCGTGTCCATCGATCCTGGCGACAACTCCTTCTCCCGCGTCAACGGCACCCGGCAGGGTTCGAACAACACCCGCCTCGACGGCATCGACGCCAATGACGCCGTCGTACCCCGCCTGGGCCTCTCCCTGACCGCCTTCAACGTCGACTCGATCGAGGAGTTCCGCGTCATCACGAACGGCGGCAAGGCCGAGTACGGGCGCAACGCAGGCGGCCAGGTTGAAATGATCACCCGCTCCGGCACCAACCAGTGGCACGGCAACGCCTTCGAGTTCCTCCGCAACACGAAGCTCAACGCCAACAACTTCTTCAATAACGCCAGCGGCGTCGCCCGCCCCAAGTTCATCCAGAACACTTACGGCGCGTCGGTCGGCGGCCCCATCCTCAAGGAGAAATGGTTCATCTTTGGCAACTGGCAGAGCGTTCGCACCGCCCAGGAAGTGGTTCGCAACCGCACCGTGCTCACCAATGAGGCCAAGCAGGGCATCTTCCGTTGGACGCCCCCGGGCAGCGGCTCCGTCCAGTCGTTCAACATCGTGGCCAACGATCCCCGCGCCCTTGGCTTCGATCCCGCCACCAAGAAGCTGATCGACATGCTCCCGGCGCCCAACAACACCGACGTCGGCGACGGGCTCAACACCGCCGGCTTCCGCTTTAACAACCCCGCCGGCTTCGACACCCACCAGTTCACCATCCGCTCCGACTACAACGTGACGGCGACGCACCGCGTGTTCTACCGGCACAGCTACTTCAAGAACGACTTCATCGACCAGCTCAACGGGGCCGACGCCACCTTCCCCGGCCAGCCTCAGGGCACCCAGGGCGGCATCCGTTGGGGCTTCTCCATCGGTTCGGACTGGGCGATCACTCCGTCCATCGTGAACGAACTGCGCGTCGGCTACCAGTCGGCCAGCGTCGACTTCCGCCGCCCCGCTCGCGTTGCCGGCCCGCAGGTGCTCCCCAACACCTACACCAACCCGATCCTGCCCAACTTCCCCCAGGGACGAAACTCCCCTGTGATCGACCTGACCGAGAACCTTACATGGCTCAGGGGCAAGCACACGATCAAGACGGGCTTCACCTTCAAGCGCACCTTGCAGTATGGCTACAACGCCGCCGGTATCTATCCCAACATCAGCCTTTCGACGAGCTTCAACAACGTTCCCCCGCTGTCCATCGGCCCGTCAGGCTCCGTCATCAGCTCTGCCGACCGGCAGCGGTTCGAGAACTTCTACAACGATGTCCTCGGCCGCGTCAGCAGCATCACCACAACCTTCTATTCCGACTTGCAGCAGTTCCAGCCTGCCGGCCAGCCCCGCGTGCGAAACACCTACTTCCGCGACTGGGCGGGCTTTGTTCAGGACGACTGGAAGATCACGCGCAACCTGACCGTGAACGTGGGTATCCGTTACGAGATCTTCGGCGCCCCCACTGAAAGGGACCGTCTCCAGGGCACGCTGAAGCAGATTGAGCAGATCGGCTACTTCACGCAGCTCGACAACACGGAAATCCAGCGCGCCTCGGGCTGGTACAACACCGACAAGAACAACTTCGCGCCGCGCATCGGCTTCGCCTGGGATCCCACCGGCAACGGCAAGTGGGCGGTTCGCGGCAGCTGGGGCATCTTCTACGACCGCATGATCGGCGCCACCGCCAGCCTCGTCGACGGCAACACGCCGGGCTTCGCCCAGACCGTGCAGACCTTCCCCAACACTGCCGCCGGGTCTGATGTCCGCGTCCGCGACAACCCGGCACTGCCCGCCGCACCCCCCGCGCCGCAACTCGTGCTGCCTGCCAACCGGCAGACCTCCATCGTGGTCTTCGGACCCAACCTTCGCACCGGCTACGTCCAGCATTACAATCTCAGCATCCAGCGCGAGATCATGCGCAACACGATTCTCGACGTGGCTTACGTCCGCACCCGCGGGATCAAGCTTTTCAACTGGGTCGACGTCAACCAGCCGCGCGTCTACGGCAACTTCCTCGAATCGTTCCGGGAAATCGTGAACTTCCAGCGTACCGGCGCGGCCCCGTCCCCCACCAACACGCTGGTGCGCATCTTCGGCACGCCGCAGGCGGTCATCAGCCGCCTCGGCGCCACCACCGTCCAGCAACAGCTCGCCAACACGGCAGCCAACAACCTGGACCGCAACAACTACACGCTTTACACTGCCGCCGGCATCTCGCCGTTCTACCTGCGAAACTTCCCGCAGTACAACCTGGTGCTTTTGGGCACGCAGGACGGCGCCAGCTGGTACGACTCGCTTCAGATGAGCTTCCGCCGCACGATGGGCGCGCTGAAGTTCGAAATGAACTACACCTTCTCGAAGTCGCTCGACAACGGCAGCGCGGACGGCAACGGCTTCACCGCGCCTGTCGACAACTACAACCTGGCGCTGAACAAGGGCCGCGGCGCGGCGGACCGCCCGCACGTGTTCAACTGGTCCGGCACCTACACGCTGCCCATCGGCCGCGGCCGAAAATGGATGTCCGACGTCCACCCCATCGTGGACGCCCTGCTCGGCGGCTGGGACCTCGGTGTCCTGGGCAACTGGCAGTCCGGCAGCGTCTTTTCAATGTCCTCAGGCCGCCTCACCGGCCCCTCCACCGCCACCACCTTCATCAACTACAGCGGCGACCGCAACATCGGCTCGGTCCAGCGGCGAGACGGCGCCGTGTGGTACTTCACCCCCGATCAAATCGCCGCCCTCACCGCCGCCTCCGCCTTCCCGAACGCGGGCGAGATCGGCACCTCCGGCCGCAACGCCTTCCGCGGCCCGCGCTTCTTCAACTTCGACACCTCCATCGTCAAGCGGTTCAAGATGCCGTGGAGCGAACAGCACCGCGTCACCTTCCGCTGGGAGATGTACAACACTTTCAACAACGCCAACTTCGGCCTGCCCGGCGCCACCATCACGACGCCTCAGACCGTCGGCCGTATCTCCAGCACAGTGGGCAGCGCCCGCGTCATCCAGGCCGCGCTTCGCTACGATTTCTGAGCGTCTCCTGTGCTCAGACTCGCCACACGGCCCGCGCCCGATCCCGGGCCGTGTGGCTCTTTTTTGCTGCGATCCTCGCTGCCGGCCAGCCCTGCCGCCATCAGGGCATCCGCGCCGCCAGCTGTGCGGCCAGTTCGGCCGCATCGCGCCCCTCGGCCACGTTCGTCCACCCGCCGATCCGTGAACCCTTCAAGAAGAAGCACACCCGCCCCAGGAAGCGGTCCTTCGCGGCAAAACCCTGCACCCCGCCCTTTAGTGGCTCGTTCGGCGAGAAGCGTTCCTTCAGCTTCTCCAGCACGCCACGCGCTGCCTCCGGCGAATCTTCCGCCACCACCACGGCTCGCCCGTAGCCATACTGCGCCAGGTAGCCCCGTCGCAGCAGCCGCAGCCCCAACACGCTCTGCGGCACCAGCCGCGGAAAGCCCGGCTCGATGCCTTCTTTCGGAAACCAGCCAAGCGCCTCAGGCGGCGCCGTGCCGCCCGGAAGCCGGGAAGCCCACTCGAGAGCCGCCTTCCGCAGCAGCTCCGTGTGCTCGCCCTCCGGCTCCGCCGCGATTTCGGCGAAGTAATGACCCTTCACGAAGATCACCTTCCGCGGCGTTACCTGCCCGCCCGCGCCGATCTTCTCCACCGGCAACCGCGGATCCAGATTGCCGGTGAACATGCCATAGGCATGCTCGGGGGAGGCAAACTCGCTGAGATCGACGATCAGCGTCACCTGCCCCGCCTGGCAGGTGACGCCGTGCATCTTGCGGAACCCGTAGAGAAAATAGCCCTCCGAGTTTCCGTTCATGTACTCATACAGCGTATCGGTGTCGAACTCGCGCGCCTCGCCCTGCTGCTTCGCACCCGGCACAATGGAGCAGTCCGGCTTTTGCGCGAAAACCGAAAGCGCCACCAGCAGCGCGGGAAGCACCCTCATGCGAACAGCTCCTGCGCGCGTGCCACCTGCCGCGCCACCTGCACGCCGTTCGGGCACCGCACCGCGCACACCGCGCAATCCGAGCACCGCACCTCGCGCACGCGCTCCGGCAGCAGCCGGAACTGGTCCCGTCCCAACCCGAACTCGCCATATCCGTCGGCGTACGTCACATACCGGATCATGTCGCTCACCGGGAGTCCCTTCGGGCAGGCGCCCGTGCAGGCGCCGCACGAGCGGCAGTACACAGGGCGGATCAGGTCCAGCTGCGCCGCCAGGAGCTTCCCGTCCGGCTCCGGCTGCCAGCCCGCCACCACCGCGCGCCAGTTCTCGTCCAGCTGATCCAGGTCCAGGATGCCCGGGATCGACGTGTGTACGAACGGACGCCGCACCGCCCACTTCAGCGCCGCCGCGAAGGCGCCGGGGCGCGCCATCTTTTCCCGCATCGGATCGCCTTCCCGCAGCCGCCGGTAGCCGCCCGCCATCACCTTCATCGCCACAATCCCGATGCCCTTGTCCGACGCTTCCTTCATCAAAGGCTCGATCTTCTCCCCCATCGCGAAGTTGTAGCTCACCAGGATCACTTCCGTCCGCCCCTTGTCGATCAGGAACCGGAACATCTGCTCGTGGTTGGCGTGGAAGCTCACCCCGCGGAAGCGCGCCTTGCCCGCCTTCACCGCCTCGTCCTGTGCGTCGAACAGTTCATCGGGGCACTCGGAGGGGTTCGACCGGTTGTGCAGGTACCACACGTCGACATGGTCGGTCTGCAGCTCGCGCAGCGACGTGTCCAGGTGCGCCAGCGCGTCGGCCTTGTTCCTGGCCGGCGTCTTCGTCGTGATGTGGACCTTCTGCCGCCGGCTCTTCAGCGCCGCGCCCACCATGCGCTCGTTGTTGCCGTTCTGGTAGCCCCGCGCCGTGTCGAACCAGTTCACGCCGGCATCGGCCGCCTGTTCGATCACCGTGGCGTCGGTCGTCGTCATGCAGCCGAATCCCAGCAGGGTCGGCTCCAGACCCGTCTTGCCCAGCTTCCGCTTCGGCATCTCGCCGGGCGCCGCCTTCAACGATCGGGGCCCTGCCAACAGAACCGTCCCCGCCAGGAATCCTCGCCGTGTCGCCTGCATGAAGAAATGCCTCCTTTACAGAGAATCCGGTCTGAACATACTATACAACCAGAGGCGTATTTCATGGAGCACAAGGTTACCCGACGGTTCCTGCTCGGCGCATCCGCCGGCCTTCTGGCGGTCCGGCGCCTGCCGGGCGCCCCCTCTCAGGCGCCCGTTTCCCTGGTCCGTGGCGAGAGCCGGCGCCAGAACATCCACGACGCGCTCCGGTTGCTCGACCGCGACATCCGGCAGAAGCTCGCCGGGAAGAAATGCGTCATCCTCAAGCCCAACATCGTCAACACTGCCCGCCAGCTGGCATCCACCCACGTCGATGCGCTCCAGGGCATCCTCGACTATCTCGCCGACTGCTGGAAAGGCCCCGTCTACATCGCCGAGTCCTCCGCCGGCTTCACCACCGAAGGCTACGCCAACTTCCGCTACGAGGAGGCCATCCGCGAGCACAAGGGCATGAAGATCGAGCTGGTCGACCTCAACGAAGAAGGACAGTACGAAGTACTCCACATCCTCAACGGCGATCTGCACATCCAGCCGGTGCGGCTGGCCAGGCGGCTCTGCGATCCGGAGGCGTTCGTCATCTCCAGCGCCATGCTCAAGACGCACAACACCGTAATCGCCACGCTCAACATCAAGAACATGACGCTTGGCGCGCCCCTTCACTACCGCCGCGGGGAAACGCCTCGCTGGAACGACAAGCGCGTCTATCACGGCGGCGTGCGCCAGACGCATTACGACATCCTGCTGACCGCCCAGCGCCTGTGCCGAAACTGGGGCGTCGGCGTGCTGGACGGCTTCGAGGGCATGGAGGGCAACGGGCCGAATTCCGGCACGCCGGTCGACCACCGCATCGCCATCGCCTCCACCGACATGGTGGCTGCGGACCGCATCGGCGCCGAAGCCATGGGCATCGACCCCGCCTGCCTCGGCTACCTGCAATGGTGTGGCGAGACCGGCGTCGGCGTCTGGGACCGTGCGCGCATCGAGCTGCGGGGCGAGCCGCTCGAATCCGTGCGCCGCGAGTACCGCCTCCACGCCGACCTCGACCGGATGCTCCAGTGGAAGGGGCCGCTCACCGACCTGCCGCCCAAACTCGGCTGACGCCTGCCGCCGCCGTCTGCGGGATAATGCCGGAAGCATGGTTCGCCGCGAGTTCCTGGGGCTGATGCCCGCAGCCGCGCTTGCCCAGCGGGGCAAGAAGAAAGAGGCCCAGCAGCCGCCCCCTCCTCCGCCTCCGGGCGAGCGAGTCCGCCAGGCGTTTCTGGAGATCGTCCGCGGGTACCTGGATGCCGCCCGCCGCACCTCGCCCACGCTCGCCGTGGTCGAGTTTCCCCAGGCCACGGTCACGAAGAATTTCCTGGCCCGCTCCGGTCTCAGCGCCACCGGCGTCACCCGCATGCTGCCCGCACTCGCCGCCTGGGCTGCCGGCGGACGCCAGCCCGATCTCGGCGTGCGCGAGGCCCTGGTCTCGGCCTTCGCCAACGGCACGGATCCCGATTCGCCAGACTACTGGCTCCCCTCGCCGGAGGACCGCCAGAACCAGCGGCAGGTGGAGGCATCGATCGTCGCCTGGAGCCTCTGGACGGCGCGCGATATCATCCTGCCCGCCCTCGACGCCCGCCAGGTGCGCAACGTCGCCGCCTGGCTCTCGAGCTGCTGCCGCGTCCCCGTGCGCAACAACAACTGGGCCTGGTTCACCGCCGTCGTCCAGGCCGCCTGCCGCCGGCTGGGCGAGATCCACCCCGAATTCGCCTTCGACGAGAAGTGGATGCTCGACGATCTCCGCGCCCTGGATTCCATGGCCGCCGGCGGCTCCGGCTGGTACAACGACACGTTTAAAGGCGCCGCCTTCGATTACTACAACTCCTGGGTCTTTGCCTCGCATTTCCTTTACTGGAACGAACTCGTCGGCCGGCTTTATCCGGAATACGGCGGAAAATTCGCCGAGCGGCTCAGAAATTATCTGGAAATCGCGCCTTATTTCTTTGCCAATCACGGCGGCCACGTTCTTTACGGGCGCTCGCTCATCTACCGCTGGGCCTGCCTGACGCCCTTCGTGCTCGCCTGGCGGCAGGGGCTCTGGCCGCACGCGCCGGGCCTCCTGCGCCGCCTCGTGGAGCGCAACATCCTCTGGCAGTGGGACCTGGGTGCCTTCGACGCCGCCGCCGGCAAACTCCGCGAGACTTACACGCGCGAGGGCACGCGCGACATCTGCGAATCCTACATCGACGGCGGGCACCCCTACTGGGGCATGCAGGCGTTCGACTTCTGGAGAATCCCCGACGGCGACCCCTTCTGGACCGCCCCGCCCGAGCCGCTTCCCGTGGAGAAGTCCGATTACGCCATCGCCGTCCCCGAAGCCGGCCTTCTGGTCCGCGGCATCCGGGCCAGCGGGCAGGTGTGGATTTACAACACGCTTTCCACGAAAACCGAGCCGCATTATCGCGACAAATACGACAAATTGGCATATAATTCCCACTTCCCCTTCGCCGTCAACCACGACCCGCAAAGGCCCACGCCGGATAATACGGTCCTGTTGCGCGACCCCGCCACCGGCGAGTGCGCCTGCCGCGGTCCGGTCGAGGAGAGCTCTGTCGAGGCAGAGAGCGTGGAGCTTGTGTACGAGATCCGTCTGCGCGGCGTCACCGCCCGAGTGCGAACCACCATCCGCTGGCGAGGCGACTTCGAGCTGCGCTCCCACTTCGTCACCGTCTCGGGCGAGAGGCTCGAGAAACTCGAAATCCTGGAAGGCGGCGTCCCCTACACGGACCGCCCCGCCAGCCTGAACCTCGGCGCCATGCAGGAGTTCTTCCCCGAGGTTCACCTCAAGGTCTGGAACTTGCGGGGCTGGAAGGGCGCCCGCACGGAAGAGCACGGCGGCAGCGTCTGGTACGGGGCGCACAAGGTGCAGCTGGTCTGGGCGCCGCTCGGGCCGAAAATGTCCCTGGCGTCGCTCCGCTACACCAGCCCGAAGGCAGTGCCGAAGGAGAAGGTGGAAGAGGAGGCGCAGCGCTTCGCCGCCCTGTACCGGGGTTATTGAAGCCGGTCCCGCTGCCCGCTTACTCCCGCCCCAGCTCTTCTTTCAGCTCCGCCAGCAGTTGCAGAGCCTCCACCGGGCGCAAGTTGTCGATATCGAGGTGCCGGATGCGCTCGGCGATCTGCCAGCCCACGGGCTCGAACAGGCGGATCTGCAAGCCGGGAGAGGCGGCATCTTTCCGTTTGGGCGCCTCGAGCTGGTCGCTCACGGTCACTTCCTTCTTCTCGTGCAGCGCCAGGATTTCGCGGGCGCGCTCGATGACCTCCAGCGGCAGCGCCGCCAGCCGCGCCACCTCGATGCCGTAGCTGCGGTCGGCGCTGCCCGGCTCCACACGGCGCAGGAAGATGAGCTGGTCGCCGGACTCCTTCACCGAGACATGGAGGTTCACCACCCCGTCCAGCCGCCCGGCCAGCTCTGTGAGTTCGTGATAATGCGTGGCGAACAGCGTGCGCGCGCCGATGCGGTCGTGGATGTACTCCAGCACGGCCCAGGCCAGCGCCAGCCCGTCGTAGGTGGCCGTGCCGCGGCCGATTTCGTCCAGCACGATCAGGCTGTGGCGCGTGGCCGTGTTCAGGATCACGGCCGTCTCGGTCATCTCCACCATGAACGTAGAACGGCCGCGGGCGAGGTTGTCGCTGGCCCCGATGCGCGTGAACACGCGGTCGATCAATGGCAGCACGGCCTCCTGCGCGGGCACGAACCCGCCCATCTGCGCCATGACGGCGATCAGCGCCGCCTGCCGCAGGTAGGTGGACTTGCCGCCCATGTTGGGGCCGGTGATCACGGCGATGCGGTGCGACCCGAGATCCAGGTAGATTTCGTTCGGGATGAAATGGCCCGCTTCTGCCTCGGCCAGCTTTTCGATCACCGGGTGGCGCCCGGCCACGACCTTCATCTCGCCCGTGTCCGAGAAGCGCGGCCGCGTGTAGCGGCGATCGACGGCAGCCTCGGCCAGGGCGGCGTAGAAGTCGATCTCGGCGACGGCAGCGGCAGTGGAACGCAGCCTCTGCGCCTCGGCGGCAGCGGCGGCGCGCAGTTCGGCGAGAATCGCGCGCTCCAGATCCAGCGCCCGCTCTTCGGCGTCGAGCACTTTCGCCTCGAGTTCCTTGAGCTCCGGCGTGGTGAAGCGCTCGGCGTTGACGAGGGTCTGTTTGCGCTCGTAATCGGCCGGCACGAGGTGGAGGTTCGGTTTCGAGACTTCGATGTAGAAGCCGAACACGTTGTTGAAACGGACCTTGAGCGAGGCGATTCCGGTGCGCTGCCGCTCCCGCGCCTCGATGGCGGCGATGATCTGCCGCGAGTGGGTGGCCAGATGCCGCAGCTCGTCGAGTTCGGCGCTGAAGCCGGCGCGGATGACGCCGCCGTCGGCGGCATTGGCGGGGGCGTTTTCGCTGATGGCGGCCAGCAGGCGCTCGCGCAGTTCGGGAACATCGTCGAGCGCGGCGGCGGCGGCGCAGAGCTTCCCGGACTGTGCGTCCTCGAGCGGTGGGCGCAACTCGGGCACGCAAGCCAGGGTGCGCCCGAGGCCGAGCAGGTCTCTCGGAGTGGCCGTGCCAACGGTGATCCGCGCCAGCAGGCGCTCGAGATCCAGCATGCGGCCCAGGGTCTCGCGCAGCCGGGTGCGCGGGATGGTCACGCGAACAAGCCACTCCACGGCGTCGAGGCGCGCCTCGATTTCCGCCCGGTCGAGCGACGGCTCCAGCAGCCTCTTGCGCAGCAGGCGCGCCCCCATGCCGGTACGGGTCTGATCGATCACCGAGATCAGGGTGGCGTCGCGCCCGCCGCCGGCGTCGGCGGCAAACAGCGGCTCGACCAGTTCCAGATTGCGCACGGTGACCGCGTCGAGCATCATCGCGCCGGAGCGGTCGGCGTAGAGGGGGCGGTCGAGGTGGCCGAGGGCCGAGCGCTGCGTCTCGCGCAGATAGGCGAGGATGGCGCCTGCGGCCCCGGTGGCCAGAGGGCGCCCGGCGAGCCCGCAGCCGTCCAGCGCCAGCAGGCGGAAGTGCTCGCGCAGCAGTTGCTCGGCGTGGGGCGGATCAAAGGTCCAGGGCTCGGCGGGAGTGACGGCCCAGCGGCCGCGCGGCGCGGAGTCCGGCTCGGCTGCCAGCAACTCGCGGACGTTGAGCTGCTCCAGCATGGCGCCGGCTTCCTGCGCCGGCAACTCGGTGGAGCAGAACTCGCCGGTAGAGACATCCACCCACGCCAGCCCGGAGTGCCCGCGGCGCGAGCACAGCGCGGCCAAATAGTTGTTGCGCGCGGCGTCGAGCAGGGCGGACTCGGTGACGGTGCCCGGCGTGACGATGCGCGTGATCTCGCGCCGCACGAGCTTCCTGGCCAGCCGCGGGTCTTCCATCTGCTCGCAGATGGCGACGCGGTAGCCCTTCTGGATCAGGCGCGCGATGTAGCCTTCGGCCGAATGATAGGGGACGCCGCACATCGGCACGGGCTCTCCGCGCTCCTTGTTGCGCGAGGTGAGCGTGATTTCCAGCTCGCGCGCCGCCGTGACGGCGTCTTCGTAGAAGAGTTCGTAGAAATCGCCGAGGCGGAAAAACAGCAGGCAGCCGGGCGCCTGCTGTTTTGCCGCGTGGTATTGCCGCATCAGCGGCGTCGTCGGTTCCTGGCCCACTCCTTTCAAGCGTAGATGCCGCGCAGCTTGATGGCAAAAGCCACGCGGTCCAGGGCGAGCATGTAGGCGGCGCAGCGGTTGTGAACCTCGTGCCGCTCGGCGTATCCGACAACGTCGCGGAAGGCGTTCACCATGATCTCTTCCAGCCGCCCGTTGACCAGCTGTTCATTCCAGAAGAAGCCCTGCCGGTCCTGCACCCACTCGAAGTAGCTCACGGTGACGCCGCCGGCGTTGGCGAGGATGTCGGGGATGACGAAGACGCCCTTCCGCTGCAGGATGCGGTCGGCTTCTGCCGTGGTGGGGCCGTTAGCGCCTTCGCAAACGATGCGGGCGTTGATCCTGTCGGCGTTGCGCGAGTGGATGACGTTCTCTTTGGCGGCGGGCACCAATACGTCGCAAGGCAGGAAGAGCGCCTCCTCGCGGTCGACATCTTCGGCATGGGGGAAGCCGGTGATCGAGCCGGTCTGCTTGCGGTGCTCGTCCAGCGCCACGGGGTCGATGCCGTTGGGGTTGTAAACGGCGCCGTCGTATTCGATGACGGCGATGATCTTCATGCCCGCCTTGTGCATCAGCCGCGCGGCGTTGCCGCCCACGTTGCCGAAGCCCTGCACCACCACGGTGGTCTGCGAGGGCTCCATGTGGAACTTGCGCAGCGCCTGCAGCGTGACAAACAGGCACCCGCGCCCGGTGGCGGCGGCGCGCCCGCGCGAGCCGCCCAGATCCAGCGGTTTGCCGGTGACGACGGCGGTCACTGTCGTGCGCTTGTGCATGGAGTAGGTGTCCATGATCCACGCCATCGTCTGTTCGTTGGTGTTCATGTCGGGCGCAGGCACGTCGCGTTCGGGGCCCAGAATTTCGATGATGTCGGCCGTGTAGCGCCGCGTGATGCGCTCCAGCTCGCCCAGCGACAGCACCGACGGGTCGCAGATGACGCCGCCTTTGCCGCCGCCAAAGGGGATGTTGACCACGGCGCATTTCCACGTCATCCAGGACGCCAGCGCGCGCACTTCGTCCAGCGTCACATCGGGGGCGAAACGGATGCCGCCCTTGGCCGGGCCGCGCGCCAGCGAGTGCTGCACCCGGTAGCCGGTGAACACTTCAATGCGCCCGTCGTCCATCTGGACGGGGATATAAACGGTGACCTCCATCGTGGGAGTGCGAAGGACCTTTTGCAGTCCTTCATCCAGGCCGAGCAACGTGGCGGCCTCGTTGAAGCGCGCCTCGGCGGCCAGCCATGGATTGAACTCGCGTTCCAGGGCCGGATCCTGGCCGGGCTTCGTGGCTTCGAGGATCATGCAGGAATACCTCCGCCCCCATTATCCTCGGAGGGAATGGCCCCGGCAACCAGCATCAGGACGAAAATCTCCAGAAGAGCGCTGCTGGCCGCGCCCGCGATTTTCCTGCCCGTGCGCGCGCCGGCCGAAGTCGAGCGGCAGCGGCTGGAGCTGGCCGGCATCGCGTTCCACCGCCTGCGGCACGGGCAGTCGACGCGCCGGCTGTTGCGGATCCACGGCAACGAAGAGACCGCGCGCGAGGCTGTGGAGCGGCTCCTCGAAGACATCCCGGGCGAAGCCTGGATCGTCGACTCGAAAACGCGCCACGTCACCATCAACGGCCTGCGGCTCGATCCGAACCGGATGTTCTCCCGCGCGGGCGCGGAGAAGAACCTGCGCCTGCTGAACCCGGAGGCGCCGCCGGAAACGGTGCTGGCGCTGCTGGACCGTCTGGACCAGGAACGGCCCGCCCTGATGGAAAACCTGGCGCCGCCGCCCGGCGGATTGTGGATCGCGGCACACAACAATGGCCCCGGATATTCCATCGAAACCGAGGCGCCCATCTCCCGGCGCATCCACCGGCCGCGGCCGGACGAGCCGCGGAATTTCCTCCTGTTCGCTTCCGCAGGGGACTACGACATTGCCGCGCGCGGGCCTTACAACGCCGTGCTGCAAGACCAGCCGGGAGGCGAGGACGACGGCTCGCTCTCGAGGTGGTGCGCCGCCCGGGAGGTGCGCTACGTCAACGTCGAGGTGGCGCACGGGCAACTGGACCGGCAGCTGGAGATGCTCCGCTGGCTGGCCGCCCGCCTGCCGTAGTAGGCTCTGATCCATGCGGTCTCATTTCGCCGCGGAGCTCGCCGCGGAGTTCATCGGCACGATGCTGATTCTGGTTTTCGGCGCCGGCGTGGTGGCTATGGTCCTCCTCTTTGGCGCCGGCACGCCGGGAGAGGTTGTGCACGGGGGCTATACGAACATCACGATGGGCTGGGCGCTGGGGGTGATGTTCGGAGTCATGGCGTCGATGCGGATCAGCGGCGCGCACCTGAACCCGGCGGTGACGCTGGCGCTGGCGGCGTTCCGCGGCTTTCCCTGGCGCAAGACGGCTCCTTACGTGTTGAGCCAGACGGCTGGAGCGATGGCGGGCGCGGCGCTGGTGTGGTTCAACTACCGCGAGGCCATCCTGCGGTTCGATCCGTTGCTGGAGAAGAGCGCCGGCATCTTCACCACGTTCCCTGCCTTCCCCGATGTGCCCGCTGTCGGCTTCTTCGATCAGGTGATCGGCACGGCGCTGCTGCTGTTCCTGGTCTTCGCCGTGACCGACGAGGACAACCTGGACCTGCCGCAGTACCTTGTGCCGGCCATGGTGGGGCTGATCGTGCTGGCCATCGGCGTCAGTTTCGGCAAGCTCCACGGCTACGCCATCAACCCGGCGCGCGACCTCGGCCCGCGCCTGTGGACCGTGATCGCCGGCTACCGCGTCAACGGGCTCACCGACGGGAGCGGCGTCTGGTGGGTGCCGGTGGCGGCGCCCCTGCTGGGCGGGCTTCTGGGCGCGGGACTTTACGATCTGACGATCCGCAAATCCCTACGCGGCCGCTGAACGGGTGGCTATGATGAAGGGAGAGGAGGCGGGCTGTGTTCTTTTCCATCACCGAGCTGGAGCATCATCCGATCCTGTTCGACGTCCGCTACCAGCCGGGCGAAATCTCCTTCCCCGAAGACCTCCATCAGTTGGGCGCGCTGTCGGCGGCCGGGCGCACGGAGCTGTTGCGCAATACGCTGGGCGAGATCCGCATCCGGGGCCATTTGCGAGCCAGCATGGAAGGCGTCTGCGACCGCTGCCTGGAGCCGGCCCGGCTCGAAATCGACACCGACTTCGATCTGTTTTACCGCCCCGTGGTGCGCACGTCGAACCACGCCGAGATCCACCTGGAAGACGGCGAGATCGACCTGGCCTTTTATGAGGGCGAAGGCGTGGAGCTGGCCGACGCGCTGCGGGAGCAGATCCTTCTGAGCCTGCCCATGCAGCTGTTCTGCCGGCAGGACTGCAAAGGGCTGTGCCCCTACTGCGGCGCCAACCGCAACGAGCGGGACTGCGGGTGCCGCGCGCCGTTCCGCGACCCCCGCTGGGCTTCGCTCAAAGACCTGGGATGATCTTCTTGCGCACGGCGTAGAGCACCAGCTCGGCCGTGTTGTGAAGGTTCAGCTTCTGCATGATGCGCGTGCGGTGCGTCTCCACCGTGTAGACGCTGAGGTTCAGCAGCTGCGCCACGTCCTTGTTCGAGCGGCCCTCGGCCAGCAGTTGCAGCACCTCCTTCTCGCGGTCGGTCAGCAGGCTGTAGCTGTCCTGCTGGTTGCGCTGCTGGAGGTTGCGCATGTAATCCTCCAGCAGAGCCTGTGCGATGGCGGGGCTGAAGAACGGCTTGCCCTGGGCCACGACGCGCACGGCGCGCACCAGGTCTTCTTCGGCCGTGTCCTTCAGCAGGAATCCGCGCGCGCCCGCTTCCAGCGCCCGCAGCAGGTAGGTCTCGTCGTTGTGCATCGAGAGGATCAACACCTGGATGCGCGGGTTCTGCCGCACGATCTGTGCCGTCGCGTCGATGCCGTTCAGCTGCGGCATGGCGATGTCCATCACGATCACGTCCGGCGAAAGCTCGCGTGCCAGGCGCACGGCCTCGCGCCCGTCGGCCGCCTCGCCTGCCACTTCGAAGTCCGCCTCCTGTTCCAGCAGGAAGCGAAGCCCCTTGCGCACCACGCCGTGATCGTCCGCGAGCAAAACCCTGGTCATGCCTCCACCTCCACGGGCGCCAGAGGGATCTCCACGCGTATCGTGGTTCCGGCCCCGGGCGCTGAGCTGAGCGTGAACGTGCCGCCCAACTCCCGGACACGCTCCTCCATGCCCAGCAGCCCGAGCCCCCGGCGGCGCTTCCCGGGCTCAATGCCTTTGCCGTCATCGCTCACCATCAGCTCCAGCCGGCTGGCGGACTCCACCAGGCGCACGGAGACACCCTTCGCCTCGGCGTGCCGGGCGACGTTGGTCAGCGACTCCTGAGCCACGCGGAACAGGCTGGTCTTCTGCGCATCGGTGAGACGCCCCAGCGTGCCCTCTACGCTGACATCGACCGGGATGCCGGAGACGCGCGAGAACTCCCGCGCAATCCATTCAATGGCGGGGCCGAGCCCCAAATCGTCCAGCATCGACGGCCTCAGCCCCATCGCCAGGTCGCGGACCGTCTTCATCGTCGCCTCGGCCATCTCCTTGGCCTGCTGCAGATGGTCGCGGAACAGCTGCGGGTCTCTGGCGCCGATCCGCCCCAGATTGGCGATCTCCATGCGCAACGCGGTGAGCATCTGGCCCACCTGGTCGTGCAGTTCGAGCGACAGCCGCTTGCGCTCGGCCTCCTGCGCTTGCACGAGCTTCTGCGACAGCTCGCGCATCTCGCGCTCCGCGGCGCGGGCGCGCTGCTCGAGCCGGAAGATCCACCAGATGCTGGCCACGGCCACGATGGCGCTCAGCACCAGAATGCTGTAGGTGAGGCGGTTCAGGCGGCTGCGGAAGTCCTGTTGCGCCTCCAGCAGCCGCTGCTGGCTGCGCTTGAGGTTTTCGTAGTTCAGCGCCTGCAGTTCGCCGGCGATCAGGCTGATTTCGGTGCGCCTGCCGAGCAGCACGCGGCGCACGTAGCTGCCCCCCAGCGCCAGCTTGACCTCGGGCTTCCACTCGAGCGGCGGCCCCAGCAGCGTGAAGAAGCTCTCCACTCGCTCGCGCAGCCGCGCCATCGACCCGGGCTCCACGGCCGCGCCCAGCGACTTTTCCAGCTCCTCGAGAGACCGCAGAATCCGCTGGCGCGACTCGACGATCTCCTGCCTCACCTCGGCCGAATCGGAGGCGTCCCGGTCCAGCAGAAAGTCGCGCAGGTCGAGGCTGATGCGGTAGAGGTCGGCGCGAAGGTCGGACACCAGCCGTTCGGTGGCCGCATAGCGCTCCTGCGCGTCGATCAGCTCCCGCTGCAAAGCCGCCGAGCGGCGCATCTGCGAGAAGCCCAGCAGGCTCGACAGCAGCATCATCGAGCCGAAACCGGCCAGCAGCACGAATTCGAGCCTCGGTTTCATCCCTCGCCGCCTGTCACAATGAAATCATGCTGGCGGTGTTCACCGATCTCGACAACTGCCTGCTCGATCATCACACCTACGATCATGCGCCGGCGCAGCCTGCTCTGGAGCGTCTGCGGCGGCTCGGGGCGGCGGTCGTCTGCACCACCAGCAAGACGCGGCTGGAGGTCGAATTCTGGCTCGGCGAGATCGGCCTCACCCATCCCAGTATCGTGGAAAACGGCGGCGGTGTCGTGCTGGCGAAGGACCGCGTGCACATTCTGGGGCGCGAACGTGCGCTCATCACGCCCGCGCTGCGGGAGGCGGCCGCCGAGGCGGGCGCGCGCATCCGCTGCTTCGCCGACATGGACGTGGAGGAGATCGCCGCCCGCTGCCGGATGGCCGCCGCACGCGCACGGCTGGCGGCGGCGCGCGAATTCAGCGAACCCTTCGTGCTGGAGAACGCCGAGAAGGAGCCTCTGTTGCGCCTGGCCTTGGAGAGGCGCGGCCTGCGGCTCACGCGCGGCGGGAGGTTCCACCATGCGCTGGCGCACGAAGGCAAGCACGGTGCGGTGGCGTGGCTCATTCAGCAGTGGCTCCAACAGCATGGCGAACTGGTGACGATCGGCATCGGCGACGCGCCCAACGACGAGGGCTTCCTGGCGCTGGTCGGCCATCCCATCCGGCTCCTGCCCGGCGACACAGGCCCGGCTGCGTGGAACCGGCGCATGGGAGAGGTGCTCGATTCGCTGGGCCTGTGAGCGCCTCAGGCGGTGGCCTGTTCCTGCCAGACGCTCTCGACGGCCTGGACGGCGTCGAACCGCTCGTGGATGCCGGGCAGCGCCGCCTCCACTTCCTGCCAGCTCGGCAGCGGGGGACGCCCGGCCGGCTCGGCGAGGAACCCGGTGGCAGCTTCTTCCAGGCCCCGCGCGAAGACTTCGACCGATTCGGTCTCCGCGCCCAGGTCGTAATCGAGCGCATTCATCAGCGCGTCGGCGCGGTACTTGATCACCACATCGAGCGCCTCGGCGCGGTAGGCCAGGGGCAGAGTCGCGGTCAGCATTTCGCCGGAGAAGACCGCGCCGTCGGCCGCTGCGCCTCGGAAGATGGCCTGCGCCACCTCGCGCGCCATGCGGTGCAGCCCCCGGGCAGGGTCGGAGGCGGACACCACCTGATGCTTGTGGTCGTAGCACTCCGAGACGTCCACCTGGCAGATCCGCGCCACCGGCACGCGCCGGTAGACCTGTTCGAGGGTCGAGATCTCCAGCCCCCAGTCAGGGGAAACCGTGATCGAATGCGCCAGACGCGCATCCATCGCAATCTCGCCCGAAAGCGGATACCGGAACCAGCCCAGATAGTCCAGGAACCGGGAAGACACCCCGCAGCGGCGCAGTGCCGAAAGCAGCGGGCCCACCATCAGCCGCGTCAGCCGCCCGTTCAGTTTGTGATGGAAGCGCGCATAGTAGGCCTTGGAGAACTCGAAACCGAGGTCCGGCGTCATCAGCGGCGCCACCAGCCGCGCCAGCATCTTGCGGTGGTAGGTCTTGATGTCGCAGTCCTGGAAGGCGATCACTTCCACATCACCGCGGGACAGCAGATAGCCCATGCCCAGCCAGCAGGCACGCCCTTTGCCCGGAATCTCGGCGGGCAAGCCCGCTTCGTTGATCTCTGCCAGCAGCGCCTGTACTTCTTCGCTCTCCCGCCACAGCACGGTGGCGCGGTCGCCAAACCGGGCGAAGAGCCGGCAAACATGCTCATGCTGCTCTTCGTCCGCCTGCGAGAGAACCAAAACAATGCGCTCGATCCAGTTCAGCTTCTCCAGCTCCGCCAGAATCTGGTGGATCGCCGGGTTTTCAAACTCGCTGTAAAGCGCGGGCAGCACCAGCCCCAGCGGCTTGCGCCGTCCCCAGCGAGCCAGATCCCCGTCCAGCCGCTGCCACGCCTCCGGCTTCAGCGTGTGGATCGTTGTGATGCTCCCCGCCTGCATGAAGTCGGACATGGCTCTGCTCCTTTCCTTACCAGTGTCCCGTGCCCTGCCCTGAGGCGGAATCCCGGAAGGGCTGTACCCGGATGCCGGAATCCCTGTAGCGGGCGGGAAAAGATGACACCTGCCGCCCGGATCGGCTACAATGAGAAAGTCTTACCTGTCATCCGGTTCCGGCTGAGGGCCGGGACGGGAGATTCCAGGAACGAGTCCCATGCCGAACCCAAAACGCCGTCACTCCAAGCGTCGTACGTCCACGCGCCGCGCTCACGACCATTTGCAGCGCGCCGGCCTGAGCGAATGCCCGAAGTGCCATGAGATGAAACTGCCTCACCGCGCCTGCCCGCACTGCGGGTGGTACAAGACGCGCGAGGTGATCGAAGTCGTCCAGGAATAGAGCCAAGAGGCCGGGCGGAGCCGCTCCGCCCACCCCGTGCATGCTGACCATCGCCGTGGACGCAATGGGGGGTGATCACGCCCCCATCCCGGAAGTCCAGGGATCCGTCGCCGCCGCCCGCACGCAGGACGTCAACATTCTTCTTGTAGGCAAAGAGGACGTGCTGCGCGCCGAACTCGGCCGGCACGAGGGCTGGAAAAAGCTGCCCATCGAGATCGTCCACGCCAGCGAGGTGGTCACCATGGCGGACAACCCCGCCAAGGTACTCCGCACCAAGCGTGACTCCAGCATGCGCGTCGCCGCCCGCCTCGTGCGCGACGGGCAGGCCGACGGACTGGTCAGCGCCGGCAACACGGGCGCCGTCATGGCCATCGCCAAGACCGTGCTGGGCATGATCCCCGGCGTCGACCGCCCCGCCTTGGCCAATCCGTTTCCCACCATCCAGGGCAAGCCGGCGGTGATGATCGACGTCGGCGCCAACGTCGACTCCACCCCCCGGATGCTTTCGCAGTTCGCCGTCATGGGCGACGTCTACTCCCGGCTGGTCTTCCATACCGAGTCGCCCCGGGTGGGCGTGCTCTCCATCGGTGAGGAGGACCACAAGGGCAACGAACTCACCAAGGCGGCCTCCCAGCTGATCCGCACCCTGCCGCTGAACTTCATCGGCAACGTCGAGGGGCGGGATCTCTACACCGGGCACGCCGACGTGATCGTCTGCGACGGCTTCATCGGCAACGTCGCCCTGAAGGTAAGCGAAGGGCTGGTGGAGATCATCAAACATATGCTCAGGGAGTCCTTTGAGTCCACCGTCGCCAGCAAGATCGGATATGTGCTGAGCCGGCAGGCGCTCAAGGACTTCCGGAAGCGCATGGACTATTCCGAATACGGCGGCGCTCCGCTGCTCGGCGTCAAGGGAGTCGTCATCATCTGTCACGGGAGATCCAATGACAATGCGATCCGCAATGCCATCCGCGTCGCCACCGAGTCCGCCGCCGAGCGCGTCAACGCCCGCATCGAAAGCGAAATCGCCCGCTGGCAAGCCGAAAACGGGCAAGTGGCGGCTGGCTAGCCTTCTCGCACTGCTGCTGCTCGCCGCCGCATCGGCGCCCGCCCAGCGCCCGCACCCCGCCCGCTGGACCCTGACGCCGGCCGCCTCCCGGGTGCCTCCGGGGGCGGAGTTCACCGCCGCGCTCGAACTGAAGCTCGACCAGCCGTGGCATATGTACTCGATGACCACGCCCAAGGGCGGTCCCATTATCACGACCATCGTGCTGGAGGATCACCCGGCCGTCGCCTCCTGGCAGATTTACTATCCGGCGCCAGTGCGGAAGTTCGACCCCAACTTCGGGATCGAAGCGGAAACATACGACAAAGAATCGACTTTTCAGTTCTTGATCCGCCTCAAGCCCGACGCCCCGGCCGGCCCCGCAGAGCTCGTGGCGCGGATGCGCTACCAGCTTTGCACCGACAAGGAGTGCCTGCCCCCGCGGCGCATCACCGCCGCCGCGCAAATCGAGATCGCTCCCGGCGCGCCGGCTCCCCCCCAGGCGCGCTTCGACGGGCTCGCCCTCTTCTCGCCGCAATCCGGGCCCCCATCTTCCTCGCAGCCAGCCCCCGTTCCCGCGCGCAAGCCGCAGACAGCGCAACCCTTGGGCGCCTTCCTGCTCATCGCCTTCGGCTTCGGGCTTGCCGCCATCTTTACGCCGTGCGTCTTCCCGATGATTCCGATCACGATGACCTTTTTCCTCAGCCAGGCGGGCGACTCGCGCGCGCAGGTGTTCAAACAGGCGGCTGTGTTCTGTCTCGGGATCATCGTGCTGTTCACCGGCATCGGGCTTGGCTTGAGCGCGGCGCTGGGTCCGTTCGCCGTGGTCCAGCTCGGATCGAACCCTTGGGTCAACGGATTCATATCCTTCGTTTTCTTTGCCTTCGGGCTCAGTCTTCTAGGGGCGTTTGAACTCACCGTCCCGGCTGGGCTGCTCACCAAACTCAACATGGCGTCTTCGCGCGGGGGGCTGCTGGGCACTCTGCTGATGGGGCTGACGTTCACCCTGGCCGCCTTCGCCTGCGTGGGTCCGTTCATGGGCACGCTTCTGGCGGCATCCGTCACCGGCGACAGGCTCCAGCCGGCGCTGGGCATGCTGGCGTTCTCGGCGGCGCTCTCCTCGCCTTTCTTCTTCCTTGCCCTGTTTCCGTCCTATCTGAAGAAGCTGCCCAAGAGCGGCGGCTGGATGTCGCGCCTGAAAGTCGTTCTGGGTTTTGTGATTCTGGCCGCCATGCTCAAGTACCTGTCGAACGTCGATCAGGTGCTGCAGTGGAACCTTCTCAGCCGCGAGCGCTTCCTCGCGCTCTGGGCGGTGCTGTTCGCCCTGCCGGGGCTGTATCTGCTGGGACTCGTGCCGATGGAGGGCGTGCGGCGGGACGAGGAAGTGAAGCCGGGGCGGCTCATGATTGCCACGCTCTTCCTGGGTTTCGCCCTCAGCCTGCTGCCTGGAATGTTCGGCGTGCGCCTGGGAGAGCTGGAAGCCTACATCCCGGCTCCCGCGGAAGGTTCCATTCCGCAGGCGGGTGGAAGCGCAGCCCTCAACCGCTGGATGAAGAATGACTGGCAGGGAGCCGTTGCCCGCGCCCGCGCCGAAAACAAGCGCATTCTGGCAGCCTTCACCGGCTACGCCTGCACCAATTGCCACTGGATGAAGGCCAACATGTTCCCGCGCCCCGAGATCGCCGAGGCGCTCGGGCAATTCGTGCTGGTGGAACTCTACACCGACGGCACCGATGCCGCCAGCGAGGACAACCAGCGCCGGCAGGAGCAACTGTTCCAGACCGTGGCCATCCCCTATTACGCCGTTTTCGACGCCGACGAGAAGGTGATCGCCGCCTTCCCCGGATTGACGCGCGACGCCGCCGAATTCCTCGCCTTCCTTCGCAAAGGCACAAGCTGAGGGAAGATCTCCTCCCGGAATCGCGATCCCCGCGTCGCAGGCGCCGGGGCCGCACGGCCGGACCCCGGCGCCACCCGTTTATCTCTGAACCCGCCCGCTGCCGCCTTCCTTGAGCAGCGCCTCCACCTCGGCGCGGGTGAACCGGTTGAAATCGCCCGGCACGGAGTGCTTCAGGCACGACGCCGCCACGGCGAACTCCAGCGCGTCGGCTGCCGAAGGCAGGTGCAGAAGGCCGTAGATCAACCCGCCGGCGAAGGCGTCGCCGCCGCCGACGCGGTCGACGATGTGCGTGATGTCGTATCGCCGGCTCACCAGGAACTGCTTGCCGTCGTGCAGGCAGGCAGACCAGCCGTTGTGGGACGCCGAGTAGCTCTCGCGCAGCGTGATGGCGATCAATTTCAGGTTCGGGTACGCCGCCAGCACCTTTTCCGCCAGCTTCTGGTACTGCTGCTGATCGAGCTTGCCCGAGTGGACGTCCACGTCGACCTGAATGCCCAGCGACTTCTGGCAGTCCTCCTCGTTGGCGATGGCGTAATCGACGTACCGGACGACCTCCGTCATCACCTCCTGCGCTGTTTTGCCGTACTTCCACAGGTTCTTGCGGTAGTTGAGGTCGCAGGAGACCGGCACGCCCATCTCGCGCGCCGTCTTCACCGCCTCCAGCGCCAGGTCCGCCGCCGATTGCGACAGCGCCGGGGTGATGCCGGTGACGTGGAACCAACCGGCATCGGCGAAGATCGCCTTCCAGTCCAGATCCCCGGGCTTGGCGAGCGCGATGGCGGAGTGGGCTCGGTCATAGACCACTTTCGACGGCCGCTGGTTGGCGCCGGGCTCGACAAAGTAAATGCCGAACCGGCCCGGAGCGCGCCGGATGAACGACGTGTCGATGCCGAAGCCGCGCATCTGGTACACGAACGCGTCGGTGATCGGGTTGTCGGGCAGGACCGTCACGTAGCGCGCCGGATGGCCGTAGTTGGCCACCGAGACGGCCACGTTCGCCTCGCCGCCGCCGAAGGTGGCTACCAGGGTGGGCGACATCAGAAGCCGCTCGAAACCCGGCGGCGCCAGCCGCAGCATGATCTCGCCGAACGTCACAACCGGTGCCTGGGACATGGATGAGTACCTCGCTTTCTGTTTGCAGCAATGACGAAGATCACTGGCCCGCCGCCGGCAGGGCCACGGCCTCCAGAGCGAAGGCGCCGTCGATGGACGGCAGCCCCTCGGTGGGCATCACCAGCCCGGAAGGCGGCTGGGCCGAATCGACAAACTCGCCGCGGATCCGGGCCGCCAATCCGGCCAGTTGCTCCGACAGCGGATAAATGTTGAGCACGGCGGCGGACTTCAATGACGCGCCGGCCTGCTGAAGCGTGCGGTCCAGCCGCTGGTAGGCCAGCCGCGCATCGCTCTCTTCGTACCGGAAAGCCAGTTGCGCGCCGCTGAACACGATCTTCGGCGCGCTCAGCGCCGCTGATGCGGGCGTTCGCCGCACGCCTCCCGGCACGGGGCGGCTGATCACCGCCGACGCCTGGCAGGCCACCTTCGGCGCCGCCGGGATCCGCTGCCTTTGGAAAACCACGAACGCGGCGCGCGGGCGCGCCCGGGCGGCCGCCTGCCGGAGAGGCTCGATCAGCTCGGCCTCCGACACTCCGCACAGGAGGGAAACCGGCGCGTCCGGCGCCGTCTCCGCAGCCTGGAACTCCCGCTCGACGGCCTCTACGGCTGCCGCCGGCGTTTCCGCCGTCACCGCCGCAAACAGCACGCCCGCGCCGGTCGCCTTGCGCTGCTCGAGCGTGGCTTCCAACTGCACCTGCGCGCCATCGAGCGGCAGCAGCCCCACCTGCGTCACCGTCAGCACCGGCAGCGGCTGCTTCTTCTCCGCAAACGTCTCCGCTACGATCGACTGCACCCGCCGCAGATCGCCCGTGCCTGCCACAAAGGCGCGGATGCGGACAAACCGCGCCCCGCGCGCATTCTGCATCAGCACGCGCAGGGCGTCGCGCGTCTGTTGGGAGAGCAGCCCGCGCACCGAGAGCGGCGCCGCCGCAAACGCCAGCCGCGACGGATCCGCCGCCGTCGCCAGCGGCGGGTCCGGAGGCAGCTCCAGCGTCTGCGTGATCTCTTCCTGCTCTTTCTTCTTCCTCCGCTGGAATCCGTCCGCGGCCACCTCCGCCAGCAGCAGCACGGCCGCGGCCATTCCGGCCGCCCGGAACACCTTTGTCATGGCTGTGCATCCGTCATGCTATCAAAACGTCCCGGCCACGAGCTCCGGCCTTTCGTGGTGAATCAGACCGGATTCTGGCAAAATGGGAGGCGTCCCTTCGGAATGGCTACGGTGAAGATCGAGGCTGGCGCGGATCTGGTCGATCTCCTGCTGGGAGAGCACGGCTGCATCCTTGCCCTCATGCAGCATCAGGAGCGCCGCCTCTCCTCCATGACCCTGCGCGAGCTGAAGGAATGCGGATCAGCGCTCGAAGCCGTGCTTCAGGCGCACGCCATTGAGGAAGATCAGCTCCTGTTCGGCGCGCTTGGCGAGCTGCCGGCAGCCGTGCGCGGCACGCTGGAAGCCATGTACGGCGAGCATCAGGAAATGCGCCGCCTTCTGGATGAACTGAAGAGGCAGCGGCAGGCGGTCCGCGCCCGCGCCGCGCTCGCCCGGCTGATGGAGCTTGCCCGCGAGCACTTCGCCGTTGAGGAGCGCGTTCTGTTCGATCTCGTGCGGCAGTGGCTCAGCCCCGAACGGCTCCGGGAGTTGGGCGCGGAATACGCGCGCCGCCGCGGGCTCCAGATGCAGGGCTGAGGCCGCTTCGCCTCCGCCCCGTCAATCGATCCACCCCATGCGCTTCAGCGTTCCCGCCACGTCCTCCCCTTCCGCAAACGTGAAACTGTAGGCCACGCGCCCGCCCTCCAGAGCCACGCCGTAGGGCGGATCGCCGAACTGAAACGTCTGGCGCAGCCTGGCGGCATCAAAAGTCACCCCGGCGCGCAGCCTCGTATCGCGCAGGAACGCTGTCGCCCACTGCGGGTTCACCGTTGGCGCCACTACCAGGCGCACGTCCTTCCAGTTCCAGGACCCGAGCTGCTGCGCCCCGTGGAAGCAGTGCATGCACTCGGGATCGAAGAAGTACAGGATCACCCGTCCCTCCCGCAGCGCGAACGGCTTTCCGTCCACCTGGATCTCGGCCGGCGCCTGGACGCCGGAGCGCTGCGTCAGCGTGGCGCCGAACACCGCCAGCGCCATCACCACGATCGCCGCCAGCGCCATGCCCGCCTGCTTGACGTGCGTCGATCGCGCCGACCAGAGGCCGGCCAGCACCGCCGCCGCCAGCATCAGCGCGTCGGAGACGAAAAACTCCACCCCGACGATCCGCTTCAGCCACGGGAAACAGCTGCAATCGGCGCCGCGCAACTGGTTGTAGAACGCGCCGAAATAAGCCATGAACGCCACCAGCGCGGCGACCGCCAGCCACGCGCCCCACCGTCTCCAGCGCGGCACCAGCAGCAGAACCCCCGCCCAGGTCTCGCCGATCCCCGCCAGCAGCGCCACAGGCATCGCCAGCGGCTTCGGGATCAGCGCCTGCGTCATCCGCGCTTCGGTCGCGAACGGGTCGCTCAGCTTCCAGATTCCGGCCACCAGGAACAGCACCGCCAGCACCACCGCACTCCCCGCAGCCACCCAGCCCCGCCAGCCTTCATAGGCTGCCGCGCCGTCCGCGGCCGCCTGTGGAATACTGTCATCCATGCTCCCCATTCTAGTCCCGATGGCCCTGCTGCTTGGGGCGCAGGGGCCGGCGGACGCCGACCTGCTGGTGGTGAATGCCCGCATTTACTCGACGGCCCGCTCGCAGCCGGTCAGCGCCATGGCGGTGAAAGACGGCCGCGTTCTGGCTCTTGGCGAGCAGGCGCTGGCGCGCTCCGGGCCTTCCACCAAACGGCTCGATCTCGGAGGCGCGCCCGTGTTCCCGTCTTTCATCGACTCGCACGCCCATATGCGCGGTCTCGGGGCGCTGCTGGAGTCTCGCGATCTGCGCCATGTGGCTTCGGTGGCGGAAATCGCAGCCTATGTCAAACAGCGCGCCGCCGGCCTGCCTGCCGGCGAGTGGATCGTCGCCCGCAACTGGGACCAGACCAACTGGGGCGGCGCCTTCCCTTCGGCTCGTGACCTCGACGCGGCAGCGCCGGACCACCCGGTGTTCCTCTCCCGCGTCGACGGGCACGCCGCCTGGGTCAACTCCCGCGCGCTGGCTCTGGCCGGGATCGCGGAGAAGACCCCCGACCCTCCCGGCGGCAAAATCCTGCGCGACGCCTCCGGCCGTCCCACGGGCATCCTGATCGACCGTGCCATGGGGCTGGTCCGCCAGAAGATCCCGCCACCCTCGTTCGCCCAGATCAAGCGCCAGCTGGAACTGGCGGCGCAGGAGTGCGCGCGGCTGGGACTGGCCGGCGTGCACGACGCCGGCGTCTCGGCCGAGGACCTGCGCGCCTACCGCGAGCTGATCGCCGAAGGCAAGCTGCCCGTCCGCATCTACGCCATGATTGGCGGGCCCGGCCCCCTGTGGCAGGAATACCTCAAGAAAGGGCCGGAGACCGGGCCGCTTCTCACCGTGCGAGCCATCAAGCTCTACGCCGACGGAGCGCTGGGCTCCCGCGGCGCGGCGTTGTGGCAGCCCTACAGCGACGAGAAGACGAACACGGGGTTGTTGATCACCTCCCGTGAGGAGATCGAGAAGATCGCCCGGCAAGCCGCCGCGCGGGGCTTCCAGGTGTGCACGCACGCCATCGGCGACCGCGCCAACCGCACCGTTCTGGACGCCTACGCGGCCGTTCTCGGCGGCCCGAACGACAAGCGGTTCCGCATCGAGCATGCGCAGGTGGTCTCGCTGCCGGACTTCCGCCTGTTCAAGGATTTCTCCGTGATCCCGGCCATCCAGGCCACGCACGCCACCAGCGACATGCGGTGGGCCGAGGCCCGCCTGGGGCCGGACCGCGTGGCCGGCGCTTACGCCTGGAGGCGCTTCCTCGCCCTCGGAATTCCCGTCCCCAACGGCAGCGACTTTCCGGTGGAAGAGCCGGACCCGCTGCGCGGCTTCTACGCCTCCGTCACCCGTCAGGACGCTCAGGGTCAACCCCCGGGGGGCTGGATGCCGGACCAGAAAATGACCCGCCAGGAAGCGCTCGAATCCTGGACAATTCACGCCGCTTTTGCCGCATTTGAGGAATATGTACGCGGCACTCTGGAGCCGGGGAAATACGCGGATTTCATCGTGCTGGACCGGGATATTTTGACGGTACCGGAGGCGGAAATTCTGAAGACCCGGGTAAGAATGCACTCTGTGGGCGGGCGCCTGGTCTACGAACAGAAATGAGATTTCCGTCTGCGCTTGCCCTGCTCGTGGTGACGGGCGGCGCGCATCCGCCCGCCCAGGTGCTGTTCGACGACATCGTTGATGTCGCGCCGGGACAGGTTCGCACGCTGGCCCTCCCCGTGCGCCATGCGCCGGCGCGGCTGGCGTGTTCCTGGCGCGTGTTGCATGGCGGCGACGTCCGCCTTCTGCTGCTTCCCGCCGAAGGTGTGGATGCGTGGGTGGAGGGCAGGCCTTACGAGGAACTCGGCGCGACGGCATTCGCGCCCGGCGGCACGTTCGCCCGCCTCGCCTCATCGCCGCGCGAACTGGTGCTGGCAGTCGAGGCGCGCGGAGGCGAGCGGCGAATGACACGGCTCCGGCTCCTGGTGCGCCTGCTGGACCCCGCCCTGCCCTTCCCGCCGCGCCCGCAGCCGGCGGACCGCCGCCGCGGCGCAATTCTCGTCTGGAGTTCCCTCGCCCTGTTCGCCGTCATCGCCTTCGCCGGCGCCATGCGGCTGCGCCGCAGCTTCGCGGCGCGCTTCTGACCGCGCAGCCGCGGGACGCCCCGCCCCCCATGCTAAACTCAAGGGTTTACCATGCTGTGGTCCCGTGCCTTTATTCCCACGCTGCGCGAGACGCCCGCCGAGGCGGAAGTCGTCAGCCACCAAATGCTGCTCCGGGCGGGCTATGTCCGCCAGCTCGGCGCCGGCATCTACAATTACCTTTACCTCGCCCAGAGGTCCATGCTGAAAATCCAGCAGATCATCCGCGAGGAAATGGACGCCATCGGCGCCCAGGAGTTCCATCTCGCCGCCCTGAATCCGGCCGAAGTCTGGCAGGAATCCGGCCGCTACGAGGTGATGGGTGACAATCTTTTCCGCCTCAAGGATCGTTATGGACGGCCTCTTTGCCTCGGAATGACCCACGAAGAGGTCATGACTTTCATCGCCCGTGGCGAATTGCGCTCCTACAAACAGCTGCCGCAAATCTGGTACCAGATCCAGACGAAATTCCGCGACGAGCCGCGGCCGAAATCGGGACTCCTCCGCGTGCGGCAGTTCCTGATGAAGGACTCCTATTCGTTCGACCTCGGCCCCGAGGGGCTCGACGAGTCCTACGAGAAACACCGCATCGCCTACTGCCGCATCTTTGACCGGTGCGGGCTGGACTATGTCGCCGTCGAGGCGCACTCCGGCGCCATGGGCGGCTCGCAGTCGCAGGAGTTCATGGTCGCCACCGACGCCGGCGAGGACTACGTCGTGCTGTGCCGGCAGACCGGCTACGCCGCCAACCTTGAAAAGGCTGTTTCCCGCCCCAGGCCCCCGGCAGCGCCCGACCCGGAAGGCGACCTTGCTCCGGAGCTCGTCCACACGCCGGACCAGAAGACCATCGAAGAGGTCGCCCGCTTCCTCGGCATGCCCGAGACCTCGCTGATGAAGACGCTCTGCCTGGTGGCCGACAGCCAGCCGGTAGTGGCCATCCTGCGCGGCGACCACCAGCTCTCGGAGACCAAGTTCCAGTCCGCCACGGGCTGCCAGGAGTTCCGCCCCGCGCACCCCGAAGAGATGCGCGAGCTGTTCGGCGCGTCCGCCGGTTCGCTCGGTCCGGTGGGTCTTTCCGGCGTCCGCATCCTTGTCGACGAGGCGCTGCGCGGGCGCAGGAACATGGTCTGCGGCGCCAACCGCGACGACTACCACCTGAAGAACGTCACCCCCGACGAGGACTTCCAGGGCGGGTGGCACGACCTGCGGCAGGTGGCTGAGGGCGACACCGATGTGGAAACGGGCGCGCCGCTCGAGATCATCAAGTGTGTCGAGATCGGGCACATATTCAAGCTCGGCTACAAGTACTCCCACGCCATGGGGCTGAAGGTTCTCGACCAGAACGGGGTGGAGATCCCCGTGATCATGGGCAGCTACGGCATCGGCGTCGAGCGCGTCCTGTGCGCCGCCGTCGAGCTGTACTCCGACGCCGACGGCATGTGCCTGCCGGTCTCCATCGCGCCCTTCGAGGTCGTGGTCACGCCCGTCAAGTCCGCCGACTCCGTGCTGCGCGAGGCGGCGGACCGCCTGTACGAGGAGCTGAAGTCGCTCGGCGTCGACGTGCTCTACGACGACCGCGACCTGAGCCCGGGGGTCAAGTTCAAGGACGCCGACCTGATCGGCATCCCGTTCCGCGTGAACATCGGCCGCAAGCTCTCCGAAGGCAAGCTCGAACTGGTGGAGCGCCGCACGCGCCAGGCCACGGAGATCCCGTTGGAGACCGCCGCCCAGGCCATCCGCCAGGCCATCGAACAGTCGCGGCCGCAAGCGAGGCACTGATGCCGGACTGGGCGGCAGTCCGCACCCTCTTCCCCGCCCTGCGCGATTGCGCCTATCTGAATTCGGCCACCTTCGGGCAGCTCTCCACCCGTTCGGTGGAGGCCGTTATGACGCACTTCGCGCGCCGCGACCGGACTGCATGCGCCGACTTCCTCTCCTGGTTTGACGATCACGACCGCCTGCGCGAAAAGATTGCCCGCCTGATCCACGCCCAGCCGGACGACATCGCGTTTTTCCAGAACGCCTCCGCGGCCCTGGCAGTGCTGATGCACGGCATTGGCTGGCGCGAGGGCGACCAGGTTCTCACGCTCGAGCACGAGTTCCCGAACCAGATCTACGCGCCCCTGTTTCCGGGGCTCGAGCTGATCCAGGCGCCGCCGGAGAGGCTGCTTGAGAGCTTCACCCCGCGCACGCGCCTGGTGGCCGTCAGCGCTGTCAACTACACGACCGGCTACCGCGCGCCGCTGGAGGCGCTCGGACAGGAATGCCGCCGCCGCGGCATTCCGCTGTACGTCGACGGCACGCAGCACTGTGGCGCGCTGGAATTCGATTTCTCGCGCATCCAGCCGGATATGCTCGCGGTGAACTGCTACAAGTGGATGCTGGCGCCCAACGGCATCGCCTTCGCCGCCGTGCACCCGCGCCTGCGCGCGCAGGTCCCGCCGCTCGCCATCGGATGGCGCTCCCACCGCGACTGGCGCAATGTCAACCATCTCTGGCACGGCAAGCCGGAACTGAACGAATCCGCGGAGAAATACGAGGGCGGCATGCTGCCCTCCGCTCTGCTCTATGCGCTGGAGGCCAGCGTGGACCTGATGCTGGAACTCACGCCGCAGGCCATCGAACGCCGGGTGCTGGAGCTGGCTTCATCAGTTCGCGCGCTCTTCCCGGACGGGCTTCCGCACCAGGATTCGCCCATCATCGCCGCGCCGGTCGAGGACGCCCCCGCGCTTGCCGCGCGCCTGCGTTCAAAACGCGTGCTCGTCTCCGCCCGGCACGGCCTGCTGCGCGTCTCCACGCACTTTTACAACGACGGGAGCGACATCGAAGCCCTCGCCCGCGCCCTGTAACCCGCTCCCGAGGTCACGCTTCTCCCTGCCGCGTGTAAATCCGGAAGCCCAGCGCCTTGCCGAGACCCCGGGATCGCTCGCGAATCCGCTCCGCGGTCGCCGAGATGCCCTGGAGCGTGAACGTGAATTCCTGCATCGCATCGAGCACGATCAGGTCCATCGCCGCCGAGAGCATCCAGTCCACTTCGCGTTGATACCCGCAAATGGCGAGCGCCTGCGTCGCATCCAGGAACTTCCGCCGTTGCCACGGCACGGCGCGGATCGTCTCGCAGCTGCCAAACAGGATCACCCTCCCGTTGCACTTGCCCGCCAGCGCTTCGCCAATCTCCTCCAGCGTCACTCTCGGCGCGCGCTTGCCCGCGCCCAGCATCACCATGCCCGGCTTGCCGTGAAAGCCGAGATACAGCAGCGGATGCGACCGGTACCGTTTCTGCCTCCACTTCTTCAACAGAAAGAAAAACTCCTCCCGCGTGGAAACGTCGTAGTGGATGTGGCGGCAGCGGGCGGGAGTCATCTGATCGAGCAGGTCGAGCAGGTACTCCATGCTGTAGCGGCGGCGCGCATCGCGCCACCAGTCGCACTCGAGGCAGAAGACCCCTTTTGAAATGGGATGCCGGGCCATGGATCAGCAGCGGCCGTCTCGGGCGCCGCACTCCATCCTTTCAAAGCACCCGGCGCTCGTCAATTGCTGTCCCGCGCAGCGTGCAGCTACCGCCCGCGGCTCAGCCTGCGGAAATACTCCGCCACCGCCTCGGCGTACCCCGGGGGCGCCTTCGCCGCGGGCGCCGCCCGCGGCGCGCCGCTCTGCGCGGAAAGCTCCTTGCGCAGCCGCAGCTCCACCTGTTCGAGTTGCGGCAAAAGCTCGTTCTCGATCCGCGCGCCGAGAAGCGGCGACCCGAACCGCGCCGGATCCAGCTGCTGCATGCGCCGGAGGAGCCGTTCCAGCTCCGCTTGCGTCTCGTCGCTCACCGCGCCTTCCTCCCGCAGCTGCCTCAGTTGCCGCATGGCCTCCGCCCACGACCCGCGCCGCGCCTCGGCGTTGCGGTTCCAGTCCGGCTGCAGCGTGCCGTCGTTCAAGGCGCCGTAGTCGCCGCGCCAGAACGATGTTTCGCCCCCGGTCTGCCTCCTGCGCTCGCCGGGCTGCGCGCCCGCCGGCTCCGCCCCGTCCGGGCGCTGGCCGCCGCCGCGCGCCTGCTGTCCTTCCCCTTTCTGCCCCTCCCTGCCCTGTTGGCCGCCCTGTCCCTGCTGCTGCCCGCTTTCGCGCCCGCCTTCGCGCTGCTGCCCCTGCCCGGACTCGCGCCCGGCGCGCGCCTGCCGTTCCAGCTCTTCGCGCAGATTCTCGATCTGCCCCAGCGCGCGCTCCACCCGCTCCCGCTGCTGTCCTCCGCTCCCTTCCCGCCCCGCCATCTGTCTGGCCTGCTCCACCTGCTCGCTCAGCCGCTCGAGCGCCTCGGTTAACACCCGCTCGCGCGGCCCCAGATACGGCCCCAGCCCGCGGCGCATCCACTCCGCGCCCAGCCGCATGCGCAGCCCTACCTCATTCTGCTGTGCTTCGCCCAACGCCTCGCGCAGCCGCGACGCCGCGCCCCGCTGCGCCCCGTCCATGGCCCGCGCCGCATCCCGCATCTCCTGCTCCAGCCGCGCGTAGTCGCGCTGCATCGACTCCTTCTCGCGCGCCAGCCGCTCGGATTCCGCCGCCGGCACGGCCGGCTGCCCGGGCTGCTGCGCCCCGGACTGCGGTTGCGGGAACGCCTTCCGCACCTGCTCTTCATAGCGCCGCTGCCTTTCGGCCAGCTCCGCGGCGCGGCGGCTCAGCGACTCCATCCGGTCGCCCGCCTGCTGCCTCCGCATTTGTCCCAGCTCTTCCAAAGCCTGCGACATACGCTCCGCCGCACGGCGCGCATTCTCCTGCGCCTCGCCGCCCGCAGCCGCCTGCGCCCGTCTCATGTCCTCGAGCGCCCGCTCCACCTGCTGCTGAGCGCGGCTCAGCCTTTCGCTCTGCACGCCGCCCGCGCGCCGCTGCCCTTGCGCGCCGCTCTCGCCCGTCTGGCCCTGCTGGCCCGTCTGTGAACTTTGGGCGCTCTGCGAACCCTGCCCCCGCTGCTCCCTCTGCAGCTGCTCCAGCTGCTTGCGCAACTCTTCCGCCTCGCGCCGCAACATCTCCTGCGCCCAGCGCTGCTGGAAGCTCTGCTCGTTGCGCCGCTGCTGTTCGGCCTGCTGCTGTTGGCGCCGCGCCAGCTCCTCGAGCTTTTTCAGCGCCTCGTCGATCTGCCGCTCGCGGCTGGCCGCCGGCGATGCGTTTTGCACCGTCTCATACTGGTTCTTCTCCAGATCCAGCTCGAGCTCGAACAGGCTTTCCAGATCGCGCATCCGCCCGCCGGCGCCGCCGCGCCCGCCGCCCTGCTGCCCGAATGCCACCTGGATCTGCCGGAAGAGGCTCTCGGCGCGCAGCAGGTGCTGAAGCGCCCGCTGCTCCGGACTCAGCGCTTCCTTCCACTGCAGCGCGCGCAGTCTCGCCGCCGCGTCCTGCATTGCCTTCGACGCGCTGCCCATCTCGACGGAAAACTTCTGGAACTCCTCGTTCGTGCCAGCCAGCTGCCGGCTCCGCATCCGCTGCGACAGCGACTGCGCCTGCTCGGCCAGCTTCTGCTGCATGCCGGACAGAAACGCCGCGTCCTCCCGAGTCTGCCCGCGCGGCTTCACCGCCCGCAGCTGGTTCCACGTGGCGGCGATAATCTCCTTCTGCCGCTGCACGATGTCGTTCTCCTCCTCGCCCTCGCCCTCCATGCCGCCGCCCATCGTCTGCGACTGCAGGAATTCGCGCTCGTAGGGCTGCGCCTCCAGGAAGAAGATATCGGTTTGCGCCGACGTGCGCGCGTCGCGCGCCGTGGCCGAAAGCGCCACGATGTCGCCCGGCTGCAGCCTGAACTCCTCCAGCGCGATCACCGAGCGCCCGCGCGCTTCCTTCGCCCCGCGCTGCACCGGCAGCTTCACCGTGCGCGGCTCGCCGCCGTTCACGCTGTAGGTGATCTCCAGCCCTTGCAGCCCGAAGTCGTCGGCCGCCTCGGCCTCCACCGTCACCTCTTCGATCGGGCTCACGCGCGCATCGCGCCCCGACCGCGACAGCCGCACCTCGGGCGCGCGCTCGGGCCGCGCCTCGATGAAGTAGTCCTCGCTCAGACGCACCGGCGCGCCTCCGTCCAGCGCCGCGAAATAAAACGAGCCGTCGCGATTCACTTCCAGCTCGGCGCGCGCCGCCGCTCCCTCGCGCCGCTCCAGCGGCACGCGAGTGCCGTCATCGAGCACCATCAGCCCGCTCTCCAGCGGCTTGTCGGTTTCGATCTCGACCACCGCCCGCGTCTGCTCCACGGCGCGGATGTCGCCGCCCGGGTCTTCCACGCTTTCCGGCAATCCCAGCCACGCCGGATAGCGATAGCGCACGCGGTATTTCACGATGCGCGGCAAGTCCACCACTTTCAGCCGGTACACGGGCGAGCGCATCCGCTGCGCATCCACCTGGTATTCGACGTCCTCGGTGATGCCCGCCAGCAGGAACACCGCGCCCGCGCCCGCCGCGTTCGGCTCCATGGGCAGCGTCTCCCACTGCGGCGAGCCCGCGCGGCGCAACCGCAGCCGCGCCGGCGCCAGATCGAATCCCGCCGCCACGGCCTCGATCAGCTGGTCCCCGCCGCGCCGCACCTTCGCGTCGCCGGGCTTCACCGTCAGTTGGAACAGCGCCTGCTGCCCCGCCGGCGGCGCGCCCGCCCACAGCAGATGCGCTCCGTAGCCAAGTGAACCTGGCGCCGCAACCGTGAGCCACACGAGCAGCGCCACACTCGCGCCGGCGATCACGCCGCCCCCAATCATCGCCGCTCGCCCCACCAGCACAGCCGGCGGCACAGCCCCGGCGTAGCGCAGCGCCTCTTCCGCCACCAGTTCCGCCAGCGGCGATTCCGCCGCCGGCCCGGCCAGCGTCGCTGCCCGTTCCTGCAACCCGTCCAGCTTGCGCTCGGCAAGCTCCGCCGCGCGCCTGCGGTTGATGCGCAGCAGTGGCGCGGCCACCGCCAGTGCGAGTCCCGCCCCCGCCGCCAGCACCAAGGCCACGCGCACCGCCAGCATCAGCCGCGCGTCGAAGGCCCAGCGCACGCCCAGCCAGGCGCCCGCGAGCGTTACCGCCAGCAACAGGCCCGCCACAACAGCCAGACCCACGCCCAGTGACCGCAGCTGCAGCCGCCGCTCCACTGCGCCCAGATACTCGAGGAACCGCTCCCGTGCGCTCATACCGCCTCCTTGCCCAGATAGTACGACGCGAGCACTGCCTCCACCACCGCCGCCGCCAGCGCCGCTGCCAGAATCCACAGCGCCAGCGGCTTCTCCGGCGGCGCGCCCGTCCCGCCCTGGCCCGCCGCGGCTGCAGCCGCCGGCCACATCCGCAGCGTCTCTTCCGGCACCGGCGCCAGGTCCGACTCCCGCCGGTCCGCATTGACGGCGATCACCCTGTCGCGCCCGCCGCCGCGCATCACGCGCCAGAAGCCGGTCCGTTCCAGCTCAACGGCCGCGCCCCTTGCGCTTTCGGCGAAGCCCAAGGCCCGTTGCCCGCGCGGATCGAGCACCTCGAAAGCGCGCGCCCCGGCGCCCGCCGCCGGCGCCAGAATCTCTCCCGCAGCCATCGCCGCCGTAGAATCCTCCCACTCCACCAGCCGCCGCGCCGCCTGCTCCACCATCGGCACGAACGCCGCGTGCAGCGGAAAATCGTTCGCCACGCCGTCCAGCGGGGAGGACAACACCAGCACCGTCCCTTCGCCCACGCGCTGCTCCATCAGCAGCGGCGTGCCGTCGGCCAAAGCCGCCAGCACCCGCGCGCCTTCCGGCTCCACTGCCAGCGCCTGATAGAACCGCACCCCCTCCCAGCTGCCGGCCTTGTCGATCAGGGGAGACGTGCGGTCCACGCGGCTCGCAAGGAAAAACCCCTCCGCCGAGCGCGGCGCATACCGTGTGCCCGTGATCTTCTGCCCGGTCACCGGCACGCGCCCGCGCGCCGCGTCCTCGGGGCCCAGCACCACCAGCAGCCCTGTGCCCCGCCGCACCGCCGCCGCCAGTTCGGCTTCCGCGGGCATCGCGCCCGCCGCAATCACCGCCCGCGCGCGCTTCCAGTCTCCGCCGCCGAGCGCGAACACACCGCCTGCGGCGGCCTCCAGCGCGTTCCGCAGGTATGTCTCCGTGCGCTTGCCGCCGAAATAGGCGAGCGGCAACGGGTCGGTGCGCTCGATCGCAAACAGGAACTCGTCATCCGCCGCCAGCCCGTCGCCCGGACGGATCCGCACCGCACACCGGCTGAAGCCATAGGGCAGATCCAGTCCCTCAAACTCCACCGTGGCGCGCCCTTCCGGCGGCACTTCCACTTCCTTGCGGGCCACCTCTCTGCCGCCAACCTCCAGCGCCACCGTTTTGCGAGCCGGTTCGGTGTGGAAGCCGGCGATCACCGCCTGCACGCGCGCCTCGCGCCCGTGTCTCACGCGTCCCGGCGCGCGCACGCTCTCCACCGCCCAGTTTGGCTCCGCGCGCTCCGCCACCGGATGCACGCGCAACGCGACGCCCTCCGGCAGCGCCAGTTCGGCGAAGCCGCCGGGCAGCCCTGAGCGCTGGAAATCGCTGATCAAATGGACCTCCACCGGACGCTTCTGTTCCTCGTGGAAAGCGCGGAGCGCCCGCGCCAGCTCGCCGAACGAGTTGGCCGCCCCGCCCGGCTCGAGCCGCTCGAGCTCCGCCCGGTCCAGCAGCCGCAGGCGCGAATCGAACGCCGCCAGCCGTGCGTCTTCGTTTAACAGCTCCGCAGCCTTCCGCCGCGCCTCCTCCATCCGCCCGCGGTAGCCCATGCTCGCCGAGGTGTCCACTGCCACCAGCCGCAGCGCCGGCGTGCCCGCGCTCACCGCCGTGGAGCGCAGCACGGGCTGCGCGAACGCGAGCAGGATCAGCATGAGCAGAGCCAGCCGCGCGGTGAGCAGCGCCAGGTAGTCCAGCCTCCTCCTGCGCAGCTCTGCCTGCCGGCCGGGCTCAAAAAACATCAACGAGCTGAATTGTTTCGAGTCGGGGCGGCTCCGCCGCAGCAGGTGCAGATACACGGGCAGCGCCAGCAACCCCAGCCCGGCCAGGAACCATGGCGCCAGCAGGCCCATCTACGGCCTCCCCTCCCGCACCGCCAGATAGCGGCGCAGCGCCTCGTCCAGCGGCTCCGACGTCAGGCTGCGGTAGTAGCTCAACCCGGCGCCCTGCGCCAGCGACTCAAGCTCTTCCAGGTGCCGCCGCATCTTTTCGCGGTACGGCCCCGCCGCGTAGGCGGGGTGGACCTCCATCTCCTCGCCCGTCTCCATGTCGACCAGCACGCGCGAACCCTCCAGCTCCGGCTCCACCTCTTCGGGGTCAAGCACATGCATCAGGATCACGTCGTTGCCGCGCTGCCGCAGCGGCGCCACCGTGGCCACCACGTCGCGCGCCGGCGCGAAGAAATCGCTCACCACCAGCACGATCCCGCGCCGCCGCAGAAACTGCTGGAAGTGCCAGAACGGCTGCGCATAGTCGGTGCGGCGGCCCGGCTCGGCGCGGTCGATCGCATGCAGCACCTTCAGCCACTGCCCGTGGCGGGAGCTCGGCTCGACGTAGTCGCGCACCTCGTCGTCGAACGCAATGAGCCCCACGGCGTCCCGCTGCTGGTGCGCCAGGAAGCCGAGCGACGCCGCCAGATAGCGCGCATAATCGATCTTGCGCAGCCCGCGGCCGCGGAAGCCCATCGAAGCGCTGCGGTCCAGCAGCAGCGTCAGCCGCGTGTTGGTCTCTCCCCGGAACCGCTTCAAATAGAGCCTTCCCGCGCGCGCGTACACGTTCCAGTCCACGTAGCGCAGATCGTCGCCCGGCACATAAGGACGGTATTCGGCGAATTCCTGGCTGAAGCCGTAGTCCGGCGAGCGGTGCAGCCCGCTCAGGAAGCCCTCGACCACGGTCTTCGCCGTCAGCTCGAGATTGGCGATGCCGGCCAGAATCTGCGGGTCGAGGAACCGCTGCTGCATCAGCTCCTCCGCGGGGGCATGGCCTCGAGCAGGCGCGAAAGCACGTCGTCTGGCGTCAGGCGGTCGCTTTCGGCCTGGAAGTTGAGCAGGATGCGGTGCCGCAGCACCGGCGGCATCAGCGCACGGATGTCCTCGAAGGTGACGTGGTAGCGGCCGCGCATCAGCGCCCGCGCCTTCGCCGAAAGCACCAGGTTCTGCGCGCCGCGCACGCTGGCGCCGAAATTCACATACTTCTTGACGAAGTCCGGCGCCGATCCGTCCCGCGGCCGCGTCGCGCGCACCAGCGCAATGGCGTGGCGCGCCACCTCCTCGGCGATCGGCACCATCCGCACCAGCTGCTGGAAGCCGAGGATCTCTTCGGCGTTGGTCACCGCCTGCACGTCGGGCGAGGCTGTGGTGGTGGTGCGCTCGATCACCTGCATCTCCTCGTCCTCGCCCAGGTAGTCGAGCAGCGTGTTGAAGAGGAAGCGGTCCAGCTGCGCCTCCGGCAGCGGGTAGGTGCCCTCCAGCTCGATCGGGTTCTGCGTGGCCAGCACGAAGAACGGCCGCGGCAGGCTGTAGTGGTTGCCCCGCACCGTGCAGCTGAGCTCCTGCATCGCCTCCAGCAGCGCCGCCTGTGTCTTGGGCGGCGTGCGGTTGATCTCGTCCGCCAGCAGCACGTTGCCGAAGATCGGCCCGCGCACGAAGGTCCAGAAGCGCCGCCCTGTGCCCGGCTCTTCTTCCAGAATGTCGGTGCCGGTGATGTCGCTCGGCATCAGATCCGGCGTGAACTGGATACGGCGGAACTCGAGCCCGAGCGTCTGCGCCATCGTCCGCACCAGCAGCGTCTTCGCCGTGCCCGGCATGCCGGTGATCAGGCAATGGCCGCCCACGAACAGCGCAATCATCAGCTGTTCGAGCACCTCCTCCTGGCCCACGATCACCTTGCGCACCTCGCGCACCAGCGCGTCGTGCACTTCCTGGAACCGCTCCACCTGGCTTCTCAATGCAGCCGTGTCCACAGTGGCCATCTCAGTCGTTCTTCCTTTCTCCGGCTCCGCGGTTCAACTCCAGCAGAAGCCGTTGTGCGGGCCGGTATCCGGGCGCCTCTTCCAGCGCCGCCAGCACCGCGTCCCTCGCCTCGTCGTTGCGTTGGAGCCCGCGATAAGCCAGCGCCAGCCCATACCACGCCGATGCCGGATCCACAGTGCCGGACGCAAGGACCGCGCGCCATTCCTCCGCCGCTCCCTCCCACCGGCCGAGCTTCTCCCGCAGCCCGGCCAGCCGCCGGTGCAGCTCCTCGTCCTTCACCGGATAGATCCACAGCAGGCGCGCCAGCGCCGCTTCCGCGTCCGCAGTGCGCCCCGCCTCTTCCAGCCGCTTCGCCAGTTTCTTGATCAGGTCCGGGTCCCGCCCCCCCTGCTTCATGTAACGCTCCAGCGCGGAAACGGCGCAACCCGCATCGCCCAGCGCTTCGCACGCCCCTGCCAGCGCTTCGTATGCGCTGCCCGCCTCGACATACTCCGGATAGGCCTCGATGGCGCCCTGTGCCAGCTTTTGCACTTCCTGCCACTTCTGGCTGCGCCGCGCCTCGTGCATCCGCTTGAGCTCCTCGCGCCAGCGGCTGAAATTGGCCAGCGGCGTTCGGTGCTGCTCCTTCAGCCAGGCAAGGAACTGCGCGTCGAACTCCTTGCCGCTCACGCCCAGCACCTGCGCCAGCACCTCGCCCGTCGCCGCCGGCTTCCGGAAGGCGCGGATCATTTCGAGAATCTTCTCCCAGCCCCAGCGCTCGACGATGAAGTCGCAGATCCGCCCCGCCTGGAAGTAGCTCACCGTCACCTGCCCCGGGCTGCGCGGGCGCTGGAAGCCGCGGTCCAGCTGCTCCACCGGCAGCAGTTCGCCCCTGGCCATGGCGGCGACGATGTCCGGCGTCAGCCGGTCGCCCCACTCGGGGTTCGCCGCTGTCTCCTCGTGCACAGAGAGCCCTTCGGTGAACCACCGTGGCACGCGGTGGCGCGTGGCGGTGATCACGAAGACATGGCTCAGCTCGTGCCATAGCGTGCTTGCCCAGTGGAACGCGCCCGGAGCGCGCGCCGAAGGGCTGTCCATCGCCACACTGAGCCCGAAGGCCACGCCCAGCGCGCCCAGCCCGGGCACGCCCAGCGTGCGCACCTCAAAATCCGCGTGGTTCCTGTACGCCTCCACCTGCACGGGTCCTGGCAGCCGGAAGCCGTATTTCTTCTCGTACACGTCCAGCGCCCGCTCGATCTCGCGCGCAAAATGCGGCGCCAGCAGCTTCGATTCGCTCCTGTCCAGCCGCAGCACGAATCGCGGATGGCGCACAGCGTCGAACTTCGCCAGCGTGTCCAGCAGCTTCAGCGAATTGGCCGTGGGGGCGTTGCGATAGCCGGCTTCGTATGCCGTTTCGAGCTCGCGCCGGGCATCGGCGTCCCGGCCCACGCGCATCAGGTTGATGCCCAGCTCGCTCCGCGCGGCGTGGAATTCCGGATCGATTTCGAGCGCTTTCCGGTAGTGTTCGATCCCCTCCTCGTAGCGCCGGTTCAGCACCAGGTGCCGCGCGATCCGCGCGTAGCCGGGCGCGTGGCGCCCCATCGCGCCCAGCGCGGGCGAGGCGTCCTCGTCGCGCAGCAGGGCAATCGCGGCCATCACCGCGTGCCCGCCGGGGCGCGCGCCCAGCTTGCGCGCCTCCGCCGCAGCTGCCTCGAAGTCGCCGTCTTCCAGCAGCACGTTGGCCAGCAGTTCCCGCGCCTCGGCCATGGACGGGTCCTTCTCGAGCGCCTTCCGGCACAGCTCCGCCGCCTTCGGATCCATTCTCTCCGCAGCCACACGCGCCAACCCGAACAGCGCCGGCGGATAGTCCTTCTCCAGCTCCAGCGCCTCGTTGAACAGATCCGCCGCCTCGCCCGGGTTGAAGCGCTCCAGCAGCAGCAGCCCCCACCGCACGCGCAGCGCCGGGTTCTTCGGATCGCTCTTCACCGCCGCGCGGAAAGCCGCGTTGGCCTCTTCCCACCTGCGCTGCTTCCAGTAGCGCTCGGCCAGATCGGCAGTCGTCTGCGCCGCGGCGGCGGAGCCGGTGAGCATCAACAGGAAGAGCGCCCGCTTCACCGTTCGATTTCCTCCTGAAGCCCCGCCAGCGCCACCAGCAGTGCCTGCAGGCGCTTCTTGTAGTCGTCGGCCGGCAACGCCGCCTTCTCGCGCTTCAGCTTCTCGATTTCGATCTCGATCCTCTCGCGCTGCTCGAGCAGCGCCCGTTTGGCCGGAGAGGCCAGCGCCGCCTGAGCCGCGCCAAAGCGCACCAGCGCCGCGCGTCCTGCTCCCGCCGGGTCCTCCATCGCCGCATGCTCGGTGGCGATGCGCTTCTGCGTCTCGTAAAACGCGGCAGTCTTCTGAGTGGCATAACGGAACGCCTCGGCGGCGCTCACGGCCTCGTTCTTGTCCGAGTCGGCGGACGGATCGCGCAATGCCTCCACCCAGTAGCGGGGAAACACCACGGCGTCTTTCTCCATGCCCGAGCGGGTGGCGGCGAACACCGCCCTCCGCGGGTGCGCCAGCTCCTTCAGCGCCGCGCCGCTCGCGCTGGTGGCCAGCACCACCACCTGCCGCGCCTTCACGCCCTCAAGCCACGCCCGCAACTCTGCAGCCGTGACATCCGGCCCCGGCAAGTTGAATTTGTATTCGAGCCCGTCGAACGTGCCATGCCCGATCAGCGCCAGCACGAACACATCCTCCTCCCCGAGCCCCGCCGCCACGCGCGCGATGGCCTCGCGCAGCGCCTGCTTGCCGGCCTGCGGCCCGGACAGCACCTCGCCGCCCGCGAGCTTGGCCGCCTCGCGCGCCAGGCTCTGGAATCGCTGTTCGTAATCCGGCTCGCCGCCCAACCCGGCCACAAACAGCGCCCGCTCGGCCGCCCCGGCGACGCAACAGCACAGCAGAAGCAGCAGGACTCTCACACCGCCCCCCATCGCCTGCGCACCAGCCATTCGGCCGCCTTCAGGCCCGCCAGCAGCAGGAACGCCGCAGGCGCGTTCCACACGGGCCGCGTCTCCCGCACCGTGATGCCCGCTTCGGACAGTTCAATCTCCCTGGCCAGCCCGCCCGCATCCGAAGGACGGTAATACCGCCCCCCTGTCTGCTGCGCCAGCCGCTCCAGCAGCTCCCGGTTCTGCTCCGTGCGGAAGAACTCCTGCGCGCCGTCCTCGCGGCGGAAGGTCACCGTGTCGCGGCCCAGCTCTTCCATGCCCTCGCGAGCCACGGCCTCCGCCAGGTACGATCCGGGCCGCGGCGCCCGCCACTCGGCCTCGAACACGCCCGCCTCCGTCCGCGACGGCGCCAGCTCCAGCGTGTCGCTCACCCCTCCGGGACCCAGGACATTCGCACTGACCACCGCGCTTGTGGAAGGCAGGTAGTTGTGGTCGCGAACTTCGGCGCGGATCCGCACCGCCTCCCCTCCTTCATAAGTCTGACGCGAGGTCAGCAACGTCACGCGCTCCTCCACCTGTCCCGACAGCCACCGCAGCAATTGCTGCCAGAACGTCTCATGACTCTGGTCGCGCGCGTCCTGCGCCATCTGCCAGCGCCACGTTCCTCCTGTCGCGAGCAGCGCCACGCGCCCGCGCCCGTAGTTTTGCGTCACCAGCAGCGGATGCCGCAGGCGCACGCCGGGCACGGCTTCCACGAGCACGGTGGCTCCGGGCTTCGGCGCGCCCGTCTCCTGGTAATCGGCCAGATACGGCAGCGCCTTCCAGCGGGCCAGGTTCTTCTCCGGGTCTTCTTCGATCCGCGTGATCAGGCTCTCCGCGCCTGCCCGCGTCAGTTCCGCCGTGGCGGGCTCCCGCCGGAACGCCCCTTTCTTGTCCGGCAGCCCGACCGGCAGGATTTCGGCCAGCGGCGAGCGGTGCCAGCCGCCGTCGCTCAACGCGGCGCGCCCGCCCAGGAACAGCACTCCGCCTCCGCGGCGGTCTGCAAACTCGCGGATCAGCGTCTGCTGCGCGGGCGAGAAGTAGCCCGCCTCCACATTGCCGAGGATCAGCGCCTGAAACGCGAACAGCTCGTCGACGCTCGCGGGAAATCCCCGCTCCAGCTCCTGCGGCGAACGGATCCCCTGCCGGTAAAACCGGTTCTCCGTGGTCCGGACGATGCTTGCCAGGTCGAGCTGCCCGTCTTCTTCCGCCGCGCGCCGGATGAACTTCATCTCCCACCGCGGCTCGCCCTCGAAGTAGAGGATGCGCGGCTTGCGGTCGCGCACGTCGACGATCCGCTCCACGGCGTTGTTCCGCTTGTTGGCTTCCTCCGCCAGAGGAACCACCGAAATCGAAAGCGTCTTGACTCCCGCCTTGCCCGCATTCAGCGCCAGCGTTTCACGCCACGGCTCGCCCTCGCCTGCCAGCTTCACCTCTTTCTGCGCCAGCACGCTGTCGCCGTCGCGTACTGCCAGCTTCGCCGCCTGACCGCGGAATCCGCTTTGCCGCAGCGTCACCGTGAGCAGCATCCGCGAGCCGGGCAGCACGCGCGCGGGCAAATCCGCGTCCGCGATTTCCACGTCCCGCTCGGCTTTCTCGCTGCCGAATCCGACCGCGTGGACGGGGATGCGCGCCCGGCGCAGCGACTCGATCGTTTCGGGTCCCAGGTTGCCGCCGTTGTCCGCTCCGTCCGTCATCAGCACCACGGCGCCCACCGGCAGCATCGCGCTTTCCGCCGCGATCTGCCGCAACGCCGCCCCGAGGTCGGTGCGCTGCGCCTCGGGTGTCTCCGGCAGCTTCTCCACCCGCGCCGGCACGTCGCCCGCCACATACAGCCGCACCGGGAATCTTTTCTTCAGATCCGCCACAACAGCGCCCTCTGCCAGCTGCCGCGCCTCCTGATAGCGTTGCTCCAGCGCCATGCTCGCCGACGCGTCCACCACCACCGCCACCACGTTCTGCTGCGGCTTGAGCACGGTCACAGACAGCGCCGGCTGCCACAACAGCACCAGCAGCAGCGCCAGCACGCCCCACTCGAGCAACCCCAGCGCCAGCAGCCTCCTGCCCTCCAGACGGCGCCTCCGCAGAAGCCAGAAAAGCCCCGCCGCCGCGGCGATCAACACCGTTGCGAGCAAGGCGGCGGACCACCCGCTCGAGAACACCAGCGTGCCCTTGCGGTAGACCGCGAGCGGATAGTTGAAGAGGAATTCGAACATTTCCCGCCTAATGCGTCATCGCGTACTGGATGTAGTTGATCGCCGTGCGGTACGCCTGCGAGGCGTATTTCTCGGGGTAATGGGGGTTGTCCGCCCACTCCCATGCGTCCCCCTGGTCCATGTTGAAGCAGATCGCAATGGCAATGCGCCCCCTGGCGTCGCGCCAGGCGCGCCACTTCGGCTCGATGCCGTCGTATTCGTAAGTCTTCTGGAAGGGATAATTCACGATGCCCGGCACCTGCACGCGGTCGTCGAGATCGTACAGCACATGAAAAATCGGGTCGCTGTCCTCAACATCCACAATCGGGCGGTCCGCGAAAGCCTTGTTCAGGCTGGCGGTGAACAGCTCCCATTCAAAAGTGCCATGGAAATCGTCGGTCATCATGAACCCACCGCGGTCGATGAATTCCCGCAGCTTCCTCGCCTGCGCTTCCGGCAAGTCCCAGTGCCCCGGCTCGACCACATAGACGAACGGATAGTTGAAGATCTCGTCGCCGACCAGATCGACGACGCGCTCCATCGGATTGGCATGGATCCGGGTCAGACGGATCAGCCCCTGGAGAAACTGCCGGTCCGCCTTGGGGTAATCCACGGTCCACGAGCCGCGCATCGCCCAAATGCCGGTGGCGCGCACATTCGGGTACCGCAACCGCGCGAAGTAGAACTCGGTCTTCTGCTCCGCGCCCGGGGGCGGGAAATCGTCGTCCGTCTCGGGAAACAGGCGGCGAATATTGCCGTAGCCGCGCTGAAACGCGTACAGGGTCGCGGCCAGCATCAGACCCGCCAGCACCAGGGCAAGCTGCCTGCGCATGTCCATATGGATGCCCCTCGTGGGCCTTAGGATAGCAGACGCTGGCGGGAATTCAATCGTTACGAGACTTCAGGCGGCCAGCAGCCCGCGCAGGTTCCAGCCGCAGATGACGCTGGCCTCGAACTTGTTGCCCGCGGGCCCCTGCCAGTGCGTCTCCAGACTCACCGCTCCGCGATAGCCGTCGCGCAAGAGCGCCGCGATCTGCCCCTTCCAGTCCACGTGCCGCGTGCCCAGCGGGCCCCACACGGGCTTGTGGCCCTCCATGGCGCAGTCTTTCGCATGGACATGCGCGATGCGGTCCTTCGGCAGCAGGCTGTAGCCGTGCGGGTAAGGCACCTCGCCCGCCACCAGCGCATTTGCCGGGTCCCACACCAGCTTCACATGGCTGTGCGGCATCGCCGCCAGGAACTTCGCAGCCTCCGCCGCCGTGCCGATGTTGCAGGCGTGCTCGTTCTCGATGCCGCACACGATGCCGTGCGCCTTGAACTGATCGGCGATCCGCTCGATCGCCCGGCAGGCGGGCTCGAAACAGCGCTCCGGGTCCACCGTGCGCCAGAACGAGAAGACGCGCACCAGACCGGCGCCGGTCATTTCACAAAGCCGGATGGCGCGCTCGACCAGCCGCGGCTGGTCCTCCATCGTGAATGTGGCGCCGAAGATGTCCTGCTGGAAGCGCGAATCCACCTCGCCGCCTTCGGGCAGCGTGCACTTCAGGATCGGCGAGGACAGCCCCAGCACGCGGATGCCCTTCGCCTGAAGAACTTCCATCGCCCGGTGCACCTCGTCGTCGGTGAGGTTCATGATGTTCTTGCCCCACACGACCCGCAGTTCGCAGGCGGTCATGCCAATGGCGGCCATCGCCGCGGCCGCCGGGTTCAGATCGGGCGAGAATTCGTCGGTTATTGCAGCCAGTTCCAGCTTCGGAATCATGATGTCGGGGGTTCCTCGATGACGTGATGGCGGCCGGCGGCCACGCCTGTCAGCCGCTGCCGGCCTCCTCCCGGCCATTCTATTTCAACCGAACGGATCCCGCTGTCGCGGCCCAGCCCGAAGTGCACCGCCAGGTCCGGGGCCGAACAGTAGCCCGATCCGGACTTGACCATGGCCCATTGCCGCCCCGACGCCGTCTCGATGCGCACGACCGCGCCGATGGCGCTGCGGTTCGACCGCCGCCCGGCGAGCCGGAAACTCACCCAGCGGTGATCCTTCGGCGCCGCATCGTTTCTCAGGAGCACGGCCGGGCCGTGATTCGACGTCATGAGGATGTCGAGATCGCCGTCCTGGTCGAAGTCCGCCCACGCCGCACCCCGCGCCACCAGCGCCTTCTGCAGGTCCGGCCCCAGTTTTCCCGAAACGTCCTCGAACCGCCCCTTGCCCAGGTTGCGAAACAGCAGCGGCGGCTGCGGATAGGTCACCTTCGGCTGCACGCGGGCGATCTCCTCCTCGATGTGGCCGTTGGCGGCGAACAGATCCAGCCAGCCGTCCAGGTCGAAGTCAAAGAAAAAGACACCAAACGCCAGCCGCAGCAGCGACGCGCGTCCCACGGCGGATCGCGGCGCCTCGTCGACAAACAGCCCGTTGCCCTCGTTGCGGTACAGGCCCAGCATCTGGTTGGAAAAGTTGCCCACCAGCAGATGAGGCCGTCCGCTGCGGTCGTAGTCGCCGGCATCCACGCCCATCGCCCCGCGCGCCACGCCGTCCTCGCCGAAAGCCACGCCCGCCGCCACGCCCTCTTCGGCGAAGCGGCCGTTTTTCAGGTTGCGGTAGAGCTTGTTCGGCTGCGTGTCATTGGCCACAAACAGGTCCGGCCAGCCGTCGCCGTTGTAGTCGAGCACCGTTACGCCGAGCGACTTCGACGACGGGTCGTACAGCCCCGCCTTCCGGGTGGCATCCTCGAACCGCCCGTTTCCGAGGTTGCGGTAGAGCTTCGAGCTGACGCCGCGGTAGGACTCCGGCGTGCAGTAGCTTTTGTTCACGCCGTCCAGCGAGCAGAACAGGTCCCCTTGCGGCGACCACTGCACATAGTTGGCGACAAACAGATCCAGCCGCCCGTCCAGATCGTAGTCGAAGAAGGCCGCCGACGTGCCGAACGAGCTATTGGCGATTCCTGCCGCCGCGGTGACATCGCGGAAACGCATTCCTCCTTCGTTTCGCAGCAGGCGGTCCCCGCTGAGCGCCGTCAAATACAGGTCCGGGCGCCCGTCGTTGTCGTAGTCTCCCACCGCCACGCCCATCGGCCAGCGCGGCAGCCGCGGGATGCCGGAGGCGGCCGTCACGTTGCGGAACGTGCCGTCGCGCTGGTTCCGGTACAGCACAGGCTGCGGGTTCATCAGCAGAATGTCCGGCCAGCCGTCGCCATCGAGGTCCGCAAAGGCGCAGCCCGCGCCCATCGTCTCCGGCAGGTACTTGCGCCCGCTCTTCTGCGCGTCGTGGCGGAAAACAATCCCGGCCCGTTTTGTGACATCCGTGAACCGCCCCTCGGCCGCCAACAAGAGGGCCAGCGCCGGGGCCAGGAGCGCCGCAGCCGCCGGCCGCCTCACCGCCCGCCCCCCGGAAGCGGCGCCGTTTCGTGCTCGTGGATCTGCTGCCTCTCGTTGTTGTCTTCCGCGCTCAGCATCCTGGCCTTCGCAGTCAAGGCCTGCGCGGACTCATCCGCCTTGAAACGCCGGAACAGCCGCTCGTGCCGGCGCGCGTTCTCCTCGTCGCCCAGCCCCCGGTAAGCCAGCATCAAATTGTAGTGCGCCTGCACGTCCTCCGAGTCCACCTCGAGCGCCTTGCGCAGCGCCGCCACGGCGCCGCGGAAATCGCGCATCAAAAACAGAATGCGCCCGATCTGGTTTTGCACCACGCGGTCGCGAGGATACCGCCTCTCCACCTCCCGCAGGGATGCCAAGGCCGGATCGTAGTCGCCTTCCGCCTTCTCCGCCATCGCCTTGAAGAACCACACGCGCCCGAGCGAGGCGTCCAGCTTCAGGGCTTTTTCCACAAACAGCTTCGCGCGGTCGATCTCGCCCTCCTGGATCAGCGCCCGCGCCACGTTCAGCCACCCGTCGGCGTACTCCGGCCGCGCCTGGGTCACGCGCAGGAAGCCGAACTCGGCGGCCTTCAGGTCTCCTTGCAGCAGGCTGCCGATGCCCCAGTCGTTCCACCGTTCCCAGCTCGCGCGCTCCGCCGAATACCGCCATTCGGTCTTCGCCCCTCGCGGCGCCACCGGCAGCGAGACGCGCGCCTGCGCCAGCGTCACAATGGGCACTTCAGGAACCCGCGCATCCGGGGCGCGCTCATACTCCCGCGAGTCCGAGTGCAAGCTCACGCGCCGCGCCTCCTGGTCCGCCTTCGGGCGCAATGCGTAGGAGAACTCCGTGTAGTATTTCGAGAACTTCCGGTAATTCAGGCGCGCATGGAAGGTCACCGGCCCGCGCACGTCTCCGGGGATTTTCACACGGTAATGCGCGGTGTCTGCCGCACCGGGCGGGATCAGGCGCACATACAGCACGCTGCGCGCCTGCCAGGCATTGCGTTTGTTGATCGGGTTGCCCTCGCCGTCGAGCATGTATGAACGGTAGAAGTGTGCTCCCCGGTCGATGCTGCCGTCCTCATCCACACGCCCGGAGTGGAAAAACGCCTTGCCCCCGGCGTCGCGCCCCTCCAGCTCCAGCCAGACGTCGAAGGCGTCCACCGTGCCGCCGGGGAAAAAGTGTCCGATCTTACGCGTGCGAACCACCACGTCCAGCCGGACCGTGGCGCCCGGTTCCAGCTGCGGCTGCGCTTCATCCAGCGGCGCCGCGATGCGGGAAATCTCGCGCAACAGAAACGAACCGCCGGCGCGCTCGGCCTCCTCGCCCACCGCGAACGTGGTCATCAACTGCGGCTCGGCCGCTCCCCGCCGCACCATCTCCGCGCCGTGCCCCGCATCGGCGGGGCTCGCGGCAAAGATGTCCACCGTGATGAACCCGGATTGCAGAAATCCCTTCACCGCGGCCATCTGCCGCGTGTCTCCGTTCGCCGCCGGCACCGCCGTGTTCGCCGCCGCAAAGCGGTGGTCGTGCGCCATGCCATTGCGCGCCGCCGGATCGCGCGACGGAAACAGCGGCATATGGCAATCGGCGCATCCCATCGGCTTTTCGGGGTAGTAAAAGCTGCGCGCGCCCTGCCCGCTCACTCCCGAAGCTTGCCAGTTGTCGTATTCGTTGAAGCCGCGCAGCCAGCGGTAATGGTTCACCGGCTCGTCCAGATGCACCTTGTGGCAAGCCGAGCAGAACTCCGGGGTCCTCATGAACGGCTTCATGAAGGTGCGCGAGTGCGGCGACGGCTCCACTTTCACGAACAGGTCGTGCGCGTTGCGCAGTACCGGGTTCCGGCTGCCCGCCACCGCGTGCAGCTTCGGATATTCGATCGTGAAGCCGCCGTTGCCTGCGGTGGAATCCACGTGCACAATCGAGTGGCAGCTGACGCATCCCAGCCCCGCATGCGCCTCGGGTTTGTCCATCTGTTCCGCCACGGGCTTCTCGAACATGCCGGAGAAGAGCATGGCGTGATCGTGGCAGCCCGCGCACCACTTCGACCCCTGTGTTCCGCTGATCTCCTGCATGTGCTCGATCGATCGCGCATAGAAGCGGTTGTTGAAGCTCGACCAGCGGTGCATGGAGGAATCCCACTGGCTGTAGATCTCCTCGTGGCACTCGCCGCAACGCTTCGAATCGAGAAAATAGGAGGATTCGATCAGCCCGCCCGTGGAGGTCTTCGCCGCCGAGGGCCAGAACGGGCTCTTTGGCCCGCCGCCCTCCTCTTCCATGGAGAGCGGGACCAGCGCCGGGTTGCGGATCTCCTTCTCGCCTCTCGGCCACGCGACGCGCAGCGAGAGCGGAAACAGCACGATGGCGGCAGCGGCCGCCACGGTCCAACGGACCCAGCCTCGGGACAACGCTCGCTTCATCTTTCCCAGAACTCCGGACTGCCCGGTATTGCCCGGTGACAGAGCTTCAGCGCAGCGCGCGCAGCACGCGCATCGCCGGCCGAGTGTTGTACTTCCCGATCCACCGCCGGTGTTCCGGGGTGGAAGGGAACGCTTCGTTCCTGCCGTACGGGTAGCCACTCATGCCGTGGAAAGGCAGCGGCTCCACCGTCTGTGAATACGCAGTGTTGGCATCGCGGTCCTTGGCCCAGCCATCCACCTTCAGCAGCCAGTCCCTGCGCCAGCCGGCGGGCAGCGGCGGCAGCGGGCGCGCGTCGAACTCCAGCGCCAGCTCGTCGCCGGACCCCAGGATCACCATCCGGTCGTCGATGGCCCCGGTCAGCTCCAGCACGTCGCCGTAACGCGTGTAGCGCCCGGGCGTCGGGTTCCAGGGCGCCCGCAGCGACACCGGCTCATAAAAGAACTGCTCCGGCTGGCGCCGCAGCGGATGCACGATGTTCTTCGAGAAGCCCCGGAAACGCAGGTCCGCCGCCAGCGCCCGCGCATGACTCAGCCGCACCGGCGGCGCTGAAGAGTCCTCGATCAGGAACGCCTCGTCCCAATAGAGCGCCAGGTTGGTGACGATCCGCAGCTCGCGCGATGCGCCGGGGAATTTTCCCGTCAGATCCACGGCGATCGTCTTGGGCTTGCCTGCGGGCATGCCCATGTCTTCGAGAACCGTCACCCACTCGCCCCGCTTGTTCTTCGCCTCCAGCCTCGGAGGCAACAGCCCCTCGGGCGTCGATTGGGCCTGCTGCAGGAACGTCGATCCGTCGGCCCAGTCCACCCAGCCGTTCAGCACCAGCACGGCGCGGTTCTTTGCCGCAGCGCGCCCGAAATCCAGCTCGATCGAGTGCTTCTGCGCCACGCCGCGGAAGTCGCGCTCGTAACTGTCCACGTAGCGCCGGTCGCGCCGCAGCAGGCGCTCAGTTACATCGCCGCGCCCGTTGAGGGTCGCGCGCGAGGGATACACCCGCCGCGTGCCGCCGAAAAGACGGAACTCCGGGTATGGCGGCGACTTCCACTTGTCATTGGTGAAGATCTCAACCTCCTCCGGATGATCCACCGCGATCAGCTCGATCTGATCGAGATAACTCACCTCCGCCAGCTCTTCCGTGATCCGCACCGCCAGCCTTCCACCGCGCGGCTGAAGGCGCGCGCCGTCGATCCAGACATACTCGTCGTGGTCCACCGGGAAGTACTGCCCGTCGCCCGCCGAAGCGCCCAGCGGCGCCACGCCGAGCACATCGGTGATGTACTCGAAGCCCCGGCCGTTCCACGTCCAGATCATCGGACACGAACCGGACAGGCGCTGGGCCTCCTGGTACTTCATCGATGCCCCGGCCTTCTGCTTCACCTCGTTCTGGATAAGGCCGTTGGGCCAGGTGATGCGAACCGTATCGATGTCAGCCGCATCCCGCACGCCGAACAGCAGCGGCACGCCGCGGTAGAGCTGCTTCTGATAGAACGGCCCCGCCTTGACCTCCACCTCGGAGTTGAAAGCGAGCTTGAGATTCTTGACGCCCGTGATCTGCACGCGCACCCAGCGGTGCGGCGTCTGTGTCTGGTTGCGCAGCAGCATCAGGCGCCCGGCGGCATCCGCCACTGCAAGGTCCGCGCGCCCGTCGCCGTCGAAGTCGGCTGCGGCGGAAGCGGTGACTCCCTCGGGTAGCCCTTCCGCGCGCCGCGGCGCCTCCAGCTTGCCCCTCCCCGCATTGCGCCACACTGCCCCCGGCGAGATCACGTCCAGCACGCCGCGGTTTTCGAGATCCGCCAGCGCTGCCGCGCCCGGGGGGCTCCAGTCGATCGCCTCCAGCCGCGCCCCGCGGTTCAGCGCCGCCCCGCCTTGCCACGCCAGATCAAACGCTGAGTCGTTGTCGAGGTCCGCCACCGTCAGCCCGCGCGCCCCAGCCGGCACAGCCGGCATCTCCGCCGCATCGAAGAATCCGCCCAGACGGTCCCGGTACAGCATCGCGCCGCGCCCCTCGTAGCTCACGATCAGGTCGTGCGACTTCGTGTCGGGGATCATCCGCGTCACCACCGCTTCCAGCGCCTTTCCCTGCACGAACGGAATGTCTCCCGTCCGGTCGGCGAAGCCCTGCGGCAACTGGTTGCGCAGCAGGACCGTCTTCTCCCCCAGCAGGAGAAGGTCCTGGTCGTAGTCGTGATCATAGTCCACCCACACGGCAGACTCGAACCGGCCTTGCGGCAGCGCGATCTTCGCCGGCTCGAACCCCTTCGGAGTGTTGTGCAGAATGACCGGCCCTTGCGCCGTCAGCACGCACAGGTCCGGGCGGCCGTCGTTGTCAAAGTCGCCCGCCGCTGCGCCGAAGACGCTTTTCAATTGCTCGAACGCCGGCTGCTCGGACGCCTGCACGCCGCGCCGGAACAGCTGCAGTCCGGCGGAAGAAACCACCAGCAGGTCCGCCTGCCCGCTGCCGTCGAAATCGATCACCAGAAGCTGCGGGTTCGCGCCCGTCTTGCCGGGGAGCGCTTCGGACGCGAACCGGACCTCGGCGGGCGGAGCGGCCGCGGGCGCCGCCTGGATGGCCTCGTAGATTTCGGAATAGAGGCTCCATTCCACGTCTTCGTTGCCCGTGCCGGCCTCCTCGTGGCGCCGTTTCAAATCCTGGAATTTTGCCAGTTTTTCTCTCGCCTTTTCCTGGTCTCCGCGCTGCCGGTAATAGTTAAACAGCTGGAAATGAGGCGCGGCGAAATTCGGATCGAGCTTCGCTGCGAGCTCGAACTTCGCATTGGCGTCGTCGATGCGCCCCTCGGCTTTGTACAACACTCCAAGGTTGTAATGCGTGATCGGCTCTTCGGGGACGAGCCGCGCCATCCTTTCCAGCTGCTGGATCGCCTTCAGCGGCTCGCCCATTCGCTTGTACTCGATCCCGAGGTTGAACCAGGTGTGAGGAATGGAAGGGTCTTTCTTCTGGACCTCTTCGAGGATATGCACGCCTTCGGCCACTTTGCCCGCCCGCAAGAGCGCAAGTCCGTAATTCAGCCGGTCGACCACGGATTCCGGGTTCATTTCGACCACAAGACGGAATTGCTCCACCGCCTCGTTTTGCGTCGTCGGATTCTCGTAATAGGCCTTGCCCAGCGTGCGGAGCCGTTGCAGGCGCTCTTCGCGCTGCTCCGTGCCGGGCTGCCCGAAGCCCGCAATGACGAACGCAAGAAAGGCGCATGACACCGCACCCGCGGCAAGACCCCGGAGTTTCATCTTGACCATTTCGTCATAGGTGCGGCGGGTCCGTCAATAACACAAACCTATTACGGGGCCATGGGCCGGGCTTGTTGACGCTGCCCCGGAGGTTCACAATAAAAGGGCAGGCGTTGGAGTTCGCCGTCAACCGCCCGCTGGCCGGGCAGATGACTCCTGTTCCGCGGCACGGCAGCCGGAGCTGCCGTGGATCCGCCAGAGGCCAGGTGAAGCGGAAAGGAGACACGTGCGATGGCGGCGCCGGCATCCTTCAATGAAGCCCAGAAACGGCGGATTGTGGCCAACGCCGAGTATGCTGACAAGCTGCTCGCCGACATCGAGAATATTCTGGCCGGAGCAGAGGCGGGGCGGTTGTTCCGGCGGTACCACCCGGATCTGACGCCCGCGCAGTCGCGGCTGGTGCGCTCTTCGATCACGCAGTTCCGGCGGCAACTCGGGCGCTTTCTGCAGGCGGCGGCCGTCGACGGCGAGAGCCGGCGTCCGCGCTTCGGCGCCCTGCACTCGATCCTTGTCACTCTGGCGTTTGTGCGCATCGCCGTGCAGGAAATGGCACCCGAGCATTTGCGGGGTTACGGAGGGCTGGAGCCGGATGCGGAGGCCGCGCTGCGGGGCGTCACCAATCAGCTTGAGTCGATGATCGCCATGCTCGAGGCCGAGCTCCGCAGCGGAATGGGAGCGGACCTCGAGGACCGTCTGGCGCGGGGGCCGGAGGGCGGCGGCATCGCCGCCCTGCTGCGGACGCTGGAGCGCATCATCCGGGAGGAGGACCTGACGGAGTTCCGGCCGTCGATGCTGCGGCTGGTGGAGAAGCTGGAATCGCCTTCCTTTGAGCTGGCCGTGTTCGGGCGCGTCAGCAGTGGCAAGTCGTCGTTGTTGAACCGCCTGCTGGGCTCGGGAGTGCTGCCGGTCGGGGTGACGCCGGTGACGGCCGTCCCGGTGCGGATTCTTTACGGCGAAACGGCCGAGCTGACTGTGCACTTCGCCGGCGGCCGCGTGGAGCGTCTTCCGGTGGAGCAGTTGCCGGTGTTCGCCACCGAAGAGCAGAACCCGGCCAACCAGCGCCAAGTGTTGAGGCTGATCGTGCGGTTGCCGAGCCCGGTCCTGGAGGACGGCCTGGTGTTCGTGGACACGCCCGGCCTGGGTTCGCTGGCAACGACCGGAGCTGCCGAGACGCTGTCCTACCTGCCGTGGTGCGACCTCGGGCTGGTGCTGGTGAGCGCCGTGACGCCGCTCAATGAAGAGGACCTGGCCACCGTGGATCTGCTGGTTCGCGCCAGCACGCCGGCCATGGTGCTGCTGAGCAAAGCGGATCTGCTCAATGGGCACGATCTCGACCGTGCGATGCGGTACACCTCTTCGGCCTTGCGGCGAGAACTCGGGGTGGAACTGCCCGTCGCGGCAGTGAGCGTCGAGGAGAAGCATGCAAGCCTGCTCGAGGAATGGAAGCGGCACAGCCTGCAGCCGGTGCTCGAACGCCACAGAGAACTGGCCGGCGAGTCCCTGCGGCGGAAGGCCCACGCTTTGCGCGAATCGGTGGCGGCGGCGCTGCGGGGGTGCCTGGAAGGCGCCGGAGGCAGGATTCCGCGCTCCGAACTCGAGAGGACGGAAGATATGCTGCGGCGCGTGGCGGCCGGGCTGGAAGCGGCGAGGCGGGACGGCCTGGACGTTCTGGACAGACTGCGGGGGCGGGGGGAGGAATTGCAGCGGCTGGCTCTGGAGCAGATCCTCGGCAGCCGGCTCTCGGGCAACAGTGAGGCCTGCGGGGAGGCCCTGCACAAGGCAGCCGTCCAGATCTGCAATGCCGCGGCGGAGGAGATCCGCCATCAGTTGAAGCAGCTCTGCGAAGTCCTCTCCGCAGCGCTTGTGGAGGCGCGCCACGTGATGCGGCCGGGCGCGCAGCCCGAAGGGCAAGAGTTTTCCTGCGAGGAGATCCGCGGGGTGCCCGTGCCCGCGCTGGAGCTTTTGCCGCGCTCGGTGAGAATGCCGGCGGCGGCCGGACTGCCGTGGGCGGGGCGGTGGTTTGCGGCGGCGGCGCTGGAAAGGCAGGCAGGCGGAGCACTGTGGCGCGTGCTGGAAACGTATGCAAGAAGCCTCGAATCGTGGTTGCTCCGGCAACTGGAACTGCTCCAGCAACGGTTCGACGCGGAAGCGGGGGTGTTCCGGGCCGAGATCGCGCGGGTGCTTTCTGCGGGCGAAGCAGAGACGGGCCGTCAGGCGCGTCTCGAGCAATGGCTTCAGGAACTGGAGCGGGCCGGCGAAACGGAAGCGGCGCAGCCGCCTCAGGCCGGCGGGGAAACGCTCACGCCAACTGCGTGAGCGTGTCAATCCACAACGGGGCGAACATGAGGCGGCCGCCGTGCCAATATTGCGGTTGGGCGGCCAGGCGGCACAGCGTGGCAATGCGGCCAGGGTTGCCTTGTCCTGCTTCCAGGGCCTGCCGGCGAAACGCGCCGAGCGAGCCGCGGCTCTCGAGTCCGAAAGCCCGGATGGCCTGTTCGAGCAACTCGGCGCTGGCGGCGCGGCCGAGCGGGTGCAGCAGCAGTTCTTCCCGCGGGTCCCACACGAGGCGTCCGAGATAGCCGAGCTGCGCGCGGTCCGGGGCTGAAACCACCAGCCCGCAGCCCCCGGTCCACAAAACGCGCTGGAGGAACCGGTAAAGGCGCGCGCCGGCAGGCGCCGGGTCGTCGATCCAGAGCCACCGGGGGCCGGCCTCGAGCGCGCGCAACACCCTGGCCTGAAGCGTCTGGCTGGTAAGCCGCGGGAGGCCGCCGCGCGCCGGTTGCGGGCCTACCTCCCGGTAGAGCCCGTCGAGCGTCGCTTGCAGCGGGCCAGAGGCGTTCACCGGCAGCAGGGCGATGCCGCAGGCGGCTGCGGTGTCCCGAACCAGCCTTGTCTTGCCGATGCCGCGCGGCCCCAAGACGGCAGCGCGGCTGCCATGCAGGAACAGGGCAGACAGCGCGCGCGTCTCCCGGTGGCGCCCGATCAGCGGGACTGCGGCGGGCGCCGTCTCAGGGGGCCGGGGGAGTGCCGGTATTGGCGCGCTTCTGGACACGGATCACTTCGACCGCTGAGAGGGCGAGCAGCCCGGTGTCGATCATCGGCTCTATCGCAGGGATCAGCCGTTCGATGGCTTCCGCGGTATCCACGATGGTGATGAGGAGCGGCTCATCGGCGCGGGCCAGGTGCCGCTTGTGCATGGCGGCTGTCTCGCCGTAGCCCTCGAGGCCGCGGAACACCGTGGCGCCGGCGATCTTGAGCTCGCGGCAGCGGGCGATGATCGCCTCATGCAGCGGCTTGCCCTGGAACCGGTCGCCCGCCGAGATGTGGATGCGGAGCAGCTTAGCGGGTTGCGTCGCCGGCATGGCTTTCCTCCGGGATTCCGGCGCGCAGCAGCCGGACCATTTCCACGTCCGAAATGACGATCAGCCCGTCGTCGAGCATCTGTTCGATCGCTTCCGCCGCTTCCTCGATCTTGTGCGCTTCGTCGATGACCGAGATCATCACGGGCAGGTCGCGCACCGGGTGGAAGAAGGTGCGCCGGTGCTCGTGGCCCTTGGCGCCGTAACCGAGAATGCCGCGGTAGACCGTGGCGCCGGCGATTTCGAGCATGCGGAGCCTTTTGATGATGGCGTCATAGAGCGGCTCGCCGTGCCAGCGGTCCGCCTCGCCCAGGAACACGCGCAACATTTTTGCGGGTCCCTGTTTCTTCTGGTGCGGGAGCTTCGGCCCGGGTTTCGGGCTCCGCCTCGCCGCCTTCAGAACGTAGGTATCCTGCACCTCGATCACGCCGTCGGAAACCATCTCGTACAGCGCGGTCAGGACCTCGTCGACCTTTTCGGGCGTTTCAATGAACTCGATCCGCAGCGGGAGGTGCTGGGAGAGCACCTCAATTTTCGGCGTGTGCAGCATCTGGCTCGAGCCGAAGCCCGCGTATGCGCGCGTGGACGTCGCGCCGGATACGCCATGGTTGAGCAGGAACGTCATGATGGAGTCGTGCAGAGCCGCGGCGTGGTGCTGCGCGTCCTCGTTGACATAGATGGTCACCTTCTTCGCAGGACCCCGTTTCAGCATGGCGCCTCCTTGTCCCGGGAGAGTGTTTGGTCAGGCATCGAGTTCTCCTTCCGGTTCCCCGTAAGCGGACTCCCGCAAGCGGCGCTCTTCTTCCGGCAGCAGGTGCACGGGGAGGTAGCGCGCGTTGGCGATGGCGGTGGGAATGACGGCGCTGCCGATCACCGCCGCCACCAGGTGCGAGTACTGTTGCTGGGTGATGACCCCGTGGTTCAGTCCAAACAGCGCCGAGATGGTGCCGAAGGTCAGCCCGGTGGACATCATGAGCGAATAATACGTCCCCTCCTGGCGTCCGTATCCGAACGCCCGCACCACCGGCAGCAACCCGGCGAGCTTGGAGATCATCTTCGCCCCGAAGAGAGCGAAAAAGACCAGCGGCGCGCCCAGGAGCGCCGGGACCGATACGAAGCTCCCGGCGCGGATGAAATAGAACGGCGTCAGCAACCCGAAGGTAAGCGTGCGCAGCCGCCGGACGAGGAAATGGTCGCGGCCGACAGTACCAGCGAGCATCATGCCGATGAGATAGGCGGGCAGGACCGCCTCGCTGCCGGCCCAGGCCGCTACGCCGCCCATGCCGAACAGGAGAAACAGGAGATACTTCGTCTCCATCTCCGACACGCGTCCTCCGAAACGGTCGAAAAACCAGCGCGTGAGGAAGGGCAAAGCGAAGAGCACTGCGGCGCAAAGCGCGGCAAACAGGAGCGTCTTCCAGGTGAACGGCGCGAAGATGAAGCCGAGCGCCAGCACCGTGCCGAGGTCGTTGACGAAGCAGGCAGCGAGAATCGCCTTGCCATATTCCGTGCGGTTGAAGCCGAGTTCAAGCATCACCGCGTAGACCACCGCCACCGAGGTGGTCGACAGAGCCACGCCCGCCAGCCAGGATGGCATCCATCCCCAGCCCAGCAGAAACCGTGCGATCAGGGCGGCGCCGAAAAACGGGGCGAAAAAGCCGGCCAGCCCGACTCCGAGCGCTTCCCTCCATTTCATGCGGAACACGTCGGGGTCAAGTTCGGCGCCGGCAAGAAACGTCAGCACCACGGCGCCGGTGCCTGCCAGAAAGGTGACCCAGCCCTGCCGCGCGCCCAACGCCTCCCGGCCGATCAGCATGCCGATGGCCAGCTGCGCCACAGTGCCCACCACAATCTCGGACAGCGCCGTCGAGATGCCGGTCCAATGGGCCGCGACTACGGCGACGAGCGCAAGCAGCAGCCACAGCGCCGCGGTGAACCACACCTGTTCCATGCGGTCCTGTCTCCCGTCAAAATGTCCGGGGAATTCTGCCGGGCCTGCCAACAACCCTGCAGCCCCCGTCTGCAGGAGTCATTGGCCGTTGATGGCAACGGCGGTAAGCGGACTCCACCGCTGTTCGGATCTTCACTTTGATGGTAAGCACCGCGCGCACCGGTGTCAAGGACACACCGGCTTTGTCTTCTCCACCAGCCGCAGGACGGATGCGTCGGGATCGAGGTCCGCGATCTCCTCCAGCCGCACCCACCGCACCTCGCGCGACTCCGGGCTCACTACCGGCGCGCGCGAAAGCGGCGCTTCGGCCAGAAACCGGATGTCGTAATGGACGTGCGCGGGCTCGGAGCCGCGCGCGGGGATGTCGTGCGCGTCGACGTCGAATACCGCCCGCGTCACCGGCCGGGCCTCGATGCCCGTCTCTTCCAGCACCTCGCGCAGCGCCGTGGCAAGCACGTCCGGGTCCCCGTCGCAGTGCCCGCCGGGCTGCAACCATCGGTCGAGCCTCCTGTGATGGACCAGCAGCGCGTGCGTGCGCTCCGGTGTCACCACCCATGCCGAGCCGGTGACGTGGCCCACGACAAGGCTGCGCTCGAAGCAGTCCTCATGCGTTTCGACAAACGCGAGGATCCGCCCGAGCATCTCGGCTTCGCGTTCGTTCCACGGCCGGTGGGCCCGCAGCAAACGCAACAGATCCTGGCGGCTCATCAGCGGTACAGCCTCACGTTGTCGATCTCGAGAAACGCCTTCTGCCCGGCGGGGCGGGCAATGACAAATTCCAAAGAAATTGTCTCTTTCAAATCCGCTTTTCCGAGCGCGGAAAACGGCACGCGCAGCCGCCGCCACTCCGCGCCCGCCTCAAACGGCGCCTGCGCCTCGCCCCCGCGCCACCGCAACAACAGGCCGTACGCTCCGTCGCCCCGCGCCTCGAACTCCACGCCTTGCCACGCGCTCGCGTCCACCGGCAGCACGGCCCCTTTCGACAGCGGCAGCACCATCGCCGCCAGCGGCCGGTCCTTGTCGCTCATTTCGGCCAGCACGGACAGGCAGCGGTTGCCGGGCGCGCGCCAGATGCGCTGGTAGCTCATGCGCGTGAAGTCCAGCCCCGCGTCGGTGCGGTTGACCCAGAGCGTATCGAGCCGCGAGCGGCCGCTTTCGGAGTCGAAATCATCGAGCAGCTCCGGGGCCGCGCCGCCGGTCAGAGGCAGCGGCGATGGACCCGGTTTGCGGACCGCCGCCAGCAGATCCTCGCGCCGCACTTCGCGCCCGCCCAGCCACACCCGCTTCACGCGCCGGATGTCGCCGATCCGCTCCGCAGGGTTGCCCTCCACCAGCACCAGGTCCGCCAGCTTGCCCGCCTCGATCCGGCCCCGGTCCTCCAGCCCCAGCAGCCGGGCGCTCGCAGAAGTCGCCGCCATGATCGCCTCCAGCGGAGTGAAGCCGCAGTTCACCATCAGCTCCAGTTCGCGCAGCGTGGAGACCCCGTGCGGCGTGCCCGGCATGCCGGCGTCTGTTCCTGCGCCGGCCGCCAGCCCGGCGGCGCGCGCCAGCGCGCAGTTTGCCATCAGATGCGCCCAGCGCCGTTGCCGCGCCGGATGCGGCTTCTGCCCGCGCGGCTCGTAGACAGCCAGCGTCTGCACATAGCCTGTCTTCGACGCCAGGATCTGCCCCACCGTCTCCGGATCCATCACGCCGTCGCCGATGCCGTGATTGATGATGTCGACATCCGCGCGCGCCGCCTCGCGCGCCCGCCGTACCGTCACCGTGTGCGTCACCACCTTCAGCCCCAGCGCGTGCGCCTCCTCCACCAGCGCCCGCAGCGTCTCTGCGTCCATGGATGTCATGTCCGGGTCCACGCCGTAGCGCCAGCCGTCGGTGAAGACTTTCAGCAGGTCCGGCCTGTAAGGTGCGAAGCGCCGCACGGCGTTGCGCGCCTCGCGCGGCGTCAGTGCGAGCTGCGTGTGAAAGTCGCCGCGCCCGCCTTCCATGCCGTGCCCCAGCGGCGTGGTGAACCGCGCCGCCATCAGCACTCGCGGCGCCTCCAGCCCGCCTTCCAGCAGCCGCCGCATCGGCTCGAACTGTTCCGGGTATGTGCTGAGATCCACCACCGTCGTCACCCCGTGCGCCAGGTACAGCTTCAGCGCCTTGCCCCAGTCGACGCCCGCCTCGCCGCCTGTGGCCAGCAGGTGCGTGTGCAGATCCATGAGTCCGGGCAGTAAAGTGTGACCCTCGGCCTTTACCACCGGCGTTCCCGGTGGCACGGCCGCATTCTCGCCCGCCGCCGAGATCCGCCCGTCTTCCACCACCACGGTCATCCGCCGCGGCGCTGCGCCGCTGCCGTCCACCACAAGTGCGCCGGTCACCGCCAGCCGCTGCGCATGGAGCGCCGCGGCCAGCAACAGCAAGCCAATCGCCAGCCTCTGCAACATCCCTTTATTTTGGCCGCATTCAAACCAGCCGTGTCACGCCCGGCGTGAACACCGGGTAAGTGCCGTCCGCCTCCGGCCACACAGGCGGCTCCGTGTCCTCGTGCACCTCCTCGGGCCGTGGCGCGTAATAGAAGTTCGACTTCTCCACGCGCTCCCACGTCATCTCCTGCCCGGTGTAGCAAGCCAGCTGCCCCATCACCGCGATGCGCGTCGAGCGCGCCATATAGTCGCCGTTGTTCAGCGGCTGGCCCTTGCGGATCGCCTCGAACAGCGCCACGTGCTCCAGGTCGTAGGCATTGTTCTTCGACGGCGGCTGCGCGCTCGACCAGTTGGTCTCGCCCGTGATGCGGAGGTTGAGCAGGTCGCATCGCCCCTTGGCCCCCAGGATCAGCGAGGAGTTCTCGTTGTAGCAGTTGTCGATCGTCCGGCAGTAGGCGTAGACGCGCACCCCGCGCGGGAACTCGTAGACCACCGCGTGGTGGTCGAACACCGAGCCGAACTCTTCGCCCTTCAGCGTCGAGCGCCCGCCCATGCCGTAGCAGCGCAGCGGCGCCGCATTGCCCAGCGCCCAGCTGGAACGGTCCAGATTGTGGATCAGCGTCTGCGGCACGTCGTCGCCGCAGAGCCAGTGGAAGTGGTATTGGTTCGACGCCTGGAACTCCAGCTCCTTCTGCTTCGGCCTCCGCTGCCTCACGACGTAGGGCGGGCGCAGCCAGGTCTCCTGAATGGCGACGATGTCGCCGATGAGGCCGGCATGCACCTTCTCCATGGTCTCGATGTAGCCGGGATGGTAACGCGACTGAAGCCCGCTCACCACGCATAGCCGTTTCCGGCGCGCCAGTTCGCAAGCCTCTTCCACCATCCGGATGCCCGCAGGGTCAATCGCGTGAGGCTTCTCGACGAACACATGCCGCCCCGCCTCCACGGCGGCCATCAGATGCAGCGGGTGGAACTTCGCCGCGTTGGCGATGATCACGACGTCGCTGGCTTCGATGACGTGTTTGTAAGCCTGAAAGCCCGTGAAGATCCTCTCGCCGGGCACGTCCACCTGATCCGGAAACTGCAGGCGCAGCGACGTCCGCTTCTCCTCGCAGCGGTCCCGCAGAATGTCGGCCAGGGCGACGATCCGCACGTCTTTGCCCACGCGCATGGCGTTCATCGCGGCCGCCTCCCCCCTGCCGCCGCAGCCGATGACCCCCACGCGGAAAACGCCTGCACCCGCCGCGTGGAGGCTGAGGCCCGCCGGAAGCCAGGCGGCCGAGGATGCCAGAAACGAGCGGCGGCTGGCGCCGTCGGTTCTTTCGTGAGTCATGTGAAGTCCTCCGCGGCCGCATTCTATCCCATGCCCGCGCCGGCTTCCTCCCCCTCCGCGCTTCGCGTAGAGTAATGCATGAAAGGAGCGTGCCATGCCGAAAAAGATCCTGATGCTCGCCGGCGATTACGTCGAAGACTACGAGGCGATGGTCCCCTTCCAGGCCCTGCAAATGCTGGGCTTCACCGTGCATGCCGTCTGCCCCGGCAAGAAGCAGGGCGAGAAGGTCCGCACCGCCGTCCACGATTTTGAAGGCGACCAGACCTATTCGGAAAAACGCGGGCATGACTTCACGCTGAATCAGGGCTTCGACGTTGTGCTGCCCTCCGACTACGACGCGCTCGTGATCCCCGGCGGACGCGCGCCCGAATACTTGCGCCTGAACGCCCGCGTGCTCGACATCGTGCGCCACTTTTTCGACACCGGCAAACCCGTGGCCGCCATCTGCCACGGCGCGCAACTCCTGGCCGGCGCCGGCGTGCTGAAAGGGCGCAAGCTGACAGCCTATCCCGCGGTGGGCCCGGAGGTCACGCTGGCAGGCGCTGCCTACGTGGAAGTTCCCGTGACCGAGGCCGTCGTCGACGGCAATCTCGTCACCGCCCCCGCCTGGCCTGCCCATCCGGCGTGGCTGGCGAAGTTCATTCGCCTGCTGGGCGTGGAGACGCCGGCTGCCTGAGCCTCACGTGTCAGCCGCCGCGCCTTGCGGCGGCGCGCAGGCATATCCGCGCGCGAATCCATCACGGTTTTTCGTATTCCTGAACGGATGCGGCAGGAGCCGCCAGTCGCGGTCCGGGCGCGGCGGAACATCCTGCTCAGGTGTTCGCCCGATTTGCAGTCCGGCGCAGCCGGGTGTAAAGTAAGGGGCGTTCACTGGGATTGTCATAGGATACAAGTCTGGGAGATTCACGGAAATGAAGAAGACTCTGTTTGCCGCACTTGGCGTGCTTGCGCTTTTCCTGACGGGCATCGCACAGGAGCCCGCCACCCCGCAGGCGCGGGAGCCCGAATCGGTTCCGGGGGAACTGCTGGTCCAATTCAAGGCAGGCGCCACTCCTGCCGACATGGCCCGCGCATTGGGGAGAATCCGGGCAGAGGTTCTGGAGACTGTTTTGGCACGGAGCCGCCGTCCGGACGGCAAAGGCGATCTGGTGCTGGCGCGCTACCAGCCTGACTTCACCCCTGCGGCCGCCCGCCGCATGCTCGCCGCGGATCCGGCAGTCGAATTTGCCGAGCCCAACTGGGTTTACACCCATCAGGCCGCTTCCAACGACCCTTACTACGTGGGCGGTTCCCTGTGGGGCATGTACGGTGACGCGACCTCGCCGGCCAACCAGTATGGAAGCCAGGCCGGCGAGGCGTGGGCGGCGGGAAACACAGGTTCCTCCACGGTCTACGTCGGCGTGATCGACGAAGGCGTGCAATGGGCTCATGAAGACCTGGCCCCGAACATCTGGGTGAACCCCTATGACCCGGTGAACGGGATCGACGATGACGGCAACGGTTACGTGGACGACATCCGCGGCTGGGACTTCGACGGCAACAACAACACGACATACGACGGCACGCAGGATGATCACGGCACGCATGTGGCCGGCACGATCGGCGCCGTCGGCGGCAACGGCAAGGGTGTGGCCGGCGTCGTCTGGAACGTCAAGATCATCACCGCGAAGTTCCTCGGCAGGCGCGGGGGCACCACTGCGAATGCCGTCAAGGCGGTCGACTACATCACAGACCTGAAGACCCGCCACGGGCTGAACATCGTCGCCACGAACAACTCCTGGGGCGGGGGCGGCTTCTCGCAGGCTCTTCAGGATGCCATTGAGCGTGCCAATCAGGCCGGCATCCTCTTCATCGCCGCCGCCGGCAATGGCGGATCGGACGGCGTAGGGGACAACAACGACACGACCCCGTCGTATCCCGCCAGCTATCCGAATGACAACATCATCGCCGTGGCCGCCATCACCAGCACAGGCGCAAAGGCGTCTTATTCGAACTACGGCGCCACCAGCGTGGATATCGGCGCCCCCGGTTCCGGCATCTATTCCACCCTGCCGAACAAGACGAACAACGGGTACGGCTCCTACAGTGGCACTTCAATGGCGACGCCGCACGTGACCGGCGCCGCGGCCCTGTACGCCTCCAGCAATTCCAGTGCATCGGCTGCCGACATCAAGACCGCAATCCTCTCCAGCGCCGTTCCCACGTCTTCGCTCTCCGGGAAGTGCGTGACCGGCGGAAGGCTGAATGTCAGCGGCTTCTGATCCGCGTTTTGCCGCGCTGGCGCTGCTCGCCACTCTGTGCTGGACTGTGTTCAGCGTGGAAGACGTCCCGTTTGAAGTGGTCAGGCAGCGCCCGCGCCGTCAGTCTGTGACGGCGCAGTACGAAGTGGAGCGGCGCGCGGACGCCGTGATCGTCACCATTCATGCCGGGCGCAAGCCCACCGGCGGTTACACGGTGAAGGTGCTCAGGGTGGTGCGTGACGGCGCCCGCTGCACCGTTCACTATGCAGTGGTCCCTCCCCCCGCGGATGCCATGGTGACGCAGGTCCTCACCTACCCGGCAGTCTCCGTGCGCATCCCCGCCTCCTGCGCGGACGTCGCCGTGCAGCCGCCCGTGCCAAGAGCCGCGCCGGGCGCCGCCGGCGCCTCCGAACAGAAAGAATGACCGGCGCCCGGCGCAGTCCACCGCCCGGCGCCCGAGCCCGGCCTTCTGTGCTATCCTTGTGGTTTCGATGACCGCGGCTTTCCACGTCTCCGCCCACCATCATCATCCGATGAGCGGGCGCAGCCTGTTCTGAGCCGCGTGCAGGAACAAGTTCGCAGCGCCCGCCGGTCTCCGGCGGGCTTTTCGTTTTTCCGGAGCGACACTGAACATGGAACTGGACTTCGACAAGGCTGGCGGGCTACTGCCCGCCGTGGTGCAGGACTGGCGCGACGGGCGCGTCCTCATGCTCGGATTCATGAACGCCGAGGCGTTCCAGAAGACGCTGGAATCGGGCTTTGTGACGTTTTACAGCCGCTCGCGCAACAAGCTGTGGACCAAGGGCGAATCCTCCGGCCACCGCCTGGCGGTCAAGGCGGTCCAGACCGATTGCGACAACGACGCCCTGCTCGTGCAGGTGGAGGCGCTCGGACCCGGCGTCTGCCACAACGGCTACCGCTCCTGCTTTTACCGCACATGGGAAGGCGGCTCGTGGCGCGTCACCGAGCCGCAGACTTACGATCCCGGAAAGGTGTACTGAAGTCATGAAGCTCAAACTTGGCATCCCCAAAGGCTCGCTCGAGAACGCCACCATCGACCTGTTCCGCCGCGCCGGTTTCCAGATCACCACCTCCTCGCGCTCCTACTTCCCCGCCATTGACGACCCAGAGATCGAATGCATGATGATCCGCGCGCAGGAGATGGCGCGCTATGTGGAAGACGGAGTCCTCGACGCCGGGCTCACCGGCCGCGACTGGGTGATGGAGAACGAAGCTGACGTAGTCACCGTCGCCGATCTGATCTACGCCAAGCAGAGCTTCGGCAAGGTCCGCTGGGTGCTGGCCGTGCCCGAGTCCTCGCCGGTGCAGAGCGTCAAGGATCTCGAAGGCAAGATCATTGCCACGGAGCTGGTGGGCGCCACGCGCCGCTACCTCGCCGAGCGCGGCGTGAAGGCCAAGGTGGAGTTCTCCTGGGGCGCCACGGAGGTCAAGCCTCCCTACCTGGCCGACGCCATCGTGGAGGTGACCGAAACGGGCTCCTCGCTGCGCGCCAACAAGCTGCGCATCGTCGAAGTGATCATGGAGTCCAACACGCAACTGGTGGCCAACCACCAGGCGTGGGAAGACCCCTGGAAGCGCCGCAAACTGGAGGACATCCGCCTCCTGCTCGAGGGCGCCATCAGTGCGCTGGGCAAGGTGGGGCTGATGCTGAACGTGCACCGCGACAATCTGGCCACGGTGCTCGCCGTGCTGCCCGCGCTGAAGAACCCCACGGTCAGCCCTTTGAGCGACGGCGAGTGGCTGGCCGTCAACACGATTCTCGACGAGTCTACCGTGCGCAACATCATCCCGCGGCTCAAGGAAGCCGGCGCGCAGGGCATCGTCGAGTATCCGCTGAACAAGATCGTGATGTAGCCATGCTCCGCATTCTCACTTCCAAAGACGCGCCGCGGCTCCTCAGGCGGCGCGCGGCGCGCCTCGACCAGGCCGAGGCCGTGGTGAAGCCGATCCTCGAGGACGTCCGCCGGCGCGGGGACGCGGCGCTGCTCGAATACGCCCGCCGTTTCGACGGCTTCGAGGGCCGCTCCGTGCTTGTGCCACAGGCGCGGCTCGGCGAGGCGGCGCGGCTGCTGACGCCCGCTTTCCGGCGAGCGCTGCGCACGAGCGAAAAGAACGTGGCTGCGTTCGCCCGGATGCAGCTTCCGCGCCCGCAACGCATCACACCTGCGCCGGGGCTGCGTCTGGGCCAGATCGTCCGGCCGCTGGATGCCGCGGCGGCCTATATCCCTTCGGGCCGCTACCCGCTGCCCTCTACAGTCGTGATGACGGTCGTGCCCGCGCGTGTCGCGGGAGTCGGCCAGATCCTGGTCTGCACGCCAAAGCCGGCGCCGGAGATCCTCGGCGCCGCGCACCTGCTCGGCGCAACGCATGTCTTCCAGATGGGAGGCGCGCACGCCATCGCCGCCTTCGCCTACGGAACCAGGACGGTGCCGCGCGCCGACCGCATCGTCGGGCCGGGCAACATCTATGTGGCAGCCGCCAAGAAACTGCTCGCCGGCGAGGTCGGCATCGACTTTCTGGCCGGGCCCAGCGAAATCCTGCTGATCGCCGCCGATGGCGACCCGCGCTCGATCGCCGCCGACATGCTGGCCCAGGCCGAGCACGACCCCGACGCCTCCGCCATCCTGCTGACCCCTTCCCGCAAGCTCGCCGAGGCCGTAGCAGCCGAAGTCCTGCGGCAGCTCGAGACGCTGCCGACAGCAGCCGCCGCGCGCGAAGCGCTGCGGCGCAATTCGGCCGTGCTGGTGGTTTCGAGCCTCGAGGAGGCCCTGGAGCTTTCCAACCGCTTCGCTCCCGAACATCTCTCGATCCCCACTTCTGCCCTGCTGTCGCAAGTGCGCCACGCAGGCAGCGTGTTTGTCGGCCCGTGGAGCCCGGAGGCCGCGGGCGACTACGCCTCCGGTCCGAACCACGTCCTGCCCACCTCCGGCGCGGCGCGCCTGCGGGGAGGACTCTCCTCGGCGGACTTCGTGAAAGTCATCTCCGTGCAGGAGCTTTCGGAAAAAGCGCTCGGGCGGCTGGCCCCCGCCATCACCACCCTGGCGCGCGCCGAAGGGCTGGAGGCGCACGCGCGCAGCGTGGAAGTGCGCTTCGAGAAGAAAGGCGGCGCGGAATGCTGAAACCGAGGCAGGCGATTCTCGACATGGCGCCCTACTCGCCGCCGAGTTCGGGGCGCGAAGGCAAGCTGCGGCTCGACTTCAACGAAAACACGCTGGGCTGCTCGCCGCGCGTGCTGGCGGCGCTGCTCGAAAAGCTGTCCGCCGAGCAGCTCTCGATCTACCCCGAATACGAAGCCACGCGCGCCGCGCTCAGCCGCTATTTCCAGGTTCCCGATTCGCGCTTCGTCTTCACCAACGGCACCGACGAAGCGATTCAGGTGCTGGTGCACTCCTTCGTGGGCGAGGGCGACGAAGCGCTGATCCTGCATCCTTCCTACGCCATGTACCGCTTCTACGCGCAGGTGGCGGGCGCGCGCGTGCGCGAGCTGCCCTACCGAAGCCCGGACCTGGCTTTCCCGGTGGAAGAGTTGATCGCAGCAGTCACCCCCGCCACGCGCGCCATTCTGATCTCGAATCCGAACAATCCTACCGGCACGGCGATCGGGATGGAGGAGATCGAGCGGATTCTCGAAGCCGCGCCGGGCGCGGCGGTGCTGATCGACGAGGCGTACTACGATTTCTATGGCGTGACGGCGCTGCCGCTGATCGGCCGCTACCCGAATCTCTTCGTCAGCCGTACGTTTTCCAAGGCGCACGGGCTCGCCGCTCTGCGCGCCGGCGTGCTGTTTTCACAGGAGCAAAACGTGGCCCTGATGCGAAAATCCCAGTCGCCTTATTCCGTGAACGCCGTCGCCGCCATTGCCGTGCGCGCCGCCGTGGAGGACAGCGAATACCTGGCGGGTTATGTTCGCCAGGCGCTGGAGGCGCGCGAGAGGCTTTGCGAAGGCTTCGACCGGCGCGGCATCCGCTACTGGCGCTCGCAGGGCAACTTCGTGCTGTTCGAAGCCGGGGCGCGCTCCATCGAGATCCGCGACGCGCTGCGCGCCCGCGGCGTGCTGGTGCGCGACCGCTCCTACGAGTTGCCCGGCACGGTGCGCGTCACCGCCGGAACCCCTGCTCAGGTGGAACGCTTCTTCGCCGCTCTGGACGAGGTGTGGCCATGAGCCTCCCGGTGCTTGCCTTCGACATGGACGGGGTCCTGGTGGACGTCACGGCCAGCTACCGCGCGGCCATCATCGAAACCATCCGCCACTTCACGGGCGTCACGCCCTCGCCCGAGTCCATTCAGGAGTGGAAAAACCGCGGCGGGTACAACAACGACTGGGTGCTCTGCCACCATTACTGCCGCGAGCTTGGCTTCGACATCCGTTACGAATCCGTGGTGGACTACTTCAACGAGATCTTCTTCGGCCGCAACAACGACGGCTTGATCAGCCGTGAATGGTGGGTGCCGCGGGACGGGCTTCTGGAGCGGCTCGCAGCCCGCTACCGGCTGGCGATCTTCACGGGGCGCAACCGGCGCGAACTGGACGCCACGCTGGGCCGCTTCGTGCGCGGGCCGCTGTTTGATCCCACAATCACGTCAGATGACATCGACAACGGCAAGCCCGCGCCGGACGGGCTCCTGGAGATCCGGCGCCGGACCGGCGCGCCCATTGCAGCTTTTCTGGGCGACACGGTGGACGATGCGGCGAGCGCCCGCGCCGCGGGCGTCCCTTTTATCGGCGTCGCAGCCGCCGGCGCGCCGTCGCGGGAGCTGCTGGTGGAGGCGTTGCGCGAAGCCGGCGCCGTGGCGGTGATCGAAAACGTGAACGAAGTGGAGGAGGTGCTCGCCAGGTGAGATCCGCATCGGTGGAGAGAATCACGCGGGAGACGCAGATCCGCGGCGCGCTGAAGATCGAAGGCCACGGCCGCTATGACATCCGCACCGGCGTCCGTTTCCTCGACCATATGCTTGAGCTGTTCGCCAGGCACGGCGGCTTCGACCTCACGCTCCACGTGCAGGGCGATCTCGACGTCGATCAACACCACACCGTGGAGGACGCAGGCATCGTGCTCGGACAGCTCTTCTCGAAGGCGCTCGGCGACCGCAAGGGCATCTGCCGCGCCGGCTACTTCGTGTTGCCGATGGACGAGACGCTGGCCGTGGTCGCCGTCGATCTGGGCGGGCGCCCCTATCTGGTCTACAAAGACAAGGTGCGCACGCGGCTGGTGGGCGACCTGCAATCGGAGCTGCTCGAGGACTTCTTCCACGGTTTCACCACGCACGCCGGCGCGAACCTGCATGCGAAGGTGCTTTACGGGCGTTCGAACCATCACAAGGTGGAGGCCGTGTTCAAGTGTTTCGCGCGCGCCATGCGCTACGCGTGCTCGAAGGACGCGCGGCTGAAGGACCAGCTGCCGAGCACCAAGGGGCTGCTATGATCACCGTGGTCAACTACGGCGCGGGCAACCTGCGCTCGGTGGCCAACACGCTGGAGGCTGTGGGTGCGCGGTTCGAGGTTGTGAGCGGGCCCGCCGAAGTGGAGGCGGCGCATGCCGTGATCCTGCCCGGCGTCGGGCACTTCGGCCAGATGATGGAGGCGCTGGACCGGCTCGGGCTGCGGGAGCCTCTGCGCGGGAAAGCCCGCTCCGGCGCGCCCCTGCTGGGGATCTGCCTGGGGCTGCAGGCGATGTTCGAAACCAGCGAGGAGGCGCCGGAACAAAAAGGGCTCGGATTGTTCCCAGGCTCCGTGCGCCGCTTCCCTGCCCCTCTGCGCTGCCCGCACATGGGATGGAACACGTTGCGCTCCGTGCGTCCGTGCCGCCTGCTGGAAGGGCTCGGCGAGGATCCGTATTTTTACTTCGCTCACAGCTATTACTGCCCGCCGGGAGAACACGCCGCCGTGCTGTGCGATTACGGGACGGAGTTCTGCGCCATCCTGGAGCGGGACAATGTCTACGGGGTGCAGTTCCACCCCGAAAAATCGGGACCTGCAGGACTGGCGGTGATGCGCAATTTTCTCCGCGCCGCCGGCGAGGGACAATGAGGCGATGCTGGCGAAACGCATCATTCCGTGCCTGGACGTGACGGGCGGCCGCGTCGTGAAGGGGGTCAACTTCGTGGGCCTTCGCGACGCCGGAGACCCCGTGGAGCTGGCCGCGCGCTATAACGAGCAGGGCGCCGACGAACTGGTGTTTCTCGACATCACGGCATCGAGTGACGAGCGCGAGATCATGGCGGGCGTCGTGGCCCGCACCGCCCGCGAGGTCTTCATCCCGCTCACTGTCGGCGGCGGCATCCGCAGCGTGGAGGACGCGCGCCGCATCCTCCATAGCGGCGCCGACAAGGTGAGCGTGAACACAGCCGCCGTGCGTCGCCCGGAGCTGATCACGGAGATCAGCCGCGAGTTCGGCTCGCAGGCGTGCGTGCTCGCCATCGACGCCCGGCGCAACGGGCGCGGCGGCTGGAACGTGTTCACCCGCGGCGGCCGCGTCGACGAGGGCATCGACGCGGTGGAGTGGGCGGCGCGGGGCGAGGCGCTCGGCGCCGGCGAGATCCTGCTCACCTCGATGGACGCCGACGGCGTGCAGCAGGGCTTCGACTGCGAACTGACACGCGCGGTGAGCCGCGCCACCCGCATTCCCGTGATCGCCTCCGGCGGCGGCGGGCGCCCGGAACATTTCATCGAGGTTTTGACTTCCGGCGAGGCGGACGCCGCGCTCGCCGCCTCGATCTTCCACTACGGAACATATACGGTGGCGCAGCTCAAGCAGGAGCTGCGGCGCGCCGGAATCCCCGTGAGGACGCTTTCGTGATCATTCCCTGCATCGACCTGATGGATGGCAAAGTCGTCCAGCTTGTCCAGGGGCGCGAAAAGGCCCTGGAAGGCGCGCCGCCGCTCGAAATGCTGGAACGCTTCCGCCGGTTTCCCGAGATCCAGGTGATCGATCTCGACGCCGCCCTTGGCCGCGGCGATAACACGCACATCGTCGAGATGCTGGCCGCGAGGGCGCGGATCCGTGCCGGCGGCGGCGTCCGCGCCCCGGAGCGGGCGCGCCGCCTGGTGGACGCGGGAGCGGCAAAGGTGATCGTCGGAACTGCCGCCTTCCACCTGCCCACGCTGGCCGCCATCTCGGCGGAGGTCGGGCGCGAGCGGGTCATGGCGGCGATCGACTCCAAAGGCGGCCGCATCACCGTGAAGGGCTGGACCGAGCAGCTCGACAAGACCGCGGAAGATGTTTTAAACGATCTGGAGCCGTATTGTTCCGGCTTCCTGGCCACTTACGTGGACAAGGAAGGGATGATGCAGGGCACCGACCTCGCCTGGTTCGCCCGCCTGCGCGCCGCCACGCGGCTGCCCATCACTGCTGCCGGGGGCATCACCACCATGGAGGAGATTCGCGCGCTTTCGGAAATGGACATCGACTGCGCGCTGGGCATGGCCATCTACACCGGCAGGCTCGATCTCGGCGAGCTTGCGAGCCTGAACCGCCCATGATGCTCCGCGCCGCCATCCTCGACGTCGAAACCACGGGCCTGGACCCGCGCACCGACGAGGTGGTGGAGCTGGCGGCGGTGCTGTTCTCCTTCGACCCGCACAGCGGCGCGGTGGAGCGCGTGCTGGAGGAGTATTGCGGGCTCCGCGATCCCGGGCGCCCCATTCCGGAAGGCGCGCGCCGCATGCACGGCATCTCGGACGAGGAGGTGCGCGGCAAGAAGCTCGACGAGGAGCGGATCCGCGGCATCCTGCGCAAAGCGAATTTCCTCATCGCCCACAATGCCCCCTTTGACCGTGGCTTCGTGGAACGATTGTTTCCGGAAACAAGGCAGATGACGTGGCTTTGTTCGATGGACGGAATCGCCTGGCGGCGCAAGGGATTTCTGTCCAAGAGCCTCCAGTCCCTGCTGGCGGCGCACCGGCTCGACCCCGGCTCGGCGCACCGCGCCCTCGACGACGCCCGCGCCACGCTGATGCTGCTCTCGCAACAGGCGCAGGGCGGCGGGACCTACCTCAAGGAGCTTCTGCCGCCTCTCCGGTCAAGGTGACGCGGCCCGCCGGGCGGGTACACTGATGGCAATGGCCGGCGATCCGCTCTCCCCGAGGCTCCGCACCACGCTGCTCGGCATGGAGTTCGCGAATCCCGTCATCGCCGCGTCGGGCACTTTCGGCTACGGCGTGGAACTGGCGCCCGTTCTGCCTCTGCATCAGCTCGGCGGCTTTGTGGTCAAGGGACTCTCGCGGGAGCCGATCCGCGGCAACCCGCCGCCGCGGCTCTGGGAGACGCACAGCGGCATGATGAACTCCGTCGGGCTTCAGAACGTGGGCGTGCGGGCGTTTGTGCGGGACAAGCTGCCGGCTCTGCGCGGCTGCGGCACGCGGGTGATCGCCAACGTCTTCGGCTACCAGGTGGACGATTACGTGGAAGTGATCCGCGTGCTCGAGAACGCCGAAGGGCTCGACGCCTACGAGCTGAACGTCTCCTGCCCCAATACAAAACACGGCGGAATGTTTTTTTCCTCCGATCCGCGGCTGCTGGCCGAGGTGGTCTCCGCGGCGGTGCGCGCGGCGCGGCGGCCGGTGATCGTGAAGCTCTCGCCCAATGTCGCTTCCATCGGCGAGCCCGCGCGCGCGGCCGAAGCCAGCGGCGCTGCGGCCGTTTCGCTGGTCAACACATTCCTTGGACTCGCGGTGGACGCACGCACGCGCCGCCCGCGCCTCGGCGCGGGCTACGGAGGAGTCTCCGGCCCCGCCATCAAGCCGCTGGCGCTCCGGCTGGTGCGCGAGGCGGCGCAGGCGGTCAGGATCCCCGTCGTCGGCATGGGAGGCATTCTCACCGGCGAGGACGCCGCCGAGTTTCTCATCGCCGGCGCCAGCGCCGTGGAAGTGGGCACGGCAGCCATGGCCGATCCGTGCGCGCCCATCCGGATCGCCGCCGAACTGGACGCCTTCCTGCTCGAAACCGGCGCCCCGGGCGCCGCTTCGCTGGTCGGCACGCTCCAATGGCCCGAATGATGCCGCGCCTCAGGCCAGCGTGAAGGACTCCCCGCGCGAGGGGATCACGGCCTCGATGCCGTAGCGCTCGTGGATGGCGCGCTTCAGCGACGCCGCCTGCGAAGGCTCCCCGTGCACCAGGAAGATCCCTTTCAGCGTCCGCGCGGCCGGGCGGATCCATTCCAGCAGCTCGTGCTGGTCGGCATGGCCGGACAGCTCGTTCAGCTTCACCACCTCGGCGCGCAGCCGCACGGGTTCGCCGAAGATCGGCACCTCCGGCCACTTCTCGACGATCTTCCGGCCCAGCGTGTTTTCCGCCATGAAGCCGGTCACCAGCACCATGTTGCGCGGATCCTCGATGCTGTTGCGCAGGTGGTGGAGGATGCGCCCTGCCTCGCACATGCCGGCCGCGGAGATGATCAACACAGGCCCTTTCAGGTCGTTCAGCGCCTTCGATTCGCTGGCTTCGCGCACATAGCGCAGCATGCGGAATCCGAACGGATCTTCCCCGTTGCGCAGAAAGCGGGCCGTTTCCTCGTCGAAGAGATACACGTGGCGCCGGAAGACCTCGGTGACGTTCACAGCGAGCGGGCTGTCGACAAAAACCGGCATCGGCGGAATCTGTTTCTCCTCGATGAGCTCGTGCAGCAGCAGCACCAGCTGCTGCGTGCGGCCGACGGCGAAGGCGGGCGCGATAATCTTCCCTCCGCGCGCGGCGGCGCGCCGCACGGCGTCAGCCAGCTTCTCTTTCACGGCTTCCAGGTCTTTGTGCAGCCGGTCGCCGTAGGTGGATTCGAGGATCAGCCAGTCCGCCTCCCCGAGCGGCTCCGGGTCGCGGATGATGGGCAGGTTGGGCCGGCCGATATCGCCCGAAAATACGAGCCGCGTCTTCTTTCCGTTGTCGCGCGCCTCGATGTCCACCCACGCCGAGCCCAGGATGTGGCCCGCCTCGACAAACCGGAACGTCACGCCGGGCGCGACTTCTGCATGCGTCCCGTCGAGCACGGAGTGGAAGTGCTTCAGCGAGCGTTCCGCGTCCTCCTGCGTGTACAGCGGCTCGACGATCTCGATTTCGTCCTCGACACCCAGCATCTTCCGCCGGTGCTTGCGCTTGGCCAGGAACTGCGCGTCCTTCTCCTGGAGGTGGGCGGAATCCGGCAGCATGGAGTGGCACAGGTCGACTGTGGCGGGCGTGGCGTGAATGGCGCCTTCAAAGCCGCTCTTCACGAGCGTCGGGATGTTGCCCGAGTGGTCGATATGCGCGTGCGAGAGCAGCACGGAGTGGATGCGCGACGCCGCGAACGGAAAGTTGGCGTTCCGCTCGCGCGCCTCCTTGCGCCGCCCCTGGTAAAGCCCGCAGTCCAGCAGGATCCGCGCGCCGCCGGCAGCCAGCTCGTGCATCGAGCCCGTCACCGTCTGCGCGGCGCCGTGGAAGGTGAGTTTCATCAACGCCAGAATCTCACATCGGGCGCCAGAATGATTTGAGAATCAGGAAGCAGTAGACGGCCGCCAGGCCATACAGCGCCCGCTGCTCGCGGTTCTTGCGGTAAAGCTCGAACGAAAAGGATCGCTCCGGCAGCCGCTCGGGCAGCGTGGGCAGGAAGGCGCGCACGCGTTTGGCATAGTCGCCGAACGATGGGAACAATTCCTCCAAATGTTGTTCTTCCAGTTCCACCACCGGCAGGTAGACCAGCAGGAAGTAGGCGCCGGCCAGCAGCGCAAGTTCGGCGCGGGCGGCGGCAATGACGCAACCGAGCGCCGCCAGCAGCGAGCCCAGATAGAGCGGGTTGCGGACAAACGCGTAGGGGCCGCTCGTGGTGAGCGTCTCGTCCTTGCGCAGGTGGCCCGCCGCCCAGGCCCGCAGGGCCAGCCCCAGCAGGCAGAAGGGCAGGCCCATCAGCAGCGTCGGGGGAACCGGATCGGCCAGCAGGGCAAACAGCACTGCCAGCGCGATGCCGCTCGGCACGCGCCACTTCTGCACGGCGGCGGCGAACGGCTGCGGGAACAGCGCCATCAGAGCACCTCCCGCAGCGCGCCGGCCACCTCGCGGGCGGTAATGGCGAGCATGGAGGCGTCCGGCGCCGCGGCGCGGCGGTATGTGGTTCGCGCAGCGGAGTGCCGCAACACGCGGATGGCCGGCGAGAACGGCCCGTTGCGGCGCGGATCGGTGGGGCCGTAGATCGCGACCCCGGGCCGGCCCAGCGCGGCCGCCAGATGCATGGGCCCGCTGTCGGCGCCGGCGACGGCTGCGGCGCGCCGCGTGGCGTGGATCAGGCCCGCGATCGACGACACATGGATGACGAAATCGCCGGACGCCCCGAGCCGCCCCGCTTGTCCCGGGGCGACGTTGAATACCAGCGGCATGCCGAGCTCACGCCGCACGAGCGACGCCAGCTCCAGCCACCGTTCCCACGGCCATTGCTTCGAGCCCCAGCCTGCGAACGGAGACGCGAGCACAAAAGGTTCCCGGGGCAGATCGCCTTCCTCGCGCCCTGGCGGCAGCGGAAATTCGACCACGCGCTCCCGTGCGCCTGCGGCAGCAGCCAGGTCCAGGTTCTTTTCGATCACGTGCTCCGCGGCCGACCGCACCCGCTCATGATAAAACAGCGCCGCGGCAGGTTCGCGCAGCAGACTGCGGTCGAAACCGAAGATGCGTTCCGCCCGCGCCAGGCGCGCCACCACGGCCGACTGCAACAACCCCTGGAAATCCACCGCCACGTCAAACCGCCGCCGCCGCAACTCCCCGATGGAGGCGGCCACGCCGCGAAGGCTGCCGCGCTTCATTTCGACGATCTCCCCGGCCGCCCCGCCGCCGTCGAGCAGTTCGCGGAACTGCGGCTTGACGATCCACGTCACATGGAAACCCGACGCGCGCAACGACGCGCCCGCCGGCAGCGCATGCACGATGTCGCCCATCGCGCCCATGCGGATGACAAGCACGCGCCTCATGCCTTGGTTCCGGACTCCGCGCGCGCAGCCGCGGCGACCCGCGCTTCCAGTTCGCTGCGCCACCGCAGGTGGTCCGCGGTCAGATCCACCGCCCCCGCGGGCGGCTCGCCTGCCACCACGACGGCGTCCACGCACCGCAATGCCGCCACCAGCTCCCCGCGCGCCTGCGCGGGCAACAATGGATCCGGCGGATCCGTCACATAAACGACCAGCGCGGGCGCGCCGCCCTTCAACTGCTCCAGCTGCCGTGCGTGCGCGGCCAGCAGCGGATCAAAAGGGCCTGCCGCCAGCACCGCCCCGCCGGGAGGCCGCCAGTGGCGCGCGTCGCGCACGATCTTGCGCCGCGTGTCCATCTCTCCTGTTGTAGCATCCGCGCCGCCGCGCCTCACGCGGCCAGGAGATCCAGCGCGGCGGCCACCACGCGGTCCGCGCTCACGCGCGTCATGCAGCGGTGGTCGATGGGACACTCCCGCAGCAGGCACGGGCTGCATTCCACGGGCTCGCGCACCAGCCGGACGCGTGCGCCCAGCGGCGCCGTGGCCCGCGCGTTCGTGGGGCCGAACACGGCCACCGTCGGCACGCCCAGCGCGGCCGCCACATGCATCGCGCCGGAGTCGTTCGTCAAAAACAGCATGCACCGCGCCGCCAAACGGATAAATTCGGCCAGCGACGTGCGCCCCGCCAGGCTCTGCGCCTCCACGCCGCAAGTGCGGATCTCCTCCGCCACCCGTTCGCACAACCCGCTCTCCCCGGCGGAACCGAACACGGAAACCGCGGCGTGCTTCTCGCGCGCCAGCGCCGCCGCCGCCGCCGCGAACCGTTCCGGCAGCCATCGCTTGGCCGTTCCATAAGCGGCGCCCGGACTGACGCCGATCACCGGCTGCGGCTCGTGGCGGATCCCGCCCAGCCGCGCCACCGGCTGCTCCGGCAGGCTCTCCAGCCACCCCGCACGGCGCAGCAGCTCCAGATAGTAGAAGCTTTCGTGCTCCGGGATCTCGCCTTTGCCGGGCGCCCGCACAGGGCGCGTCAACAGCCAGCCGCGGCCATCCCGGGCGTATCCGATCCGCACCGGGATGCGAGCCAGTGCTGCCAGCAGCGCCGCGTCAAAGGCGTTCTGCAACAGCAGGGCGCAGTCGAACCGGCGCTTGCGAAGCGCGACGGCGACGCGCAGCCGCTCCCGCGCCGCATCCAGCCCCTGCCGCTTCTCATACAGGAGGATCTCATCGGCAAAGTCGCCAAAGCCGTAAATATCGGCGACCCACGGACGCGCCAGCACCGCAATGTGCGCCTGCGGAAACCGGGCCCGCACCGCCTCCACGGCGGGCAGGCTCAGAATGGCATCGCCGACCCAGTTGGTGGCCCGGATCAGGATGCGGTCCATCGCGTCAACGCTCCCCCGGCGCACGCCTCAGGCTTGCGGTTTCTGGCCGAGCACTTCCAGCGCCTCCTCGGCCGTGAACTGCTCCACCTTCTGGCTGATGTTGTAGGCGCAGAATTTCGGCCCGCACATCGAACAGAAATGGGCGTCCTTGAAGCCCGCATCCGGCAGCGTCTCGTCATGATAGGCGCGGGCGGTTTCCGGATCGAGCGCCAGTTCGAACTGCCGGTTCCAGTCGAACCGGTAGCGCGCGCGGCTCAGCTCGTCGTCCCAGTCGCGGGCGCCCTTGCGCCCGCGCGCCACATCGGCCGCGTGCGCGGCAATCTTGTAGGCGATGATGCCCAGCTTGACGTCCTCCTTGCCGGGCAGCCCCAGGTGCTCCTTCGGGGTGACGTAACAGAGCATGGAGGCGCCGTACCAGCCGATCATCGCCGCGCCGATGGCGCTGGTGATGTGGTCGTAGCCTGGAGCGATGTCGGTGACCAGCGGGCCCAGCGTGTAGAAGGGCGCCTCATGGCACCACTTCATCTCCTCTTCCACCTGCCGCTGGATCTGGTCCATCGGCACGTGCCCGGGCCCCTCGATCATCACCTGCACGTCGTGGTCCCAGGCAATCCGCGCCAATTCGCCCAGCGTGCGCAGCTCGGCGAACTGCGCCTCGTCGCTGGCATCGGCCAGCGCGCCGGGCCTCAGGCCGTCGCCGAGCGAAAACGTGACGTCATATTTCTGGAAAATCCTGCAGATATCCTCGAACCTTTCGTACAGGAAATTCTGCTTGTGATTCTTCACCATCCACTCGGCCAGGATCGAACCGCCCCGGCTCACGATGCCGCACACCCGCTTCGTGGTCAGGGGAATGTACTGCACCAGCACGCCGGCGTGGATCGTCATGTAATCGACGCCCTGCTCCGCCTGCTCCTCGATCACCTCCAGCACCAGTTGCGGCGTCAGGTCCTCGACGCGGCGCACCCGCGCCACCGCCTCGTAGATGGGGACGGTGCCCACGGGCACGGGCGATTCGGCGATGATCGCCTTGCGGATGGCGGGAATGTCTCCGCCGGTGGAGAGATCCATTACGGTATCCGCGCCGTAGCGCACGGCGTAATGGAGCTTTTCCAGCTCCTCCGCGATGTTCGACGTGGTCGCCGAGTTGCCGATGTTGGCGTTGATCTTGCACCGGGCGGCGATACCGATTCCCATCGGCTCCAGCCGGCTGTGACGGATGTTGGCGGGGATCACCATCCGCCCGCGCGCCACCTCGCTTCGAACCAGTTCTTCGTCCAGCCCCTCGCGCCGCGCCACATAGCGCATCTCTTCGGTCACGACGCCCTTGCGGGCATAGTGCATCTGCGTCCGCACAGGGTCGTTCATCCGCTGTTCGGCCCAGCTCTCTCTGTTCATGACTTCATTATCCCATTGCCCCCTTCCCGCCCTGCGCCGGGCGGGGACTCAGGCAAGTATTCCCTTCACCACGTGCGCCTTCTCGACTCCTGTGAGCCGCTGGTCCAGCCCCTGGTAGCGGTAGGTGAAGCGTTCATGGTCGATCCCGAACAGGTGGAGCAGCGTCGCCTGGAAGTCGCGCACATGAACCGGATCGCGCACGATGTTGTAGCTGAACTCGTCGGTTTCACCGTACACGGTCCCGCCGCGGATGCCGCCGCCCGCCATCCAAAGCGAGAAGCAGCGGGGGTGATGGTCGCGCCCGTAATCCTTCTCGGTCAGCTTGCCCTGGCAATAAATGGTGCGCCCGAATTCCCCGCCCCAGATCACTACTGTGTCCTCGAGCAGCCCGCGCTGCTTGAGATCCTGCACCAGCGCCCAGGAGGGCTGGTCGACGTCGCGGCATTGCGCGGGCAGCACCTCCGGGAGGTTCCCGTGCACGTCCCAGCCGCGGTGGTAAATCTGCACGAAGCGCACCCCGCGCTCGACCAGCCGCCGCGCCATCAGCGCGCAATACGCGAATGTGCCCGGCTTTTCCACCTCCGCACCGTACATCTCCTTCACCGACGGCGGTTCCTGGCTCAGATCGGTCAGCTCCGGCACCGACGTCTGCATGCGGAACGCCATCTCGTACTGTTCCAGCCGCACTCGCGTCTCCGGATCGTTCCAGCGCTCCGCCTCGAGCTCGTTCAGCGCCTTCACGCCGTCCAGCATCTGCCGTCGGATCCGCTCCGGTACGCCCTCCGGGTTGTTGATGAAGAGCACGGGATCGCCCGTCGAACGGAGCGCCACGCCCGAATACTCGCCCGAGAGGAAGCCGCTCGACCACAGCCGCGCCGAAATCGCCTGCACATTGGCCCGTGGATGGCTGTGCGAGGCGGTGAGCACGACAAAGGTGGGCAGGTCGCGGTTCATCGAACCCAGCCCGTAGGCGAGCCACGAGCCGATGCACGGCTTGCCGGCGATCATGAAGCCCGTCTGGATGAACGTGATGGCGGGCTCGTGATTGATCGCCTCGGTGTGCATGGAGCGGATGATGCAGATGTCGTCGACCATGCGCGCCGTATAGGGCAGCAGCTCGCTGACCTCGGCGCCGCACTGCCCGTGCCGCGCGAACTTGAAGATGGAGGGGGCGATGGGGAAGCGGCTCTGCCCGGACGTCATGGTCGTCAGGCGCTGCCCCATGCGGATCGACTCGGGCAGATCGTGGTCAAACAGCGCCTCCATCTTCGGCTTGTAGTCAAACGTCTCCTGCTGCGGGGGCGCCCCTACCATGTGCAGGTAAATGGCGCGCTTCGCCTTCGGTGCGAAGTGCGGCAGTTGCGGGCGCGTCTCGGCGTCCAGCAGGCGGGCGAAGGCGAGTCCGCCCAGGCTTTGCGCGGACAGCGACAGGAGGCGGCGGCGGGACACAAGCGGGATCATTTGTTGAGCACCTCGTCGAGGTTCATCATCTGGCTGGCCACCATGGCCAGCGCCGCCAGCTCGGCCGGAGAAACATTTCCAGGCGGTTTTGATTCGCCCTGCGACACCAGCTTCCGCGCGTCGTCCAGGTTCGAATCGTAGTGGCGCAGAAACGCCCGCCAGGATTCGCGCAGAATGTGCAATTCGCGCTCCTCGAGCGGCCGGCTCATCAGCCGGAGGGCCATGAACTGGAACCTCGACTCGGGATCCGGTTCGGCCAGGGCTCTCGAAGCCAGCGCGCGCGCCGCTTCCACAAAGGTGACGTCGTTCATCGTCGCCAGCGCCTGCAAGGGCGTGTTGGTCCGCTCGCGCCGCACGGTGCAGAACTCGCGCGAGGGCGCGTTGAAGATCTCCAGCAGCGCCGGCGGCGCGGTGCGCTTCCAGAACGTGTACAGCGAGCGCCGGTAAAGGGCATCCCCGGAGTCCCGCTTGTAGAAGCGTGTGTCCGAACCAAGCATGGCCACGGCTTCCCAGATCCCGTCTGGCTGGTAGGGCTTCACGCTCGGCCCGCCGGTCTTCTCCACCAGCAGCCCGGAGGCGGCCAGCGCCGTGTCGCGGATCGCCTCACCGTCCAGCCGGAAGCGCGGCCCGCGCGACAGCAGCCGGTTGTCGGGATCCTTCTCGAGCTTCCCGGGCGTCGCCAGCGCCGCCTGCCGGTACGCCGCCGAGGTCACCAGCAGGCGGATCAGCCGCTTCACGTCCCAGCCCGATTCGCGGAACTCCACCGCCAGCCAGTCCAGCAGCTCCTGATTCACAGGAGGCTCGCCCTGCGAACCGAAGTCCTCTGCCGTCTTCACCAGCCCCGTGCCGAAGATCTCCTGCCAGAAGCGGTTCACCGTCACGCGCGCCGTCAGCGGATGCTCGCCCGAGACCAGCCACTGCGCCAGCCCCAGCCGGTTGCGCGCCAGCGACGCCGGCATCGGCGGCAGCACGGCGGGCGTGTTGGCTTCCAGGCGGTCGCGCGGCGCATCGTACATGCCCCGGTAAAGCAGGTGAGCAAACGGCATCTGGTCCTGCCGCTCCTGCATGACGTGCGTGATGGCGCCGCGCCGCCGGATGGCGCGCTTCTCCACATCGAGGCGTTCCAGCTCCTCTTCCTCCGCAGACAGGACCGGGCGGAAGATTCTGAGCGAGGCGAAGGCGCCGCCCTCGGCGCGGTTCCGCGTGCCCACAGTGACAGGCGCGGAGGCGCGGAACGGCGCCCCGAACCTCGCGCGCGCGTCGCGCGTGGTCACCGATTCGCGGCCGTTGATCCACAACCGCACGCCCAGCGGCTCGCCGGTGCCGTCATAGTGAAACTCGACGAGGTTCCACGTGCCCGGGACCAGCTGATCCAGATGCCCGGCTGCGACCTCATGCGTCTTGCCGTCTTCTGTGTAGAACCGCACGCGGGGAATGCGAGCGCTGACATAGAAGCCCCAGCCGCGGCGCTTTTTCTCGTCCAGCTTCTCGATCTGCTCGGCGATGACGAAGCCTTCCTCGCCCGGCGGGAAAAGAAAGTGCGCCGAGGCGCTGAACGGCGCCGAGTCCGGCAACACAGGGGCCGCGGGAACCTCGAGAGCAGCTTCCTTCAGATGCAGTGCCGTCCCTCCATCCGGGCCTGCGCCCAGCGTCATGCCCTTGCCAAACTCCAGCGCCACCGCACCCTCGGGCGTGCTGGCCCGGATCGCGCCGGGGAACTCCACCCGAAGCAGGTCCGTGTTCTGTTTCGGGCGCGCGGCGGAGGAGGCAAGCAGCGCGCGCAGAACCTTTTCACGGGCGGCGATCTGCTCCCAGCGCGGGCGGTCCTCCGGGCTCGGCACGACGGTCACCGGCGGCGGGTCGTAAATATTGCCATCCATGGCGTGCTGCGTCGTGTTGCGGAAAAAGGCCGTGAGGGCGTAAAAATCGCGCTGGCTGATGGGATCGAACTTGTGGTCGTGGCAAGTGGCGCAGCCGACGGTGAGCCCAAGGAAGACGGCGCCAACCGTGTCGGCGCGGTCCTTGGCATACATCGCCTCCACCTCGTCAATGATCACGCCCGCCTCGTTGGTGGTGACGTTGCAGCGCTGGAAACCGGTGGCGATGAGCTGATCCAGCGTCGGATCGGGCAAAAGGTCGCCGGCGAGCTGCTCGATCACGAACCGGTCGAAAGGCATGTTGCTGTTGAAGGCGCGGATCACCCAGTCGCGGTAGGGCCACATCTCGCGGTAGTTGTCGATGTGGAGCCCGTGGGTGTCGCCGTAGCGCGCCGCATCGAGCCAGTAGCGGGCGCGATGCTCTCCGTAGCGGGGCGAGGCGAGATACTTCTCCACAAGCTTCAGGTAGTCGCCCTCCGGGTCGGCCGATTTCAGGAACGCTTCCGCGTCGGCGGGATCGGGAGGAAGCCCCGTGAGATCGTAGGCGAGGCGTCGCAGCAGCGCATGCCGCGGCGCCTCGGGGGCGGGCTCGAGGCCGCGGGCTTCCAGCCCTGCCAGAACGAACCGGTCCACCGGATTGCGAACCCACCCGGTGCGCCGAACCTCCGGCAACTGCGGCCGCACGGGCGCCCGGAACGCCCAGTGTTCTTTCCATTCGGCGCCCGACTCGATCCAGCGGCGGATCAGCGCCACCTCCTCCGGCTTCAGCGTCTTGTGCGCCTGCGGGGGCGGCATGCGCCGCGCCGCATCGCGCGCCGTGATGCGCTGGTACAGCAGGCTCTTGTCCGGCTTGCCGGGCACGATCAGCGGTCCGGCGCGCCGCGCTGAAAGCAGGCCTTCCTTGATGTCCAGTCGCAGGCCCACCATGCGCGTGGTCCGGTCGTTGCCGTGGCAATGGAAGCAGTTGGCCGAGAGGATCGGACGAATGTCCTTCTGGAAATCCGGGGCTGCGGGCGTACCCGCAGACAGGGGTGACACCCAGAGTGCGACTGCGGCGAGGATTCGTTTCATCGTCCCAGATTGGGCTTCATTCTATACGAGCACAGACAGAAATGGAAGGAGCTCAATCCGCGGCGATTCGCGCCGATAAGTGCGTCATCAAGGGCTCCGCGCCCCGCCGGCGCGGGACCGCTGGAGGCGATATGCCATTGGAGACCAAAACAGGCGAGGCCACACCCTGGGCACTGGAAAACCTGCCGCCCTTTTCGCCGGTGGCGATGCGGCTGGTGGCAATGCTCTCTGACGAAAACGTTCACGTCGACCAGGTCAGCCGCTTCATCTCCGCCGAGCCGGTGTTTGCGGCGCGGGTCCTTCAGTTGGCCAACTCCCCGCTGTTCGCCCTGATGCGGCAGGTGACCTCGATCCCTCAGGCGGTGATCGTCATCGGGCTCGAACGCGTCAAAGCCATCGCCCTGACTCGCGCCATCGGGGATTTCGTCGCCCCCGTGCTGCGGCGCAAGGCGCTGGCCGCATGCTGGCGCAACACGCTGGCCGGGGCGGTGGTGGCCGAAGCCCTGGCGCCGCTATACCGGCTCGATTCCGGCGCCGCCTACACCGCCGGCCTGCTGAGAGACATCGGCCGGCTCGCGCTGCTCGTCAAATACCCCGAAGCCTACGCCAACGCCATCGAGATCGCCAGCGAAGGCATCGATCTCCGCGAAACCGAACGCAACCTTTTCGACATCGATCACTGCGAGGCCGGCCGCTGGATCGTCGCCCGGCTGTTCCTGCCCGAGGAACTCTGCCGCGCCGTGATCCATCACCACGACGCCGACATGCCCGAAGGCTGGGACATCGTCCACCTGGTTCGCACCGCCGATCGCATGGCTGACGCCCTCGGCTTTTCCATCCTCGCCGGCGCGCCCCAGCCCTCTCCTTCCGAGGTGCTCGAACAGGTGCCCGGCGCAGGCCGCAGGGCCGGCTTCGACATCGACGCCCTCTCAGCCGAGGTCGGCCGCCGCATCGTCGCCCTCGCCTGAACGCAACTTCACGCCCTGCCACCCGCGCCGCCTTTATTCTGGACTTTGATATCCTTATATACGAATGCAGTTCCTCCGCACCTCGTCCCTTCCCGCACTCCTGCTTTTGCTTGCCCCTGCTCCCCTGCCCGCCCAGCACGAGCGCTCCGCAGGCGAAGAGATCCACCGGCACCACTTCGCCGTGCTCGGCGCCGGAAGCCATAACACGAAAAAGGACGGCGCCACGGTAGGCGCGGATTATGAGTACCGCCTCCACCAGCGGCTCGGCGCCTTGGCCAGTTTCGAATACGTCGGCGGCGACTTCCGCGAGGACGTCTTCGCCTTCACCGCCGCCTGGCACCCCTGGAAAGGGCTCCGCCTGATCGCCGGGCCGGGCTTTGACCGCGAACTGAAGCGCCATGAGGAGTCCGCCCACGGTGAAGCAACCGGGCATCCTCAAACATATCGTGGACTCTTCCGTACCGGCGCCAGCTGGGAGTTCCACGTGAAGGAGCACTTCACCGTCGGCCCGGAAATCGCTGTCGACATCCTGAAGGGCGAGAAAGTCTTCGTCTACGGGATCAATTTCGGCTGGGGCTTCGGGCGGCGGTAACAGCGCCGCAGCCGGCTTCCATCAATCGTCCCTGTCTCGTTGACCGTCACCCGGTCAAATTCCGCAGCGGCCGCTCTCCATCATCAGAAGCGGATCGCCCCCGTCAGCGGGTTTCGCAGTCGGGCGCCGTTACCGCACCAGCGCGTCAGCCGCATTGGCCGCCAGAATCCAGTGGCTGGCCGCCGTGATCACATATTCGTGCGTGAACCAGAGGAACCCGAAGTCGTCCATGCACTCGGGCAAGTCCGGCTGAATGATCACATAGCCCGGGATCACGCCGCCCGGGATGTAGGAGTGGTCCGCCCGGTTGTTCCCGTAGGCGATGAGGTGGGACCGCGTCCCCACGCCGGACACATAGGAGCGGCTTGACACCGGATGCGTGCCCAGAATGAAATGGGCCGCCCGCAGCGTGTAGTCCTTGCTGGCGATCTCGGGAAACGCTCGGTGCAGGAAGTACATGCGGATCCCGAGATCCATCACTCCGGCCGAGCCGCCCCAGCCGCCCCGCGTGGGCGGCACCCCGAACGGCATCGAGGCAAGCTCTTTGTCCAACTGCGCGACATACGTCCTGACGGCGGATTCCAGTTGCTTCCGGAAATCCGCATCCATGTAAGGCAGCGCGTGCACCGCCGCCCAGCCGCCGAAGCCGAAGCGATGCATCATCGAGGGGAATATCTCCCGCACGCGCGCCTTGTAGGGCTCGCCGCCGTTGGTGGCGATCAGCAGTTGAATCGCAGCGTTCCACTCTTCCCCTGCGCCTGCACCCGGAGGCCCGCCGCGGCCGGGACTCGGATTGGCGTGTTCTTCGTTCCAGATCCGGATGGCCGTATCCAGGCACTCCCTGGCCATCGCGTCATCGTAACCTCTGAGTGCCGTGGCCGCCGCCGCCAGCGTGGCCACCGACCCGTACTGCATGGCGGCGGACTTGGTCGTGAAGGCCCAGCGGTCATCGGGACGGCCCGAAAACTCCCCCTTCACTTCATTCGGCCCAAGCTTTTCAGAGTAGATGCGGTTGTCCGTCTTCGACGCGCCGTCGCCGAGGTGCGTGTACTGCCGCAGCGTGGGCTCGTTGATCACCGGAAATGTATGCCCCACCGCCTTGATCTGCGCCAGCACCTGCATGGCGCCGTGCTTGATGTGTTGCAGCACGTCAGGAACGCCGTCAGGACGGTGCATCTCGACCGACCGCGCCTCCCAGTCCACCGTCAGCTGGTCGTAATCCAGCCCGAACTCCCGCCGCGCCAGCGCCAGGTCCTGGATCACCATGAACTGGCTGCGGGTCTGGATGTCGAAATCGCCCGCATCGTACCAGCCACCGACATTCAACCCGGGGATGTGGTCGCCCGGTTTATAAGGCGAATCCAGTTCCGGCCCCATCGACCAGCCGTCGAAATGCTGCCGGTTGGGCGGCGCCTGTCGCGCGTCATCCAGATGGGAAACCCCGTGCCAGAGCCGGTAGCCCTCGCGGACCGAAACGTGATCCATCGCTGTTGCCAGGTAACTCGAGAGGGAGAGCTGCCACGTGTTGCTGTAAACGTCGCGCGCGATGCGGAACAGCCCCGTTCGCTCCCCGCCATACTCGATCGCGTACAGGCCCGGCTCCTTAACCTGCGAGAAGTCGAATTTGCGGTAGATGTACCGCAGCCACGGTTGCGGCGCTGAAACCGGCCCCTCATACACGGGTTTGTACTCGCCGCCCTCCTCCAGCCGCAGCACCCGGGCCGTGCCTGGCGCCTTGTAGCGGGGATCGAGCTCGATGACGGCCACTTTTGCGATCTCGGGATGATAGCCAACCTGGTTGTAAGCAACCATCGGGGGCCGCACCCAGCCGGGGATCACATCGGGACGGATGTGCCACACCACCACTTCGCCCGTCTTTCCCGCCGGGATCAGCGTGCGCAGCACGAACCAGCCGTTCTGCGCCATCACCCGTCCGTCGAAAAGCGACAGCGGCCCCGATTCCGACACCACCTTCACGCGGTACTGCGGCTCGTCCACCCCGAGCGTGATGCTCCTGGCCGTCGCAAAGGGCAGCGGTTGCCGGTAGCCTTTCTCCCGGTCCCATTCCTCCTGATACGGGAGCTTCTTCGGTTCTCCTGCCGGCGGGGGCACGCTGGCCGCCGGATCGCGGGGACTCAACGGAAACAGTCCCGCCTCGCCCCCATCCGTCATGTATGTCTTGCCCGCATAAACAGCCGGCAGAAATTCCAGATTGAAGCCCGCCCGCCCGGCAAGCCTCTCCGGAAGCGGCTTGTCCAGGATCACAGCCACGCGCACACCGTCCGCTTCGGCGCTGACTTCCAGCCGGTAGAAAAAGTCGTACTCCGGATATCCGGCATCCGCAGTGAGCCGCCGGCCCTGCTTGTCCGCGTTCCGTGTCTTGAGCTGCGGAATCGCGTCCCACTGCTCCGGCGTGGGCAACAGCCGCACGTCACCATTGGTGGCGATGCGCCGCCCGTGCAGGATCAGCTCCATCGCCGTGTTCTTCTGATCGAAGAACATGCGGTTGAAAGTACTGTGATAGAGAATGACGCTGAACCCCTGCGTGTCCAGGTAACCGCTCTCGGTCACCTGCAGCGCCAGGCTGTCGCCGGACACGGTCGCTGACCACACGAGGGCGAGCAAGAGGAGGGACGATCTGGAGGCCATGGAGGCATCATAGTCTCTTGAACGCGCTTACACAAGTCCGGGGACCGAACCCGGAAGCGGTCGCGACGGCCGGAAACCGTTACGGATTCAATTCCCCCGGGGCATGGGCAAAGCAGGCTCGCCGGCGCAACTCGTCCCGGGTGGCCGCCTGCCGCCGGCGGCGCGCCGGCTGAAGATGCGGCTGTGGAGTCCCGCAAGCGCGGGTCCGCTGCGGCTACAATGACGCCATGACCGCCGCACTCTGGTTGGGACTCGCTTTCCTCGCTCAGCCTCCTTCCGGGCTGTGGGACGCGGTGTTGGACGTCGACGGCCGAAAAGTCGATTTCCGCATGGAGCTGCAACTGGCTGGCCGGCAGACACGCGGCGCCATTCTCGACGGCGAGCGGCGCATCTGGTCCACTTCGGGCGAGTTCGCAGGCATGAAGCTGCATCTGGTCTGGGACTACTTCGATTCCCGCCTGGAGGCCACATGGGACGGGCAGGCGCTGCGCGGCGCCTACCAGCGGCGCACTCGCGCCGGCCTCGTGCGCCGGGAGTTCACGGCCCAGCCCTTTCAGCCCAAGCCGGAGGCTGCGGACTCTGCCGCGGCTCAAGTCGCCGGAGCGTGGCGCATCCAGACGGATGCCGCCCGCGGCGTGCGCGTGATGAACGGATACTTCGCGCAGTCCGGCGCCTCTGTCACCGGCACCATCCAGCGGCTGGACGGAGACTTCGGCACCCTGGAAGGCCGCATCGAGGGCAAGCGGCTCAAGCTCTCGCACTTCGACGGCATCCGCGCGACCCTGATCGAGGCGGAGATCCAGCCGGACGGAACCCTGCGCGGCGTTCTCGATGGCAAGACTGCATTTACGGCCGCGCGCGTGGAAAAGGCGGCCGAATTGGGCCTCCCCGAACCGCCCGATCCCTCGCGCTATGTCTCGGTGAAAAATCCGCTTGACCCCGTCCGTTTCCAGGCTGTCGATCTGGACGGCAATCCGGTGTCTTCCACCGGCCCGCGCTTCCGCGGCAGGCCCATGATCCTCACCATCATGGGTTCCTGGTGCCCGAACTGCCACGACGAGGCGGAGCTGCTGGCAGAGCTGGACCGGCGCTACCGGGACAAGGGGCTTGCGGTCGTCGCGCTGGGTTTTGAATACACCGGCGAATCCGAACGGGACCGGAACCAGCTGCGCGCCTTTGCCCGGCGGCACAAGACGGACTACGCCATCCTCTACGCCGGAACCACCGAGGAAGGACAGGTGCAAAAAGTTCTTCCTCAATTGGCGAATTTCGGCGGATTTCCCACAACCATTTTTCTGGACCGCGATCATCGTGTGCGGTCCGTCCACGCCGGGTTTGCCGGTCCCGCAAACAAGGAGGAACACGCCAGGCTCAAGGCGGAATACGACCGTCTGGCGCGCGAGCTGACCGCAGAGCCGTAGGCAGAGTTACGCATCACGCTCCGCAACGCCGGCTGAGAGGCGCCGGCGTCCGCGTTTGATGCGCGAGCCGTGACGTAGGATATTCCCGAGGAGCCTGGCTATGGCCGTCTTTCGATTCACCGTCAACGGCGAGCCGCGGGAAGTCGACACGTTCCCGGATCGCCCGCTGCTGGAAGTCCTCCGCGAGGACTTCTCTCTCACCGGCACGAAGTATGGCTGCGGCGAAGGCCAGTGCCGCGCCTGCACCGTGTTGCTCGACGGCGCCCCGGCGCTCGCCTGCATCACACCCGTGCGCGCCGCCTCCGGCAAGCGCATCACCACCATCGAGGGGCTGGCCCGCCCGGGCGCGCTGCATCCCGTGCAACAGGCGTTCGTCGAGGAAGGCGCCATGCAGTGCGGCTATTGCACCCCCGGCATGATCCTTCAGACGGTGGCGCTGCTCGAGCGCGCGCCCGCGCCCTCGCGGGCGCAGATCCTCGAGGCTCTGAACGGCAGCCTTTGCCGCTGCAATGGATACCCGCGCATCGTCGCCGCGGTCGAATTTGCGGCGCGGCTCCGGCGTGGCGCGGCACAAAGGCAGGAGGGCGCCCATGCCGCGAAATGAGTCCTTCGAACCGGACCGCTTCGAGCTGTTCGAGCCGCCCCTGTACCGCTTCGAGATCACGCGCCGTCACTGGTTGGAATCGCTCGGCGCCGGCTGGCTGCTGACCTGCTTCGCCCTGGACACCTCCGGACAGGGGCGCAGCGAAAGTGTGGAAGCGCGCATTCATCTGGGCGACGGCGGTGTCTTCACCGTTCTCAGCGGCAAGGTGGAGGAGGGCCAGGGGCCTCGCACGGAGCTCGCCATGGCAGCCGCGGAAGAGCTCGGCGTCCCGCTCGAGCGGGTGCGCGTCATCCTCTGCGACACGGCGCGCACGCCCGACGACGGCATCACCGCAGGCAGCCGCACGACGCCGCAAACCGTGCCCGCCGTGCGCCGCGCCGCTGCCGCCGCCCGCGGCTGGCTGACTGCCGAAAAGCGTCTCATCGAAAACCCGCGCCTCACCGAACCCGGCCATTGGAGGATTCTCGGCCGCGGCCAGTGGCGCACCGATGCGCGCGACATTGTCACCGGAGCGCACCGCTTCCCCTCCGACATCGCCCGCGACGGCATGCTGTATGGCTGCATCCTGCGCCCGCCCGCCTATGGCGCACGCCTGGAAGCCGTGGACGTGGACGCCGCGAAGAAGGCGGGCGCCGCCGCCGCCCTGCGCGACGGCGACTTCGCCGGCTGCGCCGCCCCCACGTCTTTCGCAGCCCGCAAGGCGCTCGAAGCCATGGCCGCCACCGCCAGCTGGTATGGCGGCCAAAAACATAACAGCGCCAATTTGTTCGATCACCTCCGCGCCACCGCAAAGGAGAAGGTCGCGCCCCTGCCCGGACGCACCCACTCCGCCGAATACCGCACCGCCTACATCCAGCACGCCCCGATGGAGCCGCGCGCCGCCGTCGCCGAGTGGCAGGACGGCAGGCTCACGGTGTGGACCGGCGCCAGCAACCCGTTCAGCGTCCGCAATGAGCTCGCCCGCGCCTTCGCTCTCCGCCCCGAAGATGTGCGCGTCATCGTCCCCGACTTCGGCGGCGGCTTCGGCGGCAAGCACACCGGCGAGGCGGCGCTCGAGGCGGCGAGGCTCGCTAAAGAAGCGGGACGCCCCGTGAAGGTCCGCTGGACGCGCGAGGAGGAATTCCGCTGGGCCTATTTCCGCCCCGCCGCGCTCATTGACGCGGAAGCGGTTCTGGAAAACGGCAAAATCCGCGCCTGGCAATTCACCAATTACAACTCCGGCGCCGCGGGGCTGCAGACTCCATACGCGATCCCCGGCCGCCGCGAGAAATACGTCCCTGCCGATCCGCCCCTCCGTCAGGGCTCCTACCGCACGCTCGCCGCCACGGCGAACAACTTCGCCCGCGAGGCGTTCATGGACGAGCTGGCAGCCGCCGCCGGCGCCGATCCGCTCGAATTCCGCCTCGCGCATCTCTCCGATGACCGCATCCGCGCGGTTCTGACTGCCGCCGCGGACAAATTCGGCTGGAAGCACAGGCGCGCCGCGCGCCGTCAGCCCAACCGCGGCATCGGGCTCGCCTGCGGAACGGAAAAGAACTCCGTGGTCGCCGCCTGCGTGGAGGTGGAAGTCGATCCCAAAGCGCGAACCGTCCGTCTGTTGGAGATCGTGGAAGCCTTCGAATGCGGCGCAATTCTCAACCCGTGGAATACCCGCTCGCAGGTGGAAGGCTGCATCCTCATGGGCCTTGGCGCCGTGCTGCGCGAAGAGATCCGGTTTGAGAATGGCCGCGTCTCCAATGCCCGATTTTCGCAATATCACGTCCCGCGTTTCCGCGATTTGCCGGAAAAAATGGACGTGATTTTGCTCGACCGCAAAGACCTTCCGGGCGCCGGCGCCGGCGAAACGCCGATCATCGCCATCGCCCCGGCGATGGCCGGCGCCGTCTTCGACGCCACAGGCATGCGCCCGCGCTCGCTCCCGTTGCGGTGGTGAGGCGCCCCCGGGCCACGATTGCCGGGGCCATGCCCGGGGGGAACGATCCTTGCCTGCCGCGAGCCCCTCAGGCGCCTGAAGATGACGCCGCGGCGGCCTCCGCCGGCGGAGCGGCCGCCAGCGCGGCCAGAATCTCCAGCGCCGCCTCCTTGGCGCGCGCCCCCGTCTCGCCCGCGGGTCCCGTACACGCAGGGCAGCCGTGTTCGCAGCCGCACCTCCCGATCAGGTCCCTCGCCCCCGCCAGCAGCCGGTCCGTCATCTCAAACAGCGGCGCGCTTTGCCCGATGCCGCCCGGGTAGTTGTCATACAGGTGCAGGTTCGGCTCGAAGCACTCCACCGGCGGGGCGATCTCCTCGGTGATCGCCACGCCCAGATCGCGAGGATCGCACATCAGCAGCAGAGCGGCCACCGTCCGCAGCGCATGGCTCAGCCCGGTGAGCCCGTTCAGCCGCTCGGCCGGCGTCAGGTGCGGAAACGCCTGCCAGAACGCCGCCGGGAAGTGCAGCCAGAAGCTCGTCGTGTGCATCTCCTGCTCCGGCAGCGACAGCGTCCCCGCGCCCACGTTCTCGTTGGTATAAAACTTGATCTTCTTGAACCCCACAATCTGCCGGTTCACTCGAACCTCGCCGTGAAGCGCCTCGGCGGCCTGTACGGCTCGCTTGGCGAACTCCTCCAGCACCTTCACCTGCGTGTAGTCGATCGCGTCCGTGTAATAATCGCACTCCACCTGCCGCACATACGCCTTCCGCCCGCCGTAATCCATCCGCTCCACCTGGTACTGCCGCGCCTCGTGCAGGTAGATTGCCTTCTCGTGCAGCTCCGTCAGCGCCGCCGGAAACGCCACCTCCCCGATCACCCGCTCCTCGCCTGTGATGTCGATCACCACGAAGTTGTCGCTGGTCACCGAGCGCAGGCTGATCGCGTCCGCCGGATACGAGTCCGCCACCCAGTGCCAGGCGCCCGCAGAATGGTGCACCACGCCCAGTTCGGCCAGATACTGGCACAGCTCCGCCGTTTCGTGCGGGCCGAACCGCTCTCCGTCCTTCACGGGCAGCTCGAAGGCCGCGCACTTCAGGTGGCTGACCAGGATCTCCAGGTTGTCCGGATTCACCTGTGCATGCTCCGGCGGCGTCTCGAAAAAGAACTCGGGATGCTCCACCACATACTGGTCCAGCGGCGCGCTGGAGGCCACCAGCAGCGCCAGCGACGTGCCCAGCCTTCGCCCGGCGCGCCCGGCGCGCTGCCAGGTGCTGGCGATGTTGCCCGGATACCCGGCCAGCACCACCACGTCCAGCCCCCCGATGTCCACGCCCAGCTCCAGCGCGTTGGTCGCCACCACGCAGCGGATCTCGCCCTCCCGCAGCCCGCGCTCGATCTCCCGCCGTTCCCGGGGCAGGTACCCGCCGCGGTAGCCCCGCACCAAATCGGCATCCGCCGGTGGCCGCGCACAGGAGTCCTTCAGGTACTTCACCAGCACCTCCATCGCCAGCCGGTTGTTGGCGAACACCAGCGTCTGCTGCCCCCGCCCCACAAACTCCGCTGCCAGCCGCCGCGTCTCGTTCAGATAGCTGCGGCGGATGCCCAGCTGCCGGTTCACCACGGGCGGATTGTAAAACACGAAGTACTTTTCGCCGCTCGGCGCGCCGTTGCGGTCGATCAGCACGAACTCTTCGCCCGTGAGCGCCGAAGCCAGCTCCGACGGGTTCGCAATCGTCGCCGAGCAGCAGACAAACTGCGGCCGCGAGCCGTAAAAGGCGCAGATCCGCTTCAGCCGCCGGATCACGTTCGCCAGATGGCTCCCGAACACGCCCCGGTAGGTGTGCAGCTCGTCGATCACCACATAGCGCAGGTTCTCGAACAGCTTGCTCCACTTCGTGTGGTGCGGCAGGATGCCCGCGTGCAGCATGTCGGGGTTCGTCAGCACCACGTTGGCGCGCTCGCGGATCTGCTTCCGCGCATCCTGCGGCGTGTCCCCGTCATAGGTGAACGCGCGCACGCCCGACCCCATCGCCTCCACAATCGAGTGGAACTCGTGCAGCTGATCCTCGGCCAGCGCCTTGGTCGGAAACAGATAGATCGCCCGCGCCTCCGGATCCGACGCCAGCCGGTCCAGCACCGCCAGGTTGTAGCACAGCGTCTTGCCGCTCGCCGTCGGTGTCACCACAGCGATGTTCGAGCCCTGCTTCAGCGCCCGGAAGCTTGCCGCCTGGTGCGCGTACAACTGCCGGATGCCCCGCTCCTCCAGCACCTTGCGGATCGCTGCGGGCGCCTCATCGGGAATGTCTTCGAACTGCCCCGGCTTTGCCGGCTCGTGACGGATGGCGCGGATCGGGGAGTTCGGTTCCTCCATCCATGCCGACAGCCGCGCAATCGCGGCGTCCAGATCCGCCCGCCGCGACAGCCCAAGCTTGTCCTCGCGCCGGGGATCGGGAAAGTCCAGACTCAGGTTCATAGCAGGAGATTCGCTTTTTCTTTGCCACATTAACGCATGGCGAACCCAGCGTCAAGCGGATCTGCGGCCCGGTTTATCTCCCGGCGGAGGCGGCTTTGGCAAGCACCCGCTCGAACTCGTACCGTTGCATCGCCGCGGCAGTGGACAGCCTCGCCCTGTCCCGGCGAACCACCGCGCCCTTGCAGTGCAGCCGAACCTGCACCCCCTCCTCGGCGCTCGGCAGGAAGACGAGGAATTCAATCAACTGCCCCCTCTCCAGCACGCCCTCGGGATCTTCCAGCAGGATGCCTTTACAGCTGATGTTTCGGCTTTGCAGCCTTACGCTCTTGTACCGGTCCCCAATCTTGATGATTTCGATCGGTAAGCGAAGTTCGTACCGACGGTACCGCCGTTTCTCTGCCACAGGCTTGTCCATCAACCATCTAAGTACTTTTCGCTTCAATGGTCAATGACAGACTCGCAGATATCCACAGCGGAATGGGGCTTCATGTACTAGGTGATCCCTCGGGGCGGTTCATAACGGTAATAGTGTCCGGGGAAGCGGCGTTGTCACCGCTTCCCCGGACGTGCGCTTTACCGGCGCGGTCCCCGCTGCCCTTTGCCCGTCCCGCCCCCGGTCCCCGGCGAATGAATCGGCCCCGAGCCATCCTGCGGGCCGCTCCGCTTGCCCTTCTTGCCCGCGTATGTACCGCTCTTCGGGTTCGGGCAAACCACGGTTTGCGCCGGCACGGCAACCAGGGTGAAGACCGCCAATGCAGCCAGTGTGATCATCCTCTTCATCTCTTGAGACCTCCTTTTCGTCTCGCCTCAAAGAGATGCAGCCGCATGGCCAACGCATCAACACCTTTTTTCTCAATGACTTGCGAGATCCGTGGCGGCCCCGGCCCTGCAACTTCTGCACTCGCCCGGCGCTGCGCTGCGCAACTCTTACCTCTCTGCCTCCACCACCGGCACCCCAGGCGGCGGCTCGAACCGGAAAGCCGAGTCCCGCACCGCCACATTCAACTGTTCCCCCGTGAAGCGGAACTCCATCGCCGTAGCGTCGATCTGGTGGATCACCAGCCTCCGGATCTCGAACTCCGCCCCCAGCCAGAAATCCACCCTCGTGAACGGCATGCGGTCGTTGCGCGGCCATGCCGACAGCCGCACCTTTTCCCCTTCCCGCTCCACCTCAAACGTGCCAAACGTCTTCCGCAGATCCAGCCGCCCCAGCAGGAACGCCAGCGGAGCCCGGAAATCGTCTGCCTCCTTCAGCCGCGCCCGCTCCACCTGCTGCGCATCCGGCGACCAGAGCCAAACCCACTTGCCATCGCACACAAACAGCTTGCCCGCCGGACGCTCGTACTCCCACCGCATCCGCCCCGGCTTGCGCAGCACGAGAATCCCGGACTCGATCCTCCGCGCGCGTCCCGCCACCAGATGACGCTGCTCGAAAGCCGCCCGCAGCGTCGTGGCGCGGTTGTAGCGCTGCTCCAGCCCGCGCACCGTCGCTGCGACATCCGGCGCCGCCGCGGGCGCCAGCGCCATCCAGCCCGCCATCACGCCTGCCCGGAGCATCATTCCTGTTCCAGATTACCGGGATCCGCGGCGTCCGCGTCCGCCCACCGGTCTCCCCAGGAAACCTTCCGCGCCTGCCGCCACTGCCGGTCGCGGCGCGTCACCGTGCGCTCCTGAACTCCGTCTCCCGTACACAGCCGCAGCCGGATCCATCCCTGCCGCACCTCCGGGTGCCGCAGCACGCGGGCGCTCGCGGCGCGGGCATCCTCCCTCATCACCGCCAGATAGCAGAACTTCTCGTCCTCGAACCCCAGCGATCCGCCCTTCAACTGCCGGTGCAGCCGCGAACGCTCCACCCGCACCGCGAAGTGGCACCAGTTTTTGCCTTCCAGCGGACAAGCGCCTCCGTGCGGGCACGGCGCCAGAATCCGCGCGCCGGACTCCACCAGCTGCCGGCGCGCCGCCAGCAGGATTTCGAACCCCTGCGGCGTGCCCGGCTCCACAAGGACCAGTGCCCGCCAGGCGAGCCTCCACGCTTCCTCCACCAGCTTCGCCCGCGCCGCCGGCGCCAGCTCGTTCAGCACATAGGCCAGGCTCACGACATCATGAGCCTCCAGCCCGGGCAGGCGCTCGAGGCTCGCGCAAATCCTCTTCGCCGGGCGCAGATCCTCCCACCGCGGGTTGGCGTCCACCAGCGTCACAGGACACCGTGCCACCCAGGCGGCTGCGCCCGGTCCCGCGCCCAGATCGAGCCACGACCCGGGTTGGAACGGCAGCTCCGCTGCCGCCCTTGTCAGCGCGGCGTAAGTCGCCGGCAGCCGCGTCGCCAGGTAAGCGGCGCGGCGGGCGGGCGTGTCGAGCATCGGCGGCAGCCCCTCACGGTAAGCCTCCGAAATACGCTGAGCAGCCGCCGCAAGCTCTGTGGTGGAGAAAGCGGAGACATGCTCCCGGATGGCTTCCAGCAGGTCGTCCGGCAGTCGCGCTGTCTGCATACGAGGGAGCCTGTCTGGATCGCGGAACCTTTCCGAGGTTGGACGAGGGCGCCTTCCGCCCGCTCGCGTCAGCGCATTCTCATGGACTGGCGGGGGCAGGGGAAGTGGAACCGGGATTTGGAGGCGCGGGCGGGAATCGAACCCGCGAATAAAGGTTTTGCAGACCTCTGCCTTACCACTTGGCTACCGCGCCATCCCGTGGCTGGTTCCATACCCAATATAGCGCAGCCCGCCGTCAGAACGCGCGAGGAGATCACTTGCCCGCCAGCAGCATCCGCAGCGACACGGCCAGCAGAAACACCGCGTAGATCCGCCGGGCGACATCCGGCGGCAAGCCCAGCGTGATCCGCGCGCCAAAGTAGAAGCCGGCGAACAGCCCCACCGCCACCAGCGCCGCATAGACCAGATTCACGTGCCCGTTGCGGTAATACTCGATCGCCCCCAGCAGCCCCACCGGCGGAATCAGCGCCGCCAGCGAAGTTCCAACGGCATCAAAGTGCGGCAGCTTCAGCAGCAGGATCAGCGCCGGCACGATCACCAGACCGCCGCCGATGCCGAACATCCCTCCCAACACGCCGGCCACAAGGCCGATCCCGAGAAGCGGAACATAGGTGGACATGGCTGACGGCCAGTTTACCGGAACCAGGCAGCAGCCCGCCAACCCGCCGCCTCGCGCCCTGCCGGCGCGCAGCTCATCCTCTGCCGCTACGCCGCTCATTCGCTCCGGCGGGCCCGAAGCCGCCACGCAGCTTGTCCCCGCATGGCGCGCCCGCCGCTCACGCCCGCACGTCCCGGAATCCGCCCCGCCGCCGCGCCCGCCACTGGGAAAAAGGCCCGGCTCTCTGCTATATTGAGAGCAGTACGGCGCTATCGTCTAAGGGTTAGGACGGAGCCCTCTCAAGGCTCAAATACGGGTTCGAATCCCGTTAGCGCTACCATCTGCTGCACTTTCCCGCCTTCCGCATCCCACTGGTTCGCCGTCCCCATCCTCTCACGCCGGAACCAAAAATCCAGCCAAAACAGGATCGCAACGCCTGCGTGGGCGGGTATTCTGGACGCTTGAGGGTCTCAGTCCCCCTCGTTCTGTTCACGATCCTGGCTGGCGCGTGGCTGCTTCTTGTCTCGAAGCTCCCTTCGAAGCCAGCCCAACCAGCCGAACCTGCCCGCTCGCCAGCTGCCCCAACCCTGAAGCAAGCGCCGCCCGGGAGCTACCTGGAGGCGGTTCTGGACGAGGCCAGAGCGCTCAGCCCGGAACGGATTTCGCGGCTCGAAAATGATCTGCAAGCCACGCCGGGAGATACGCATCAGCGCGCTTTGGTGATCGCGGCGCTCTGGCGTTCGGCAACAGCCGAGGCCGCCGCACGGCGCGCCGTGCATGTGCTCTGGCTCATCGAGAACGCGCCCGGCTCGGAGTTCCTCGACTGGCCCCCGGCACGGTTCCAGCCCACAGAGATCGATCCGGACCGCTACAATGCGCTGCTCGGCGCCTGGCGACGTGCCATTGCTCGACATCCTTTTGATCCGCGCGCCGGGCTGTTCGCGGCCCGGTGGGCGGGGGCGCACGACCCGCGCCCGTATGTCGAGTTCCTTCAGGCGTCGCTCGAAGCGCAGCCCGACTTCGGCCCCTCGATCGACGCGCTCGGCGCCTGGTGCGCCGACAACATCGCCCGCGGCACGGTGCTCGCCGGCGAGGCGCGCCGGTTGCTCGAGCACAGCCTGAACCCGGAACTGCAGATCCGCGCCGCGCGGCGGTTCCATGAGCGCTTCCTCGACACACAGCTTCAGGGCAAGGCCGATCCGCGGCTGGCGGAGGCCGCCAAAGAATGCCTGCGCCGCGCCCGCATCGTCGCGCCATACCTGGACGAGGACCTGGCCTATTCCGTGCGCTCCTCCGAAGATGGATTGCGGCCTTCGCCCGGGGATCCCCGATTTCCGGAATTCCGGCTGGGTCTCAATGCCGGGTGGAAACAGATGCAGCGCCTTCCGGTGGAGGCCTTCCCCGAATTGCCGCCCGCAGTGGCAACGGCCCTGGAGAAAGCGGGATGCGCCATCCCGCAGTCCTGGCCTGGACCGGGCCGATCCGGCCCGCACAACGTGATCCGCGGCACGTTTTGTCAGCCCGGACAAGAGAGCTGGGCCGCGCTGTGTTCGGTGCAGGGCACCGTGCGGCTGCTCGTCTTCGAGGATGCCGCCGATGAGTCGCCCGAGACCCTCCAGGGAGGCCTGGAAATCCAGCGGATGCAAGGCATCGCTGAGGGGCGGGCGGGATTCGACTGGCTGATCACAGCCGCCGGCGCGAACCAGATCCGCCGGTATCATCAAGCCTACGGCGGGCCCCCGCTGCCCGAGCTCGACCATGACGGAATCGAGTCCCACATCCTGGGCAAGGCTTCCGTGATCCTCTACCGCTACCGGGGCAAGTGGCTCAGGCTTCAGGGCGCGGATTAAGCACACTTGTCCCCCACATCCGCCCGCAAATAGGTCGCGCCGGCGCTAATTCAGCCCGGCAGGCGCTACTTGATCTTGTAGACCGTGTCGGAGATCTTCTCGCGGTGCTGGTCGTGGCAGGAACGGCAGCCCGCGCCAATGGCGCGGCCGGCGCCAGCGTCGCCCGCGGCAACTTTGGCCGCCGCCGCCTGAATGTCACGGCACGCCTTCAAGGCGATCTCGGAATTCCTTTTCGCCCAGAACGCCTCCACCTCCTTGTAGATCGCCTGGAGGCGCTGGGCGCTGGGCGCCACGTCCTGGCCGTTGCGGATCTTGTCCTGGAGCTGGCCGCTCTCCTTCATCCACTGCACATGCTGGGGCGGCGGATCTTCCAGTGCGGGAAGGACGGCGGGCGCCGCAAGAGCGAGCGCGAACAATGCACAAGCTGTCTTCATGGGCATCAGTGTATCTCAGTCCGGACGGCGCCAGGAACGGCGAAGCGCGGATTCCTGCCGAAAATTGCCAGCTAAGTCACAGATAAACCGCGCGCTGGCAGGCGCTCTTTTCAGAAAATACGAGGCGGTTATCTGCAAAATGGAAAGGATTGTGCCGCTGTGGAAAGGAAAAAGGCGCCCTCCCCCGCCGGGGGGAGAGCGCCTCGACAGGTTCAACCGGCGGTCAGTCATTATGGAGCGACCAACCGCCGATTCGCAGATTCGCGGGTTACGC